>NZ_FMCW01000097.1 GCF_900091595.1 Micromonospora haikouensis
CATCCGGGTCCAGCCCGGCCAGGTTTTCCAGCTCGCTGGTCATGCAGGTCAGAGTAGCTGCTGGCTAGCGAGCTAGGCCAATCAGCGTCCAACTCTTGACCTGGCAGCCAGGCTGGCCTACCTTGAGTCCTACGCGATTTGGCTAGCCAATTCGCATCCCGAGGCCGGCGGAGTGCCGGCGGGCAGAGCTGGAGGTAGGGCAATGGCTGTCCCGAACACGATCAAGGTTCCGGTTCCGTTCGACTACGTCTTCCCGCAGGGCGCGCTGTGCCTGGGTGTGGAGCCGGTGACGGACTTCGACAAGCGCGGCCAGGGCGACGACCAGGCCCGCGACAAGGACACGGGCGAGCGCCTGTGGGTGGTCAAGGTGCTGGACCTGGACCCCGAGGCCGGCAAGTTCGGCGGGTCGAAGGAGGTCAAGGTGAAGATCGCCGCGCCGGTGCAGCCGGTGCCGCCGGCGTCGAAGATCCCGGGTTACCCGCCGGCGGTGATGTTCACCGACGTGACCCTGACGCCGTACGTGGACTCGCAGCGGTGCAAGGGCTCGGGGAAGTGCCGGGCGCGGCAGGCGTGGTCGATCCGCGCCGGGGCCATGACCGAAGCCGCCGTGAAGCAGGCGGCCTGACCAGATCTGGACGCGCGGGGCGGGCCTTCACCCTGCCAAGGACGACGCCCGCCCCGCGCCTCACCCGAATCACCTTGGAAGGAGTTGGGCTGATGCCCACGCTAGCTGACGCTGTCCGGATCGCCGGGAACCCGCGCCCCGGCCCCGTTCGTCGCACGCACCGCCGCACCGTCATGCGCCTTGCCGGGCCAGGCATCCGGGCCGCCCGCGAGGTCTACACCACGGTCCCCGCCGACGCGATCCGCGTTGCCGCCCTAGTCGAGATCTCCGCCGCCGCCGCTGCCCTGGCGCGGACGGTGGTGAAGCTGCGCCACCTGGACCCGGACCTGATCGCCCCGCACGTCTCCGACCGCGTCGACCTGCGCGCGGTCCTCGGTC
>NZ_FMCW01000045.1 GCF_900091595.1 Micromonospora haikouensis
TACTGGGCAGCCTCCGAACTGCATCTACCCACCCTGGCCGACTCCGGCTACGAAGGCGCCGGCCAGGGCATCCACACCCCGTACAAGCAACCCGCCGACGGCCGTCGCCTCGCGGTCGACAACCGCGCCTACAACGCCGTCCTTCGATCGATGCGGTGCCTCGGAGAACGCGGCTTCGCCATCCTGACCGGCCGCTGGCGCACGCTACGCCACAGCACCGCCAGCCCACGCAGCCTCGGCGACATCGTCCGTGCCGCCCTCCACCTCACCCACTACGAACACCGATACCTACCGAATTCTTGTTGAGATCACGTCAATCTTCCCGGTGTCGTCCTCGTCCGTGACACGAAAGACCGCGACGGCGGCACGCTCGCCTTCAGCCCCGCCCAGTGGCAGGGCTTCGTCGGCCTGGCGAAGGCCGTCGGCCCCGTCGCCTGACCCGTCCCGCGCAAGCGCCCCGGCCCCGGCCCCGGCCGACGCTCGCGAGTTCAGAGATCTTGGTACGAAATGGCCCCTCTGGGGGCCGTTTCGCACCAAGATCTGCCCCGGTCTCCGCTCTGCGGCGTTGTGTGCGGGCTCGTGGCCGCCCGGGGACACGCGCTGTGCTTGTCCCCGCTCACACTGACACCGGCTCGAGGCGGCGGAGGCGGACTTCCGCGCACTACTCGTCGAGGATCTGCTCCCGGAGGATGTCGGCGTGCCCGCAGTGCTGGGCGAGTTCGCGCAGCACGTGCAGATAGACCCACCGCAGCGGCAGCGGGCCCCGCCGGTTGCCACGCAGGACGTCGTCCAGGTCCAGGGACGACGTCGCCCGGCGGGCCGCGTCGCAGGCTTCGCGGTGCGCCTGCTGGACGCTGGCGATCGTGTCACCGTCGTCGAGGAGGAACGAGTCCTCCGAGGCCGCGGGGAGGCCGAGCTCGACGCGCGGCCGGCACGTGATGGCCTCGTCGAACCAGACCCTCTCGACGAAGGTCGCGTGCTTCACCAGGCCCAGCAGCGTGGTCCGGGAGGGCACCAGCGATCGGCGCGCCTGTTCCTCCGTCAGCCCGTCCAGGCAGTGGTTGAGTGCTCTGCGGTGCTCGTCGATGAACGCCTCGAACTGGGCACGGGCCGGCTGTGCGATGACCTGGTCGGCGAAGGTGGGCGGCAGGGAAGGCATGGCCGAAGCATTCCAGATCGTCGCGGCCCCGGGCACGGTGCTGTGCCGCCGCGTACCGGCGCCTGGCCGAACGCGCCCGTCCTGGCAGCCGCCGTCAGGGGTGCCCTGCCTGCCGGCGACTTCGGTCGGGTAGCCGCGTGTCAACCACGGGACGGCGCTGATCCGCGAAGTAGGCGGCGCTTTCCGCATCCGCCGGATAGTAGGACTCGATCGCGATCTCGTCGATCGTGACGTCCATCGGCGGTGATGGTCGAGAACAGCCGCAGCTCCCGCCCGCCGACGCGCAGGATCATCGGAATCACGACGTCGGTGTCGATCCGTTGGCTCGACGCGTCCTCGGGTGCGGTTGCCAGCAGCTCGTCGTAGAGTGCGGTGAGCTCGGGGTCGGGGGCGACGGCGAGCTGGCGGGAGATCCGGGCACGGAACACCGCGCGCACGTCGGCCAGGTTGACGACCATGCGGGCGAACCCGCGCGGGTCCAGCCCCAGCCGCACCAGGTTGACCGGCGGTCGCAGCAGATCGGGAGCCACCTGCGCGAAGAACGGGTCGACGGCGCGGTTGGCCAGCACGATGTTCCACCACGTGGAGCTGGTCCGCGAGGCGGAGGATCATGCCGGCGCTCGGCTTGGACCTGCCCGTCTCGACGAGGCTGACGTGGCGAGCCGAGACGTCGGCGGCGATCGCGAGATCCAGTTGGCTCAGTCCCCGGCGTCGCCGCCACTGCCGCAGGAGATCCCCGACCGTGTGCACGATCGCCAAGCGTACGCGTCGTCGCGTCGGACGCCATGAAATCCGATTTCATCGACAACCGGAGCGACCACGGAAACACTGCGTCCATGACCACACGGAACAACAGTGCGCAGAACAAGAGCATCGTCCAGCGGGCGCTCGCCGGGCTGGTCGAGACGGGCGATGTCGACGCGCTCGCCCAGTTCCTGAGCGACGACTTCGTCCACCACAGACCGGGCTCCGTGAAGTCGACCAGGAGGGAATGGCTCGCCGCCGTCCGCGCCGCGCTGGTGCCGCTCGTCGGCATGCAGGTCGAGATTCATCAGGTGCTCGCCGACGGTGATCACGTCGTGGTGTACTCGCGGCGGTGGCTTCCCGATGCGGGGCCGGAGATCGCGGTCGTCGACATCTGGCGGATCGACGCCGGGCTGATCGCCGAGGGGTGGGAGATCATCGAGCCGACGGCCCAGGCCGCCGCCAATCTGGCGTGGTGGGAGCCCGCCCGGCGGTAGACGACGCACGGCGCGCCGCCGGACGGCGATCCGTCCGGCGGCCTCCGGGGTCAGCCGGCGGCGGCGAGCAGGGCAGCCTCCCGCTGCGGGTCCAGGCCCACCGGCGGGCGCGCCGGGCGGCCGGCGCGCGGCGGCACGCCACCGACCGCGCGCAGCCAGGCCCAGGTGTCGGCGACGGTCTCGGCCACCGGCCGGCAGGTCAGCCCCGTCGCGTGCGCCCGCTGCACGCCGCGCTCCTGCAACCAGCGGTACTCGTGCCCGAGGGGGACCCAGATCGGCAGGTCGTTCCACGGTTCCACCCCGGCGGCGAGGATCGTGTCCGGGTCGGTCCAGCGCAGCCGGGCGGCCGAGCCGGTGGCGGCGACGCAGGCGTCGAGCAGCTCACCCATCGTCGCGTGCCCGGTCCGCGACAGCACGTTGTACGCCCCGCCGTCGCCCGCCACGCCCCGGTCCAGCAGCCACGCCGCCAGGTCGCGGACGTCGACGTACTGCAGGGGCAGGTCGACGGGGCCGGGGGCGAGCACGTCGCCGCCCCGGGCGACCCGGTGCAGCCACCAGGGCAGCCGGCCGATGTCCTCCCCGGGGCCGAGGATCAGCCCGGCGCGAGCCAGCAGCGCCCGGTCGCCGAACACCGCCGCGGCGGCCCGTTCCCCGCCGGCCTTGAACTGCGCGTAGGAGCCGTCGACGGCGTCGGGCTCGGCGGCGACGGTGGGGGCGTCCTCGCCGACGCCGGGCGGAACCGGCCGGGCGTAGACGGAGCCGCTGGAGACGTACCCGAACCAGCCGGCCCGCTCGCGCAGGGCGCGGGCGGCGTCGCGGACCGCGCGGGGCGCGCCGTCCCAGGTGTCGACGACGAGGTCCCACTCGCCGTCGGCCAGCGCGGCGAGGCCGCCGGGCGCGTCCCGGTCCCCCCGCAACCGGTGTACGCCCGCCGGCAGCGCGCCGCTCACCCCCCGGTTGAACACCGTCACCGACCAGCCGCGGCGCACCGCCTCGGCTACCGTCGCCCCGCCCACGAAGCCCGTCCCGCCCAGCACCAGGAGTCTCATCGTCCCACCCTGCCCCGGGCGGCGGCCCGGCCGCGACGGGTGTTCACCCCCAGCGGATCTGCCGACAGCAGAACCCGGGCCGCCCTCCCCTACTCGCTCAGGGCGGCGAGGAGCTGCTCGCCGTAGCGGGCGAGCTTGGCCTCGCCGACGCCGTTGACCCGGGCCAGCTCGTCCAGCGTCGACGGCGGGTCGGCGGCGATCTGGCGCAGCGTGGCGTCGTGGAACACCACGTACGCGGGGACGCCCTGCTCCTTGGCGGTGGCCGCCCGCCAGGCGCGCAGCCGCTCGAACACGGGCTCGGCCCCGGCCGGCAGCTCGACGACGGCCGCCGCCCCGGGGCGGGTCTTCGCCGCCGACCGCGCCTTCGGCGGCCGGACGGTCTCGCGGCGCATCGGCACCTGCCGGCGGCGGCCCAGCACCTCGGCGCTGGCGTCGGTGAGCACGAGGGTGCCGTAGTCGCCCTCGACGGCGAGCAGGCCCTGGGCGAGCAGCTGCCGCACGACGCCCCGCCACTCGGCCTCGCTCAGCTCCTCGCCGATGCCGAACACCGACAGCGTGTCGTGGCGGTGCTGGACGACCTTCTCGGTGCGCCGGCCGAGCAGGATGTCGATGCACTGGCCGGCGCCGAACTTCTGGTTGCGTTCGCGGTGCAGCCGCAGCACGGTCGACAGCAGCTTCTGGGCGGCGATCGTGCCGTCCCACGACTCCGGCGGCTCCAGGCAGGTGTCGCAGTTGCCGCACGGCCCGCTGGCCTGCCCGAAGTAGCTGAGCAGCCGCACCCGCCGGCACTCGACGGTCTCGCAGAGGGCGAGCATGGCGTCGAGGTGGGCGGCGAGCACCCGCCGGTGCGCCGCGTCGCCCTCCGAGGAGTCGATCATCTTACGCTGCTGCACGACGTCCTGCAGCCCGTACGCCAGCCAGGCCGTCGACGGGAGGCCGTCGCGGCCGGCGCGGCCGGTCTCCTGGTAGTAGCCCTCCACGGAGCGGGGCAGGTCGAGGTGGGCGACGAACCGCACGTCGGGCTTGTCGATGCCCATGCCGAACGCGATGGTGGCGACCATGACCAGGCCGTCCTCGCGCAGGAATCGCTTCTGGTGGGCGGCGCGGGTGGCCGCGTCCAGCCCCGCGTGGTAGGGCAGCGCGGCGACGCCGTTGGCGACGAGAAACTCGGCGGTCTTGTCGACGGAGGCGCGGGACAGGCAGTAGACGATGCCGGCGTCGCCGGGGTGCTCGGCGCGGATCAGGTCGAGCAGTTGCTTGCGGGGCTCCCGCTTGGCCACGATCCGGTACTGGATGTTGGGCCGGTCGAAGCTGGCCACGAAGTGCCGGGCCGCCGTGAGGTCCAGCCGGGTGGCGATCTCCCTGGCGGTCTCGGCGGTGGCCGTGGCGGTCAGCGCGATGCGCGGCACGTCGGGCCAGCGCTCGTGCAGCATCGACAGCGCGAGATAGTCGGGGCGGAAGTCGTGACCCCACTGCGCCACGCAGTGCGCCTCGTCGATGGCGAACAGCGCGATGCGGCCCCGGTCGAGCAGCCGCAGCGTGCCCCCGCTGCCCAGGGCCTCGGGGGCGAGATAGAGCAGGTCCAGCTCACCGGCGACGAACTGAGCCTCGACGAGGCGGCGGGCGTCGGGGTCGAGGGTGGAGTTGAGGAAGCCGGCCCGCGCCCCGACGGCGGTGAGCGCGTCCACCTGGTCCTGCATGAGGGCGATCAGCGGGGAGACGACCACCGCGACGCCGTCGCGCACCAGCGCGGGGATCTGGTAGCACAGCGACTTGCCACCGCCGGTGGGCATGAGGACCAGGGCGTCGCCGCCGCCGACCACGTGGTCGATGATCTCCTGCTGCGCGCCCCGGAAGGCGTCGTAGCCGAAGACCCGCCGGAGCACGCCCAGCGGGGTCTCGACCACGGTGTCGGTGGGGGAGGTCATCGCCGGAGTCTACGAGACGTGGCCGACACTCCTCTCCCGACCCGGCGCCCCGCATTTCACCAGGAATGCCGACATCCAAATCTGTCCGCTCCCCGAAAGCCTATCCATTTCGCGCACAAAAATGCTCGCCAAATGACTTCGAATCACCCTTTCAGATAGACATGAAGCCATCGCCCGATGTTATGCATAAACGGTCGAGAAATGGCGATTCCCGAATTCTTGTCGCATTTTTCGGCACCTCTGGAAGAAACGCCCGGCGAGGATCGGCCGGCGGCCACAGCGCCGTGACCGCTGGCCCCGCCACGCTGCGCCCGCACCCAGTCCACCCAGGTCAGACGTCGGGCGCCGGCCGTCCCAGCAGGGCAGCCGGTCGCCCAGGTAGGAGCCTCCATGTCCCTGTCGCACCGCATCCGTCGGCTGGCCGCGCCCGCGGTCGCCCTGACGCTCGCGCTGACGGCCGCCTCCGGCGCGCCGGCCGCCGCCCGCGACCCGGTCCAGCAGGTACGGGCCGCGCCGGCCGCCGCAGCCCCGGCCGCGCAGCCCGTTGCCGGGCCGAAGCCGATCGTCGCCGCGCCGAAGCCGGTCAAGCCGGCCGCCCCGGCGCAACCCAAGGCCGCCAAGAAGGGCACCACCGCCGTGGTGACCTGGAAGGCCCCCAAGGACAACGGCAGCAGGATCACCGGGTACGTCGTCACGCCGTACCGCAACGGCGAGAAGGCGGAGCCGAGGACCTTCGACGCCGGCAAGACCAGCCGGAAGCTGACCCTGCCGAGCGCGAAGGGCACCTGGACGTTCACCGTCGCCGCGCGCAACGCCGCCGGCACCGGCCCGGCCAGCAGGCGCTCCGCCCCGCCCGGGTGCTCGCCCTGCCCAGCGCGCCGACCGTCCGCGCGGTCACCGCCGACGTGACCAACGCCGTGATCAGTTGGAGCCCACCGGCCTCCGACGGCGGCTCGCCGATCATCAACTACATCGTCTTCCCGTACGTCGGTGGGGTGAAGCAGCCGTCGCAGACCGTGGCGGCCACCCCGCTGACCGCCACCGTGGGCGGCCTCCTCGCCGGGGTCACCTACACCTTCACCGTCGCGGCGCTGACCGCGCAGGGGCTCGGGCCGGAGTCGACGCCGTCGCACCCGGTCATCCCCAACGAGTCGCCGTGGGTGTTCTGGACCGGCAACAACGCCGAGGTCGGCGTGGCCTACAGCCAGAACGTCGGCGTGTCCCGTGCGGTGGCCCCGTGGACGTTCTCCATCACCTTCGGCGCCCTGCCACCCGGGCTGACGATCAACCCGAACACCGGCACCATCGCCGGCATCCCCACCACGGCCGGCAGCTTCGCGTTCGTCGTGCGGGCGGTCGGCAGCACCGGCGAGATCGGCAGCCGGCTGATCATCATCACGGTCACCCCGGCCCCGAACATCGTCATCCCGGCCGTCCCGCTGGGCGAGGTCAACGCGCCGTACGCGCTGCGGCCGACGGTGGTCGGCGGGGTCGCCCCGTACAGTTGGGCGATCTCCGCCGGAGTCCTGCCGCCGGGCCTCACGCTGGACCCCACCACCGGCGCGATCACCGGCCGGCCCACCACGGCCATCATCTCCGCGGTCGACCTGCGGGTGACCGACGCGGCCGGGCTCACCGACACCCAACAGATCCGCATCACGATCCAGCCGCAGACCGTGGTCACGCTGACCGCGAGCGCCGCCGCGGTCAACTTCGACAGCCCGGTCACCTTCACCGCCACCCTCGGCCCCGGTGAGATCGAGGGCACGGTGACCATCTTCGACAAGCAGCGCACCGGCGTCACCGTCAACCTGGGCACCGAGCCCGTCTCGTTCAACCGGGCGAGCTTCACCCTGAAGCTGCCCGCGTTCGGCCTGAACCAGGTCTTCATGCAGTACGACTCCACCATCACCAACGGGGAGTCCCTCTCCAACACGGTGCCGGTGCAGGTCAACGGCGTGCCCGGGCAGTTGCTCATCGACCAGTTCCGGCAGTCCGGCCTGGCCAACACGCCCACCCAGTACGACCAGTACGTGGTGCTCTACAACAACACCTCGATCCCGATGCAGCTGCCCGGGATCACGGTGGAGGCCCCCGGCGTGTCCATCGTGATCCCCACCACCGCGACGACCATCGGCCCCCGGGTCGGCTACCTGATCGGGACGGCGAGATACAACGTCAGCTTCCCGACCATCCCGGCCGACCTGCTGGTGCCCACCCTCGGGCCGGTGCCGAACACCGGCGCGACGGGCCTGCGGCTGCGGGTGCCCGACGCCGCCAACACCATCACCGACGCGGCCGGCCGTATCCCCGGCTACTCCACCGGCACCCCGCTGCCCGCGTTCAGCAGCCCGCCGACGGTCCGCAACGCCTGGGTGCGGCTGCGGGTCAGCGGCACGCCGCAGGACACCTTCGACAACCGGGCCGACTTCCGGCTGGTCGCCACCAACCTCGGCCCGATCAACGGGGTCCAGTCGACCCTCGGGTCGCCGTCGCCGCTGCGCCAGTTCGGGCCGTTCGAGCAGAGCAACATCCTGCAGACCACCCTGGCCGACCCGACCAAGGCGTCCAACGAGGCCCCCAACCAGCAGGTCATCGACGCCACCCCGGCCAACCCGAAACGGCTGATCATCCGGCGGGCGGTCACCAACCGGGGCGTCACCCCGGCCACCCTGGTCCGGCTGCGCATCTCCACGCTCAGCCAGGTCAACGGCGCGCCCATCCCGGGCACTCCCACCCCGCCCAACCCGGCCGAGCTGCGGCTGGTCAACCCGACCGTGACGAGCGAGACGATCACCGTCGGCGGGCGCACGGTGACGGTCAACAACCTGAGCATGGACGCCCCGGCGGAGGACCCGCCCGGCGGCGGGCTCTCCACCACGCTCACCGCGCCGCTGCCGCTCGGCGGCCTGGCCCCCGGGCAGACCATCTACGTCTCCCTCTCCTTCGAGGTCGACAAGGGCGGCACGTTCTGGGTCGGCTGGGACGTCGAGGCCATCGGCGGCGGCCCCGTCACTCGGCCCGGCCTCGCGGCCACGGCGGCGGTCACCACCGCCAAGGAGAAGGCAGCCAAGAAGGCCGGCCAGCAGGCGGCGAAGAGCCGCAAGCTGACCAACGTGCGCGGCAGCATCCGCTGACCCGCTGACCGCCGGATCCGACGGGCGTCGGGTGGGGTCCCCTCCCACCCGACGCCCGTCCCCCACCGCCCACCGCCACCTGCGCCCCGCGACGAGGAAGACATGCCGGCACGAACCGCCTACGGGCTGCACATCCGGGGCCTCGACGGCGTCGCCGAACTGCCCGCCGCCGACGATCCGCCCCCGCCGGGCGGCACGCCGGTGACCGTGCGGCAACGGCACGCCCCGCCGCCCGACCCCGCGCCGCTGTGCGCCGACCGGCTCGTGCGGCCCCTCACCGACGGCCGTACCCTGGAACTCGACCGGCACGCCGGCACCGCCACCTTCTACGGCCCGCCGCTCGCGCCCGACGTGCTCGCCCACCCCTACCTCGCCCCGGTGGCCGTCGTGCTCAACCGCTGGGCCGGGCGGGAGACGTTCCACGCCGGGGCGGTTCGTGCACGCCGGCCGCGCCTGGGTCGTCCACGGCGGACGTACCGCCGGCAAGAGCACCCTGCTCGCGGCCCTCGCCACCCGGGGGGGTGCCGGTGCTGGCCGACGACATCGTGGTCGTCGACGGCGGCGACGTGCTCGCCGGCCCGCGCTGCGTCGACCTGCGCGAGCCGGTCCCCGGCCTCGACCTGCCCACCCGGGCGGTCCGCGACGCCACCCGGCTGCGCGTCACCCTCCCCGGCATCGCGCCCCGGCTGCCGCTGGGCGGCTGGCTCTTCCTGCGCTGGGGCGACGGTCCGGCGCTCACCCCCGTCGGCCCCGCCGACCTGCTGGCCCGGCTCGCCGCCCGGCGCTCCCTGCCCGAGCTGCCCTCCGACCCGGCGGCGCTGCTCGCGCTGGCCGGGTTGCCCGGCTACGACCTGACCCGGCCCCGCGACTGGGCCGCCCTCGACGCCACCCACCGGCTGCTCGACGCCGCCCTGTCCACGCCCGCCACGACCACTCCCGCCCCGCCCGCGCCCGCCACGACCACTCCCGCCCCGCCCGTCCCTGCCTCGACCACCGTTGCCCCGATCGCCTCCGCCTCGACCACCGCTGCGCTGATCGACACCGCCGCCACCACCCCCGCCGGAGCCGGGCGATGACCGCGCCCGCCCTGGCGCTGCGCTGCCTCGCCCTCGACGCCGCCGCCGTGGCCGCCGCCGACCTGCTGCGCCGCGCCGGCACCGACAGCGTGCTGATCAAGGGTGCCGGCCTGGCCCGCCGGCTCCGAGCCGACCGGGTCTACGGCGACGTGGACCTGCTGGTCGCGCCCGCCGCGTTCGACGCCGCCCAGGCCGCCCTCGCCGCCGCCGGCTACCGGCCGAGGATCGCCGAGGAGCGGGCCGCCGAGTGGGGGCACTGGCACGAGCGGACGTGGGCCGTCCCCGGCCCGCTGGCGCTCACCGTCGACCTGCACCGGGGCTTCGCCGGGGTCGGCGACGCCCACGAGCTGTGGCGGGCCGTCCGGGCCGGCGCGGAACCGATGCCGCTGGCCGGCGGCACCGTGCTCGTCCCCGACGTGGCGGGCTGCGCCCTGCTGGCCGCCCTGCACGCCGCCAGCCCCGGCGGCTTCACCAAGCCCGCCGACGACCTCGCCCGCGCCCTCGCCGTGCTGCCCGCCGACGCGTGGGCCGACGCCGCCGGCCTCGCCGCCCGGTGCACGGCCGTGCCCGCCTTCGCCGTGGGCCTGCGTCAGGTGCCGGCCGGCCGGGGCCTCGCCGCCCGCCTCGGCCTGCCCGAGCAGTGCCCGCCCGCCCGCTGGCTCACCGCGCACCGGGCCACCCCGGCCGCGGTCGCCGTGGCCCGCCTCGCCGAGCTGTCCGACCCGCACCAGCGACTACGTGGCCTCGCGCGCCTGCTGCTGCCCTGCCCCACCTACCTGCGCCAGACCGACCCGCGCGCCGGCGGTGGGCCGGGCGCGCTGGCGCTGGCGTTCGTGCGGCGCTACCTCCGCAACGCCCGCGCCCTGCCCCGGGCGCTGCGCGACCTGCACGCCGCACGGAGGCAGCACCGTGCCTGACCCCGTACGCGCGCTGCCGGCCCTGGCCCGGGTGGCCCGCCGGCACGGGCCGGCCGGCGTCGCCCTGGTGGCCTGGACGGTGCTCGCCTACCGGCGGGTGCGTCGTCAGCTCGCCCGGGGAGGCTTGGACGCGGTGTGCCTGCCCGCTCCCCCGCCCGGCGGCACCGACGCCCTCGTCCGGCGCGCGCTGCGCCGGGCCGACGGCAACTGCCTCGAGAGCGCCCTGGTGCTGCAACGCTGGTACGCCCGCGGGCGGGTCTGCCGGACCGTGGTGATCGGGGTGAGCGCCCCCGGCGACGACTTCCACGCCCACGCCTGGCTGGACGGCGACGACGACCCGCACCGGCACGAGCTGGCAGAGCTCCTGCGCCGCCCCGCCCCCGCCGCCTGGCTGCCCTGAGTCGCCGTCCCGGCCCCTGCGCCGCGAGGGGTCCGGCGGAACGGTGCGCCGGTCCCGGCGGGATGATCAGAGGCGGTCGAGCAGGTCGGCGGCCTCCAGGTCGGCCAGGAACGCCCGCACGTCGGCGGCGACCCGCCCCGGCTCCACGGGGACGTGCTCGGCCAGGACGGCGGCCAGCTCAGCGGCGGTCGCCCCCGCGACCAGATACGGCCAGAGCAGCGCGGCCGACGAGTCCAGGCCGAAGTAGACGGACTGCCGCACGTCCAGCAGCACCGCCTCGTCCCCGGCCGCCCGCCAGGCCACCCGCTCGGGCCGGACCCGGTACACGGTCGCTGCGTCGGTGTTCATCTGGGTGCCTCCACGGTCGGCTGCTGCGGGACGACGAACGGGGGATGCGGGGGCGGGCGGGTGGCCAGCCAGGCCTGCTGCACCAGCGCGGCGGTGCGCGAGCTGACCGGCCAGCCCGACCATTCCCGGCGCAACGCGTCGACGTCCACCAGCGACCCGTCGACGCCCGAGCCGTCCCATTCGCGGACGAACTCGCGGGTCGCCGCCCGGAAGAACACCTCGTCGAAGGTGGCCTTGTCGCGTCGGGCGAGGATCAGCGGCGGCAGGCCCGTGTCGGGTATCGACGCGAGCAGTTCCCGGCGCGACGGGCAGCGCAGCCGGCCCCGGTGCGCGGCCAGGGCGGCGGCGAACCCGTCATCCAGCAGCGGCGGTACCGCCAGCACATCGTGGTCGGCGGCGACGGCGGCCAGGCTCGCCCGGGTCAGGGTCAGATCGCGGCGGCGCAGGTCCAGGCCACCCGCCCGGCCAGCCGGCGCGGTTCGGCGCGCTGCTCGGCGCGGAACGCGCGGCGCACCTGCCGGGCCACCTCCGGACGCAGCCACGGGAACGGGTCCGGCTCCCGGCGCGGCCACGGCAGCAGGCCCCCCTCGGTGCCGCGCAGGCGGGCCCACAGCCGACCGAGCCGCACCCGCAGCGTACGGGGGCGGCGACGCCAACCGGCCAGGACCTGATCGCCGCCGACCCCGGTGAGCAGCGCGCCACCCCGGGCCAGCTCGACGATCGGCAGGTGCAGGTGCCGGTTCGGCGGGTGCACCTGCCCGTACCGGGCCAGCAGCCGGCCGGCGACCGGCCCCACCAGGTCGAGGTCGTCGCCCGCCTGCAGGATCTGCCAGCCGTCGCCGAGGCCCAGCTCGGCGATCACCCGGTCCTGCCAGTCCGACTCCTCGGCCCGCGGCGCACCGGTGAAGCGCCAGGTCACCGGCACCGGGTCGGGCAGCCCCTCGCGCCGGGCGACCCGGGCGGCGACGGCCAGCACCAGCGAGGAGTCCACCCCGCCGGAGAAGCTCACCAGGCACGGCGGCCGGCACACCGCCGGCAGCACCGCCCGCTCCAGCGCAACCAGCGGGGCCGGCTCCGGGCCCGGCCGGTCGGCCGGTCGGCCGGTGGCGGCGCGGCCGGGTCCAAACCCAGCACGATGCCGCAGGCCACGTCGCGGGCGGTGGGCCGGGGCAGGACGACGTCAGTCACGGGTGAGCACCCCCCTGCGCCGGGCGAGCCACAGCGCGCGGTCGAAGACCCAGGCGGACAACGGCAGCAGTACGGCGGCGACGCCGGCCAGCACCAGCGCCGGGGCGGCCCAGTCGCCGCCGGTCGACGCGTGCCGCAGCCCGTCCAGCGCGACGCGGGTGGGCAGGGCCGCGCTCACCGGACGGAGCACCTCGGGCAGCGCCGAGGCGGGAAAGTACGTGCCGGACAGGAACGACAGGGCCACCACCAGCAGCCGGGCCACCGGGTCGCCGTGCCCGACCGCCACCGTGAGGCCCATCAGCGCGACCCCGAACGGCAGCGTGCACAGCGCGCCCAGCACCAGCAGCACGACCACCCCCGGCCAGTGCCCGCCATCGACCCGCAGGCCGAGGAACGCGGCGAGCAGCACCAGATAGATCCCGGCGCGCACCAGGGCGAAAACGAACGGGTAACCGGCCAGCCCGAGCGCGAGCGCCCAGCCCGGCACCGGCTGGGCGACCAGCGCCTCCAGCGTGCCGCCCCGCTGCTCACCGGCGAGCCGGGAGACGACCTGGACGGTGGCGGCCTGGAGCACCAGCAGGAAGACGATGCCCACCGCGACGAAGTCGAAGTAGCTCGCCGAGCGGGCGAAGTCGACGTGCGCGGCCGGCGTGAGCACCCGGGAGACGAAGAGGAAGACCAGCAGGTTCAGCATCCCGAACGCCAGGTCCAGCAGGAACGGCGGGCCGAGGCCGCGCCGCTCCCCGAGGTCCCGGCGCAGCAGCGCGAGGACCGCCCGCCCGCCGGCCAGCCACGGCGACGGCGGCCGGCCGGCACCGATCCCGGGTACGGCCTCGGTCCCCGCCGGCGCGGGGCGCAGGTCGCTGCTCATCGCGCACCGGCAGGCCCAGCACCCGGTCGCAGCGCCCCCGGTCCTCGCTCAGGTGGGAGGCGAGCACGCAGGTCAGGCCCGGGCGGCGGTCCAGCGCGGCCCAGAGCAGCTCCCGCGCCCCGGTGTCCAGCGAGCGGCCCGGCTCGTCGAGCAGCACCACGGGGGGCTCGCCGAGCAGCGCGCGGGCGACGCTGACCCGGGCACGCATCCCCGCCGAGCAGCGGTGCGCGGGCACATGGGCGTACGCGGTGATGCCGAACCCCTCCTCCAGGCGGGCGACCGCGCCGGCGGCCTGCCGCGCCGGCAGCCGCATCCGGGCGGCCAGCATCAGGTTGTCGTGCCCGGAGAGACTGCCGTAGAGGCACTGCTCCGGGGCGAGGGCGACGCCGACCAGCCGACGGGCCGCCGGTGAACCGACCGGCTCGCCGAAGACCAGCGCGCGACCGCTGCTGAGCGTGAGCGTGCCGGCGAGGCACCGCAGGAGCGTGGTCTTGCCGGACCCGTTGCCTCCGGTCAGCAGCAGCCGCGCCCCGGGCCGGATCTCAAGGTCGACGCCCGAGAAGACGGTGCGTCGCCCGAAGGCACGACCGGCACCGACAAGTCGCAGCACGGCGAGCCGGGCCGGTCGACGGACGTCAGATCGAGCCCAGGACGCCGGACTGGCCGTCGGCGTCGGTGACGCCGGGGAACCCGCCCTGGGTCAGCTCGGCGAGGGTGCCCAGGCGGCGCAGCCGAGGCGGCTGGTAGCCGCGCGGAGCCCGGCCAGCGGCGGGCGAAACGGATGGCTTCTTCATGGATAGCCCCTTACAGTGCGGAATCGGACTATCCGCACAGTAAACACAAAACCGCGCCACGATGGCTAATTGCAGACAAGCCGCCGCGTTTCGCGACGGGAGAAGTGCTCGGAGATGGTGGGCGATACTGGGTTTGAACCAGTGACCTCTTCCGTGTCAAGGAAGCGCGCTCCCACTGCGCCAATCGCCCGCGCTCGCCGGCCCGGCGTGAGAAGCCGACCCCGGCTGCGGTCGGCCCCACGGGGCGGATCGCGAGCGGACGACGGGATTCGAACCCGCGACCCTCACCTTGGCAAGGTGATGCGCTACCAGCTGCGCTACGTCCGCGTGCCCCCGGCGGTGGCCGGCGACGGGGTGAACTGTACCCGATAGCAAGATCGCGGAACAAACTCCCCTCGGGTGCCCCGGCGCGCGCCGCCGATTACCCAGGTCACCGACGGGGTACTTGTCCACCTCGACAGCACACTGCATCCCCCGAAGGAGGCTGTCGTGGGTATCGGTACGAGCATCTTCCTGATCGCGGTCGGCGCGATCCTCACGTTCGCGATGGACGCCACCGTCGGCGGCGTCGACCTCGACGTCGTCGGCTGGATCCTGATGGCCGCCGGCGCGCTCGGCCTCGTCATGACCACCCTGGTCTGGGGCCGCCGCCGCGAGGTGGTCACCACCACCGAGCCGGTCGAGTACCGCCGCGTCGAGGAACGCCGGGACGTCGCCCCGCCCCTGTAGGCGCCCCGTCGTCGAGATCCTGACCCTCGGCGCGGCCCCCTGGACGGCGAAACGGCCCGGCACCTGTGTGGTGCCGGGCCGTTACCCGTGGTGGGCGATACTGGGTTTGAACCAGTGACCTCTTCCGTGTCAAGGAAGCGCGCTCCCACTGCGCCAATCGCCCTCGTCAACTGCCGAGGTGGAGACGGGATTTGAACCCGTGTACACGGCTTTGCAGGCCGTTGCCTCGCCTCTCGGCCACTCCACCGAGGTTGCCCCCGACATGCGTGGCGGCAGATCCGAGCGGACGACGGGATTCGAACCCGCGACCCTCACCTTGGCAAGGTGATGCGCTACCAGCTGCGCTACGTCCGCACGCCCCCGGCGTTTCCCGGTGACGGATGAGAACTTTAGCCGAGCCCGCGAGCGGTTGCCAAATCGGGGTGCCGCCGGGCGCGTCCGCCCAGGCCGCCGCCCCGCCCGACCCGCCCGGTTGCCCGATCCCCTCGCCCGACCCGGCGAGGGGTGAACGCGCCGCCATGTCGGCGACATGGGGCCTTCCCGGCACGGGGTTACCGCCATGTCGGCGACATGGCGACGCGCTCGCGGCATGACGGCGCGCGCGTGGCATGACGGCGGGCTGCGCCACACCCCGCAGGCTTCCTAGGAGACTGGACAGGACGCCCCACGACAGGAGCGGACATGGCCGACAAGGGCGAGGAAAGTGTCCTACTTCCGACTCGGGGGATCGAATCCGCCGGGGCGGTCACTGTTTGTGCACGAACGGATAGGTTACGGTAGCGACGTGACGAGACGTGCCGCCGAGATCCGCCTGGATGCCCTCTTGCGCACGGCCTGTGACGTGATCGCGGAACGGGGCTTGGCCAACACCCGCACGGCCGACGTGGCCCAGGCGGCAGGGGTCAGCCAGGCGCTGGTCTTCTACCACTTCGCCACCAAGGAGCGACTCCTCTCCCAGGCCTTCGCCTATGCGGCGGAGCAGGATCTCGCCCGGCTCGACGCCGTGGTCCGGTCCGCCGCCTCGCCCCTGGTCAAGCTCCGGCGGATGCTCAAGCTCTACGCCCCGACCGGCCGACCGACCTCGTGGTCCATGTGGATCGACGGGTGGTCGGAGTCGCTGCGCGTCCCGGAGCTGGAGAAGGTGTCCCGCCGGCTCGACCTGCGCTGGCGGGAGGATCTCGCCGCGGTGATCGCCGACGGGGTGCGCGAGGGCGTGTTCGAGTGCGCCGACCCGGCGGGCGCGGCGTGGCGGATCAACGCCATGATGGACGGGCTCGCCGTGCAGTTCGCCGTGCACGACCGGGTGATCTCGCGCCGCCAGTTCGCCGAGTGGATCCGCCTGGCCGCCGCCCGCGAGCTCGGCCTGGAGCCGGCCCAGCTCGACTGGTCCGCCCCCGCGCAGGACCGCTCCCGCCGGGCCGCGCAGCCCCAACCCCAGCCCGACGCCGTGAGCTGACCGGCCCGGCGCAGGCCGACACCACGACCCGGATCAGCCGGCCAGCCGGCGCAGGCGGGCCCGCGCCGGCGGGTGGACGTTGGCCAGCTCCAGGTCCCCGCCGTAGTGGGCGAGCACCCGGTGGTCCATCACCCGCCGCCACACGGGCGGCACGAGGGCGGCCACGACCATCGTGGCGTACCCGGCGGGCAGTTGTGGCGAGCAGTCGAAGCTGCGCAGCGTCTGGTAGCGGCGCAGCGGGTTGGCGTGGTGGTCGCTGTGCCGCTGGAGCTGGAACAGGAAGACGTTGGTGACGGTCCGGTCGCTGTTCCAGCTGTGCCGCGCGTCCACCTTCTCGTAGCGGCCGGCGGGGTTGCGCCGCCGGGCCAGCCCGTAGTGCTCCAGGTAGTTGACCACCTCCAGCAGGGAGAAGCCGAACACGGCCTGGAGCAGCAGGAACGGGAGCACCTGCGGCCCGTACGCGGCGGTCAGGGCGGCGAACAGCACCAGCGTCATGGCCCACGCGGTGAGGATCTCGTTGCGGTACGTCCACGGGCTGCGCCCCCGGACGCGGAACCGGCCCGCCTCCAGCCGCCACGCCGAGCGCAGGCTGCCGGCGACGGTGCGCGGCCAGAAGGCGTAGAAGCTCTCGCCGAGCCGGGAGCTGGCCGGGTCGGCCGGGGTGGCGACCCGGACGTGGTGGCCCCGGTTGTGCTCGACGTGGAAGTGCCCGTAGCCGGTCGGCGCGAGGGCCACCTTCGACAGCCAGCGTTCCAGCTTCTCCCGCTTGTGCCCCAGCTCGTGGGCCGTGTTGATGGCGATGCCGTCGACCACGGCGAGGGTGGCGACCAGCCCGGCCGCGCCGAGCGGGCGCAGCCCGCCCGAGGCCCACACGGCGCAGCCGAGCACCAGGCCGGCGTACTGGGCGGGCAGGTAGAGGTAGGTCAGCCAGCGGTAGTAGCCGTCGCGGGCCAGGCGCGGCACCGCCTCCTCCGGCGGGTTGCGCCGGTCGTCGCCGACGAGCAGGTCGACGACCGGGATCACCCCGAAGACCACCACCGGCGCGAGCCACCA
The DNA here is from genome assembly GCF_900091595.1 of Micromonospora haikouensis. GTDB lineage: Bacteria > Actinomycetota > Actinomycetes > Mycobacteriales > Micromonosporaceae > Micromonospora > Micromonospora haikouensis. The sequence goes on from NZ_FMCW01000045.1 coordinate 17,347, forward strand.
CGCCCACGAGCCGGCGCCGCCCCGCCAGGCCAGCCACGAGGCGAAGGGCAGCGCCGGCACCAGCAGGGCGAGCGGCCAGAGCGGCCGGCGCGGGTCGCGCCAGGCGGCGGGCGGTGCGGTCGCGGGCGCGCCAGCGGTCATCGCCGGTCTCCGATCTCTCGGGTACGCCCTGACTGTGGCACGCGTCACGGCGTTATACAAGAGTCGAAGTTTTGTAAAGCGAAGCGGCGAAGCCGCGTCAGCGGCGGAGCAGCCCCCACCCCCGTTGCGGCGGGGCGGCCCGCTCGAAGTCCAGCCCGACGGCCGGCTCGGCGGCCTCGGCCGTCTTCGTCAGCTGCCGCAGGCGCAGCAGCAGCCCCACCCCGAGCGACAGCAGCAGCGCGCCGAGCAGGAACGCCGCCTGCACCACCCCGAAGCCGCCCGACGACGACACGGGACGCCCGCCCGACGCGGCCGGCGGCACCTCGGCCACCACCTCCTCGCTCGGCTCGACCTCGTCGTCCACCCCGGCCGGCTCCAGCGGCTCGTCCGTCGGGTCCGCCGACGGCTCGTCCGTCGGCGCCGCGGTCGGGGTCGCCTCGACCTCCGTCCCGATCACCTCCCGGGTCGCCGCCTGCCGCGCCAGCAGCCGCGACTGCGCGTCGTACGCCTCGGCGGCCAGCGTCACCCGGCCCCGGCTGACGTCCTCGGCGAAGGCCACCCGGTAGCGGGCGGTCACCGTGCGGCCCGGGCAGAGCGTGCCCGGGTCGAGCTGCCGGTCGGTCAGCCGGGCCGTGCTGCCCTGCGTCCGGATCTCCAGGGGGAACAGCCCGGTCTCCTCGATCCGGTCCATCTTCACCTGGTCCAGCCGCAGCCCCTGCACGGTGAGCACCATCGACCAGCGGACCTTCACGCAACCGCCGTCGCGGCGCGACACCACCGCCGAGACCGTCTGCACCCCGTCGCCCGCCGTGAACTCCGTCGGCAGGCCGCTCAGCTCGGTGGCGAACCCGGCCGCCGCCGCCCGAGCCGGCGCGGCGACGCCGACCCCCGCTCCGGACAGGCAGGCCAGCACCACCCCGACCCTTAGCGCGTACCGCACCACCGTCACCACCGCCCTCGCCTCCCGTCGGATCCATCCATCCGGCAACGCTATGGGCGAACCGGACAACCGGGTAGACGGGCGTGTTCGCACGTACCGCGAAGCCCGGGGGGTCATCTCACCGACAGTGGTGAACCGGTGACCGTCCACCCGCGACACGCCCGGGATCGCCGGGCAGGGACAATCGGTGGCGTGTCCGATCTCTCCGCGGCCTTCGTGAGGCTGCACGCGCGGCTCGCCCCGGTGGCCTTCGTCCCCGAGGTCCGCCTGCACCAGGCTGACGAGCCGATCGGGTTGTGGGAACTCACCGAGGGCGAGTTCCGCAGCTCGCAGCCGCCGCCGTTCTGGGCGTTCGCCTGGGCCGGCGGGCAGGCGCTCGCCCGGTACGTCACCGACCACCCCGAGGTCGTCGCCGGCCGCCGGGTGCTCGACCTGGCCTCCGGATCCGGCCTGGTCGCCATCGCCGCCGCCCGCGCGGGCGCGGCGGCCGTGCGCGCCGCCGAGGTCGACGAACGCGCGGTGGCGGCGGTCGCGCTCAACGCCGAGGCCAACGGGGTACGCGTCGACGCCGCCCTCGGCGACGTCCTCGACGGCGACGCCGGCGACGCCGAGGTGGTGCTCGCCGGGGACGTCTTCTACAGCGAGGCGATGGCCCGGCGGATGCTGCGCTTCCTGCTGCGGGCCGCCCGCTCCGGCGCGCGGGTGCTGGTCGGCGACCCGGGCCGGGCGTTCCTGCCCCGCGAGCGGTTCCGCGAGCTGGCCGGCTACGACGTGCCGGTGCCCGAGGCCCTGGAGAGCGTCCGGGTGAAGCACACCACCGTGTGGGAACTGGACCCCGCGCCGCCGGGGGCCGCCCGCTAGGTTGACCCGGTGCTGTTCCGGGGCTGGGGCGACGCCGTCGACGGGCCGTGGCCCGACATCGCGACCGTGACCGACCACGTGGGCGCGGCGCACCTGGTGGTGACCCGGCACGCGCTGGTGCGGCGGGTGCTCGCCGACCCGGTGACCTTCCGGCCCGACAACGCCCTCGACGCGGTCACCCCGATCCCGGTGGCCGCCCTGCGGGTGCTCGCCGGGCACCGGTTCCGGCTGCCGCCGACCCTGGCCAACAACGGCGGGGTCAGCCACCCGCAGATCCGGGGCATCGTCGCCGACGCCCTGCACCCGGCCCGGGTCGCCGCCCAGCGGCCCTGGCTCACCGACCTCGTCCGCGACCGGGTCGCCCGGCTGCGGGCGGAGCTGGACGCGGGCGTACCCGTCGATCTGTATGCCGGCCTGGCCGCGGACCTGCCGCTGCTCGTGCTGGCCCGGCTCGTCGAGCTGCCCGACGCGCCGGTCGGCGCGGTGAAGGAGTTCGCCCGCGCGGCCCTGGAGCTGTTCTGGGCCCCGCTCGACGCCGACCGGCAGGCCGCCCTCGCCGCCGAGGTGGGCCGGTTCCACCGGGTGCTGCGGGCGTTCGCCGCCACCGGCGGCGGGCTCGCGGCCCGGCTGCGCGCCGCCGGCCACTCCCCCGACGTGGTCGTCGGCGCGCTGTTCTTCCTGCTCGTCGCCGGCCAGGAGACCACCTCGCAGTTCCTCACCCTGCTGCTGCACCGGCTCACCGCCGAGCCGGCGGTACGCGCCGGGCTGCGCGCCGGCACGATCGACGTCGCCGACGTGGTCGAGGAGGGGCTGCGGCTGGAACCGCCGATCGTCACCTGGCGGCGGGTCGCCGCCGTCGACACCACGCTCGGCGGCACGCCCGTCGCGGCGGGCACCAGCGTCGTGCTGTGGCTGGCCCGCGCCGGCCGCGACCCGCAGGTGGTGGCCGCCCCCGACGCGTTCCGCCCCGGGCAGCCCGGCTCGCGCCGGCACCTCGCGTTCGGGGCGGGCGCGCACCGCTGCGTCGGCGCGCAGCTCGCCCGGCTGGAGGCCGCCGTGGTCGTCGCCGAGGCCGCGCCGCTGCTCGACGGCGTACGCGTGCTCCGGCCGCCGTGGTGCCCGGACAACCTCACCTTCCGGATGCCCGACGCGTTCGTGGTCGCCCGGTAAGGAAGGGCCCCTCGTTAACGCATACGGTATAGAAGGGTCCCCTTCTCTACCCCAGGCGTTAACAAGGGGCCCTTCCTTGCTCGCGGGCGGTCAGCCGGCGTCCTCGGCCCAGGCCCGCCAGTCGTCGAGCACCCCGTACAGGGCGGGGGTGAGCCAGCCCGACGCGGACCGGCGGAAGACCCCCGGGTCCATCGCCCCGGCGCCCGCCGGCAACGCGCCGATCAGGTGCGGCACCAGCTCGGTCAGGTTCGCCCAGTGCACCAGCTCCGGCTCCGCCGGCCACGCGCCGATCACCACGCCGGCCGGCACCGCGCGCCGGTCGAGGGCCTCCAGGGTGAGCGCGGTGTGGTTGAGGGTGCCGAGGCCGGCACGGGCCACCACCACGGCGGGAGCGCCGAGCGACACCGCCAGGTCGGCCAGCGTCCACGCCTCGCCGGAGGGGCGCAGCCCCATCGGCACGAGCAGCCCGCCGGCCCCCTCGACCAGCACGAGGTCGTGCTTGTCGGCCTCCTCGCGGATCGCGTCGACGGCGGCATACAGCTCCAGCGGCTCCAGCTGGGCCACCCGGGCCGCCGCCAGCGGGGCGAGCGGGTCGGGATAGCTGGCCAGGGTGCGGCCGGTGAGCGGGGCGGCCAGCCGGGTCACCGTGTCGACGTCGCCCGGGTCGCCGGTGGCCGTGCCGGTCTGTCCGGGTTTGACCACGGCGACCCGCAGTCCGGCCGCCTGGGCCGCGGCCGTCACCGCCGCGGTCACCACCGTCTTGCCGACCCCCGTGTCGGTGCCGGTGATCAGCACCGGCCCGGTCCACGCCGCGCTCACGGCGTCACCTCCGCCCGTCCGCCCGCGCCCGCGCCGGTCACGGGGCGCATTCCACGATCACGTCGAGGGCCCGCCCGAAGTCCGCCCGGGCAACCCCGGCGTTGACGGTCAGTCGCAGCCGGGACCGGCTGTCCGGCGTCGACGGCGGGCGGAAGCAGCCCACGGCCACCCCCCGGTCGGCGCAGTCGGCGGCCCAGGTGGTGGCCGCCTCGGGGCCCGGCGCGGTCACCGAGACCACGGCGGCGTCCGGCGCGGAGACCGCCAGCCCGGCGGCGCGCAGCCGGCGTACGGCCAGTCCCGTCCGCTCGGCCAGCTCGGCGCGCAGGTCGTCGCCGGCGCGGGCCAGGTCGAGCGCGGCGCGCACCCCGGCGGCGACGGCGGGCGGCAGGGCGGTGTCGAAGATGAAGGTCCGGCCGGTCTCGACCAGGTGCCGGACGAACTCGGCCGGGCCGGCGACCACGCCCCCCGCGCCGCCGAGCGCCTTGGAGAGGGTGGCGGTGACCAGCACGTCCGGCTCGCCGGCCAGCCCGGCGGCGGCCACCCCGCCCGCCCCGGCGGGGCCCAGCACGCCGAGCGCGTGCGCGTCGTCGACGAGCAGCAGCGCGCCGTGCCGGCGGGCCACGGCGTGCAGCTCGGCCAGCGGCGCGAGGTCGCCGTCGACGGAGAAGACCGACTCGGTGACCACCACCGCGGGCCGGCCCGGCGCGGCGGCCAGCGCGGCGGCGACCGCCGCCGGGTCGGCGTGCGGGGTCACCACGGTCTCCGCGCCGGAGATGCGGCAGCCGTCGATCAGCGAGGCGTGGTTGTGCGCGTCGGAGACGAGCAGGGTACGCGGCTGCGTCAGCGCCCGGATCGCGCCGAGGTTGGCCAGGTAGCCGGAGGAGAAGACGAGGCTGCCGTCGACGCCGAGCCAGTCGGCGAGGGCCGCCTCCAGCCCGTGGTGGGCGTCGGTGGAGCCGCGCACCAGCCGGGAACCGGTCGCGCCCAGCCCGTACGCCGAAAGGGCCCGCCCGGCCGCGGCCGTGACCTCGGGGTGGGCGGCCAGGCCGAGGTAGTCGTTGCCGGCCAGGTCGACCACGGCGTCGCCGGCGGCGCGGGGCCGCAGCCGGCGGGTCAGCCCCGCCTTCGCCCGCAGCTCGGCACGGCGGTGCAGCGCCGCCAGCCAGTCCGCCACCGCCACGTTCCCCTCCCCGCCGTCTCCGCCGGGCGAAGTTACCACCAGTCGGCCGCGCCGCGGCGTGGCGCGGGCCGGCGCGCGGTGCCGCCACCGGTCGGGCGCGGGGGGCCGGCCCGCGCTCGGGTGCGAGGGCTCGGGCCGCGCTCGGGCGCGGGGCTCGGGCCGCGCGCTCGGGCGTTTCGTCGCCGCCGGGCGCCTTGTAGGGTACGAGCCATGCCAGAGATCCTCGACCAGGCCCGCAACCAGGTGCTGGAGAACGGCGTCGGCCTCGACCAGGCCGGCGTCCTCGCGGTGCTGAACCTGCCCGACGAGCACCTCCCGGCCGCCCTCCAGCTGGCCCACGAGGTGCGGATGCGCTGGTGCGGGCCGGAGGTCGAGGTCGAGGGCATCGTGTCGCTGAAGACCGGCGGCTGCCCGGAGGACTGCCACTTCTGCTCGCAGTCCGGGCTGTTCGCCTCGCCGGTCCGCTCGGTCTGGCTGGACATCCCCTCCCTGGTGGAGGCGGCGAAGCAGACGGCGGCGACCGGGGCCACCGAGTTCTGCATCGTCGCCGCCGTGCGCGGCCCCGACGCCCGGCTGATGAAGCAGATGCGCGAGGGCGTCGCCGCGATCCGGGCCGAGGTCGACATCCAGGTCGCCGCGTCGCTCGGCATGCTCAGCCAGGAGCAGGTCGACGAGCTGGTCGACATGGGCGTGCACCGCTACAACCACAACCTGGAGACCTGCCGCTCCTACTTCCCCAACGTGGTCACCACGCACTCGTGGGAGGAGCGCTGGGAGACGCTGCGGATGGTCCGCGAGTCCGGCATGGAGGTCTGCTGCGGCGGCATCCTCGGCCTCGGCGAGACCGTGGAGCAGCGGGCCGAGTTCGCGGCGCAGCTGGCCGAGCTGGACCCGCACGAGGTGCCGCTGAACTTCCTCAACCCCCGGCCGGGCACCCCACTGGGCGACCGCCCGGTGGTCGAGGGCAAGGACGCGCTGCGGGCCATCGCCGCGTTCCGGCTGGCCATGCCGCGCACCATCCTCCGGTACGCCGGCGGCCGGGAGATCACCCTCGGCGACCTGGGCACCCGCGACGGCCTGCTCGGCGGCATCAACGCGGTCATCGTCGGCAACTACCTGACCACGCTGGGCCGGCCGGCGACCGACGACCTGGCGCTGCTGACCGAGTTGAAGATGCCGGTCAAGGCGCTCTCCGCGACGCTGTGACGGGGGCCTCGACGATGGCCGTGTGGTGCGACCGGTGCGGGGAGCCGGCCGACGGTGGCGGCCACGCGGCGTGCCGGGCGGCGCGCGAGCTGGAGCCGCCCCGGTTCTGCGCGCGCTGCCGCCGCCGGATGAAGGTGCAGGTGCTGCCGGTGGGCTGGGCGGCGGTCTGCGTCGAGCACGGCGAGCTGCGGGGTTGACGCCGGTGCGGGTGCTGCGGGGCAGGGCGGTCACGCTGCGACCGGTGACGGCCGCCGACGTGCCGGCCCTCGCGGCGATCCGGGCCACCCCGGAGGTGCGCCGCTGGTGGCGCGGCGGCGACGACCTGACCGCCGCCGTCCGCGCCGACCTCGGCGACGACGACCTCACGGTGTACGCCGTCGAGCACGACGGCCGGGTCGTCGGGGCCATCCAGTGGTATGCCGACGACGACCCCGACTACCGGCACGCCAGCCTGGACGTCTTCCTCGACCCCGCGGTACGCGGCGCGGGGCTGGGCGGCGACGCGATCCGCACCCTGGCCCGGCACCTGATCGACGTCCACGGCCACCACCGGCTCACCATCGACCCGGCGGCGGCGAACACCGCGGCGATCCGGGCGTACGCGAAGGTCGGCTTCCGCCCGGTCGGGGTGCTGCGCCGCTACGAGCGCGGCGAGGACGGCCGCTGGCACGACGGTCTGCTGATGGACCTGCTCGCCGAGGACCTGGCGGACTGACCGCACCCCCCGCGCCGGACGAGATCCTGGACCGTTGTCGTTCCGCGCTGACGGCAACTGTCCAAGGTCTGGTCCGAGAGGCACCCCCCACGCAGAGATCTTGGACGGTTACCGTCCACAGGAGACGGTAACCGTCCAAGATTCAGCAGGACGGCGTCAGCCCAGCGTGCAGGCGGAGCCGTTCAGGGTGAAGGCGGTGGGCTTCGGGTTGGCGCCGGTGTGGGTGCCGTTGAAGCCCAGCGTCGTCGACGCGCCCGGCGCGAGCGCCGCGTTGTAGGCGGCGTTCGACGCGGTCACGGCGGTGCCGGTCTGGGTGAAGGTGGCCGACCAGCCCTGGGTGACCTTCTGCCCGGCGTTTCCGAACGTGAACGCGAGGCTCCAGCCGTTGAGCGCCGTCGCGCCGGTGTTGGTGATGGTGATGTTCGCGCTGAAGCCGGTGCTCCAGTCGCTGGTGGTGTACGCGACCTTGCAGGCCCCGGCCGGGGTCGGCGGGGTCGGCGTGGGCGTCGGCGTCGGGGTCGGGTTGGTCCCGGGGAGCGTGCGCACCGAGACGCTGGGCGACACCACCGACGGGTTCCCGGCGGCGTCCACCGCGACGATGTAGAACGGGTACGACGTGTCCGGGGTCAGGCCCGTCACCGTGTGACTGGTGCCGGTGACCGTGGCGACGACGGAGTGCAGCGGCCAGGTGACCTTCCAGACCTGGTAGCCGGCGACGCCGACGTTGTCGGTCGACGGCGACCAGGACAGGGTGACCCCGGTCGAGGTGATGTTGGACGCGGTCGGGGTGCCGGGCGCGGTCGGCCCGGTGGTGTCCGACCCGGTCCCGGCGGGCGTGGCCACCGGCAGCACCGGCGAGGACAACGAGCTGTTGCCGGCGCCGTCGCGGGCGCGTACCCAGAACCGGTAGTTGCGGGCGGCCGTGAGGTTGGCCACGGTCACGCTGTTGGTGGTGGTGCGGTGCAGCATGAGCGCGTCGCTACCGATCATCTCCTGGGTGACCTCGTAGCCGGCCAGGCCGCTGCCCCCGGTGTCGGTGGACGCCGGCCAGGTCAGCGTGACCGAGGTGGGGCTGATCGCGGAGACCGTCGGGGAGCCGGGGACGGTGGGCGGGGTGGTGTCGGTGGGCGTCGAGGTGGGCTCCGCGCCCCAGACGAGGGTGCTGCCGGCGTAGAGCGGCACCTTCTTGTTCGGCCCGGCCGTGGCCTGGTAGGACGGGTCGTTGGTCGGGTCCCAGGTGCCGCCCTCCGGCACGCCGATCTTGAACTGCACCTCCATCCGGTGCTGCGACTGCCCGGCGGGGGCGATGGTGTACCCGGTGCAGTCGACCTCGACGTACCAGATGTCGCCGCTGAGCTGCTTGGCCGCCGACGGCGACGGGCAGCCCTGGGTGTAGCCGGGGGTGACCTGGACGGCGGTGCTGCCCTCGGGGCGGAAGTAGTAGCGGAACTTCCCGTTGGTCAACGCGCGGGCCGGGAACGCGGACTTGCTGTAGACGATCGCCTTGAGGCCGGTGGCGCGGGGCTCGGCCTGCATCACCGTGGTCTCCACGGTCAGCTCGTCGATGTCCGGCGTCTCGGCGGTGGGGAAGCCGGCGAGCGGGGTGCCGCCGTACTCGGAGGAGAGCCGGGCCAGGGCGGAGGTGAAGCCGGCGTTGTAGTCGGTGGCGACCTCGTTCATCACGTAGTCGGACCGGCTGTCGGTGTAGGCGTCGTTGGCCGACGACGGGCCGCCGACGAGCGCGCCGTAGAGCACGTGCCGGGTCTCGGTGGGCACGGTCTGGCTGTCCCACCAGGAGCCGTGCGCCGTGCGGTGGTGCGGATTCTTCGGCGCGTTGGCCCCGAAGCCGATCTGGTAGCTGGACTTGCGCGGGTTGTCGCCGAGCGCGTAGTTGATCTGCCGGACGGCGAAGTCGTGGTAGCGCGTCTTGCGGGTGGCGTCGGTGGTCTTGTCGCTGTAGACCAGCGCGGCGAACGCGGTGTTGGACGCGTAGCGCAGCGCGCCCCACGAGTCGAGCACCGCCATCCCGCCGGGCGAGTAGTTCACCTTCGCGCCGTTGACGCCCACGGTCCAGAAGTCGAGCCACCGGTTGGCGTCGTCGACGTACTTCTGCTTGCCGGTCAGGTTGGCCAGCAGCACGTACGCGCCGAACTGCTTGTTGTCCCAGGCGATCGTCCACTTGTAGGACCGGGTGGTGGACTGCGGCTCGGTGCCGAGCTTGTCGTACTCGCTCTCCGCCTTGGTGAGGTAGGCGGCGTCGCCGGTGGCCCGGTAGAGCCAGATCGCGCCCCAGACCAGCTCGTCCTGCCACCCGCTCCACGACTTGTAGAAGCTCGTCGCGTCGGTGATGCACTCGTGGTAGCTCTTACGCACCGTGTCGGCGAACGTGTAGAGCTGCTTGGCGTGGGTCAGCAGCTTGTCGGCGTAGGCGGCGTCGGTGGGCCGGAACACCATCGACGACGCGGCCATCGCCGCCGCCGTCTCCCCCGCCAGGTCCGCGCCGCCACAGCTCGCATCGATCTTGTACGCGGGACGCGCCATCGGCATCACCTCGGCCGGGCCCCACCACTTGTGGTCGTCGTCGCCCTTGCCGACCTGTCCGTAGAGGACGTTCGGGGCGGGGTGCGCCTTGACGAAGTAGTCGTTGACGAAGCGCAGGTTGTTGAGCAGGTGGGTGAGCTGCCCGGAGGCGACGTACCCGTCGCGGTACTCGACCGCGCCCCAGGCGAGCATGGTGGCGCTGAACGCCATCGGGAAGCCGAACTTGACGTGGTCGCCGGCGTCGTACCAGCCGCCGGTGAGGTCCACTCCGACGTCGGAGCCGTCGGTGAGCGCCGAGTCGCCGCGCCAGGAGACCCGGTTCCAGGCCGGCTTCTTGCCGGACTGCTGCGCCTCGTAGAAGAACAGCGACTTCTGCAACGCCTCGGCGTAGTTGAAGGCGGGCGCGGCGGCGACGGGCGCGGCCTGCGGCGCGACGACGCCCATCGCGAGGCCGCTGGCCAGGGCGGCGCCGGCGGCGAGCAGGCGGCGCAGCCAGGGTCGGCCGCGCGACGGCCGGGACGGCCGGTTCGGGTGACGCATCTGCGAGCTCCTGACGGATGGCGCCCGACGGCCCCGACCGGACGCGGGACGGCGTCTGAGGGGTCGGGGCCGGCGGAGGCGGGTGGTGGGGGTCTCCGGGGAGGCGCGGGAGCGCTCCCATGGATGCTCGACAATGTATCCAGCGGATTGCACACTTGGGAAGACCTTCGCCGCCACGAGCCTGCGCCGCCGCGCCACCCGCCCCGGCGCCGCTCCACCGAGGAACGGGGCGTCGCGCACCCGGAACGGGGCGTCGCGCCGTCCGAAAGCGTTACGCCGACACGCCGCCCCGCGCCGGTAATCCCCTCCGGGAAGGGGGCTTTGGGTCCGCCGTCCGCCCAGCTCAGGCTATTCATCCGATGCCCCCTCCGGTACGCGCCGAGGCGATCATGTGGCGTCCCCTCGACTCCCCTTTCGGAGGAATACCTCATGTCACAGCGTCGGCGCGTGGCGCGCGCGGCCTTCTCCGCGACCGCCGCCACGGCCTGCCTCGCCCTCGCCACCCCGGCGTGGGCATCGGCCACCATCGGCCTCAAGTCGGCCCACCAGGGCAAGAAAGCTGGCTACTTCACCCAGCAGTGCGACGACGAGCGCTTCGCGAACCTGCCGGACGACCACGACGGCTGGCACTTCGTCCTGCCCGGCAAGAACAGCGGCAGCTTCGAGAGCCTGACGCTGACCTTCTCCGACGGCACGAACGACGTCACGGTGAACATCCCGGACGGCGCGGACGCGTACCCGGACTTCTTCTACTCCACCGGCGGCAAGGCCCCCCGGCAGATCCACGCCTACCTGTTCACCCCGGCCGGGTGGAAGCTGGTCGACGGGTCCGCCACGATCAGCGGGACCGGCGACGACTTCAACGTGAGCCACACCTGCAAGGGCACGGTCCCCAAGCCCACGCCCACGCCCACCCCGACCCCCACGCCGTCGGTCTCGGAGTCGCCGGAGCCGTCGGAGTCCCCGTCGGCGTCGGAGTCCCCCGAGCCCTCCGAGTCCCCGTCGGCGTCGGAGTCCCCGTCGGCCTCCGAGTCGCCCACCCCGTCGGACTCGGCGTCGCCGACGACCTCCCCGTCGGGCGGGACCGGCGGCGGCAGTGACCTGCCGCTGACCGGCGTGGCCGTCACCGGCATGGCGCTCACCGGCGTCGCGCTGGTCGGCGGCGGCGTCGCCCTGATGACGCTGCGCCGTCGCCGGGACCGCATCGCCTTCACAGGCTGACCCCGAGTGCGCCCGCCCGCCCCCCTCGGGCAGGCGCCCCGCGACCGGCCGCCGGACCTCCGTCCGGCGGCCGGTCCGCGGCTGCGCGGTAAGGAAGGGCCCCCCGTTAACGCATTCGGTAGAGCAGGGGCCCCCTGTTAACACCCCGGCACGGCGGTACGGTCACCGGATGGCAGTGATCACGCAGGTCTCGCTGGGGGTCTCCGACTGCGGACGGGCCGCCCGGTTCTGGGCCGCCGCCCTGGGCTACGTGCGCCGGCCGCCGCGCTATCCGGGCGACGAATGGATCGTGCTCGCACCGCCGCCCGGGGTGCCCGGCACGGCGCTCGCGATGGACCTCAGCGAGAGCCCGGCCGAGGCGTTCCCCCGGGTGCACCTGGACCTGACCGCCGGGGCGCGGGACCTCGACGACGAGGTGGACCGCCTCGTCGGGCTCGGCGCGCGGCGGGTGGACTGGCCGCACTACCCGGCGCAGCTCGAACCGGGCGCCTCCCCGTACATCGTGCTCGCCGACACCGAGGACAACCGGTTCTGCGTCGCCGGCCGACCGCGCGCCCGCTGATCAACAACGGCCGCCCGGCCGAGCCCCACGCGACCGAACGCCACGCAGCCGAGCCCCGCCCGACCGGGCGCGGGGTCAGCTGCGGCGCACCTGGGCCGGCACCACCGCGGCCGGGGCGGCGGTCACCGGCACGCTGACGGTGACCAGGCAGCCGTCCCGCTCCGTCACCATCGGCCGGGCGAGCCGACGCAGGGTACGCAGCATCGGCGTGTTCTCCGCCTGGACGTGCAGCACCAGACCCGCGAGACCGGCCCGCTCGGCGTGCCGGACCAGCCGGCGCAGCAGGGCGGTGCCGACCCCCCGCCGCTGCCAGCCGTCGCGCACCAGCAGCGCCACCTCGGCCTCGTCGCCCTCGACGAGCAGGTTCGCCATCGCGACGACCGGCTCCGCCGCCCCGCCCGCGTCGATCGCCGCCCCGCCGGAGCCGGTGGCCGTCGCGACGAGGGTGAGGCCCTGGGCCGGCTCCAGCAGCCGCCCCAACCGGGCCGGCGCCGGCAGCGCCGCCCCGCCGAGGTAGCGGCGGTGCAGGGTGCCCGCCGAGCAGGCCCGGTGCAGCTCCAGCACACCGGTCAGGTCGCCGGCCGTCGCCGGGCGGACGACCGCCTCCGCGCCGTCGGGCAGGACGAGGGTCACCTGGTCGGCGTCCCGCCGGCCCACGGCCGCCGCCAGCTCGGCGAGCGCCTGGGCGCGGGCGTACTCGGCCGGGGTGAAGCTCGGCGCGGCCCGGCGCAGCTCGTACGACCCGCCGGTGGGGTCGGGCAGGACCATCGTCGTGCCGGCGATGCCCCCCGCGACGACCGCGGGCCGCCAGGTGACCTCGTCGGCGCCGAGCAGCGTCCGCAGCGCCTCGCCCGCCGCGTCGGGGTCGCGGACCAGCCGGGTGGCCAGGCCGAGCACCCGGGTGGGCTGGTCGGCGAGGCCGCGCGCCTCGCTGCGCGCCACCCAGCAGTCCCGGCCCCGGCCCCGCTCCACGGCGGCGATCAGCTCCGCCTCGTCGAGCGTGTCCGGCGCGTCGACGAGGAAGTCGTCGACCGCGCCGACCTCGGTGGTGTGCACCTGCACGGTGAGGATGTTGACCCCGCGCAACGCGAGGCTCGCCGTGAGGACCGACAGGTAGCCGGGCCGGTCGTCCACGGTGGCTCGGATCCGCCACAGCGCCATGGTTGTCTCCCTTCACCCGCCTACGACGATGCCGGCCGGCTGTTGCGGGCCCGTTGCCCGGTGGTGACGGCGCGGGAACCGCATGCATGACCATCACCACAGGTGGTGACCTCGGCCACGCCGGGCGCAGGAGCAACGCCGGGTGGGAGAACGACAGTGCGGGCCCGGCCGCATCGGCCGGGCCCGCACTGGTGCCGCCGGACGGGCCCCGCACCGGGGCCCGGCTCCGGCCGACGGGCCCCGCACCGGGGCCCGACAGTCTCAGCCGCCGGCCACCACCGGGGGTGCGCCCACCAGGTCCAGCCGGTCGCCGAGAATCACCGCGCTCGCCCGGACCAGCTGGGCGAGCCGGTCCACCTCGGTGGAGTGGAACGCGGCGGGGCTCAGCGCCTCGGTGTGGTCGCGGGACACCACCAGGACCAGCCCGGCCCGGCCGAACGGCGCGATCGCGTAGTGGGTGCCGTCGGCCCCGGTCATCGCGCGGGCCCGCAGCGGGGTGATCTCGGGCAGCAGGGGCGGGACCGGCACCCGCCAGCTCGCGTGGGCCACCGTGGCGTCGCCGCCCCCGCCGCCGGTGCGCGAGGCCCAGTCCAGCGGGACCACCGCCGCCACCGACCAGTCCGCGGCGAGCAGCCCCGGCACCGCGTCGACCAGCGTGGCCAGGCCGTCGGCCGGGTTGCCGGCCACCTGGGCCAGCAGCTCGGCGTCCTGCCCCGTGGTGGTCGGCGCGCCGATCGCCCGCCAGACGCCGTCGACCCGCACGCCGGGGATCGCGGCCAGGCCGGCCAGCAGCCGCTCGACCCGGGAGGCGCCCGGCCACACCACGGTGAAGTCGTCGACCGCCCGCCCGCCGAGCCGTTCCAGGACGACGACCTGGACGATGTCGGCACCGGAGACGCCGAGTGTGCGGGCCACCTGGCCGAGGGTGCCGGGGCGGTCCGGCAGGGTCACCCGAACTCTCAGCAACATGATCGTCCCTCCGCTCGGCAGGCCGGCGCAGGGCGGCCGGCAGGCTGGGCACCAGCCTGCCCGTTGACCATTTCGTCCCTGTTGCCGGGCCGTGTCCCCGGGGAAAATCCCACCTTGACAAGGTGCGTGAGCTGCCATCAACTAGTCGGATGACCGATCCGGCCGTCGTCGACCCGCGCACCGGCCCCGGTGCGGGCGCGGGCGCCCCGAAGGGTCTCGACCTCGACCGGCTCGCCGCCTACCTGGCCGCGCACCGGCCCGAGCTGGCCGCCCCGCCGCTGCGGGCCCGGCTCATCGCCGGCGGCAAGTCCAACCTGACGTACGCCCTGCGGGTCGGCGAGGGCGCGACCGGGCGGCAGATGGTGCTGCGCCGGCCGCCGCTGGGCCACGTGCTCGCCACCGCGCACGACATGGCCCGGGAGCACCGGATCATCTCGGCGCTCGCCCCGACCGCCGTGCCGGTGCCGGCGGCGCTGCTGCTCTGCCCGGACCCCGCCGTGCTCGGCGCGCCGTTCTACCTGATGGAGAAGGTCGACGGCGAGGTGTTCCGCAGCCGGTCGCAGACCGACGCGCTGACCGCCGGGCAGCGCCGCGACCTCGCCATGGCGATGATGGACACCCTCGCCGACCTGCACGCGGTCGACCCGGCCGCCGTCGGGCTGGCCGACTTCGGCCGCCCCGAGGGTTTCCTCGGCCGGCAGGTGCGGCGCTGGGCCGCCCAGCTCGACCAATCCCGCAGCCGCCCGCTGCCCGGCATCGACGAGCTGCGCGCCGCGCTCGCCGGCTCGGTGCCCGAGGGCGCGAACGCCGGGCGGATCGTGCACGGCGACTACCGCCTGGACAACCTGCTCGCCACGGTCGGCGCCGCCCGCTCCGCCGACGGGACCGGCGACACCGGCGGCGCGGTGTCGGTGCGGGCGGTGCTCGACTGGGAGATGGCCACCCTCGGCGACCCGCTGGCCGACCTCGGGCTCCTGTTGACGTACTGGGACGTGCTCGGCGACAGCGACGCCGCCGCCGGCAACCCGGTCGCCGACGGGCTCGGGCCGCGCGCCGGCTTCCCCGCCGGGCGCGAGCTGATCGAGCGGTACGCCGGGCGCGCCGACGTCGACGTCGGGCCGCTGCACTGGCACGTCGCCCTGGGCTGCTTCAAGCTCGCGGTGATCTGCGAGGGGATCCACTACCGGCACACCCTCGGGCAGACGCTCGGCGGGGGCTTCGACCGGATCGGCGACATGGTCGCGCCGCTGGTCGAGCACGGTCTGCGCGCAGTCAGGGAGCAGTGATGGACTTCCAGTTCGACGCCCGCACCGAGAAGCTGCGCGCGCGCCTCGGCACGTTCCTCGAAGAGTGCGTCCACCCGGCGGAGGC
Source organism: Micromonospora haikouensis (assembly GCF_900091595.1). Classification (GTDB taxonomy): domain Bacteria; phylum Actinomycetota; class Actinomycetes; order Mycobacteriales; family Micromonosporaceae; genus Micromonospora; species Micromonospora haikouensis. Next base: position 32,744 of record NZ_FMCW01000045.1, read on the forward strand.
GGTGCACGCCGAGCAGGTCGCGGCGGCCGGCGACCCGTGGGCCCGTTCCCCCGTGCTGGAGGAGCTGAAGGCCGAGGCGCGGCGGCGCGGCCTGTGGAACCTCTTCCTCCCCGACCCCCGCTACGGCGCGGGGCTGACCAACCTCCAGTACGCGCCGCTGGCGGAGCTGACCGGCCGCAGCCCGCACCTGGCCCCGGAGGCGGTCAACTGCGCCGCACCGGACACCGGCAACATGGAGCTGCTCGCCGAGTTCGGCTCCGAGGCGCAGCGGGACCGCTGGCTCAAGCCGCTGCTGGAGGGGGAGATCCGCTCGGCGTTCTGCATGACCGAGCCGGAGGTCGCCTCCTCCGACGCCACCAACATCGCCACCCGGATCGTCCGCGACGGCGACTCCTACGTGATCGACGGGCGCAAGTGGTGGTCGTCGGGGGCGATGGACCCGCGCTGCGAGATCTTCATCGTGATGGGCAAGACCGACCCCGGGGCCGACCGGCACCGCCAGCAGAGCATGATCCTGGTCCCCCGGGACACGCCGGGCGTGACCGTGCGGCGCGGGATGACGGTCTTCGGCTACAGCGACGCCCCGCACGGCGGCCACGCGGAGATCGACTTCACGGGCGTCCGGGTGCCGGCGGAGAACCTGGTCGGCGCGGAGGGGGCGGGCTTCGCCATCGCCCAGGCCCGCCTCGGCCCGGGGCGCATCCACCACTGCATGCGGCTGGTGGGCATGGCCGAGCGGGCCCTGGAGCTGCTCTGCCGCCGGGCCAACCAGCGGATCGCGTTCGGTCGTCCCCTGGCCGAGCAGGGTGTGGTGCGGGAGTGGATCGCCGAGTCCCGGGTCCGCATCGAGCAGGCCCGGCTGCTGGTGCTCAAGACCGCCTGGCTGATGGACACCGTCGGCAACAAGGGCGCGCACACCGAGATCCAGGCCATCAAGATCGCCACCCCGGCGATGGCGGAGTGGGTGATCGACAAGGCCATCCAGGGGTACGGCGGCGCGGGCGTCAGCCAGGACACCCCGCTCGCCGGGCTCTGGGCCCAGGCCCGCACCCTGCGCCTCGCCGACGGCCCGGACGAGGTCCACCGGTCGTCGCTGGCCAAGCGGGAGCTGCGCCGCTGGGCCTGACCGGGCGCGTCGGCGCGGGGTCGGTCAGACCGACACCAGGTCGAGCCAGGCGATGTTGTTGTTGTAGCGCACGTTGGTCAGGATGTCGGCGGTCATGATCAGCAGCGGGTCGTTCGCCGACTCCCAGACGGCCAGCAGGGAGAAGTGACCGGGGCCGGGCACGCCGGGCCACGTGACCTGCACCGTCGTCACGCCCGTGGGCACGGTGACGGCCCGCACGGCGACCGGCATCCAGCCCAGCGGCCAGGACAGGCTGCCGCCCGGGTTCGTCCGGTAGAAATGCAGGATCCCGCTGTCGGTGCCCGACCCGTACCGCCCGGGGTTGCGCAGCTTGACGAAGATGTAGCTGGTCGAGCCGGCCACCGGGAACGTGCTGGTCGCGCACTCCACCGGCGTCGGGCAGACCTTGATGTCCGGGCTGGCCCAGACCCTGGTGCCCGAGTACGGCTGGAGGCCGGCGTCGTCGACGGCGTCCCGCATCCAGACGTCCGTGACCGTGGTGCTCCGGGCGGGCTTGCCGGCCGGGCCGGCGGCAGCGGCCGGAGCCGTGGCGGTGGCCAGCAGGCCGGCGAGGACCGGGCCGGCGCACAGGGCCAGGGCCAGGCGGCGGGCGCGGCTTCCGAGGATTGTCATGACAGCGGTCTCCCATCGACGTGACGCCGACGCGGCGACTCCCCGCACCGGCGTGGTCCTGCTGACAGGAGCCGGCGCGCGGCGCGGTGATACCGGCCGGCGGCCCGGGGACTTCCCAGATGACGCCAGGCCGGATCAATCAGACAGCGCGCCCTTCCGTACGCCCGCGGGACCGCTCAGGCGGAGGCGCGGCGGACCATGTGGGTGTCGAGGAGGATGTGGTTGGTCGGGATGTCCTCGCCGCGGATGCGGGACACCAGCAGGTGGGCCATCTGCCGGCCCATCTCCTCGACCGGCTGGAAGACCGTGGTCAGCGGCGGCTCGGCCTGCCGGGCCACCGGCGCGTCGTCGAAGCCGATCACCGCCACGTCGTCCGGCACCCGTCGGCCGGCCTCGCGCAGCGTCCGCAGCGCGCCGAAGGCCATCAGGTCGGAGGCGACGAAGACCGCGTCGAGATCCGGGCAGACCTCCAGCAGCCGACGCATGCAGGCCGCCCCGCTGCCCTCGCTGAAGTCGCCGTACGCGATGAGGTCGGGGTTGAGGCCGGCCCCGGTGGCATGGACGGCCTCCCGGTAGCCGGTCAACCGGGCCAGGCCGGCGCCCATGTCCTGGGTGCCGGCGATGGTGGCGATGCGCCGCCGCCCCCGGGCGAACAGGTATTCCACCGCGTGCCGGGCGCCACCGACGTTGTCGACGTCGACGTAGTAGGCGGGCTGCGCGCCCGGCTGGAGCATCCGGGCCGGCCGGCCGCCCAGCACCGTCGGCAGGCCCCGCTCCTCCAGCAGGGTGGGCAGCGGGTCGGAGTCGTGCAGCGACAGCAGCAGGACGCCGTCGACGTGCTGGTTGGTGAGGTGGTGCTCGACGCGTTCCCGCTCCACCGGCGACTGGGCCATGGCCAGCCAGAGCTGCATCGGGGTCTCCAGCAGGCCCGAGCTGATCCCCCGGACGATGCCGGCGAAGAACGGCTCGGTGAAGACCCGGTCCCCGGACTCGGAGACGACCAGCGCCACCGAGTCGGTCCGCTGGGTCACCAGGGCCCGGGCGGCGCGGTTCGGCACGTACCCCAGCTCGGCGATGGCCTGTTGCACGGCGGCCCGGGCCTCCGGGCTCACCTGGGGTGAGCCGTTGACCACCCGGGAGACCGTGCCGCGCCCGACGCCGGCGCGCGCGGCGACCGCGTCAAGGGTCGGGCGCCCGAGCGACCGGGTGCGCTGCGTTGTCATCGTCTGCTCCTCCGACATGGGTGGCCCGGTGCGCCCCCCGGGTTGGGGGGACGGGCACCGGGACCGCCCGTCACTCGCTGGCCGTGTGCCTTATTGTGCGGCCAGACCGTTGCGTCGGATCACCTCGGCGTACCACCTGGCGCTGGACTTGGGGATGCGGACCTGGCTGTCGTAGTCGACGTACACCATGCCGAAACGCTTGGTGTAACCCCAGGCCCACTCGAAATTATCCATCAGCGACCACGCGAAGTAGCCCCGTAGGGGCACCCCTGCACCGATCGCCGCATGTGCCGCCCGCAGGTGCGAGTCGAAGTAGGCCAACCGGTCGGTGTCGTCGACCTGACCGTCGACCACGGTATCAACAAAAGCGGAACCGTTTTCGGTCACGTAGAGCGGAAGGTCGGTGTAGTCGCGGTGGACCCGTTCCAGGGTCTCGACCAGCCCGGGGGCGTCGATCTCCCAGTCCATGTCGGTCACCGGGACACCCCGGGTGACGAACCGGACGTCCTCGCTGCCCGGCCAGCACGTGGGCGCCCGCCAGTATGCCTCCGGCTGCTCCCCCTCGACGGGGGCGGCGACCACGTGCCGGCTGTAGTAATTGATCCCGACCAGGTCCAGCGGCGTCGAGATGGTCGCCAGGTCGCCGTCGCGCACGTGCCCGAAGTCCGTCACCGACGCCAGGTCCGCCTGGAGGTCCGCCGGGTACGACCCGCGCAGCACCGGGTCGAGGAAGAACCGGTTGGCCAGCGCGTCGATCCGCCGGGCGGCGTCCGCGTCGGCCGGCGAGTCGGTGGCCGGGGTCACCGGGTACAGGTTGACGGTGATGCCGAGCTGGGCGTCCGGCCGGGACGCCCGCAGCGCCTGGACCGCCAGGCCGTGCCCGAGCATCAGGTGGTGCCCGGCCCGGACCGCGTCCGCCCCGTCGGTACGCCCCGGCGCGTGCGCGCCCGAGCCGTACCCGAGGAACGCCGAGCACCACGGCTCGTTGAGCGTGGTCCAGTAGCGCACCCGGTCGCCGAGCGCGTCCGCGACGAGCTGGGCGTAGTCGGCGAACCGGGCGGCGGTGTCCCGGGCCGGCCAGCCACCCGCGTCCTCGAGCGGCTGCGGCAGGTCCCAGTGGTAGAGGGTCAGCCACGGCTCGATGCCGTGGCCCAGCAGCTCGTCGACCAGCCGCTGGTAGAAGTCCAGGCCCTCGGCGTTGGCCGCGCCCGAGCCGCCCGGCTGCACGCGCGGCCAGGACACCGAGAACCGGTAGGACTTCAGGCCCAGCTCCGCCATGAGCCGCACGTCGTCGGGCATCCGGTGGAAGTGGTCGCAGGCCACGTCGCCGGTGTGCCCGCCGACTGTCCGCCCCTCGGTGTGGCTGAAGGTGTCCCAGATCGAGGGGGTACGGCCGCCCGCCGTGGCCGCGCCCTCGATCTGGTACGCCGCGGTCGCGGCACCCCACAGGAAGCCGGGCGGGAAGGTGATGGCCGGGCCCTGGTCGAGGACGCCGACGGCGGGCGGACGGGTCGGATCGCTCACGACTTGACGGCACCTTCCATGATCCCGCCGATGATCTGGCGGCCGAACAGGACGAACACGACGAACAGCGGCAGCGTGGCGACCAGGGTGCCCGCGAAGATCTGCGAGTTGTCGGCGAAGTAGGCCGTGTTGAGGCTGCGCAGCGAGATCTGCACGGTCGGGTTGGCCGGGTCGGCGAGCACCACGAAGGGCCAGAAGAACTGGTTCCACTGCTCCATGAAGGTGAGCAGGCCCAGCACCGCCGCCGCCGGCCGCAGCGCGGGGACGACGACGTGCCAGTAGACGCGCCAGGTGGAGCAGCCGTCCACCCGGGCGGCCTCGATCAGCTCGTTGGGCACGGCCTGCTCGGCGTACTGGCGCATCATGAAGATGCCGAAGCCACCGATGAGGAACGGCACGGTGACCGACGGCATGGTGTTCAGCCACTCGAGCTTGGCCATCAGGATGTAGAGCGGCAGCACGCCGAGCTGGATCGGGACCATCATCGAGGCGAGGATGATCAGCAGCATCGCGTTCTTGCCGCGGAAGCGCAGCTTGGCGAACGCAAAACCGGCCAGCGAGCCGAAGAAGACGGTGGCGACGGTGATCGTCCCGGAGACCAGGAACGAGTTCATCAGCCCCTTGACGATGTTGGCGTCGCCGTTCTCCAGCACCCGCTGGATGTTCTCGCCGAGCTTGCCGCCGGGCAGGAACGGCGGCGGCCAGGAGTTGGCCGCGTCGTTCGTCCGGGACGCGATGACGATCATCCAGTAGAACGGGAACAGCGAGAGGATCACGCCGAAGACCAGGCCGACCCAGGTCAGCGGGGTCGCCTTCCAGATCCGGTCGGCCTTGTGCGCGTCGCGCGGCGGCCTACCGGCCGGGCGCGCGGGTGGGCGGAGCGTCGTGGTCGTCATCTGGCGCAACCCTCACTTGTCGGAACTGATGCGGCGGGCGAGCAGGTAGTTCACCAACGACACCAGCGCGATGAGCAGGAACAGCACGAGGGCGACCGCGCCGGCGTACCCCCAGCGGAACCGCGTGTTCATCACGTCGAGCAGGTACATGGTGATGGTCTGGAACTGCCCCTCCGAGCCGCCGGAGAGCGCCCCCGCGCCGCTGGTGAACATCAGCGGCTCGGTGAAGAGCTGGAGCCCACCGATCGTCGAGACGATCAGCGTGAAGATGATCGTCGGGCGGAGCTGCGGGATGGTGATCGACCAGAACTGCCGGCGCCGCGACGCGCCGTCCAGCGCCGCCGCCTCGTACATGTCCTTGCTGATCGATTGCATGGCGGCCAGATAGATGAGGGCGTTGTAGCCCACCCAGCGCCAGTCGACCATGGTGGAGATGGCGAACCAGGAGGCGAAGCGGTTCGCCCGCCAGTCGATCGGGTCCATGCCGACCAGGTCGAGCAGCCAGTTGGCGAGGCCGAACTCCTTGGCGTAGATCATCGAGAAGATCAGCGCCACCACGGCGGTGGAGGTGATGATCGGCATCGCGATGGCCATCCGGAAGAAGGTCTGCGCCCGCAGCTTCCGGTTCAGCGCGTTGGCCAGCACCAGCGCCAGCATCAGCTGCGGCACGGTGGAGAGCAGGAAGATGCCGAACGTGTTGACGACCGCGTTCCAGAACTGCGGGTCGTCGGTCAGCAGCTCGACGAAGTTGTCCAGGCCGACGAAGCTGATCGTGGCGTTCAGCGGCGACCGGTCGGTGAGCGCGATCCAGACCGTGTAGACGATCGGGTACGCGCTGAAGACCGCGAAGATCACGAAGAACGGCAGCACGTACAGGTACGGGGAGAACTTCAGGTCCAGCTTGGTGAAAGAGGCCGGGCGGCGGTGCGTGGCACGGGCGGGGCGGGCGGGGTCCCCGCCCCCGCCGGGGGGCGCTGTGGTGTGGAGGTCCAGGCTCATCGACGGTCCTTCTCGTCGGTCGGCGCGACCCGTCCGCGCGGGGCGGCGCCGGGGGATTACCGGCCTTCCGCGCGGGCGGCGCCGGGGGGTTACCGGCCCGGCCGCGCGGGCGGCGCCGGGGGATTGCCGGCCCGGCCAACCGGGCGCACCGGGCTTACCGGGCACCGCGGGTGGCGCCGACAGTCGCCTGTCGACGCCACCCGTGGTCGGTTCGGCCGGTCACTTACCGGCGGCCTCGCCGTTCTTCAGCGCTGCTTCCCACTGCTCGGCGGCGGGCTTGCCCTGCTCGACGGCGCGCAGGGTGTTCTCCACGGCGGTACGGACAGCCTGGTTCTTCGGGCCGAGGTAGACCGGCTTCAGGTCGCTCGCACCGGCGGCGAAGATCTTGCCGACCGGGGCGTTGGTGAAGTACTCGTTGGTCGAGTCGGCGACGGCCGGGTCGGTCAGGGCCTGCGGCGACGACGGCAGGTTGCCGACCTTCTTGAACGCCTCGATCTGACCCTTGGCGCTGGTCAGGAACTTCACCAGCTCGGCGGCCTCCTTGGGGTGCTTGCTGGACTTCGGCACGGCCAGGAAGGAACCGCCCCAGTTGCCGCCGTTGCCGGGGGCCTTCGCGACGTCCCACTTGCCGGCGGCGGAGTCACCGGCCTGGCCCTTGATGACACCGGTCATCCAGGCGGGGCAGGCGATGGTGGCGAACGTGCCGTTCTTGAAGCCGGCGTTCCACTCGTTCGAGAACGACTGGAGGTTGTTCGACAGGCCGGCGGCGATCATCTTGGTGGAGAGGTCGTACGCGGTCCGCACGTCCGGGTTCTCGCCGATGACCAGCTTGTTGCTCTTGTCGTAGTAGGTGTAGCCGGTGCCGTTGCCCGCGGTCTGCATCAGCACGACGTTGTAGAAGTTGGTCGCCGAGTCGACGAACTTGTGCTTCTTGTCGGCGGCGACGAACTTCTGGCCGGCGGCGATGAACTGGTCCCAGGTCGGCCAGAGGGCGCCAACCTCTTCGCGGTCCGTCGGCAGGCCGGCGGCCTTGAACAGGTCGCTGCGGTAGCACAGCGCCATCGAGCCGACGTCGGTGCCGAGGCCGAGGACGGTGCCGTCCGGGGTGGTGCCCTGCTCCCACTTCCACGGCAGGAAGTTGCTCTTGAGGTCGTTCGCGCCGTGGTCGGCCAGGTTCACGAACTTGCCGGCCTGGGCGTAGAACTGGACGATCGTGCCCTCTTCGAGGGCCACCACGTCGCCGGCGCCGGCGCCGGCGGTGATCTGCTGGGTGAGGCGGGTGTTGTAGTCACCGAGGCCGAGACCCTTGCCCCGCTGCTCGATCTTGATGTTCGGGTGCTCCGACTCGAACTGCTTGTAGAGCTCGTCGTAGCCGAAGCCCTGGTCGCCGAAGACGTCGACGACGAGCTTGATCGGGTCGTCGCTGCTGCCCGAGCCCTCGTCGTCGCTGCCGCAGGCGGAAGTGGTGGCGATCATCGCGACGGACGCGAGCGCGATGGCCGCGAGCCGCCGGCGACGGATTGGGACGCTCATCCGAGACCCCTCTTTCGGTGGTGAGGCTGTGTCATGTGGTGGGGGGTGCTGTGCAGGCGCTCGCGGCCGGCGGCCAGAGCCCACGGTCGACGGCCGGCGCCGTAGCGGAGAGATCCGCAACACAGCCCCGGGAGCGCTCCCATGAGAGTGGAGGAGAGTCCCCGAGGTGTCAATAAGCCGTTGGGAGCGTTCCCAGATCGTTACCGCCGTGTGTCGGAACTATCGCTGCGGCGCGTCTGAGGCGACGCGACCCGCCGGCGCGTCGGCAGCCACCCCGGAGCGTCATGTCGGGCAGATGGCGGCATCACCGCGCCGGGATACCACCACCTGCCCGACATCCCGTCACCCCTCCGCCGAAATGAGCGGATTGTCCGACCGGCGGGGTGGCGTGGGGCGAGGTGGAGGCGGAGGTGGGCCGGGTCAGGCCGGGCTCGGGGGGTGGTGACCGGCGGCACCTCCGAGCCGGAATCCCGGCCGGGGCGGGGGCGTTACACCTGACGGACGACCGCAGCAGCACCCCGGATCCCCCCGGATCGCCCCGGATCCGGCAGGGCCCGCCCCGCCACCCGTCATCCCCCCGGGGAATGGGGGCCGGTCGCCGGTCGTTACACCTGGACCCGGCGCGGTACCGCACGGCAGCCGCCCCGGCCCTTCCCTCCTTCTCCCCCCCGTTGTTCGTTGTTCGGGCGCCTCGACGTGGTGCTCGCACACCCCCGCCATCCCCCTCCGGCGGATGTGGGACGTGTGCCGACCCCCGGATAGGAGACACCCCCATGAACACGACCATCCTGCGTAAGAGCGTCCTCGGCATCGCCGGACTCGCGTTCGCCGGCGGCCTCGCCGCCGGACCCCTCAACCACAACACCAACACCGGCACCGGCACTGTCGACGCCCGGCCCGTCGCCGCCGTACAGGCCGACACGACCGCCGACGCCGGGAAGCTGATCCCCCACGGTGTGCAGGGCGCGCAGTCGCGCATCGACCTCGACGCCGAGCAGACCGCCAACGCCAAGGCCATCATCGCCGCCACGAAGAAGACCGGCCTCGACGAACGCGCCGCCGTCATCTCCATCGGCACCGCCCTGCAGGAGTCGAAGCTGCACAACCTGGGTCACCTGGGTGACCGCAACGACCACGACTCCCTCGGCCTG
>NZ_FMCW01000010.1:0-20636 GCF_900091595.1 Micromonospora haikouensis
GGTGGTCTTGTCCTCACCCTTGCGGAACCACACCAACACCAGAAGCGCCTGGTAGAAGCACGTCAACGCCCTCGCACGGCGGCGAGTGCGCACCGCCCGACGTTCGGCGTGCAGAAGCCGCGCCACGTGTCGCACCAGTTCCCTGGGGACGTCGAGCCTGGCAGAATAGGTGATCACGTGGGGCCCTCTCGGAGACCGATTCCGTCGCAAGAACCTGTCTACCGATGGCTCCACGTCCATATCCAGCGCCGTCCGGTATGGACGTTAAGCCCGTGTCATCCCACTCGGCCGCCGAACCTTGCTGAGATCACCTCATTACTGGCGCAGTTTGCTTGAATACCTTGCCGCCGCGGTTGAATGAGAAATGATTGTGAGTTGATACCTCACTGAAAGTGATCGAGAGTGGGATGCGGTAGCGTTCCGAAACCCACCGGTACCAGGTCCACCATGTGTCACCAGCTTCTTCCCGCGTCTCGCCGCCGAAACCGACGGTTCCCTTGAGGGTCGCCCGAAAGGCCCAGAGGTGTTTTCCCCAAGCCGACTCCGGTAGATAGTGAAGGGGCTTCAGGTCCTGGTCGTAGGGGACGAGTGCGTCGATGGGGTGGGCTTCGGTCCAGTCGCGCACCGAATCGCCCGTGACCAGGGATCTGTGTTCGGCGATGGCATGCCGGGCAAACCAGGATCGTGGCGCCACGAAGACATCGTCCTGCCCCGGAAAGCTGGCGAACCCCACCTTTCCATTGATCCGCTGCCCGAGCCTGGCGGGCGAAGAGCTGATCCGATCGAGGAGGTCAATGGCTCCGCCGCCCTTCAGGCTCCAAGGGAAGGCAGCGAGTTGTTCGCGGGGGTGGTTGACGACGGAGATCCATTCGGATTCCGAGCCCGCGTCGCGGTACTGCCGGAGGATCGCCTGCCAAACGTGGCCGTTGCGTGCCTCGGTGGGTGCCTCCGGCTCGCCGCGCACGCCCATCACCGTGCGGATCGTGTCCGCGCCGAGCTTGGCCGGGCGTGACCGACCGACCATGATCACGGTCGGCGTGCCGTGGCCGGGGATGTAGGCCCCGGAGGTGTCGATGACGTGGGTCAGGTCGATCCGGCTGGCGAGGTAGTCGGTGATCAGCTTCCGGCCGAACTCGCGCTTCATGAACGAGTTGGCGGTGATCTGCCCGACGTAGCCGGACCCTCGGCCGTCCGACTCGGCGCGCTTGGCCAGGTCGAAGAAGCGCTTGGCGAAGGGCACCGACAGCGCGTACTTGCCGGAGCACACGTCCCGGTAGGACTCCCGGTAGACCTCGTTGAGGCTCTTGTCCTTTGGCGTGACGTAGGGCGGGTTGCCCACCACGACGTGGTAGCGGCCCTCGCGGAGCATGTCCGGGTAGTTGTCCAGGTCCTCCGTCGCATACCGGAACCGGGCCAGCTTGTCCACGTCGTCGAAGAGGGTGAGCTGGCGGTCCCTGAGCAGGGAGTCGCCGGTGGCGATCTGGAGCGGGAAGACGTACCCCTTGGTCTGCGCGAGTGTCGCGAAGCCGGCGGCGCGCAGCGCGGCGATCAGCAGTCGGAACCTCGCGATGGCCACCGCGAACGGGTTGACGTCGACGCCGTGCACCGCGAGCAGGGCCTGCCGGACGACCTCCTGCGGGTCCTTCTCCGGCTCGGCGGCATGCCACGCCTTGCAGAGCCGGTCGAAGACCTCCAGCAGGAAGTGTCCGGAGCCGCAGGTCGGGTCGATCACCTTGACCACGTCGTGGCCGAACTCGTCGAGCGCCGGGGTGAGGGTCAGGTCGAGGATGAACTCCTCGACGAAGTCCGGAGTCTGGAGCAGCGCGTACGTCTTCCGGGCCGCTTCCGACAGGTGCTGGTAGAGGTCGCCGAGGAAGCGGGTGCCCCAGGCCGGGTCGGTGAAGTCGTGGACCAGCGTGCCGTCGTCGTCGCGCCGCCGCCAGAAGGCGATCAACGCCTTGGCCGCGTCGTGGCTGACCGGGATCTGGTACGCCGGGTTGTGCTCCTTGTCGAAGAGCAGCGCGCCGGCCTGCGACTGGCGGATCTGCTCGAAACCGGCGAGCAGCCAGTCCCGGTCGGTCTTGGCCGGGTGGCGGACGAAGAAGTCGTCCTGGGACTCCTCGGCCAGCACCGCCCGATCCTGGGTCGGCCCCGCGAGATAGCAGGCGTCGCCGAGCAGGCCGTTGTCCTCGCAGAACCGGACGAAGACGGTGCCGAGCACCCACGCCACCGCCGCCTGGGTGACCCGCTCGTCGCGCCACTCGGTCCAACTGGCGGCGGTCCGGCCGAGCCCGAACGCCCGGTCATACTCCGCGCGAAGCCTGGCGTGCAGCCCGTCGACCTCGGCGATCTGCGCGACCAGGTCCTTCTCCAGCCTGCGGACCTGGGCCTGGAGATCCTTGCGCAGCGCCTCCTGGTCGATCACGTGACCGCCCTCCGTTCCGCTCCCGGCACCCGAACCGGGCCACCCTACCGGGCGTCGGCCCGTGACCTGGTACGGCGTGCTGTCAGGGACCCGACAGCGGCCCGCGAGTGAATGAAGCTCTGAATTCACGTCCTGGTGGTTAGGCTGCCACGCTGACCCGAGGGTGGAGGTGGGCGTGCGGATCATCGAGGGCACGGTCGACGAGATCGTCGAATACCAGCGGCGCAACGGCACGGCGGTCGATCCGGTCGACGACCCGACCGAGGCGGATCCCGAGCAGGAGCCCGAGGCGGCGGTCACCACCTCGGCCCTCAGCCTGGACGACGAGGACAGCTTCCCGCTTCTCCAGTTCGTCTACACCCGGGCCTCGGACGGCGCGACCACCCGGCGGGTGCTCACCTATCTGCGGCGCGCGCTGGAGCAGGACACCCTGGTCGAGATCGGTTCCTCGGACCGCTCCTACGACGGCTACACGAACTACCTGATGGTGCGCGACGACGCCCCGCGCCGGTTCGGTGCGGTGGCGTACGTGAAGCCGTTTAACGGCGGGCTGACCCTGCGGCTGCGCCCGGAGGACGTCGCCGACATCACTGACGAGCGGGTCAAGCTCCGCCAGGGGGCGAGCACCCGGAAGTACGCCGTCACCTGCCGGCTGGTCGACGACGAGGCCGTGGAGTTGGCGCTGATGTTGACCGGGCGGGCCCTCGCCAAGGTCCGTCCAGCCTGATCGGGTACCCATGTCTTTGGTCCAGATGACCCTCGGCAGCTACCGCTGCTTCTCCCGCCGGCAGGACATCGAGCTGCGGCCGGTCACGCTGGTGCTCGGCCGCAACAACGCAGGCAAGAGCGCGCTGGTCCGGGCCCCGGTGGTGATCGGCACCGGCATCCGCACCTCCTCGCCGGGGCCGCTCGACCTGGACCAGCTCGGCGAGACCATGGTCGACTCGTTCACCGACCTGGTCTACGGCAACCGTGCGCTCGGCAGCGTCCAGCTCGGCCTGAGGCTCGACGGACGCATTCTCGATCCGATCGAGCTTTCTGCCACGGTGCAGCACATCCGGGAGCACCACACGCAGGTGGTCAGCGAGCTGACCGTCACCATCGGCGGGGCGCGCCGGCTCCGGGTGGAGTGGGAGCTGACCGACCCGCGTCGAACCCCCCGATACACGGTCGAGGTCGGTGGCGAGACCTGGACCGAGGTGCCGTTGCGCTTCAGAGGGCTGTTCCCGATCGAGGTGGCCGACCACGACAGGCCGGCGGACAGCCTCCCGCCCGACTTCGCCAGGGTGCTGCGGGAGCTGTCCATCAAAATCCGGAGAGGCTATCCGGAGGTGCGCTACTTCGGGCCGTTCCGGGACCGCCCGCAGCGGCGCTACCGGCTCCCCGGCCGGACCCCGCCGGAGGTCGGCATTCTGGGCGAGCACGCCGCCAGCATCCTCGCCAGCGACAAAGTACGCCACCAGAGCCGGCTGATCCGGCGGCTCAACGACGAGTTTTCCGACTACCTGCCGGGCTGGAAGCTCGACGTCGCCGAGCGGGGCGGCATGTGGTCGGTGGTGCTCATCTCCCGCGACGACGACACCATCCAGGTCAACCTTGCCGACGCCGGCACCGGCGTGGCCCAGGCGCTGCCGGTCTTCGTGCAGCGGGCGGCGGACCTGCTCGACCCCACCGACCGGCCGGTGCTGGAGATCATCGAGCAGCCGGAGCTGCATCTGCACCCCGCAGCGCACGCCGCGCTGGCCGATCTCTACCTGACCGCCGCGCAGCGGACCTCCACCCAATTCCTGATCGAGACACACAGTGAGACGCTGCTGCTGCGCCTGCGGCGGCGGATCGCCGAGGGGCTCGACCCGGAGCTGGTCGCGGTCTACTTCGTGGACTCCGTCGACGGGGCGGCCACCGCCCGGCGCATCCACGTCGACGAGTTCGGCAACCTGGACTACTGGCCGGAGGGTGTCTTCTCCGAGGACTACGAGGAGACCAAGAACCTGGCCCGCGCCCAGTGGGAGAGGCGGGACGCCCGTGCGGGTTGAGCTGACCGCCGACGTCTTCACCGACACCGACGACCCCGCCAGGCGGTACGACCCGAACGACCTCTACGTCCTGCTGCGCTGCTTTCCCGACCGCCGGCACGACTGGGTGACCGACCTCGCGGTGGTCGCCGCCGTCGAGACGTACCTGCCGAAGCACCTGCCCGACCTCGCCGGCACCTACCTCGCTTTGGCCCGCGACGCCATGGTCCACCAGGCGTGGACCGGCACGACCCAACAGGGAGACGTGGTCCGGGTCAGCCGGGCCGACCTCGCCGATCACTCCGCCGACCTGTGTCGACCGGCGGTGCTGGTGGTCGAGAACAGCAGCTCCGACGGGGGTTTCCTGCACACGGTGGCGTCGGCCCTGCGGCACGAGCGGGTCGTGACGGCGCTGGAGCAGGAGTGGCTGGAGGTGCACAGCGCGGGCGGCAGCGGGGAGGTCCCCCGGGTGGCCCGGGAACACGCCGTTCGTTACCGGCGGCTGATCCGGGTGGTCGCCCTGCTCGACAGCGACAGCCTGATCCCCGGGCAGCGGACCGCCAACCACGACCATGCCGACGCGCTGGACGCGGAGAACATCATGGTGCACGTGCTGGCGCTGCGGGAGGCGGAGAACTACGTGCCGCACCGGGTGCTCTTCGGGATCGGCAGGCCGAAGGAGGCGTCCCGCAAGCTGTCGGCGCTCAAGCGGTTGACCCCGCAGCAGCGTGGCCACCTGGACATCAAGAACGGGCTCGGCAGCCGGAAGCAGGCCGTCGTCGAGCAACAGCGGGAACTCTTCCAGGATCTCGACCCGGCGGTGCAGCTCGGCCTGCGCGACGGGTTCGGCAAGGATGTGCTGGAGCACCTGGCGAAACAGCGGGGGCGCCTGACCGAGCAGGACTTCGCGACCCTCGGCGAGGAGATCGTCGCCGAGCTGCGGACGCTGCTCGACAAGATCGCCAGCCGGATCTGAGGACGGGAGCGAGAGCGACTGATGGCGGACCACGCCGAGGAGAGCACCGTCAAGCCGGAGGTCCTGCTGCTGGAGCAGCTGCTGGACGAGGTGGCAGCGGGCCGGCTGCGGGTGCCCCGGTTCCAGCGCCCGTTCGTCTGGCGGCCCGACCAGATGATCGACCTCTACGACAGCATCGAGCGGGGATACCCGATCGGCAGCCTCCTGGTCTGGGACACGCCGCACGTGTTGCCCAGCCTCGATCAGATCGCCGGCATCGACATCCCACCGGCGCCCACCGACGGCACCGTGTCCTATCTGATCGACGGGCACCAGCGACTCTCCACCCTCTTCGGCACCCTGGCCCGCCGGCCGGCCGGCGCGAGCGGGCCGGGGGAGTGGATGTGGTGGATCTACCGAGACCTGGGGCTGGGCAGCCACCCGGAGCCCCGGTTCAGCCACTGGCCGGGCGGCGAACCGTCGGCCCGGCTGCTGCCGATGCAGGCGGTGCTGCGCACGATGGAGTTCCTCGCCCACGCCCGTCGGCTGACCCGCGAGGTGCCCGATCCGCAGGAGTGCGACGCGCTGGTCGAGGAGGCCGAGCAGCTCGCCCAACGAATCCGGTCCTACAAGGTCGCCGTGGTCCGGCTTGTCGGCGGCGACCTGTCCCATGCGGTGGAGGCGTTCTCCCGGCTCAACAGCAGGGGCCAGCAGATCACCCCGGACCAGATGTTCTCCGCATTGACCTACCGCACCGAGGCCCAGTCCACCCTGGCCGACCGGATCAGCGCGATCCGGGACAACATCGGCGCCAGCGGCATCGGCAAGATTCCCGCCAGCACCGTCTTCCAGACCATTCTCGCGATCGCCGGCGAGGAGGACGTGCATGCACCGCAGTCCGGGGCGCTGGTCGATCGGCTCCGGGACGATCTCGACGACGCGGTCCAGGCGGCCGAGCCGGCCCTGCACCGGGCCGTGCAGTTCCTCAGGTACGAGGTCGGCGTCCCCGCCACCCGGCTGGTGCCGTACCCGCAGCAGGTCATGCTGCTCGCGGCCTTCCACCACCTCGTGCCCGAGCCGGAGCGTTGGCAGGTCCGCAGCCTGGTCCGCTGGTTCTGGGCCACCTCGTGGTCCGGCGTGCTCGCCGGCAGCAGCGAGTTTCAGACCCGGCGGGCGCTGCGGCAACTCCAGGACTTCGCCGGGGGCGTCGCGCTGGACCTCCAGGAGCATCGGGCGCAGCCCGTCCCGGACTGGTTCGACGCCGACGACGGCCGGATCCGCGCCTACCTGCTGTGGGAGCTGCGCCGGTTCCCGGAGCGGCTCGGGCTCACCGGCGGGCTGATCGACCTCGAGACCCTGCTCGCCCACTCCGGGGCCGCCGCCTACCGCCCGGTGGTGACCGGGGTGCCGGAGGAGTCGTGGCCGGCCAACCGGATCATCCTGCCCAGCGGTGCCGACCGGCCGGCCTGGGTGGAACTGGCCAACCTGCCGCCGAGGGTGCTCCGGCGGGTGGTCACCAGCCACGGCATCCGCGCCGAGGCGCTGGCCCACCTCGTCGCCGGGAACGGGACGGCGTTCGTCCGGGCGCGCGCCCGGGACCTCGCCCGGTGGGAGGCGGAGTTCATGGACGAGCTGGGCATCCAACCCGCCGTCGCGGTCGGCTTGCCGCGCTGGAGCGACTACGCCGTCGAGCTGGATGCGGCGCCGCCGATCGATGTCGACTAACCGGCCTGCTCGGGCCGCCCGCGGTGGGCGTTGCTGACCCAGGCGTCGGGCAGCACGACCCGCTCGTAGGGGGGCACCGGCACCACCGCGTCGTCCAGGCGCGGCAACTCGGTCGGGTCCTCCATCGGGCAGAGCAGCCAGACCGGCCCCGCCCCGGCGCGGGCCGCCTCCGCCAACTCCTCCAGCAGGTGCATCCCCCGATAGCGCACCAGCGGCGCGGCGTCGACCAGCAGCACCGGGACGCGCCGGTCGGGCAGCGCCAGCAGCGCCGGCCGTAGGCTCTGCCACGCCCGGCCGGTGAACTCGGCGAGCTTCAGGGCGTCCCGGGAGTTCGGGTCGGCCCGGTCGGCGGTCAGCACGGTCTGCCAGGTCGGCTTCGGCCGGGACTGCACCAGCGTGCGCAGCTCGGACACGAACCTGTCCGCCACGCTCACCGGCCGGCCCGCGAACCGGGTGGTCAGCTCCCGCGTCGCCAGGTCATAGCGGTCGACGCGGATGGTCAGCACCCGGAAGCCGCCCTCCTCGGCGGCGGCGGTGAGCTGCTGTTCCGCGCGCAGCGACGCGGCAAGCTCGGGCGACTCGGCCGTCCACGCGGTGACCGTGGACACGGTGGAATGCCGGCGCGACGGTTCCAACCGGGCCGACGACAACGAGCTACGCCGGGCGTAGTAGCGGCCGGACCGATAGACCAGGTCGAAGCCGGCGTCGGCGAGCAGGCGGTCCAGTTTCGGATGGGGCGGCAGCGGCGGCAGCTCCGGAAACCGGGCCTGGACCTTGTCGGCGATCTGCTTCCCGCTAAGACCGGTGGGCTCGGCGTCCCCGACGGGCGCGGGCACCACCCCCGCTTGGGCCAGTCGCAACGCCCGAACCGGATCGAGATCACGGGGATAGATCTCCAACCGGGGGGACGCGGCTGCCGACTTCGAGGCCACCGCGGCGAGCTGCACCATCCGGCGCTCGTCGAGCGCGATGCCGGTGCGTCCGGTGCGCGGGTCGACGGCGGCGAGTTCCCGCAGTACGGTCGCTGGGCTGGGAAGCACCTCCTGACGGGAGAGCGCGTCCGCCACGCCGCCGAGTGCGTCCGCGTAGTCGAGCAGCGCCGGTGCGGCCGGCGTGTCCTGCGGCTCGGCCCTGCCGGGCTGCAGCGCGAAGAGCAGGCGGTCGCCGTGCCGGCGGGCGGCGAAGCGGGCCTCCTCCGTCAGCGGGTCGATCTCCACGGCCGCCCGTACCGCCGCCGTCGCGAGCGCCCGGCGCAGCTCCTCCCTGTCCTGCGCCGAACCACGGCGGATCAACAGAGCGGCGGCGAGTTCCTCCGCCCCCATCACCCGGCCGCTCTCGGCGAGCAGCTCGATCAGTTCGAGCCGGACGGCCCGTACCACCGGGTCGGCGTGCCAACGCTTGCGCTGGGCCATCAGGAACTGCGCGACCCGTCCGGGGCTGACGCCCACCAGGGCCGCGACTGCCGGCTGCTTCGCCCATGAAGGCAGCCGCGGGAGGTTGCCCGCCTCGTCCGGCAGCCGCAGCAGCAACCGGATCGCCTCCCCCTCGTTGCGGTTGCGCCCGGTCGGGTGCGGGACGGGCAGCAACCGGGCGGCCACAGCGTCCAGGCCGACCGTGGCGAACGCGGCGAGCTCCGGTTCACCGCCGTCGGCGGTGGCACCTGCCTGCGCCGCCGCGTCGACCTCCGTGCGGGCGGCGGCCCGCGCCGCCGCGCTCGTCGGTGTCGCCTCGTGCTCGCCCAGCCGGTCCCGCCACTCCCGCAGCCGGCGCTGCAGCTCCTGCCGGGTCTTCGCGCCGAGACCGGGCAAGCTGAAGAGCTGCTTCGACCCCAGGGCCAGCAGCTCTCCGACCGTGGTCGCGTCAAGCCGATGGGCGGCGGAGACGGCCCGGGGGCTGAGGCCGGACGCCGCGAGCGCCGTCGCCCGCGTGGCCCGCGCGGCGGCGGCGTTCCGCTCGGCTTCGACGGCGGCCCGCTCGGCGGGAGTGGACTCCGCCTCGTCGTCGGGATGCGCCGAGCCGACGGGGGCCGCGTGGTCGGCCCGGCGGAAGACCTGCTGCCAGGCGTCCCGCATCTCCTTCAGGGAACCGTGTCGCCTGCTCGCGTCCCGGTCCAGGGCCCGGGTGAAGAACCCGACGAGACCGTCCCGGATCGCCGGGTCGAACGCCTCGACGGCCAGCACCGGCGGACCGTCGGTGTACCGGGGCTCGGTGGCGCCGTCCCCCCACACCGGCAGCTCCCCGGAGGCCATCTCGTGCAGGGTGACCGCGATCGCGTACCGCTCGGCGTGCTCGTCGTAGCGGGGGCGGGCCGTGGTGCCGAGGAAAGGGTCGAGATAACGGGGGGGTGCCCGCCTCGATGTCCTCCAGCGGCACGGCGGCCAGCGAGAAGTCGAAGAGCACGAGCTGACGGGTCCGGTTGGGGCGGATCCGGATGGCGATGTTGTCCGGCTTGATGTCGCGGTGGAGCACCCCCTCGCCCTCCAGGTGGTCCACCGCGCCGAACAGATAGTCGGAGTACGTTTCCAGCTCGTCCACCGTCAACCGGCCGTCCTCGCGCAGCTTGCGCGCGACGGTCTTCTCCCCGGCGTGCTCGAGCACGAGCACCCAACGGGGCGGCAGGTGCAGGGGCTCCTCCCGGGCCAGCCGGATGATCCGCGAATCCTGGTGGAGGCCGCGCAGCACCTGCGCCTCGTGCGCCAGGCGGCTCGCCTTCTCGTCCGACAGTGCGACCTTGAGCACCTCCTGCGCGCCGCTGCGCAGGTTCTCGGCGAGAAAGGCCCGGGAGGTGGAGCCGGTGCCCAGCTTCCTGACGATCCGCCAGTCCGCGACCGTGTCGCCGACGCGGGCCTCCAACAGGTCCACCGAGCCCGTCGCCTCCGTCGGCGAGGCGGACGGCGTGGTCAGCTCCTCCTCGACCAGCGTCAGCATCTCCAGCAGTTCCGCGACGCTGGACAGCCGCCGGGCGGGCACCGGCGCGGTGGCCGCCTGGACCAACTCGTCCATGAACTCCGAGATCGAGTCGGCGGACGACGAGGGGCGCAGCCCGTCGTCGCTGGCCAGCCGGGTCAGCAGCTCACGCCGGTCAGCCGCCGGTGGCTGACCGGAGAGCAGCAGGTAGGCCAGGGTGCCGAGACCGAAGACGTCCAGGGCCACCGGGTCCGGCGCGGGGGTGCTCAGCTCCGGTGCGAGGTAGGCCTCGGCCGACCGTTCCAGATGCGCGCCCAACTGGGAAGTCGGCGAGACGCGCAGGGCCGCCCCGCTGTCGCTGACCGAGTCGGGCAGCCGGCTGGCCGCCTGCCAGTCGCTGATCTGCACCACCGGGCGAAGCCAGGCCTCGTCCTCGGCTTCCCCCCGGGACCGGGGCCCGGGGACCACCAGGACGCTGCGGGCGGAGAGGGCGCGATGGTGCAGCCGGCGTCCGTGTGCGTAGGCGACGGCCTCGGCGAGTTGCCGGATCATGTCGAGCCTCGCGCCAATCTCCAGCCGGTCGCCGTGCTGCGCCATGAAGTGGTCGAGGCGTACCGCGCGGGGATCGTGCCGGAAGATCAGCGCAGGCCCGCCCTCGTGCGGCTCCATGGTGTCCACCCGGACGATGCCGGGGTGGTTCACGCCGTGCAGCGCCAGCATCTCGCGGCGGGCGGCCCGCTCGATGCTGGCGCGCTCGGCCTTGCCCGAGTTGCGTTCGACCAGGTATATGCGGATCCGCCGGTGTTCGTGCTCGAACTGGGCGTGATGGGCGAGATGGTCCTGCCAAGTCGGCCCGACGTCGAAGGGCGCGGCGTCGAGCTGCCACGAACCGACCTGGTGGTACCGGCGGCTGCGGGCGATCCCGACACCGGCCAGCAGCCGGGGCAGCGCCCGAGATATCTCCGGCGTGATCCGCCGCCGTTCGTCCTGCGGCGGGCGGCCGAGCAGCCCGGACCAGATCCCCGGCAGCGGGGACCTCGCGGCGTCTCCTTCCGGTTCCGGCCCGAAGACCCAGTGCAGCTGATGCTCCGTCAGGGCGATCTGCAGGTGCGGCAGGGACAGGAAGACCGCGCCCTGGATGAACGGGATGCGAACCGCCGAGCGGTCCTTCAGCGCCTGCGCGGTCAGCAGGGAACGGAGTCGCTTCCCCTTGAGGTCGGCCAGGTGCAGGGGATTGTCGAAGGTCCGTACGGAGTCGCTGCTGAGCAGCCAGTTGGCCCCGCTGTTGGTGAGCCGGCCGCTGAGACTCTTGATCTCGACCAGGTAGATCCCACCGGGCGTTGCCACCAGCAGGTCGACCTCGTGAACGTGCCCGGTCTCGGCCGTGAAGGTGAAGTTCGACCACGCCCGGTACGGCTCCGTGTCGGGCAGAAGCCGGCGGACGTGTTCCAGGGCCGCGCGCTCCCGCTCGAACTGAGCCGGCGTGACCGTGGTCCAACGGCTGTCCTGCACGCCGCCCCCTCCAGGTAACCTGCTGGCTGATCCGTCCGCCTGCCACGTGACTGGATGAACGCGCTGATTCACCTAGTGCCGTTACACACGGTCGCACTGCCGAGCCTGCCACCTCGACCCGCCCCCGCCCAGCCCGCCCCGCCTCTCAGGCCCACGGGGCGAGCGGGTACCAGGGGATGATCTCGCGGCGGGCGAGCAGCCGGACGTCCCAGTAGAGGAACGTGAACGCGCCGGCCACGATGAACGCGACCGCCGTCAGCACCGCCAGCCGGCTCGGCCGCTCGGCGAACCACCGTTGCAGACGGGAGCCGGCGAGCCAGGCCAGCAGCAGGAACAGCACCGCCATGATGACGATGTTGCCGAGGGACTGGAGCGTGAACGCCGCCGCACCGTACAACGGGTTGCCGCTCTCGGCGGCGTCGCGGAACATCTGCCGGAACAGCGGGAAGGGCCGCCCGATCAGGAAGCCGGCGATCAGCGCGCCCATGAAGACCATGGGCGCGTTGGGGAACCAGCGGGCGAGCCGGGCGAACGGGTCCGCGACGATGCCGAGCGAGGCCAGGCCGAGGTAGACCATCACCAGGCCGATCAGGCCGAAGACGACCATCGACTGGATGCTGCGCGGCGACAGGCCGCCGGGCGTGGTCGGGGCCGTGGAGAACTGCGGCATGGCGGTGCCGACGAGGCCGACGATCGCACCGTACGTCGCCGACACCGCGATCATCCCGACGGACATCCAGCCCAGCGGCTTCAGTGGCTGGGCGAACCGGTGCAGGCGGCTCCCGGCGGTGGTGCCGGTCAGCGGGGCGATGGCGCCGAAGGCGGCGATGTTGCAGGCGGTGAACGTGCCCGCGATGCCGGAGACGAAGGCGAACACGATGCCCGCCGCGATGCCCTGGATCGGCGTCTCCTTGGCGTCGTGGCCCAGCAGCGTGTTGGCGACGTTGTCGCCGATGGTCTGGTCCACGAACTCGGCCGACCAGACCACGGTCAGCAGGAAGCCGCCGAGCACGCTGAGCAGGACGATCAGTGCGCGCCGCCGGGGAAAGTGCCCGTTGACGAAGGTGGACGTCCCCGCGCCGGCGTGGTCGGGCCGGAGGTCCACGGGGGATCGGGACGAACGATGGGTCTGCGTCACGCTGCGCTCCTCATGCCGAGGGGACGAGACCCCGGCGGGGGCGCGTCGGCGACGCCGACGACGACGCCCGGACCGGGAGGCCGGCACCGCCGGCCGGTTGGGCATCGCCCGCCACCGATATTTATCGAGTTCGGTCGATGTCCAACCGCAGTATGGCGTCGGGTCGACCGACTGACTTCTCCGATCGTGCCCAATCCCACACCACGCCCACTGCCCGCCCCGGTCTCGCCCCGTCGGCGTTCTTGGACAATTCCTGTCCGGGGCGAGCACCAACTGTCCAAGAATCGAGGCGCCGCCCCCATCCCGCGCGGCCCGCGCCGTCCACGTTCCCGCGATCTTGCACTTGGGGCCCGGGCGAAAAGGGCGTATGGGGCGGATCGGGGGCCGCAAGTGCAAGATCGCGGGGCAGGTCGGCGGGGCAGGTCGGCGGGGCAGGCGGGTGGCGGGAGGTGGCGGGAGCGCGGAACGGCGGGGGAACGGCGGGAGGGGGTGAGGGGTGGCGCGGCGGGGACGGGTGGCGGGGTGGTTGCCGGATCCTGGGGGCCGGGCGGGATAGAGTTCTAGGTCGGCCACCGCGGTCAGGTCGGCCGTGCGTCATCCGTGGGGAGTGGGCAGTGAACGAGGCGCGGACGCCCGAGGTTCCGGCCGGCGACGGCCCGACAGCGGCGGCGGGGGCGGCCACGGAATCGCTGCCGGTGGCCGCGGAGGCGGCGACCCAGGCGGCGACGGAGTCGGAGACCACCCTGGTGGTGGTGACCGGCGTGTCCGGCGGCGGGCGCAGCACGGTGGCCCGGGCCCTGGAGAACGTCGGCTACTACGTCGTCGACAACCTGCCGCAGGCGCTCATGCTCGACATGGCCGAGTTGGCCGTCAAGGCCGGCGGCGCGGCCCGGCGTACGGCGATGGTGCTGGACGTGCGCTCCCGCGCCTTCTCCACGGACCTGGCCGGGGCGATCCGGGAGCTGAAGGACCGGGGCTTCTCCCCCCGGGTGGTCTTCGTGGACGCCGACGACGAGGTGCTGATCCGTCGGTTCGAGAGCGTCCGGCGCTCGCACCCGTTGCAGGGCGACGGGCGGCTGGCCGACGGCATCGCCGTGGAGCGGGGCCTGCTGGAGGAGGCCCGCGACCAGGCCGACGTGATCATCGACACCAGCCACCTGAACGTCAACCAGTTGCGCCGCCGGATCGAGGAGCTGTTCGGCGGCGAGGACGCCCGCCGGCTGCGGATCACCGTGCTCTCCTTCGGCTTCAAGTACGGCCTCCCGCCGGACGCCGACTTCGTCCTCGACGCCCGGTTCCTGCCGAACCCGTACTGGGTGCCCGAGCTGCGGGAGCACACCGGGCGGGAGGCGGCGGTCAGCGCGTACGTGCTGGGTCAGGAGGGCGCGGACGCCTTCGTCGGGACGTACGCGGACCTGGTCAACGCCACCACCGTCGGGTTCGAGCGGGAGGGCAAGCGGTACCTGACCGTGGCGGTCGGCTGCACCGGCGGCAAGCACCGCAGCGTGGCCATCGCCGAGGAGCTGGCCGCCCGGCTGCGTCACGCCGGGCTGGCGGCCAACGCGCAACACCGCGACCTGGGACGGGAATGACGCCGCCGGCGGAGCCCCCGGGCGGGGGTGGCGGGCGGGACGACGGGCGGCGTGCCCGGGTGGTCGCCTTCGGCGGCGGGCACGGCCTGTCGGTGTCCCTGCGGGCGCTGCGCCGGTGCGTGCCCGAGCTGGACCTGGACATCACCGCCGTGGTCACCGTCGGCGACGACGGCGGCTCCAGCGGCCGGCTGCGCGCCCGCCGGGGTGGCCTGCCCCCGGGTGACCTGCGTCAGGCGCTGGTGGCCCTCGCCGGGGACCATCCGGCCACCCGGCGCACCGCCGGGCTGTTCCAGCACCGCTTCGCCGACACGCCCGGCGACCCGGTCGGCACCGACGACGGGCTGGCCGGGCACGCCGTGGGCAACCTGGTGCTCTGCGGGCTGATCGAGCTGCTCGGCGACCCGGTGGCCGCCCTGGAGCACGCCGGGGCGATGCTCGGTGCGGTGGGCCGGGTGCTGCCGATGTCCCGCCAGCCGGTCGGCATCGAGGCGCGGGTGCGCGGGGCCGACCCGGCGTACCCGGACGAGGTGCGCACGGTGCGCGGCCAGCACCAGGTGGCGGTCACCGGGGGGCGGGTGGAGTCGCTGCGGCTGACCCCGACGACCCCGGCGGCCTGCGCGGAGGCGGTGGCGGCGACGGCCGAGGCGGACTGGTTGATCTTCGGGCCCGGCAGTTGGTACACGAGCGTGCTGCCGCACCTGCTGGTGCCGGGGCTGGCCGCCGCGATCGTGGCGAGCCCGGCCCGCCGGCTGGTCACCCTCAACCTCGCGGCGGAGAAGGAGACCCTCGGGCTCTCCCTCGCCGACCACCTGGCCACCCTGCGGCACTATCTGCCCGAGCTGGCGGTGGACCTGGTGCTGGCGGACTCCAAGGCGGTGGGCGATCCCGCGCCGGTCGAGCGTGCGGCAGAATCGCTGGGTGCCCGGCTGGTCCTCGCCCCGGTCGCCGTCACCGACGGCGAACCCCGTCACGATCCGGCCGCCCTGGGTGCCGCCCTGGTGCCTGTCCTGGGCGCCGATCGTTAAGCACGTACGTAATCTCCGGCGACACGCCGGAACCGGTCCGTGAGGGGGCGCACAATGGCGATGACGGCTGCGGTCAAGGACGAGCTGAGCCGGGTCGACGTGCCCAAGCCCTGCTGCCGGCGGGCGGAGATGGCGGCGCTGCTGCGCTTCGCCGGCGGGCTGCACATCGTCTCCGGCCGGGTGGTGGTCGAGGCCGAGCTGGACACCGGGGCGGTGGCCCGGCGGCTGCGCCGGGAGATCGCGGAGGTGTACGGCTACTCCAGCGAGATCCACGTGCTCGCCTCCGGCGGGCTGCGCAAGGGCAGCCACTTCATCGTCCGGGTGGTGAAGGACGGCGAGGCGCTGGCCCGGCAGACCGGGCTGCTGGACGTGCGGGGCCGTCCGGTGCGCGGCCTGCCGCCGCACGTGGTGGCCGCGAACGTCTGCTGCGCGGTCTCCGCGTGGCGGGGGGCGTTCATGGCGCACGGCTCGCTGACCGAGCCGGGGCGCTCCAGTGCGTTGGAGATCACCTGCCCGGGCCCGGAGTCGGCGCTGGCGCTGGTCGGCGCGGCCCGGCGCATCGGCATCACCGCGAAGAACCGCGAGGTGCGCGGGGTCGACCGGGTGGTGGTCAAGGACGGTGACGCCATCGCGGCGCTGCTCACCCGCATAGGAGCACACTCCAGCGTGCTGGCCTGGGAGGAGCGCCGGGTGCGCCGCGAGGTGCGGGCCACCGCCAACCGGCTGGCCAACTTCGACGACGCCAACCTGCGCCGCTCGGCGCGGGCGGCCGTGGCCGCCGCCGCCCGGGTGACGCGGGCGCTGGAGATTCTCGCCGAGGACGCGCCGAACCATCTCACCTCCGCCGGCCGGCTGCGCCTGGAGCACCGGCAGGCGTCCCTGGAGGAGCTGGGCGCGCTCGCCGACCCGCCGCTGACCAAGGACGCCATCGCCGGGCGGATCCGCCGGCTGCTGGCCCTGGCCGACAAGCGGGCCCGTGACCTGGGCATCCCGGATACGGAAGCGGCCGTCACGCCCGACATGCTCGTGGTCTGATAGGACGGTGGCGGTGGGCGGGCGGCGGGCCCGTCCCGCCGCGCGTCAACCGGAGCGCGCGCCGGCCCCGGGAGCGCGCAGCGGATCACCACCCGGCGCACCGCGCCGCCACGCGCTCGGATAGGGTCGTTGCGTACGGCAAGGGGGCCGGCACCGGCACTCTCGCCGTGCACACCGCCTCCGGCGGTCAGGTTCTCTCGGGCCGCGGCGGGGTGGCCGACACGAACTGTCAACGGCCGACTCCAACGGTCGGCGCACACCACTTCGCCGGTCCGATTCCACGCCGGCGGATCAGAACGCGAGGAGATGGGACCTGTGACCATCCGGGTTGGCATCAACGGCTTCGGCCGCATCGGCCGTAACTTCTTCCGGGCCGTGCTGGCGTCCGGCGCGGACATCGAGGTCGTGGCCGTCAACGACCTGACCGACAACGCGACGCTCGCCCACCTGCTCAAGTACGACAGCATCCTGGGTCGCCTCCCGCACGAGGTGAAGGCGACGGCCGACGAGATCACCGTCGGCGGCAAGACCATCAAGGCGTTCGCCGAGCGCGACCCGGCCAAGCTGGCGTGGGGCGAGGTCGGGGCCGACGTGGTCATCGAGTCGACCGGCTTCTTCACCGACGGCACCAAGGCGAAGGCGCACGTCGACGGCGGGGCCAAGAAGGTCATCATCTCCGCCCCGGCGAAGAACGAGGACGTCACGGTCGTCATGGGCGTCAACCACGACCAGTACGACCCGGCCAAGCACACGATCATCTCGAACGCCTCCTGCACCACCAACTGCCTCGCCCCGATGGCGAAGGTGCTGCACGACACGTTCGGCATCACCAAGGGTCTGATGACCACCATCCACGCGTACACCCAGGACCAGAACCTCCAGGACGCGCCGCACAAGGACCTGCGTCGCGCCCGGGCCGCCGCGCTGAACATCGTCCCGACCTCCACGGGCGCCGCGAAGGCCATCGGCCTGGTGCTGCCGGAGCTGAAGGGCAAGCTCGACGGGTACGCGCTGCGCGTGCCGATCCCCACCGGCTCGGCCACCGACCTCACCGTCGAGGTGGGCCGGGAGACCTCGGTCGACGAGGTCAACGCCGCGCTGAAGGCTGCCGCCGAGGGCCCGCTCAAGGGCGTCCTGGTCTACAACGAGGACCCGATCGTCTCCGCCGACATCGTCACCGACCCGGCGTCGTGCATCTTCGACGCGCCGCTGACCAAGGTCATCGGCAACCAGGTCAAGGTCGTCGGCTGGTACGACAACGAGTGGGGCTACTCGAACCGCCTGGTGGACCTGGTCAAGCTGGTGGGTCAGTCGCTGTGACCATCCGCAACCTCGACGACCTGCTCGCCGAGGGGGTGTCGGGTCGGCGCGTGCTCGTGCGCGCCGACCTGAACGTCCCGCTCGACAAGCAGACCGGCGCGATCACCGACGACGGCCGCATCCGCGCGGTGCTGCCGACGTTGACCGCCCTGACCGGGGCGGGCGCGAAGGTCGTGGTCTTCTCGCACCTGGGCCGCCCGAAGGGCGCGCCCGACCCGCAGTTCAGCCTGCGTCCGGTCGCGGCCCGCCTCGGCGAGCTGCTCGGCGCGCAGGTGCGGTTCGCCGAGGACACCGTCGGCGAGTCCGCCCGGTCCACGGTCGACGCGCTCGCCGACGGCGAGGTCGCCCTGCTGGAGAACCTGCGCTTCAACAAGGGCGAGACCAGCAAGGACGAGGCGGAGCGCGGCGCGTTCGCCGACCAGCTCGCCGCGCTCGGCGAGGCGTACGTCGACGACGCGTTCGGCGCGGTGCACCGCAAGCACGCCAGCGTCTTCGACGTGCCGGCCCGGCTGCCGCACGTCGCGGGTCGCCTGGTGCTGCGCGAGGTGGAGGTGCTGGCCAAGCTGACCGGCGAGCCGGAGCGCCCGTACGTGGTGGTGCTCGGCGGCTCGAAGGTCTCCGACAAGCTCGCGGTGATCGAGGCGCTGCTGCCGAAGGTCGACCGGCTGCTCATCGGCGGCGGGATGTGCTTCACGTTCCTCAAGGCCCAGGGCCACGAGGTGGGCACGTCGCTGCTGGAGGAGGAGATGGTCGAGACCTGCCGCAACCTCCTGGAGCGCGCCGACGGCAAGATCCTGCTCCCGGTCGACGTGGTGGCGGCGGACGCCTTCGCCCCCGACGCGGCGCACGACACGGTCCGCGCGGACGCCATCCCGAGTCACCGGCTTGGGCTGGACATCGGCCCGGAGACGGTGGCCGGCTTCGCCGCCGCCCTCGCCGACGCGAAGACGATCTTCTGGAACGGCCCGATGGGTGTGTTCGAGATGGCGGCGTTCGCGAACGGCACCCGGGGCGTCGCCGAGGCGATCACCAAGGCCGACGCGTTCAGCGTGGTCGGCGGCGGCGACTCTGCGGCGGCGGTCCGTGCCCTCGGGCTGGACGAGTCGTCGTTCGGGCACATCTCCACCGGCGGCGGCGCGTCGCTGGAATACCTGGAGGGCAAGACCCTCCCCGGCATCGCGGCGCTGGAGGACTGATGGCGGCGATCACCCGCCGGCCGCTGATGGCCGGCAACTGGAAGATGAACCTCAACCACTTCGAGGCCAACCTGCTGGTGCAGAAGCTGGCCGCGAGCCTCACCGCGCAGCAGCTCACCGACGTCGAGTGCGTCGTGCTGCCGCCCTTCACCGACCTGCGCACCGTGCAGACCGCGATCGAGGGCGACAAGCTGCTGATCGGCTACGGCGGGCAGGACCTGTCGCCGTACCCGTCGGGGGCGTACACCGGGGACATCTCCGGGGCGATGCTGGCGAAGCTCGGCTGCACGTACGTGGTGGTCGGCCACTCCGAGCGGCGGCAATATCACCGCGAGGACGACGCGCTGGTCAACGACAAGGTGACCGCCGCGCTGTCCCACGGGCTCACCCCGATCCTGTGCATCGGGGAGGGCCTGGAGGTGCGCGAGCAGCTGCGGCACGTGCCGCACTGCTGCGACCAGCTCGACGGCGCGCTGCGGGGGCTCACCCCGGAGCAGGTCACCAAGGTCGTCGTGGCGTACGAGCCGGTCTGGGCGATCGGGACGGGCAAGACCGCCACCCCGGAGGACGCCCAGGAGGTGTGCGGGGAGGTGCGCAAGCGCCTCGTCGAGACCTACGACCAGGCGACCGCCGACCAGGTGCGCATCCTCTACGGCGGCTCGGTGAAGTCCTCGAACGTGGCCTCGATCATGGCCCAGCCGGACGTGGACGGGGCCCTGGTGGGCGGCGCGAGCCTCGATGGCGAGGAATTCGCGAAGATCTGCCGGTTCCCGGAGCACATCAGCCGCTGAAGGCTCGCTATCCTTGACTCCGCCCGTCCACCGGCCGGTGCCGCAGTGCCCGACCTGTCCGGGCGAGGATCGCTACGAGAGGACTGACCCCAGCCATGCCGATCTGGTTCGCATACACGTTGATCGTGTTGCTGACGATCACGAGCATCATGCTCACCATGCTGATCCTGCTGCACCGCGGCAAGGGCGGCGGTATGTCGAGCATGTTCGGCGGCGGGGTCAGCTCCAGCCTTGCCGGCTCCTCCGTGGCCGAGAAGAACCTCGACCGCTACACGGTCCTGGTGGGCATCGTCTGGTTCGCCTGCATCGTCGGGCTGGGGCTCTGGTTGCGCCTCCAGGTCGGCAGCGGCAGCGGGGCCTGAGAGCGAGCCCGCCGAGTCGTACAATCTGCGCGCGGTCCGTCACCGACGGACCGCGCGCAGTTGTTTGTGTGCTGCACCGCGTCGCCGCCGCCCGCCCGCGCGGCGGTCCCCTCCGACGACAGGAGCGAGCAGCGTGACGAGTGGCAACGTCATCCGGGGCAGCCGGGTCGGTTCGGGGCCGGAGCGTTTCGGCGAGCGGCACGTGCCCGCCCCGCGCCGGCCGGTCAGCTACTGGTGCCGCAACGACCACCGGGTCGACGTGCCCATCGCGGCCGACGCGGCGCCGCCGACGCTGTGGGACTGCCCGCGCTGCGGGCTCCCCGCCGGTCAGGATCCGGCGGACCCGCCGGGCCGGGCCCGCCCCGAGCCCTACAAGACCCACCTGGCGTACGTGAAGGAGCGGCGCACCCCCGAGCAGGGGGAGGCGCTGCTGGCGGAGGCCCTGGCCGCCCTGCGCCGCCGCAGGGGCGGCTCCTGAGCGGGGCCCCCGCCGCGCCCGGCCGGTTGCCGGGCCGAGAGCGTTAAGAAGGGCCCCCTGCTATGCGGAAAGCGTTAACAGGGGGCCCTTCCTTACCGCCTCAGCGGAGGCTGCGCAGGCGCGGCGGCACCTCGGCCACCGCCGCCCGGTCCAGCAGCCA
>NZ_FMCW01000010.1:20652-223755 GCF_900091595.1 Micromonospora haikouensis
TACCTCGGAAAGCGTTAACAGGGGGCCCTTCCTTACCGCCTCAGCGGAGGCTGCGCAGGCGCGGCGGCACCTCGGCCACCGCCGCCCGGTCCAGCAGCCACAGGGTGCGGCTGACGCCCTGCACCCCGGCCGCCGGGAGCTGCACCGGGCCGGCCCCGGCCAGCGCCATGCCCACCGCGCGGGCCTTGTCCGCGCCGCTGGCGACCAGCCAGACCTCCTCGGCCGTGTTGATCGTCGGCAGGGTCAGCGTGGTGCGCACCGGCGGCGGCTTGGGGCTGCCCCGCACGGCGCTCACCGGCCGCGTGTCGTGGTGCACCGGGTGCTCGGGGAAGACCGAGGCGACGTGCCCGTCCTCGCCCACCCCGAGCATCAGCACGTCGAAGTGGGGGAGCGCGGCGTGCCCCGGGCGGGCCGCGCGGGCCAGCTCGGCGGCGTACCCGGCGGCCCCGGCCTCCGGGTCGTCGCCGGTCGGGCCGTCCGAGGCGGGCATCGGGTGCACCCGGGCCGGGTCCAGCGGCAGCGCGTCCAGCAACGCCGCGCGGGCCTGCGTCTCGTTGCGCTCCGGGTCGCCGGCGGGCAGGAACCGCTCGTCGCCCCACCAGACGTCGACGCGGGACCAGTCGACCGCGTCCCGGGCCGGCAGCGCGGCCACCGCGCGGTAGACGGCCGCGGCGATCCGCCCGCCGGTCAGCACCATCGACGCCTGGCCCCGGTCCGCCTGCGCGTCGAGCAGCCTCACCACCAGCCGGGCCGCCACCGCCTGCGCCAGCAGGTCGGCATCGGCGTGCACGGCGACACTCGCCTCACTCATCTATGTGCCTTCGCCTCCCGACCGCCCTCGCGGTCCGTCGTGCCCTCGGGCCGCACGGCCCTCCGTCGTGTCGGCGACGGCGTGGCCCGGGCCGACCGCCGTGGTCGACCCGGGCCACCCCGTCACTCGTTGGTGCTCGTGCCGGCGTGGGCGGTGACGCCCGCCTCGGCCCGCTTCGCCGTCGCCGGGTCCTTCCAGACGTGCACCCGCTGGGCGGGTCGCTGCTGCAACCCCCGGAGGCCGGCCATCGCCCCCAGCGCCTCGGCGTAGACCTGGTCGGC
This sequence comes from Micromonospora haikouensis, assembly GCF_900091595.1. GTDB lineage: Bacteria > Actinomycetota > Actinomycetes > Mycobacteriales > Micromonosporaceae > Micromonospora > Micromonospora haikouensis. Next base: position 21,745 of record NZ_FMCW01000010.1, read on the forward strand.
GTCCAGCCGGCGCAGCTCCTCGGCCAGCTCGTCGCCGAGCGGCCGGCGGGTCAGCGGCAGCTGCCGGTCGTCCTGCCCGGTGCGCCGGAAGGTCGCCACGCTGTCGTCCCGGGTGAGGCTCAGCTCGTCGCCGTTGGCGCACCTGAGCTGCACCTCGCGCATCCTGGGCGCCTCCGGCGCGGGCTCCCAGCGCGGGGCGATGCCGAGCCGGCTGTTCAGCCAGCCGCACATCAGCGCCGCCGTCGGGTCGGTCGGCGGGGCCACCACCCGGGCCTCGGTCACCCGCTCCTCGGTGGTGTCGAACGCCCCGGCGACCAGCGTGCGCCACGGGGTGATCCGGGTCCACGCCAGGTCCGTGTCGCCCGGCGCGTAGTCGCGGGCCCGCTGGCGCAGCGCCGCGATCGGGTCGTCGGCCTGCGCCGAGTCGGTGATCCGCCGGTCGGCGACGACGCCCAGAAAGTCCGTCGCGATCTCGGCCGGCGGCTCGCCGTGCCACCACGTCACCACGGGCACGTCCGGCACCAGCAGCGGCATCACCACCGACTCGGCGTGCAGCGCCAGCCGGCCGTACATCCGGGTGACCACGGCCTCGCACGGGCCGAGCCGCCCGCCGACGACGATCTCCGCGTCGAGGCGGTTGCGGTCCCGCTCGACGTCGGAGCGCACCACCACGAGCAGCCGGCACGGGTGGGCGGCGGCGGCGATGGTCGCCGCCGCCTCCGCCTCGCGGACCCGCTTCTCGTCGACCACCACGATCAGGGTGAGCGCCATACCGCTGGCCACCCCGCCCGCGCTGCGCCGCTCGGCGGCGAGCGCCTTGACCACCTCGTTGCCGGTGGTGTCCCACAGCCCGATCAACGGAGCCTCCTGGTCTGGTCGCTGTGCTCGTTCACGCTCTGCGCCAAGCCCGGCCCTCGCGGGCCAGCATCTCGTCTGCGGCGCGCGGACCCCACTCACCGGACCGGTACGGCTCCGGCTTCGTGCCCTCCCAGGCGTGCTCCAGCGGGTCCACCACCGCCCAGCTCTGCTCGACCTCGGCGGCGTCCGGGAAGAGGGTACGGTCGCCGATCAGCACGTCCAGCACCAGCCGCTCGTACGCCTCGGGGCTGGACTCGGTGAACGCCTCGCCGTACTGGAAGTCCATCGCGATGTCGCGGACCTCCATCGTGGTGCCCGGCACCTTGGAGCCGAACTTGAGCACCACGCCCTCGTCGGGCTGCACCCGGATGACGAGCTGGTTGGGGCCGAGGGACTCCATGTCGGCCGGGTTGAACGGCAGGTGCGGGGCCTTCTTGAACATGATGGCGACCTCGGTGACCCGCCGGGGCAGCCGCTTGCCGGCCCGGATGTAGAACGGCACCCCGGCCCAGCGTCGGTTCTGGATGCCCAGCTCCACGGCCACGTACGTCTCGGTGGTCGAGTCGGCCGGCACGCCGTCCTCGTCGAGGTAGCCGACGGCCCGCTGGCCGCCCACCCAGCCGGGCAGGTACTGGCCGCGCACGGTGCCCCGTGAGACGTCCTTCGGCAGGGTGATCGCCTTGAGCACCTTCAGCTTCTCGGCGCGGATCTCGTCGGCGTCGAAGCTGGTCGGCTCCTCCATCGCCACCAGCGCGAGAAGCTGGAGCAGGTGGTTCTGGAGCACGTCGCGGGCCGTGCCGACCGAGTCGTAGAAGCCGGCCCGGCTGCCGATGCCGACGTCCTCGGCCATCGTGATCTGCACCGAGTCGACGTACTTGGAGTTCCACAGCGGCTCGAACAGGCTGTTGGCGAACCGCAGGGCCAGGATGTTCTGGACGGTCTCCTTGCCCAGGTAGTGGTCGATCCGGAAGACGTCCTGCCGGGTGAAGACGTCGTCGACGAGGTCGTTGAGCTCCTTGGCCGACGGCAGGTCGTGCCCGAACGGCTTCTCCACCACCACCCGACGCCACCCGCCGCACTTCTCGTTGTCGGCCATCCCGGTGCGGGCGAGCTGCTTGAGCACCACGGGGAACGCCGCCGGGGGGATCGAGAAGTAGAACGCCGCGTTGCCGTGGATGCCGTGGCTGTCGCGCAGGTTGTTCAGGGTCTGGGCGAGCTTGTCGAAGGCGGCGTCGTCGTCGAACGAGCCGCCGACGAACTTGATGTTGCCGGCCAGCCGGCCCCAGACCTCCTCCCGCCACGGTGTCCGGGCGTGTTCCTTCGCCGCGTCGTGGGCCAGCGACTCGAAGTCGCCGTCGCACCAGTCGCGCCGGGCGAAGCCCAGCACCACGAAGCCGGGCGGCAGCAGCCCCCGGTTCGCCAGGTCGTAGACCGCCGGCAGCAGCTTCTTCCGCGCCAGGTCACCGGTCACGCCGAAGATCACCAGAGCGCAGGGCTCCGGGATCCGCGGCAGCCGCCGGTCCTGTGGGTCGCGCAGCGGGTTCACCGGATCACCTCCGGACCCACCAGGGTCACCTCGGTCCGCGACTGCGGGGCTCGCAAGACCGGCCCACTCCTCGCACGCACGGTGCCTCCTAGCTCCGCTGATTCCACATCGTCCATCGTCACGCTCACAGTTGCCGGGCCGCGTCGAGCAGCTGGGCCGCCCCCGCCGACCGGTCGGTCAGGTGCAGCCGCAGCACCGGGCGGCCCCGGCGGGCCAGGGCCCGCCGATCGCCGGCGGCCTGGGCTTCCTGGAGCCTCCCGAGGGAGTACGGTTTTCCGGGCACCGGCAGATCATCCCCGACCGTACCGGTCAACTGAAGGAAACTCCCTACCTGTGGACCACCCTTGTGATACTGGCCGGTGGCGTGCAGGTAGCGCGGCCCCCAACCGAACGTCACCGGCCGGGCGGTCAGCCCGGCGAGCAACGCGCGCAGCCCGGCGACGTCAGCGTCGCCGATCCGGTCCAGGTACGCCAGGACCGCCAGATATCCGCTGGAGTCGATCCCGTCGACGAGCTGGCGCAGCGCGCCGGCCAGGTCGGCCGGGCCGTACACCTCGATCGCGCCCTCGGTCGACGACGGCGGCCGGGCCGGCGCGGCCGAGGCGAGGAACCGCTCGGCCCGCTCCCCGCCCTCGGCGGCGGCCGGCTGGTCGAACGGGTTCACCCCGAGCGTCACCCCGGCGATCGCCGTGGCGTACTCCCAGGTCAGGAACTGGGCACCCAGCGGGCCGTTGACCGCCACGTCGGGCGCGCGGCCCGCGCCGGGCACCGCGCCGGGGGCCAGCGACCCGCCGTAGCTGACGGTGAGCACGTCGGGCCCCGCGCCGCCGGGGGCGGTGGGGGACTCCAGCACCACCGGCAGGAGGCCGAGCCCCGCCTTGCCGGTCGACTCGGCGAGGAGCTGCTCGATCCAGTCGCCGAGCCCGTCGAGCCCCGTGCCGTCGGGCACGAGGGCCACCTTGTCCCGCCCGCCGGTGGCCGCCGCGCCGAGGGCGGCGCCGAGCGCCAGCCCGGGGTTGTCGGCGTCGCGGCCCAGCGAGGCGGCGAGCGCCTCGGCCTGCTCCAGCAGCTCGTCGACGGCCACGCCGGCCAGCGCCGCCGGCACCAGACCGAACGCGGTCAGCGCCGCGTACCGGCCGCCCACCCGAGGGTCCGCGGGCACGGTGACCGCGCCCAGCTCGGCGGCCACCGCCTCCAGCGGGGAACCGGGGTCGGTGACCACCACGAAGTGCCGGCCGGCCTCCGCCGCGGTCAGCCCGGAATCCAGGAACGCCTGCCGGTAGACCCGCCAGTGGCTGTCGGTCTCCACGGTGCGGCCGGACTTGCCGGCCAGCACCACCACCGTGCGGTCGAGGCGGTCGGTCAGCGCCCGGCGGACCTGGCCCGCGTCGGTGGTGTCGAGCACGGTCAGCGGCCGGCCCAGGGCCCGGGTGACCACCTCGGCGGCCAGCGAGGAGCCGCCCATCCCGGCGACCACCACGTGGTCGAGGTCGCCCAGCTCGGCGGTCAGCTCGGCGAGCTGGGGCAGCAGCTCGACGCTGCGCCGGTGGGTGTCCAGCCAGCCGAGCCGGGTCCGCGCCGTCGCCTCGGCCGCCGGCCCCCACAGCGCGGGGTCCTGCGCCGCCAGCCGCGCCGGCACGCCCCCGGCGACGAGGGCCTGCCGGACGGACGCGGGCGCGGACCGGTCGACCGGGTCCGCGCCGTGCACGACCAGCCCGGCGGACGCGTCCGCCGGGCCGGTCAGCGCGTCGCTCACGTCGCCACCCCGGCCCACCACGGGCACGCCGGTGCAGGGCCGCCGGGGCGACCCGGAGGGGACGGGTCGACGGCGCGGGACGCCCCGGGGCGGTGCCCCGGGGCGTCGCCACGACCGTCGGTCACGCGTTGCCCCCCACCTTCTGTGCCTTGTCCGCGTTGCCCTGGGCGGCCTGGCCGGGCCGCCCGGTGCCCTGGCCCGCCGCGGCGAGCGACTTGCGCACCCCGTCGAGCAGCTCCTGCCAGCTCGCCTCGAACTTCTCCACGCCCTCGCGCTCCAGGACGGCGATCACGTCGGACATGTCGACGCCGACCGACTCCAGGTCGGTGAAGACCTGGCGGGCCGCGTCGTACGCGCCGGTGACGGTGTCCCCGCGCGTCTCGCCGTGGTCGGCGTACGCGTGGATCACCGACTCCGGCATCGTGTTGACCGTGCCGGGGGCGATCAGCTCCTCGACGTAGATGACGTCCCGGTAGTCCGGGTTCTTCGTCGAGGTGGACGCCCACAGCGGGCGCTGCGGGTGCGCCCCGGCGTCGGCGAGGGCCCGCCACCGGTCCGAGGAGAACACCTCGCTGTAGCGCTCGTAGGCGAGCTGGGCGTTGGCCACGGCGGCCTTGCCGCGCAGCGCCTTGGCCTCGTCGGAGCCGAGCTTCTCCAATCGCTTGTCGACCTCGCTGTCGACGCGGGAGACGAAGAACGACGCCACCGAGCCGATCTTCGACAGGTCGTGGCCGTTGGCCTTCGCCTGCTCCAGGCCGGCGAGGAACGCCTCCATGACCTGCGAGTAGCGGTCCAGGCCGAAGATCAGCGTGACGTTGACGCTGATCCCCTCGGCCAGGGTCGCGGTGATCGCCGGCAGGCCCGCCTCGGTGGCCGGGATCTTGATGAAGAGGTTGGGCCGGTCGACCAGCCACCACAGGGCCTTGGCCTCGGCGACCGTCTTCTCCGTCTCGTGCGCCAGCCTCGGGTCCACCTCGATGGAGACCCGGCCGTCGACGCCCTGGCTGCCGTCGTACGACGGGCGCATCACGTCGCACGCCCACCGCACGTCGTACGTGGTGAGCATGCGCACCGCCTCCTCCACCTCCACCCCACGGGTGGCGAGGTCGCGCAGCTGCCCGTCGTAGGTGTCGGCGTCGGCGAGCGCCTTCGCGAAGATCGTCGGGTTGGTGGTGACCCCGGCCACGTGCTGCTCCCGGCGGAGCTGGTCCAGCCCGCCGGAGCTCAGCCGCACCCGGGAGAGATCGTCGAGCCAGACCGCCACCCCGGCGGCGGTGAGTTCGCTGAGCCTGTCCGTCATGCCCGTCCTCGCTTCTTCAGTTGCCGGTCGTGAAGCCGGTGATGTCGCCCACCCGGGTGAGCGCCGCGTGCGCGGCGGCCACGATCCGGTCGGGGGTGAAGCCGAACTGCTCGAAGAGCACGGTGTGCGGGGCGCTCGCGCCGTAGTGCTCGATGCTGACGCTCTCGCCGGAGTCGCCGACGATGCCGCGCCAGGACATCGCGATGCCCGCCTCCACGCTCACCCGGGCCTTTACCCCGCGCGGCAGGACCGACTCCCGGTACGCCTCGTCCTGCTCGTAGAACCACTCCTGGCACGGCATCGACACCACCCGGGTGGGGGTGCCGTCGGCCTCCAGCCGCTCCCGGGCGGTGAGGCAGAGCTGCACCTCGGAGCCGGTGCCGATGATGATCACCTGCGGCTTGCCGCCCGACGCCTCGGCCAGCACGTAGCCGCCCTTGGCGACACCCTCGGCGCCGGCCAGGGTCGACCGGTCCAGCGTCGGCAGGGCCTGCCGGCTCAGCGCCAGCGCGGTCGGCCGGTCGGTGTGCTCCAGGGCCTGCCGCCACGCCCATGCGGTCTCGTTGGCGTCGGCCGGGCGGACCACGTCCAGGCCGGGGATGGCGCGCAGCGCGGTCAGGTGCTCCACCGGCTGGTGGGTCGGGCCGTCCTCGCCGAGGCCGATCGAGTCGTGCGTCCAGACGTAGACCACCGGCAGCTTCATCAGCGCGGCGAGCCGCACCGACGGGCGCATGTAGTCGCTGAACACCAGGAACGTGCCGCCGTACGGGCGGGTGCCGCCGTGCAGGGCGATGCCGTTGAGGATCGCGCCCATCGCGTGCTCGCGGATGCCGAAGTGCAGCGTGCGGCCGTACTCGTGGCCCGGGAAGTCCTTGGTGGCGTGCACCGCCGGGACGAACGACGGCTCGCCCTTCATGGTGGTGTTGTTGCTCTCGGCCAGGTCGGCCGAGCCGCCCCACAGCTCCGGCAGCACCGGGGCGAGGGCCTCCAGCACCTTGCCGGACGCGGCCCGGGTGGCCACGCCCTTGGCGTCGGCGGGGAACGTCGGCAGCGCCTCGGTCCAGCCCTCCGGCAGTACCCGCTGCGACATCCGGTCCCACAGCGCCTTGCGCTCCGGGTTGGCCTTGGCCCAGCCCTCGTACGTCCGCTCCCACTCCTGCTGCGCCGCCGCGCCGCGCTCCAGGACCCGGCGGGCGTGCCCGAGGACGTCCTCGTCGACCTGGAAGCTCTGCGCCGGGTCGAAGCCGAGCAGCTCCTTGGTGGCGGCCACCTCGCTCGCGCCGAGCGCCGAGCCGTGGATCTTGCCGGTGTTCTTCTTGTTCGGCGCGGGCCAGCCGATGATGGTGCGCAGCGCGATGAAGGAGGGCCGGCCGGTCTCGGCCTTCGCCGCCAGCAGCGCCCGGTGCAGCGCCTCGACGTCCTCGTGGTAGTCGCCCTGGTCGGCGTCGCCGGCCCGCCAGTCGACGGTCTGCACGTGCCAGCCGTACGCCTCGTAGCGGGCCGCGACGTCCTCGCTCTTGGCGATGCGGGTGTCGTCCTCGATCGAGATCTCGTTGTCGTCGTAGATCACGCAGAGGTTGCCCAGCTGCTGGTGCCCCGCGAGGGCGCTGGCCTCGTGGGTGATGCCCTCCTCGATGTCGCCGTCGGAGGCGATGCACCACACGTCGTGGTCGAAGACCGACGCGCCCGGCTCGGTCTCCGGGTCGAACAGGCCGCGCTCGCGGCGGGCGGCCATGGCCATGCCGACCGCGTTGCCCAGGCCCTGGCCGAGCGGGCCGGTGGTGGTCTCCACGCCCGGGGTGTGCCCGTGCTCGGGGTGGCCCGGGGTGAGCGAGCCCCACTGCCGCAGCGACTTGAGGTCGTCCAGGGCCAGCGGGTAGCCGGCGAGGAAGAGCTGGATGTAGAGGGTGAGGCTGGAGTGGCCGGCGGAGAGCACGAACCGGTCCCGGCCCGGCCAGTTCGGGTCGGCCGGGTTGTGCCGCATCACGCGGTTGAACAGCAGGTAGGCCGCGGGCGCGAGGCTCATCGCGGTGCCCGGGTGACCGTTGCCGGACTTCTCCACGGCGTCCATGGCCAGCACGCGGACGAGGTCCACGGCCCGGCGGTCGAGGTCGGACCAGTTGAGTGCGGGTTGCTCAGGTCGGTTGGCAGCCACGATGTGTCGTACTCCTCGGCAGTTGGGCGGAACCCTCTCGGATGACCCTATCGAGCGGGGGTAAACCCCCGCCCCGGGATCTGTGCATGCTCTTCTTTACGCGGTTGGGCGTTTCCGCCGTTCAACCGGGGGTGTGACGGTCCGCACCGTGGTCGGGTCGCGCGGGCAGCGAAAACGACGACGCGTAGTGTGTGGGGACGGTGTGTGGGCCCCGACGGGTCCGACCGACCCGACTCCCCCTGCCGACGCCGGAAGGTGGCATCCGTGAGCATGATCACCGAGCGCCCCGTCAGCAACTCTGCCGGGCAACCGCCGGTGCGCACGGTGACCGGCACCCCGGTGGCGCCCCGGCGGGACGTCCGGGCGGTGGTCTCGGCGTACGTCTCGCTGACCAAGCCGCGGATCGTCGAGCTGCTGCTGGTGACCACCGTTCCGGCGATGATGCTCGCCGAGGGCGGGCTGCCGTCGCTGTGGCTGATGGCGGTGGTCCTGGTGGGCGGCTCGCTCGCCGCCGGTGCGGCCAGCGTGCTCAACTGCTACATCGACCGGGACATCGACCAGCTCATGCGGCGCACCAAGCGGCGTCCGCTGCCGACACACACGGTGTCCCCGCGCAACGCGCTGGTCTTCGGCCTGGTGCTCGCGGTGGTCTCGGTGACGCTGATGGCGGTGTTCACCAACCTGCTGGCCGCGGGGCTCACCCTGGCCGCGATCGCCTACTACGACCTGGTCTACACGCTGTGGTTGAAGCGGACCACGCCGCAGAACACCTTCTGGGGCGGCGCGTGCGGGGCCGCGCCGGTGCTGATCGGCTGGGCCGCGGTGACCGGCTCGCTGGCCCCGGCGGCGTGGGCGCTGTTCGCGGTGGTCTTCTTCTGGCAGATGCCGCACTTCTACCCGCTCGCGATGAAATACAAGGCCGACTACGCCCGCGCCGGCATCCCGATGCTGCCGGTGGTGGCCTCGGCCCGCCGGGTCAACGCCGAGATCATCGGCTTCGCCTGGCTGACGCTGCTCTCCTCGCTGGCCGTCTGGCCGCTCGGGATGAGCGCGATCTACGGCGTGACCGCGCTGCTGTCGGGCGGGGTCTTCGTGTACGAGGCGCACCGGCTGTGCCGCCAGGTGGCCTCCGGCGGCGCGGTCCGCCCGATGCGGCTGTTCCACTGGTCGTACGTCTACCTGACCATCCTGTTCGCGGCCGTCGCCGTCGACGCGCTGGTCTGATCCATCGATCCTGGGCGACATTCCCGACTTGCGTCGGGCGCGCGCGAGTTGTGACGATCGTGTAACTTCGCCCGGCCGCTTTGGTGCCCTGAGTCCTCATATAACCGGGCAAATCACCTGTGGTTCTCCTTAACCGCAGGGGTAATTGGCATCACAAATAGTTCATGGTTCTCGCACGTCCGGATGCGACTCTGCTTAGGCTTCGCGTCATGGCAGATGGTTCCGATACGACGCTGACGGCTCAGCAGACCGTCGCCGACCAGACCCCTGACGGCCTGGTCGCGGGCATCAAGTCGTTCGCCGCCGGGCACGGCGGGGCGAAGGCGGTCATCGAGTACGTCGGCAAGCGCGGCGCGCGCATCGTCCTCGTCGGGTCCGACGGGGCCTGGGGCGACCAGTTCGCGGACGACACCGTCGTCGCGCGGGAGGCGTGCGCCAAGGCGGGAGTCACCGTCGAGAACGCCTGGGAGCGCGAGCTGATGGACCAGATGCGCCCGAGCAACGACCTCTGGCGGTCGATGGCCCGGCGCACGATGGCCCGTTGACCGACAACTTGACCGACCACCACCAGCCGACCCGGGGGGAACCCCGGGTCGCTATCGTCACCTGCGCCGACCTGCCCGACCTGGAGCCCGACGACCGGCTGCTGCTGGCCCCGCTCGCCGGGCGGGGGATCGCGGCCACCGTCGCCGCCTGGGACGACCCGGCGGTCGACTGGGCCGCGTACGACCTGGTCGTGCTCCGGTCGCCGTGGGACTACGCGCTGCGCCGCGACGAGTTCGTGGCCTGGGCCGACACCGTCCCCCGGCTGGTCAACCCGGCCGACGTGGTGCGCTGGAACACCGACAAGCGCTACCTCGACGAGCTGTCGGCCGCCCGCGTGCCCACGGTGCCGACCGGCTGGGTGGCGCCGGGGCAGCCCTGGACGCCGCCCGCCAGCGGCGGCGAACACGTGATCAAGCCGGCGGTCAGCGCCGGCAGCCAGGACACCGGCCGCTACGACCTCGCCGACCCGGAGCACCGCGAGCTGGCCCTGGCCCACCTGCGCCGCCTGTCGGACGCCGGCCGGGTCGCCATGGTCCAGCCGTACCTCGCTGCGGTGGACACCGCCGGGGAGACGGCCCTGCTGTTCCTGGCCGGCCCGGACGGGCTCGCCTTCAGCCACGCGATCCGCAAGGGCCCGATGCTCACCGGCCCCGATCTCGGCCCCGACGGGCTCTACAAGGCCGAGGAGATCACCCCCCGCACGGCCACCCCCGCGCAGCTCGCCGTCGCCGAGCGGGTGCTCGCGGCGGTCCCCGGCGGCACGCGGCGGCTGCTCTACGCCCGGGTGGACCTGATCCCGGGCCCGGACGGCGCGCCCGTCCTGGTCGAGCTGGAGCTGACCGAGCCGTCGCTGTTCCTCGGGTACGCCGACGGGGCCCCCGAGCGCCTCGCCGACGCCGTCGTCACCCACCTCACCCGCCTGCCCCGTCCCCGCTAGGGCGGCCGGGGCGGGGGCGTCAGGCGCCGACCGGGACGGGGGCCTCGGCCGGCGGCGTCGCGGTCTCCCACGCCGGCTGGACCGGCCGGCGCTCCCGGGTCGACCACTGCACGGCGAGGGTGGCCAGCAGGACCAGGCACGAGCCGAGCATGTGCGCGCCGACCAGCACGGCGGGCAGGTGGGTGAAGTACTGCACGAAGCCGATCACGCCCTGCCCCAGCTCCACGGCGACCAGCACGACGGCGGCCCGTTCCGCCCGGCGCGCGCCGACCGCGCGGAACGCGAAGACCAGCGCCACCGACAGCCCGACCAGCAGGAACACCCCGTCGGCGTGCGCCTGGGAGATCGCCTCCGGGTCGATGCCGTTGCGGGCCGCGCCGTGGTCGCCCGCGTGCGGGCCGCTGCCGGTGACCCAGGTGCCGATCACCAGCACCGCGGCGCTGACGACGGTGGTGACCAGCGCCAGCGCCCGCAGCGGCCCCGGCACGGTGGGCGCCACGGGGCCGTCCGGCTCGCCGACGCGCCGCCAGAGCGCGTACGCGGCCGCGATCACCACCATCGAGGCGAGGAAGTGCAGCCCCACCACCCACGGGTTGAGGTTGGTCAGCACGGTGATCCCGCCGATCACGGCCTGCAAGGGGATGCCGAACAGCACCGCCACCGCGAGCGGCAGCAGCTCCCGCCGCCGTGCGCCGTGCAGCAGCACCCCCACCACCACGGCGAGGGCGATGAGGCCCACGGCGAAGGTGAGCAGCCGGTTGCCGAACTCGATCACCCCGTGCACGCCCATCTCCTGGGTCGTCGTGTACGACGCGTCGGTGCACCGGGGCCAGGTGGGGCAGCCGAGGCCGGAGGCGGTCAGCCGGACCGCCCCGCCGGTGACCACGATGGCCACGTTCGCGATGATCGAGGCGAGCGCGAGGCGGCGCAGCAGGGTGGCGGAGACCGGGAACCGGACGGATCGCTTCACGGAGCGAATCCTACGCACCGTAGTGGAACCCGATCGGGTGACTCCGGCGCTGCGGTGGTTCGGATCACCGGCACCCGGGTTTGCGGCCCCCCGGCGAATTACGTAACGTGGGCGTTGTGAAAAACGCGGCGGCGCTCTCCGGGCAGCAGCCGGCGGCCGGTCCGGTCGCCGGTGCGTCAGCGTCCGCCCGCCCGGAGTCCGCTCCGCCCGCGCCCGCGGCCGGTTCCGCCGCGGCCGACCTGTCGACCCGGGACCGGGTCACCCAGCTGCTGCTGGAGCGTGGGGCGACCACCGCCGGGCAGCTCGGCTCGGCGCTGGGCCTGAGCCCGGCGGCGATCCGCCGGCACCTCGACGCGATGCTCGCCGACGGCGACGTGGTCGCCCGCGAGCAGACCGTCCGGGGCAGCCGGGGGCGGGGCCGCCCGGCGAAGGTCTTCGTGCTGACCGACGCGGCCCGGGGCCGCTGCGGCACCCACCACTACGACAACATCGCCACCGCCGCGCTGCGCTGGATCTCCCGCAACGGCGGCTCGGCGGCGGTGGAGGCGTTCGCCGCCGACCAGGTCGCCGCCCTGGAGGACCGCTGCCGCGCGGCCATGGAGGACGCCGGCGACGATCCCCTGGCGCGGGCCGAGGCGCTCGCCGGGGCACTGACCGCCGAGGGCTACGCTGCCAACGCGTCCACGATCGCCTCCGGTGGCCAGCTCTGCCAGCACCACTGCCCGGTGGCGCACGTGGCCGCCGAGTTCCCCCAGCTGTGCGAGGCCGAGACGGCGGTGATCTCCCGTCTGGTCGGCACCCACGTGCAGCGCCTGGCCACCATCGCGCACGGCGACGGGGTGTGCACCACGCACATCCCGGCCCAGTCCCGTAACACCGTCACCACTGTGAGGACAGATAGATGACCGAGCAGATCGTCCAGCCCCTGACCCAGGAGGAGCAGCTCGCCGCCCTCGGTCGCTACGAGTACGGCTGGGCCGACCCCGACGTCGCCGGGGCCGCCGCCCAGCGCGGCCTCAACGAGGCGGTGGTGCGGGACATCTCGGCGAAGAAGAACGAGCCCGCCTGGATGCTCGACCTGCGCCTGAAGGGCCTGCGGCTGTTCGGCCGCAAGCCGATGCCGGCGTGGGGGGCCGACCTCACCGGGATCGACTTCGACAACATCAAGTACTTCGTCCGCTCCACCGAGAAGCAGGCCACCAGCTGGGAGGACCTGCCCGAGGACATCAAGAACACCTACGACCGGCTGGGCATCCCCGAGGCGGAGAAGCAGCGGCTGGTCGCCGGCGTCGCGGCGCAGTACGAGTCCGAGGTCGTCTACCACAAGATCCGCGAGGACCTGGAGGAGCAGGGCGTCCTCTTCCTGGACACCGACACCGCCCTCAAGGAGCACGAGGACGTCTTCAAGGAATACTTCGGCACGGTGATCCCGGTCGGCGACAACAAGTTCGCCGCGCTGAACACGTCCGTGTGGTCCGGCGGCTCGTTCATCTACGTGCCGAAGGGCGTGCACGTGGAGATCCCGCTGCAGGCGTACTTCCGGATCAACACCGAGAACATGGGCCAGTTCGAGCGGACCCTGATCATCGTCGACGAGGGCGCGTACGTGCACTACGTCGAGGGCTGCACCGCGCCGCTCTACTCGTCCGACTCGCTGCACAGCGCGGTCGTGGAGATCATCGTCAAGAAGAACGCCCGGTGCCGCTACACGACCATCCAGAACTGGTCGAACAACGTCTACAACCTCGTCACCAAGCGCGCCGTGTGCCACGAGGGCGCGACGATGGAGTGGGTCGACGGCAACATCGGCTCCAAGGTCACCATGAAGTACCCGGCGGTCTACATGACCGGCGAGCACGCCAAGGGCGAGGTGCTCTCGGTGGCCATGGCCGGTGAGGGCCAGCACCAGGACGCGGGTGCCAAGATGGTGCACGCCGCGCCGCACACCAGCAGCACCATCGTGTCGAAGTCGATCGCCCGGGGCGGCGGCCGCACGTCCTACCGGGGCCTGGTGCAGGTGCTGGAGGGCTCGCACAGCAGCCGCAGCACGGTCAAGTGCGACGCGCTGCTGGTCGACACCATCTCCCGCTCCGACACCTACCCGTACGTCGACATCCGCGAGGACGACGTGTCGATGGGGCACGAGGCGACCGTCTCCAAGATCAGCGACGACCAGCTCTTCTACCTGATGAGCCGGGGCCTGAGCGAGGACGAGGCGATGGCGATGATCGTCCGCGGCTTCATCGAGCCGATCGCCAAGGAACTCCCGATGGAGTATGCCCTGGAGCTCAACCGCCTGATCGAGCTCCAGATGGAGGGCGCGGTCGGCTGACGCCGCCGCCCAGCCAGACACCGTCGCCTTAGAACAGACCAAGGAAGAGATGACTACCCAGGCTTCCGCGCCGCCCAGCACCAAGTCGCAGGCGCTCCGCTCGTACGACGTCGCCGACTTCCCGGCCCTGACGGGCCTGGAGGAGGAGTGGCGCTTCACCCCGCTCAAGCGCCTGCGCGGCCTGGTCGGCGGCGACGCGCAGGCCGCCACCGGCGCCGTCCGGCACGAGCACGGCGACCTGCCGGCCGGCGTCACCGTGTCCCGGGCCGGCTCCGACGACCCCCGGGTGGGCAGCGTGCTCACCCCGGTCGACCGGGTCAGCGCCCTGGCGTACGGCGGGGCCGGTCAGGCGCTGCTGGTCGAGGTGGCCCGCGAGGCGGTCGTCGCCGAGCCGGTGTGCCTGCGGGTGGTCGGCGACTCCGCCGAGGGGCTCGCGTTCGGCCACACCTTCGTCGAGGTGGGCCGGTTCGCCGAGGTGACCCTGGTGCTGGAGCACGCCGGCTCGGCCACCCTGGCCGACAACGTCGAGGTGTCGGTGGCCGACGGCGCGAAGCTGACCCTGGTCACGGTGGCCGACTGGGCCGCCGACGCCGTGCAGGCGCAGCACCTGAAGGTCCGGCTGGGCCGGGACGCCAGGGTCGTGCACGTCCAGGTCACCCTCGGCGGCGACCTGGTCCGGCAGTACACCTCGGTGGAGTACACGGGCCGGGGCGGCGAGGCCGAGCTGTACGGGCTCTACTTCGCCGACGGCGGCCAGCACCTGGAGCACCGCCAGCTCGTCGACCACAACGTGCCCGACTGCCGCAGCTACGTCGGCTACCGGGGCGCGTTGCAGGGCGCCGACGCGCACACCGTCTGGGTGGGCGACGTGCTGATCCGCGCCGAGGCGACCGGCACCGAGACGTACGAGATCAACCGGAACCTGCTGCTCAGCGACGGCGCGCGGGCCGACTCGGTGCCCAACCTGGAGATCGAGACCGGCGAGATCGCCGGCGCCGGGCACGCGAGCGCGACCGGCCGCTTCGACGACGAGCAGCTGTTCTACCTGATGGCGCGCGGCATCCCGGAGACCGAGGCCCGCCGCCTCGTGGTCCGCGGCTTCTTCGCCGAGCTGATCAACAAGATCCCGGTCGAGGAGCTGCGCGACCGGCTCGGCGACGCCATCGAGGCCCGGCTGGCCAAGGGCGGCGTCTGATGATCAGGATCTGCGCGGCCGACGACGTGCCGAAGGGCACCGTGGTCAGCGCCGACGTCGACGGCACCCCGATCGCGCTGGTGCACGGCGAGGACGGGGAGTTCTACGCCGCGTACGACGAGTGCTCGCACGCGGCCGTGGCCCTGTCGGAGGGCGAGGTCGAGGGCTGCACGCTGGAGTGCTGGCTGCACGGCTCCCGCTTCGACCTGCGCACCGGCGAGCCCACCGGGCTGCCCGCCACCGAACCCGTTCCGGTCTATGCCGTCGAGGTCCGCGACGGCGACATCTACCTTCCCGTGGGCGCCGACGGCCGCCCGACGCCGAGCAATGGAGTGACCCGATAATGAGCACCCTGGAGATCCGCGACCTGAAGGTGTCGGTCAAGCTGCCCGAGGGTGAGCTCAAGCCGATCCTGTCCGGCGTCGACCTGACCGTGCGGTCGGGGGAGACCCACGCGATCATGGGCCCCAACGGCTCCGGCAAGTCCACCCTGGCCTACTCGATCGCCGGCCACCCGAAGTACGAGATCACCGGCGGCTCGGTGACCCTCGACGGCGTCGACGTGCTGGCCATGTCCGTCGACGAGCGGGCCCGCGCCGGCCTCTTCCTGGCCATGCAGTACCCGGTCGAGGTGCCCGGCGTGTCGGTGGCCAACTTCCTGCGCACCGCCAAGACCGCGATCGACGGCGAGGCGCCGAAGCTGCGCACCTGGGGCGGCGAGCTGCGCGGCGCGATGCAGCGCCTCCAGATGGACCCGGCCTTCGCCCAGCGCAACGTCAACGAGGGCTTCTCCGGCGGCGAGAAGAAACGGCACGAGATCGTGCAGCTGGAGCTGCTCAAGCCGAAGGTGGCGATCCTCGACGAGACCGACTCGGGCCTCGACGTCGACGCGCTGCGCGTGGTCAGCGAGGGGGTCAACCGGGTCCGCGACACCGGGGACACCGGCCTGCTGCTGATCACCCACTACACCCGCATCCTGCGCTACATCAAGCCCGACTTCGTGCACGTCTTCGTCGCCGGGCGGATCGTCGAGCAGGGCGGCCCGGAGCTGGCCGACAAGCTCGAGGACGAGGGCTACGAGCGGTACGTCGCCGGGGCCGGCGCGGCGCGGGCCTGACCGACGATGTCCTCTCTGACCATCCCGGCCGGCATGCCGCAGTTCGACGACGTGCCGCGCTTCGACGTGGCGGCGGTGCGCGCGGACTTCCCGATCCTCGACCGGGAGGTCAACGGGCACCCGCTGGTCTACCTCGACAGCGCGAACACCTCGCACAAGCCGCGGCAGGTGCTCGACGTCCTCGCCGAGCACTACGCGCGGCACAACGCCAACGTGTCGCGCTCGGTGCACACCCTGGGCACCGAGGCGACGGAGGCGTACGAGGGGGCCCGGGCCAAGATCGCCCGGTTCGTCAACGCGCCCAGCGTGGACGAGGTGGTGTTCACCAAGAACTCGACCGAGGCGATCAACCTCGTGGCGTACGCGTTCTCCAACGCGTCGCTGCGCGCGGACGCCGACCCCCGGTTCCGGCTGGGCCCCGGCGACGAGATCGTGATCTCCGAGATGGAGCACCACTCCAACATCGTCCCGTGGCAGCTCCTCGCGGAGCGCACCGGCGCGACCCTGCGCTGGTTCCCGGTCACCGACGCCGGGCGGCTCGACGAGTCCGGGCTGGACGACCTGGTCACCGAGCGGACGAAGATCGTCTCGCTGGTGCACATGTCCAACATCCTCGGCACCGTCAACGCCACCGCCCGGATCACCGCCCGGGTCCGCGAGGTGGGCGCGCTGCTGCTGCTGGACTGCTCGCAGTCCGTGCCGCACCTGCCCATCGACGTGGTCGACCTCGACGCCGACTTCGTCGTCTTCACCGGGCACAAGATGTGCGGCCCGACCGGCATCGGGGTGCTGTGGGGCCGCGGCGAGCTGCTCGCGGCGATGCCCCCGGTCATGGGCGGCGGCTCGATGATCGAGACGGTCACCATGGCCCGGTCGACGTTCGCCGCGCCGCCGGCCCGGTTCGAGGCGGGCACCCCGCCGATCGCCGAGGCGGTGGCGCTCGGCGCGGCGGTGGACTACCTCACCGGCCTGGACATGCGGGCGATCCAGTGGCACGAGAAGGAGCTGACGGCGTACGCGCTGGACGCCCTCGCCACCGTGCCCGGCCTGCGGATCTTCGGGCCGACCGTGCCGGTGGGCCGGGGCGGGACGATCTCGTTCGCGCTCGGCGACATCCACCCGCACGACGTCGGGCAGGTCCTCGACTCGCTCGGCGTGCAGGTGCGGGTCGGGCACCACTGCGCGAAGCCGGTGTGCAGCCGGTTCGGCGTGCCGGCCATGACGCGGGCCTCGTTCTACCTCTACACCACCACCGGCGAGATCGACGCCCTGGTGGGCGGCCTGGAGCAGGTGCGGAAGGTGTTCGACTGATGCAGCTCGACCAGCTCTACCAGGAGATCATCCTGGACCACTACAAGCGCCCCCACGGCCGTGGCCTGCGCGACGCCGACGACCCGACGGACCGGGTCGCCGAGGCGCACCACGTCAACCCGACCTGCGGCGACGAGGTGACCGTCCGGGTCGCCACCGACGGCGTCGTGCTGCACGACGTCTCGTACGACGGCATGGGCTGCTCGATCAGCCAGGCGTCGGCGAGCGTGCTGCACGAGCTGCTGCGCGGCCGGGAGGCGGGGGAGGCGTTCGCCGTGCACGAGGCGTTCGTCGAGTTGATGTCCGGCCGTGGCCAGGTCACGCCGGACGAGGACGTGCTCGGTGACGGGGTGGCGTTCGCGGGTGTCGCGCGCTACCCCGCCCGGGTCAAGTGCGCGCTGCTGCCGTGGATGGCGTTCAAGGACGCGGCGGCGCGCGCCGGGGTGGGCGCGAGCCCGGAGGTGAAGGCATGAGTTCTGACCAGACCGCCGGCGCGCCGCAGGACGGCGCCGTGGCGACCGACGCCGCGACCCCGGCCACCGAGGGCACGGCCCCGTCGGCCGCCGGCAGCGGTGGTGACGCTGGTGCGGCCGGCGTCGCCGACGCCGGCAGCGGCGCGGGCGGGAAGGCCGCCGTCGCCGACGTCGAGGAGGCGATGAAGGACGTCGTCGACCCCGAGCTGGGCATCAACGTGGTCGACCTCGGCCTGGTATACGGCGTGCACGTCGACGACGAGAACGTCGCCACCCTCGACATGACGCTGACCTCGGCGGCCTGCCCGCTGACCGACGTGATCGAGGACCAGGCCCGGCAGGCGCTGACCACCGGCCCCGGCGGGGGACTGGTGAACGACATCCGGATCAACTGGGTCTGGCTGCCGCCGTGGGGCCCTGACAAGATCACCGACGAGGGGCGCGACCAGCTCCGCTCCCTCGGCTTCAACGTCTGATCCCCGTCGAGGTCCGACGCTCGCCTGCGTCGTTGCTTCCCGTCGAGCGCGGCACCCGCCCGGGTGCCGCGCTCGACCCGTTCCGGACCGGGGACTCCCGATCGGGGGTCGAGCGGCCGCCGACTGCGCCCGAGGGCCACTCGACCCATGATCGGGCACGGTCTCGGCCCGCGATAAACCGCTGGTCAGGCGGGTGGGCGCGACGCACCATGGGCGGATGATCGAGACGTACCGGATGATGCCTGCCCCTGTCCCCACGGCCGTGGCCGGCGGTCGACAGCGGGCGGTGCCGCCGGTCGCCCCGGTCCTGCGCCGACCGTCGTGACCGGGGCGTTCCTGGCCGGTCTCGCGGCCGGCTACGGCGTCGCCGTGCCCGTGGGCGCGATCGCCGTGCTGATCATGGGACTGAGCGCGCGGACCTCGTTCCGGGTCGGTGCCGCCGCCGCCCTCGGGGTGGCCACCGCCGACGGCGTCTACGCGGCCGTGGCCACCCTCGGCGGGGCGGCGGTCGCCGGCCTCGTCGCCCCGGTCGCCGGGCCGCTGCGGCTGGTGGCGGCGGCCGTGCTGCTCGCCATCGCGGTGCGGGGCGCATGGCAGGCGCTGCATCCCCGCCCGGTGGGTGCGGCGGGTCGGCGGCGCGGCCTGGAGAGCCCGGGCCGCGCCTTCGCCGGGTTGCTGGCGCTGACGATGCTCAACCCGGCGACCGTGGTCTACTTCGCCGCGCTCGTGCTCGCCCGCAACGACGGCCACGGGGTCGGCCCGGCCGCGGCGGTCGCCTTCGTGGCCGGCGCCTTCCTCGCCTCGGCGAGCTGGCAGCTGCTGGTCGCCGGCGGTGGCAGCGTGGTCGGCCGGGCCCTCACGGGCCCGCGCGGTCGCCGGGTGACCGGCCTGGTGTCCAGCGCGATCATCGCCGCGCTGGCCGTCGCCGTCCTGGCGACCACCTGACCACCTGACTGCTGCTCCGGACCTTGGACAAGTTGACGTTCGAGCGGAACGGTGATTGTCCAAGGGCCGGGGCGGGTGGGGCGGACGGTCGGCTGCCGGTGCCGTAGGTTCGGGGCCATGAGCAGCAGACCGGCGGCCGGCGGCGGACGCTGGGTCGAGGTGGCACCGGCCCGCGTCGACCGCTGGGTGGACGGCTTCGCCGACCGGCACGGCCCACCCACCGCGACGGCCCAGGAGTACGGCCTGCTGCTCACCGCCCCGGACGGGGCCACCGCCGCCCTGCACACCCCGCCGGGCGCGCCGCCCGGGGCCGACGTGCCCGGGTTCGTGGCCGCCGCCCGTGCGCCGCGCCGGATCGGCCTGCTGCTCGCCCGCAAGGGCGCGGTGGCCGTCGGTGTCGCCGAGGGGGAGAAGCTGGTCGTGTCGAAGGTGGACACCCGCTACGTGCAGGGCCGCACCGCCGCCGGCGGGTGGTCCCAGCAGCGGTTCGCCCGGCGGCGGGACAACCAGGCGAAGGCGGCCCTCGGCGACGCGGCCGAGCTGGCCGTCCGGCTGCTCCTGCCGGAGGCGGCCCACCTCGCCGCCGTGGTCTGCGGTGGCGACCGCCGGGCGGTGGACGGTGTGCTGGCCGACCGGCGGCTCGCCCCGCTCGCCGAGTTGCGCGCCGACCGCCTCCTCGACGTCCCCGAGCCCCGCCTCGCGGTGCTGGTCGACGCGATCGCCGCCGCCCGCGCCGTCCGAATCCTGGTCCGGGGGTAAGGAAGGGCACCTTGTTAACGCATTCTGCATAGGAAGGGGCCCCTGCAATCACCCCGCGCCGGCTTCCCGCCCGGGCCGACGGGAACGGCCCGGGCGGGAAGCTCCGGGGTCAACCGGTGGTGCAGGAACGGATCTGCGGCCGGGCGCTGCTGTTGCCGTTCATCATCGTGGTGAAGCCGAACGTGTTGCCGCTGCCGTTGGACCGCATCGTCATCACGTAGCCGGTGCTGTCCCAGCTGGCGGTGCCGTTCCAGGTGGTGCTGACGCGCTGCGGCGCGGTCACCGCCACGACCACCGTCCAGTTGCTGGCCCCCTGGACCGTCACCGAGGTGTTGTACCGGTCGCCCCAGACGTTGGGGAAGGTCGCCGTCGCGGTGCATCCGCCGCCGGGCGGCGGCGTGGTCGGGGAGCCGGTCGGCGGCGCGGTGGTCGGCGGCGGGGTGCCGTCGGGGGCCACCGCCCGGCCGGTGCTCGGGGAGATCATGCCGGGGCAGAGGCCGCGGCTGTTCAGGTTTGCCATGATCTGCGGGATCGCGTCGCGGGTGTTCTGGATGCCGTCGTGCATCAGGATGACCTGGCCGTCCTGGAGCCGGCTGGCGTTGGAGACGATCTGGCTGACGCTGGCACCGTTCCAGTCCTGGGAGTCGACGTCCCAGATCACCTGGCGCAGGCCGAGCGAGGAGGCGACCGACTGGAGGGTCGAGTTGGTCTCCCCGTAGGGCGGGCGGAACAACTGCGGCCGTACGCCGGTCGCCGACTGGATCGCCGAGTTGGTCTGGGAGAGGTCCGACTGCATCTGGCTCTGGTTCATCGAGGTCATGTGGGCGTGGTTCCAACTGTGGTTGGCGACCCACATGCCGGCGTCGACCTGGGCCCGCGCGGCGGACGGATTGCCCTGCACGTTCTGCCCGACGTTGAACATGGTCGCCCGGACGTTGTTGGCCCGGAGCACGGACAGCAGGGCATTGGTGCTGCCCGTCGGCCCGTCGTCGAAGGTGAGGCCGACGTAGCCGTTGCAGGCTGCGGCGCTGGACGGGGTGGCGGCGACCGCGAGACCGGTCGCTGCCAGCGTCACGGCGGCGGTGGCGAGCACCGCCAGTCGGCGGGCGTGGCGCGCTGCTCGGGGTGGTGACGGGCGGCGGGGGCCGCTGATGCTGGCGAACATGCGCAGGTCCTCCCGGGGGCGGTGACGTTCGACGATGCCCGACATCAATAGGTGTAGATGGATGCCGTGGTGGCACGGAGTATTGCAGCGGCATTTCGAACGGGTCAACGAATTCCGGAAGTTTTCGGAAACTTTTCGAACGGGTGGCCCGGAGGGGAGCTCGACCCGGCCGGCGACGGCCGTCGGCCGGGTCGGGCTCCGCTGCGCTGGCTCGCCGGGTACGAGGGTCAGGCGCCGCCGCCGAAGGTGTCGCACTGCTTCGGGTCGCCGGTCTCGTACCCCTTGGTGAACCACTGCCGGCGCTGCTCGGAGGTGCCGTGGGTGAACTCGTCCGGGTTGACGGGGCGTCCCGAGCGCTGCTGGATGGCGTCGTCGCCGATCTTCTCGGCGGTGTCGATGGCCTGCTGGATGTCCTGCTCCGAGATGCTCTTGAAGATCTTCTGGCCCTGCTCGTCGGCGGTGCCGGTGGCGTTGCGCGCCCAGGCCCCGGCGTAGCAGTCGGCCTGGAGTTCCAGCTTCACCGACAGGGCGTTGGCGTTGGCCGGGTCGCGCTGCTGCTGGCGGCGCATCTGCGCCTCGGTGCCGAGCAGGTCCTGCACGTGGTGGCCGTACTCGTGGGCCAGCACGTACGGCTGGGCGAACTCGCCCTTGGCCCCGAGCTGGTCGGCGAGCAGGTTGTAGAAGGTCAGGTCGATGTAGACCAGGTCGTCGGCCGGGCAGTAGAACGGGCCGACGCCCGAGTCGGCCTGGCCGCAGGCGGTGTTGACGCCCTGGCTGAAGAAGACGGTCTTCGACGGCTGGTACTGCTCGCCGAAGGTCTCCGGCAGGGCGGTGCGCCAGTACGCCTGGATCGAGTTGACGTAGAGGGTGTTACGGCAGTCGAGCTGCTTGAGGGCGTCGTCGGCGGAGCACTTCTGCTCCAGCGAGGTGTTGTCGCCCTGCCCGGACCCGTCGCCGTCGAAGGCCGCGTTCAGGCCGAAGCCGCCGCCGACCAGGGCGACCAGCACGGCGACGATGATGCCGACGATGCCGCCGCGTCCCCCGCCGATCGGGATCGGGATCCCGCCCAGGCCGCCGCCTCCGCCGGACCCCCGCCGGTCGTCCACCTGGCTGGTGTCGATCCGCGCGTTCTCGTTCAGCTCCATGTTGACCCCGATCACCGATTCGTCACGTGTGGTGGTTGCGGTGCCGGACCGGGTCCGGACGACGCCTCCGTACCCGATGATCTTGATCGGTAATCCGGGCGGCGCGCATCGGGCGGCCCGGTACACTTGCCCCGTGCTGCGCTGCGAAGGCTGAACCGCCCCGCGCCGACGGGAACATCGACCCGCCGGCGCTTTCGCGTGCCCTGAGTCAGCCCTTCCAGACCCCGAGAGCGAGTCCCCGACATGATCACTGCCACCGGCCTGGAGTTGCGCGCCGGCGCCCGGATCCTGCTGTCCGACACCACGCTGCGGGTGCAGCCGGGCGACCGCATCGGCCTGGTCGGCCGCAACGGCGCCGGCAAGACCACCACGCTGAAGGTCCTCGCGGGGGAGGGGCAGCCCTACGCCGGGCAGATCGACCGGCGCAGCGCCATCGGCTACCTCCCGCAGGACCCGCGCACGGGCGACCTGGAGGTCACCGGCCGCGACCGGGTGCTCTCCGCCCGGGGGCTGGACGTGCTGATGGCCCAGATGCAGGAGGTCGAGGCCCAGCTCGCCGAGAACGCCGACGACCGGCTGGTCCGCCGCTACGGCGCGCTGGAGGACCAGTTCGCCGCCCTCGGCGGGTACGCGGCCGAGGCCGAGGCCGCCCGCATCTGCGCCAACCTCGGCCTGCCCGACCGGGCCCTCGCCCAGACCATCGGCACCCTCTCCGGCGGCCAGCGTCGCCGCGTCGAGCTGGCCCGGATCCTGTTCCGCGACGCCGGCGAGAACGGCGGCGGCATCCTGCTGCTCGACGAGCCCACCAACCACCTCGACGCCGACTCGATCACCTGGCTGCGCGGGTTCCTCGCCAACCACAAGGGCGGGCTGATCGTGATCTCCCACGACGGTTCGCTGCTGGAGTCGGTGGTCAACAAGGTCTGGTTCCTCGACGCGACCCGCTCGGTGGTCGACGTCTACAACCTGGGCTGGAAGGCGTACCTGGAGGCGCGGGAGACCGACGAGCGCCGCCGCCGCCGGGAGCGGGCCAACGCCGAGAAGAAGGCCGGCGCGCTGATGGCCCAGGCCGACAAGATGCGGGCCAAGGCCACCAAGACCGTCGCCGCGCAGAACATGGCCCGCCGGGCCGAGAAGCTGATCTCCGGGCTGGAGGAGGTCCGGGTCTCCGACAAGGTGGCCAAGGTCCGCTTCCCGAACCCGGCGCCGTGCGGCAAGACGCCGCTCACGGCGACCGGCCTGTCCAAGTCGTACGGGTCGCTGGAGATCTTCACCGACGTCAACGTGGCGGTGGACCGCGGGTCGCGGGTGGCCATCCTCGGCCTCAACGGCGCGGGCAAGACCACCCTGCTGCGGATGCTCGGCGGCCTGCTGGAGCCGGACACCGGCGAGGTGCACGCCGGGCACGGGCTGCGGCTGGGCTACTACGCCCAGGAGCACGAGACCCTGGACGTGGAGCGGACGGTGCTGGAGAACATGCGGGCCGCCGCGATCGAGCAGACCGACACCGAGCTGCGGAAGATCCTCGGCGCGTTCCTCTTCTCCGGCGAGGACGTCGACAAGCCGGCCGGCGTGCTCTCGGGTGGGGAGAAGACCCGGCTGGCCCTGTCCACCCTCGTCTGCTCCGGCGCCAACGTGCTGCTGCTCGACGAGCCGACCAACAACCTCGACCCCGTCAGCCGGGAGCAGGTGCTGGACGCGATCGCCCGTTATCCGGGGGCGATCGTCCTGGTCACCCACGACCCGGGCGCGGTGCTGGCGCTCAAGCCGGACCGGGCGATCCTGCTCCCCGACGGCGACGAGGACGCCTGGAGCGACGACCTGCTCGAACTGGTCGAGCTGGCCTGACCGGCCGGCGGGTCCCGGCGACCGCCCCGGGAGCGCGGACCGCAGCCCCCGGACGGCGACCGCTCCGGGAGGGGGCCGCCGGAGCTGCGGGCGAAATGGGAATTTCCGCGCCTTTTGCGGTGGGCCGTCACTCTCTGCACCGTGCGTGCCCTCGGCGCGCTCAGCCGAGGATGCCGCCCAGCCGGGTGAGGACCCCGGAGGTGACCAGGATCAGCGCGCCGATCGCGACGAAGACGACGGGGACCAGCCAGTGGCCGACCCGGCCGACCCACCGGACCACGGCCGGGTGGCCGCCGAGGCCGGCGGCGACGGCGCACCAGAGGCCGACCAGCGCCGCGAACACCACCAGCCAGACCAGGGCGTCGGCCGGGGCGAGGGAGCGGAACACCGGCACGTAGACGGCGATGTTGTCGGCGCCGTTGGCGACGGTCACCCCGGCCACACCGAGCAGCCCGCCCACCACGGCGGGCGGCCCGTCGTCGTCCGAGCGGGCCAGCAGGGCGCGCACGCCGAGCGCGATCGGGAGCAGGCCGAGCAGCCCGGTCCACGGATCGGGCACCACGAGCAGCCCGGCGGCGGCGACCGCGGCGGCGGCGACCAGGGCGCCGATGCCCAGGTACTGCCCGGCGACGATGTGCCCGGGGCGGGGTCGGCCGGTGCTCCGGGCGGCCACGAACAGCACGGTCAGCACCACGACGTCGTCGATGTTGGTGGCGGCGAACACCAGCGCCGCGCCGGCGGCGGTCGCGATCAGGTCGGTCACGCCAGGCAGGGTACGGCCGCCGCGCCCGCCGCCCCGGCCCGCCCGAACGGGGTACGGCGACCGGCCGACGTCACCCTATCGGGTAGCTGACAATGCATAGCGTGTCGGTTGGCGAATAGTTGATATCTGGCGCATGATCGTTCGAGGCGGTCTAATAGGTGGGACCGTATCCGAACCGCACAGTCTGGGACGTGAGGAATCAGCATGGCAGCCACTGGCACAGCCACCAGCACTGAGAAGGGTCGCCGGATCGTCGGAGCCGAGCGTCAGACGCTCGCCAAGGACCTCGTAAAGCGGTACACCGGCGGAGAGAGCATCCGGGCGCTCGCGGCCTCCACCGGCCGTTCCTACGGGTTCATCCACCGGGTGCTCACCGAGTCCGGCGTGCAGCTGCGTCAGCGCGGCGGCGCGCGGCGCCGCAAGAAGGCGTGACCCGCCCACCGACGTCGTCCATCAGCGCCGTCCCCCGGGCCGCCCGGTGACCCCTGGCGCGGTCGGGGTACGACTCGACTGCGACGGGCCGGTGGCGACGGTGACGTTGTGCCGGCCCGACGTGCTCAACGCGCAGACCCCGGCGATGTGGCGCGCGATGAGCGACTTCTCCCGTGACCTGCCCGGCGACGTGCGCGTCGTCGTGGTGCGCGGCGAGGGGCGGGCCTTCTCCGCCGGCCTCGACCTGTCGGTGGCCGGCGCGTCCGGCCCCGGCTCGTTCGCCGAGCTGGCGACCCTGCCCGAGCAGGAGTGCGCCGACCGGATCGCCGACTTCCAGGCCGGCTTCACCTGGCTGCACCGGCCCGACGTGGTGTCGGTGGCCGCCGTGCAGGGCCACGCCATCGGCGCCGGCTTCCAGCTCGCGCTCGCCTGCGACCTGCGGGTGCTGGCGACCGACGCCAAGCTCTCCATGGCCGAGGTGACCCTCGGCCTGGTTCCCGACCTGGCCGGCACGAAGCGCCTCGTCGAGCTGGTCGGCTATGCCCGCGCCCTGGAGATCTGCGCCACCGGCCGGCGGATGGACGCCGCCGAGGCCGACCGGCTGGGCCTGGCCACCCTGGTGGTGCCCAACGCCGAGCTGGACGCCACGGTGCGCGACCTGACCGCGGGGCTGCTCGCCCACCCCCGGGACGCGGTGGTGGAGATCAAGGCGCTGCTCGCCGGTGCCGCCGGCCGGTCCCACGCCGAGCAGCAGCGGGCCGAGCGCGAGGCGCAGACCCGCCGGCTCCGTGACCTCGCCGGCCGGGGCGAATAGCCGGCCCCTCAGCAGAGCGCACCAACCGGACCCTCGGCAGGGGGGACAGCCGGACCGTCGGCCAGCGGGCCGGCCCACCACCCGGTGGGAAGAACGGTAAGGACTTTCCGGGAAGAACCGGCTTACGGCCAAGGTTGTCGTAGCCGTCGGGACAATCGACCTGACGGCACGAGCCGACCACGACCCGGAGGTGACGCGTGATGTCCGACGGTGGCATGGCCGGCTGGAGCATGATCCGGTCGATGCGCAACCAGGACGAGGTCTCCGCCCACCGGCTCAGCCGCGGCACCGCCCGGCGGATCGTCGAGTTCGCCCGGCCCTACCGCCGCGACATCGTCGTCTTCCTGGTCACGGTGGTGATCGCCGCGGTGATCGGCGTGGCCACCCCCGTGCTCGCCGGCGACGTGATCAACGCGATCAGCCGGGGCGGCGCGGAGGCCGGGTCGACCGTGGTCCGCCTCGCCCTGGTCATCGCCGTCCTCGCCGTCGCCGACGCGCTGTTCTCGCTGGTCCAGCGGTGGTATTCGGCGCGCATCGGCGAGGGCATCATCCTCGACCTGCGCACCCGGGTCTACGACCACGTGCAGCGGATGCCGTTGCAGTTCTTCACCCGCACCCAGACGGGCGCGCTGGTCAGCCGGCTCAACAACGACGTGATGGGCGCCCAGCGGGCGTTCACCTCCACCCTGTCCGGGGTGGTCAGCAACGTCATCCAGCTCGTGCTCACCGCCGGGGTGATGCTCACCCTCTCCTGGCAGATCACCGTGCTGTCGCTGGTCATGCTGCCGATCTTCATCGTCCCGGCCCGCCGGGTCGGCCGGCGGCTGGCCGACATCACCCGCGAGTCGTACAACCTCAACGCCAACATGAACGCCACGATGACCGAGCGGTTCGGGGTCGCCGGGGCGCTGCTGGTCAAGCTGTTCGGCGCGCCCGAGGTGGAGGCGCGCCGGTTCGCCGGCCGGGCCGAGCGGGTCCGCGACATCGGCATCCAGTCCGCGATGTACTCGCGGACGTTCTTCGTGGCGATGCTGCTGGTCGCGTCCCTGGCCCAGGCGCTGACCTACGGCCTCGGCGGCTGGCTCGCGGTCACCGGCAGCGTCAGCGCCGGCACCGTGGTCACCCTCGCCCTGCTGCTCACCCGGCTGTACGGCCCGCTGACCGCGCTGTCCAACGTCCGGGTGGACGTGATGAGCGCGCTGGTCTCCTTCGACCGGGTCTTCGAGGTGCTCGACCTGCGTCCCGGCATCGCGGAGAAGCCGGACGCCGTCGCCGTGCCGCGCGGCAACGGCCGGGTGGAGTTCCGCGACGTGCGGTTCCGCTACCCCGCCGCCGCCGAGGTGTCCCTCGCCTCGCTGGAGGAGGTCACCACCCTCGACCGCACCGTCAACGAGCCGGTGCTGCGGGGCGTCTCGTTCGCCGTCGAGCCGGGGCAGATGATCGCCCTGGTCGGCCCGTCCGGGGCGGGCAAGTCCACCCTGTCCATGCTGATCCCCCGGGTCTACGACGTCACCGACGGCCAGGTGCTCGTCGGCGGCGTCGACGTGCGCGACGCCACGCTCGCCTCCCTGCGCGACGAGATCGGTGTGGTCACCCAGGACTCCCACCTGTTCCACGAGACGATCGCCGAGAACCTGCGCTACGCCAAGCCGGACGCCACCGACGACGAGATCTGGGCGGCCCTCGCCGGCGCGCAGGTCGCCGACCTGGTGCGGTCCCTGCCCGACGGGCTCGACACGACCGTCGGCGAGCGGGGCTACCGCTTCTCCGGCGGGGAGAAGCAGCGCATCGCGATCGCCCGGCTGCTGCTGAAGGCCCCGTCGATCGTGATCCTCGACGAGGCGACCGCGCACCTGGACTCGGAGAGCGAGGCGGCGGTGCAGCGGGCCCTGGCGGTGGCGCTGACGGGGCGTACGGCGCTGGTCATCGCGCACCGGCTCTCCACGGTCCGCGACGCCGACCAGATCCTCGTCCTCGACGAGGGGCGGATCGTCGAGCGGGGCCGGCACGAGGAGCTGGTCGCCGTGGGCGGCCTCTACGCCGAGCTGTACCGCGCCCAGTTCGCGGTGGCCGACTCGCCCACCCCGTACGTGGACGCGACGGGCCCCGAGACCGTGATCACCATGCCGATGGCCACCTACGTCGCCGACGAGGCGATGCCCCCGGCCGCCGCGAACTGACCCCGGTGGCCGGCGTGCCCACCCGCCGGTCAGGCCGGCGCGGCGGTGGCGGCGCGCAGCTCGCCGAACGCCGCGCCCAGCGTCTCGGCGGTGAAGTGGGCGTTGAGCCCGCTCGGGTTGGGCAGCACCCACAGCCGGGCGTCGCCGAGCAGCTCCGGCTGCGGCCCGAAGGCCGCCTTCGGCCGGCCGAACCCGATCCGGTACGCGGTCACCCCGACCACCGCCACCCACGCCGGCCGGTGCCGGCGCACCTTCGCCGTCAGGATCCGCGCGCCTTCGACCAGTTCGTCCGCGGTCAGCTCGTCGGCCCGGGCGCTGGCCCGTGCCACCATGTTGGTGATGCCCAGCCCATACCCGGGCAGCGCGTCCTGCTCGCTCGGGTGCAGCTGGCGGGGGGTGAAGCCGCCCCGGTGCAGGGCCGGCCAGAACCGGTTGCCCGGCCGGGCGAAGTGCCACCCGGTGGCCGCCGACCACAGCCCCGGGTTGATGCCGACGAAGAGCACGGTCAGCCCCGGCCCGATGACGTCCGGGATGGTGCGCTCCGCCGCCGCGGCCAGCTCCTCGCGCGTCGGCCGGCGACGCTCCGGCCCGCCGGTCACCCCTGCCGGCCCGCCGGTCAGCCCAGCTCGTGTGTCGAGGCGGTCCGCCGCGCCGGGACCACCCGTCGGGGCGGCCATCACAGGCCGCGCAGCGCGCCGCCGTCGACCGGGAGGGTGATCCCGGTCAGGTAGCCGGCGGCGGGGGAGAGGACGAACGCGGCGACCCGGCCGAACTCGGCGGGCTCGCCGATGCGGCGCAGCGGGATGCCCGCCTCGGCCTCGGCCCGGGCCCGCTCGGCGTCCCCGGAGGCGGCCAGGAGCTGCCGGTTGCGGTCGGTCATGATCCGCCCCGGGAGCAGCCCGAGCACGCGCACGCCGCGCGGGCCGTACTCGTCGGCCATGTCCTTGGCCACCCCGGCCAGGCCGGGGCGCAGCCCGTTGGAGATGCCCAGCCCGGCCAGCGGGGCGCGGGCCGAGGTGGACAGGACCAGCCCGATCGCGCCGCCGTCGGTCAGCGCCTCGGCGACCGTGCGGGCGGTGCGGACGGTGCCGAGGAAGACGGTCTCGAAGGACTCGCGCCACTGCGCGTCGGTCGTACCCGCCGCGGTGCCCGGCGGCGGCCCGCCGACGGAGACCAGCGCGCCGTCGAGCCGGCCGAACTGCTCCCGGGCGGCGGCGACCAGCCGCTGCGGGGTGGCCGGGTCGCTCAGGTCGCCGGCCAGCCCGATCGCCCGCTCGGGGCCGCCGAGCCGCCGTACCGCCTCCGCCACCTGCTCGGGGGCCCGGGCGGAGACGACCACCCGCGCCCCGTCGGCGACGAGGCACTCGGCGGTGGCGAAGCCCAACCCCCGGGAGGCCCCAGTCAGCACGTACACCCGGTCGGTGAGTCCCAGATCCATGCGCCGATCCTGCCGTACGCCGGTGGGGGCGGCCACTCGCGGGCCGGGCGGCTACCGGCGGGCCGGACGCAGCAGGCGTACCCGGCCGGCGAGCCGCACCGCGACGGCGCCGCCGGCGCGGGCCAGGGCCGGCAGGCGGCGCGGTCGCGGCGGTGTCGCGCCGTCGTAGCGGCTGGCCGCCTCCCGCACCGCCAGCTCCTCCGCGCCCAGCCGCGGCAGCTCGCCCCGGCGGTGCAGCTCGCGGGCCAGGTCCCAGCCGTCGCGCAGCGAGCCGTTGGTGGGCCGGCCGTCGGCCCAGCCGGCGAACGTCGCCGGCCAGGCGTCGCCGAGGCCGGCGGCCAGCAGCGGCCAGTGCCGGGCCACGTCGCCGGCCCGCTTGCGCAGCAGGGCGCGGCGGGCGGCGTCGACGGGCGCCGGGGCGAACCCGGCCGGCAGCGGCCCGCCCGCGACCAGCGCCGCCACCAGCTCCGCCTGCCGGGCGGCCAGGTCGCCGCCGCCGGGCGCGCTCACGTCGCCATCGTCCCCTGGCGCGTTCACGTCACCGCCGGGTATCCGGACGCCGCGGCGATCGCGTCCAGCTCGGCCCGCAGCGCCGGCGCGGGCGGCCAGCGACCGTCGCGTTCCAGCAGCAGCGCGGGCGGGCGGTGCCGGGCGCACAGCTCGCCGATCAGGTCGAGCACGACCGGCGGCACCGGGTCGGTGTGCGTGTCGTGATAGAAGCCGCCCTGCTCGGCGCCCCCGGCGACGTGCACGTACGCCACCCGGTCCAGCGGCAGCCGGTCCAGCAGGGCGAGCGGGTCGGCGCCCCGGTTGCGGGCGTTGGCGTGCACGTTGGCGATGTCCAGCAGCAGCGTCGCGCCGGTCGCGTCGAGGATCTCGGTGAGGAAGTCGGCCTCGTCCAGCTCGTCGTCGGGCCAGTCGAACAGCGCCGCGATCGGCTCCAGCGCCAGCGGCACCGGCAGGTCGGCCTGGGCGCGGCGCACGTTGGCCACCACCGCCGCCACGGCCTCCCGGCTGCGCGGCAGCGGCAGCAGGTGCCCCGCCTCCAGGCCGCCGGCCCGCACGAACGCGATGTGCTCGCTGACCAGCGGCGCGCCGACCAACTCGGCCACCCGCGCGAGGTGGGCCACCCGGGCCGGGTCGACCGGCTCCGCGCCGCCGAGGGAGAGCTTCACCCCGTGCGGTACGACGGTGACCCCGCGCTCGACCAGGGCGGCGAGGCCGGGCGGCGGTGGCCCGTGCGGGGCGACCGCCTCGGCCACCACCTCGACGAACCGCAGCCCCGGCAGCTCGGCCACGAACCCGGCGATCTCGGGCCGCCAGCCGATGCCGACGCCGGTGGGACCCGGGCCGGTCATCCGCCGCAGCCCCCGCCGCAGCCGCCGCCACCGCAGGAGCTGCCCCCGCTGCACGAGCTGCCGCTGCAGGAACTGCCGCTGTCCGACGAGCCGCCGCTGCACCCGCCGACCGAGGGGCTGCCGGTGCCGGACAGCGCCTGCCGCTGGATCTCGGCCTGCTCGGCGAAGCCCGGGTCCATGGCCCACAGGGTGGCGGTGCCGAACAGGGCCACGCCCATCGCCGCGCCGGCCGCCCCGTAGGTCGCGTACGCCGGGCCGGAGGCGGGGGCGAGGTGCACGTTGGTGCGGCGCAGCTCGCGCAGGGCCCGCTCGGCCGCCCTGGTCCGCCACGGCACCCGGGCCAGCAGCGCGGAGGCGATGGCCAGGGGGATCACGGCGAGCACCAGGAAGGCGACCGGCCGGCCGTTGGACAGTCCCGCGAAGATCCGGAACCCGCCGAGCAGGACGAGGAGGAACACCGGGAACGACCCGCGCTGGGCGGACTGGCGTCGGGCCGCGCTCAGCGCGAGGCCCTGCTGCTCGAGGCCCTGGCGCAGCTGGTCGAGGGCCTGCTGCACCCAGCGGTCGCGGCCCAGCTCGCGGGCGTACAGGCCCTGGTTGGCGGCGTGGTGGACCGCCCGGTCCAGCGGGGTCGCCCCCGCCGGCAGGGAGCCGCCGACGGCGAGCCGCCGGTCGGTGCGTACGCCGACGACGCCGGTGCCGCGCAGCCCGCCCAGCGAGGTCCAGATCGCGAGCTGGTTGCCGCCGTTGAGGTAGGCCACCTGCTGGGGGCCGAGCTGGGCGCCGCCGACGGACGACGGGCCGGCGAGGACCCGCCGCCGGTGAACGATCGCGCCGATCACGACGGCGAGGCCGGCCAACAGGTAGAAACCGAGGAAGGTGGGCCCGGGGATGCCCCAGGTGTCACCGGGCGCCGCGAGGACTCTCATGCTGCTGCTCCTGTCGCGCGAGGGGGTCGCGGGCCCATTGTGGGACAGGCCCGCCACGCGGTCGTCAGCGGCGGCGGACGGCCTCCTCGACCAGGTCGAGCACCGGGCCGAGGTCGCCGGCCGGGCGGCCCATCGCCAGGTGCAGCACCAGGCCGTCGTAGGCGAGTTCGAGGAACCGGGCCAGCACGTCGATGGGTACGTCCTCGCGGAGCACCCCGGCCTCCCGCTGCCGTGCCAGCCGGTCCCGGGTGGCCTCGGCGATGGCGGCGGAGCGTTCGGCCCAGCGGCGGGCGAACGCCGGGTCGGTGCGCAGTCGCCGGGACACCTCCAGTTGGCTGCCCAGCCAGCCGGTGGTGTCCGGGGAGACGGCGCGGGCCAGCAGGTCCCGCATCACCTGGACCAGGCCGTTGCGGGCGACCGTCTCCACCATGGCCGCCGCGTCGTCCTCGGCGACGGCGAGGAACAGCGAGTCCTTGTCCCGGAAGTGGTGGAAGATCGCGCCCCGGGACAGGCCGGTGGCCTCCTCCAGCCGCCGCACGGTGGCGCCCTCGTAGCCGTGCCGGGCGAAACAGGCCCGCGCCGCGGCGAGAATCTCCTGCCGGCGGGCGTCGAGCTGGTCCTGACTTACTCTGGGCACGGCACGATCGTGTCAGGTGGCCCGCCGTCATGCAAACCGTACGTACGGCTTGTAACGTGCCGGCAACGTGGCCGTGCCTGATCGTGGGGCGCCGGCCCCGGCGCTGGCTCTGCCGTGGCCCGGCGCTGGCCACGGGTGGTGCCGGCGGGGACCCGATGCGTGATCGGCCGACGGGTGGCCGGTTACCATCGCCCGGTGACGCCGTGCCTGCCGGCCCTGTCGGCCGGCGGCCCGTCTCCCTTAAGGTGCCCGAGTGCCGCTGCTCCTGCTGGATCTGGACAACACCCTGCTCGACCGGGCCGGGTCGTTCCGTGCCTGGGGTGAGCGCTTCCTGGACGGCATCGGCGCGCCGGCCACCGACATCGACTGGCTGGTGTCGATCGACGCCGACGGGCTGACCGACCGGTGGGACGTGGCGGACGCGATCCGCGACCGGTACGGGCTGCTCATCTCCTCCCTGGACCTGGTGGAGGAACTGCACGACGGGGTGGTGGTCAACAGCCGGCTCGATCCGCTGGTGGCCTGCGCCCTGCGGATCGCCGACGACGCCGGCTGGGTGCCGGTGGTGGTGAGCAACGGCAGCGTCCGCCAGCAGGACGCGAAGATCCGCCGCACCGGCCTGGACCGGTACGTGGCCGACTGGGTCATCTCCGAGGAGGCCGGGGTCAGCAAGCCCAACCCGAGGATCTTCGCGCTGGCGGCCCGGCGGGTCCGGATGCCGCTGCGCGGCGCGTGGGTGGTGGGGGACAGCCCGGAGGCCGACATCGGCGGTGCGGCGGCAGTGGGCCTGCCCAGCGTCTGGCTGCACCGGGGACGGGTCTGGACGGACACCCGGTTCGCCCCCACCTTCACCGTCGACGGGCTGATCGCCGCCGTAGCCACCGTCCTCGCCGCCTGACACCCCCCACCCCCCGACCTCCCACCCCCCCGCCCCCACCCCCCCCACCCCCACCCACCCCGGTCCGGGCTCACGCCCGGCCCGCTTCGGTGATCAAGAGGTTTGCGTCACCGTAGAGATCAACTCTGACGCTTTTCTCTTGATCACCGGGGCCGGCGGGGGTGGGGGCGGGGGCCGGCGGGGTGGAGCGGGGGTTAATTGGTTGCGGGGTGGGGGTGGGTGGGTCAGCATGGTGCCGCGCGTCGGGCGCAGCCGGGTCGTCCCGGTCGAGGAGGGGAGGTCGGTCATGGCCGTCTTCGCAGGGCTCTTCCACCTGCCTTCACCAGCCTCGATCAAGGGATCACCAGCACAGTGCGTGACGACGACTTCCCGGCGCGCGGGCGCCGTGGCCGCGGCAAGGGCCGCTTCGACGACGACGAACCCCAGTTCCTGAAGCGTGGCCGGCCCGCCGAGCCGGTCCTGACCGACCCGGACCCGGGTCCGGACGACGACGCCCCCGGCGGCGACGCCTGGTCCACCTGGGATCAGGCCGTGCACGGCCCCGAGCCGCACCCCGCCTGGCTCGTCACCGAGCTGGCCGCCCGGGACACCGACCTCGGGGTGCTCAAGACCGGCAAGGAGGCGGACGTCCACCTGGTCCGCCGGGCTGTGCCGGACACCGACCGGTCGTGCCTGCTGGCGGTCAAGCGCTACCGCGACGCCCAGCACCGGCTGTTCCACCGCGACGCCGGCTACCTGGAGGGTCGCCGGGTGCGCCGGTCCCGGGAGAACCGGGCGATGGCCGGGCGCACCGCCTTCGGCCGGCAGATGATCGCCGGGCAGTGGGCGGCCGCCGAGTTCGCCGCCCTCTCCCGGCTCTGGGAGATCGGCGCGGAGCACGGCCGGATCTCCGTGCCGTACCCCGTGCAACTGCTCGGCACCGAGCTGATGCTGGAGTTCGTCGGCGACCCCGACGAGGGGCTGGCCGCGCCCCGGCTGGCCCAGTGCCGGCCCGAGCCGGCCGAGCTGCGCTCGCTGTGGGAGCAACTGGTCGACGCCCTGGTGGTGCTGGCCCGGGCCGGCTACGCCCACGGTGACCTGTCGCCGTACAACCTGCTGGTGCACGCGGGGCGGCTGGTCATGATCGACCTGCCGCAGGTGGTCGACGTGGTGGCCAACCCGCAGGGCCCCGAGTTCATGGCCCGCGACGTGCGGGTGGTGGGAGCCTGGTTCACCGCGCGTGGCCTGCCGGCCGACGACACCGATCCGGCGGCGCTGACCGCGCTGCTGCTGCGCGAGGCCGGCATCCGCTGAGTCGACCCGGGTGGGCATCGGGCCGGTCCCGGTGCCCACCCGGGTCGGCCGCCCGGGGGCACCGGGCCCGGGGCGGCCCGCAGTCGCCGGCCGCCCCGCCGGTCACTGGAGGTAGCGCTCCACCTCCGGCACGGGGCGTACGCCCTGGGCCTCGGGGTCGCCGTGGGCCTGGCGGGCGGCCCGCCGCCGGCGCAGCAGGTCCCAGCACTGGTCCAGGGACTCCTCCAAGTCGCGCAGCCGATCCTGCTCGTCGGCGGTGCCGGACTCCTTCGTCTGCGCGGCCGCGCGGAGCCGGTGCTCCTCGTCGACCAGTTCGGAGATCCGGTTCAGGATGGTCTTGTCGTCCATGCCCCTGAGCCTGGCACAGCGGGTCGGGCCGCGCCCGCTTCTCCCGCGCGTCGGGCCGACGGACGGGGTCGCGGAGCCCGGAACGTTGCGGTACGTTGCCACGCGATGACGCTGACCGTGCGGCCGTTCGCCGATGCCGATGCCGACGCCGTGAGCGAGGTGCTGCGGTCGGGCCTGCCGCACCTGCTGGCCACCCCGGAGCTGCTGCGCTGGCAGGCTGCCCGGGCGCAGGGCCCCGAGCGGTTCGGCGCGCTGGTGGCCGAGGTCGACGGGGAGCCGGCCGGGGTGGCCCGCACCGGGCTGCTGCACGAGAGCGCGGAGCCGGGGCTGGGCTTCGTCAACCTGACGGTCCGGCCGGAGCGGCGCGGCCGGGGCGCGGGGGCGGCCCTGCTCGCCGCCGCCGAGCAGCGGCTCGCGGGGCTCGGCGCGACCACGTCGTACGCGATGGTCGACGACACCCCGGCGGACCTGGCCTTCGCCGAGCGGCACGGCTACCGGCGGGGCCGGCGGTCCCTGCTGCTGCGGTGCGACCTGGCCGCAGCGCCGCCGCCCCCGGAGCCGGGGCCCGGCGTCCGGCTGCTCGCCGCCGCCGACCTGCCCGACCCGCGCCTGCTCTACGAGGCCGATCTGGACGTCTCGCGCGACGAGCCGGGCGAGGTCAGCATGGACGAGATCGGGTACGCGGACTGGCTGGCGGCGTACTGGCACCGCCCGGACCTGGACCGGGAGCTGACCACGGTGGCCATGGTGGACGGCGAGGTGGCCGCGTTCACGGTGGGGCTGACCGACAGCCGCCACGACCACCGGTGCGGGATGACCGGCACCCGGCGGCCGCACCGCCGGCGGGGGCTGGCCCGGCTGGTCAAGCAGGCCGCCCTGCGGCGGGCGGCGGCGGCCGGGTTCCGGCACTCGGTGACCGTGAACGACGCCGGCAACGCCGCGATGCTCGGCCTCAATGCCACGCTCGGCTACCGGACGATCGCGGCGCAGTGGCGGTATCGGCGGGATCTGCCCAGGTAGGAGGCCCGCGGCGGGTCCCTTGTGGCGGCGGGGAATGTCGCCCGCGAAAATTATTCCTCTCTCCCCTGGAGAAGTTGACCTGCTCAATGGCATGCTCGGGCGGGACCGTTACTTTCCACGGTCGTTCCGCGACGCACAGTTGATCAGGGGAGTGCACCACACGTGGTAACCCCACACCCGACCCCCACCCGTGCTCGGCGAGCGAGATCCGTTCCGCTGCGGCACGTCGCGCCCGGCCTGCTCCGCGACCCCGTCCGCGCTCTCGTCGGGTTCGGCGAGCGGGCCGACGGCGAGGTGGTCCGGCTCAACGTCGGCGCGTTCCGGCCCTACCTGGTCACCGACCCCGACCACGTGCAGCAGGTGCTGGGCGACCGGGCCGACAACTTCGGCCGGTCGGGCGCCGGCGCGTTCTGGGGCCCGCTGCGCCGGCTGTTCGGCGACGGCATCCTCGGCGACGGTCCCGTGTGGTCGGACAGCCGGCGCATCCTCCAGCCGCTGTTCACCGCCCGGCGGGTCGAGTCGGTGCTGCACCGGATGGCCGCCACGATCGCCGACGCGGTCGCCGAGCTGGACGCGCCGGCCCGCGCCGGCCGGCCCGTCGACATCGGCGCCGAGCAGGCCCGGATCGTGTGCCGGGCGATCATGGAGACGTTCTTCGGCGACCGGATCTCGGTCGCCGACGCGCTGCGCCTCATCCGGGCGCAGGACGCGATCGCCACCTCGGTGATCCCCCGGGTGCTGGCGCCGTTCGTCCCGCTGGCGCTGCCGATGCCCGGCGACCGGGCGTTCCGCGACGCCGCCCGGCGCATCGACGACGTGCTGGTGCCGATCGTCCGGTCGGCGCGGGGCAGCGACGGCGACGACGTCATCGCCACGCTGTGGCGCGGTGCCACCGCCGACGGCCGACCGCTGGACGAGCGGCAGGTCCGCAACGACACCGTGGCCATGGTCGCCGTGACCACCGAGACCACCGTCAACGTGCTGACCTGGCTCTGGCCGCACCTGGCCCGCGCGCCCGAGGTCGCGGCCCGGTTGCAGGAGGAGATCGACTCGGTGGCGGGCGGCCACCCGGTCGGCCCCGAGCACCTGCCGCGGCTGCGCTACACCCGGATGGTGCTCGACGAGCTGATCCGGCTCTACCCGGTGGCCTGGCTGGCGCCCCGGCAGGTGCTGCGGCCGACGACGCTCGGCGGCGTACGCCTGCCGGCCGGGGCGACGCTGCTGGTCAGCCCGCTGGTCACCCATCGGCTGGCCCGCTACTGGGACGACCCCGGCGCCTTCGACCCGGAGCGGTTCACCCCGGATCGGGTCCGGGCCCGGCACCGCTACGCCTTCTTCCCCTTCGGCGGCGGCCCGCACCAGTGCCTGGGGATGCACCTGTTCTATCTGGAGGCGCAACTCATCGTGGCGAACCTGTTGGCCCGCTACCGGCTGCGGGTGCGCAGCCCCCGGCTGCCCGCCGTGCAGCTCGCCGCCGCCCTGCGCACGCGGGACCGCGTGGAGCTGGACGTGCGCCCCGCCCGCACCGGGGCCGTCGCGTGAACGTCGTCACGCCACCGTCCACGGTGCTGCCCGACCAGCTCTCCGCCGCCGCCGAGCAGGGCCGCATCTGCGCGCTCGCCGCGCAGGGGCAGCGCGACCTGCAACGGCAGGCGGCCCGCTACCCGGACCTGTTCGCCGGCCGGGCCTTCGACGCCGCGCTGTTCAGCAACATCGCCCTGGCCATCGCCTTCGGCGCACCCTGGTGCACCGCCGAGCAGCTGCGGCTGACCAACCGGATGGTGCTCTGGGGCTTCGCCCTCGACTGGCGGATCGACTACCTGGCGAAGTCCCGGGCGGACGTCGACCGGGTGGTGGCCGGCGCCCTCGCGGTCGTCGAGGGGGCCAGCCCCGACGCCGACGACCCGCTCGGCCGCCTGCTCGCCGAGCTGCGCGACGACCTCGCGGCGGTGCCGGCCTTCGCCGAGCTGGGCGGTGCCTGGCGGGCGGCGGTGCGCCGCACCGTGACGGCGATGGCCCGGGAGTGGGAGTGGAAGACCGCGCGGGAGCGCGACGGCGCGCCGCTGCCCGGCTTCACCGAATACCTCGCCAACGCCGACAACCTCGCCTGCACCGTGGTCAACGTCGCGCACTGGATCTGGACGGGCGACGCGGAGACCCACCGGCGGCTGGACCGGCTGGTGACCGTCAGCGACGAGGTGCAGCGGGTGCTGCGGCTCGTCAACGACCTCGCCACCTACGAGCGGGACCTCGAATGGGGCGACCTGAACGCGCTGCTGCTGGTCGACGACCGCGCCGAGGTCGACCAGCGCATCGTCGAGCTGGTCGAGCGGTGCACCGAGCTGCTGGCCCCGCTGTCGGGCGGCTGCCCGCTCCAGGCGGCGTACCTGGCCCGGCAGATCGGATTCAGCAGCGGCTTCTACCGCTCCGCCGACTTCTGGGGGCAGCGGTGACGATCTTCCGGGGGCAGTGGTGACGCTCGCCCGGCAGCGGGCCGCCGCCTGCGGCCGCGCCGACCGGCCGGCCCGGGATCCGGAGTCCGCCGCGGACGCCCGCGAGCTGGTCGCCGCGATGACCCTCACCCCGGGCGGGCAGTCCTCCGCGTCGGTGTACGAGACGGCGCGCCTGGTCAGCCTCGCGCCGTGGCTGACGCACCACGCCGAGCGGGTCGCGTACCTGCTCGCCGGCCAGCGTCCCGACGGCGCGTGGGGCGGCCCGCAGGGGTACGCGCTGGTGCCGACGCTGAGCGCCACCGAGGCACTGCTGACCGCGCTGCGCCGCCGGGACGCCGACGTGCTCGCGGGCGCCCGCGCCGCCGAGCGGCTGGGCCGGGCCGTCGACGGCGGGCTGCGGGCCCTGCACCGGTGGCTCGCCGGCCCGGCCCCGTTCTCCGCGCCCGACCTGCCGGCCACCGACCTGACCGTCCCGGCGCTGGTCGGCTCGGTCGCCGCGCACCTCGACGCGGTGCGCGCCGACCCGCCGCCCGGCCTCGCCGCCTGGCGCGACGCCGGCCCGCTGCCCCTGCCGTCCGGGCTGGACCACGCCCGGCTCGACCGGGTCCGCGCGCTGGTCGCCTCGGGCGGCCCGCTGCCGGAGAAGCTGCTGCACGCCCTGGAGGTGGCCGGCCCGGCGGCCCGCCGGGCCGCCGGGGTGACCCCGGTCGGGCCCGGCACCGTGGGCGCGTCCCCGGCGGCGACGGCCGCCTGGCTCGGTGGGCCCGGGCCGGGGCCCGGCGCCGCCGCCGCGGTGTCCTACCTGGAAGACGTGGCCCGCCAGCAGGGCGGCCCGGTGCCGTGCGCGACCGGGATCACCGTCTTCGAACGGGCCTGGTCGCTGAGCACCCTGAGCCGGGCGGGCATGACGCTGCCCGTGCCGCCCCGGCTGCTCGCCGGGCTCGCGGCCACCGTCGGCCCCGCCGGCACCGCCACCGCGCCCGGCCTGCCCGCAGACGCCGACACCACGGCGGTGACCCTCTACGCGCTGGCCCGCCTCGGCCGCCCCGTCGACCCGGCCAGCCTCTGGGGGTACGACACCGGCGAGCACTTCTGCACCTGGCCGGGGGAGGACGGCGCGTCGGTCACCACCAACGCCCACGTGCTCGACGCGTTCGGCTGGCACCTGGCCCACCGCGCGCCGGCCGACGCCCGGCTCACCGCCGTGACGCGGCGGCTCACCCGCTGGCTTGCCGACCGGCAGTCGTCCGACGGGGCGTGGACCGACCGCTGGCACGCTTCGCCCTACTACGCCACGAGCTGCGCGGTGCTCGCCCTGGCCGGTCACGGCCGGGGCCCGGCCGCCGTGGGCGCGGTGACCCGGGCCGCCGACTGGGTGCTCGCCGGGCAGCGCGCCGACGGCTCCTGGGGGCGGTGGGGCGGCACGGTCGAGGAGACCGCGTACGCGGTGCAGGTCCTGCGCGCCGCCCGGTCCGCCGCGCCGGCCGCCGTCGAGGCGGCGCTGGGGCGGGCCCGGCGCTACCTGGCCACGATGGAGGGACGCGACGGCGCGCCCGCGCTCTGGCACGACAAGGACCTCTACCGCCCCGTCGTGATCGTCCGCGCCGCCGTCGCCGCGGCCCGTCATCTCGTCCGCGCCGGGGCCTCTGGTGACGCCTTCACCGGGCCCGGGTACGGCAGGACCCCCTTGATCAGTGCCGCTTGAGTGAACAAACCGACACTGCTAGCGTGCGCGCGTGGTCGACGGTGTACCGGCCACACGCGCTCCGGCAGCCCCCCGAACAGCCGGCCAGGACGGTGTGATGCGTTCCCGCAGTACGAATCTCCGTACGAAAATCGTCGCTCTGCTGGCGTCGCTCGTCGCGCTCTGGGTCTTCGCGGCGTGGGTGACCCTGCGGGACGGCGCCAACCTGCTCGGGGTGCAGGCGCTCAACGAGTCGGTGTCCGAGCCGAGCGAGGCGCTGGTGCTCCAGCTCCAGCGGGAACGGAAGCTGTCGCTGGCCTATCTGGGGCGGCCGGACGAGACGCGGCGGGAGGCGCTCGGCGCGGAACGGCGGCGCACCGACGAGCTGGCGTCGACGTTCCGCGAGTCGTCCAGCAGCTGGCGGGCCACCGTCGCCGCCAGCGACACGCTGAAGCAGCGCCTCGACGCGGTCTACGGGCAGCTGTCCCGGCTGGGCGAGACCCGCTCCGGGGTGGACGCCCGCAGCGTCGACCGGTCGTCGACCCTCGCCGCGTACGGGCAGGTCGTGCGGTCCATCTTCGACGTCTACTCGGCCCTCGGCCTCCTCGACGACCAGCAGGTGGGCGAGGACACCACCGCCCTGATCGAGCTCAACCGCGCCCGTGAGCTGCTGTCCCAGGAGGACGCCATGCTCACCGGCGCGCTCTCGGCGGGACGGATGACCGCGGCGGAACGGTCCCAGCTCGCCCAGCTCATCGGCGCGCAGCGGTTCGCGGCCGACCTGGCGGTGAGCCGGCTGCCCGCCGCCGACCGGGAACGCTACGACGCGATGGTCGGCGGCGAGGCGTTCGAGAACCTGCGCGACCTGGAGGACGGCGTCCTGGAGGGCCGGGGCGCCGACCCCCGGCTGGGCTTCGAGGCCGCCGACTGGGACGCGGCGGTGGCACCCGCGTTGGCCCAGTGGAGCGAGGTCGTGATCGCCGGCGGCGACGACGTGGTGGAGCGGGCCACCCCGGTCGCCGTCACGGTGATCATCCGCCTGGTGCTCGCCACGGGCCTGGGCCTGCTCGCCGTCGTCGCGTCGATCATCGTGTCGATCACCACCGCCCGGGTGCTGCTGCGGCAGCTGGAGCGGCTGCGCGACGCGGCGTTCACCCTGGCCAACGACCGGCTGCCCAGCGTGGTGGAGCGGCTCGGTCACGGCGAGGACGTGGACGTGGCCCGGGAGGCCCCACCGCTGGAGTTCGGCGACGACGAGGTCGGCCAGGTGGGCAAGGCGTTCAACGCGGTCCAGGAGACCGCGCTGCGCACCGCCGTCGAGCAGGCGGAGCTGCGCCGCAACGTCCGCGAGGTCTTCCTCAGCCTGGCCCGGCGCACCCAGGCGCTGGTGCACCGCCAGCTCACCCTGCTCGACGCGATGGAGCGCCGGGAGCAGGACGCCGAGGAACTGGAGGACCTGTTCCGGGTCGACCACCTCGCCACCCGGATGCGGCGCAACGCCGAGAACCTGATCGTGCTCTCCGGCTCCACGCCGGGCCGGGCCTGGCGGCGCAACGTCCCGATGGTCGACGTGGTCCGCGGCGCGGTCGCCGAGGTGGAGGACTACACCCGGGTCAATGTGCTGCCGCTGGGCAACGTCTCGCTGGCGGGCCGGGCGGTCGGCGACATCATCCACCTGCTGGCCGAGCTGATCGAGAACGGGCTGTCGTTCTCGCCGCCGCACACCACCGTGGAGGTGCGCGGCCAGGCCGTGGCCAACGGCTTCGTCATCGAGATCGAGGACCGGGGCCTCGGCATGAGCGAGGAGGACCTCGC
The DNA here is from genome assembly GCF_900091595.1 of Micromonospora haikouensis. Classification (GTDB taxonomy): domain Bacteria; phylum Actinomycetota; class Actinomycetes; order Mycobacteriales; family Micromonosporaceae; genus Micromonospora; species Micromonospora haikouensis. Next base: position 63,865 of record NZ_FMCW01000010.1, read on the forward strand.
CGCCGCGAACCACCGGATCGTGGACCGCTCCGAACTCAACCTGGCCAACGCCGCCCGGCTCGGCCTCTACGTGGTCAGCCGCCTCACCGACCGGCACGGCGTGCGGGTGCAGTTGAAGGAGTCGGCGTACGGGGGCACCACCGCGGTCGTGCTGATTCCGGCGGAGCTGGTGACCGACTCCGGTGGGGCCGGCGGACCCGGGCGCACCGGCAGGACCGACCCGTCCGCGCCGGTCGTGGCGGCCCGGCCGGGCCCGTCGGGCGACCGGCCGGCGGCCCGCCCGGTCGCACCGGTGGCCCTGGCGGAGGCCCCGACGGCCCCGGCCGCCGGGCCGTCCGTCGAGGACGACGGCACGCCGGGCCTGCCCACCCGCGCCCGGCCCCGCACCGCCGGCCCGGCACCGGCCGCCCCGGGCGGGGAGACCGAGCTTCCGGTACGCCCACGGCGTCCCGCCGGGCAGTCGGCGCTGGACGCGCCGACCGTGCCGACCGGGCTCCCGATCACCACGCCCCGGCCGGCCGGCGGCGGTGCGGCACCGGGCTCCACGGTGGAGCGCCCGGAGCCGGCCGAGCGGCCCGACGGGACCACCACCGACGGCGAGACCGCGCCCGACACCCCCGCCCCGGCGCCCGTGCCGGTGCAGCGGACCGGCACCGGGCTGCCCGTGCGCGTGCGACAGGCCAACATCGTGCCGGAGTTGCGCGAGGACCCGGCCGCGCAGCCCGACGAGGAGGAGGACACGGTCCGCGTGCCGGAGCAGGTCCTCAAGATGATGAGCTCCTACCAGCGCGGCACCCGACGGGGCCGCACCGACGCGGCCCGCCTGCTCGGTGGTGCCGGCGGCGCGGAACCCACCGGCGGTTCCGGCGACGACGCCGACGGGCACGAGGCGACCTGAGAACGAGCACGAGGCGACGTGAGGGCGGCGCGGACGACCCGCGCCCGTGGCGGGACGGCAGGTCCCAGACGACAAACGGCGACACCAGCCGGGGGAGAAGAGGACGACGAGTGGGGCAGAAGACGGCTTCGAGTGCCGATCTGACGTGGTTGCTGGATGATCTGGTCGGCCGGGTGAAGCAGGCCGAGCACGCGGTCGCGCTCTCCACAGACGGCCTGCTGATGGCCTCGTCGCAGGGCCTGAGCCGGGACGACGGGGAGCACCTCGCTGCGATGGCGGCCGGCATCCAGAGCCTGGCCCGGGGCGCGGGGAAGCGGTTCGGCGGCGGCCAGGTGCAGCAGACCATCATCGAGATGCAGTCGTCGTTCCTGTTCGTCACCGCCGCCGGCCGCAACGCGTGCCTCGCGGTGCTGGCCTCCGAGGACGCCGACGTCGGCCTCATCGCCTACGAGATGGCCATGCTGGTGACCCGGGTCGGCAAGTACGTGGCCTCCCCGACCCGGCTTCCCGAGCAGCCGGTCAGCGAGAAGTAGCCGCCATGACGGTGCCGGGGGAGTCCACGGAGGAACGGTGGGTCGACGACCACGCCGGGCCGGTGGTCCGACCGTACGCGGTGACCGGTGGCCGGGCGCGCCCGGTCACCGGCACGTTCGACCTGATCTCCCTGGTGACGGCCACCCGGTCGGAGGTGTCGCCGGAGGTCGGGCTGGGCCCGGAGCACCTGGCCATCGTCGCGCTCTGCCAGCGGATCCAGTCCGTGGCGGAGGTCGCCGCCCATCTGGACCTGCCGGTGGGTACGATCCGGGTTCTGCTCGGCGACCTCATGGCGCGCGACCTCGTGCAGGTACGCGAGCCGCGGACGACTGCGGGCCTTCCCGACGACAGCATCTTCGAGGCGGTTATCAATGGACTACGGGCCCTCTGAGCGGCCGGCGGGAGCCGTGCCGTTGCCCACCGCGATCAAGATCCTGGTCGCGGGCGGCTTCGGCGTCGGCAAGACCACGATGGTCGGTGCGGTCAGCGAGACGCGACCGTTGCGGACGGAGGAGGTGCTCACCGAGACCGGGGTCGGCATCGACGACCTGTCCGGGGTGGAGGGCAAGACGACCACCACCGTCGCGATGGACTTCGGCCGGATCACGATCAGCGACGACCTGGTGCTCTATCTGTTCGGCACGCCGGGTCAGGACCGGTTCTGGTTCGTCTGGGACGAGCTGGCGCTCGGTGCGCTCGGCGCGGTGGTGCTCGCCGACACCCGGCGGCTGGCCGACTGCTTCCCGTCGATCGACTACTTCGAGGGGCGCGGCACCCCGTTCGTGGTCGCGGTGAACTGCTTCGAGGGCGCCCGCCGCTACCGGCTCGACGAGGTGCAGGCCGCCCTCAACCTCGACCCGGGGGTGCCGGTGCTGCTCTGTGACGCGCGGCAGCGGGAGTCGAGCAAGGAGGTGCTCATCACGCTGATGGAGCACGCGCTGAAGATCCGGGAGTCCCGCCGCCGCGCCGCCGGCAACTGACCGTATGCAAGGAAGGGCCCCTTGTTAACAGACGTCTGTTAACAAGGGGCCCTTCCTTACGCTCAGCTGGCGATCATGCGGCGCAGGACGTACTGCAGGATGCCGCCGTGGCGGTAGTAGTCCGCCTCGCCCGGGGTGTCGATGCGGACCACCGCGTCGAACTCGACGCCGGTGTCGGTGCTGACCTTCACCGTGCGCGGGGTCTCGCCGTCGTTCAGCGCGGTCACGCCGCTGATCGAGAACGTCTCCGTGCCGGTCAGGCCCAGCGACTCGGCGGTGGTGTCCACCGGGAACTGCAGCGGCAGGACGCCCATGCCGATCAGGTTCGACCGGTGGATCCGCTCGTACGACTCGGCGATGACCGCCCGCACGCCGAGCAGCATGGTGCCCTTGGCCGCCCAGTCCCGCGACGAGCCGGAGCCGTATTCCTTGCCGGCCAGGATGACCAGCGGGACGCCCGCCTCCTGGTAGGCGGTGGAGGCGTCGTAGATGGTGGTCTGCTCGCCGGTGAGGTGGTTGACGGTGAAGCCGCCCTCGACGCCCGGCACGAGCTGGTTGCGCAGCCGGATGTTGGCGAACGTGCCCCGGATCATCACCTCGTGGTTGCCCCGGCGCGAGCCGTACGAGTTGAACTCGTGGCGCGGCACGCCGTGCTCGGCCAGGTATTTCCCGGCGGGGGAGTCGGCCTTGATCGAGCCGGCCGGGGAGATGTGGTCGGTGGTGACCGAGTCGCCCAGCTTGGCCAGCACCCGCGCGTCGGCGATGTCCTGCACCGGGGTCGGCTCCTGCTGCATGCCCTCGAAGTACGGGGGCTTGCGCACGTACGTGCTCTCGCCCTCCCAGGCGAACGTGTCGCCCGTCGGGGTCGGCAGCGACTGCCACCGCTCGTCGCCGGCGAACACGTCGGCGTACGCGGCGCTGAAGCCGGTCGCGCCGATCGCCTGGGCGATGACGTCCTGGATCTCGGCGCTGTTGGGCCAGATGTCGCGCAGGTAGACCGGCTCACCGGCGCTGTCCTCGCCGATCGGCTCGTTGGCCAGGTCGATGTCCATCGTGCCGGCCAGCGCGTACGCCACCACCAGCGGCGGGGACGCCAGGTAGTTCATCTTCACGTCCGGGTTGATCCGGCCCTCGAAGTTGCGGTTGCCGGACAGCACCGAGACGACGGCGAGGTCGCCCTCGTTGACGGCGGCGGAGACCTCCTCCGGCAGCGGGCCGGAGTTGCCGATGCAGGTGGTGCAGCCGTAGCCGACCAGGTTGAAGCCGAGCTTCTCCAGGTAGGGCGTGAGGCCGGCGCGGTCGTAGTAGTCCATGACGACCTTCGAGCCCGGCGCGAGGGTGGTCTTCACCCACGGCTTGCGGGCCAGGCCCTTGTCGACGGCGTTGCGGGCCAGCAGCGCCGCCCCGATCATCACCTGCGGGTTGGAGGTGTTGGTGCAGGAGGTGATCGCGGCGATCACCACGGCGCCGTGGTCCAGCTCGTACTCCACGCCGTCGGTGCCGGTGACGCGCACCGGGTTGCTGGCCCGGCCGCCCGCGCCGACGGCGGCGGTGACCAGGTCGCGGGGCGCGTCGGCCGGGTCGTTGACCCCGTTGGCCGGGGCGTCGCTGGCCGGGAAGGACTCGGCGGACGCCTCGTCGGCCGGGCCGGCGGTGCCGAGCGGCTTCTCCTGCTGCGGCACGCCGGGCTTGCGGCCGGTGGCGTCGGCGGCCACGTAGTCGGTCAGCGCCGAGCGGAACAGCGTCTTGGCGCTGCCCAGCGGCACCCGGTCCTGCGGGCGCTTCGGGCCGGCCAGGGACGGCTCGATGGTGCCCAGGTCCAGCTCCAGGCGCTCCGAGTAGTCCGGCTCGGCGGCCGGGTCGTGCCAGAGGCCCTGCTCCTTGGCGTACGCCTCGACGAGCGCGACCTGCTGCGGGTCGCGCCCGGTCAGCTCCAGGTAGCGGACGGTCTCGGCGTCGATCGGGAAGATCGCCACGGTGGAGCCGTACTCGGGCGACATGTTGCCGATGGTGGCCCGGTTGGCCAGCGGCACGGCGCTCACGCCGGGGCCGTAGAACTCGACGAACTTGCCGACGACGCCGTGCTTGCGCAGCATCTCGGTGATGGTGAGCACCAGGTCGGTGGCGGTGGTGCCGGCGGGCATCTCGCCGTGCAGCTTGAAGCCGACGACCCGGGGGATCAGCATGCTGACCGGCTGGCCGAGCATCGCGGCCTCGGCCTCGATGCCGCCGACGCCCCAGCCCAGCACGCCCAGGCCGTTGACCATCGTGGTGTGCGAGTCGGTGCCGACGACGGTGTCCGGGTACGCCTGGCCGCCGCGCTCCATGATCGTGCGGGCCAGGTACTCGATGTTGACCTGGTGCACGATGCCGGTGCCCGGCGGGACGACCTTGAACTCGTTGAACGCGGTCTGGCCCCAGCGCAGGAACTGGTAGCGCTCCTTGTTGCGCTCGTACTCCAGCTCGACGTTGCGCTCGAAGGCGTCCTCACGGCCGAACAGGTCGGCGATGACCGAGTGGTCGATGACCAGCTCGGCGGGCGCGAGCGGGTTGACCTTGGTGGCGTCGCCGCCGAGGTCGCGGACCGCCTCGCGCATGGTGGCCAGGTCGACCACGCAGGGTACGCCCGTGAAGTCCTGCATCAGCACCCGCGCCGGGGTGAACTGGATCTCCACGCTCGGGTCGGCGGTCGCGTCCCAGCCGCCGAGCTGGCGGATGTGGTCGGCGGTGATGTTCGCGCCGTCCTCGGTCCGCAGCAGGTTCTCCAGCAGGATCTTCAGGCTGTAGGGGAGCCGTTCGTGCCCCTCCACCTTGCTGATCTTGAAAATCTCGTAGCTCGCGTCTCCGACGCGTAGCTGGGTCTTCGCACCGAAGGTGTCGAGGCTCGCCACGTCGTACTCCTTCACACCAGCGACCGTGAGTAGTCCTGAGCAGTCTGTCGCACCGGCCGGGGCGACGCCCCGGTTAGGTGACACTTACCGCGATTCCCGTTTCAACAAAACCGTACGTCCGTCTTGCTAGTCGCGCAACCTCGCGCCAGGCTTCGGGACGCGCCCGCGCCGCCCGCCCGGGTGGCCCGGCGGCGGAGGGGCCGCCGCGCCCCGGCAACCCGGGTAGGGTTCGAGGCCGGACCTGAAGGGATGCGCCGTGGTCGACGTACAGCACTGGCTGACCGCGCTGCCCCCGGTCGCGGTCTACCTGATCGTCGCCGGGGTGATCGGCGTGGAGAGCATGGGCGTCCCGCTGCCCGGCGAGATCGTCCTGGTCAGCTCCGCCCTGCTCGCCGCCACCGGCGTCGTGCAACCCGAGTGGGTGGCCGTCGCCGCGGCGTTCGGCGCGATCGTCGGCGACTCCATCGGGTACGCGGTGGGCCGCCGGGGCGGCCGACCCCTGCTCGCCCGGATCGGCCGGCGCTTCCCGAAACACCTCGGCCCCGCCCAGCTCGCCCGCGCCGAACAGAGCTTCGCCCGGCACGGCGTGTGGGCCGTCTTCTTCGGCCGGTTCGTGGCGCTGCTGCGCATCCTCGCCGGCCCCCTCGCCGGCGCGCTACACGTGCCGTACCGGCGGTTTCTGCTGGCCAACGCGGCCGGCGGCCTGGTCTGGGCCTTCGGCACCACCTACCTGCTCTACAGCGTCGGCCGGGCCGCCGAGCACTGGCTCAAGGACATTTCCTGGGCCGGGCTGGTCCTCGCCGTCCTCGCCGGCATCGGCAGCACCTGGTGGCTGCGGCGGCGGGCCCGCCGGCTGGAGCAGGCGGACGCGTCCGGCGAGGCCGAGCCCGTCGGCGCGACCGCCGGCGACCGCTGACCCGGCGCTGGCCGGTCACCGGCCCAGGCAGCGGCGCGACCACGCCTCACCGACCCAGCAGCGGCGCGACCACGTCGATCCGGTTGGTCCACACCCCGCCCGTCCAGCCCGCCGGGATCGCGTCGACGTCGTCGGCGTCGTCGAAGCCCTCCGAGAACCCGCCCGACCCGTTCACCACGATCACCCGCGTGTCCGCCTCCCGCATCCGGGACACGAACCGGTTCGGCCACCCCCACATCAGCCGCCCGTAGCGCTGCGGCAGGTGCAACTGCCGGTGGCGGCAGGCGTCGGGGACGTGCCCCGTCCAGCCGACCGCCAGGTACGCCACGAGGCAGTCCTTCATGACCTTCTTCGAGGTGATCCGGACGTCGGGCAGCCGGGCGGCGAACGCGGCCACCGCCACGTCGCCCCCGTACACGGTGAGGGTGTCGCGCCGCTGCTGCGGCAGCGTCGCCAGGAGGTCGGCCAGCGCCTCGCCCTCGGCGGCCCCCTCGACCTTCAGGTGGATCAGCAGCTACCGGTCGGGGAACTCGGCCAGCACCTCCTCGGCCGTCGGCAGCAGGCCCACCCCCTTGCCCCGGAACGGGAACGTCCGCCCGCCGTCGCTGGTGTAGCCGTAACCGAGGTCGAGCCCGCGCAGCTCGGCGAGGGTGTGCTCGGCGACCTTCCCCGTGCCGTCGGTGTGGCACTGCAACGTCGCGTCGTGGAAGACCGCCAGGCGGCCGTCGCGGGTGACCTGCACGTCGAACTCCACCAGGTCGGCCCCCGCCGCGAACGCCACCCGCATCGACGCGAGAGTGTTCTCCAGGTACGGATGCTCGGGCGGGTGGATGCGCTCGGCGGTGCAGGTGTCGTTGGTGACGCCCGCCAGGTCGAACGTCTGGGCCAACCCCCGGTGCGCCAGCAGGAACGGCCCGCCCGGTGGCCGACCGGCCAGGGTGGAGCTGTTGCCGACGTACAGGCCGGCGGCGGCGAGCAGCACGACGACCAGCGAGATCGCGAGCCGCCGTCGCCACCGCCGGCCCCGGCCCGGCCGCTCGCCCCCGGGCGCGCTGTCAGTTGCGGTAGATCCCGTTCCCCGTTCTGTCACCGGCGCAGCCTGCCAGCGGGCACCGGCCACCGGCAAGCGGCCCAGCCCACGCCCGCCCCGCCCCCTCGACCCCCACCCACCCGGTGCGCCGATCTTGCAGTTTGGGCCCCTCCCGTGGGCTCTTCGCCCCTTTTGCCGGGGCCGAAACTGCAAGATCGCCGGAGCTGCCCGCGTCGATGCGGCGCACTCCGGTCGCCTCCGCCAGCGCGAGCAGGTGTGGATCCGGCCGGCTCGCGACGGCCAGCACGCCGGCCAGCGCGGTCCGCCCGGCGGGCCTGATGCGCACCTCGGCGGGCACCAGGCGGTCCGCGTGCAGCAGCGCCGCGCCCGCCCCGGCCGCGTCACCGGCACGCAGGTACGCGCCGGACACGTCGACCAGGTGCGCGGCCCGGTGCTCGATCGGCAGCCGTTGCCAGCCCGGGGCACCGACCAACGCCTCGTGGGCGACGACCGCGCGCCGGCCGTCCCCGAGCATCGAAACGGCCACGACCCGGGCGGCGTCGACCGCTGCCCGCTCCGGCCCGCCGGGCTCGGTGACCGCTGCGGCGTCGTCGAGCATCTCGTTCGCCGCAGACCGGTCGCCGGCCTCGGCGGCAGCCAGCGCGGCCTGAAGCAACGCCGCCGCGCACGCCGCCCGCTCGGCGGCACTGCCCCCGCCCGGCTCCAGCGGGGCCACCTGGTGCGCGGCGACGACGGTCGTCTCGAACGCGGCCTGCTGCCGGCCGGCGGCACGCAGGGCCTGGCCGAGCGGGACGGCGGCGAGTGCCGCCAGCACCGGATCGTCGCCGGCAACGGCCAGCGCGCGGTCGGCGGCCAGCCAGGCCAGCTCCGCGGTGCCGAGCTTCACCAGCACGAACGCGACGAGCCGGTACGCCTGGAGGAACTGCTCGGCCTGCCCGCCACCGGCGAGCCGGTGCCCGTCGACGAGCAGGGCGGGGGCGAGCCGCAGCAGATCGACGTACCGGCCGTGGTTATAGGCGGCAGCGGCGTGCGCCACCCGGGTCCGGTAGACGACCGGATCGGTCGGGGCGGCCGGTGCACGCAGCAGGCCCGGATGGCGGGCGAGCGCGGCCCGGACCACCTCGACGCCATCGGCAGCCGGCTCACGCTCGGGCCCGACGGCCCCGTCGCGGGCGATCAGCAGATCCGGGTCGATGCGCAGCACCGCGGCGACCTGCCGCAGGGTCGACACCTTGTCCAGGGCGCGAACGCCCCGCTCGACCTTGTCCACCCACGACTTCGACCTGCCCAACCGATCGGCGAACACCTGCTGGGACATGTTGCGCCGGCCCCGCCAGTACGCCACCCGGCGGCCCACCGGCAGCTCACCCACCCTGCACCAGCCGAGCCACGATGCGCGCCGAGTTGGCGTTCGCCCACGGCCAGCACCGTTTCGGGGTGCCGCAGACCGGGCACCGGCCGTCGCGCTGCCGGTGGGCGTCCAGGTCCCGCTGCCACCACGGCATCTCCAGGTCGCTGACGCCCTGACTCACCGGTCGGCCCTGCCGGGGGTGGCCTCGTGGTCGAGAGCCACGGTCGGGACGATCTCGGTCGGTTGGCAGTGCTGCGGGGTGGTGCGCGCGGCCTGGGCGTCGGCGAGAAGCCGCCGACGGGCGACCGCCTGCTCGGCAGCCTGGATGCGCTGCCCGGTGCCGGGCGGCGGGGGCGGTTCGGGCCGCCGCAGCGCCCACCGGGTGATGGCGCGGACTTCGGTGCAGACCCTGGACCAGGTTGCCACGTCGCCTCCCTCTGCTCGCGGAGTGGGATGGGCGGCGACGGCGGTTCGCACACTTGCGTGGGAAACGGGAGGGCCGCCGCCACCCAGGAGAATCCTGCGGTTGCAGAGCGCATCCGTGATGGCGGCAGGTGTCCGCGACACGTCCGGAACGGACGGCGGACACGTCAGCCGGTGGCGACCGCCAGCGCCTGCCGGTACTCCTGCGCCCACTCCGCGCGCGCCTGGTCGGCGGGCAGGCCAGCCAGGCCCGCGCGCAGGTTGTCCGCACCCGCCGCAACGTCGCCGAGCGCCAGGTAGGCCAGCCCGAGGCCCATCCGGGAGAACGTCGGCGTCAGCCAGTACGCGAGGGCCGGTGCCGATTCAGACTCGGCAACCGTGGTGAGGTCGCTCGCCTCGGCGAGGAGCCGCCCGGCGGCGGCCCGGTCGCCGAGCAGGGCGTACCCGTGAGCCGCCTGCACCGCGTCGCCGACGCGCTGCAGGGCTGTCGCGCCCGGGGTGTGGTACGCGGCGATGAAGTGCCGCACGATGCCGCGTGCGTTGCCCCGCTGGCGCTCCAGGTAGCCGCGGAAGTTCTCGACCTGGGCGGCGAGCGGCCCGCTGTCGACCGCGTCGGCCTGGGCGGCGGCCTCGGTCAGGACACGCACGGCCTCTGTGTCGTTGCGCGCTTCGGCGTACAGCCACCCGACGAACTGCGTCCACTCGGCAGCCACGTAGTGCAGTTCGGCGGCGTGCTTCCCTGCGGCGTGTCGGGCGAGCTGCTGCGCGGTGCGCCAGTGCGCCACGACGGCGGGCAGCGTCACCGGAGCCGGCAGCACGTCGTCGAGACGCCGCTGTGCGGCCAGCACGTCGGCGAGCAACCGCACGCTGGTGCCGTCGAGCCGGCTCGGTTCCGCGCTCACGTACGCGAGCCGCTCGTCGTCGTCGGGTGTGGTGACGGTCGGCAGGGCGGTAACCATGGCGGCGAGGGAGCCGCCGGCATGCAGAAGATCGTCGAGCTGGTGGGCGACGTCGAGGCTGGGACGGGTGCGCCCCGATTCGAGGTCGTGCAGGTAGCTCTTGCCGTAGAAGGCACGCCGGGCCAGATCCCGCAGCGACATGCCATGAGCGCGGCGCAGGCGGCCCAGCTCGGCGGGGAAGCGAGGATCCACGACGGTACGTACGCGAGCAGGCATGGGGACTCCCAGGTAGCGGTCTGGGTGGCGGGCTGCCCACCGCAACCACCGGCGGCCCCACCTTCTGCAACGGTACGCTCCCTTAGGGTTACCCTGCTCGATGCGGTGAGGCAGGCGTGACATGGGCTGTGGGCGCACCGCCACCGGGAAACCGATCGGATTCCAGGAGCGCCGCTAACGCCCGCTGTCGGAGTAGATCCTCTGCACGACTTCGCTGAATCGGGGGGGCGATGTCGGCCGGATGAATCGCTGATGAGGGTAGGGCTGCGTTCAGATCGGCCCACAACCGGTCCTCGCTGTACCCGCCGGGCAGGCGCAGGAACCATCGGTACCCCGCCGGTCTGGCTGGAACGTCGCAGTCGTGCAGGTAGCCGTTGATGTCGGCGTCGATGTCGACCTGCTCCTCCTGGGTGCGCGGGCGGCTGTACTGCTCATCGCCGGCCGGGCTGCTGCAAAACACGCGCGTGGTGTGCGCCTCAACCTGATCGGGGACGCGGACGAGCCGGGCTGGGCCTGCGCACCAGCCGAGCAGGCCGCCCCAGCCGTTCTCGGGCAGTTCGACGTACTCGTCGCCGGTGGGGGGCGTGGGTGACAGCGGCACGTTGTCCCAACGGCCCGCGTCCGAGCGGCTGTTCATGATTACCTCTCGACGCGAGGGCTGGAGCCCGCCGACGTGGCGGGACCTCAGCCCAGTTTGCGCCTGAGGACCGCGAGGGGTTACGGGAACACGCGGTTCCCGTTGTTGGTGCCGCAGTGGAAGGACCACGACCGGGGCGTTACCGCTCTTTCCCGGATCGAGCGTGACCTTGTTCCGCCGGCCTGTGGGTCCGTCGGTCAGGGCGGTCCGTCGGTCAGGCTGGTTCGTCGGGCGGCGGGGTGCCGACCGCGCCGATGGCGGTGGCCTCCGCGTGCCGGTCGCGCAGCCGGGCCCGGATCTCCTCCGGGGTGTACGCCCGTCGCCGCCGCTCGGCGCGGGCCACGACCACCCCGGTCGCGGCGACACCCGCGAGACCGGCCAGCCCGAGCCACTTCCACCACTGCATCCGTTGCCGCATGCGCCTAGGGTAGACGTTCATGAGCAAGCAGAACGGCGGGGCGACGGCATGAGCATCGGCCTGGACGAGGCCGTGGAGCTGACCCGCACCGGCGACGTGTGGGTGTTCCGGGGTCGCAGCGTGCCCGATCGCGCCATCCAGCTCACCACCAACAGCCCGGTCAACCATGTCGGCATGGCGGTGGTCCTCGACGACCTGCCGCCGCTGATGTGGCACGCCGAGCTGGGCCGGTCGCTGCCGGACATGTGGACCGGCACCCACCATCGCGGGGTGCAGTTGCACGACCTGCGGGACGCGGTCTGCGTCTGGGCCAACCGGTACGGCCAGCGGGCCTGGCTGCGCCAGCTCGAACCGCCCGCCGACGTGACGATGGAGCAGGCGGTGCTGCGCACCGTCGCCCGCCTCGACGGCACGCCGTTCCCGTCGACCGCCCAGCTCGCCTGGCGCTGGGCGCGGGGCCGGGTGCCGCAGGTGCGGCTGCCCCTGCCCGGCCGGTGGGACCGGGCAGCCGGTCCAGGAGACCGGGGAGCCGCGCACGAAGAGCAGGCAGAGCAGGGAGCCACCCAGGCGGAGCGGGGGAGCGGCGCGGCGGAGCGGCCGGGCGGGGTCGCGGTGCGGGACCGGGCGCTGGAGACGGCGTACTGCGCCGAGGTCGTCGCGGTGACGTACGAGGCGATGGGCCTGCTGCCGGCGGGCCGCCGGCCGAACTGGTACGACCCGGGCCGGTTCTGGAGCGGAGACGACCTGGGGTTGACCGGCGGGGCGCAGCTCGGCGCCGAGATCGAGGTGCGGATCCCGCCACGGTGAGCGACCGGGGCGGCGCGCTGCGCGCTGGTGCCGCCGACCCTGGTTTGCCGGGGCGGGCGCGCGGCAACTGACAGTCCCCGTGACAGCATCCACCGATCTCGACGCGCTGACCGACTTCTTCAACCGGTACGGCGTGGCCCTGACCACCGGCGACGTGGCGGCGGTCGCCGCCTGCTACGCCCTGCCGGGGCTGGTCGTCGCCGACACCTACAGTTTCTCGTTCGCGTCCCCGGCGGCGGTGGCGCTGTCGTTCGTCGGCGCGGCCCCTGACTACCACGAGCGTGAGCTGGTGGCGGCGCACGCGGTGATCGGGGACGTGCAGCCGGTCTCGGCGCTGTTGACCGAGGTCGCGGTGGAGTGGGAGTTCCTGGACGGCCGGGGACAGCGCGTTCCTGGCGAGCGGTACCGTTACCTGCTACGGAGTACCGACGACGGCCCCGCCATCTGTACGGTGATCCGCACCGCCTGACCGCGTCGCGGCGACCTTCGGGGTGCCCGCGGCATCGCCGGAACCGGGCTCACTGGACTGTTAGGACGGTTCAGTGGGCTCCGGCCCTTTCCGACATTGCCGTAGATCGCTACGCTCTCCGGGCGGGACCGATGAGGGAGGGACATGTCGGGCACACGTCGCGCGCAACCCACCCCTGGGACCAACGCCGCCATAGCCAGTTCACCCTGGATCGTGGTCTCGGTCGGGGTGGTGGTGATGGTGGTGCTGCTGTTCGTGGCGCTCGGCACGTACCGCAGCCGGGGTCCCGTCGGTGAGGCGTTCCCGGCTCCCGAGTGGACGATGCCGCTGCCGACGCTGCCGCCGACGGTGAGCCGGTCGGTGACCGAGCCGCCCGCGCCGGTGGTGCCGGGTCTCTCCCCGCGCTCGACCCTGTCGCCGAGCGGCGGGCAGGCCGCCGGGCCCGGGGTCGTCCCCGTCCCGGTCGGCGAGGGCGGCGCCGGCCCGCTGCCGGCGGAGCCGGCCGCCCCGCCGACCGCCGCCCCGCCCGCGCCCGAACCCGAGCCCGAGCCGCCGGCCCCGACCACCCCGGCCAGGCCGCCCGCGTCGCCGTCGGTGAGCGGCGCGTACCGGGTGATGAACTCCTACGACGGCGCGTTCATCGGCGAGGTGCTGGTGCGCAACGAGTCCCGGTCGCAGCGGGGCTGGACGGTCCGGATGACCTTCCCCGGTGCGCACCTGGTGACCGCCTGGATCGAGGGCGCCCCGCAGGGCCGGATCAGCCGCTCGGGCGACACGTGGACCTTCACGAGCGGCGTCGACCTGTCCCCGGGCGCGTCGGTGCCGCTGCGGTTCCACTTCGACCAGACGCGGGCCACCCGCCCGACGACCTGCACCGTCGACGGGGCCGGCTGCTCGGGCCTGCGCTGACCGACCCCTTCGATCGTCACCGGCCGTGGCCGGCTCCTTCCTGTGCCGTGCGCACGCGGCTGCCCGTCCCCCAGGGCCCGCGTGCGCATTGCCGTGCGCAGGTGCTTGCAAGATGACTGCTTTGTTGCGACTCCGTTTGCAAGGTATTGCAGAACGTTTCGGCAAGGGCTAGCGTGCGGGCCAATCACGACCAGAGGAAGGCCGTCGATGAAACCCCCGCCTATGCCCCGTAAGGCGCTGCTCGCCTTGGTCTCCACCCTCACCCTCGCCCTCGTCGGCGCCCCCGTCGCCGTGCGCCAGCTCGGCGGCGACGCCGCCGACGGCGGCACCCGCACCGACCCCCTCGCCGCCGCCGGCGCGGTGCAGTGGCGCGCCGAGCCCTCCGCCGAGGCCCTGCTCGCCGCCGGCAACGACGACGCCCGGGCCGAGCAGTTCTACTTCGTCCTGCCCGACCGGTTCGCCAACGGCGACCCCCGCAACGACGCCGGCGGTCTCACCGGCGACCGGCTGTCCACCGGCCTCGACCCCACCGACAAGGGCTTCTACCACGGCGGCGACCTCAAGGGTCTCATCGACAAGCTCGACTACATCCAGGGGCTGGGCACGACGGCCATCTGGCTCGCCCCGGTCTTCAAGAACCGGCCCGTGCAGGGCACCGGCGACGACGTCTCCGCCGGCTACCACGGCTACTGGATTACCGACTTCACCCAGGTCGACCCGCACTTCGGCACCAACGAGGAGCTGAAGAAGCTGGTGCAGCTGTCGCACCGGCGGGGCATCAAGGTCTACCTCGACGTCATCGTCAACCACACCGCCGACGTCATCAAGTACGCCGAGGACAAGTACGCCTACATCGACAAGAAGACCGCGCCGTACACCGACGCGCAGGGGCGGGCCTTCGAGGACCGCAACTACGCCGACGGCACCCGGGGCTTCCCCAAGGTGAACGCCGACTCGTTCCCGTACACCCCGACCTTCGACAGCCCGGCCGACGCGAAGGTCAAGGTCCCGGCGTGGCTCAACGACGCCACCATGTACCACAACCGGGGCGACTCGACCTTCGCCGGCGAGAACAGCGAGTACGGCGACTTCTTCGGCCTGGACGACCTGTGGACCGAGCGCCCCGAGGTCGTCGCGGGCCTCACCAAGGTCTACGGCGACTGGCTCGGCGCGACCGGCGTCGACGGGTTCCGGCTCGACACCGTCAAGCACGCCAACCTGGAGTTCTGGCCGCAGTTCAGCCGGGGCATCGAGCGCGCGGCCGAGAAGGCGGGCAAGAAGGACTTCTTCATGTTCGGCGAGGTCTACAGCGCCGACCCGGAGATCACCTCCACCTACGTGCGGCGCGGCGGCCTGCCCGCCACCCTCGACTTCGCCTTCCAGGAGGCCGCGCGCGGCTACACCGCCGCCGGCGGCTCCGCGAAGGCCCTCGCCGACGTGTACGCCCGCGACGACCTGTACGCCGCCCGCGACACCGACGCCAACCGGCTGACCACCTTCCTCGGCAACCACGACATGGGCCGGATCGGCTCCTTCGTCGCCGCGGCCGGCGGGGACGACGCCGCGCAGCTGCGCCGCACCACGCTCGCCCACGAGCTGATGTTCCTCACCCGGGGGCAGCCGGTGGTCTACTCCGGCGACGAGCAGGGCTTCACCGGCCCCGGCGGCGACAAGGACGCCCGGCAGGACATGTTCGCCTCGCGCACGGCCGACTACCTCGACGACGACCTGATCGGCACCGACCGCACCCACGCCGCCGACCAGTACGACCCGGCGCACCCGCTCTACCGCACCATCGCCGGGCTGGGCGCGCTGCGCCAGGCCCACCCGGCGCTGCGCGACGGCGTGCAGGTCACCCGGTACGCCGCCGACGGCCCTGGCGTCTTCGCGTTCTCCCGCGTCGACCCCCGCCAGCGCGTCGAGTACGTCGTCGCCGTCAACAACGCCGACACCGCGCAGACCGTCACCGTGGACACCTGGTCGCCCGGCACCGCCTTCGCCGGCATTTACGGCGGCACCGCCAGGCCGACCGCCGGGGCGGACGGCAAGCTCACCCTCACCGTGCCGGCCATGTCCGCCGTGGTGCACCGGGCCGCCAAGGCCATCCCGCAGGCCGCCGCGAAGCCGACGATCACCATCACCGCCCCCGCCCCGGGCACGCCCGTCGCCACCCGGGCCGCCGTCACCGCCCAGGTCACCGGCGATCCCCTCGCCACCGTCACCGTCGCCGCCCGGGTCGCCGGCGGCCGGTGGACCCTGCTGGGCAGCGCGCACACCGCCCCGTACACCGTGCACCACGACCTGACCGGCCTGGCCGGCGGCACGAAGGTCGAGTACAAGGCCGTCGTCCGCGACGGCCGGGGCCGCGTCGCCGCCACCCGCTCCACCGCCACGGTCGGCACCCCCGCCCAGAGCGCGTCGCGGGACTGGGTGGTGGTGCACTACCAGCGCCCGGCCGGCGGCTACGCCGACTGGGGCCTGTACGCCTGGGGCGACATCGACCCCGCGTACGTCACCGAGTGGCCCAAGGGGCAGCCGTTCGCGGGTGAGGACTCGTACGGCCGGTTCGCCTGGGTGAAGCTGAAGCCCGGCGCGAAGTCCGTCGGTTTCCTCGTGGTGGACTCCGCCGGCAACAAGGACGTCGCCACCGACCGCACCGTCGACGTGACGCAGACCGGCGAGGTGTGGGTGAAGCAGGGTGACGCCGCGCTCTACCCGAGCCGGCAGGCCGCCACCGGCGAGCCCGACCCGCCCGCCGCCGAGGACACCGCGCTGATCCACTACCGCCGCGCCGACGACAACTACGACGGCTGGGGCCTGCACCTGTGGGACGGCGCGGCCAACCCCACCGACTGGTCCAGCCCGCTCAGGCCGGAGAAGGTCGACTCCTTCGGCGCGGTCTTCCGGGTGCCGCTGGCCGCCGGGGCGACCGGCCTGAGCTACATCGTCCACAACGGCGACACCAAGGACCTGCCGGACGACCAGCGGCTCGACTTCGCCACCGCCGGCCGTCAGGTGTGGCTGCTCGCCGCCACGCCGGGCCGGCTACTGCCGACGACCTCGTCCGGGGTATCCAGGGACGTGGACATCACCAAGCAGCGGGCGCAGTGGATCGACCGGTCCACCGTCGCCTGGCAGACTCCCGACACCGACGGCCGGACGTACGCCCTGGTCACCGCCCCGGCCGGCGGGGTGAGCGTCGTCGACGGGGAGCTGTCCGGGACGTACACCTCGCTGCCGCTGCGGGCGCAGCGCAACGGGCTCACCGAGGCCCAGCGCGCGCGGTTCCCGCACCTGTGGGCCCACCGGGCCTTCACCCTCGACCGGGGCGACCTGGCGAAGGTGCCGGCGGCGCTGCGCGGGCAGCTCGTGGTCACCGAGCGGGACGCCGAGGGGAAGCTGCTCGGCGCGACCGGCGTGCAGATCCCGGGCGTGCTCGACGACGTGTACGCCGCCGCGACCGGCGCGAGGCTCGGCCCCACCTTCGCCGGCCGGGTGCCCACCCTGTCGGTCTGGGCGCCCACCGCCCGCACGGTGTCGCTGGAGCTGTCCGACGCCCCGACCGCCGCGCCGCGGGTCGTGGCGATGCGCCGCGACGACCGCACCGGCGTGTGGTCGGTGCGCGGCGAGCCGGGCTGGACCGGAAAGTTCTACCGGTACCGGGTGTCCGCGTGGCAGCCGGCCGCCCAGCGGATGGTCACCGCCTCGGTGACCGACCCGTACTCGCTGGCCCTCGCCCCGGACTCCACGCACAGCCAGCTCGTCGACCTGGCCGACCCGGCGCTCGCGCCGGCCGGCTGGGCGGGCCTGCGCAAGCCGGCGGCCGTGCCCCCGGCGAAGGCGCAGATCCAGGAGGTCTCCGTGCGGGACTTCTCCGTCGCCGACGCAGGCGTGCCGGCCGAGCGGCGCGGCACCTACCTCGCCTTCACCGACCCCGACACGGCCGGCATGAAGCACCTGCGGTCGCTCGCCGACGCCGGCGTCGACTACCTGCACCTGCTGCCCGCGTTCGACTTCGCCACCATCCCCGAGCGGCGGGCCGACCAGCAGCAGCCGGCCTGCGACCTGGCCAAGCTGCCCCCGGACTCCGCCGAGCAGCAGCGCTGCGTCGCGGCCGTCGCCGACACCGACGGCTACAACTGGGGGTACGACCCGCTGCACTACACCGTGCCGGAGGGCGGCTACGCCGTCGACCCGGCCGGGGCGGCGCGCACCGTCGAGTTCCGCCGGATGGTCGCCGGGATCAACGGCGCGGGCCTGCGGGTCGTCATGGACGTCGTCTACAACCACACCTCGGCCGCCGGCACCGACGCGAAGTCGGTGCTCGACCAGGTGGTGCCCGGCTACTACCACCGGCTGCTCGACGACGGGGCCGTCGCCAACTCCACGTGCTGCGCCAACACCGCCCCCGAGCACGCCATGATGGGCAAGCTCGTGGTCGACTCGCTGGTCACCTGGGCCAAGGCGTACAAGGTGGACGGCTTCCGGTTTGACCTGATGGGCCACCACCCCAAGGCGAACATCCTGGCCGTGCGTGCCGCCCTGGACCAGCTCACCGTCGCCCGCGACGGCGTCGACGGTCGCAGGATCCTGCTCTACGGCGAGGGCTGGAACTTCGGCGAGGTCGCCGACGACGCCCGGTTCACGCAGGCCACCCAGGCCAACATGGCCGGCACCGGCGTCGGCACCTTCAACGACCGGCTGCGCGACGCGGTGCGCGGCGGCGGCCCGTTCGACGCCAACCCGCGCGTGCAGGGCTTCGCCTCCGGCCTGTTCACCGACCCCAACGGCGACCCCGTCAACGGCTCGGCCGCCGAGCAGAAGGCCCGGCTGCTGCACGCCCACGACCTGATCAAGGTGGGGCTCACCGGCAACCTGCGCGGCTACCGGTTCACCGACTCGTCGGGCAGGCAGGTCACCGGCGGCCAGGTCGACTACAACGGCTCCCCGGCCGGCTACACGGCCGCGCCGGGCGAGGCGGTCACCTACGTCGACGCGCACGACAACGAGATCCTGTACGACGCGCTGGCGTACAAGCTGCCGCAGGCCACCTCGGCGACGGACCGGGCCCGGATGCAGGTGCTCGCCCTCGCCACGGTGGTGCTGGGGCAGGGCACCGGGTTCGTGACGGCCGGCTCGGAGCGGCTGCGGTCGAAGTCGCTGGACCGCAACTCCTACAACTCCGGCGACTGGTTCAACCAGATCCGCTGGGACTGCGCCCAGGGCAACGGGTTCGGCGCGGGCCTGCCCCCGGCGCAGGACAACCAGGACAAGTGGCCGTACGCGAAGCCGCTGCTGGCGGATCCGAAGCTGGTGCCGGACTGCGCGGCGATCGACCTGGCCGACGCCCGGTACGCGGAGCTGCTGCGCGTGCGCGAGTCGTCGCCGGTGTTCGGGCTGGACACCGCCGAGCAGGTGCAGAAGCGGGTGGCGTTCCCGCTGTCCGGCGTCGCCGAGACGCCGGGCGTGCTCACGATGACCCTCGACGCCCGGGGGTTCGGCGGGCAGTGGCGGTCGGTGACCGTCGTGTTCAACGCGACCCCGCAGGCGGCGAAGCAGACCGTGCCCGGCCTGCGCGGGTCGGACGTCGCACTGCATCCGGTGCTGCGTGCCTCCGCCGATCCGGTGCTGCGCACCGCCTCGTTCGACCGGGGCAGCGGCACGTTCACGGTGCCGGCGCGCAGCGTGGCGGTCTTCGTGCAGCGCTGACCCGGGGTGTACGGGGCCGGCCCCGCAGAGCGCGACTTGAGGTCGCGCCCGGCGGGGCCGGCTTCTTCGTTGTGGTGGAGCGGTTGCTCCGTGGTGGCCCGATCAGCCCTGGCAGTTGGTGATGGCGATGCCGCCGCAGTTGTTCGGGTTGTTGCGGAAGACCAGCGTCTTGACGTCGATGCTGGCGTTGCCCGCGTTGAAGATGCCGCCGCCGCCGTTGGTGGCGCCGGCCTGGTTCTCGGTGATCACGCTGCGCTGGACGACGAGCGCCCCACCGGCGGCGTTGTTGATGCCGCCGCCGGTGTTGGCGGCCTGGTTGCGCAGCACCACGCTGTCGGACATCGTGAGGACGCCGCCGTTGTTGATGGCCCCGCCGTTGGTGCCGGCGACGTTGCCGAAGAACGTGGTGCCGTTGTAGCGGTCCACCTTCTTCTCGTACTCCGCGCCGTCGCCGCCGGGCTGGGGGCCGTCGGGCTGCGGCTCGGCCATTCCGCCCTTGCCGCCCTTGTCCTCGCTGCCCTTGGCCCTGGTGCCATGGTCCGGGGCGCTCCCGCCGCGGTACTGCTCGGCCAGCTCGGACGTCCACTTGTCGTCGCCCGGCAGGATCGTGGTGGTGGAGCCGGCGAAGGTGTAGAGCCCGCCACCCGCGCCGAGCGTCGTGTTCTCCACGAACTTGACGTCGCGCAACTGCACGTTGCCCCCGGTGACGGCGATGCCGCCGCCGTTGGTCAGCGCGACGTTGAGCCGGAAGGTGCTGTCGGCGACGTCGGCGGAGCCGCCGGCCACCAGGAGGCCGCCGCCGCTGCCGGCGGTCTGGTTGCCGACGAAGGTGCTCTTGCGGATGGTCACCGCACCCGCGGTGCTGGCGATCGCGCCACCACCGGACACGGGCGGTTGGGTGTTCGTGCCGCTGGCCTTGTTCGCCTCGAAGTGGGAGTCGTGCACCGTCAGCGTGCCGCTGTTGAAGACCGCGCCCCCGCTGTTCCCCGCGTTGTTGAGGGTGAACTTGGTGTCCTTCAGCACGGTGGTGCCCAGGTTGGTGATCGCCCCACCGTTGACCCCGGTGGTGGAGGCGTTGTTCTGGGTCAGCTTCACGCCCTTCAGCTCGGCCCGGCCGCCGGCCTGCACCAGCATGGCCCCGCCGCCGGGGGCGGCGACGACCAGGCCGTTGCGCAGCGTGACGTCACTCAGCCGCAGGTTGCCCCCGGCGTTGACCTGGAAGATGCGGAACAGGGTCGGCGACGCGCTCGCCAGGTCCCAGGCCCGCTCCAGGACCGAGTGCTCCCCCAGGATGGTGATGTCGGTGGTGATCGGCGGCAGCGCATTGCTGCCGGTCGCCGTCGCGGTGCCGGTGCGCAGCTCGTACGTGCAGCCGCGGGCCAGCTTCAGGGTGCCCCCCAGGTGCTGGTTGGCCCGGTTGATGGCGGCGAACAGGGCGGTGACGTTGCACGGCACGGGCGTGATGCGCCGCGCGTCCTCTCCGGGGCGGCCGCCTTCGTGTCCGTCCCAGCCCTCGCCCCGGCCCGAACCGTCCTTCTGGCTCTGGTGTCCGCCGGAGTCATCGAGACGGGTGACCGCGCTGGCGTTGGTGGCGGCCATCATGCCCAGACCGACCACGCCCGCCATGCCGGCGATGCCGGCGGCGAGCCACTTCTTGCGGCGGTTCCTCGGCACCGGGTTGGCGGCGCCGCTCTGCTTAAGGTGATTGGACATCGGAGCTCTCTGCCCTCTCCTTGCATCAGACAAGGCCACTTCGCCGTGGCGAGGCGTCCTTGGCTACAAATCGGTTGTAGCTACTGAAAGTCACCGTAGGAGAGCTTTCTTCGCTTCGTGGGCTTATCCGAGGAAACCCCACATTTGATAACCGATGCCTCAGGCCAGATCAGACGGGACTCGGGGCGCGCGCCGCACGGTGCTGGAGGAAGGGTGCGTGCGGCCCTCGTGCGGCCTCCGTGCGGCAGATGCCGAACTGCGGGGCCACGGGCGGGCAGCCCCGGGGCACGCGTCGGGGCCTGTGTCCGGACTCGTCGTCCGTGGCGCAGGCCCCGCGCTATGTGGATCAGTCGAGCACCGGAGGTGGTGCCGACCTGGCTCGCCGGTTTGTGCCGACGACTGCGACCAGTGGATGGAATGGCGCCAACGGGATGTCGGCCCTGAACCCCACCGTAGCGGTCGAACCGCCCTCAGTCGGACGTATCCGAAGAAACCCCGTGTTCGGTGCCTTCCCGTCCGTCACCAGGACGAGCAGGAAGGCATGTCACAGTCAGCCGGGCAGGCGGAAGCCCACCTCGCGCTGCTCGGCGAGCCAGCTCTCCACCTCGTCGGCCCGGCGCGGCAGCCCCGCCGACAGGTTGACCGCGCCGGTCGCCGTGACCAGCACGTCGTCCTCGATCCGGATGCCGATGCCGCGCAGCTCCTCCGGGACCAGGTCGTCCTCGGGCTGGAAGTAGAGCCCCGGCTCCACGGTGAGCACGTAGCCCTCGCCGAGCGCGCCGTCGCGGTACGCCTCCTTGCGGGCGTTCGAGCAGTCGTGCACGTCGATGCCGAGCATGTGCCCGAAGCCGTGCAGCGTCCAGCGGCGGTAGACCGTCGACTTCTCGTCCATTGCCTCGTCCACGCTCACCGGCAGCAGGCCCAGCTCGTGCAGCCCCTCCGCGAGCACCCGCATGCAGGTCAGATGGACGTCCTTGAACTTCACTCCCGGCTTGATGAAGTCGATGCCGGCCTGCTGCGAGGCGTACACGATGTCGTAGACCTGGCGTTGCAGCGGGGTGAACCGGCCGCCGACCGGCAGCACCCGGGTGACGTCGGCGGTGTAGAGGTTGCGGTTCTCCACGCCCATGTCCATCAGCAGCAGCTCGCCCGGCCGGGTGGTGCCGTGGTTGTGCACCCAGTGCAGGATCGTGGCGTGCTCGCCGGCTCCGACGATCGAGCCGTAGCCGACGTCGTTGCCGTCGTGCCGGGCCCGCAGCGCGAAGACGCCCTCCAGCAGCCGCTCCGAGACGCCCCGGTCGGCCGGCAGCACCCGGGCCACGTCCTCGAAGCCGCGCACGGTGGCGTCGATCGCGTCCTGGAGCTGGGCGATCTCCCACTCGTCCTTGACGAGCTTCAGCTCGGAGATCGCGATGGCCAGCTCCCGGTCGCGGGCCGGCTGGCCCTCCTCCCGGGGCCCGTCGTACGGGCGCACGGCCGCGTCGACGCGGGCGTCGAAGCCGCGCAGCACCCGCGTGCGCCCCGGGGCCAGGTCGGCCAGCGCCGCGTCCAGCTCGGCCAGGTCGGCCGTGGGCAGGCCCAGCTCCGTCGACTTCTCCGCAAGGGTGTGCCGCCGGCCCACCCACAGCTCGCCGTGCCGGCTGCGGAAGAACTCGTCGTTGTCCCGCGAGGAGCGGGGCCGCATGTAGAGCACGGGGTCGTGCCCCGAGCCGTTCGGGCGCAGCACGAGCACGCTGTCCGGGTCGTGGTCGCCGGTCAGGTACGCGAAGTCGCTGCCCGGCCGGAACCGGTATTCGGTGTCGTTGGCGCGTGTCTTCTCCCCGCCCGTGGGGATGACCAGCGTCTCGCCCGGGAACGCCGCGGAGAGCGCGGCCCGCCGCTTGGCGTGGTTGGGCACCTCCACCCGGGGGCCCACCGGCAGGGTCGTGTCCCGCCAGCCCTGGCGCATGAACGACAGGAACGCCTCCGGGAAATCCGGGTCGTGCGACTCCGTGCCGTCCGCCGGCTGGCCGTCCGTCCGGTCCTCGCTCATGCTCCGCTCCCTCCGCCTCGTCGCTGGTCCAGACGGTACCCCGGCGCAGGCACGGGCGGAGACCCTGCGGTGCCCGCGACGGCCGCCCGCGCCGCGTGGAAAGATGACCACCATGTGCGGACTTCTGGCCTTCTTCAGCGCTAACGGCAACGCCGCCGCCCACCGCGAACACATCGCGGGGGCGTTGGAATGCCTGCACCACCGCGGACCGGACGAGACCGGGGTCGAGGTGGTCGGCGACGCGAGCGGCCAGTACGCCGACGGGGTCTTCGCGCACAAGCGCCTGGCGATCATCGACGTGGCGTCCAGCCACGAGCCGCTGCCGTACGCGGGCGGGCGCTACCTGCTGACCTTCAACGGCGAGATCTACAACTACATCGAGCTGCGCGACGAGCTGGTGCGCAACTTCGGCGCGCAGTTCGCCACCGCCGGCGACGGCGAGGTGATCGTCGCCGGCTACCACTACTGGGGCGAGCAGGTGCTCACCCGGCTGCGCGGCATGTTCGCCTTCGTCATCTGGGACCGGCAGGAGCGCCGCGCGTTCGGCGCGCGCGACAACTTCGGCATCAAGCCGCTGCACTACCTGGAGACCGCCGACGGGCTCTACCTCGCCTCCGAGAAGAAGGCGCTGCTGCCGTTCGCCCAGTCGGCGTACGCCGGGGACGCCGGCATCGACACGGCCAACCTCAGCCACTACCTGACCCTGCAGTACGTCCCGGAGCCCGGCACCCTGCACCAGGGGATCAGCCGCATCGGGTCGGGGGAATACCTCACCTGGACCCCGGGCGGCCGGATCGACGTGCGCCGGTGGTACCGCCCGGTGTTCCGGCCCACCCCGGTCGCCGACGAACAGCGGCTCTACCACCACATCCGGGAGACGCTGCGGGAGAGCGTCCGGATGCACATGCGCTCGGACGTGCCGGTCGGCTCGTTCCTGTCCAGCGGCATCGACTCCACCGCCGTGGTGGCCCTGGCCCGCGAGTTCAACCCGCACATCCTCACCTTCACCGTCGGCTACGACGTCCCCGGCTACTCGGAGATCGACGTCGCCCAGGACTCGGCCCGGCACCTCGACGTGACCACGATCCCGACCAAGATCGGGCCGCAGGACATGATCGACGCGCTGCCGAAGATCGTCTGGCACCTCGACGACCCGGTGGCCGACCCGGCGCTCGTGCCGCTGTACTTCGTGGCGAAGAAGGCCGCCGAGCACGTCACCGTGGTCCTCTCCGGCGAGGGCGCCGACGAGTTCTTCGGCGGCTACACCATCTACCGGGAGCCGCTGTCCCTCGGCGCGGTCAACGGCCTGCCCGGCGGGGTGCAGAAGGGGCTGCGCGCGGTCTCCAAGGCCATCCCGCAGGGCGTCAAGGGCAAGAGCTTCCTGGAGCGCGGCACCACCCCGATCGAGCAGCGCTACTACGGCAACGCCCGGATGTTCACCGAGGAGGAGAAGCAGCACCTGCTGCGCCGCTACGACCCCTCGGTGCGCTACACCGACGTCACCGCCCCGATCTACGCCGAGTGCACCGAGCTCGACGACGTCACCAAGATGCAGTACGTCGACCTCTACACCTGGCTGCGCGGCGACATCCTGGTCAAGGCCGACCGGATCTCGATGGCGCATTCGCTGGAGGTCCGGGTGCCGTTCCTCGACAAGGAGGTGTTCGACGTGGCGGCCACCATCCCGGTGGACCTGAAGCTCCCGCCGCGCTCCGACGCCACCAAGTACGCCATGCGCCAGGCGCTGCAGGGCGTCGTGCCGCCGGCCATCGTCAACCGCAGGAAGCTGGGCTTCCCCACCCCGACGCGGGTGTGGCTGCGCGGCGAGATGTACGAGTGGGCCCGCTGGGTGCTGTCCAACTCCGGCGCGGGCGAGCTGATCGACCTGTCGTACGCGATGCGGCTCCTGGAGGAGCACAAGCGGGAGGAGGCCGACCACTCCCGCAAGGTGTGGACGGTGCTGATCTTCTGCATCTGGCACGCGATCTTCGTGGCCAAGACGCTCGACCCGGGCATCCAGCGCAACCAGTCGGCGCTGCTGACGAAGCCGGTCGTCGGCTCCATGGTCCGCTAGGCCGGGCAGCGCAGACCGGGAAAGGGCCCCCGCCGTCGGCGGGGGCCCTTTCGTGCACCGCGCGTCGGCGGAGCCGACGCGCGGTCAGGTCACGCGCGGGTGCAGCTCACCGTCGGCAGCGAGCTTGTGCCGCTGGCGACGAAGCCGAAGGCGGTGGTCCCCTCCGGCGCGACCGTCCCGTTGTAGGGGCTGTTGGTGACCGTCACCGTCGACCCGGACGTGGTGTACGTGCCGTTCCACAGGCTGTTGATGGTCTGGCCGGTCGACCAGGTCAGGGTCGCCTTCCAGCCGGTGAACGGCGTCGAGCCGTGGTTCATGATGGCCACCTCGCCCTGGAACCCGCCGGACCAGGAGCTGACCACCTTGTAGGTCGCCATGCAGTCACCGCCGGCCGGCGGCGGCGTCGTCGACCCGGGCGTGGTCGGGGTCGGCCCCGGCGTGGTCGGGGTCGGCCCGGGGGTGGTCGGGGTCGGCGCCGGGGTGGTCGGGTTCGGGGTGCCGCCGATGCCGGTCACCTGGCCGTTGCCGCCGTCGAAGGTGACGTCCGAGCAGCCGAAGAAGTTCTCCTGGCTGTCCGAGCGGACCCAGCGCGAGTAGATGATGTGCCGGCCGCTCTTGCCCGACGGCATGTTGCCGCTGAAGTAGTAGTGCCCCTCGTTGGTGCCCACCGGGCCGTTCTGCGGCGGGTTGGTCACCGTGAGGAAGGGCTGCTCCTCCAGGTCGCTCCAGGCCAGGGCCCGGGTCGGGCTCCAGCTGTCCTTCGTCACGTAGAAGTAGAAGGTGCCCGGGTGGTGGGCCCAGTTGCTGTACTTGAAGTCGAACCGGGCGCCGGCGGTCAGGTGGGTCAGCGGCCAGTCGGTGCGGGGCGCGTCGTAGCCGCTGAAGCCGGGGTTGCCGCCGCTGCACAGCTTGCCGTCGGGGATGAAGCCGACGGTGCGGCCGCCGGCGTCCGAGCGCAGCACGCTGAACCAGTTGTACAGCGAGTTGGCCCCGTTCTCGGCGACCGCGGCCGAGCAGGCCGGGTTGATCGGCTTGATCTCACCCGTGGGGGTGAGGCCGTCCTTCCAGCACAGGTAGGTCCGGGCACCGGGGGTCATCGATGCGCCGTGGGCGGCGGCCGGGTCGGGGCTTGCCACGATGGTGGCGGCACCCGCGGCGAGGGTGGCGGCCGCGATGAGCAGCGCGGCCGTGCGGGAACGGGTCACGGGGTTCTCCTGACTCGCGGAACGACCGCACCGGCCGTTCCGCTGCGACGAGCGGATGTCACGATCGCGGTGCCGCGCCCCTGCCCGTGGGCCGACGGCGCGCGTCACCGACGGTCCGCCTCGGCGGACCGGTGTGCCCCTCGCGCTGGCTCTCTCCCGATGCCGGCGGACGCGACAGCCCCTCGCATCGACCGGCAGCGTCATCTCACCACGCCGATGCCGACCGCCGCAATAGTCGACCGTCGATGATATCCGGGCGTCGCCCGGGCCGTGGCCCCGTCAGGTGGGGGTTCGGTGCTGGCGTCGTCGCCAGGTAGGACAGGATCGGGGTACGGCAGCGGAGGCGACGGAAGGGCCACGATGGGATACGCGGTGGTGCTCGGCGAGGCACTGATCGACCTGCTCGACGCGGAGTGCGACGGGCAGCCCGTCTTCCGCCAGGCGATCGGCGGCGGCCCGCTCAACGTCGCCGTCGGGGTGGCCCGGCTCGGCGGGTCGGTGCAGTTCGTCGGCTCGCTCGGCGACGACGCGCTCGCCGCCCGGATCCGCGCCTTCCTGACCGACGCGGGCGTCGGGCTGGCCGGGGCGGTCACCGTGCCCGCGCCGACCACCCTGGCGGTGGCCACCCACACCGGCGCCGAGCCGGACTTCCGCTTCTACGGCGAACCGCCGTCCTACGGGCTGCTCACCGCCGACGCCCTGGACGCGGACCTGGTCGGGGGCGCCGACGTGCTCTACTGCGGCTCGATCGTGCTGCTGTCGCCGACCGTCCTGGCCGCCGCGCGCCGGGCCTGGTCCCTCGCGGGCGGGCTGCGCGTGTTCGACCCGAACGTCCGACCCCGGCTGCTCGACGGCCCCGCCGCGCTGGCCGCCCTGCGCCAGACGGTCGCGGAGTTCGCCGCCTCCGCCCACCTGGTCAAGCTCAGCGCCGCCGACGCGGAGCTGCTCTATCCCGGCGAGCCGGTCGAGGGGGTCGCGGCGTACCTGCGGGAGCTGGGGGCGGCCACCGTCGTGGTCACCCTCGGCGCGGCGGGCGCGGTCGTCGCCGCCGCCAACGCCGATCCGGTACGCGTGCCCGCGCCGAAGGTGCGCGCGGTGGACGCCACGGGCGCGGGCGACTCGGTGATGGGGGCGCTCGTCGCCGAGCTGCTGGTCGACGGGGAGCCCACCGATCCCGCCGACTGGCACCGCCGGGTCGCCTTCGCGCTGCGGGTGGCCGGCCTGGTCTGCGAGTCGCCGGGCGGCGCGGTCGCCATGCCCACCCGCCCCGAGGTCCTGACCCGCTTCCCCGCCTGACCCGGCGCGGGGCGGCCCGTGCCGGCGGGCGGAACGTCAGCCGGTGCCGTCCAGTTCGGCGTAGCCGCGGCGGGCGGCGGTGAGGGCGGCGCGGGCACCGAAGGGCGCCTCGGCGGCCACCCGCTCCGGCGGGGCCCCGCCGGTGTGGCCGGCCCGGATCAGCCAGGACAGCTCGGCCAGCTGCCCGTGCTGGACCCGGACGAACTCCGCGTCGACCAGCTCGCCGTGCCCCGGCACGACCACCGTGCCCGGAGTGGTGAGCCGGAGCACCTCGGCCAGCGCGTCCGGCCACTGCAACGGGTACGACTCCTCGAACGCCGGCGGACCGCTCTGCTCCACCAGGTCTCCGGCGACCAGCACGTCCGCGTCCGGCACGTGCACCACCAGGTCGGCGTCGGTGTGCCCGTGGCCCGGGTGGCGCAGCACCACCCGCCGTCCGCCCACGTCCAGCACCGTCTCCCCGCGTACGACGTGGGTCGGGGCCAGCAGCCGGGTGGTGGCCAGCTCGGCGGCCAGCTCCGGCCGGGCGGCGCGCATCTCCTCGTACGCGGCCCGGCGCACCTCGTCGGGGCGGTCCCGCAGCGCCACGGCGGCGACCTCGTGCGCGTAGACGGGGGCGGCCGGGTCACCGGCGACGACGGCGTTGCCGAAGCAGTGGTCGAAGTGGTGGTGGGTGTTCACCACCGTCCACGGGTGCGGGGTGACCGCGCGGGCGGCGGCGACCAGTTCGGCGGCCTGCCCGGCGGTGGAGAGCGTGTCCACCACCAGCGCCGCGCCGTCGCCGACGACCAGCGTGACGTTGACGTCGAGCAGCGGCTCGCGCAGCACGTACACCCGGTCGGCGACCTCGACGAACCGCGGCGTCACGGCGTGCCCGCCCCGGCCGGCGCGCCGGTGGCCCGCGCGGCGAAACGCCGCCGGTCGACCAGCACCCGCTCCACCCGTCCCCGCGCCACGCTCTGGCCGGCGTCGTCGGTGACCGTCACCTCGAAGCCCAGCCGCCGCCCGTCGACGTCGGTGAGCCGGGCCTGCGCGACCACCGTCCGCCCGACCGGCGTGGGGGCGAGGTGGTCCAGCTCGACCCGGGTCCCGACCGTCGTGCCGTCGGGCGGCAGCGCCCCGGCGGTCGCCGCCACCGTGGCCGCCTCGGCCAGCGCGACCACCCGGGGGGTGCCCAGCACCGCGACGTCGCCGGAGCCGACGGCCAGCGCCGTGTCGGCGTCGGTCACGGTCAGCTCGACGCGGGCGGCCCGGCCCGGCGCGAGGGAATGCTCCGACTGCTCCTGCATGGGCACAGCCTAGGTGGTCGACGTCCGCCGTTCCGGCCGCCGCCGCGCATCCGGCGAGGCCGCCGCCACGACCCGAGGGGGCCGCCGTCGCGCATCCGGCGAGGCCGTCGTCGACCGGCGAGGCCGCCGTCGGCGGGGAGGGCGCCGCCGCTAACCTGGACGGCGATGGCCGTCGTGACTGACCCCCAGCCCCCCGCCCCCACCGGACCACCGGAGCCCTCCGACGGCGGTCGTCGCCGTGTGGTCGCCATGGCGGCCTGGGCGGTCGCCTTCGTGGCCGGTTGGTTCGTCATCGGCCTGCCCACCGACCCGGCCTACGCGTTCCTGTGGATCTGGGCGGCCACCATCGCCTGGAACTCCCGCCGCCCGTGGCGCAGCCACCTGCGCTTCGCCCGCGACTGGGTGCCCGTGGTGCTGCTGCTCGCCGTCTACAACCTGTCCCGGGGGTTCGCCGACAACGGGGCCACCCCGCACGCGATGGAGCTGATCGTCGCCGACCGGTTCATGTTCGGCTGGGCCACCGGCGGCCAGGTGCCGACCGTCTGGTTGCAGGAGCACCTCTACCGCCCCGAGGTGCGCTGGTGGGACGTGGCGGCGAGCTGGGTGTACTTCTCGCACTTCGTGGTGGCGCTCGCCGCCGCCGCCGTGCTCTGGCTGCGCGACCGGCACCGCTGGGCGGCGTTCATGCGCCGCTGGGGGTTCCTGTGCGCGTCGGGGCTGGTCACCTACTTCCTCTACCCGGCGGCCCCGCCCTGGTGGGCGGCGCAGAACGGCCTGCTCACCGAGGTGGCGCGGATCTCCACCCGGGGCTGGAAGGCATTCGGCATGCACGGCGCCGGCAACCTGCTCAACGCCGGGCAGATCGCGTCCAACCCGGTGGCCGCGATGCCGTCGCTGCACACCGCGTTCGCCCTGTTCGTGGTGGTGTTCTTCCTCCGCTCGACCCGCCGCCGCTGGTGGCCGCTGCTGCTGGCGTACCCGCTGGCGATGACGTTCACCCTGGTCTACTCCGGCGAGCACTACGTCATCGACGTGCTGGTCGGCTGGGCGTACGTGGGGCTGACCTTCCTGGTCGTCGGCCTGGGCGAGCGCTGGTGGGCGGCGCGCCGGGCCCGCCGTACCCCCGGCTCGGAGCCGGCCGACGGCGGGCCGCGCGGCGCGGAGCCGGCCGACCCGGTCGCCGGACCGCCGGCGGTGCCGGCGACCCGCTGAGCCGCGCCCCCGCATCCGACCCGGCCGCGTTGCGGCTCAGCGGGCGCGGTGGGCGGCGTGTGCCCGGGCCGTCAGCTCCGCCGCCAGCCACCACGCCTCGTCGAGGTCGCGGTCGAGGGCGGCGGCGCCCGCGCCGCCCGCCGTGTCCGCGTGCACGGTGGCCAGCCGCAACCGCCGCTGCGCCGGGCCCTGGGTCACCCGCACGCTCTGGATCCGGGCGTACGGCACGACGGTGAGCTGCCGGGTGATCAGGCCGGACCGGGCGGCGAAGACCCGCTCGTCGAGCCCGGCGCCGACCGCGCGCCAGCCCAGCGGGCGCAGCCACCGGGCCCGGGCCGGCGGGAGGCCGGTCGCCAGCCCGCTCAGCCGCACCCCCGGCAGCACCTCGGCGACGATCCGCTCGCCGGTCTCCTGGTCGCCCACCGGCAGCAGCCGGTCCGGCCGGTTGCGGTCGTCGGCCTCGCCGCCGGAGTAGCCGGCGACCTCCAGGCGCAGCCGCAGCCAGCCCTTGGCCCGCCAGAGCAGCGGCCAGGTCACCCCGACGGTCTGCACCCGGTTCAGCGGCACCGTCTGCGCCCGGGTCTCCAACAGCCCGTTGCGGACCCGCAGGGTGCCCTCGTCGCGGGCCAGCCGGAAGTTCCAGTCGTCGAGCACCCGGCGGATCGGTTGCAGCAGCACGCCGGCCATCGCGGTGATCGTGCTCGCCACCGCGATGAACGACCACGAGCCCTCGGAGAGGAACTGCGCCACGACGAAGGCCACGCCGAAGGGGAGCAGGAACGCCTGCGGGGTGAGCAGCTGGCTGACCAGCAGGTCCCGGTTCGCCACGGCGTGCAGGGCCCGCCCGGGCGGCACGGGCGCGACCGTCGGCCCGGCCGAGGCGGACGGCTGCGGCGGGGCCGTCCCCGGGTGCGGCGCGGGGCCGGCGAGCGCGAGCAGCCGCTGTCGCAGGGCGGCGGCCTCGGCCACCCCCAGGTACGCCAGCGGCGCCTCGGTCTTGCCGCCGCCGACCACCTCCAGCCGCAGCTCGGCCAGGCCGGTGAGCTGGGCGAGCAGCGGGCGGACCACCTCGACGGCCTGGAGGCGCTCCAGCGGGATGGCCCGGGTGCGCCGCCACAGCAGCCCCTCGTACACGCGCAGCTCCCGGCCGACCACGTGGTAGCCGGTGTTGTACCAGCTCACCACCGCGAGCACCGTCGCGCCGAGGGCGAGCACGGTCGCCATCGCCGCGAACCAGCCGAAGCCGACCCGCGACAGCGTCGACCAGGACAGGCCCGCGACGACCACGACCAGCGACTTGGCCCCGTGCAGGGCCGGGCTCAACGGGTGCAGCCGCCGCCGGGGTTCCACGCCGCCGACCGCGTGGTCGTGCGGTGCGGGTGGCGCGTCAGAGGGTGGGCCGTCGTGCGGTGCGGGTGGCGCGTGGTCGTCCTGGGGTGCCGGCGGCGCGTCGGTGGCCGGGCGGGGCAGCTCGGGGCCGGGGTGGGTCACAGGCCCTCCGCGCGGTCCTCGCCGAGGGCGGTGAGCCGGTCGCGCAGCCGCGCCGCCTCCGCCGGGCGCAGGCCCGGCACGCGGGCGTCGCTGGCCGCCGCGGCCGTGTGCAACTGCACCGTCGCCAGGTCGAACGCCCGCTCCAGGGGGCCGGCGCTGACGTCGACGAACTGCATCCGCGAGTACGGCACGATGGACAGCCGGCGGACCAGCAGCCCGTGCCGGACGAGCAGGTCGTTCTCGCGCTCGGCGTACCCCCAGACGTGCACCGCCCGGACGGTCGTGACGACCCGCCACGCCCCGGCCAGCACGACCGCGCCGAGGGCTGCCCCGAACAGCCAGTGCCCGCTCACCGCCCAGCCGACCGCCAGCCCCAGCAGCACCACCCCGACCAGCGCCGCCAGGCGCAGCAGCTCGACCCAGATCAGGTCGGTGGAGACCGACTGCCAGCGCACGGTCGCCGGCCACGGCTCCAGGGGCCCGGGCGGGTACGCCGCCAGCGGCCCGGACGCCGGGTGACCCGCCACGGCGGGCGGGCCCGGCGGGGGCGCGGTGGGGGGTGGCCCGACCGGGTGCGGCCCGACCGGGTGCGGTGGGGGGCCGCCGGGGGGCTCGCCGGTCACCGGGGACGTCCGCTGCGCGCGCTCACCCGTCGAGCGTAGGCGATCCGGCCAGTGGCGCGACTTCCCGGAGGAAGCCCCGTGCGTCGAGGAAGTCGCCGAGCGAGGCACGGTGGTCGGCGCAGGCGAGCCAGGTCTTGCGCCGGTCGGCGGTGTGCAGGCGGGGATTGTTCCAGCGCAACGCCCACTGCGCCGGGGCGCGGCAGCCCCGTGCCGAACAGATCGGCGCGTCACCGGGGGGACGGGGGATGCTCATCCGGGCCAGTCTAGGGGCGCGGGGCGGAGATTGAGCGCCGGGCGGCCACGGGGGGAGCCGCCCGGCGACGGGGTGAATGGTACACACGCCGGACCCCCTGCTGTAAACCCGTGACCGGCGATTCTCCAACCCTAGGACGGCGTGGCGAAAAACGGCTTCTCCCCGCCTCGGCACTCAGCCGGGCATGCGAGTCTTGATACGCACCACGCACCACGCCGTGACGATCGACCAATGCTGTGGAGGACCGGTGGCCCAGCCGACCACGCCCGACGCCCCGACGCCGAACGGCAGCGCGCCGCCCCCGCCCCCGTCCGCCGCCGCGCCGCCGACGAGCACACCCGCGCAGGACGCGACGCTGCTGGAGAAGGCGCTGTTCGAGATCAAGCGGGTGATCGTCGGGCAGGACCGGATGGTCGAGCGGATGTTCGTGGCGCTGCTCGCCCGGGGCCACTGCCTGCTGGAGGGCGTCCCCGGGGTGGCGAAGACCCTGGCCGTGGAGACCCTCGCCCGGGTGGTCGGCGGGTCGTTCGCCCGGGTGCAGTTCACCCCGGACCTGGTGCCCGCCGACATCATGGGCACCCGGATCTACCGGCAGTCCAGCGAGAAGTTCGACGTCGAGCTGGGCCCGGTGTTCGTCAACTTCCTGCTCGCGGACGAGATCAACCGTGCCCCGGCGAAGGTGCAGTCCGCCCTGCTGGAGGTGATGAGCGAGCGGCAGGTGTCCATCGGCGGGCAGACCCACCGGGTGCCCGACCCGTTCCTCGTGATGGCCACGCAGAACCCGATCGAGCAGGAGGGCGTCTACCCGCTGCCCGAGGCGCAGCGGGACCGCTTCCTCATGAAGATCGTCGTCGGGTACCCGACCGACGCCGAGGAGCGGGAGATCGTCTACCGGATGGGCGTGGCCCCGCCGGAGCCGGCGCGGGTCTTCGACACCGCCGACCTGATCGCCCTGCAACGCAAGGCCGACCAGGTCTTCGTGCACAACGCGCTGGTCGACTACGCGGTGCGGCTGGTGCTGGCCACGCGTACCCCCGCGGAGCACGGCATGCCCGACGTCGCGCAACTGATCCAGTACGGCGCCAGCCCCCGCGCCTCGCTCGGCCTGGTGCGGGCGACCCGGGCGCTGGCGCTGCTGCGCGGCCGCGACTACGCCCTGCCGCAGGACGTGCAGGACATCGCGCCGGACATCCTGCGCCACCGGCTGGTGCTCAGCTACGACGCGCTCGCCGACGACGTGCCGGCCGACCACGTCGTGCACCGGGTGATGTCGACCATCCCGCTGCCGTCGGTGGCCCCGCGCCAGCAGGCCACCCCGGGCGGCGCGCCGCCGGCCGCCGCCGGGTGGCCCGGGCAGCGGCCGTGACCCCAGCCGACCCCCACCCCTCATCGGGTACGCGAACCCCGATCTCGCCCGCCGCCGCGCCCCGCAGCGAGGCGGTGCTGTCCCGACTCCAGTTGCTGGTCACCCGCAAGCTCGACGGCCTGCTCCAGGGCGACTACGCCGGCCTGCTGCCCGGCCCCGGCAGCGAGGCGGGGGAGTCGCGCGAGTACCGCCCCGGCGACGACGTACGCCGGATGGACTGGCCGGTGACCGCCCGCACGACGATGCCGCACGTGCGCCGCACGGTGGCCGACCGGGAGCTGGAGACGTGGCTCGCCGTGGACCTGTCGGCGAGCCTCGACTTCGGCACCGGCCGGTGGCTCAAGCGGGACGTCGTGGTGGCCGCCGCCGCCGCGCTGGCCCACCTGACCGTGCGCGGCGGCAACCGGATCGGGGCGGTGGTCGGCAGCGGCGCGGACCCGCAGGCCCCGACCGGCCGCCGTGGCGCGGCGCCCCCGCCCGGCCCGGGGCGGCTGGTGCGGCTGCCCGCCCGGGGCGGGCGCCGGGAGACGCAGGGCCTGCTGCGGGCGATCGCCGGCACCGAGATCCGGCCCGGGCGCAGCGACCTGGGCGCGCTGGTCGACGCGCTGAACCGGCCGCCCCGCCGCCGCGGCGTCGCGGTGGTGATCTCCGACTTCCTCGCGCCGCCGCAGCAGTGGGCGCGGCCCCTGCGCAAGCTGCGGGTCCGGCACGACGTGCTGGCGATCGAGGTGGTCGACCCGCGCGAGCTGGAGCTGCCCGACGTGGGCGTGCTGCCGGTGGTCGACCCGGAGACCGGCGAGCTGCACGAGGTGCAGACCGCCGACCCCCGGCTGCGCCGCCGGTACGCCGACGCCGCCGCCGCCCAGCGGGCGGAGATCGCCGCGCAGCTGCGCGGGGCCGGCGCGGCCCACCTGCGACTTCGCACCGACACCGACTGGCTGCTCGACATGGTGCGCTTCGTCGCCGCGCAGCGGCACGCCCGCACCCGGGGGACGACACGATGATCCGTTTTCTGCAACCGTGGTGGCTGCTGGCCGTGCTGCCGGCGCTCGCCCTCGCCGCGCTGTACGTGTGGCGGCAGCGCCGCCGCCGGGCGTACGCGATGCGGTTCACCAACGTGGACCTGCTGCGCACCCTCGCGCCAAAGGGGCTGGGCTGGCGGCGGCACGTGCCGGCGGTGGCGTTCCTGCTCTGCCTGCTGGTGCTGGCCACGGCGCTGGCCCGGCCGGCGATCGACACCCGGGAGCCGCTGGAGCGGGCCACCGTCATGCTGGCGATCGACGTGTCGCTGTCGATGCAGGCCGACGACGTCGCGCCGAACCGGCTGGAGGCCGCCCAGGAGGCGGCCAAGCAGTTCGTCGGCGAGCTGCCGCAGACCTACAACCTCGGTCTCGTCTCGTTCGCGAAGGCGGCGAACGTGCTGGTCCCGCCGACGAAGGACCGCGACGCGGTGACCGCCGCGATCGACGGGCTGGTGCTGGCCGAGGCGACCGCGACCGGCGAGGCGGTCTTCACCTGCCTGGAGGCGATCCGGTCGGTGCCGGCCGACGGCGCGGCGGGCATCCCGCCGGCCCGGATCGTGCTGCTCTCCGACGGGTTCCGCACCTCGGGGCGCTCGGTGGAGGAGGCGGCGGCGGCCGCGCAGGCGGCCAACGTGCCGGTCTCCACCATCGCGTTCGGCACCGACGACGGGCAGGTCGACATCGGCGGTCAGTTGCAGCGGGTGCCGGTGGACCGGATGGCGCTGGCCGAGCTGGCCGAGACGACCGAGGGCTACTTCTACGAGGCCGCCTCGGTGAGCGAGCTGAAGCAGGTCTACCAGGACATGGGCAGCTCGATCGGGTTCCGCACCGAGCCGCGCGAGATCACCCAGTGGTACGCCGGTCTGGCCCTGTTGCTGGCGCTGTGCGCGGGCGCCACCAGCCTGCTCTGGACGTCCCGGCTGATCTGAGGTCGGGCGGGCCGTAGCCCGCCCGGGACGGCCCCGGCGCGACCGCCGCGCCGGGGCTGCCGGCCCGGTGGCCGGTGCGTGGCCCTGAGCGCGGTGGCCTGGTGCGCGGCCACCGCCGCCGGGCGGGGTTTCCGTGGCGGCGGGGTTTCCGTGGCGGCGCGGTCAGTGGCCGGCGCTGGCCAGCACGAAGACGACGGCCACCCAGACGGCGGCGAGGGTGAAGCCCAGCGGTGCGACGTAACGGCTCATGGGAAGGCTCCGGTGGCGACTGGACGGTCCACGCTGCGTGGTGGACCGCGAGGGAAGACGGGGCGCGCACACGAAGTCGTGACCGGGGTGCCCCCTCCCCGTCCTGGGCGGACGGCGCTGCCCGGTCGCCGCCTTCGGCCGAGGGCCGTAGGCGCCACCCTCGGCTCTCGGCTGAGGGGCGGGCGGTGCGGAAGGAGCGGAGCTGGGTCAGCTCACCTGCTGAGTCGTGGCTCAGCGGGGCTGACGTTCGGCCCGGCCACGACTGGGAGGATCGCTATCTCGCACAGCGATCACCTCCTGCGGTCGGCCTGGCCCGGAACGCGGATCATCGTACATCCGCTCACGGCACGGCCCGCACTCGGCCGGACGGTCGGCGGATCCCGGAAACCGTTCCCCCGCAAGGGCTGCGGCCGTCCGCCGATCCGCCGCTGTTAAGCGGGGCACCTTTTACCTCGGAAAGCGTTAACAGGGGGCCCTTCCTTGCACCAGGTCCGCGTGGCGCGGGGGTGCGTTAGCGCTTACCTGCCGGTAACGCCTAGGCTCCGGACCGACGTGGATCAGCTGAGCAAGAGGGGGACCCGTGGCCCGTACCGTGCTGGTGACCGGCGGCAACCGGGGGATCGGCCTGGCCATCGCGCAGGCGTTCGCCAAGCAGGGTGACCGGGTGGCGATCACGCACCGTAGCGGCGACGCGCCCGAGGGGCTGTTCGGCGTCGTCTGCGACGTGACCGACTCCGCCTCCGTCGACGCCGCCTTCACCGCCGTCGAGGCCGAGCTGGGCCCGGTGGAGGTGCTGGTCGCCAACGCCGGCATCACCGACGACACGCTGATCATGCGCATGTCGGAGGAGCAGTTCACCCGGGTGCTGGACACCAACCTCACCGGCGCGTTCCGCTGCGCCAGCCGGGCGTCCAAGAAGATGCTCCGCGCCCGGTGGGGTCGCATGATCTTCATCTCCTCGGTCGTCGGCCTCTACGGCGGCCCCGGGCAGGTCAACTATGCGGCGAGCAAGGCCGGCCTGGTCGGCGTGGCCCGCTCGATCACCCGGGAGCTGGGCGGGCGCAACATCACCGCCAACGTCGTCGCGCCCGGCTTCATCGACACCGACATGACGGCCGCCCTGCCCGAGGAGCGGCGGGCGGAGTACGTGAAGGCCATCCCGGCCGGCCGGCTCGCCGCGCCCGAGGAGGTGGCCGCGGTGGTCACCTGGCTGGCCTCCGACGCCGCCGGCTACGTCACCGGCGCCGTGATCCCGGTCGACGGCGGCCTCGGCATGGGCCACTGACCGGCCCCGCCCGGGTCGTCGACGTCGCCACCGCGCCCACCGCACGAATCCCAACGGAGGAACTCGCACATGTCCGGACTGCTGGCCGGTAAGCGGCTGCTGGTCACCGGCGTCATCACCGACGCCTCGATCGCCTTCTCCGTGGCGAAGATCGCCCAGGAGAACGGCGCGCAGGTCGTGCTGACCGGCTTCGGCCGGCTCTCCCTGGTCGAGCGGATCGCCCGGCGGCTGCCCGAGCCGGCCCCGGTGATCGAGCTGGACGTGACCAACCCCGAGCACCTCGCCGGCCTGGCCGACAAGGTCCGGGAGCACGTCGACGGCCTCGACGGGGTGGTGCACTCGATCGGGTTCGCGCCGCAGAGCTGCCTCGGCGGCGGCTTCCTCGACGCGCCGTGGGAGGACGTGGCCACCGCCCTGCACGTCTCGACGTACTCCTACAAGTCGCTGGCGATGGCGGCGCTGCCGCTGATGTCGCCGGGCGGCGCGGTGGTCGGGCTCACCTTCGACGCCACCAAGGCGTGGCCGGTCTACGACTGGATGGGCGTGGCCAAGGCCGGGCTGGAGTCGGCGTCGCGCTACCTGGCGCTGCACCTGGGCAAGCAGGGCATCCGCAGCAACCTGGTCGCCGCCGGGCCGCTGCGCACCATGGCCGCGAAGTCGATTCCCGGCTTCGTCCAGTTCGAGGACGCCTGGTCCGCGCGGGCGCCGCTGGGCTGGGACCTCACCGACCAGGCGCCGGCGGCGCGCGCCTGCCTGGCGCTGCTGTCGGACTGGTTCCCGGCGACCACCGGCGAGATCGTCCACGTCGACGGCGGCTACCACGCCCTCGGCGCCGCCTGAGCCGAAGGAAGGGCCCCCTGTTAACGCATTCGGTATAGCAGGGGCCCCTTCTTAACGCCGGAGACCGGGGGACCTTACCGCCGGGACCAGGGGGCGTCGCAGGGCCGTCGCCGGGCGCGGGGAAGAATGGGCCCATGGTGTACGACGCGTTGGTGCTGGTCTCCTTCGGCGGACCCGAGCGGCCCGAGGACGTGCTGCCCTTCCTGCAGAACGTGACGCGGGGGCGCGGCGTGCCCCCGGAGCGGCTGGCGGAGGTCGCCGAGCACTACCTGCACTTCGGCGGGGTCTCCCCGATCAACCAGCAGTGCCGGGAGCTGCTCGCGGCGATCCGGGCGGACTTCGCCGCCCACGGCGTCGACCTGCCCGTCTACTGGGGCAACCGCAACTGGGACCCGATGCTCGCCGACACCGTGGCGCGGATGCGCGACGACGGTGTCACCCGGGCCCTGGCGTTCGTGACCAGCGCGTACGGCGGCTACTCGTCCTGCCGGCAATACCAGGAGGACATCGCCGCCGCCCGGGCCGCCGTCGGCCCCGACGCCCCCGTGATCGAGAAGCTGCGCCAGTTCTGGGATCATCCCGGCTTCGTCGAGCCGCACGCCGACGCGGTGCGCGCGGCGCTGGGCCAGCTCGACCCGGCGAAGCGGGCCACCACCCGGCTGGTGTTCACCGCCCACTCGATCCCCACCTCGGCGGCTGCGAACGCCGGCCCGCACGGCGGCCGGTACGAGGCGCAGCTCGCCGAGACCGCCCGCCTGGTGCACGCGTCCGCCGCGCCCGACCTGCCGTACGACCTGGTGTGGCAGAGCCGGTCGGGCCCGCCGCACGTGCCGTGGCTGGAGCCGGACGTCAACGACCACCTCGCCGCCCTCGCCGAGGCCGGGACCACGGGCGTGGTGGTGAGCCCGATCGGGTTCGTCTCCGACCACCTGGAGGTGGTCTGGGACCTCGACACCGAGGCGCTGGAGACCGCCAAGCGGCTCGGCCTGGAGTTCGCCCGGGCCGGCACCCCGGGCACCGACCCGCGCTTCGTGGCGATGGTGCGCGAGCTGGTCGCCGAGCGCACGGAGCCCGGCGGCGAGCGGCTGCGCCGCCGCCTCGGCGAGCTGCCGCTGTGGGACACCTGCCCCACGGTGTGCTGCGTGCCGGCCCGCCGCCCCTGACCCCGGGTCCCCCCGGTCCTGCCCCGCCACCCGACACCCCCTGGGACGACGAATGCACGAACGCAAGCCGGTGCAGAGCTGGCTGACAGACATGGACGGCGTGCTGGTGCACGAGGGCCAGCCGGTGCCCGGCGCGCCGGAGTTCATCAACAAGCTGCGCTCCTCCGGCAAGCCGTTCCTGATCCTCACCAACAACTCGATCTACACGCCGCGCGACCTGCAGGCGCGGCTGACCCGGATGGGCTTCGAGGTGCCCGAGCACGCGCTGTGGACGGCGGCGCTGGCCACCGCCCAGTTCCTCGCCGACCAGCGGCCGGGCGGCACCGCGTACGTGATCGGGGAGGCCGGGCTGACCACGGCCCTGCACGCCGTCGGGTACGTGCTGACCGACTTCGCCCCGGACTACGTGGTGCTGGGGGAGACCCGCACGTACAGCTTCGAGGCGATCACCAAGGCGGTCCGCCTGATCAACGACGGGGCCCGGTTCATCTGCACCAACCCGGACGTGACCGGCCCGTCGGTGGAGGGGGCGCTGCCGGCGGCCGGCTCGGTCGCGGCGATGATCTCGAAGGCGACCGGGGTCGAGCCGTACTTCGTCGGCAAGCCGAACCCGATGATGATGCGGTCGGCGCTCAACACGATCAACGCGCACTCCGAGTCGACGGCGATGATCGGCGACCGGATGGACACCGATGTCCTGTGCGGCCTGGAGGCCGGGCTGGAGACGATCCTCGTGCTGACCGGGATCAGCACCCGCACGGAGGCGGAGCGGTACCCGTACCGGCCGTCGCGGATCGTCGGCTCGGTGGCGGACCTGATGGACGAGATCTGACCCGAGCCCGCCCGACGGGGGCGGGACCGGTCAGGGGCGCAGCGGGGCGTTGCAGGCGGCGACGAGGGCCTGCCGGCAGGCCGTGGTGAGCGGGCGCAGCGCCGCGTCGCGCTGCTGGGCCTCGTGGTTGTTGACCGCCCCGCCGGGCGCGCTGTGCCCGGCCAACGCCAGCACCCGGTCCAGCACGGCGGCGCGGGCGAACAGCCGGCGCGCCCGCGGGTCGAAGCCCGGCGGCAGGTCGGTGGTGCCGTCGGGGCGGCGCAGCGCCTCCAGCGCCCCGGCCAGCTCGGGCCGCCACTGGGCGACGTCGAGCCGGGTCAGCGCGGCGGTGGTCTCGGCGAGCGCGGTGGCCAGCTCCGCCTCCGCCTCGGCGGCGCCGGGCGAGCCGAGCGACGCGGCGGGGGCGTCGGCGGGCAGCGGGTAGCACCGCCACAGCACCGTCTCCCAGGTCATGCCCGAGCCGGAGGTGTGCGTGCGGACCTCCGGGATCACCCCGATTCCCCCGGCGACGACCGCCTCGCCGGTGAGCAGCGCCGCGCCGGTGAAGTCGCCCGGGCCGGGCAGCCCCCGGGGGTCGCCGGGCACGGGCAGCACCAGCCGGATCTCGTCCGGCGAGAGCTTCGCCAGGGCGGGCAGCGCGTCGCGCAGCGGGACGTCGGTCCAGGTGCCGGGGGCGTCGGCGACGAGGTGCTCCTCGTCGCCGGCGATCTCCTCGGCGACCTCGTCGTACGGCACGAGCCCGGCGCGCCACGCGCGTACCCAGGCAACGAACCGGCTCGACCGGCGCGGCGCAACCTTGACCGCGCCCGTGGCGGGGGAGGACATGCAAGAGAGGGTACGTGGTGCGCGCCGTCCGTGTCTCGACTGCGGCTTGCCCGGCGCCCCCTGCCCCCGCCTACCCCCTACCGCCCGGCGCGTACCGCCGCCGGCGCGTCCGTCCGTTTTCCCTGCCCACTCCGGTGATCGGCGCGCCCCGTTGCCATGATCGGCGCGGCTGCCGCGCCGCCGGGCGCGGCGGGGGTTAGCGTGGCGGGCATGGTGGGGCGCTACGGCGAGGACGTGTTGGCGGGCGACTGGCGGCGGCGTCGGGTCGTGCCCGAGGTGGACGCGGAGGCCGACCTCGTGGTCGAGGACGCCGACTCCGGGTTCTGCGGGGCGGTGGTCGGCTTCGAGTCCGGCGCGGTGGTGCTGGAGGACCGGCACGGCCGGCGGCGTAACTTCCCGCTGCTGCCGGCGGCGTTCCTGCTCGACGGGAAGCCGGTGACGCTGCGCCGCCCGGCCCGGTCGCCGGTGCCGGCCGCCCGGCGGCGCACCGCGTCGGGCTCGATCGCCGTGGCCGGCGTGCGGGCGCAGGTCGCCAAGGCCAGCCGGATCTGGGTCGAGGGCGTGCACGACGCCGCCCTGGTGGAGCGGATCTGGGGCGACGACCTGCGGATAGAGGGCGTGGTGGTGGAGCCGCTGGACGGCATCGACGACCTGGAGTCGCGGGTCCGCGACTTCGGGCCGGGGCCGACCCGGCGGCTCGGGGTGCTCGTCGACCACCTGGTGCCCGGCTCGAAGGAGAGCCGGATCGTGGCCGGGGTGACGTCCGCGCACGTGCTGGTCACCGGGCACCCGTACGTCGACGTGTGGCAGGCGGTGAAGCCGGCCGCGCTGGGCATCGCGGCGTGGCCGGTGGTGCCACGGGGACGGCCGTGGAAGGAGGGGGTCTGCGCCGCCCTCGGGGTGGCCGCGCCCGCCGACATGTGGCGGCACATCCTGTCCCGGGTGGACAGCTTCGCCGACGTGGAGACCCCGCTGATCAACGCGATGGAACGGCTGATCGACTTCGTCACCGAACCCTCGGCCTGAGGCCGGGTCACCGCTCCCTTGGCCTGAGCCCGCCCGCCGGCCTGAGCCCGCCCGCCGGTCGGGGCGGGCCCGGGCCGGTGCGTCGGGTCAGGGCTCCTCGTCGGGGGTGCGGGTCAGCAGGAACGTGCCCATGTCGAGGGCGACCGGCCGCCCCGCGTCGTCGCGGACCACGGCGAGGATCTCGCCGTCCTGCTCGCCCGAGCGGCCCCGCCAGCGGTCCGGGTCCTGCGGGGTGAACCGCAGCACCGGCTCGCCGGCCGGCGGGCTGGCCCACAGGTCGCCGGTGGCCGGGTCGGCGCGGAACTCGAACTCCCCGCCCATCCACCACCAGCGGCCGGTCAGCTCCGCCACGTCGGCCGGGGGCGGGGCATCGGCCGGCAGCCACGGCGCGGCGGGCTCGGGCAGTTCGTCGAGCACGGTGGTGAGCACCTCCCGGGCGAGCGCGCCGAGGTGGCCGACGCGCAGCCCGTACGAGTTGGCGAAGCCGACGACGGCGGTGCGGGCGGGCCGGTGCACGGCCAGCGCGGCGACGTACCCGGGCATGGAGCCCCCGTGCCCGACGTGCACCCGCTCGCCGACGCGGTACAGCTCCAGCCCGAGGCCGTGCCCGCTGGTCCAGCCCTGCGGGTCGCTCATCGTCACCGTCGCACACATCTCGGTGAGCGTGTCCGGGTGCAGCAGCGCCGGGTCGGGGTCGGCCAGGAACGCGGCCCAGCGGCCGAGGTCGGTGACGGTGGACCAGAGCTGCCCGGCCGGCGCCATCGCCCCGGTGTCGGTGCGTGGCTCCTCGCGCAGCGTGTCGTGCCACGGGTGCACCACGTACCCCCGGGCGAACGGCTCGACGGGGTCGTAGGTGGTGCGGGTCATGCCCAGCGGCTCCAGCAGTCGCGCCCGCAGCAGGTCGCGCCAGGGCGTGCCGGTGACGGCCTCCAGCGCGCCGCCGAGCAGCCCGTACGCCAGGTTGGAGTAGTGGTAGACCCGGTGCGGCGGGTACGCGATCTTGTGCCCGTCCACCCCGGCCAGCACGGACGCCAGGTCGCCGACGCCGGCCCGTTCCCACCACGGCCCGTCGGGCTCGCGTTGCAGGCCGCTGGCGTGGCCGAGGAGCTGGCGCAGGGTGAGCCGCCCGACGCCGGTGCCCGGCAGGTGCCGCTCCAGGGGGTCGTCGAGGGCGAGCGCGCCGGCGTCGCGCTGCTGCATGATCAGCACGGCGGTCATGGTCTTGGTGATCGAGCCGAGCCGGTACTGCCGGTCGGCGTCCGGGCGGGGGCGCTCCCCGGCGGCGGCGACGTGGGTCAG
Organism: Micromonospora haikouensis; assembly: GCF_900091595.1. Taxonomy (GTDB): domain Bacteria; phylum Actinomycetota; class Actinomycetes; order Mycobacteriales; family Micromonosporaceae; genus Micromonospora; species Micromonospora haikouensis. Next base: position 107,057 of record NZ_FMCW01000010.1, read on the forward strand.
CTCACCGTCGCGCACCACGCCGAGCACGAGCGAGGGGGCGCGCCCCTCGGACTGGGCGCGGGCGACCCGGGCATCGATGCGGCGGGCGGTCTCGGGCGGCAGCGACACGGGATCCTCCAGCTCTCGGGGCGGTTCCGCCGGGCTTCGCGGGGGCGGCCCCGCCGAGCCTACTGATCTTGCCGACGGGCCGCGCGTGCTTTGACGTGTCACCCTTGGGGGGTGGACGCGGTGTTCTGGGTCGTACTGGGTGTGGTGTTGGCGGTCGCCGAGATCTTCACGACGACGCTGTTCCTGATCATGTTCGCGGTCGGCGCGTTCGCCGCCGCGGGCGCGGCGGCCCTGGGCGCCCCGACCGCCGTGCAGGCCGTGGTCTTCGCGGTGGTCTCCGCGCTCACGGTGGCGGTGGCGCGGCCGGCGATCCGCCGGCACGCCCGCTCCACGTCCGACGGCGCCGAGCCGATCGGCCTGGCGGCGATCGAGGGCTCCACCGCGCTGGTGCTGGAACGGGTCGACGCCGAGCAGGGCCTCGTCAAGATCGACGGCGAGCTGTGGAGCGCCCGGTCGTACGACGCGACGCAGAGCTTCGACCCCGGCCGGCGGGTACGGGTGATCAAGGTCCAGGGGGCGACGGCCCTGGTGTGGGATGACGACGTTTCCACCTCGGGCGAGCTGCCCGAAGCGAGAGGGTGAAGGGTATGGAGTTTGTGTCGGTGCTGTTGATCGCCGTGGCGTTGATCGCCATGGTGACCCTGATCAAGGCGGTGCGGATCGTGCCGCAGCAGCGCCAGGACGTGGTGGAGCGGCTCGGCAGGTACAAGCGCACCCTCAACCCGGGCCTGAACCTGCTGGTGCCGTTCATCGACGCGGTGCGCACCAAGGTCGACATGCGCGAGCAGGTGGTCAGCTTCCCGCCCCAGCCGGTGATCACCTCCGACAACCTGGTGGTCTCGATCGACACGGTGCTCTACTTCAAGGTCGTCGACTCGGTCCGGGCCACGTACGAGATCTCGAACTTCCTCCAGGCCATCGAGCAGCTCACCGTCACGACGCTGCGTAACGTGATCGGCTCGCTGGACCTGGAGCGGGCGCTGACCAGCCGGGAGGAGATCAACCGGCACCTGTCGGGCGTGCTGGACGAGACGACCGGCCGGTGGGGCATCAAGGTGACCCGGGTGGAGATCAAGGCGATCGAGCCGCCGCCGAGCATCCGCGACTCGATGGAGAAGCAGATGCGCGCCGAGCGGGACCGCCGCGCCGCGATCCTGAACGCCGAGGGGCACAAGCAGTCGCAGATCCTCACCGCCGAGGGTGAGAAGCAGGCGGCGGTGCTGCGGGCCGACGGTGACCGGCAGGCCCGCATCCTGCAGGCGGAGGGCCAGGCGAAGGCGATCCGCACGGTCTTCGACGCGATCCACCAGGCCAACCCGAGCCAGAAGGTGCTCGCCTACCAATACCTCCAGGCCCTCCCGCAGATCGCCAACGGCACGGCGAACAAGGTCTGGATCGTCCCGGCGGAGCTGACCAAGGCCCTGGAGGGGATGGGCGGCGCGCTGGGCGGGCTGAGCCAGATGGTCGGCGACGCGCCGTCGCCGGAGGCCGCCGACGGGGCGAGCGCCGTCGAGCGCGAGGCCGCCGAGGCCGCGCAGGCGGCGGCGGCCGCGGCCCAGCAGATCCACGACGAGGTACGCGTCGCCGAGGCGCAGGCCACCGGTGGCACCGCCCCGCAGGGCCTGCCGGCCCCGGAGCCGGTCTCCCCGGCGAGCCTGCTGACCGACCCGGCCGACCAGCGCGAACGGGGCTGACGCCCGGCGCTCGCGTCGCCCGCCCGCCGGCCGGGAATGCGAATAATCCTCATGCGGCGCTCCGGTGCCTGACACGATCGGTCCGACAGGACGGGTCGTGACCAGGACCGGGGCGCCGCGGCGCGTCCCGCCCCGCCGACGAGCGCAGCGAGGTGTCGCATGAAGGATCCGCTGGACAAGTTCCTTTCCCGGCCGCCGGTGCCCGGCGCGCACGACCCGGCCGGTCCGCTCGGCACCCGCCGCACGGGCGGCGGGTTCGGGGTGCTGCCGTTCGTCACCGAGCCGGGCCCGGCCGCCCCCGCCACCAACGCCACCTGGGCCTGGTCGCTGCGCCGCTTCGGCCGCGCGTCGGTCTGGCTCCTGCCGGCGTACGCGCTGCTCTACGGCGCCGTCGCGATGGCCAGCGACGGCGGCGTCGGCAACGACCCGTACCCGGCCGACGGCGGTCAGCTCTACCTCGTCGGCTGGGTCGCCGCCGTCTGGCTCGGCCTGCTGGCCCTGCTGGCCCTGACCGGGTTGCTCGCCGCCACCCGCAGCCGCCGGGTGGCCGCCGCGGGCCTGCTGGCCAGCATCGCCGGCACCGTGCTCATGCTGCCCTTCGCCGGGCTGGCCGAGCAGGCCCCCGTCTTCGGCACCACCGCCCGCACGCTCGTCCTGGTCGGTGCCACCTGCTACACGGCGGGCTGGTTCCTCACCGGCTGGGCGGTGGCCCGCTCCGGCATGTTCAGCCTCGGCGACGGCACGATGATGATGATCGCCGCCCCGCTGCTCGGCATCGGTGGCGCGCTGGTCGGCTCGGTGCAGACCTTCGGGGCGATCTTCGTGCTGGTCGCGGGGATCGGCATCGGCTACCGGTCCGGCCGGCTCGTGCCCGCCGCCATCGCCCGGGACGCCGCTAGCGCCAGCGTCGCGACGGCGACCGGCCCTGGGCTGGGGCCGGCGGGCGGCCCGGCCTCCGGCGCCGGGTCGGCCGGCGGCCCGCTCGCCGCCGGCTGACCGATCGTCGGCTGCCAGCCAGCTAGCGCCAGCTCCACCGCTGGTTGTCGGCGGAGCCGCACGTCCAGAGGACGATCTTCGTGCCGTTTGCCGTGGCGGCTCCCGACGCGTCGACGCACAGGCCGGACTGCGCACCCCGGATCGTCCCGTCGGCGTTGACGGTCCACTGCTGGTTGGCCTGGCCGTTGCAGTCCCAGATCACCACCCGCGTGCCGTTGGCGGTGCCCGCGTTGTACGCGTCCAGGCACTTCGTTGTTAGCGCTAACATTGTTGAAAGTCAATGTCCCGTTCCGGATCGCGAAGCCGGACAGGGCCACCGAGCAGGGACGATCCGCACCCAGAACGCCGGCGGCCGCCGGTGAAATAGCCGACAACCCGCCGCCGGAGGTGGTCGGATCGCGGCTTTCGTGGCAACCCTTGGCTGCATGCCGCCACCCCGGTCGCCGCTGTCGCGGCTGTTCACCGTGCTGCTCGCCGGACTGCTCGCCGGCCTCGCGCTGGCCGCCGCCGCGCTGCCGGCCAACCTGCTGCTCGGCTACGCCGCCAAGTCGGCCGTCGGGTCCTACGCGGCCCTGCCCGAGGCGCTGCGCACCCCGACCACCCCGCAGCGGTCGTACCTGTACGCCAACGACGGCAAGACGCTGATCACCACGTTCTACGACGTCAACCGCACCGACGTGCCGCTGGCCGACATCGCCCCGGTGATGCGCGAGGCCATCGTGGCCGCCGAGGACCGGCGCTTCTACTCCCACGGGGGCACCGACCTGCGCGGCATCGCCCGCGCCCTGGTCGCCAACGTCACCGGCGGCGGCACCGAGCAGGGCGGCTCCACGCTGACCATGCAGTACGTGCGCAACGTGCTCAAGACCGACCCGAACCGCACCGCCGAGGAGCGGGCCGCGGCCACCGAGCAGACCGTCGGGCGCAAGCTCCAGGAGATCCGGTACGCCACGGCGCTGGAGCAGCGGCTCAGCAAGGACGAGATCCTCAACCGCTACCTCAACATCGCGTACTTCGGCTCCGGCGCGTACGGCATCGCGGCGGCCAGTCAGCGCTACTTCGCCAAGTCCCCGGCCGAGCTGACCCTGCCCGAGGCGGCGCTGCTCGCCGGCCTGGTGCAGTCGCCCGACGCGTACAGCCCGATCGACGGGGACGCCGACGCGGCCCTGGCCCGGCGGGCGTACGTGCTCGACGCGATGGCCGCCACCGGCAGGATCACCGCCGAGCAGGCGACTGCCGCGAAGACCGCGAAGGTGACCCTGCGCCCCACCCAGCAGCCCAACGGCTGCACCGCCGTCGCCGACGGCCACGACGACTGGGGCTTCTTCTGCGACTACCTGCGCCAGTGGTGGCTCACCCAGCCCGCGTTCGGCGAGACCGTCGCCGAGCGGGAGCAGGCGCTGCGCCGGGGCGGCTACACCGTCGTCACCTCGCTGGACCCGAAGCTCCAGCAGACCGCGCAGCAGCAGGCCACGGCCGTCTACGGGTACGACGACAAGCGTGCCCTGCCCATCGCGGCCGTGCAGCCCGGCACCGGCCGGGTGCTCGCCATGGCGGTCAACCGGCACTACGGCCTCGACGCCAACCCCGACGGGCAGACCAACCACCCCAACACCGTCAACCCGCTGATCTCCGGCGGCGGTGGCGTCGACGGATACCAGGCGGGGTCGACGTTCAAGCTGTTCACCATGCTCGCCGCGCTCGAGAACGGCAAGCAGCTCGCCACCGGCTTCGACGCGCCCAGCCGGCTGCCCACCCGGTACGCCGCCGAGGGGGAGGCCAGCTGCGGCGGCAAGTGGTGCCCCGCCAACGCCAACCCGCAGTGGATGGACGGCTACCGCACCATGTGGGACGGCTTCGGCCGCTCCGTGAACACGTACTTCGTGTGGCTGTCGGAGCAGGTCGGCCCGGCGAAGGTGGTGGAGATGGCCCAGCGCCTCGGCATCACCTTCCGCGCCGAGGCCGACGCCGCCTTCGCCCGCGACAACGCCGCCAACTGGGGATCATTCACCCTCGGGGTGGCGGCCACCACCCCCCTCGACCTCGCCAACGCCTACGCCACCGTGGCCGCCGAGGGGACGTACTGCACGCCCTTGCCCGTGGTGTCGGTGACCGCCGCCGACGGCGACGAGGTCGACGTCGGCGAGCCGTCCTGCCGCCGGGTGCTCGACGCCGACGTGGCCCGGGCGGCCACCGACGCGGCCCGCTGCCCGGTCGGCCAGCAGACCACCTACGGCCAGTGCGACGGCGGCACCGCCACCGCCGTGGACACGATCGTCGGGCGACCGGTCGCCGGCAAGACCGGCAGCTCGGAGGGGGCCGCCACGGAGACGTTCGTCGGCTTCACCCCGCAGGTCGCCGTCGCCGGCATCGCCGCCAACCCCGACGACCCGGGCGACGCGGTCGGCTCGGCCGTGCAGGCGAAGGTCATCGCCGCGGTGGCCCGGACGATCCGCGCCGCCGTGGACGGCCAGCCGGTGCGCGACTTCACCCCGCCCAGCCGGGAACTGGCCGGCGAGGTGCACCGCCCCGCCCCGCAGCCGACGCCCACCCCGAGCCCGCAGGAGACCCTCCCGCCGGACGTGCTGCGCTGGCTCAACCGCGCCCGCGGCTGAGGTGCAAGGAAGGGCCCCCTGTTAACGCTTTCTGTAGAGCAGGGGCCCCTTCTTAACCAGCCGCCGCAGCATCCGGGCCGGAGGAGCCCGCCGCCGCGCCCTGCCCGTCGACCAGCGGCGCGACCACCCCGTCCAGCGCGGCGGCCACCTCGTCGGGGTCGCCGTCGCCGGGCAGCACGACGAATCCGCCGAACTCCGGCAGCGCCCGGTAGGCGGCGTCCAGCGCGCGCAGGTGCGTCAGCTCCTCAGTGTCGATGCCGCGGGCCAGCACCCGCCGCTGGGCGACCTCCGGCGCGACGGCCAGGAAGCAGACCACCGTCGGCGCGGGAAACATCCGGTACGCCGCGCGCACCGCCCGCCCGAACCGGTCGCCCCGGGCCCGCATGATCACGTACTGGCAGTAGGTCCACCGGTCCAGCACCGCCGTGCGCCCGGTCGCCCACGACCAGAGCAGGGTGCGGGCCATCGCGGCCGCGCGCACCGCCGCCTCGACGACCGGATAGCAGGTACGCCCGAACAGCGCCACCCCGTCCGGCCGTCCGACCGCCCGGGCCAGCCTGTTCCACAGCGGCCGACCACCGGCGTTCTCGAAGTACGCGGCCGGTACGCCCCGCGCGGTCAGCCGCCGCGCCAGCGCCCGCGCCTGGGTGGTCTTGCCGGAGCCGTCGACGCCGACGAGCGCGATCAGCACGGGGCGTCTCATGCCCCGCCACCCTACCCACCGCGCGCGACCCGGCCCCCGCCTCACCCGCCCCGCGCGACGCCCCGCGCACCGCGCGACGGGCCGGCCGTCGCGCGGTGCGCGGGTGTGAGAAGGGAACCCTTCTCTACCGTATGCGTTAAGAAGGGGCCCTTCCTTTCACCGCAGGCGGGGGCGCCAGGTGGACACGGCGGCCGGCAGGCCGCGGCGGACGATGCCCGCCCGGTCGGGGTCGCGCAGCACCGCCGCCGCCGTCTTGCGCGCCTGCGCGGCGGTGAAGTGCGGCGGCAGCATCAGCTCGGCCGGGTCCACCATCGCGTTGATCACCGTCGGGCGGTCGGAGGCCAGGGCGCGCCGCCAGGCGTCCGGCACCTGGTCGGGGGAGTCGACCAGGATGCCGTGCAGGCCGAGCACCTCCGCCCACCGGTGGTACGCCACGTCGGGCAGGTCCTGGCTGGCCGGGAACATCGGCGTGCCCTCGCCGGAGCGCTGCTCCCAGCTGACGAACGCCAGGTCCCGGTTGTTGAGCACCAGCACCACGAACCGGGGGTCCGGCCAGCTCCGCCAGTGCTTCGCCACGGTGATCAGCTCGTTGACGCCGTTCATCTGCATCGCCCCGTCGCCGAGCAGGGCGATCAGCGGCCGGTCCGGGTGGGCGAGCTTCGCGGCGATCCCGTACGGCATGGCCCCACCCATCGACAGCAGGGTGCCCGAGAGGCTGGCCAGCATCCCGGGGCGCAGCCGCAGGTGCCGGGCGTACCAGGCGGTGCAGGTGCCGCAGTCCACCGCGAGCATGACGTCACCGGGGAGCTGGTCGTCCAGCGCTGCGAACAGCGCCTGCGGGTTCACCGGGTCGGCGGACTGGCCGGCGATCTCCCGCTGGGCGCGGTGCCAGCCGGCGGTGGCGTCGGCGATGCGCTGCCGCCAGGCGGTCGGGGCGGTGCCGGGGCCCAGCTCGCGCAGCAGCGCCCGCAGGGTGGGGCCGGCGTCGCCGGTGAGGTTGACCTCGGTGGGGTAGCGCAGCCCCAGCCGGGAGCCGTCCACGTCGATCTGCACGCCCCGGGCCTGCCCCTGCGGCGGGTAGAACTCCGAGTACGGCATGTTGCTGCCGACGATCAGCAGCCGGTCGCAGTCGCGCATGAGCTGCCAGCTCGGCCGGGTGCCGAGCAGCCCGATCGCGCCGGTGACCCACGGCTCGCGGTGGTCCACGGCGGTGAAGCCGAGCAGGGCGGTGGCCACGCCCGCACCGAGCCGGTCCGCGACCTGCCGCACCTCGGCCTCCGCGCCCAGGGCGCCCTGGCCGACCAGCATCGCCACCCGCTCGCCGCCGCGCAGCACCTCCGCCGCCCGGCGGACGTCCGCCTCCGGCGGCACGGTCGTGGCGCTGCTCGGCACAGCCGACGTGTGGTAGTAGCCGTGCGCGTGCGGCGGGTCCGGGACGGCCGGCTCGTCCTGCACGTCGGAGGGGAGGACCAGCGCGGTGACCGTGCGCCGGGCCAGCGCCGTCCGGCAGGCCCGGTCCACCAGGTGCCGCACCTGGGACGGGTCGTCGAGCTGGGCCAGGAACGCCGAGGCGACGTCCTTGTAGAGGGCGAGCAGGTCGACCTCCTGGTAGTAGCCGCCCCCCTCGGCGGTCAGCGCGGTGTGCCCCACCAGGGCCACCACCGGCTGGTGGTCGAGCTTCGCGTCGTACAGGCCGTTGAGCAGGTGGATCGCGCCCGGCCCGCTGGTGGCCAGGGCGCAGCCGAGCGGCCCGCCGCCGTACTTGACGTGCGCCGACGCGGCGAAGCCGGCGGTCTCCTCGTGGCGCACCTGGACGAACTCCGCCCGGTCGCCGGCGCGTTGCAGCGCCGAGGTCATCCCGTTGATGCCGTCGCCGGGGTAGCCGAAGTAGCGGCGTACGCCCCACTGGGCCAGCCGGGCCACGATGTGGTCGGCGACGGTGGCGTCCCTGGGCAGCCCGCCGTGCCCGTCCGGTGCCGGCTCGCCGGCCTGGTTCGCGTTCACCCGCAGGGTCCCTCCGGTCGCGTCCGCTGTCCCGGATCACCGTTCCCCGTCGTACGCCGGGAAAACGCCGACCGGCGACCGGCGCTCGGGGCCGGCGGCGCGGTCCGGCAGAATCGCCGGATGCCCGTGCAGCAGATCACCGACCCCGACGACGACCGGATCGCCGACTACCGCGCCCTCACCGACGTGGAGCTGCGCACCCGGTGGGAGCCGCCGCACGGCCTGTTCATCGCCGAGGGGGAGCTGGTGCTGCGCCGGGCGCTGCGGGCCGGCTATCCGGCGCGGTCGTTCCTGGTGGACGCGAAGCGGGTCGACCAGCTGGCCGACCTCGACACCGGCGACGCCCCCGTGTACGCGGCCACCCCGGACGTGCTGGAGAAGGCGACCGGCTTCCACGTGCACCGGGGGGTGCTCGCCTCGTTCCGGCGCAGGCCGCTGCCGGACGTCGCCGGGGTGCTCGCCGCCGCGCGGCGGGTGGCGATCCTGGAGGACGTCAACAACCACACCAACCTCGGCGCGATCTTCCGGGGGGCCGCCGCGCTCGGCGTCGATGCGGTGCTGCTGTCGCCCACCTGCGCCGACCCGCTCTACCGGCGCAGCGTGCGGGTCAGCATGGGCGAGGTCTTCGCGGTGCCGTACGCCAAGTTCGAGCGCTGGCCGGACGGCCTGGACCAGGTGCGCCAGGCGGGGTTCACGGTGCTGGCCCTGACGCCGGCGGTGGACGCGGTGCCGATCCAGCGGTTGACCCCGGCGCAGCGCGCCCGGGCGGCGCTGCTGCTGGGTGCGGAGGGGCCCGGCCTCACGGCGGCGGCCCAGGCCGCCAGCGACGTGCGGGTGGTCGTCCCGATGCGGCGCGGGGTGGACTCGTTGAACGTGGCCGCCGCCGCGGCGGTGGCGTTCTGGGAGCTGGGCCGCGACGACCCGCCGTTCGGCGGGTAGCCACGGGCGGGGAGTGACGCCCGTCGCGTCGGGCGCGTCCGCTTGCATGACCATGCGGCGTGATGAATAATCTTCCCCGTGTCCAAGGTTCTCACCTCCCTGCCCATCGGCGAACGTGTCGGCATCGCCTTCTCCGGCGGCCTCGACACCTCGGTCGCGGTCGCGTGGATGCGCGACAAGGGCGCCGTCCCCTGCGCCTACACGGCCGACATCGGCCAGTACGACGAGCCCGACATCGCCTCGGTGCCCGGCCGCGCGCTCAGCTACGGCGCCGAGGTCGCCCGGCTGGTCGACTGCCGCGCCGCCCTCGTCGAGGAGGGCCTGGCGGCGCTGACCTGCGGCGCGTTCCACATCCGCTCGGGCGGGCGGGCCTACTTCAACACCACGCCGCTGGGCCGGGCCGTGACGGGGACCCTGCTGGTGCGGGCGATGATCTCCGACGACGTGCAGATCTGGGGCGACGGCTCGACGTTCAAGGGCAACGACATCGAGCGGTTCTACCGCTACGGCCTGCTGGCCAACCCGCAGCTGCGCATCTACAAGCCGTGGCTCGACACCGACTTCGTCACCGAGCTGGGCGGGCGCAAGGAGATGTCGGAGTGGCTGCTGGAGCGCGGCCTGCCCTACCGGGACAGCACCGAGAAGGCATACTCGACCGACGCCAACATCTGGGGCGCCACGCACGAGGCCAAGACGCTCGAACACCTGGACACCGGCATCGAGACCGTCGAGCCGATCATGGGCGTCAAGTTCTGGGACCCGGCCGTGGAGATCCCCACCGAGGACGTCACGATCGGCTTCGACCAGGGCCGCCCGGTGACCATCAACGGCAAGGAGTTCGGCAGCCCCGTCGACCTGGTGCTGGAGGCCAACGCCATCGGCGGCCGGCACGGCCTGGGCATGTCCGACCAGATCGAGAACCGGATCATCGAGGCCAAGAGCCGGGGCATCTACGAGGCGCCCGGCATGGCGCTGCTGCACGCCGCGTACGAGCGGCTGGTCAACGCCATCCACAACGAGGACACCCTGGCCAACTACCACAACGAGGGCCGCCGCCTCGGCCGGCTCATGTACGAGGGGCGCTGGCTGGACCCGCAGGCGCTGATGCTGCGCGAGTCGTTGCAGCGCTGGGTCGGCGCAGCGGTCTCCGGCGAGGTGACCCTGCGGCTACGCCGGGGCGAGGACTACTCGATCCTCGACACGACCGGCCCGGCGTTCAGCTACCACCCCGACAAGCTGTCGATGGAGCGCACCGAGGACTCGGCGTTCGGCCCCTCGGACCGCATCGGCCAGCTCACCATGCGCAACCTCGACATCGCCGACTCGCGGGCGAAGCTGGAGCAGTACGCCTCCCTCGGCCTGGTCGGCGGCGCGGCCCCCCAGCGGATGATCGGCGCGGCGCAGGCGGCCTCGACGGGGCTGATCGGCGCGATGCCGCAGGGCGGCGCGGAGGCCATCGCCTCGCGGGGCGTCTCCTCCGCCGACGACGCGGCACTCGACCGCGCCGCGATGGAGCTCGGCGTCGACTGAGCCCCGTCGCGGCGGGGCCGGCGGGTCGCCCGGCATCGGCGGCCCGTACCCCGTCGCGGCCTGTTCAGGATCGGAGTCACGGACGGTAGCGTGTCGCCCGTGTTCCCTACCGTCCGTGAGATCCTCGCGCTCGACCCGATCCGCCACGGCGCGCCCCGCCTGGTGGCCGGGGAGGCCGGCCTGGACCGGCCGGTGCGCTGGGTGCACGTGGCGGAGGTGCCCGACATCGCGTCCCTGCTGCGCGGCGGTGAGCTGGTGCTCACCACCGGCATCGGGCTGCCCGGCGAGGACGCCGGGTTGCGCGCGTTCATCGGCGAGCTGGCCGACGTCGGCGTCTCCGGCCTCGTCGTCGAGCTGGGCCGCCGGTATGTCAGCGGCGTGCCCCGGGTGATGGCCGCCGCCGCGGCCCGGCGCGGGCTGCCCCTGGTCGAGCTGCGCCGGGCCACCCCGTTCGTGCGGGTCACCGAGGCCGTGCACGCGCTGATCGTCGACGCCCAGCTCACCGAGCTGCGGGCGACCGAGGAGATCCACCAGCGGTTCACCGAGCTGTCGGTCGAGGGCGCCGGCCCGGCCGAGGTGGTCCGGCAGGCCGCCGAGCTGTCCGGCTGCCCGGTGGTGCTGGAGAACCTGTCGCGGCAGGTGCTCGCGTACGACCCGGCGGGGCAGAGCGCCGAGCTGCTGCTGGACGGCTGGGAGCAGCACTCCCGGCGGATCAGCCCGCCGGGGCGGACCGCGTACGACGCGGACCGGGGCTGGCTGGTGACCACCGTCGGGGCCCGCGGGCAGGACTGGGGGCGGCTGCTGCTGCGCTGGCCGGGCGGCGGGGAGCTGACCACCGGCGCGCCAGTGCGCGACGGGGCGCCGGAGCCGGGCCCCGCCGACGTCGCCCCGCCGCCGCAGGCCCCGCCGACCCGGCTGACGATCCTCGTCGAGCGGGCCGCCTCCGCGCTCGCGCTGGGCCGGCTGATTTGGCGCGACGCCGAGGGGCTGGAGCGGCAGATCCACCGGACGCTGCTCACCGCCCTCCTGGACCACTCCCGCCCGGTCGACGAGGTGGCCCTGCGCGCGCGGGCGCTGGGGGTGGTGCTGGAGCGCCGGCACCTCGTCGGCGTGGTGGTGCGCTACCGCGGCGACGAGCCGGCCGCCGACGGGACCCCGCCGGAGGGGCCCGCACCGGTGGACCCGGAGGCGGGGCCGGCCCGGCTGCGGGACCTGTCGGAGGCGGTCGGGCAGGCCCTGCGCGAGGCGAAGCTGACCGGGCTGAGCAGCGCCGTCGACGACCAGTCGGTGGGCGTGCTGCTCGCCCTGCCCGACCCGGCGGCGGAGGAACGGGCGCTGGCCGGCTTCGCCGCCGCGCTGCGCCGCAACCGGGTCGACGCCGCCGGGCCGAGGGCCGCCGAGCCCGCACCGGCCCGGACGCCCGAGCCCGCCCGGGGGAACGGTGCGGGCGCGGTGATCGTCGCCGCCGGCTCCGGGGTGGGCAGCCTGCGGGAGGCGCGCCGCTCGCTGGTCGAGGCGCGGCAGGTCGCCGACGCGGCCCGCCGGGACCGCCGGGACCTGCCGATCTTCCGGCTGCCGCACGTCGGGCTGGCCGGCCTGCTGCACCTGCTGCGCGACGAGCCGCGCCTGCAGACGTTCGTTGAGCGCGAGCTGGGTGCCCTGCTGGCGTACGACGCCCGGCACCCCCGCGAGCAGCTGCTCGGCACCCTGCGGGCGTACCTGGAGCAGGGGCGCAACAAGTCGGCGGCGGCCGCCGCCGCGCACCTGTCCCGGCCGGCGTTCTACGAGCGGCTGGCCCGCATCGCCCGGATCCTCGACGCCGACCTCGACTCGGTGGAGGTGTGCCTGTCCCTGCACGTGGCCCTGCTGGCCCTGGACGCCGTCCGCGCCCCCTGATCAGCCGGGCAGGAGGGCCTTCGCGTAGGCGGAGGGGACGAAGTGGGGGCCGCCGGGGGTGAAGACGTCCGAGGTGGCCGCCGCCGACCAGGCCGTCTCCGGCACCGCGTCGACCAGGGCCCGCACGACCGGGGCGGCGCGCCACTGCTCCTGCTCGGCGAGGAGGCCCAGCGCCACCACCGACTCCTCGACCTCGCCGACGCACTCGAACGGCTTGTGCCCGTCCACGCCGAGCAGCTCCCGGTAGCCGGGGAGCTGGGACTCGTCGGCCAGCAGGTCGCCGCCGAAGATCCGCACGACCCGCTCGCGCGGCATGAACGGGGCCATGGCCAGGAACACGAACCGGCACTTCGGGCAGTCGCGGCACCAGCGCTCGCTCGCGTCGCGCAGCTTGAACGCGGCGTTGCAGCTGGTCACCACGTCGTCGTACCGGTCGATCTCGGCGAAGAGCCGGGCGATGTGCAGCTCGGACAGCGAGCGCAGCAGCGAGAAGTAGGGCTCGGTGAGCCCGGCGTGCTCGGCCAGCGCCGCCCGCAGCAGCCCCTCGGCCTCCACCCCCTTGGACCACTGGTGGTTGATCTCGTGGCCGTTCCAGACCAGGTTGGGGTCGGACGCGGACCGCTCGTTGGACATCACCACCGGGCCGAGCCCGTTGAGCACGGCCGTGGCGACCGCGATCAGCGAGTTGATCGCGGTGACCGGGATGTGCCCGTTGCGGGCCCCGGCGGCGTTGAGGTCGAACAGCACCGGGTCGATGCGCCGCCGCGCCGCGAGGGCGGCCAGCCCGGACGCCTCGTTGACCGCGACGATGACGTGGTTCGGGTTGACCGAGAACGGCACCGGGTCGAGTCCGGCGCGGCGCAGCGCCTCCAGGCTGACGATGGAGTCCTTGCCCCCGCCGACGGCCGACAGGGGGCGCAGGTCGGAGTTGTCGTACGCCCGCGCGGGCGACACCGAGCCCGCGGGGATCTCCGGGGTCAGCTCCAGCACGTGCGGGAGCTGGTTGCGGTAGGCGTACTCGGCGAGGCCCTTGGTGTAGACGGCCGTGACCAGCGCGGCGGCGGCCCCGCCCAGCGGCGCCGGCAGCACCAGCCGGCGGGGCGCGGCGGCCTTGTAGTAGCTGACGCCGGCGACGACGTGCAGCAGCTCCAGCACCCGGCCGAGGATGGCGACCGTCGCGTCGGACGGCGGTTCGGCCGGCAGGGGGAGGGTGATCGCCTCGGTGAACCGCTGCTCGCCGCCGGGGCCGGTGAGGGCGTAGTCGAACAACGCCTCGCCGGTGGCGAGGTCGATCGAGTAGGACGGGAAGGTGAAGGCGTCCATCCGCCGGAGCTGCTCGTTGGGCACACGCCATACTAGGCCCTGGTTCGTCCGGCCGTGCCCGGCTGCGTCGGACCGGCCCGCCGACGTGCCCGACCGTGGAGGAGATCCCCCGTGCGCCTGTCTGACCTGCGCGGACGTACCGTCGCCGTCTGGGGCGCCGGCCGGGAGGGCCGGGCGGCGGTGATCGCGATCGCCGCGCACGGCCCGGCGGGCCTGGTCGCGGTCGACGACAGCGCCAACTTCCTGGCCCTGCCCTGGGAGGGGCCGCTGGCCGAGGCGGCCCCGCTGGTCACCGGCGAGGAGGGCTTCGCCCGGCTGGCCGCCGCCGAGGTGGTGGTCCGCTCGCCCGGGGTGCCGAACACCCACCCGTGGCTGGTGGAGCTGCGCCGCCGGGGGGTCACCGTCACCCAGGGCAGTGCGTTGTGGATGGCCGACCACGCCCGGCGGACCGTCGGGGTGACCGGCAGCAAGGGCAAGTCCACCACGTCCAGCCTGATCAGTCACCTGCTCACGGCGGTCGACCGGCCGAACGTCTTCGGCGGCAACATCGGGGTGCCGCTGCTCGACCTGCCCGACGCCGACCTGTACGTGCTGGAGCTGTCCAGCTACCAGTGCGCCGACCTGACCGACTCGCCGCGCGTGGCGGTGGTCACCGCGCTCTTCCCCGAGCACCTGGACGCGCACGGCGGCGAGCGGGAATATTACCGGGACAAGCTCAACCTGCTGGCGCACGGGCCACAGACGATCGTGGTCAACGGGGCCGACCCGAGGCTCGCCGCCGAGCTGGGCGGCCGGCCGGCCGTGCGCGCCGGCTCCCCGGACACCACGCACGTGGCCCCGGGCCCGGACGGCACGCCCTGGTTCCACCTCGGCGACCGGCCCCTGTTCGCGCGCGCGGTGTTGCCCCTGGTGGGCCGGCACAACGAGGGCAACCTCTGCGTCGCCCTCGCCGTGCTCGACGCGCTGGGCGTGGACGTGGCGGCCCGCGCCGACACCCTCGCGGTCGCGGTGGCCGGGTTCCAGGGCCTGGCCCACCGGCTCACCGAGATCGCCGACCCGTCCGGGCTCACCTTCGTCGACGACACCCTGGCCACGAGCCCGTACGCGGCGATGCACGCCATCGACGCGTACGAGGGGCGGCCGTTGACGGTGATCGTCGGCGGCACCGACCGGGGGCTGGACTACGCCCCGCTGCGCGAGCACCTGGCCGAGCGGGAGATCACCGTGCTCGGCATCCCCGACAGCGGGGAGCGGATCGTGGCCGCCCTGGCCGGGCTGCCGAAGGTGCGGGCCGAGGTGGTGGACGGCCTGGTGGCCGCCGTGGGCCGGGCCCGGGAGGTGACCCCGGCCGGCGGGGTGGTGCTGCTCTCGCCGGCCGCGCCCAGCTACGGCCGGTTCCGCAACTTCGAGCACCGGTCCGAGGTGTTCGCCGAGGCGGTCCGGGACACCGCCGCCCACCCCGCCCGCTAACCGCTGCGGGCGGCCCCGGCCGGGCGGCGGTGCGCCTTGACCGGCGTCCAGGCGAACGCGAGGCAGCCGCCGACCAGCGCGAGCAGCATCCCGACGAAGAAGCCGCCCAGGTTGGACGTCAGCCAGGAGACCAGGGCGAGCACCAGGGAGACCAGCGCGTAGAACAGCCGCTGCGGCGGGTGGGCCAGCAGCAGCACGCCGCACAGCAGCAGGATGACCGGCACCAGGTAGCCGGCCAGCCCCTGCGGCCCGACGTGCAGGATCACCGGCAGCGGCGCGCGCAGCGTCACGAGGATCTCGGCGCCGCCGAGGGCGACGAGCAGGCCGCCCCAGAAGGGACGGCTGCGCCGCCAGGCCCGCCACCGGCCGGCCCAGCCGGCGGCCGACCCCCCGGCGGCCATGGGCGTCGCGTCACCGCCGGCCATGGGCGTCGCGTCACCGCCGGCCATCTCAGCAGCCTTCGGAGGAGAAGCTCATCCGCAGGTTCGGCAGGGTGAACACCGCGGCCGTGGTGGCGTAGTTGTTCTGCCGCAGACCGGTGATGGTCACCTTGTCGGCCTGCTGGCCGAAGACGCCCGGGTTGCCGCGCACCCCGGGCACCTTGTCCAGCGTGCTGGCGTCCTGGCCGATGTCGATCGACTGGAACGACGCGTTGCCGGAGATCTCGTCGGAGTCGACGACCATCGTGCGGGCGGTCACCGGCTTCCCGCCGGTGCCGGCGGTGAGCTTCATGTACATGCCGCCGAGGTTGATGCTCTGGCACAGGTTGGTCAGCTCGGCCTTGTCGATCGCCGAGACGAGCACGACGACCTGGCCGCCGGTGTCGCCCTGGTTGGGGCTGTCCTCGATCATCTGGTCGAGCGTGGCGAACTGCTCGAACCCGGTCCCGTCGAGCTTGTCGGCGGTGACGACGAAGGGCATTCCGGAGATCGCGAACTGCGCGCCGAGCACCCCCTGCGCGGTGAGCAGCACCATTCCGGCGGCGCCCACCCCGGCGGCGGCCAGGCTGACCGCGAACCGCCGCCAGCGCACGCCGCCGGAGGGCGGGACCGGCTCGGTGGATACGGTGTCGTCCGACATGACGGCTCCTCTTCGAGATCGATTCGTCCGCGACAATGCGGGGGCGCTGTGCGGAGCGGGGCGATGATCTGAATTGGTTCGCGTACGGCGTGTCGAGCCCGCCGCAGGGCGAAGTTACCGCTGAGTAAAGGGTGGGTCAAGATTGATGCCCAGTGGAGCCGGTCGATCTGCGAAAAATTGCCGATAGTGAGAAACCGCGACGGTTTCTGATCGCGCTGCGGCCCGGCGGCCCGCTCAGCCGTCCCCCCGGGCCGGGCGCGCCGGGTCGACCGCGCAGGGGGCGGTGACACCCGGGCCGCCCGCGTCGGCCGCCCGCGCCGCCCGGTCGCCGGCCCCGGGGCCGAGGAACGGCGCGGTCATCGCGTACGTCAGGACCGGCAGCAGCCGGGGCAGTTCGGCCGTGCGGCCCTGGCTCACCCGCAGCCGCAGGGTGCCGTAGATGCCGGCGACCACCGTCGTCACCAGCAGGTCGTCCTCCTCGGGCGACAGGGGTGACCGGGGCCGGGCGGGGTGGAAGAACCGGTGGAACCGCGACAGCAGCAGGTCGCGCTCGTCGCGGGCCGCCGGGCCGGCCGCGTCGATCTCCACGAGCGCCATCCGGGCGAACGCGGGCACGCTCGCCAGCACCTCCAGCAGGGTCCGCAGGGCGGCCCGGGCGGCGGTGGTCCAGTCCGGCCCCGCCGCGGCGTAGGCGTCGTCCATCAGGTGCAGCAGGACGGCCGTGCCGTGCCGGTAGGTGGCCAGGAAGGCGTCCTCCTTGCCGGCGAAGAGGGCGTAGAAGGCGGGGCGGGTCACGCCGGCCGCGCCGCAGATGTCGGTGACCCGGGCGTTGTCGTAGCCTCTGGCCGCCACCTCGTGCACGAGCCCGTCGAAGAGCCGGTCGCGCTGGGTCGCCGCGACCGCCTCGGCCGACTGGCGGCGTGGGCCCCGCTTGATCGCCCGCTCGGGGTCGCGCCCCGGCCGGGCCCCCGGCAGGGGCGTGGAGTCGGGCCGGGGCTCCGGCGGCGGGGGTGCGGATCCGGTCTCCGGGTGGGGCGCCAGCGACATTGACATCGACCTCCCTGAATCAACGATTGACTTTGCGACCCTCCGGGGTTTATAACTTCACCACGTTGGGTTCCGGTCGGGTCACTGATGGTCATCTGCGCCGGATGGCCGCACCGAGCAGCGCCGAAGGGGGGCTCGATGGTCGCCATTATCGCCGACCGCGCGGGTGCCCCCAAGGCCGGAAAGGTGCGGGTGACGCGGCTGCGCCGCAGTGCCCCACCCGGCACCGGCCGCTGACCGGCCGGACCCCGAGGGCCGCTCCGCCGGGTCACCGGTGACCGACCCGCACACCCCGCCCCGCCGCCGCCCGGCGGCGTCCGTCCCCGCCGCCGACCGTCCACCGGTGGCGGGCCCACGGCCACGGCGTCCCTCCGTGGCCACCCCCGCGGCCGCCCGGCCGCGCCCGGCCCGCCGGGCGCGGTGACCCGCCGGTCCGGCCGCCGCCGTCGCACCACCACCCGTCGAAAGGACCCACCATGCCCAGGTACGGACGCGCCGCCGTCGGCCTCGCCGCCGTCGCGCTGCTCGGCTCCCTCGTCGCGGCGGCCCCCGCCTCCGCCGCCGGCCCGGCCGCCCTCGCCAACACGGTGCTCACCACCGGCAGCGCCGGCGGGACCGCCGTCGCCGTCGGCGACACCCTCCAGGCCAGCCTCCAGACCGGGACCACCGCCAACTTCTACTCGTCGGCCACCGGCACGACCGGCGTCAAGTGCGCCGCGTCCACCTTCACCGCCAAGGCGGTCACCAACCCGGTCGCCCCGGGCACCGCCACCGAGAGCCTCACCGGGCAGACCTTCACCAGCTGCACCAGCAACGTGGTCGGCACCCTCGGGGTCAACAGCGTGACGGTCGACAACCTGCCCTACGCCGTCTCCGTCACCAGCGCCGGCGCGGTCACCCTCACCGGGTCGATCCAGAGCACCGTCTCGCTGCGCACCCTGCTGGGCAACGTCACCTGCGTCTACAAGGCCAACGGCGGCGTCGTGCGGGGGACGGCGTCCAACGCCACCACCTCCATCGCCTTCGCCAACCAGCCGTTCACCAAGTCCGCCGGCCCGGGTACCTGCTTCGCCTCGGCGTACTTCAGCGCGACGTACGCCCCGGTCCGGGACACCACCCAGGGCGGCGCGACGGTCTACGTGAACTGATCCTCCACCGGCCCGGGCGGCGTCCGATCTCCCCGTCGGACGCCGGCCGGGCCGCCCCCGGGTCTCCCGGCCCCGGCCGCTCAACCGTCCGCGACGGCGGCGTGCAGGGCGCGCATCGACCGGATCGCCGAGCGGATCTCCTGGAGGTAGCGCCCCGGCGTCGGGACCGGCTCGGGCAGCCGCGCCAGGCCGGGCAGGGCCGGGTCGACGCCGACGGTCTCGACCCCGCACCCGTACGGCACGGCCAGCGTGCGCAGCGCGTCGCAGTGCTGGAACGGCACGTAGACCGGCGCGGTGACCATCAGCACCGGGTCGCCCGGCGCGAGCCGGACGTGCTCGGCCCAGAACCGCTGCGTGTCGGCGGTGTGCGCGCGCCGCCGCCCGGGATCGCCGGACGGGGCGGCGAGCACCCGCACCGGCGGTGCTCCCGCCGGCCGCCAGGTGCGCGAGGACCAGGAGCGGTGCGGGTGGCCGCCGTCCACGCCGTCCTCCTCGGCCGGCCCGGTCACCCCGAAGGCGAGCCGGACCGCCGCGTCGAGGGCGTCCACCTCGGTGTCGCCGGCCACGACGCCCGCGTCGGCCAGCGTCCGGCGCTCCGCCACCGACAGCGGGCGGAAACTGCCCAGCACGGCCACCTCGCCGGCCACCGCCGTGCCCGAGCGCACCAGGTGCGCGGCGTACGCCACCCGGCGCAGGCAGGCGTGCGCGAGCCCGCCGAGGACGACCAGGTGCGCGTACGCCCGGCGGGCCGGTGGGACCGGGCGGGCCAGGCCCAGCGCGGACGCCGCGGCGAGCACCAGTCCCGCCGTGCGGGGATCGAACGCCGGCTCGGCGGCCTCGGGGCGTTCCCGGCCGCCCCGGAAGTCCCAGTGCCGGGCGGAGAAGTCGTCCAGCCAGGCCAGCGCCGCCGCCAGATCGCCGGAGAACGGGTCGCCGGAGAACGGGTCGCGGCCAAGCCGGTCGCCGGAGGGCGGATCGCCCGGGGGATCGTCGCCGCCGAACCGCGCGACGAGGTCCCGCAGCGGCGGCGAGGTCACCCACGCGCGCACCCCGTCGACGATCCGTGCCGGGGGAGCGCCCGCCGCCCCGTCGGGCAGCGGCACGTCCCGCATGATCCGCACGCCCCGGATCGTACCGTGCGGATCGCGTCGCCTCCGGAGCCCCGGGCGACGGGAAACGCGCGCCGAACGCGCCGGACGCCCCGGAAACCGCAGCCGATCGGTTGACGTGCTGTCAGCCGAAGGCCGCCGGTCCGCTACACAGTGGCAGTTGTCCCCGCCGCCGGTGGGTGGGAGCGTGCGGTGACCGCCAACGCGCTGGAGGGTGCGACGAATGACCGACGACCTGCTGGCCCGGCACCGGGCCGTGCTGCCGTCCTGGATGCCGCTCTACTACGCCGAGCCGATCGAGCTGGTCTCCGGCTCCGGTCGCCGGGTCACCGACGCGCAGGGCCGCACCTACCTGGACTTCTTCGGCGGCGTGCTGACCAACATGATCGGCTACGACATCCCCGAGATCCGCGAGGCCGTGCAGCGGCAGCTCGCCACGGGCCTCGTGCACACCTCGACGCTCTACCTGATCCGCCAGCAGGTCGAGCTGGCCGAGAAGATCGCCCGGCACTCCGGCATCCCCGACGCCCGGGTCTTCTTCACCAACTCCGGCACCGAGGCCAACGAGGCCGCCCTGCTGGCCGCCACCAACCACCGCCGCTCCCACCAGATCCTCGCCGTGCGCAACAGCTACCACGGCCGCACGTACGCGACGATGGGCGTCACCGGCAACCGGGGCTGGTCGGCCAGCGCCCTCAACCCGCTCCAGGTGGCCTGGCTGCACTCCGGCGAGCGGCTGCGCGGCCTGCTGTCCCGCCTCGACCCCGCCGACCGCCTCGACGCGGCGGTCGAGGACCTGCGCGAGGTCCTCGCCACCCAGACCGCCGGCGACGTCGCCTGCCTGATCGCCGAGCCGATCCAGGGCGTCGGCGGCTTCGTGCACGGCCCCGACGGCCTGCTCGCGGCGTGGCGGAAGGTGCTCGACGAGCACGGCATCCTGCTGATCTCCGACGAGGTGCAGACCGGCTGGGGGCGCACCGGCGAGCACTTCTGGGGCTACCAGGCGCACGGCGTCACCCCGGACCTGCTCACCTTCGCCAAGGGCATCGGCAACGGCTTCGCCCTCGCCGGGGTCGTCGGCCGGGCCGAGATCATGGAGTCGGTGCCGGCGATCAGCTTCTCCACCTTCGGCGGCAACCCGCTCGCCACGGCCGCCGGCAACGCCGTGCTGGACTACCTGCTCGACCACGACCTCCAGGCCAACGCGGCCCGCGTCGGCGCGATCCTCGCCGACGGGCTGCGGGCCGCCGTGGGCGGCCTCGACTGCGTCGCCGAGGTACGCGGCAGGGGACTGATGCTCGGCGTCGAGTTCGTCCACCCGGGCACCGTCGAGCCCGACCCGGCCCTGACCGCCCGGGTCTTCGAGGCGTGCCGGGCCGGCGGCCTGCTCGTCGGCAAGGGCGGCCTCTACGGCAACGTGCTGCGCATGGGCCCGCCGCTGACCCTCACCGAGGACGAGGCCCGCGAGGGGCTGGCCATCCTGGTCGACGCCGTCCGCTCCTGCGCCGACGGCGAGGTGGCGGCGTGACGTCCGAAGCGAACGCCGTGCACCTCATCGGGCACTTCGTCGACGGCAGGCGGATCGACGGCACCTCCGGCCGGCGCGGGGACGTGTTCGACCCGGCCACGGGACGGCGTACCGGGCAGGTGGCGTTGGCCTCCGCCGCGGACGTGGCGGACGCGGTCACCGCCGCCGGCCGTGCCGCCCGGACCTGGCGCGACGCCTCCCTGGCGAAGCGCACGGCCGTGCTGTTCGCGTTCCGCGAGCTGGTGCACGCCCGCCGCGACCGGCTCGCCGAGGTGATCACCGCCGAGCACGGCAAGGTGCTCGCCGACGCCGCCGGGGAGGTGCAGCGCGGCCTGGAGGTCATCGAGTACGCCTGCGGCATCCCCTCGGCCCTGCGCGGCGGGTTCAGCGAGAACGTCTCCACCGAGGTCGACTCGTACAGCCTGCGCCAGCCGCTCGGGGTGGTCGCGGTGATCTCCCCGTTCAACTTCCCGGTGATGGTGCCCCTGTGGTTCGTCCCGGTCGCCGTGGCCTGCGGCAACGCGGTGGTGCTCAAGCCCAGCGAGAAGGACCCGAGCGCGGCGCTGCTGCTGGCCGAGTGGTTCGCCGAGGCCGGCCTGCCCGACGGGGTGCTCAACGTGGTCAACGGCGACGCCGAGGCGGTCGACGCGCTGCTCGACCACCCGGGGGTGCAGGCGGTGTCGTTCGTCGGCTCCACCCCCGTCGCCCGGCACGTGCACCAGCGCGGCACCGCCGCCGGCAAGCGGGTGCAGGCCCTCGGCGGGGCGAAGAACCACATGGTCGTGCTCCCCGACGCCGACCTGGACCTGGCCGCCGACGCGGCGGTCAACGCCGGCTTCGGCTCGGCGGGGGAGCGGTGCATGGCGATCTCCGCGCTGGTCGCGGTGGAGCCGGTCGCCGACGCCCTGGTCGCCCGGATCGCCGAGCGGATGGGCCGGCTGCGCACCGGCGACGGCCGGCGCGGCTGCGACATGGGCCCCCTGGTCACCGCCGCGCACGCCGCGAAGGTCCGCGCGTACGTCGAGGCCGGGGTGGCCGCCGGGGCGGTGCCCGTCGTCGACGGGCGCGACGTCGCCCCGGACGGGGACCCGGCCGGCTTCTGGCTGGGCCCGACCCTGTTCGACCGGGTCACCCCGGACATGTCGATCTACACGGACGAGATCTTCGGGCCGGTGCTCGGCGTGCTGCGGGTCGGCTCGTACGACGAGGCGGTGGACCTCGTGAACGCCAACCCGTACGGCAACGGCACGGCGATCTTCACCAACGACGGCGGCGCGGCCCGGCGCTACCAGCACGAGGTGGAGGCCGGCATGGTCGGCATCAACGTGCCGATCCCCGTGCCGATGGCGTACTACTCGTTCGGCGGCTGGAAGGCGTCCCTCTTCGGCGACCTGCACGCCCACGGCGCCGACGGGGTGGCGTTCTTCACCCGGGGCAAGGTGGTGACCAGCCGGTGGCTGGACCCGCGCCACGGCGGGGTCAACCTCGGCTTCCCCACCCAGACCTGAGCCATCGCAGCAGCCCCGCCCCGGCCAGGTACGCCACCAGCGCCGGGGCGGGCAGCCCCAGCGGCTCGGGCGCGGCCTTCGGGGTGACGGTGTTGACCAGCAGCCCCGCGATCACGGCGGCGTACCCGGCGACCACCAGGCCGGTGGGGGCCGGCCGGCGGCGACGCGCGCCCTCCCCGGCGCGCCGCCGCCGGCCCGCCCGCGCCTCGACCGGCCCGAAGACGGCCACGAGCCCGGCCAGCACCACGGCGAGCAGCAACAGCCAGGGCACCCGCCAGGCCAGCCACGCGGCGGTCCCCACCGCAGGCGTGGGCAGCAGGCCGAGCGCGTCCAGCGCGCCGACCAGCAGCAGGGCCGCCGTGAGGTGCCAGAGGAAGACGGTCAGCACCACCGAGTTGACCGCGATGACCGCCTGCCACGGGCCGGGCCGGCGCAGCCACCGCTCGGCGGGGTCGCGCAGCAGCAGGACCAGCCCGAGCTGGGCGGTGGCCAGGGCGAGCAGCGCCAGGCTCGGCGGGCTCGCGTTGTCCAGCCGCTCGCCGGGCACGTGCAGCATCGCCACCGGGTACGGCCCGACGGCGGTGAGCAGCAGCAGCGCGCCGAGGCCGCCGGCGAGCAGCGCCACCGCCGCCGGGCGGGACGTCGGCAGCGGGTGCCGGGCGCCGTCGGCCGCGCCGCCCCGGCCGTCGGTGGCTGCGGCGTGGGCGTCGTACCAGGCGAAGCCGGCCTGGTGCACGGCGAGCCAGCCGGCCAGGTAGCTGCCGTACGCGAGCGGCGCGGGCCCGGCCAGCCGCCCCAGGTCGCCGAGGGCGACCACGCCGACCAGGGCCACCGGCACGGCGAGCCCGAAGCGGCGGTGCAGCGCGTGCATCGGCGGGGTGAGCGCGACGGCGGCCAGGTAGGGCACGAGGAACCACAGCGGGATGGTGGCGAACCAGACCACCGTGCGGATCCGCGCGTCCCCGGCGCCCCACAGGGACGACCCGCCCGCGCCGGCCGCCAGCACCAGCAGCAGGACGGTGGTCGGCGGCACCAGCCGGGCGCTGCGCGCCAGCAGCCAGCCGGTGGCGTCGCCGCCCCGGGCCCGGTTCGCGGTCAGCGACGCGGCGTTGGCGAACCCGCCGACGAGGAAGAACACCGGCAGCACCTGCCCCACCCAGGTCAGCGGGTACGCCCACGGCAGGTCGCCGAGCGCGGAGTGGCCGGTGGGCCGGCCGGCGGCGTCGCGGCCGATGACGGTGACGCCCCAGTGCCCGGCGACGACCATGCAGATGGCGACGGCCCGCAGCAGGTCGACGTAGCGTTCCCGCCCGGCCGGGGTGCGCTCGGCGAGCTGCCGCAGGCGGCGCATCAGCCCAGGCTAGGCCAGGCCGGGCCGCCCGGTGGCCGGATCGGTCAGCGCCGGGGCGTTCCCGGGCCGTCCGGGTCCAGCTCGGCGCAGATCACCGCGTCGAGGCTGGCCCGGACGTGGTCGGCCTTCGGGTCGCCGAGGTCGTCGAGGATGGCCAGCGCCTGCCGCCACACGGCGGCGGCCCCCTCGGGGTCGCCGACCTCGCACAGGGTGTCACCCAGGTTCGCCCCGGCCTCGGCCTCACCGTGCCGGTCACCGAGCGCCGCGAAGAGCCCCCGGGCCCGCTGGTACAGCTCGGCGGCGCGCGCGTGCTCGCCGAGCAGCCGGTGGACGTAGCCGAGGCTGTCGAGCGTCATGGCGACCCCGTCCAGGTCGCCCAGCTCGTCGAGCAGGGCCAGGGCCTGCTCGCAGTCCGCGATCGCCCGCCGGTGGTCGCCGAGCTGGGCGTGGCACCAGCCGACCGAGTTGAGCGACGCCGCCTCGCCGCCCCGGTGGCCGGCGTGCCGGAACAGCTCCAGGGCCCGCAGGTCGTGACCCAGCGCGGTGCGGTGGTCGCCCGAGCGCTCGGCGATCCAGCCCAGGCTCCGGTGCGTGAACGCCTGGTTGATCCGGTCGTCCAGCGACTCGAACAGCACCAGTGCCCGCGACTGGTGGGCGCGGGCGTCGAGGATCCGGCCGAGCCGGGTGGCCGCGCCGCCGAGGAAGCGGTGCGCGTGGGCCTCGGCGCTCCGGTCGCCCAGCCGGCGGGCGGCGCGCAGCGCGATCTGCTGCGTCGCCGTCCAGTCGGCCCAGTGCCCGCGCAGGTCGAAGAAGCTGACGCAGGCGGCGGCGAGCTGCCAGGCGTGCGTGTCGTGGCCGGTGCCGGCGGCGTGTTCGACGGCGGCGACGAGGCAGCGGTGCTCCGCCGCGAACCAGGCCAGCGCGGCGGCCCGGCCGTCCGCGCGCTCCGGGGCCGCCCCGGGCGCGGGGTCGGCCAGGGTGATCGGGCCCCGGGGCGGGACCAGGACCTGCTCGGTGGCGTGCGCGGTGTGCAGGTAGTGGTCGAGCAGCCGGTGGGTCGCGGCCGCCCGGCCGGCCGCCGGGTCCGCGTCGGCCAGTTCCCGGGCGTACGCGCGCAGCAGGTCGTGGCAGGTGAACCGGCCGGGCCGGTGCTCGGTGACCAGGTGCGCCCCGACCAGCTCGGCCAGCGGCGGCCGGACCTCGGCGACGGACGTCCCGGCGAGGCTGGCCACGGCGGCCGTGCCGACGTCCGGCCCGGGGGACAGCCCGAGCAGCCGGAACAGCCGGGCGGCCGGCGTGCCGAGGAGCGCGTACGACCAGGACAGCACGGCCCGCACGTCGATGCCCGGGTCGGTGCCGGCGAGCGGGTCGAGGCGGCGTGGGGCCTCCCGCAGCTCGGCGGCGATCGTGGCCAGCGGGAAGCGTGGGTGGGCGGCGGCGCGGGCGGCGACGACGGCGAGCGCCAGCGGCAGGCCCGCGCACCGCCCGACGATCTCGTCGACCGCCCCCGGCTCGGCGTCCACCCGCCCCGAGCCCAGCCGGGCGGCGAGCAGCGCCCGGGACTCGGCCGGGTCGAGCAGCTCCACCGGCACCGGCCGGGCACCCTCCACCGCGACCAGGCCGGGCAGCTGGCCGCGGCTGGTCACCAGCACCAGGCAGCCGGACGCACCGGGCAGCAACGGGCGGACCTGGTCGGCGTCCCGGGCGTTGTCCAGCACCATGAGCACGCGCCGGCCCGTCAGCAGGCTGCGCAGGAGAGCGGCCTGCGCGTCCGGGCCGGTCGGCACGCGGTGCCGGGGCACCTCGAAGGCGTCCAGGAAACCCCGGACCGCCTCGGCGGGCGGGACCGGCGGCTTGCGGGGGTCGAAGCCGCGCAGGTCGACGTGCAGCTGCCCGTCGGGGAAACGGTCGCGGACCCGCTGCGCCCAGTACGTCGCCAGCGTGGTCTTGCCGACTCCGGCGGTGCCGGTGACGACGGCGATGACCGGGGCGGCGGGGTCGGCGTCCGCATCGACGAGCAGCCCGTCGAGTTGCGCCAGCACGTCCTGCCGCCCGGAGAAGGCGCCGAGGGTGGGCGGCAGCTGCGCGGGCACCGGCAGCGCCGGCCCCGGGCGGTCGGCGGCCGACTGCGCCTGCGGCCCGTCCCCGGGCGTCGGGTCGACCGCCGGAGGCCCCGGTCCCGGCGAGGCGGGGCTGGTGGCCGCGCGTGGGGCGCCGCCCGGCGCGAGGCGCTCGCCGACGGCCCGTTCCCACCGGGTGGCCCACACGCCCGCCTCGGCCGGCGTCACGCCGAGGGCGAGCAGGAGCCGGTCGAGCACGTCCATCGGCATCGCGCTGCGCCCGTTGAGGTAGTTGGCCAGGCTGCTCCTGGGCACGCCGGTGGCCGCCGCCAGGTCCTGGAGGGAGAGCCGGGCCTTGCCCCGGGAGCGGGCGGCGCGGACCCGCAGCCGGTTGAGCTCCGCCAGCAGTTCGCCCTCCGTCCTAGGTGGACCGTGTGCGGACGGATCAGCGGGGCCATTGGTCACGGTCGCATCCTTCCATCGGCGTCCGACATCGTCCATGGACGTCCAGGATCGGGGGCGCGAGCGTGCCGGGTCGCCATCCTGGTCGAGGTAAGGGCGTCGGGAGCTGCCCAGACTGTGCGAGTGGCGACCGCTACGCGCCAGTCGTTTGGTCCGACGGGGGGTGCCGCCCGGCAATGGGCGGCACCGGGCCGAGCGTTCGGAGCACCGAGGGATGTCCAAGGCTGTCTGTCGAGAGGAGAAGAATGATGGATCTGGCGAGGCGGGCAACTGCGGGTGTGGTCGCGCTGACGATGGGTCTGTTCGCCGCCGTGTCGTGGTCAAGCCCGGCCCTGGCGGTCAGCTGGGAGCGGAACCAGGCCACCCGGGGAACCGTCGACAACGGCTACGACAAGGACTGCACGCCGGCGGACCCGTTCAGCAACTCCGTCGCCTGCTGGCAGCCGTACGGCGACGTGCTGTGGGTTTCCAACAACAGCTCGCTCGGTGACACGCCCACGGCGGTGTGGTGGAACTACTACCCCAGCGACAGCACGCTCTACCGGCAGGGCACCTGCACCTTCACGTCCGCCGGTTGGGGTTACTGCAACAAGGACATGCACGAGAACAGCCTGATCAAGCTGCGGATCTGCGACAGTCCTGACGCGGATCGGCAGTGTTGGACGTCGATCATCAGCACGCGCGCCTGATCGCGGGCGCAACGCGCGGACGCGCCCGTCGAGGAGATCGGGCCAGCGGGGTCGGGCTTCCCACCGTCAGGGGGCCCGACCCTTCAGCCTGTGTGGCCCACCCGGTGAGGGAAGTGTCGAGCTCGTGGCTCGCTGAGCGCGTCGAGAGTCCATTTAGCGTCGCCCGTGCGCGTGGTCGAGCTTGCCCGGTGACGATTCCGATCAGTGGAGTTGACTGTGCTCGAAAGCAGGTTCAGCACCGATGACCTCCCGCAAGCCGACCGGTGGCCAAGCTGGAACGAGTTCGGTGTCAGCTCTCACTACCCAGCACGAATACGCACCCCTCATCCGGACAGCTTCCAAGGCTCGGTACGCGTACTCGACCTCGGTTCCATCCAGGTGTCCACCCTCACCTACAGTCCGCTGGAGGTGATCCGGACCCCGAAGATGATCCGGCAGTCCGACGCTGGCCTGTACCAGCTCGTCCTCCACCTGCGCGGGCGGATGGGCGTCTCCCAGGCCGGCCGCGACAATAGCTTCGACTCCCGCAGCCTGGTCCTCCATGACACCTCACGGCCCTTCCACTCCTGGGCGGCGGCCGGCCGAGGCCCCATCGTCAGCTGCCTGGTCGTCCTGATCCCGAGGAAGCTGATCCCCCTCCGACCGCAGATACTCGACCCGCTCAACACCACACCCCTGCCAACACGGCGTGGTTTCGGCGCCATGCTCAGACGCCACCTCATCGGACTACAACAAGACGCCGCCAACTGGACGGCGGCCGACGCCGCACGCCTCGCAACCATCACCCTTGACCTGCTCGCCGCCACCTACGCCCACGAACTCCAAGCCACGAGAACGCTGCCGTCCGCCACATACCAGCGAGCCCTGCACACTCGAATCCACGAATTCATCCAACAGCAACTCGGCGACCCCGGTCTCACCCCTGAGGCGATCGCCGCAGCACATGCCATCTCTACCCGCTATCTGCACAAGCTATTCCAACAGCAGGGCCTGACCGTTGCCGCGTGGATACGCCAAAACCGGCTCGAACGCTGCCGCCACGACCTCGCCGACCCCCACCAACGTGACCGACCCATCCACGCCATTGCCCACCGGTGGGGCTTTACCAGCAACGCCCACTTCACCCGCCTTTTCCGCACCACCTACGGCACCGCCCCCAGCGAGTACCGGCACCACACCCACCACCGGTAGCCCGCCACGGTGTGCGCCCACAGTCAACCGTCGTGCGCCCGCTTTCAATGACATTCGCCGTGACACGCGAAAGTATCGGGATACGGCAAGTCCCTCCGGCGAGTCCGACCTGGAACACCCGGTGCCACCGGTCCATGAACGGACAAGTCAATCCCGAAGAGAGGAAGGGTATGAAGCGGAAGTTCCTGGCTGTCGCTGCTGCGGTAGTCCTATCGATCGGCGTGGCCGCCACCACACTGGCCGGCGCGCCTGACATCGCGCAGGCGCATGTGGATCGGTCGGCGTCGGCGTCGGCAGTCACCGATCCTGACCTGCGACCCGGTGCGCGACTGGCGTGCAAATCGGAGCCCTGGGGAGTCTACGATTCGGGCTACGCCTACACGGTTCCCGGAAAGACCACACCGATCAGAAGTGGCCCCTATTCGGACTGCCCTTTCACCGCTCTGTACCAGAACACGAAGTTCTGGGTCGACTGCCGCGACAGCAACGACCTGGGCAACCTCTGGTTTCACGGCTGGGCGATGAAAGACGGCACTCGCTATTCAGGCTGGGTCTACAGGGACAACCTGGGCGTCATCCAGAACTCGAACGGCGCCTGGTGCTCGTAGCTTCCTGACCAAAACAACTTTCACCCCTGGTCAGACGGCTTGAGATCCCTGGGGCACCAGGCGTTCGTGCACGAGGCCCCTGACCAGGGCCGGGTTAGGGCTGGGCGGGGCAGCGGCGGGCCCCGCCCGGCTGCGCCACCTCCGGCCATTCGCGTTCCACTGCCGGCGGCCGGGGCGTCGAGTTGGGCGAGCCGGCCGGGCTGACCGCAGGTGGTGTTCAGCCGGTCGGGGGTCAGGTTCGACCTGCCCCTCCGGTCGGCACGTCTTATGGGTTGGCACGTTCGGCCCTATCCGACGAGGTGGCCGGCCAGGGTATACGCCGGTGACCGGGCGAGTCGGGCGGAGGGGCTGCTACCTACCGCGAAACTGTCGGAAGGCCTTCAAGCAGGCTCAGGGCATAGGCCAACTCAAAGATTCTCGAACCGGCCGTCATGCCGTCGCCGGCACCAGCAGCGGGTGCAGGGCGGCCGGGTCGGCGACCTCGGGCAGGTCGCGGGCGGCGAGCCAGGCCGCCCCGGCCGCCCCGTCGCCGGCCGTGGTCAGCGGCGCGGCCGGCCACCGTCGGGCCAGCTCCGCCCGGACGGCGGCGGCCAGCGGGGTGTCGCCGGTGAGCAGCCCGCCGCCGAGGACCACCGGGTCCACCGCGCCGGCCGGGCGGATCCGCGCGGCGCTGTCGGCGAGGTGGCCGGCGGCCGCCCCGATCAGCCCCGCCGCGACCGGTTCGGCGTCGACGGCGGCGGCGACCACCAGCGGCGCGAGCCGGGACAGCTCGACCGGCGGCCGGCGGGTGACGACCTGCACCACGGCGTCCACGGTGTCGCGGGGCCGGTCGGCGACCCGCTCGTCGCCGAGCAGCTCGGCGAGCACCCGGCGGCCCAGCGGCCCCGGGGCGTGCCCCGCGTCCAGGTCGGCCAGGAGCCGACGGACCGCCTCCCGGCCCAGCCAGAACCCGGAGCCGGCGTCGCCGAGCAGCCAGCCGTGGCCGTCGGCGACCCGGTCCAGCCGCAGGTCGCGGACCTGCGCGGCGATCGCGCCGGTGCCGGCGATCAGCACCGTGCCGTGCGCGCTGGGCGTGCCGGAGGCGTACGCCACGAGGGCGTCGCCGTGCACCGCGTACGGGCAGCGCAGGCCCGCGTCGCGCCACGCCCCGTCGAACGCGGCCCGCCCGGCGGGGTCGGCGAGCAGCCGCCCCGCCCCGGCGAGCCCGATCGTGCCGGCCCGCACCCGGGCCGGGTCCACGCCGGACAGCGCGGCGCGCAGGGCGGTCAGGAGCTCCGCGGCGGCCCGCTCGGCGCCATGGCTGGTCGGGTTGCCGCCGCCGGCCCGGCCGGTGCCGAGGCGTTCCCCGGCCAGCGTCACGGCGAGCGCCCGGGTGGACGTACCCCCGACGTCGAGGCCGACCACGACGGTGTCGGACATCCGGTGGGCCTCCCCGGGTCGGCGGTGCGGGCGGATTCATGCTGGTCGGCCCGGCCGCGCGGGGCAAGATCCCCGGCCGGGCGGAGGGCCGCGCGTCAGGTAACAGTTTGAAAACTTCGACCACGGTCTTGACACGGAGGGCCCTTCAGTAAGAACTTTTACCACTAACAGTTAACACTCTTTTCCGAAAGGCGTCGCATGGTGGATCACGAGGTCGACACCCCCCGGGGCGCCGCCGTGGTCGACGCCGACCAGGCCGACCGGCGGGCCGCGCTGCCCACCGACGGCGTGCTCGCCCGCGTCCGGGCCGGCGCGGCGGAGCTCACCGGCGCGCTGCGCCGCGTCGCCGAGCACGTGCTCAGCGACCCGGAGGCCGCCGCGCGGGCCACCATCGTCGAGCTGGCCGAGCGCAGCGGCACCTCCCCGGCCACCATCACCCGGTTCTGCCGCGCGATGGGCTTCGAGGGGTACGCCGACCTGCGCCTCGGCATCGCCGCCGAGACCGGGCGGGCCCGCTCCGCCGGCTGGACCGTCGACATCGGCCGGGAGATCCAGCCCGGCGACCCCCTGGAGCGGGTGCTCGGCCAGATCATGGCCGCCGACACCCGGGCCATGCACGACACCGCCGCGCTGCTCGACCTCGCCCAGGTGGAACGGGCGGCCGTGGCCATCGCCGGGGCCAGCCGGGTCAACATCTTCGGCGCGTCCGGCAGCGCCCTCGTCGGCGAGGAGATGCAGTTCAGCCTGCACCGCATCGGGGTGGCCGCCTGGGCCTGGAGCGACGTGCACGAGGGGCTGGCCAGCGCCGCGCTGCTCGGCCCCGGCGACGTGGCGCTCGGCATCTCGCACACCGGGCAGACCCGGGAGACCATCGAGCTGCTCGCCGAGGCCGGCAGCCGGGGCGCGACCACCGTCGCGCTCACCGGCTTCCCCCGCTCGCCGCTGGCCGAGCTGGCCGACCTGGTGCTGCTCACCGCCAGCCAGGCCACCACGTTCCGCCCCGACGCGCTGTCGGCCCGGCACCCGCAGCTCGTCGTGCTCGACCTGCTCTACATCGCCGTCGCCCAGCGCACCCACGACCGCGCCCACGCGGCCTTCCGGCGCACCGCCCAGGCCGTCGACGGGCACAAGGCCGCGAAGGGGGCCACCGCATGATCAGCGCACAGGGATACGCCGAGGCCGTCCGGCCCGTCCTCGACCGGGTCGTCGACTCGCAGGCCGGGGCGGTCGGCCGGGCCGCGGACCTGATCGCCGCCGGCCTGCGCGCCGGCGGGGTGCTCCAGGCGTTCGGCGCCGGCCACTCCGAAGCGTTCGCCGCCGAACTGGTCGCCCGGGCCGGCGGGCTGGTCCCCACCAACCGGATCTCCCTGCACGACCTCGTGCTGCACGGCGACGCGCCCCGCGACGTGCTCGCCGACCCCAAGCTGGAACGCGACCCGGCCGTCGCCCACCAGCTCTACGCCCTCGCCGCCCCGCAGCCGGGCGACGTCTTCCTGATCGCGTCCCAGTCCGGCATCAACGGCTCGGTGGTCGAGCTGGCGACGCTGGTCACCGGGCACGGCCACCCGCTGATCGCGGTCACCTCGGTCGAGCACACCTCGCGGGTCGCCCCCCGGCACCCGTCGGGGCACCGGCTCGTCGACCTCGCCGACGTCGTGCTGGACAACGGCGCGCCGTACGGTGACGCACTGCTGCCGCTCTCCGGCGGCGGCGCGGTCTGTGCGGTCTCCTCGGTCACCGCCGCGCTGCTGGCGCAGTTGGTGACCGCGGAGGTCGTCCGACGGTTCCACCAGGCCGGGGAGGTACCCCCTATCTACCTCTCCGCCAACGTCCCCGGTGGGGACGAGCACAACCTCGCCCTCGAGTCGCGGTACGCCGGGCGTCTCCGGCGCACCGCCTGATTCGACACCTCAAGGAGAGACAACGATGTCGGTTACCCCCGAGCACCCGGCCGATCTGAGCCGCCGGACCCTGCTGCGCCGTGCCGCCGCGGCGGGCCTGCTCGTCACCCCCGCCGCGGGCCTGCTCAGCGCCTGCGCCGGCAGCGAGCCGAGCAAGTCCGACGACACCGGCGCCGCCAAGAGCAAGGACAACCCGTTCGGCGTCAAGGACGGCAGCGCCGTCAAGGTCGTCATCTTCAACGGCGGCCTCGGCGACCAGTGGGCCAACGAGGACAAGGCCGTCTTCGCCGCCAAGCACGCGGGCGTGACGGTCAACATGAGCTCCACCCAGAAGATCAAGACCGAAGAGCAGCCGAAGATGGCGACGCAGCCGAGCGACCTCGTCATGAACTCGGGCGCCGACATGATGGACATCAGCACCCTGGTCAACGAGGGCGCGATCGAGCCCCTGGACGACCTGCTCACCGCCCCGGCGTGGGACAGCGAGGGCACCGTCGCCGACACGCTGCTGCCCGGCACGGTCGAGGACGGCACCTTCCAGGGCAAGTTCTACGTCGTCAACGTGGCCTTCACCGTGTGGGGCAACTGGTACAACGGGGCGCTGTTCGCCAAGGAGGGCTGGCAGCCGCCGACGACGTTCGACGAGTTCTTCGCCCTCGCGCCGAAGATCAAGGCCAAGGGCATCGCCCCGTACGTGCACGACGCCGTGCACGGCTACTACCCGCGCTGGGCCCTGATGGCGACGATCTGGAAGTCCGCCGGCCGGCAGGCGGTCGTCGACATCGACAACCTGAAGGAGAACGCCTGGAAGGCCGACGGGGTGCTGCCCGCCCTCCAGGCGTGGGAGAAGCTGGTCAAGGACCGGCTGCTGCTGCCGGGCAACCTCAACCACACCCAGTCCCAGCAGGCGTGGCTCGACGGCAAGGCGGCGTTCATCCAGGTCGGCACCTGGCTGAAGAACGAGATGGCGGCGACGATCCCGCCGGGCTTCGAGATGAAGCTGTCGGACTACTGGGGCCTCGGGGCCACCGACAAGGCGCCCAAGGACGTCTTCGCCGGCGCGGGCGAGGGCCTCGTGGTGCCGAGCAAGGCCCCGAACAAGGCGGCGGCGAAGGAGTTCCTGCGGGCCGTGCTGTCGAAGTCCGGCTCCGCCAAGTTCGCCGAGCTGACCAAGTCGCTGGCCTCCACCAAGGGCTCCGGCGACGGCGTGCAGGACACGGCGCTGGCCAGCGCCAACGAGCTGATGCGCAACGCGCCGAAGGACCTGATCAAGACCAAGCTCTTCGACTTCTACGCCGACCTGGACAAGGAGAGCCAGAACCTCTCCGAGGAGCTGATGGCCGGCCGGCTCACCGCGCAGCAGTTCGTCGACAAGATGCAGGCGGCCGCCGACAAGGTCGCCAAGGACTCGTCGATCAAGAAGCAGACCCGCGCCTGATCCCGGTGGCGGCCCACTGATCCGTTCGAGAGAGTGAGTGGAATGCGGCACGGTGTCGCGCGCTTCGTCACGGGCTTCCTGGCCCTCCCCGTCGCGCTGTACCTCTTCTACGTGGTGTGGCCCTTCGCCCAGGCGGCCGGATACTCGCTGACCAACTGGGGCGGCTACTCCGACAAGCAGGAGTTCGTCGGGCTGGACAACTACGTCCGGCTGTTCTCCGACGAGCTGATCAGGAAGGCGTTCTGGCACAACGTGTTCTTCCTGGTCACCGTGCCGCTGTTCACCATCGCGCTGGCCCTGTTCCTCGCGTTCCTGCTCAACGTGGGCGGACGCGAGGACAGGGCCGGCATCCGGGGGGTCTTCGGCTCCGGGCTCTACAAGGTCATCTTCTTCTTCCCGCAGGTCCTGTCGCTCGTGGTGATCGCCGTGATGTGGCAGCAGATCTACCGCTCGGACAACCAGGGCCTGATCAACGGCCTGCTGATGAAGATCGGTCTGGTCGACGCCGACAACCCGATCGGCTTCACCGCCGACCCCGAGCCGTTCCTCGGCGTGCCCGCGGTGCTGTGGTGGCTGCTGTTCATCGCCGTGTGGAGCGGGGCCGGCTTCTACATGGTGCTCTTCTCGGCGGCGATGCAGTCGATCCCGAAGGACATCTACGAGGCGGCGCTCCTCGACGGGGCCAGCCGGTTCCACACGTTCTTCCGGATCACCCTGCCGCTGCTGCGGGACACCATCTCGGTGGCCTGGGTCTACCTGGGCTTCATCGCGCTGGACATGTACGCCCTGGTCTTCGTCATGACCCCGAGCCAGGGCGGGCCGAACCACGCCAGCGAGATCTTCGCGTCGGTGCTCAACTTCACCGCGTTCCAGAAGGGGCAGTTCGGCTACGCCTGCGCGATGGGCGTGGCGCTGGCCATCTTCACGATCCTGCTGGCCGCTCTCCAGCTCCGGATCACCCGCCGTGAGCGGATCGAGTACTGAGGAGACCCCGACGATGAGCACGGTGACCCACCCGTCCGGTGAGCGGGCCCGCCCCGGGCGTCCGGCCCCCCGCCCCGCGCCGAGCCGGGGCCTCGTCAGCCGCGGCCGGGAGCTGGGCGGACGCTTCTTCAACGGCTTCTCCCACCTGTTCCTGGTGGTCTGGGCCGTGATGGTGATCTACCCGCTGCTGTGGGTGGTGATGTCGGCGTTCAAGGACGACTCGGAGGTCATCCGCGAGCCGCTGTCGCTGATCCCCGACGAGCTGCACTGGGACAACTTCACCCGCGCCTGGGGCGAGGGGCACCTCGGCGCGTTCTTCCTCAACACGCTGCTGGTCCTGGTCGGCAGCGTCTTCCTGACCATGCTGCTCGGCTCGATGGCCGCGTACGTGCTGGCGCGTTACGAGTTCCCCGGCAACCGGCTGATCTACTACATGTTCCTGTCCGGCCTGACCCTGCCCATCTATCTCGCCGCCGTGCCGCTGTTCAAGGGCGTCTACAACACGGGGATCGTCCTGCCCCTGCTGGGCCCGAACCGGCACCTCATGCTGATCATGGTGTACGTCGCCTGGTCGCTGTCGTTCACGGTCTTCTTCATGCACTCGTTCTTCCGGACGCTGCCCGACTCGATCGCCGAGGCCGCGATGGTCGACGGGGCCTCGCACAGCCGGTTGTTCTTCAGCATCATGCTGCCGATGGCCAAGCCGGGCCTGATCAGCATCGGCATCTTCAACGTCCTCGGCCAGTGGAACCAGTGGTACCTGCCGACGCTGCTCATGCAGTCGGTCGCCGGGGAGCCGAAGAACCAGGTGATCGCCCAGGGGCTCATCGAGCTGTCGGTCAACCAGGGCTACAAGAGCGACTGGAGCGGGCTGTTCGCCGGGGTGACCATGGCGATGCTGCCGGTGCTCATCGTCTACATCGTGTTCCAGCGCCAGGTGCAGTCCGGCCTGACCGCCGGCGTGAGCAAGTAGCCGCCGCACGCCGAGCGTCGTACGGTGCAGGCAGAATCGCGTTCGTGCTGGTGGCGGTGGAGGCGGACGACCGGGGCGGGGGAGCGTTGCTGCCCCTCGACCAGGCCGGCCGTCCCACCGGCCCGGCCGAGCAGGCCACCGACCTCGCCGCCGCCGTCGCCGCCCGGGAGGCCGCCGCCCACCCCCGCTGGGTCTGGGGCAGCGGCGCAGGCGTCTACCCGGCGCTGCTGCGCGCCGGGGTCCGGCTCGACCGCTGCCACGACGTCGAGCTGACCGAGTCGCTGCTGCTCGGGCACGCCGGCCGCTGGGGCGAGCCCCGCTCGCCGGCCGCCGCGTGGGCCCGGCTGACCGGCGCGCCGGTGCCGCCGGATCCGCCGCCCCGCGCGGCCGAGCCGCCCGGCCACGGCCAGGGCGCGCTCTTCGACACCCTGCCCGGTCCGCCGGGCCCCGGCGTCGAGGCCCTGACCCGGGTGTACGCCGACCAGCTCGACCGCATGGCCGCCACCGCCCATCCCGGCCGGTTCCGGCTGCTGGTGGCCGCCGAGTCGGCCGGCGCGCTGATCGCGGCGGAGATGGGGGCGGCCGGCCTGCCCTGGCGGGCCGAGGTGCACGACGAGATCCTCACCGGGCTGCTCGGCGAGCCGTCCCCGGTCGGCGGCCCGCCCCGCCGGTTGGCCGAGCTGACCGCCCGCATCGCCGAGGCGTTCGGCCTGCGCCAGGTGCACGCCGACTCCCCGGCCGAGCTGCTGCGGGCGTTCGCCCGCGTTGGCGTGGAGCTGCCCAACACCCGGGCCTGGGTGCTGCGCGGCGTCGACCACCCGGCCGTGCCGCTGGTGCTGGAGCACAAGGAGCTCTACCGGATCTGGACGGCGCACGGCTGGGCCTGGCGCGACGCCTGGGTGCGCGACGGCCGGTTCCACCCGGAGTACGTCCCCGGCGGCGTCGTCTCCGGCCGGTGGGCCACCCGGGGCGGCGGCGCGTTGCAGATCCCCAAGGTGATCCGGCGGGCGGTGGTGGCCGACCCGGGTTGGCGGCTCGTCGTCGCCGACGCCGGCCAGCTGGAGCCGAGGGTGCTCGCGGCGGTCTCCGGCGATGCCCGGCTGGCCGCCGCAGGCGGGGCGGGCGACCTCTACGCCGCCCTGGCCCGGGACTCGTTCGGCGGCGACCGGCCCCGGGCCAAGGTGGCCCTGCTCGGCGCCATGTACGGGCAGACCGGCGGGATGGCCGTCCCCGCCCTCGCGGTGCTGCGCCGCAACTATCCGACCGCCTTCGCGTACGTGGAGGCGGCGGCGCGCACCGGCGAGGCCGGTGGCCTGGTGCGCTCCTGGCTGGGGCGCACCTGCCCGCCCGGCACGGCCGGTTTCACCGACGGCGACGACGCGGGGGTCGACCTGGAGGCGGCGGCCGACCCGCAGGGCCCCCGGGCGCGGGCGGCCCGGTCCCGGGGGCGGTTCACCCGCAACTTCGTCATCCAGGCCACCGCCGCCGAGTGGGCGTCCACGTTGCTGGCCACGCTGCGCACGGCGCTGGCCGGCAGCGACGCCGAGTTGGTCTTCTTCCAGCACGACGAGGTGATCGTGCACTGCCCGGCCGGGCAGGCCGACGCGGTGGCCGAGGCGGTCCGCGCCAGCGGCGCGCGGGCCACCGCCCTGCTGTTCGGCGACACCCCGGTCCGGTTCCCGCTGGACCTGTCGGTCGTGGACTGCTACGCGGACGCCTGACCTGGCCGGAAGCGGCAGCACGACGACGCGCAGCGGCTGGCTGGCCGACCCGAAGCGGCCGACGGTGCCCCGCCCCGCACCCAGAGTGCGGCAAATATCCTTTTCGCCCCGACACTCATTGCGGGGGTGCTCGTTGCACCCGGTGTGCGTATCGCAGGAATGATCATCGCGGCGGGCGGGGGACGCCGCCTCGGTGGCCCCGAGGCGTTGCTCCACCAGGGTGACCAACCCCTGGTGGACCGGATGATCGACACGATGACCGAGGCGGGCTGCGCGCAGATCGTGGTGGTGCTGGGCGCGGCGGCCGACCAGGTGCGGCAGACCGCCGACCTGACCCGGGCCACGGTGGTGGTCAACCGCGCCTGGGGCACCGGCGTCGGCTCGTCGATCCGGGCCGGCCTCGCGGCGCTGACCGACCAGCGGATCGAGGCGGTGGTCGTGGTCCCGGTGGACATGCCGGGGCTCACCCCGGCGGCCGTGCGGCGGGTGGCCGCGTTGCCGTACCCCGACGTGCTGGTCTGCGCCACCTACGACGGGCTGCGCGGCTACCCGATGCTGTTCGGCCGCCGGCACTGGTCCGGCATCGCCACCCTGGCCAGCGCCGACGTCGGGGCCCGGCCCTACCTGCTGGCGCACAAGGACCAGATCGTCGACATCTCCTGCGACTCGGTGGCCGACGGCAGCCGCGTCGACACCCCGGAGCTGATGGCCCTGTACGGGCTGACCGTCCCGCCCCAGCGCGTCGGCGCGTAGCGGCGTTCCTGTGGTCGATTCCTGGACGGTTACTGCTCGCTGGTGACAGGAACCGTCCAAGATTCAGAGCGACTCCGCCCTCCGAGGTGCCGGGCAGGTGCGCGATGTCCTCGGGGCCGCTCGTGAAACACGACACCGCCGTAGCGGCGACCAGCTCCGTTCTCGTGCCGCAGCGAGCGCAGGGCGACATCGTCCCCGCCTGCGGTGCCCTGACCGCAGCCGGCCCCCCACCAACACGCCGCCGCCCAGGAGCATCACACCACGCGATCGCACTCGCCCGCCCGCGCTCCCTTTCTGTCCCCCTTTGCTCTGCACCCGGATGCGCAACAGGCACGCGACGTGGTCGACCGCCGGATGCCCCCTTTTATTCGGATCGTTGAATGTCGCCACCTTATCCCCGGTGCTGCGTATCTGGGTGCAGAGCAAAGGGGGTGCGGGATGTCGAGTGGGGTCGAGGGGGTGTGACGAAGAGTCACGCCGCCGGGCCTGCGCCCAGACGCCAGCGATCGTTGCGCAGCGTGGTCGAGCTGCGAGTGGCGCGGCCCCTCGGTCGGGGCGATCAGTCGAGTCAGTCGAGGCAGAACTCGTTGCCCTCGGGGTCGGCCATGACGATGTGCCCCGCGTCGAGCGGTGCGGCGGGCTCGTGGCGGCGCAGCCGGGTCGCGCCGAGCGAGACGAGCCGCTCGGCCGCCGCCTCCAGGGCCGCCATCCGCGCGTCGCCGACCAGCCCCGGCGCGGCCCGTACGTCGAGGTGCACCCGGTTCTTGACCTGCTTGGGCTCCGGCACCCGCTGGAAGAACAGCCGCGGCGCGGCGCCGGCGGGGTCGACCACCGCCGAGGCGGAGTTGCGGCGCTCGGGCGGCACGCCCATCGCCTCCAGCGCCTGCTCCCACGACTCGAAGCCGGGCGGCGGGGCCTGCACCTGATGGCCGAGGGCCTCGGCCCAGAAGGCCGCCAGCGCGGCCGGATCGGCGCAGTCGAACGTGATCTGAACGTCGGTCATGGTGCCAGCCTCCGGCATATCGCGGACAGGTTCGTTCCTAGACCTGTGCAACGATCGACGGGTGACCGTCGAGGCGACGACCGAGCGGGTGCTGCGGCTGCTGGCGCTGCTGCAGCGGCGACCGTCCTGGACCGCCGCCGAGATCGCCGCCGAGCTGCGGGTCACCGACCGCTCGGTGCGCCGCGACGTGCAGCGGCTGCGCGCGCTCGGCTACCCGGTGCACGCGGCGGCGGGCGTCGGCGGCGGCTACCGGCTCGGCGCTGGCACCCGGCTGCCGCCGCTGCTGCTCGACGACGAGGAGGCGATCGCGACGGCGGTGTCCCTGCGGCTGGCCTCGGGTGGCACGGTCGCCGGGGCGCAGGAGGCGGCACTGCGGGCGCTGGCCAAGCTCGACCAGGTGCTGCCCGCGCGGCTGCGCGCCGAGGTGCGGGCGGTGCACGCCGCCACCGACACCCTGGTCGGCCCCGGGGTCGAGATCGACGCGGAGCTGCTGGTGACCCTCGCGCGGGCCTGCCGCGACGCCGTGCGGGTGCGGTTCCGTTACGCCGGCCGCGACGGCGCGGAGAGCGAGCGCACGGTCGAGCCGGTGCGGATGGTCACCACGGGCCGCCGGTGGTATCTGATGGCCTGGGACGTCGACCGCGGCGACTGGCGCACGTTCCGGCTGGACCGGATGCGCCAGACGACGGCGACGACGTGGCGCTTCCGGGCGCGGGAGCACCCCGACCCGGTCGCCCACGTGCGGCGGGCCGTGGCCGAGGCACCGTACCGGCACCTCGCACGGGTGCGGGTGCACGCCCCGCCGGACGCGCTGCGGGCGCTGGTGCCGCCGCAGGTGGGGCGGGTCGAGGGCGGCCGCGACGGCTGGTGCGTGCTCGTCGTCGGTGGGGACGACCTCGACTGGCTCGCCCTGCACGTGGCCCGGCTCGGCTTCGAGGCGGAGGTGCTGGAGCCGGCGGAGCTGCGGCAGGCCCTCGCCCGGCTCGCCCGCCGCCTCGCGGCGATGGCCGGGCCGGCTATCGCGTGATCGTCTGCTGATTCAGGAGACGACACGCCGGGCGGGTTCTCCAGAAACAGCAGACGATCATCATGCGTCGCCGGCGCGTCGGTGGTGGTGGTCCAGCAGCTTGGACAGCAGCTCGGTCAGTCGCTGGCGCTCCCCGGCTGACAGCGGGGCCAGCAGCTCGTCCTGGCATTCGGCCAGGCGCCTCTCCAGCCGCCGCAGCTGCAGCCTGCCCGCCGCGGTCAACGAGATGATGTTGCGCCGACGGTCGGACGGGTCCGGGGCGCGCTCGACCAGCCTGCGCTCGGCGAGTTCGTTGACCGCCGCCACCATGTCGCTGAGGTGGATGCCGCTGCGGCGGCCCAGCGTGGCCTGGCTGGCGGGACCGAACTCCTCAAGCGTCGCCAGCAGGCGGTAGTGGTAGCCGCGGGCCTGGGCGGCGGAGAACGCGTCGCCCACCAGGCGCTGCGCGTGGCCGGCGGTCTGGGTGAGCAGCCAGCTGGGCAGGCTCTCCCAGCTGGCGGGCGCACTGTCGGCTGGCTTCTCCATGTGACAACCCTAACAAATCGTTGGGCACACTAACGATATCGGTATCGTTAGTCGCGCAAACGTTAGAGCACCAAACGAATATCCCTGGAGTCAAGGCCATGATCAAGCCGTTCCGCATCGACGTCCCCCAGGCCGCTCTCGACGACCTCGACGACCGGCTCGGCCGCACCCGGTGGCCCAACGAGGTCGCCGACGCCGGGTGGGACTACGGCTTCCCGCAGGCGCGGCTGAAGGAACTGGTCGAACACTGGCGCACCCGCTACGACTGGCGCGCGCAGGAGGCCCGGCTCAATGAGCTTCCGCACCTCACCACCGAGATCGACGGCCAGAACGTCCACTTCGTCCACGTCAGGTCGGCAAAGCCGGACGCGCTCGCGCTGATCCTCACCCACGGCTGGCCCGGCTCGTTCCTGGAGTTCCTCGACGTGATCGAGCCGCTGTCGCGCGACTTCCACCTGGTGATCCCGTCCATTCCGGGCTTCGGCTTCTCCGGGCCGACCCACGAGCGCGGCTGGGACGTCGTCCGGGTCGCGCGGGCCTGGGCCGAGCTGATGCGCCGTCTCGGCTACGAGCGCTACGGCGCGCAGGGTGGCGACTTCGGCTCGGGCATCTCGTTGGCGCTCGGCGCGGTGGCACCCGAACGGGTCGTCGGGGTGCACGTCAACTACCTGCCGACCCGGCCGCTGCCGGACGCCGACATCCACCTGTCCGAGACGGACGAGGCCCGGCTGGACAAGGTCAGGCAGCTGATGGCGAACCGGCCGCCGTTCCAGGCGCTGCAGGCCGCCACCCCGCAGACCATCGGCTACGCGCTGACCGACTCGCCCGTCGGCCAGCTGGCCTGGATCGCCGAGCGCTTCGCGCAGTGGACGGACCCCCGCTCGCCCGTCAGCGACGAGCGGATGCTCACCGACGTCTCGCTGTACTGGCTGACCGCCACCGCGGCCTCCTCGGCGCGACTGCACCGCGAGGCCCCGCGTCGGATCGCGCCGTGCCCGGTGCCGGTGGGGGTGGCCGTGTTCCCGCACGACATCACGCAGTCGGTGCGACCGCTGGCCGAGCGGCTCTACGACATCCGGCACTGGTCGGAGTTCGAGCGCGGGGGCCACTTCGCCGCGATGGAGGTGCCGGAGCTGCTCGCCGGGGACATCCGGGACTTCTACCTGACCTCCCTCGCCTGACACGGCGTCGCCGCGCCGGTGCCGCCGGCCGCAAACGCGCCGGGGCTGCTCGCCCGAACGACGGACGAGCAGCCCCGGCGGGCACAGCTCACTCGCCGGCCGGCGGCTCCAGCCGACCCGTGGCGGTCAGGGCCCGGTACCAGTGGGCGCTGTCCTTCCAGATCCGCTCCTGCGTGTCGTAGTCGACGCGGATGATGCCGAAGCGGCGGTCGTAGCCCCACGCCCACTCGAAGTTGTCCAGCAGCGACCAGACGAAGTAGCCGCGCACGTCCGCGCCCGCGTCCATGGCCGCGCCGACCGCGTCGATGTGCCGGTACAGGTAGTCCAGCCGCCGCTCGTCGTGGACCCGGCCGTCGGGGGTGACCACGTCGTCGAACGCCGCGCCGTTCTCGGTGATCATCAGCGGCAGGCCGGGGTGCTCCCGGTGCAGCCGCAGCAGCAGCTCGGTCAGGCCGGCGGGCTCGATGTTCCAGCCCATCGCCGTGTACGGGCCCGGCTGCGGCAGGAAGTCCACGTCGTCGGCGCCGACCCACGGGGTGTGCGCCGAGCTGCCGTGCCCGTCGTTGTCCGAGCGGGCCGAGACGCCGTCCCAGGCCCGCACCAGGGTGGTCGAGTAGTAGTTGACCCCGAGCACGTCCAGCGGCACCGCGATCGTGCGCTCGTCGCCGTCGCGCACGAACGACCAGTCGGTCACCTTCGCGGTGTCGGCGAGCAGGTCCGCCGGGTACGCCCCGTCGAGCAGCGGCCCGAGGAACGCCCGGTTGGCCAGCGCGTCGATGCGGCGCACCGCGTCGGCGTCGGCGGCCGAGCCCGACGCCGGCCGGACCACGTGCAGGTTCAGCGTCACCGACAGCTCCGCCGCCGGCGCCAGCTCGCGCACCACCCGGCCGGCGAGGCCGTGGGCGAGGTTGAGATGGTGTACGGCGGCCAGCGCCCCGGCCGGCTCGGTGCGGCCCGGCGCGTGCACCCCGGAGCCGTAGCCGAGGTACGCCGAGCACCACGGCTCGTTGAACGTCGTCCAGGTGTGCACCCGGTCGCCGAGCGCCGCCACGATGCCGGCCGCGTACTCCTGGAACCGCAGCGCGGTGTCCCGCGCCGGCCAGCCGCCGGCGTCCTCCAGCTCCTGCGGCAGGTCCCAGTGGTACATGGTGGCCACCGGCCGCACGCCCCGCTCCAGCAGCCCGTCGACGAGCCGGGAGTAGAAGTCCAGCCCGGCCCGGTTGAACGCCCCGGAGCCGCCGGGCTGCACCCGGGGCCAGGAGATCGAGAACCGGTACGCCGACAGCCCCAGCTCGGCGATGTGCCCCAGGTCCTCGGCCCAGCGGTGGTAGTGGTCGGCGGCCACGTCGCCGGTGTCCCCGTTCAGGGTGCGGCCGGGGGTGTGGCTGTAGGTGTCCCAGATCGACGGGCCCCGCCCGTCCTCGGTGGCCGCGCCCTCGATCTGGTACGACGCCGTGGCCGAGCCCCACACGAAGCCCTCGGGAAACACTCGCGTCACCGGTTCGCCCCCGTTTCCAGCACGTCGCCGCCCGGCGACCCTGATCCCACCACGTCACAGTCGTAGCCGGACGACGCGCCGGCCACCACGTCCACGGCGGCGGTCCCGCCGTCGTACCGCACCTCGAACTCGGCCCCCGGACCGCCGCCGGGCGACGGGATCCGCACCCGCGTCCGCTGGCCCTCGACGGGCGCGAACAGCCGCAGCCGCACGCCGTCGGCCCACTCGTAGTCGGGCCGGTCGTGCGTCGCGCCGAACGGGATCACCGCACCGGGGCGGGCGAGCACCGGCAGGCTGTCGTAGTCGTGCTTCTCGGTCACCCACGCCGGCCCGGTGAGCTGCGCGCCGCTGACCAGGTTGGTCCAGGTGCCGGCGGGCACGTAGTAGGTGACCTCCCCGTCGGGGCTCATCACGGGCGCGACCAGCACGTCGGGGCCGAGCATGTACTGCCGGTCGAGGTACGCGGCCATCGGGTCGTCCGGGAACTCCACGATCATCGGCCGCATCACCGGCACCCCGTCGCGGTGCGCCTCCTCGGCCGCCGCCGCCAGGTAGGGCATCAGGCTCAGCTTGAGCCGGGTGAAGTGGCGCAGCACCTCCACGGCCTCGTCGTCGTACGCCCACGGCACCCGGTACGAGCCGGAGCCGTGCAGCCGCGAGTGCGAGGAGAGCAGCCCGAACGCGATCCACCGCTTGAACACGGCCGGGTCGGGGGTGCCCTCGAAGCCGCCGATGTCGTGGCTCCAGTAGCCGAACCCGGACGCCGACAGCGACAGCCCGCCGCGCAGCGACTCGGCCATCGCCACGAATGTCGACTCGCAGTCGCCGCCCCAGTGCACCGGGAACTGCTGCCCGCCGGCCGTGGCCGACCGGGCGAACACGACCGCCTCGCCGACGCCGCGCTCGGCCTCCAGCAGCTCGAAGACGGCCTTGTTGTAGAGGTAGGCGTAGTAGTTGTGCATCCGCTGCGGGTCCGACCCGTCGTGCCAGACCACCTCGGTGGGGATGCGCTCGCCGAAGTCGGTCTTGAAGCAGTCGACGCCCATGTCGAGCAGCACCTTGAGCTTGCTGTTGAACCAGGCCACCGCGTCGGGGTTGGTGAAGTCGACGAGCGCCATGCCGGCCTGCCACTTGTCCCACTGCCAGACCGACCCGTCGGGGTTGCGCACCAGGTAGCCGGCCTGGCGGCCCTCCTCGAACAGGTAGGAGCGCTGGGCGATGTACGGGTTGATCCACACGCACACCTTCAGGCCGCGCTCGTGCAGCCGGCGCAGCATCCCCTCCGGGTCGGGGAAGGTCGCCGGGTCCCACACGAAGTCGACCCAGTGGAACTGCCGCATCCAGA
Organism: Micromonospora haikouensis; assembly: GCF_900091595.1. Lineage (GTDB taxonomy): Bacteria > Actinomycetota > Actinomycetes > Mycobacteriales > Micromonosporaceae > Micromonospora > Micromonospora haikouensis. The sequence continues at coordinate 151,884 of NZ_FMCW01000010.1, forward strand.
AGCAGTCGAAGTGGAACACCGACAGCGGCAGGTCCCGCTCGGCCATCCCGTCGATGAACTCGGTGACGGTCTTCTCGTCGTACGACGTGGTGAACGACGTCGACAGCCACAGCCCGTACGACCAGGCCGGGACGCGGGCCGGGCGGCCGGTGAGCGCGGTGTAGCGGCGCAGCACGTCCTTCGGGGTGGGCCCGTCGATCAGGTAGTAGGTCAGCGACTGCCCCTCGACGCTGAACTGGGCCTGCGAGACGACCTCCGAGCCGACCTCGAACGACACGTGCTCGGGGTGGTCGACGAAGACGCCGTAGCCGGCGCTGCTGAGATAGAACGGCACGTTCTTGTACGCCTGCTCGCTGGCGGTGCCGCCGTCGGCGTTCCAGATGTCGACGGTCTGGCCGTTCTTGACGAACGGGCCGAACCGCTCGCCGAGGCCGTAGATCGTCTCCCCGACGCCCAGCGCCAGCCGGTCGTGGACGAAGTGGCGGCCCTCGCCGTCGGTGACGACGCCGACGCTGCGCTCGGTGGACGAGGTGACCAGGCGGTCGCCGCGCAGGAAGTCGACCCGCCACCGGTCGACCAGCGTGACGCGGGCGGTCAGCTCGCCGGTGGTCAGGGCGGCGCTGACGCCGGTGACCTCGACGGTGACGGGGTGGTCGTCGCCGGCCGCGAGGGCGAAGCGCGGCTGCTTCGGCAGCCCGCCGCTGTGGTGCCCGACGGTCACCCCGATCACGCCGGGGGCGGGGGAGAAGAACTGCACGGTGACGACCGGGCGGTTGAGGGTGTCGCCCCGCCCGGTGATCTGACCGGTCGGCGCGAAGACGGTGAAGCCGCGTTCGTCCGGCTCCACCGATTCGACTGTGCCGGGGCGCAGCACGGTGACCCCCGGACGCAGTTGCCAGTACCCGTCGGTGAACTTCACTTCTCGGCTCCTACCGTGATGCCGCGGCTCAGCGTGCGCTGGAAGATGAGGAAGAACACGATCGCCGGGACGAGGCTGATCAGCGCCCCGGCGTTGGTGGTGGGGGCGTCCATCAGCCGGTCGCCCTGCAACGACGCGAGGGCCACCGGGATGGTCTGGGTCTGGTTGTCGATGAGCATCACCAGCGGGATGAGGAACTCGTTCCAGGTCCAGATGAAGAAGAAGACCAGCAGCACGGCGAGGGTGGGCCGGACGTTGGGCAGGACGACCCGCCACAGGATCGTCCACTTGCCGGACCCGTCCAGCGCCGCCGCCTCCAGCAGGCTCTTGGGGAACGTGCCGAGCACCGAGGCCAGCAGGTACGTGCCGAACGCGCTCTGGATGACCGTGAAGATGATGATCACGACGAGCCGGGTGTTGTAGAGGCCCACCTCCTTGGCGAAGTAGTAGAGCGGGTAGACCAGGGACTCCTGCGGCAGCATGTTGGCCAGCAGGAACGCCCCGACGATCCAGAGCCGGCCCCGGACCCGGCCGATGCCCAGCGCGTACGCGTTGAGCAGCGACACGGCGACCGCGAGCACCGCGACCGAGCCGGCGATGAGCGCGGAGTTCCACAGCTTCTGCGGGAAGTCGACCTGCGTCCAGTAGGTGCGCAGGCCCTGGGTGTAGAACTCCGACGGCCAGCTCAGCGGCCCGTCCGTGGAGTACTGCCCGGGCGTCTTGAACGCGTTGAGCAGCATGAACACGAACGGCACCAGCATGACCAGGGCGCCGACGGTGACCACGGCCAGCACGATCCAGCGGCCGACGCCCCGGTGGTGCCGGTCGCGAACAGGAGTGGCCCGGCCGGTCTTCGCGGGGGCCTCGGCGGGGGTGAGGGTGACGGACATCAGGCGCTCCCGTCCTGTCGCTCGGCGCGGTGCTGCGCGCGGATGAACAGCAGCGCCACCACCACGATGATCAGCGTCAGCACGGTCGAGATCGCCGACCCGTACCCGACCTGGAGTTTCTTGAAGAACGTGTAGTACGCGAAGTACGACGGCACGTTGGTGGCGTTCTCCGGGCCGCCCCGGGTCAGCGCGTAGATCGGCCCGAACACCTTCATCGCGGCGATGGTGCAGGTGAGGGCGACGACGAACGTCTCCGGCCGGATCTGCGGCAGGGTGATCGCCCGGAACCGGCGGGCCCAGCCCGCGCCGTCGATCTCCGCCGCCTCGTACAGTTCGGGGTCGACCCGCTGCAACGCGGCCATGAACACGACCACCGGGTAGCCGATCTGCACCCAGATCATCACGCCCATGACCGCCGGCAGGGCGGTGTCGGGGTCGCCGAGCCAGTCGTGCGACAGCGCGCCCAGCCCGACGGCGTCGAGCAGCCCGTTGAGGGCCCCGTCGGGGCGCAGGATCCAGCCCCACACGATGCCGGCCACCACGACCGGCAGGACCTGCGGCAGGTAGAACGCGGCGCGCAGCGCGTTGGCGGTGCGCGACTTGAAGCGCCGCCCGATGGTGTCGAACAGCACCGCCGCGAGCACGAGGCCGACGACGGTGGGCACCACGACCATCGCCACGATCATGGCGAGGGTGTTGCGGAACGACTGCCAGAAGACGGTGTCGTCGAGCAGGCGCTGGTAGTTCTCCAGCCCGACGAACGTCGGGTCGCCGATGCCGGACCAGCGGGTCAGCGAGAGATAGCCGGTGAACAGCAGCGGCCCGCCGATGACCAGCGCGAAGAGCACCGCGCCGGGGAGCAGGTAGAGCCAGTAGCCCGCGTCGCCGCGGCGACGCGGCCCCCGGCGGCCCTTCGGATCGGTGTCGCCCCGGCGTCGGGTGGCGAGGGCGTCGGTTGCAGCCATGATGGTCCCTCCGGTGCGCCGGCGGGCGCGTCGCGCAGGGCGCGCCCGCCGGGCGTCCTCGTCAGCCGCGCTTGATCTCCGCGACGCCCTCGTCGTACGGCTTGGCGATCGCGTCGAGCACCTGGTCGGGGGACTTCGACTGGTTGATCAGGCCCTGGAAGCCGGAGACCAGCACGTCGTAGTAGCCGGGGACCGGCCAGTCCGGGTAGAAGGCCAGGCCGTCGGTGGTGCTGATCGCGTTGAAGTTCTCGATCAGCTTCTTGTCCTTCGGGTCGGCGATCTTCGACGGGTCGGCGGCCACCGGGACGCCGCCGTTGTTGCCGATCAGGGCCTGGATCTCCGGGCGCATGGTGATGTCGATGAAGTCGTACGCCAGGTCCTTGGCCTTGCTGGTCGCCGGGACCACCCAGATGTTGCCGGACGAGCCGGCGTGCAGCTTGTTGCCGGGGAACAGGAAGCTGTCCCAGTTGGCCTTCATCTCGGCCTTGAACCGGCCGTACCACCAGCTCCCGGAGACGATCATCGGGGTCTTGCCGGCGATGAACGCCGTGCCCATGTCCTCGGCCTTGGCGCTGGCGGTGCCCTTGCCGACGTAGCCCTTCTTCACCCACTCGGCGAACGTGTCCGCGCCGTACTTGAGCGGGTCGGCCTTGAAGTCGACCGGGTTCTTGTAGAGCTGGTAGTTGTCGACGAACGCCCGGTCGGCCTTGGCGAGCGCGAGCTGGTAGAACAGCTGCCCGGCCGGGTACTCGGCACCGGCGGTGCCCAGCGGGGTGATGCCCTTGGCGACGAACGTGTCCATCGCGGCGGTCAGCTCGTCGAGCGTCGTCGGGACCTTGACGCCGTTGCGGTCGAACAGGTCCTTGTTGTAGTAGACCATCACGTACTCGCCGTAGTTGGGCACGCCGTACCAGTTGCCGGATCCCATCACGCCCTTGTCGTCGTACTTGGCGGTGGTCTGCAGGCTCGGGCTGAGCGCCTTGTCCCAGCCGCGCTTGGTCGCCTCGGCCGTGAGGTCGGTGAGCAGGCCCTGCTTGGACAGCAGGCCGGCGGTGGCGTTGCCCTTGTTGTACTCCATCACGTCCGGGCCCTCGGACGAGTTGATGATCATCCCGGCGTTCTGCTGGATCTGCTCGAACGCCTTGCGCTCGAAGCGCACCTCGACGCCCGGGTGCTCCTGCTTGAAGACCTCGATCGCCTTGTCCCACGCCACGCCCATGGCGCTGGTCTCGCCCTCGTAGTGCCAGAGCTTGAGCACCTTGGCACCGCTGGCGCCCTCGTCGGCGTCGTCACCGCAGGCGGTCAGGGACGCCGCCGCGGCGACGGCCAGGGTCACCGCCGCGACGACTGTGCGGAATCGTTGCATTACCATTCTCCTCGTGAGTATCGAGCCGGTACTCCTCTAGGCCCGTCGTCGCGTGGCAGCGCGGCGACGGGCTGTGTTCTTGCTCGTCGTGCCCGACGCCTCCGGGTCGGCCGCGTCGGCCGCTCCGGTGGTGTCCCCCGTCGGGCGACCGGGAGGGCCGCTGGATCCGCGGACCTCCAACGTGCACGGCAGCAGCTCCTGGTGGATCGGGGCGCTGTCGAGCTCCAGGTGGCGCAGCAGCGCCTCGACCGCGATGCGTCCCAGCGCCGAGCCGGGCGACGTCATCGCGGTCAGCGCGGGGGTGGCCAGCTCGGCGACCTGCGGCGAGGTGACCATGGAGACGACCGAGACGTCGTCGGGCACGGTGAGGCCCCGCCCGGCCAGCCCGCCGAGGATGCCGAACACGGCCCGCTCGTTCATGGCGAGCACGGCGGTCAGGTCGGGGGCCCGGTCGAACGCCGTGGCCAGGGCCGCCCGCCCGCCGGCCGCGCTGTCCTCGGCGGGGATCATCAGCGGCTCGACGCCGTGCTCGGCCATCGCGGCGGCGAACGCGTCGCGGGTGCGCAGCGCGGGGCCGTAGCCCTCGGCGATGGTCGCGGCGGAGTGGTTGACGTAGACGATCCGCCGGTGGCCCAGACCCACGAGGTGCGCGACGGCGTCGTGCACGGTGCGGTCGAAGTCGATGTCGACGTACGACAGGTCGGTGGTGTCGCCGGTGCGGCCGATGAGCACCAGCGGCACGCCCGCCTCGCGCAGCACGGCCACCCGGTCGTCGTCGAGCTGCACCTCCATCAGCAGCGCGCCGTCGAGCATGCGCTGGCTGGCCAGCCGCCGCAGGCCGTCGAGGTCGTCGGCGTCGACGGGGGAGAGCACCAGGTGGTAGCCCGCCGCGCTGGCCGCCGAGGCGGCGCCGGTGACGAAGGCCGTCTCGGTGGCGCCCAGGCCGCGGTCGTCGATCGGCAGGAGCAGGCCGAGGATGCGGCTGCGCCGGCTGGCCAGCCCCCGGGCCATCGCGTGCGGCTGGTATTCCAGCTCCGCCATCGCGGCGCGGACCTTGTCCCGGGTGGCCTGGGAGATGGGCCGCGCGCCGGTCAGCACGTACGACACCGTGCTGACGGAGACCCGCGCGAGCCGGGCGACGTCGTGCATCGTGGCCATCGCGCACCTCCCTCGGCGGCCCGGCGGGCGGGGTTCCGACCTGCGTCGAAACGCCTAGTCGAAACGGTTAGTCGAAGCGTTTCGACAGACCGTAGGGCACGTGTTACGAGGGCGTCAATAGCCGATGACAAAAATGGGTCGCCGGGCCGACCTGCGCCCGGGGGCGGCACAGCGCCGCGCTGGGGGCGGGGTCGGCCCGGCGACGGGCGGAGCCTCAGATGTCGATGTTGAACTTGCGCAGCACCGACGGGGCGACCAGGCCCACCGCCGCGAGCACGGAGATCGCGGTCAGCACGCCGCGCAGCACGACCACCTCGGTCTTGCTGCCGGTGCGCAGCGCGATGCTGTTCGGCAGGCCGACCATCGTCCACATCCGGCGCTTGATCGGGATCGGCCACAGGATCGGCACCCCGGCCCGCGTGATCATGTCGCCGAGGATGTGCACGAAGCAGCCCACCCCGACGGCCAGCCCGATCAGCGGATAACCCCGGTCGCCGGGCAGGTTGGCGAACGTGAACCAGGCGGCGGCGGCCGAGGCCAGGGTCACGATCACCCAGCCGGCGCGCTCCGCCCACCGGTCGAACAGCCCGCGCAGGGCCAGCCCGAACATGAAGAACAGGATGCCGACCACGGCCCACTTGCCGTACGCGGCGCACAGCGCGGTGGTGCCCCAGCCGACCAGCACGGTGAACGGGATCGTGTGGGTCAGGGTGCGGTGGCCGTTGTTGCGGCGCGGGTCCTTGCTCAGCTTGGTCGCGTAGTAGACGCCGAGGGAGATCTTCTCCATCACCTCGGCGACGAACAGGCTGACCACCCCGAACGTGCGGGCCACCGTGGCCCCGCCCTGGTTGCGGGTCACCTTGCCCGACAGGTCGAGGTCGGGGAAGAGCGCCCCACCGGCGCAGACCGCAGTGCCGACGGCGAGCGCCAGCGGTGACTGGTGGTAGTCGGCGAACTGGTCGAGCGCCCAGGAGCCGGTCAGCCACACCGCCGCGCCCGACAGTGCGTGGGACGGTCCCATCATGACGCCTCGCCCTCCCCAGGGTCTTGATCCACAAACTAGGCCACTCTGGCAGAGTCGCCGCCGGGGAGCAATCACCTGGACGGTCCACACCGGACGGTGTCGCGGTCCGGGCGCGTGGGGCGGCCCCGCCGGCTCAGGCCGTGCCGCCGGCCCGGAAGCTGGACCGCATCGTCTCCCGCTCGGCCGCGCCGGCGTCCCACTCCACCTCGGGGCCGCTCCAGGCCAGCGACCACGAGCGGGTGCCGAACGGGATCAGTTGCGCCCCGCGCAGGCGCGCCCCCATCGGCGCGTCCCAGGTGCACTCCCACTCCGCCCCCCGGCCCGCCACCTCCGCCAGCCGGATCTTCGCGTACCGGGGGAGGGCGCCCGCCTCCTTCGCCCGGCGCTCGTTCGCGCGCAGCTGCTCCAGCGGGGCGGCGGCCGGGTCGTCCGCCGGGGAGACGGTCAGGATCCGCCGGGCCGACGGGTCCTGGAAACAGACCGCGTTCCCGTCCCGGTACTGCCGCCAGCCGGGCGGCAGGGCGAGCCGGAACCCGGCCTGGTCGGCGTACCAGGACCAGTCCGACGGCGGGCGCAGCGACTCGTCCGGGGCCGGCGCGACGGTCGGGGGTGGCTCGCCGAACGGGTAGGGCCGCAGGCAGGGGAAGGGCGGGGGCGGGACACCCGCCCTGAGCGGCGGCAGCAGCGGCCCGGCCGACGACGGGCTCGGCGTGGCCCCCGGCGTGGCCGGTGGCGTCGCCTCGCGGCCGGTGTGGGGGCTGAACAACGCGAAGACGACGAGGTGCGCGACCACCAGCGTGACCGCCACGCCGGCCACGGCCAGCGGCCAGCGCCGCCGGGCCGGCGCGGCGGCGTCCGCCGGCCCGGCCGGCACGATGACGAACGGGACGTCGGCCGGCACCGGGGCGGTGGTGTCCGTGGGCGCGGTCGGCGTCGGCCCGTCCCGCGCCGGGCCCGTCCCCGCCGGCCTCCTGCCCGCCGTTGCGTCCCGCCGAGGCGGCCCAACCGACCAGCCCGGCACGACCAGCCGGTCCGCCTCGGCGGGCCCGGCCGGGCCGTCCGGCGGGACCGCGTCCGGCGGAACCACCGTGGCCTCCGGGGCGACCGTGACCGGCGAGGGCTCGGCGCCCGGCGCGGCGGCCTGGGCCAGGCGGCGCTGCGTCTCCTCGTGGTCGATGCGCTGCCGTGGGTCCCGGCGCAGCAGGCCGACCAGCACCGGCCGCAGCGGCCCGGCGTGCGGGGCCGGGTCCGGCGGCCGGGTGGCCAGGGCGCTCAGCGTCGCCATCGCGGTGCTCCGGGCGTACGGGGACTTGCCCTCCACGGCCGCGTGCAGCGTCGCGCCGAGCGACCACAGGTCGGCCTCCACGCTGGAGATCCCCTCGGCGGCGCGCTCCGGGGCGACGAACTGCGGGGAGCCGAGCACCAGCCCCGGCCGGGTCATCACCCCGTCCCCGCCGTCGAAGACGGCGAGCCCGAAGTCGGTGAGCATCACCCGCCCGTCGTGGGCGACGAGCACGTTGGCCGGCTTGACGTCCCGGTGCAGCACGCCGGCCTGGTGCGCGGCACGCAGCGCGGCCAGCAGCGCCAGCCCGATCGCCGCGGCCCGCCGCGGTGGCAGCGGCCCGGACGTGTCCAGGATGTGCTGCAACGACCGGGACGGTACGTACTCCATGATCAACCACGGGTCGCCGTCGACCGGCACCACGTCGTAGACCCGGACCACGTTGGGGTGGTTGAGCCGCGCCGTCGTGCGCGCCTCCCGCAGCGTACGCAGGCGCAACTCGTCGAGCTCGTCGCCGGCCAGCACGGCCGGCGGGACGACCTGCTTGACCGCGACGTCGCGGTGCAGCATCTCGTCCCTGGCACGCCACACCTTGCCCATGCCGCCGCGACCCACGAGGTCGAGCAGGCGGTACCGGCCGCCGATCACTACCTGCTGCACCGTTCTCCTCACCGCGGGCGGACGTACACCATAGCCAGCGGATCGGCAGGGACCAATCGGACGACAGGTCGACAACCCGTCAGCAGGCCGCGTGCCCGGCCGTCAGCAGGTTCCCCTCCGGGATGGCGATCCGGGGCCGACCCGCGCCCAGCCGGCTCGCCGCCCGACGGGCCTGGAACGAACCGTGCTCGCGGCGGGCGGCGGCGTAGCTGCTCGCGGTGTGGGCGGCGATGGTCGCCCAGCCGTACCGCTCGCTGACCATCGTGCGGGCCCGGCGGGCCACCCGGCGGGCGAAGACCTCGTCGCCGATGAGCCGGTCGACCGCGCCCGCCAGCGCGTCGGGGTCGCTGTGCGGGAACGTCACCCCGGTGACCCCGGGCTCGACGATCTCGGCGAGCCCGCCCGTCGAGGCGACGGCCAGGGGCGCGCCGGCCGCGGCGGCCTCCAGGGCGACCATCCCGAACGGCTCGTAGAGGCTCGGCACCACGGTCGCGTCGGTGGCGGCCAGCATGGCCGGGAGCTGGGTGGAGTCCAGGAAACCGGCGAAGCGCACCGTGTCGCCCAGGTGCAGCCGGTGCGCCTGCTCCACCAGCTCCTGCCGGTACGGGCCGTCGCCGGCGATCACCACCCGCAGCCCCGGGTGCCGCTCGCGCAGGTGCGGCACGGCGTGCATCAGGTGCTGCACGCCCTTTTCGTAGACGAGCCGGCCCGCGTACCCGACCAGGGGACCGTCACCGGCGAACCGGGCCCGTGCCGAGGCGACCGCCCGGGGCCGGGCCCGCCAGACCCGGTCGTCCACCCCGTTGGCCACCACGTCGACCCGGGCGGCCGGCACGTCGAACAGGCGGCCGATCTGGTCACGCATGTAGCCGGAGCAGGCGATCACCCGCGTCGACTCGCCGCTGATCCAGTGCTCGACGCCGTGGATGGTGCGGTTCATCTCCTCGGGCAGCCAGCCCTGGTGCCGGCCCGCCTCCGTCGCGTGGATCGTCGTCACCAGCGGCAGGTCCAGGTGCTCGGCGAGGGTGATCGCGGTGTGCGCGACGAGCCAGTCGTGGGCGTGGATGACGTCGTAGGAGCCGCTCTCGGTGGCGCGCAGGGCGGCGCGGGTGAGGGTGTGGTTGAAGGCCATGGTCCAGGCGAGGAGGCTGCCGGTGGCCAGGGGGAAGGCGACGGGGTCCTCGGCGGCGCGCAGGACGCGGACGCCGTCGGCGTACTCCTCCAGGGGTGCGCCGTCGGCGTGGCGGGTGACGACGGTGACCTCGTGGCCGGCGGCGGCGAGGGCGACGGAGAGGGCGTGCACGTGGCGGCCGAGGCCGCCGACGAGCACCGGCGGATATTCCCAGGAGAGGATGAGCACCCGCTGGTGCCGGGCCGGGTTGATGTCGATCACTTCGGCGTCAGGTGACATGCGGCCCCCTTGGAGTTGTCTCCGGCGCGCGGGCCGGCCGCACCCGCGGAAAACGGATGCCGCCGACCAGCCCTGGATCTCGGGCCCATCCTGCACCGGGCCGGATAACCAGCGGAGACGTCGCCGTTGCCGGGATGTAAAGCGCTACCGGCGGACCCGGAAGGGCCTACCGGCGCACCCGCCGGGCGCGCAGCACCTCCGCCACCGACCACGCCTGGAACGGGCAGCCCGTCGCCGCGTGCGGGGCCGCGCCGTCGGCCGTCTCGCTGACCGACCCCAGCCCGTGCTCGGTCAGGTGGGCCTCCACGCCGACGAACAGGTCGTCCACCGGCAGCTTCGCCCGGCGGGCCGCGTCCACGTACGGCCCGAGCAGCCACGGCCACACCGTGCCCTGGTGGTAGCCGCCGTCGCGCTCGGCCGGCCCGCCCCGGTGCCGGCCGGTGTAGCCGGGCTGGTCGGGGGCGAGGCTGCGCGGGCCCAGCGGGGTGAGCAGCCCGGCGGCGACCCGGCGCAGCGTCGGCTCGTCCGGCTCCAGCGGCGCGTACGGCAGCGACCAGGCCAGCAGCTGGTTGGGGCGCAGCAGGTCGTCGTCGTGGTACGGCGCGCCGCCCAGCGGGTACGCCGGCGCGGGCGCGTCCACCACGTCGTGCAGCCAGCCGACCGGGGACGGGAACCGCGCGGCGAACGACGCGGTGGCCCGGGCGTGCAGCCGCCACAGCTCGGCGGCGTCGCCGCCGGCCAGCTCCGTCAGCTCGGCCAGCCCCGCGAGCCCGTTGACCCACAGCGCGTTGATCTCCACCGGCTTGCCCGTGCGGGGCGTCACCGGCACCCCGTACACCCGGGCGTCCATCCAGGTCAGCGCCGTGCCCGGGGTGCCGCCCTGGGTGACCAGGCCGTCGGCCGGGTCGACGGCGATGCCGTACCGGGTGCCGGCCAGGTACGCGTCGACGATCCCACGCAGCGCCGGCAGCAGCTCGTCGCCGAGGTCGGTGTCGCCGGTGACGGTGACGTGCCGGCTCACCGCGTGCAGGAACCACAGGGCGGCGTCGACCGTGTTGTATTCGACCCGCCCCGTGTCGGCCGTGTTGGCGAGCATCCCCTCCGACAGCGTCGCCGCGTACGCCCGCAGCAGCTCCCGGCCCTCGTCGGCCCGGTTGGCGCACAGGAACAACCCCTCGTACGAGGTCATGGTGTCCCGCGACCACGCGCCGAACCACGGGTAGCCGGCGACGACGTCCGGGCCGGCGGCGGTGCGCACGACGAACGCGTCGGCGGCCAGCGCGAGGGTGGCCTCGACCGCGTCCGCCGTCCCGGCCCGCGCCACCACCTGCCGGTTGCGCCGCCGCGCCGCCGCGACGACCTCCTCCGCCGGGGGCGGCGTGGCGGCCAGGTCGCCCGCCCAGGCGAGCACCGACACCGTGTCGCCGGGGCGCTCCAGCACGCCGGAGAACCGCCCGGCGTGCCAGACGTCGTCGTCCGGGTGCAGGCCCCGGGCCGCCTCCTCGCGGTGGTGCACCCCGAGCCACCACTGCCCCTCCGGGGTCCAGTCCGGCCCGGCGAGGCGGAACGCGCCCTCCACCACCGCGCCGCCGTCCACCGGCTCGACCCGGGGCGCGGGGCCGTCGGCGCGCCGCTCGCCGTGCGCGTCGCGCCAGGTGCAGGCCGCCGACAGGTCGAGCCGGACCGGGCCGCCGGACACGAGCCGGTGCACCACCGCCACGCACGAGCGCCCGTACGCCATGGCCAGCTCGCGCTCGATGACCACGTCGCCGATCCGCCACCGCCAGCGCGGCAACCCGTCGGCGAGGTCGAAGCGCTCCAACAGCTCGAAGCCGCGCGGGTCGACGTCGCCGGAGGACCACTCGTGCGCGCCGAGGCGCAGCCGCGCCCCGGAGGGGAGGACGACCGCCGGATCGAGACTCACCAGTCCCACGTTCCGGGATGCCGGGGTGTGGCCGGCGACCACCAGCAACCCGTGGTAGCGGCGCGTGCGCAGCCCGCTCACGGTGCCCATGGCGTAGCCACCCAGGCCGTCCGGGACCAGCCACTCCCTGGTGGCCCCACCCGTCAGCTCCCCGCACACCTGCGAACCGAAACGAATGTCGATCAACTTTCCTCCAGCGGCGGCGAGGTGTAACACGCCACGACGAGAATGGCCGCTGTGGTGAAGTACCCCGGCGGCACCGAAGATAGGCACGTGATCACCGACGTGCCTCCCTCCCATGCGCCCGCACCCGACGCCGAACGGCTCCGGCTCGCCCAGGCCGACTCCGGGGAGCAGGACTGGCGCGCATGGGGTCCCTATCTGTCCGAGCGGGCGTGGGGGACGGTACGGGAGGACTACAGCGAGCACGGCACGGCGTGGGACTACTTTCCCCACGACCACGCGCGGTCCAGAGCCTACCGCTGGAGCGAGGACGGCATGGCGGGCGTGTGCGACGACCGACAGACGTTCTGCTTCGCCCTCGCCCTGTGGAACGGCCGCGACCCGATCCTCAAGGAACGGATGTTCGGCCTCGGCGGCGACGGCGGCAACCACGGCGAGGACGCCAAGGAATACTGGTGGTACCTGGACTCCACGCCCACCCACTCGTGGATGCGCTGGCGCTACCACTACCCGCAGGCCGCCTTCCCGTACGACGAGCTGGTCGCCGTCAACGCGCTGCGCGGCCGCGACGACACCGAGTACGAGCTGGTCGACACCGGGATCTTCGACGACGACCGGTACTGGGCGGTCACCGTCGACTACGCCAAGGCGTCCCCGACCGACATGTGCATCGTGGTGACCGTCGCCAACCGGGGCGACACCGACGAGCGGCTGCACGTGCTGCCGTCGCTGTGGTTCCGCAACACGTGGGCGTGGGGCCTGCCCGGCGGGGACCGGGTGCCCCGGCTCGTCGGCTCCGCCGCCGGGGCCGGCGTCGGCGCCCGGCTCGTCGGCGAGCACTGGGTGCTCGGCCAGATCCTGCTGGAGGGCGACGGCGACCCGGTGCCGCTGCTCTGCGACAACGACACCAACGCCGAGCGGCTCTGGGGGCTGCCCGGCCGCTCGCCGTACCCGAAGGACGGCATCAACGACCACGTGGTGAACGGCGCGGCCACGGTCAACCCCGACCGGGAGGGCACCAAGGGGGCGCTGCACTACGTCCTCGACGTGCCGGCCGGCGGGCACCGGCAGATCCGGCTGCGGCTGACCCGCACCGCGCCGCCGCCCGGCGGGACGCCGCCGCCGGCCGCCGACCTGACCGCCGGCTTCGACGCGGTGGTGTGGGCGCGGCGGGCCGAGGCGAACCGGTTCTTCGACGGCGTCATCCCGGCCGCCGCCACCGCCGACGAGGCCCTCGTCGCCCGGCAGGCCATCGCCGGGCTGATGTGGGGCAAACAGTTCTACCACTTCGACGTGAAGCGGTGGCTGGAGGGCGACCCCGGCTCCACGCCCCCCGCCGGCCGCCGGCACGGGCGCAACAGCCACTGGTGGCACATGACCAGCTTCGACGTGATCTCCATGCCCGACCCGTGGGAATATCCCTGGTACGCGGCCTGGGACCTGGCCTTCCACTGCGTCAGCATCGCCCGCGTCGACCCCGGGTTCGCCAAGTCCCAGGTGCTGCTCCTGCTCCGCGAGTGGTACCTGCACCCCAACGGGCAGATCCCGGCGTACGAGTGGGCGTTCGGCGACGTGAACCCGCCCGTGCACGCCTGGGCCGCGCTGAAGGTCTTCGAGATCGACGGCTCCCGCGACCACGAGTTCCTGGCCCGCGTCATGCACAAGCTGCTGCTCAACTTCACCTGGTGGGTCAACCGCAAGGACACCGGCGGCAACAACGTCTTCGAGGGCGGCTTCCTCGGGCTGGACAACGTCGGCCCGTTCGACCGCTCGGCGGCGCTGCCGGTGGCCGGCACGCTGGAGCAGTCCGACGGCACGGGCTGGATGGCCATGTACGCGCTCAACCTGCTCGACATCGCCGTCGTGCTCGCCGAACACGACCGCACCTGGGTCGACACGGCCACCAAGTTCTTCGAGCACTTCGCCTACATCGCCGCTGCCGCGTACGACCAGGGGCTCTGGGACGACGAGGACGCGTTCTTCTACGACGTGCTGCGGCTGGCCGACGGCAGCCAGGTGCCGCTGAAGGTCCGCTCGGTGGTGGGGCTGCTGCCGCTGGCGGCGACCACCCGGCTCTCCGCGCGTACGCTGCGCCGGCTGCCCGAGCTGGGGGCCCGGCTGCGCTGGTTCCTCACCCACCGCCCCGAGTACGCCGACGTGATCGGCGCCCGCCGCATCGGCCCGGACGGCCGCCAGCAGCGGCTGCTGACCATGGTCGGCCCGGAGAAGATCGTCCGGCTGCTGGCCCGGATGCTCGACACCGAGGAGTTCCTCTCCGAGTACGGCCTGCGCACGCTCAGCCGCGCCCACCTGGACAAGCCGTTCGCCGTCACCCTCGGCGGCCAGGAGTTCAGCGTCGGCTACGAGCCGGCCGAGTCGACCAGCGGCCTGTTCGGCGGCAACTCCAACTGGCGCGGCCCGATCTGGATGCCGACGAACTTCCTGCTGATCAGCGCCCTGCGCGACTACGCGGCGTTCTTCGGCGACGACCTCCAGGTGGAATATCCGACCCGCTCGGGGGTGAAGCGGACCCTCGACGAGATCGCCGACGACCTCTCCACCCGGCTGATCTCGCTGTTCACCCGGGACGGCTGGGGGCGGCGGCCCATCTACGGCGCCGCCCAGCTCTTCCAGACCCACCCCGACTGGCGGGATCTGATCAGCTTCCCGGAGTACTTCCACGGGGACAACGGCGCGGGCCTGGGCGCGTGGCACCAGACGGGCTGGACGGCCCTGGTCGCCGACCTCATCCTCACCCTGCGCCACCGCCGGGGGGCCGACCCGGCGTGAAACGGCGTGCCCGCGCCGCGCCGCCGGCAGTACGGTGTCCCGGGCCAAGGGGAGGGGAGAGGCATGCGACAGGACACGCCGGGCCGGCGGGACGCGCAGGTGCTGGTCTTCGACGCCGACGACACGCTGTGGGAGAACAACGTCGTCTTCGAGCGGGTCATCGACGACTTTCTCGGCTGGCTGGACCATCCGACGCTGGACCGGGCGCAGATCCGCGCCATCCTCGACGACATCGAACGGGCCAACGCGGCCGTCCACGGCTACGGCAGCAAGGTCTTCCTGCGCAGCCTGGGCGAGTGCCTGGAGCGGCTGCGCCAGCGGCCCGCCTCCGCCGCGGAGCGCCGGGAGATCGCCGCCCTGGCCGAGGCGCTGGTCAACCATCAGGTCGAGCTGATGCCCGGGGTGGCCGCGACGCTCGACGCGCTCGCCGAGCGGCACCGGCTGCTGCTGCTCACCAAGGGCGACCGGGAGGAACAGCAGCGCAAGCTCGACGCGTCCGGGCTGCTGCACCACTTCCACGCCGCGCACATCGTGCGGGAGAAGAACGTCGACACCTACCGGTGGCTCGTCGGGGATCACGGCTTCGACCCCGGGGCCGCCTGGATGATCGGCAACTCCCCGAAGTCGGACATCCTGCCGGCGCGGGCCGCCGGCATGTGGGCGGTGTTCATCCCCAACGAGAACACCTGGGTGCTGGAGGACGACGACCTCGACCCGACCGACCCGGGGGTGCTGCGGCTGGCCGCGTTCGGCGACCTGCTGCGGCACTTCTGAGGCTCCCGGCCGCCCGCCGGACGCACCCGCTCCCGAGGGGGAACAGCGCCCGCGCCGCTGCCCGTGTTACGCCCTCCTGCCGGATTTCGGCCTGGTCGGCAAACCCCGCCGTGGGTGGCCCGGACGGCTTGTTCCGCCCCGGCCGCGCTGCCTAACCTGACCCGGCGTTCGCGGCTCCTCGGGGTGAGTCGGGAACGCGCCGAAGTCCGGCGGTGGCGCACCGTGGAGCTGAGTGCAGGCGGGCCGCATCGCCGCCGGTGGGCCTGGCGTGGGCGGCGTGTCCCGCCCGCGCGCCCACCGGCGGCGATCCGCTGCCACACCGGACGGCTGGTGGGTCAGGACCGGGGAGTTGCGGACCCGGTCCTGACCGTGCCGGCGGGCGGCGGAGGTCAGGAGACCTCGCCGCGCACGATCGCCACCGCCACCCGGCAGAACTCGTCCATGTCCGGCTGGAAGCCGGCCGCGATGTCGGGGTGCAGCCCGGCCCGGGTCTCGTCCAGCAGCCGCTGGCAGACCTGCTCGACCGGCTCGCCCGCGTAGCTCGACCGCACCCGTCCCGTGGCCGCCTGCAGGGCCGAGGTCAGCTGATCCTCCAGCGGGCCCCGCAGCTTCTGCTGCACGGGGTCGAGCCCGCTCGGATCGAGCGTGACATGTGGCTCCGACATCGGCGCTCCCTTCGTCGGCGTCCGCGGTACCCCACCGCGGACGTCGGTCAAACCACGGCCGGCACGGCGGCCACCCGCACCCGGTAGGAGAACTCCTCCGCCGGTTCCTCCAGGTACGACAGCCGGCGGATCTGCCGGTCGTCGGTGTAGAGGGCGACGTCGGCGAGGACCCCGAGGTGGGTCAGGCCGATGGTGGCGACCCTCTTCTTGTCCTGCAGCACCGCGCAGATGCCGCCGAGCAGGGTGCTGGCGTCGGAGGTGCGGTGCCCCGGCGGACACCGCAGGGTCAACTCCACCTCCACCGGCCCGCCCAACGGGGTCCAGCCGGTGCGCTGGGCCGCCGAGCAGGCCGCCAGGAGCAGGGCCCGGACCCTCGTCGCCTGCCGGTGGCCGGCGGCGAAGATGGACAGGGCTTCGGTCTTCACCGGGGGCAGGCCGCTCACCTCGAACGTCAGGGCGAGAGCGCGGGTGTCCTGCACGACGGCACCTCCTCGTCGTCAACGATCCTGCCCAACCGGTGGACCGGCAGCGGGGGGTTCGCTCGATTACCCACCGTTCGGGCAGGCGGGGATGGGCCGGAGGCGTATCGACTTCGACGGCGACGCGCTGGCGGTTGAGTCCGGAGGAACTCCCGGCAAACGCTAGTCGAACGGGCCGACCCCCGGTAGCCTCCCCGCGCACGTGTCCGACGCGCCGGACGGGCCGGGTCACCCGGGTCACCCGGGCATCGGCCCGTGCAGGCCGCGCTCCGCGCCGGGCACCATCAGCACCGGCGAGCCCGGCCGCCGCGACGGCGTCGTCCACCAGCTTGTCCGACAGCGGGTTGCCCGCGTCGTGGGTGCGCCCGCCCAGCGCGGCGTAGAAGCGGCCGGCGTCGTCGTGGCGACCCTCGGCGCGCAGCGCCTCCACCAGCCGCAGCGCCCGGCCGGAGGCGGCCATCGCCCCGCCGCCCTGGTGCCGCCGCCCGGCCGGTCACCGGCGAGACGAACCGGACGAACGGCGATCGTGGGTCGCGGGCGTTGCCGCCAGGTTTCGCGGCTTCGCAGGTCGGGCAGTGTTGCCCGCACGAAACGCCCGGGGCGGGTCGGTGTGCGGTCCGCTCCCGACCGTCTCGCCGTGCGCCGGGGCACGGGTGACCTCCCCGGCTCTTCGCCGAAGAGAGGGGGAGGGCGATGACAGATCCGGCCCGACATCGGCGTCGGCCCGCGGCCCGGGCGGTGGCGGCCGCCACCGCGCTCGCGCTGGTCGCGCCGCTGGCCGCGTGCGGCTCCGGCGGCGACGGCGGCACGCCCACCATCAACCTGTACTACCCGCCCGAGCAGAACCTGCAGAAGGTCGTCGACGACTGCAACGCCCAGGCGCAGGGGCGCTACCGCATCGCCTACCGGGTGCTGCCGCGCCAGGCCGACGACCAGCGGGTGCAGCTGGTCCGCCGGCTCGCCGCCGGGGACACCGGGATGGACGTGCTCGGCCTCGACGTCACCTGGACGCAGGAGTTCGCCAGCGCCGACTGGATCCGCGAGTGGACCGGGCAGGACCGGGCCGAGGTGGAGGGGGGCACCCTCGCCGGGCCGCTGGACACCGCCCGCTACCAGGACAAGCTGTACGGGGCGCCGAAGAACACCAACGTCCAGCTCCTGTGGTACCGCACCGACCTGGTGCCGGACGCCCCGAAGACCTGGGACGACATGATCAAGCAGGCCCAGGACCTGAAGGCGCGGGGCAAGCCGTACCAGGTGCTCACCATGGGCGCCCAGTACGAGGGCCTCGTCGTCCTCTACAACACCCTCGCCGAGAGCGCGGGTGGCAAGATCCTCAGCGACGACGGCAAGCAGGCGGTCATGGACGCCGGCACCGTCACCGCGCTCGACCAGCTCCGGCGCTTCGCCACGTCCGGCGTGACGTCGCCGTCGTTCAGCAACGCCACCGAGGACCCGGTCCGGCTGGAGTTCCAGTCCGGCAAGGGCGCGTTCCAGGTCAACTGGCCCTTCGTCTACCCGGCGTTGCAGGAGGCCGACCCGGAGCTGGCGAAGAAGGTCAAGTGGGCGCGGATCCCGGGGATCGACGCCGACACCCCCAGCAAGGTCACCATCGGCGGCGTCAACCTGGCCGTCAGCGCGTACTCGACGCACCCGGCGGAGTCCTTCGAGGCCGCCAGGTGCCTGCGCAACGCCGAGAACCAGAAGTTCTCCGCCGTCAACGACGGCGTGCCGCCCACCATCGAGCGGGTCTACGACGACCCGGAGATGGCCGAGGCGTACCCGATGAAGGAGACCATCCTCGAGGAGCTGAAGGAGCCGGCGACGCGCCCGCTGACCCCGGCCTACCAGAGCATCTCCACGGTGATGTCGGCGATCCTGTCGCCGCCGTCGGCGATCCGCCCCGAGCAGACCGCCGACGAGCTGCGCGACGCCATCGCCGACGCCCTCGAATCGAAGGGGGTGCTGCCGTGAGCGGAAAGCTGAGCGAGAACAAGAAGGCCGAACGGAAGCTCGGCTGGCTGCTCTGCGCCCCCGCCGCGCTGGTCATGGTGCTGGTCACCGCCTACCCGATCGGCTACTCGATCTGGCTGTCGTTGCAGCGCTACGACCTGCGCTTCCCCGACGAGCGGAAGTTCATCGGGCTGGAGAACTACGCGACCGTGCTGACCAACGAGTTCTGGTGGACGGCGTTCGGCGTCACCATGCTGATCACCGTCGTCACCGTCGCCGTCGAGCTGGTCCTCGGCATGGGGCTGGCGCTGATCATGCACCGGACGCTGGTCGGCCGGGGCATCGTGCGCACCGCCGCGCTCATCCCGTACGGGATCGTCACGGTCGTCGCCGCGTTCTCCTGGCGGTACGCGTGGACGCCGGGCACCGGCTACCTGGCCAACCTGTTCGGCGACGGCGCGCCGCTGACCGAGCGGGCCAGCTCCCTGGCCATCATCATGCTCGCGGAGATCTGGAAGACCACCCCGTTCATGGCGCTGCTGCTGATGGCCGGCCTGGCCCTGGTGCCGGAGGACCTGCTCAAGGCGGCGTCCACCGACGGCGCGACCGCGTGGCAGCGGTTCACCAAGGTCATGCTGCCGGTGATGAAGCCGGCCATCCTGGTCGCCCTGCTGTTCCGCACGCTCGACGCGTTCCGGGTCTTCGACAACATCTACGTGCTCACCGCCGGCGGCAACGAGACCTCCTCGGTGTCGATGCTGGCCTACAACAACCTGATCCGGGGCCTCAACCTCGGCATCGGGTCCACGATGTCCGTGCTGATCTTCCTCACCGTGGCGGTCATCGCGTTCGTCTTCGTGAAGCTGTTCGGCACCGCTGCCCCCGGCAGCGACGACGGGGAGAGGCGCTGACATGGCCGACACCACCACGCGGGCGAAGCTGCGCTGGGGCCTGCTGGACGTCATCGTCGTCGTCTTCGCGCTGGTCCCGGTGCTCTGGATCGCCTCGCTGTCGTTCAAGACCCCGGCCACCCTCACCGACGGCAGGTTCTGGCCCCGGGAGTGGACGCTGGACAACTACCGGTCGATCTTCGACACCGACCAGTTCGTCCGCGCGCTGGTCAACTCGATCGGCATCGCCCTGATCGCCACGCTGGTCGCCGTGGTGCTCGGCGCCATGGCCGCGTACGCGATCTCCCGGCTGGACTTCCCCGGCAAGAAGCTGCTCGTCGGCGTCTCCCTGCTGATCGCGATGTTCCCGCAGGTGTCGCTGGTGTCGCCGCTGTTCGAGATCGAGCGGCAGCTCGGGCTCTTCGACACCTGGCCGGGGCTGATCCTGCCGTACATCACCTTCGCCCTGCCGCTGGCGATCTACACGCTGTCGGCGTTCTTCAAGCAGATCCCCTGGGACCTGGAGAAGGCGGCGAAGATGGACGGCGCGACCCAGGGCCAGGCGTTCCGGCGGGTCATCGCCCCGCTGGCCGCACCGGGGCTGTTCACCACGGCGATCCTGGTCTTCATCTTCTGCTGGAACGACTTCCTGTTCGCCATCACGCTCACCTCCACCGAGCGGGCCCGCACGGTGCCGGTGGCGCTGTCGTTCTTCACCGGCGAGTCGCAGTTCGAGGACCCCACCGGGGCCATCTGCGCCGCCGCCGTGGTGATCACCGTGCCGATCATCGCGTTCGTGCTCTTCTTCCAGCGCCGCATCGTCTCCGGCCTGACCTCCGGCGCAGTCAAGGGATAGGTGGTGTAGTGATGGCTGACATCGTGCTGGACAAGGTGAGCAAGTCGTTCCCCGACGGGACCGTGGCGGTGCAGGACGTCGACCTGGAGATCGCCGACGGCGAGTTCGTCATCCTGGTCGGCCCCTCCGGCTGCGGGAAGTCCACCACCCTCAACATGATCGCCGGGCTGGAGGACATCAGCTCCGGTGAGCTGCGCATCGGCGGCCAGCGGGTCAACGACAAGGCCCCCCGGGACCGGGACATCGCGATGGTGTTCCAGTCGTACGCGCTCTACCCGAACATGACCGTCCGGGAGAACATGGCGTTCCCGCTGAAGCTCGCCAAGCTCGACAAGGAGACGATCGACGCCAAGGTCGACGAGGCGGCCAAGGTGCTGGAGCTGACCCCGCTGCTGGACCGCAAGCCGGCCAACCTCTCCGGCGGCCAGCGGCAGCGGGTGGCGATGGGCCGGGCGATCGTCCGCCAGCCCAAGGCGTTCCTGATGGACGAGCCGCTCTCCAACCTCGACGCGAAGCTGCGGGTGCAGATGCGCACGGTCGTGTCCCGGCTGCAGAAGCAGCTCGGCACCACCACCGTCTACGTCACCCACGACCAGACCGAGGCGATGACCCTCGGCGACCGGGTGGTGATCATGCGGGGCGGCGCGATCCAGCAGGTCGGCCCGCCGCAGGAGCTCTACGACCACCCGCGCAACCTCTTCGTCGCCGGCTTCATCGGCTCCCCGTCGATGAACTTCCTGCACGCCGCCGTCGACGACGGGACGCTGCGCACCGCCGTCGGCGACGTGCCGATCGGCGACCGGATCCGCCGCGAGCTGGAGGCCGGCGACGCCCCGCGCGAGCTGATCCTCGGCATCCGCCCCGAGCACTTCGAGGACGCCGAGCTGGTCGACGACGACACCCGCCGCCGGGGCGCCGAGTTCACCGCGCCGGTCGACATCGTCGAGTCGATGGGCTCCGACAAGTACGTCTACTTCACGCTGGAGGGGGAGCGGGCCAGCGCCGCCGAGCTGGAGGAGCTGGCCGCCGACGCCGGGGCCGACTTCAGCGGCGGCGGGGCCAGCCTGGTCACCCGGCTGTCGGCCGAGTCGACCGTACGCGAGGGCGAGGACCGCCGGGTCTGGTTCAACCTGGAGAAGATCCACCTGTTCGACCCGTCCACGGGCCGGAACCTGACCCTGCACGAGGGGCGGTCGTCCGGGGCGCTGGCCGACTGACCGATTCGGGCTCGCGGGGCCGGTGGCGACTCGCCGCCGGCCCCAGGTGCGGGGCGATCGTTGGCTGGTTGCGGTGCAATCGCGTCGGCGTGTCGTGTAGCGGAGCCAGCCACCTTTCCCTGGGCGCGCCGAGCGGCGAGCAGTCTCAGTGACCCTTACGTCCCCGTGACGGCCTCGCCCTATGCCTCACGGCGGCCGCGTGACGACGGGCGGCCGGTCAGGCCCACTCCACCGCCGGCGGGAGCCCGACGAACGCCGCGTACGCCGCCAGCGCCGCGTCCACCTGCTCCCGGGTGGCGGCGTCGAGGTCGACCAGCGGGCGCACCGCCACCTTCACCTTCGTCTTGCCCAGCGTCCGCTTCCAGGTGCCGGCCACCCGGCCGCCGCGCACCACCGTCGACTGGAACACCCCGTTGCCGCCGGGGATGATCGCCTGCTTGTGCTCCGGGGCGACCATCAGCGACCGGTCCTTGAAGCCCAGCAGGTATTCGTCGAAGCCGGGCAGGGCGTGCACGTCGTCTACCGGGGTGCGGGGCGCGTCGAGCAGGGCCGCGTCGGCCACCGCCTCGACGCCGTCGACCGTCACGGTGGTGGGCGCGTCACCGGCGGCGGCGATGCCCCGCTTCGCGTCGGTGGCGGTCAGGCCCGTCCAGCCGGCGAAGTCCTGCCGGGTGGTGGGGCCGTGGCTGCGGAAGTAGCGCAGGGCGAGGATGCCGAGGGCCTCGTCACGGTCGGGGCGGTGCGGGTCGGGCACCCACTCGTCGAGCAGCGCGAACGTCTGCTCCGTGCCGACGTGCGGGGCGATGCAGGTGACGCCCTTCTGGGCCGCATACCACAGCAGGTGGTAGCCGCGCTGGCCGGTGGTGTCGATGCCGGCCGCGTTGAGGGTGGCCTGGCACTGCGACCGGGTCATCCGCGCCCCGCCGGCCAGCGCCTCGCCGAGCACGTCGGCGGCCCGGTCGGCCTCTTCCAGGCTGAGCCCGAGGACCGCCCGGCGGGGCCCGGCGGCGGCCAGGGTGCGCACGCCGGTGACGTCCAGCATCCAGCGGGCGTCGCGGGACGGCACGAGGTGCACGGTGCCCCGCATCGGCCAGGTGCGCAGCGCCTCCCGCCGCTCCAGGGCCTCCTGCACGTCGGCCTGCGTCCAGCCGGGCAGCCGTAGGCCGAGCGACCACAGGCCGCTCGCCGCGTCCTGCGCCTGCATCGCGCCGAACCACTCGACGATTCCGGCCACGTCCTTGGGCCGGGCCGTGGGGTGGGGGCACAGCAGCAGGGCCGTCATCCGCAGCGCGAGCGCCTCCGCGCCGGTCAGCTCCGCCGCGCCCACCGGTGCTTTCGCGCCGGCAGCCTGCTGCCGCCCGCCGCCCGCCGGTTCCCCCGCGCCGCCCGCCTGCTGCCGCACACCGCCCGCCGGTTTCCGCACGCCGCTCGTCGCCACGTCTCACGCCGCCTTCCGTCCACCTCGACGGCCAGCATAGAACCGGTCACCGACACCCGCCGGACACGCGACCGGGCGGGCGGATCACCAGGGATCCGCCCGCCCGGGGTCACGCCGTCCGGCGGAGGGTCACCGCCGGGGCGTCACGTCAGCGGCGGGACCGGGCCGACTGCGGGACGTCCGCCTCCACCTGCTCGCGGCGCAGCCGCTCGTCGACGGGCCGGTCCTCGACGACCTCGTCCTTGGTCAGCCGGACCCGCTCGACGGGGACCTGTTCCTTGCTGACCACCGGGTGCTCGGCGCGCAGCCGCAGCTCCTGCTGCTCGTCGCCGATCTCGGCCCGCGCCCGCCGGTCGCCCGGGGCGATCGGCTCGCGCTCGACGCGCACCTCGTCGTGCTCGACGGGGACGGTGGTGTGCACGTCCTCGTCGACGACGTGCTTACGCAGCCGCGCGGTTCCGGCCGGCTCGCTCTCGGTGCCCACCAGCAGCCGCTCCTCGGAGCGGGTCAGCTCCGGCCCCCGCGGGTAGCCGGCGGCCTGCTGGCGCGACGGGGCCGGCGGGGAGGGCGGCGGAAGCTGGTAGTGCGCGTAGAGCTGGGTGAGCTGCTGGGCGTCCAACGGCTCGTCGGTGCCCGTCTCGACGCTGGGCGCGCCGCGCACGGTCGCCTTGTCGTACGGCAGGCTCAGCTTGTCCTGCTGCATCCGGGCCGACTGGAGCGGGGCCATCGACTCGTGGTGGCCCATCACCCCGGTCTTGACGCTGACCCAGGTCGGCTCGCCGGCGGCGTCGGCCCACACCTGGCCCACGCTGCCGATCTTCGCACCCGAGCGGTCCTGGATGTCCTGCCCGTACAGCGAGCGGATCTGCTGCTCGGTCAGTCGCATTGGCTCGTCCTTCCTCTCGTGGGTCACGACGTGGCTACCCGAGCCGCTCCGGAAGCATTCCGGGGCCCGGCCGTGAATAGGAGCGCCGGCGGCGGCCCGCGCGGGCGGCGCAGGGGTTCCGGCTAGGGTGGGCCTCGTGCTCCGTCAGGTCACCGGAATCCGGTACGTCACCCCGCTGCGCGAGGGCGGCTCGCTGCCCGGTGTGGTCGAGGCCGACGACCTGGGCACGTACGTGGCGAAGTTCTCCGGCGCGGGGCAGGGGCCGAAGGCGCTGGTCGCCGAGGTGATCTGCGGTGAGCTGGCCCGCCGGCTCGGGCTCGCGGTGCCCCGGCTGGTGGTGCTGGACATCGACCCGGTCATCGGCCGGGCCGAGCCCGACCAGGAGGTGCAGGAGCTGCTGCGCGGCAGCGGCGGGCCGAACCTGGGGATGGACTTCCTGCCCGGCGCGCTCGGCTACGACCCGGTGGCGCACCCGGTCGACCCCGCCCTGGCCTCCCGGGTGCTCTGGTTCGACGCGTTCACCGAGAACGTCGACCGCAGCTGGCGCAACCCCAACCTGCTGATCTGGCACCGCGAGCTGTGGCTGATCGACCACGGCGCCTGCCTCTACTTCCACCACAACTGGCCGCGCGCCGAGGCGGCCGTGCGCCGGGCGTACCGGGCCGACGACCACGTGCTCGCCCCCTACGCGAGCCGGCTGGCCGAGGCCGACGCCGACCTCGCGCCCCGGGTCACCCCCGGCCTGCTCGCCGAGGTGCTGGCGCTGGTGCCGGACGCCTGGCTGGCCGGGCCCGACTTCGACTCCGCCGACGCGGCCCGCGCCGCGTACGCCGACCACCTCGCCCGCCGGGTGGCGCGCACCGCCGACTGGCTGCCGCAGGGGAGCGCCGCGTGAGAGAACCCTTCGAGTACGCGGTGATCCGGCTGGTGCCCCGGGTCGAGCGCGGCGAACGGATCAACGTCGGGGTGATCCTCTACTGCCAGGGTCGGGACTTCCTCGCGGCGCGTACCCATCTCGACGCCGACCGGGTCCGGGCGCTCGCGCCGGACGTGGACCTCGCCGAGGTGGCGGCGGCGCTGGGCTCCTGGGACCGGACGTGCGTCGGCGAGGGCCCGTCGGGGCGGATGCGGCGGGGCGAGCGGTTCCGCTGGCTGGCGGCCCCGCGCAGCACGATGATCCAGACCGGGCCGGTGCACACCGGGCTGACCGTCGACCCGGCGGCGGAACTCGACCGGCTGCTGGACGCCCTGGTCCGCTGACCACCCCGGCCCTTTGTCCGCGGGGCACATCGGCCGCTGGGAAGCAGGGCCCGCCGCCCCCTGATCGCGCTACGCCGGCCTCGTTGCCGACGGAGCGCGATCCCCCGTTCAGGTCGACCGGCGCACCGGCGGCGGCACGGGCCGCCGGAGCCGGTGCGATCAGGATGGCGCTCGGCGGCCCGGCCGGGACCGACCGGCCGTGGAACTTGCGCAAAACTTGAGCGAGCCGCCGCAGGCGGGGTCAGCCCCGCCGGGGCTGCGGGACGCGCACCGAGGCCATGCCGGCGGCGGTCGCGGCCTGGATGCCCAGGTCGGCGTCCTCGAAGACCAGGCAGGCCGCCGGCGGCACGCCCAGCAGCCGGGCGGCGAGCAGGAACGCCTCCGGGTCGGGCTTGGGCCGGGCGTAGTCGCCGGCGCAGACGAACGTGTCGAACCGGTCGAGGATGCCGAGCGCGCCGAGGGACGCCGTGACCGACTCCCGCGTGCTGCCGGAGACCACCGCGAAGGGCACCCGCCCGTGGGCGTCGTGGATGTGCCGCAGCACCCCGGGCACGCCGGTCGCCGTCGGCAGGAGCTCCTGGTAGAGCGCCTCCCGGCGGGCGGCGACGGCCTCCACCGGCATCGCCAGGCCGTGCCGGTCGTTGAGGTCGGCGACGATGTCGGCCACCGGCCGTCCGGCCCAGGCGTAGAAGAGGTCCTCGGGCAGGTCGCAGCCCCATTCGCCGAGGGCCCGCCGCCAGGCCGTGTGGTGCTGGGGCATCGAGTCGACGATGGTGCCGTCGCAGTCGAACAGGTACGCCTGGAACTCGCCGTCGGGCAGGGGCAGGATCACCGCACCAGGCTATCGCCCGGCGGACCCGGGCGGTCCACCACGTGCACCGGTCGACGTTTGACGCCGCAAGCAACGGGTAGTCGCGGGAGCTGACCGGAGAACGAGGAGGACCCGATGGAGGGCCGGATCAAGGTCGCGGTGATCTACTACAGCGCGACCGGCATCACCTATCAGATGGCGCAGTCCGCGTGCGAGGCCGCCGGCGAGGCCGGCGCGGAGGTCCGGCTGCGCAAGGTGCGCGAGCTGGCACCCGACGAGGCGATCCGGTCCAACTCGGGCTGGCAGGCGCACCGCCTCGAAACCCAGGACGTCATGGAGGCCGAGCCGGACGACCTGTCCTGGGCCGACGTGGTGATCCTCGGGTCGCCCACCCGCTACGGCATGGTCGCCGCCCAGCTCAAGCAGTTCATCGACACCACCGGCCCGCTGTGGGCGCGGGGCGCGCTGGCGAACAAGGTCTACTCGGCGTTCACCTCGACGGCGACCTCGCACGGTGGGCAGGAGTCGACGCTGCTGTCGCTGCTCACCGTCTTCTACCACTGGGGCGGCGTCGTCGTCACCCCCGGCTACACCGACCCGAGCCAGTTCGTCGCCGGCAACCCGTACGGCGCCTCGCACACCAGCAACAACGGGGAGGTCCCCCCGGACCACGTGGCGCTGGCGGCCACCGCGCTGACCGCGAAGCGGGCGGTGCAGATCGGCGCGGCGCTGAAGCGGGGCCTGGCCGCCGGCTGACCTCCGGCGGCCGGCGCGCTCCTCACCCCTCGGCGCGGGCCACGGCCGGGGACCGGCCCGGCGGCACCGACAGCAGGTGGCCCAGCAGGTCGGCCAGGACGGCCAGGCCGTCGCGGCTGAGCACCGACTCGGGGTGGAACTGCACCCCGGCGAAGCCGGGCCCGCGCAGCGCGTGCACCGCGCGGTCGACCGGGTCGCGGGCCAGCTCCACCGGCCCGTACGTGCTGGCGACCCGGTCGGCGGCGGCGACGGCCGTGAACGTGGAGTAGAACCCCACCCGGCGGCTCGTGCCGAACACGCTGACGTCGCGCTGCAACCCCTGGTACGGCGCGTCGCGCCGGTGCAGCGGCAGCCCGAGCAGCCCGGCCAGCAGCTGGTGGCTCAGGCACACCGCGAGGGTCGGCGCGCCGGCTGCGAGCCGCCGGGCGAGCAGCCCGCGCAGGGCGGCCATCTTCGGCTGGTCCACGGCCCTCGGGTCGCCCGGGCCGGGGCCGGCGACCACCAGGTCGTACGCGTCGTCGCCGGCGGGCCGGTGCCACGGCGTCACCTCGACGGCCAGCCCGAGGGCGCGCAGCTGGTGGGCGAGCATCCCGGTGAAGGTGTCCTCCCCGTCGACGATCAGCGCCCGCCGGCCGGCCAGCCCGGGCAGGGCCACCGCCCCCGGCGGGCGCTGGTCCAGCCAGAACCGGGCCAGCGGGGCGTTGCGGGCGGCCAGCGCGGCGCGTACCTGCGGGTCGTCGGCGAGCCGGGGCGCCGGACCCGGCCCGAGGTCGGGGGCGTCGGGGCGCAACCCGAGGGCGGCCAGCACCCCGGCCGCCTTGGCGTGCGTCTCGGCCACCTCGCCCTCGGGCGTGGAGTGGCGCACCAGGGTCGCCCCGACCGGCACGCGCAGCTCCCCGTCGGGGGAGATCTCCGCCGTGCGGATCAGGATCGGCGCGTCCAGGGTCTGCCGGCCGGCGTCGTCGCGGCCCAGCAGGGCCAGCACCCCGGCGTAGTAGCGCCGCCCGGTGCGCTCGTGCCGGGCGATGACCCGGCAGGCGTTCTCCATCGGGCTGCCGGTGACCGTCGGGGCGAACATCGTCTCCCGCAGCACGTCCCGCACGTCGAGGCAGCTCTGCCCGGCGAGCAGGTACTCGGTGTGCGCCAGGTGCGACATCTCCTTGAGGTACGGGCCGACGACCTGCCCGCCGCGCTCGGCGACGGTGGCCATCATCTTCAGCTCCTCGTCGAGCACCATGTACAGCTCGTCGACCTCCTTCGGGTCGGTGAGGAAGCGCAGCAGCGACGCGGTGTCGGCGGTGCCGCCGTGCCGGAAGGTGCCGCTGATCGGGTTCATCATGACCAGGCCGTCGTCGACGCTGACGTGCCGCTCGGGGCTGGCCCCGACCAGGGTCCGCGTGCCGGTGTGCACCACGAACGTCCAGTACGCGCCCCGCTCGCGCAGCAGCAGCCGGCGCAGCGCGGCCAGGGCCGCGACCAGCGGGGAGCCCTGCACGGTGGCGCGCATGGTGCGGTGGACGACGAAGTTCGCCCCCTCGCCCCGGCCGATCTCCTCGGCCAGCACCCGGGCGACGGTGTCGGCGTACTCGGTGTCGGGGATGTCGAACCCGGCGTCGGTGGTCACCACCGGCGCGTCGGGCAGGGCGGCGAGGACGTCGGCCAGGGGTAGCCGCTCGTGCCCGGCGATCTGGAGGCACTCCAGCGGGGTCCCGTCGTCGACGCAGGCGAACCCGCGCTCGGTGACCTGCCGGTACGGCACCAGCGCCAGGGTGCGCGGTCCGGCCGGGCCGTCGGGCAGCGGGACGTCGGCGAGCCGGTCGACCAAGCGTACGGTGCCGGTGAACAGCTCCAGGTGGTCGGCGCCCTCGCGGCGGACGAGCGCGAAGGGGCCGGGGTCGACGCCGTCGGCGACGGCGGCGAGCAGGTCGTGCGGGCGGGTCATCGGATTCTCCTGTGATGGCCGGGCGGCGCCGCCGGTGGCGGCCCGGGCCGGGTGGAGAACCGGCGGCCGCCTCGTGGGGCGGCCGCGTGGGAAGCTACGCGCGGGGGTGGGCCGCCGGGTCGGCGGGCCACCAGCAGGTCAGGTGCGCGGGCATGCCGTCACCCTACGCGCGCCGCCGCCGCCGGGGAACCCGATCCCGGGGTACGGGACCGACCGCCGCCCACCTGCGCCGACGGCCGACCGCCGGCTCGGCCGCGCACCCGCCCGGTACGGTGATCACGATGAACATCCTCGCCCTCGACCTGGGCACCTCCTCGGTGCGCGGCCTCGTGCTGGACCCGGACGCCGTCCCGCGCCCCGGCGCACTCGCCCGTCGGAAGGTGCGCGTCACGGTCGACGACGACGGCGCGGGCACCCTGGACGCCCCGGCCTACCTGGCCTGCCTCGCCGAGTGCCTCGACGAGCTGGCCGCCGGCGGGCACCTGCGCGACGTCGGTCTGGTCGCCACCAGCGCCCAGTGGCATTCGGTGCTGCCGGTCGACCGGGCCGGCGAGCCGCTGGGGCCGGTGCTCACCTGGCTCGACACCCGCCCCGAGCCCCCGGCGGGCGTGACCGGCCCGGCCGACGGGGCCGCGTTCCACCGGCGCACCGGCACCTGGTGGCACCGCTGCTACTGGTCGGTGCGGCTGCCGTGGTTGCGCGGGCGCGCCTCGACCCCGCCCGCCCGGTTCCTCGGCCTCGCCGAGTACGTGCTGGGCGGCCTGCTCGACGCCGCCCCGATGTCGGTCTCCCAGGCCTCCGGCACCGGCCTGCTCGACCTGAGCGCCCTCACCTGGGACGCCGAGGCGTGCGAGCTGGCCGCCGTGGGCCCGGGGGAGCTTCCCGAGCTGGCCGGCGACGGCTGGCGGGGGCGGCTGCGCCCCGAGCACGCCCGCCGCTGGCCGCAGCTCGCCGAGGCGGCCTGGGCGGCGCCGGTGGGCGACGGGGCCGCCTCGAACGTCGGCTCCGGCGCGGTGGACCCGGGCCGGGCGGCGGTGACGGTCGGCACCTCGTCGGCGGTCCGGCTGGTCCAGGCGGTGCCGGCCGGGGCGGAGCTGCCGCCGCTGCCCGACCGGCTGTGGCGCTACCGGGTCGACCACGACCACGTGGTCACCGGGGCCGCGTACTCCTCCGGGGGGAACCTGTTCGCCTGGGCGGACCGGGAGCTGCGGCTGCCCCGGGGCGCCGCGCTGGACGCCGCGCTGGCCCGGATCCCCCGGGGCGGTGGCGTCGCGGCGGACCCGCACTTCGGGGGCGACCGGCCGCCCGGTCACGCGCCGGCCGGCTCGGGCGGGCTGGGCGGGCTGAGCTTCGGCACCGGCGCGGTCGACATCCTCGCCGGCCTGATGTCCGGGGTCTGCCGGCTGGTCGCGGCCGACCTCGTCGAGCTGGAGTCCACCGTGGGCGGCCCCGTCGAGGTGGTGCTGGGCGGCGGGGCGGTGGAGGCCTCCGCGTGGTGGCGGGAGTCGTTCGCCGACGTCCTCGCGCCCCGCCGCGTGTACCACCACCCCGACCCGGAGGTCGGCGCGACGGGCGCGGCCCGGGTGGCGCTGGGCCGGCTGGACGCCGCGGTGCCACTCGTGGCCATCGGCCGGACGGATGAGCCGCCCTCACCGACCCCGTCAGGACAGCGCCACCCTCGGTATCCTTCCTGAGGCCCGCCTCAGGTCAGCCCGTTGACACCGCCGTCGGGACTGGTTGGATGGACCCCGCTGTCCGGTGCGGCGGACGCGAGGGACCTAGGAGGCAGGTGTGGGCGCAGGTCCCGACCCGGCGCGAAACGGGGTGTCGCACCACCGTAGGCGCCGGTTCGACGTCCGCGTCGTGCCGCACCGCCGCCGATCGCCGCTGCGGCTGCGGGACTGGCGGATGGGCACCAAGCTCGCCACCGTCCTCGTCATCCCCTCCGTGGCGTTCCTGGTGCTGGCCGGCGTGCAGACCCAGGGCCTCGTCGGGCGCACCACGGAGCTGAGCGACTTCGCCCGCCAGGTGGGCATCGGACGCCAGATCACCGACGTGGTGCACCAGCTCCAGCAGGAACGCGACCGCACCGCCGGCGAGCTGGCCGAGCTGCGTCGCAGCGGGGGCGGCGGCGCCGCCCGGGACGCCGCGATCGCCGCGCTGAAGCCGTTGCAGTCCAGCACCGACGCCGCCGTGCAGGAGCTGCGGCAGGCGGCCGGCCCGCTGGCCGACGCCGACGCCGCCTGGCAGGTGGCCTACTCGGCGGCGCTGGAGGCGTACGACCAGGTCGTCTACATCCGCGCGGCGGTGCCCCCGGCGGTGCTGGCCAGCGACACGATCCTCAGCAACTACCACCGGGCCGTCTCCGCCCTGCTGAACCTGCTCGCCCAGCCCTCGCCGGGGGAGGGCCGGCGGGCGCTCAACGAGGCGGTGCTGCGCTACGTCCAGCTCGCCCGGGTCAAGGAACTCTCCTCCCGGGTCCGCGCGGAGCTGTACGCCGCCGCCCGCGCCGGCCGGTATGGGGTGGAGGACCAGGTCGAGCTGACCGACCTGCGGGCGCAGCAGCTGACCGCCCTGGGCGCGTTCCGGGTCGCCGCCACCACCGAGCAGATCCGCCGCTACGACGCCGTCTCCGTCGACCCGGCGTTCACCGCCGCCGCGAAGCTGGAGGAGCAGAGCCTGCCCAGCGGCGGCGCGGAGCCGAAGGTGCTGCCCGCCCCGCAGTGGTGGGCGGCCAGCGAGCAGCGCCAGGAGCTGCTGCGACAACTGGAGGCCAGCGTCGTCGACGACGCGGTGGGCCGGGCCGACGAGGCCAGCGCCGGCCAGCTGCGCACCACCCTGCTGGTGGCCGGCGGGATCGTCGCGGTGCTGCTGGTGGCCCTGCTGATCTCGGTGCTGGTGGGGCGGACCATCGCCCGGTCGATGCGGCTGCTGCGCGGCCAGGCGCTGCGGATCGCCCAGATCGAGCTGCCCGACGCCCTCGACCGGCTCCGCCAGGTCACCGGCGGGGTGCCCGAGATCGAGGTGCCGGCGGCGGTCGTCCGCTCCCTCGACGAGGTCGGCGAGCTGGCCGAGGCGTTCGTCGCGGTGCACCGCAGCGCGGTCAGCGTCGCGGTGGAGCAGGCTACCATGCGCCGCAACGTCAACCTGATGTTCGTCAACCTCGCCCGGCGCAGCCAGGTCCTGGTGGAGCGGCAGCTGGAGCTGCTCGACGGCCTGGAACGGGAGGAGAGCGACCCCGACCAGCTGGAGAACCTGTTCAAGCTCGACCACCTCGCCGCCCGCATGCGCCGCAACGACGAGAGCCTGCTGGTGCTCGCCGGCAGCGAGTCGACCCGGCGGTGGAACCGTCCCGTGGCGCTGGGCGCGGTGCTGCTGGCCGCCAGCGCCGAGATCGAGCAGTACCAGCGGGTCCGCCACGAGCAGGTCGCCGACCTGCACGTCGTCGGGCACGTCATCGGCGACCTGGTGCACCTGTTCGCCGAGCTGCTGGAGAACGCCACCACGTTCTCCCGGCCGGACACCGCCGTGCTGGTCACCGCCCGGCCCGAGGGGCACGGCGCGGTGGTGGAGATCGTCGACCGGGGGCTGGGCATGGGCCCGGCCGCGCTCGCCGAGGCGAACGAGGTGCTGGCGACCCCGCCGGCGGCCGACGTGGCGGCGTCCGAGCGGATGGGCCTGTTCGTGGTCAGCCACCTGGCCGCCCGGCACGCGGTGGTCGTCCGCCTGCACTCCGCCCCCGACGGCCTCGTGGCCCGGGTGCGCATCCCGGCCCCCCTGCTCACCCCGGCCCCGCCGATGGTGGAGCTGGACCCGCCCGTGTCGCCACGGATGCTGACCACCACCCTGACCAACCTGCCCCGGGTGACCGCGCCCCTGGCCGACGACCCGGCCCCGGTGGCGGGCGGTCGGCCGCCGGGCGTCGCCGCCCAGGGCCCGGCTCGACCGCCGGGCGTCGCCGTTCCGCCGGGTGTCGCCGTTCCGCCGGACCCGGCGGAACAGCCGGTGGCGGGCCGCCGGCCGCGCAGGGTCACCGTGCCCCGGCCCCGGCCGGTGCCGGTGCGGGCGGAGGACGTGCTCACCCCGGCCGCCGGCCCGGTCGCCCCCGCCGGTGGCGGCTGGTGGTCGCGGCAGGGCCCGGCGGCCGGCGCGGCGACGCCCGATGCCGCACCGCCCACGGTGCCGGTGACCGGGGGCGTCAACGAGCGCGGCCTGCCGGTCCGGGTGCCGATGGCCCAGCTCGCCGCCGTGACGCAGCCGGCCCGGCCGCAGGAGCCCGCTCCCCGGCACGATCCGGACCCGGAGGCCGTGGGCGGCATGCTGACGCGGCTCTACAGCGGCGTACGGCGGGCCGAGGCCGAGGAGACCACCGAGATTTTCCTGCCGCCGGCCGGCGGGCGCACCGAAGGGGGACATCAGTGATGACGTTGAGCCAGGAGGCACGGGACGTGAGCTGGCTGGTCAGCGCGTTCGCGCAACGGGTGCCCGGGGTGGCGCACGCCATCGTGGTCTCCTCGGACGGGCTGCTGGTCGCCGTCTCCGACCACCTGCCGCGCGATCACGCCGACAAGCTGGCCGCCGTGACCTCGGGGGTGATGAGCATCACCGCCGGCGCGGCGCAGATGTTCGACGGCGACATCGTCAAGCAGACCGTCGTGGAGATGGGCCGCGGCTACTTCCTGGTGATGCAGGTGCGCGACGGCTCGATCCTGGCCACGCTGGCCGCCGGGGACGCCGACATCGGCGTGGTCGGCTACGAGATGGCACGGCTGGCCAAGCAGGCCGGCGAGATGCTCACCCCGGCGCTGCGCGCCGAACTCCAGCAGGCGCTGCCCCCGCTGGGCTGAGCGGCGCGACCGGGCGGGCCGGCGCCGGTTCGCCGCGACCCGGGGAACGCCCGCCGGGCGGTGCGGAGCGACCGTGCCCGCCCGGCGGGGAGTTCCCGGCTAAAGGCCGTTGGCCCGGATCACCTCGCGGTACCACAGCGCGCTGCGCTTGGGCACCCGGCGCTGGGTGGGGTAGTCCACGTAGACCAGGCCCCAGCGCTGGTCGTACCCCTCCGCCCACTCGAAGTTGTCCAGCAGCGACCAGACGTGGTAGCTCTCCAGCGGCACCCCGTCGGTGACGGCGCGGTGCGCGGCGGCCATGTGGTCGCGCAGGAAGCTGATCCGGCCCGCGTCGTCGACGGTCCCGTCGGGGGAGAGGGTGTCCGCCTGCGGCAGGCCGTTCTCGGTGACGGTGAGCGGGACGGGGCCGTAGTCGCGGGTCACCCGGGTCAGGATGTCGTACATGCCGTCGGGGTAGATCTGCTGCCAGTCCGCCTGCGAGGTGGGCCAGCGGGTGACCGTGCCGCCGGTGCCGGTCACGTAGTACGGGGTGTAGTACTGCACGGCGAGCAGGTCGATCGGCGCGGAGATGGTCTTCAGGTCGCCGTCGCGGATGCCGCGCGCCATCCGGCTGCCGGGCCCGAGGTCGGCCAGCACGTCCGCCGGGTAGCTGCCCTTGAGGATCGAGTCGAGGTAGAGCCGGTTCTCGTAGCCGTCGTAGAGGTGGCTGGCGCTGGCCGCCTCGGCGCTGTCGTCGGCCGGGTAGCAGGGGTGCAGGTTGAGGGCGGGCCCGATCCGGGCGGTGCTGTCGGTGGCCCGCAGCGTCTCCACGGCCAGCCCGTGCGCCAGCTGGAGGTGGTGGGCGACCAGGTAGGCCGCCTGCGGGTCCTGGAAGCCGGGGGCGTGGTGGCCGTGGAGGTAGCCGTTCTGCACGACGGTCTTCGGCTCGTTGATGGTCAGCCAGACCGGCACCCGGTCGCCGAGGCCGCGGAAGAGCACCTCGGCGTACTCGGCGAACCGGTAGGCGGTGTCGCGGTTCTCCCAGCCGCCGGCGTCCTGCAGCGTCTGCGGCAGGTCCCAGTGGAACAGGGTGGCCATCGGCGAGATGCCGCGTTCGTGCAGGCCGTCGACGAGGCGGCGGTAGAAGTCGAGACCCCGCTGGTTGGGTGTGCCGGTGCCGTCGGGCTGGATGCGCGGCCAGGAGATGGAGAACCGGTAGCTGCCCAGCCCCAGGTCGCGCATCAGGTCGAGGTCGTCGGCGTAGCGGTGGTAGTGGTCGGCGGCGATGTCGCCGGTGTCGCCGTTGCGGGTCCGGCCGGGGGTGCGACTGAAGGTGTCCCAGACCGACTCGCCCCGGCCGTCCTCCTTGGTCGCGCCCTCCACCTGGTACGCCGAGGTGGCCGCGCCCCAGCTGAAACCGGTCGGGAAGCGCAGGTCGCCCCGGGGCCCGCCGGTGGGGTCGGTGTCGGGGTCGGTGCCGGCGTCGCATCCGGTGGCCAGGCCGCCGGAGACGGCGGCGGTGGCGGCCGTGCCGCCCACGCGCAGGCCGGTGCCGGTGGCCCCGGCGGTGGCGGAGAGTGCGGCGCGGCTGAGTAGCCGCCGCCGGGTGAGCATCGACATGGGGCCTTCTCCTCGTGATGGGTGCCCACCGCCGCACGGCCGGGAGCGCTCCCAGCATAAGGCAGGCGGGGGCGGCCGAGCCCGCCTGTGGCGGGTCGGCTCTGTGGTGCGGGCTGGTCCGGCGCGTGGCCGGTCGCGCGAATGCGCTGGTGGGAGGCGATGTCGGGGCGTCGGTCGTGGCTGCGAGACGCCCGCCGGCTACGCCCATAGCGAGCGAGGCCGGCCGGGTGGCGTGATACGCCTGACCCGTCGGCCTCTTTTCCCATGGTGTCGGGGGGTTTAGTGTGGGGACGGGGGAGGGCAACCCCCGTCCCCACCTTTGTTTGCACACACGCACGAGCGGAATTGGCGTCCTGTCGTGCGTGTCGCGCGGGAGCCGGGCCACGCGAGTGGCTCTGGTTCCACCTCCCTCCATTGCCGGTGGGTGGTGGCTGGCGGCGGCGTCCGGGCTGGCCCGCCGTCAGCCTTCGGGCAATGTGCCGGGGACGTCGCGGGCACGACGCTCCCGGTCAACACCTTCTGTGACCTCCGTCGATGGAAGCGCTCCCATCGGCGATGCAGCGACTGTAACGCCCGTCACCGGTTTGTGAAAGCCCCAAAACGAGATCGAAACAAGTAGCTGCTCGTTCGTGGACTCTTCTTGTCGTGGGAGCGCTTCCATGCAAGACTGTCGAACACTGCGACGAGGAGCCAGCTCGCGTGAGTGCGGGTCGCCGAGGGCATCCGGGTCATCCGGACGGCACCCCCAGGAGGGCCGCGGCGCGGTCGACCAGCGTCGACGCACCGCACCCGAAACCCCGACCGGGCCGGATCGACCACCATTCCCGAGCGCCTCCGTCCCCCCGTGCCCCTGCGCGCGTGGAGGCGCCCCGCCGGGGCCCCGCGGCCCCGGCCTGGTCCGAGGAGACACCGCGCACATGAGACTCATGGCAAGACGTCGCCGGACGGCGATGCTCGCCGCCACCACGCTGGTCATCGGAGGCATCGCCCTGCCGGCCGGCGCCGCGCAGGCCGCCCCGGCCTGCGACGTGGTCTACGCCACCAACGACTGGGGCAGCGGCTTCACCGGCAACGTCACCATCAAGAACCTGGGCGACGCGGTCAGCAGCTGGACGCTCAAGTGGACCTTCCCCAACAGCAGTCAGCGGGTGGTCCAGGGCTGGTCGGCCAAGTGGAGCCAGACCGGCAGCGAGGTGACCGCGACCAACGAGTCGTACAACGGCAGCCTCGGCACCGGGGCGTCGACCACCATCGGCTTCAACGGCAGCTACTCCGGCAGCAACCCGAAGCCCACGGCGTTCACCCTCAACGG
Organism: Micromonospora haikouensis; assembly: GCF_900091595.1. GTDB lineage: Bacteria > Actinomycetota > Actinomycetes > Mycobacteriales > Micromonosporaceae > Micromonospora > Micromonospora haikouensis. Next base: position 188,141 of record NZ_FMCW01000010.1, read on the forward strand.
CACCCCCTGCAACGGCACCCCCGCCAACCAGCCGCCGACGGTCTCCCTCGGCGTGCCGAGCGGGCCGTTCGAGGCGCCGGCGGACGTGCCGCTGACCGCCGCGGCCAGCGACCCGGACGGGACCATCAGCAAGGTCGAGTTCTACCGCAACGGCCTGCTGGTCAACACCGACACCACCGCCCCGTACGGCTACACGCTGGAGGACCTGCCGGCCGGCAGCTACACCGTCCAGGCCAAGGCCTACGACAACGCCAACGGCATCGGCGTCGCCGAGAAGGCGTTCACCGTCAGCGCGGCCTCCGGCCCTCGCCTGGTGGCCACCCCGTCCGCGGTCAGCGTGAGCGAGGGCGGCACCGCCACCTTCAACCTCAAGCTCAGCGCGGCCCCGACGGCCAGCGTCCCGGTGACCCTGACCCGCAGCGGTGACACCGACATCACCGTCACGCCGGCCTCGGCGACCCTCACCACGGCGAACTGGAACACCGGCGTCACCGTGACCGTGGCGGCGGCGGAGGACTCCGACACCGTCGGCGGCACCGCCACCGTCACCGCCTCCGGCACCGGCCTGGCCCCCCTGGCGGTCACCGTCACCGAGGTCGACAACGACGTTCCGGGCGGGGACAACGCCTACGTCAAGAAGTTCCTCGACCAGTACGGCAAGATCAAGAACTCGGGCTACTTCAGCCCCGAGGGCGTGCCGTACCACTCGATCGAGACCCTGATCGTCGAGGCGCCCGACCACGGCCACGAGACCACCTCCGAGGCGTTCAGCTACTGGCTGTGGCTGGAGGCCTACTACGGCCGGGTGACCCAGAACTGGGCCCCGTTCAACAACGCGTGGACGGTGATGGAGAAGTACATCATCCCCACGCACGCCGACCAGCCCACCGCGGGCTCCGCCGGCACCCCGCAGTACGCCGCGGAGTACAACCTGCCCAGCCAGTACCCGTCGGCGCTGAACCCGAACGTCGCGGTCGGCCAGGACCCGCTGCGCTCGGAGCTGCAGAGCACCTACGGCACCGGCGACATCTACGGCATGCACTGGCTGATGGACGTCGACAACACCTACGGCTTCGGCCGCTGCGGTGACGGCACCACCAAGCCGGCGTACATCAACACCTTCCAGCGGGGCACGCAGGAGTCGGTGTGGGAGACCATCCCGCAGCCGTCCTGCGACACCTTCAAGCACGGCGGGCAGTACGGCTACCTCGACCTGTTCGTCAAGGACACCGGCGCCCCCGCCAAGCAGTGGAAGTACACCAACGCCCCGGACGCCGACGCCCGCGCCGTGCAGGCCGCGTACTGGGCGCTGACCTGGGCCAAGGCGCAGGGCAAGCAGGCCGACGTCGCCGCCACCGTGGCCAAGGCCGCCAAGATGGGCGACTACCTGCGGTACGCGATGTACGACAAGTACTTCAAGAAGATCGGCAACTGCGTCGGGGCCAGCACCTGCCCCGCCGGCAGCGGCAAGGACTCGGCGCACTACCTGCTGTCCTGGTACTACGCCTGGGGCGGCGCGTACGAGACCAGCCAGAACTGGTCGTGGCGGATCGGCTCCAGCCACAGCCACTTCGGCTACCAGAACCCGTTCGCGGCCTGGGCGATGACCAACGTCAACGAGCTGAAGCCGAAGTCCCCGACCGCGGTCGGCGACTGGCAGAAGAGCCTCGACCGGCAGCTGGAGTTCTACACCTGGCTCCAGTCCGCCGAGGGCGGCATCGCCGGTGGCGCCACCAACAGCTGGGACGGCAACTACGGCACCCCGCCGGCCGGCACCGCCACCTTCTACGGCATGTTCTACGACGTCGACCCGGTCTACAACGACCCGCCGTCGAACCAGTGGTTCGGCATGCAGGTCTGGTCGATGCAGCGCATCGCCGAGCTGTACCTGGAGACCGGCAACACCAAGGCCAAGGCGCTGCTCGACAAGTGGGTGCCGTGGGCGATCGCGAACACCACGCTGGGCACCAACTGGTCGGTCCCGTCCGAGCTGAAGTGGACGGGCCAGCCCGCCAACTGGAACCCGAGCAGCCCGGCGGCCAACACCAACCTGCACGTCGAGGTCTCCTCCACGGGCCAGGACGTCGGCGTCACCGGCTCCCTCGCCCGGACCCTGATCGCGTACGCGGCGAAGTCCGGCAACACGGCGGCCAAGACCACCGGTAAGGGCCTGCTCGACGCCCTGTCCGCCTCCGCCGACAGCAAGGGTGTCTCGACGACGGAGAAGCGCGGCGACTACAAGCGCTTCGACGACGTCTACAACGCCGCCGACGGCCAGGGCCTCTACGTGCCCCCGGGCTGGACCGGAAAGATGCCCAACGGCGACGCCATCGCCGCCGGCAAGAGCTTCCTGGACATCCGGTCGTTCTACAAGAACGACCCGGACTGGCCGAAGGTGCAGGCGTACCTCGACGGCGGCCCCGAGCCGACGTTCAACTACCACCGGTTCTGGGCCCAGTCCGACATCGCCATGGCGTACGCGGACTACGGGATGCTCTTCCCGAACGGGTGACCCGACCCCTCCGGGTGGGCGGCGCGGCCCGTCCACCCGGAGCCCGGCCGGGCCCGGGGGAACTATGAGCCCGGTCGGCGGACGGCCTGACTCCCACGGTCAGGCCGGGGCGGGCCGGCCGTCCGGTCAACGCAGCGGACCGGCCGGCCCGCCCCACCGCCCGAAGCTGAACTTGCCGCGAAAAAGCCCCGGAAAAAGTGACCGTCCAGGGATCACGTGACGGTCGCGGACGGAGTAACGTACGTCACCGGAGAGGCCGCTCCCCCCGTGGCGGCCTCTCCCTTTCTGTCCCCGCACCGGGCTCTGTCCCGGGCCCCGTCCCCGCCTCCGGCGCGGGGCCGGGCACGGTCACCGGGTGCCGCAGCCCCGGATGCCCGGCCGGCAGCGACCGGCGGATCACCAGCCAGCTCACGGCCAGCGCGGACGCCACCAGCGGCCAGGTCAGCGCCACCCGCGCCACCACCAGGGCCACCACCTGCCCGCCCAGGTAGAGCGGCACGAACACCGCCACCCGCAGCGCGTACGTCGCCGCCCACACCCAGCTGCCCCGCCCGTACGCCCGCAGCAGCGCCGGGTCGCGCCGCCACCGGCCCCGCTGCCGCAGCGCCACCCCCACGAGGACGCCCAGCAACGGCCAGCGGACCACGATGCTCACGGCCCAGGCGAGCGCGCTGGCCACGTTCGACAGCACCTGGACGAGGAAGAAGTCGGTGGCCCGCCCGGTGCGCAACGCGATCAGCGCGGCCACGCAGACCGCGAGCAGCCCGATCAGCACCGACCGCGGCCGGTCGCCCCGGCGCAGCCGCCACGCCGCCACCGCCGTGCCGGCCACCACGGCGGCGGCCACCCCGCCGACCAGTGAGTGACCGGTGGCCAGCCAACCGATCGCGAACGCCACCGGCGGTGCGGTGGCGTCCACCGCACCGCGCCGCCCGCCGAGCAGGTCGGCGAGGGACTCGGGCCGGTCGGCCGGGGGCGACGGAACGGGGTGCGAAGGGCCTTCGGGCCCGGGTGCGGCGGTCACCGGCAACCTCCTGTACGTCTGCCCCAAACTAACCGCAGGGCCGCGGCGGGCCACCGGGGGACGCTCCGGCGAGTGCCGCTACGGTGTGCGGGTGCGCGCGACGGCGAGGGGTTGGACGGCGGTCTGGTTGGTCGTACTGGCCCTGGCCCAGACAGCCGCCTTCCTCGTGGTGTGGCGCGCCGCCCTGCACACCGAGCTCGGCCAGTGGCTCGACACGGTCGCCCTCACCGGCAACCAGATCGGCCAGGACCGCATCGCCGAGCCGGTCAACCGCATCCTCAACACGATGTCCGCGCTGTCGCTGCTGGCCGCGACGGCGATGATCGGCTTCATCGCGCTCATCCGGCGGCGGGTCGCCCTGGCCATCACGGCGACCCTGCTCATCGCCGGGGCGAACGTGAGCACCCAGCTGCTCAAACACTTCCTCGCCCGGCCCGACTTCGGCATCGACCCCGAGCGGTCGGCCGCCGGCAACAGCCTGCCCAGCGGGCACACCACCGTGGCCGCGTCGGTGGCCCTCGCGCTGATCCTGGTCCTCCCGCCCACGGTCCGGGTGCTCGGCGCGTACCTCGGCGCCGCGTACGCGGCCGTGGCCGGCGTGGCCACGCTCTCCGCCGGCTGGCACCGGCCCAGCGACGCCGTCGCGGCGTTCCTCGTCGTCGGCGTCTGGGCGGCGCTGGCCGGGCTGCTGCTCCTGGTCACCCAGCGGGAACAGGCCCAGGTGGAGCCCGCCGACGCGCACCGGGTCGCCGCCGTCGTGCTCGGCCTGGGCGGGGCGATCGCCGTGGTGGCCTCGGCGCTGGCCCTGTCCTGGCTGGTCGACCTGCCCCAACTCGACCCGGACGAGATGGGCCGGCGGTCGCTGTTCGTCGGCTACGCCGGCAGCGCCGCCGGCATCGCCGGGACGATGGCCGTGGTGGCGGCCCTGGTGCTCGCCGTCGTGCACCGCCTGGTGCCCCGCGTCAAGGGCTGACGGCGGGGGAGGGAACCGATGCGGACGGCCCACGACACGGTGCGGGCGGCGTTCCGCGACGAGTGCGCGGCACTGGGCGACGTCCTGCGCGAGCTCACCCCCGCCGACCTGGAGCTGCCCACCGACTGCCCGCCCTGGGCCGTACGCGACCTCGTCGCCCACGTCCACGCCGGCGCCGGCCGGCTCACCGGCATGCTTGCCGCCCCGGCCCCGCCCCGCGCCGAGGTGGACGCCGCCGGCTACTTCGGCGCGGCCAAGTTCACTCCGCAGGTCGACCGGGACCGGGTCGAAAGCGCCCGCCGGCAGGCCCGCGAGGCGACCGACCCGGCCGGGATCGCCGCCGCGTTCGACCGGGACTGGCGCGCGGCCGACGTGGCGGTGGCCCGCCAGAGCGTCGACCGGGTGGTCCGCACCCGGCACGGCGACGCGATGGCTCTGACCGAGTTCCTGGTGACCCGGGTGGTCGAGGTCGGCGTGCACGGCCTGGACCTGGCCGCCGCCCTGGGCCGCGGACCCTGGCTGACCCCGACCGCGGCCGAGGTCGTCGCGGCGCTGCTGACCGGCGGCCGGGCCGTGCCGCCCGAACTCGGCTGGGACCGGTTGACGGTGCTCCGCAAGGCCACCGGCCGGGACCCGTTGACCGGCCGGGAGCGGACCGCGCTCGGGGCCGCCGGGTTGCGCCTGCTCGCCTTCGGCGGCTGACCCGTCGGGCACCCCGAGGTCGTCAGGGGGGCCCTGGCGGCCCGCCGGCCCGGCTCGCGGGCGGGGGTCAGAACGGCGGCGCGGGCTGTTCCGGCGGGCGGCCCCAGGCCCGCCGGGCGTCCGCCACCGCCACCGCCAGCAGCGCCAGGGCCGCCGCCGCGGCCGACACCAGCGTCGCCACGTGCAACAGCACCGGTACGGCCGCCAGCAGTGCCAGCGCCGCGATCCACCGCGATCGCGACACCCGGCCGAAGACCTCGTACTCGAAGCGGGCCCGGCCGGCCAGGAAGATCACCGGGCCGCCCACCACCATGGCGATCCAGGCCGCCGCCGGATGGCCCAACGGGTGCTCGATGGTCAGCTCGTAGCCGATCGCGGTGGCGGTCAGGCCGACCACCATCACCAGGTGGGTGTCGGCGGCGGACCGGCCGATGACCGCCGGCCGGGTCGCCTTCGCCACCGCCTCGGGCAGGATCTGCCCGGCCCGCTGGAAGTAGATCCGCCACAGCAGCACCGAGATCACGATGGCCGTGCCGAAGGCGGCCGTCCGCGCCAGCCCGAACGGGTGGGCGCTGTACGCGAGCCCGGCCACCAGGATCGTCTCGCCCAACGCGATCAGGAAGAACTGCTGGTAGCGCTCCGCCAGGTGCTCGCCGATCACCTGCCACCGGTTGATCCGGGAACGGCCCAGCCCAGGCACCGGCCAGCCGAACAGGGACGCGAGATAGCTGCCGGCCAGCGCCGCCGCCCACAGCACGACCCGCGGGTTCGTGGGCAGGAACGCGCCGGTCAGCCAGAGCACCCCGAGGAACAGGTAGGTGATCAACATGCGCAGCTTCAGCTGCCGGTACTCGTGCTGGCCCAGCGCCACCAGCAGCAGCAGCGGCCGGGTCACCTGCGCCACCACGTACGCGGCGGCGAACGCCAACCCGCTCACCGTGAACGCGCGGGGGATCGCCACCCCCATCACCATGCTCGCCACCAGCGCGGTGACCACCACCGCCTGCAACCCGAAGTGGTACGGGTCGTACCGGCTGGTGGTCCACGCGGTGCCCTGCCACACCGACCAGAGCGCCAGCAGGAGCAGCAGCGTCTTCCCCGTGCCCGTGAACGGGGACCAGCCGCTCGTGCCGTCCGCCTCCACCACCAGGTCCTCGAACGCCCGCGCCGACACCCGGGTCAGCGCGAAGACGTACACCAGGTCGAAGAACAGCTCCAGGAACGTGGCCCGGGTCGTACCGGCGCTCGCCGGCTGCAGGCCGCTCACCCAGCCCGGCGGGGGTGCGCGCCACCACCGGCCGGGCCGGTCCGCCCCGGCGGCCATGCTCAGCGGCTCCCGCCGTCGTACCGCTCCACCTGGCAGTCGTAGCACCCCGGCCCGCCGCCCCGGCCCGGTTCCCCCGGATCCGCCACGATCCGCCGCCCTTGCCGGAAGCGCGGGGCAGCGGGCAGGATCGACCGGTGACGAACCGATGGGGCATGACCGTGCCGCTGGGCGGCCTCCCGCTGGCCGACCACGCCGCCGCCTACGCCACCCTGCACCGGGCCGGCTTCACCGACGTGTGGTCCTCCGAGGTCAACGGCGCCGACGCGTTCACCCCGCTGGCGCTGGCCGCCGCCTGGCAGCCCGAACTGCGGCTCGGCACCGCCATCGCCCCCGCCTTCACCCGAGGCCCCGGGCTGCTCGCGATGAGCGCCGCCGCGCTGGCCGAGACGGCCCCCGGCCGGTTCGCGCTCGGCATCGGCGCGTCCTCCCCGGTGGTGGTGGGCGACTGGAACGCCGTCGCCTTCGACGAACCGTTCAAGCGCACCCGCGACGTGCTGCGCTTCCTGCGCGCCGCCCTGGCCGGGCAGACCGTCGACGGCGCGTACGACACCTTCGCCGTGCGCCGGTTCACCCTGGAACGGCCGCCGGCCGTGCCGCCGCCGCTGCTGCTGGCCGCCCTGCGCCCGGGCATGCTGCGGCTGGCCGCCGCCGAGGCCGACGGGGTGATCCTCAACTGGCTCGCCGCCGAGGACGTGCCCACCGCCGTCGCCGAGCTGGGCGGGCGGCCCGACGGGTTCGAGGTGGTCGCCCGGATCTTCGTCTGCCCCACCTCCGACGCCGGCCACGCCCGCGCCCTCGGCCGCCGGCTGATCACCACCTACCTGACGGTGCCCGCGTACGCGGCGTTCCACCGCTGGCTGGGCCGGGCGGAGCTCCTCGACCCGGTGTGGCGGGCCTGGGCGGCCGGGGACCGGCGGGGCGCCGCAGCCGCCGTGCCCGACGAGGTCGTCGACGCGCTCGTGCTGCACGGGTCCCCCGAACAGTGCCGCGACCAGGTGCGCCGCTACGCCGACGCCGGAGTGGACGTACCCGTGCTGGCCCTGCTGCCCACGCCCGAGCTGGCCGCCGGCGGCCCGGCGGCCCTGGCTGACCTGATCGCCCGGCTCGGGCCGGTCGGGGGCGGGGAGCCGACGTGAACCTCACCGACCGGGTGGCCGTGATCACCGGCGGCGCCGGCGGCATCGGCGCGGCCCTCGCCCACCGGTTCGCCGCCGAGGGCGCGGCGGCCGTCGTGGTGGCCGACCTCGACGCGGACGCCGCCCGCGCCGTCGCCGCCGCCGTCGGCCCGGTGGCCCACGCCGCCGGCCTCGACGTCACCGTGGAGGAGCAGGTCCGCGCGCTGGTGGCCGACACCGAGCGGCGGTACGGCCACATCGACCTGTTCTGCGCCAACGCCGGCGTCGCCACGGCGGCAGGGCTGGACGCCGCCGACGCCGACTGGGACCGGGCCTGGCGGGTCAACGTGCTCGCCCACGTCCACTCCACGCGGGCCGTGCTGCCCGGGATGCTGGCCCGGGGGCAGGGCTACCTGCTGCACACCTGCTCGGCCGCCGGGCTGCTCACCGCCGTCGGCGACGCCCCGTACACCGCGACCAAGCACGCGGCGGTGGGCCTGGCCGAGTGGCTCGCCGTCACCTATCGGGACCAGGGCATCCGGGTCAGCGCGCTCTGCCCGCAGGGGGTGGACACGCCGATGCTCGCCGAAGGGCTGGCCACCGGGCACCTCGGAGCGCGGGTGATCGCCGCCTCCGGCGCGGTGCTGCACCCCGACCGGGTGGCCGACGCGGTGATAGCCGGCCTGGCCGAGGAGCGTTTCCTCATCCTGCCTCACCCCGAGGTCGCGCAGCACGCCCTCCGTCGCGCCGAGGACCCGGACGGCTGGCAGGCCGGCCTCCGCAAACTGGTCCGCCGCCTCCGCGCCTGACCCCGCCCCACCCGTGCCCCCGTGGGGGAGGGGCGGGTCAGGGGCGCCAGCGTAGTGGGCCAGGATGGATCGACCAGAGCAGCCGGCGCCACCAGGGGCGGGCGCTGCGTAGGGCGGCGACGTACTCGCCGGCCAGGGCGGCGGCCCGGTCCGCCTGCTCGTTGGCGGCAGCGCCCGGCGCGAAGGCGAGCCGGTTGAGCAGCCCGGCCAGCTCCGCCAGGTCGGGCGGCACGGCACCGGCGGCGGGGTCGACGGCACCGGCGGTGGCCCGAGCCGTGCGCGTGACGGCCAAGGCTTCGCGGTCGGCCCCGGCGGCGCGGTCGGCCAAGGCGTCGCGCTCCTTCCCGACTTCACGGTCGCTGCGGTCGGTCCGGGTGGCGCGGGCTTCGGCCAGGGCGGCGCGGGCCCGCTCCGCCACCTCCGAGGCGGCGAGGTCCCCGCCCACCGGCCGACCCGCCAGCCGCAGCGCGTCGGTCACCTCCCGCCAGGCGCCGGCTATCCGCTGGCCGGGGTCGCCCGTGGACAGTCGGGCCCGCGACCGCGCCCGACGCATCCCGACCAGCGCCGCCAGCACCGCCCCCACCACCAGCAGCAGGCCGCCCGCGCCGCCGCCGACCAGCACCGGCGTCGACAACCCACCTGAGTCGACCGGGCGCGCCGGCCCCGCCTGCGGCGGCGGCGCCTCCGTCGGCTCCAGGGTCGGCTCGGGCACCTCCGACGGCGGCGGGTCCTCCGGCGCCGGACGGAAGTCCTCCTCCACCGGGCGCGGCTCGTCGTCCGGGCGGGGCAGCGGGTCGAACGCCACCCACCCGAGCCCGGAGAAGAGCACCTCCGGCCAGGCGAACGCGTCGGCCGCCCGCACCGGCCCGTTGCCGTCGGAGGAGAAGCCCACCACCACCCGGGTCGGCAACCCCGACAGCCGGCCCAGCACCGCGAACGCCGCCGCGAACTGCTCCGACGTGCCGCGCTGCCCGCCGCCGTTGCGCGGGCCGAAGAGGAAGAAGCTCAGATTCGGGTACGCGTGCCCGCTCGGCGCGTCCGCCACCACCCGGTAGTGCTCGGCGAGGAACTGCTCGATCGCCGCCGCCCGCGCGTACGGGGCCCCGTTGTCCTCGGCGAGCTGGGCGGCGAGCCGGCGCACCGGGTCGGGCACCCCGTCGGCCACCCGCAGCACCCGGGCCACCTCCTCGCCGGCCGGCACGTTCGCCGTGGCGAGCAGGTTGTTGTCGGGCCGCTCCGCCGCCGAGGTGACCGTGTACCGCAGCCCCGGAGCCAGCCCCTCCGGCCGGATCAGCGTCCCCGTCAGCGGGTCGTACGCCACCCGGGCCCCGCCGACCTCACGCGGGGTGGCCACGGCCGGCAGCAGCCGCCCGCTCAGGTCCGCCACGGTGATCTCCTGCCGGACCGTCTCCACCGTCGCCCCCGGCTCGGGCTGCGTCGCCGGCAGGATCCGGCCGGCGTTGCGGTACGTCGCACCGACCCGCCAGGTCACCCCGTCGTAGTCGCTGAGCACCGCGAGCCGGATCCGCACCGACCGGCTGCCGGCAGCATCCCCAGTCGCACCGGGCGTGCCGGCGGGCGCGGTGGCACCGGCCGGGGCGTCGGGGCGCTCGGTGGCCACGTCCAGCAGCTTCTGCCCCGGGTTCAGCGCCCAGCCGGAGATGCGGATCAGCGGGTTCTCATCCAGCGACTCCACCTGCGGCGGCTCCACGTACCGGCGCGGGTCCACCGGGCGTTCGTCGACGCGGCCCGCCACCACCGGCCCGACCACGGCCGCCAGCCCCACCACCACGACGAGGCCGGCGGCGGCGGTGGCGGCGAGGCGTACCCGAACGGCTGCCCGCACCCCCGGCGCCAGCCCGGCCGTCGGATCCGGGGCCGACGGGCCCGGCCGGACGGACGGCACCGCCAGCCCCAGCGCGGCGACCGCCGCGAACGCCACCGTGGGCCACACCGCCGGGTCCGCGTTCGGCCCCACCACGTACACCGCCCCGGCGTAGAGCAGCGCCGGCGGCAGGTAGCCCAGCAGCACCCGGCCGGCCCGCAGCGCCACCTCCGCCCCCGCCAGCCCGGCCAGCCACGCCGCGACCAGCGGCACCAGCACCGTGTCCGGCGTCGGCTCCACCGGGATCATCGCGGTCAGCAGCCGGGGGATGCCGTTGCGGGCCGCGTCCGCCGCCACCTCGACCAGCGAGCCCGGCAGCCCCGCCGCGTCGGCCGACACCCGCAGCGACCACGCCGTGAAACCGGCCAGGCCCACCACCGACAGCGGGGCGACCAGCCAGGACGGCAGCCGTCGGGCGGCCACGCTCACCAGCACCGAACCGACCGCCGCGCCGACCACCAGCCGGGTCAGCAGCCCACCCGCGTACACCCGGCCGAGCACCACCCCGGTCAGCGCCACCATCGCGACCAGCGCGACCGGCAGCGGCGCCGCCCGCAGCGCCCGCCACACCCTCACCACCGGCGGACCCCGTCCCACTCGGCCGCGAACGCCGCCGCGTCGGCGGCGTCGACGACCACGATCCCCGTCGCGCCGGCCGGCGCCGGCTCCGTCGCCCCGAAAACCCCCACCACCACCGACGGGTACGCCCCGCGCAGCGCGCCGAGATGCCCCAGCTCGCCCCGGCCGCCCGGCCCGGTGAGGAAGACCAACGTGTCGCCGAGCCGGTCCCGGCGCAGCCGGGTCGCCGCCGCCCGCAACGCCGCCGTGGCGTCCCCGGTGTCCAGCCGGGCGGCGGCGAGCCGGTCCAGCGGCCCGACCCCCACGCCGGCGGCCTCCCCGGCCGGCCCCTCCGGCGTGGCCAGCCCCTCCGGCGCGACCAGCAGCAACGACACCGGCAGGTCGGCGCGCAGCGCCGCCGCGACCACCGACGCCGCCGCCTCGCACGCCGACTCGAACGACTCCGGATCCCGGCCCGGGTGGGCGGTCGCCCGGTTGTCCAGCAGCATCACGATCCGGGGCAGGCTGGTGTCGACGTTCTCCCGCACCATCAGCTCGCCCACCCGGGCGCTGGTGCGCCAGTGCACCCGGCGCAGCTCGTCGCCCACCACGTACTCCCGCAGCGAGTCGAAGGTGATCGAACCCTGCGGCACCCCGTCCACCCGGCCGTCGAGGCTGCGCCCCGCCCCCGTCGGCACCGCCGTCAGCGGGTGGATCCGCGGGTGCACCCACACCGGCACCACCGCCGAATACGACCGCGCCAGCGCCACCAGCCCCAACGGGTCGCGCCGGGTCACCCGCAGCGGGCCGACCGGCACCACCCCCCGGCGGTCCGTCGGCACGTCGTAGTCGACCGTCGTGTCCCGCCCCGGCCGCAACCGCAGCACCGGCACCGGCACCGTCCGGTCACCGCACCGGTCCTCCGCGAGCAGGTTCGCCGCCCGCAGCCGCCCCGTGTTGCGCACCGTCAGCACCATCCGCGCCGGCTCGCCCCGCGACACCCGGTCCGGGTCCGCGCGCCGCGTCACCTCCAGCCGGGGCCGCCACAGCGCCACCAGCAGCGCGTAGCCCACCGCCCCGGCCGCCGCCACGCCCAGCAGCGTCAACTCCGGGTACGCGAACCGGAAACCGGCAGCGAGCAGCACCACCGCAGCCACGAGCAGCCCGGCCCCCCGGGCGGTGATCCCCACGCCCCGCAGCCGCCTCAGCCCTGCACCAGGGGCGAGGCCGGGGCCGGGGCGACCTGGCCCGACGGCAGCGGCACCGGCACCGAGGCGACCGCCTGGCGCAGCACCTCGGCGGCGCTCACCCCGCGCACCTGCGCGTCGGAGGTGAGCAGCAGCCGGTGCGCGAACACCGGCTCGGCGAGGGCCTTCAGGTCCTCCGGCATGATCCAGCCCCGCCCGTCGATCAACGCGTACGCGCACGCCGCCCGGGTCAGCGCGATCACCCCCCGGGGACTCACCCCCACCCGCACCTGCGGGTGACCCCGCGTCGCGGCGGCCAGCCGGACCGCGTACGCGTACAACGGCTCGGCGATGTGCACCCGCTGGGCCATCCGCACCATCTCACCGACCGTGTCGGTGTCCGTGATCGCCGGCAGCGCCTCGGGGGAGCGGACCGTCGCCCCGCGCAACACCTCCACCTCGACCGCCTCGTCGGGATACCCGACGGACAGCTTCACCAGGAACCGGTCGAGCTGCGCCTCCGGCAGCCGGTACGTGCCGTCCATCTCCACCGGGTTCTGCGTGGCCACCACCAGGAACGGCTGCGGCACCGGGTGCCGCACCCCGTCCACCGTGACCGTGCGCTCCTCCATCACCTCCAGCAGCGCCGACTGGGTCTTCGGCGACGCCCGGTTGATCTCGTCGGCGATGACGATGTTGGCGAACACCGGCCCCGGGTGGAACTCGAAACCCCGGGTGGCCTGGTTGAAGATGGTCACCCCCGACACGTCCGAGGGCAGCAGGTCCGGGGTGAACTGGATGCGCCGCCACCGCCCCTTCACCGTCGCGGCGATCGCCCGCGCGAGGGTGGTCTTGCCGACCCCCGGCACGTCCTCCAGCAGCACGTGCCCCTGCGCGAACAACGCCGTCAACGCCAGCCGGACCACCTGCGGCTTGCCCAGCACCACCGAGTTGACGTTCTCCGCCAGCCGGGCGGCGAGGGCCGCGAAGCCCTGCACCTCCGGCTGGGTGAGCGGTTCGTGCCTGTTCACGGCGGTGCTCCTTGCCTGGTGGCGCGGTCAGCAGGTCGGCAGGACGTTGATGTTGTCGCCGCCTTCGAGGTTGAGCCAGGCCCACGGGATGTAGTTCTTCCCCTCGAACTCGACCCGGACCCACCAGCTGCTCTGCTTCTGGCCGTTGTAGATCCAGGAGTCGACGTTCTCGCCCTGCCGCTTGCAGTACGCCTTCAACCGGGTGCCCGGTCTGGCCCAGCCGACCTGCTTGTCGTTGTCCTGCTGGGGAACGGAGAAGATCTCGTTGCCGTTGCGGCCGGCCACGTCCTTGTCGCAGTACGTCCGCTGGTCGCCGTCGGGACCGTTGTTGCACGTCGCGATCCCGTACAGCGGGTCGGTGCTCTGCGCCCGCTTCGCCGTGCCCTGCCCGGCGGCGTTGCTGGCCGTCACCGTCGCCGTGTACGCCGTGCCCGGCGTCAGGCCCGGCACGGTCGCGCTGGCGCAGTTGCGCGCGGTGACCGGCTTCTCGCCCGGGACGCTGACCGTGCAGCGGGCCTGCCCGCCGCCGGCGTCCACCGTGAAGTTCACCGTGACCGCCGTGGCCGTCGCCGACGAACCGGTGACCGTGACCCGGGGCGGCGCCACCGTGCGGGCGGTGCCCGTCGCCGCCGCGCCCGGACCCGCCTCGTTGACCGCCTTCACCGTCACCGTGACGCTCTGCCCGTCGCCCAGGCCGTCCACGGTGGCCCGGGTGTCGGTCACCTCGCTGCTGCGGCCACCCGCGTCCACCAGGTACTTCGTCACCGGCCGGCCGTTGGCCGCCGCCGGCGACCACTGCACCGCCACGGTGCCCGGCCGGTTCGCCACCGTCGTCGCCCGCAGGTCGACCGGCTCGCCGGGCGCGGCGAACGGCACCACGCTGTTGCTCACCGGCGACGCCGCCGACCCGGCGCCCCTGTCGTTGACCGAGACGACCGTGAACGCGTACTGCGTGCCGTAGTCCAGCTCGCCGGCCGGCACGACCAGCTCCGTCTTCGCCGACTCGCCGGCCGGGGCGTTGGCGCCCGCCGAGGTCGCCGTCACCGCGTACTTCGCGATGGTGTTGCCCTGGCCGTTCGCCGCCGGCCACTTCACCAGGACCGTGCCGTCGGGCCGGGCCTCGGCCGTCACGCCCGACGGCGGATCCGGCACCGCCGCGGTCGGCGTCACCGGGTTGCTGGACCGCGCCGGGCCGTCACCCTTGGCGTTGACCGCGTGCACCGAGAACCGGTACGTCTCACCGTTGGTCAGGCCCGTGACCTCCACCGACCGCTGGTTGGCCCCCACCTCGCGGCGCTCGCCGGCACCCTCCACCACGTACCGGATGATCTCCGCACCGTTCGCGGCCGCCGGCCGCCAGCTCACCCGGGCCCGCGCGTTGCCGGCCGACGCGGTGACGCTGCGCGGCGCGCTCGGCTTGCCCACCTTCGGCTTCTTCGGCGGTGGCGGCGGCGGGGGCACCGGCGGCGGGTCGCCGCCGAGCACGTCGTTGGCGTACTTGTTGACCTCGCGCACCTGGTGCTTGTCGTCGACGACCCGGGCGGTCGACGAGTCCGGCGCGTTGATGAACAGCCGGTTCTCCCGCACCTCCAGCTCCAGCGGGCCGGTGGCACCCTTGCCGCCGATCGTGTCGACGAGCTGGCCGGAAGCGTCGAAGGAGTAGACGGTGCCCGTCGACTCGTCGGCGCAATAGAAGCGGTCCGCCCACGCCACGGCCGGGCTGAGCTTGTCGCCCCGCCCCGGCACGGTGAACTGTCGCTCCTCGCCGCCGGCACCGATCACGTGGACCTTCCGCTCGCCGGGGACGGTAACCGGCACCTTCGGCCCGCTCGTCCGCGCCGGCAGCGACCCCGGACCGGTGATCGTCAGCGGCGTGCGGAACACCTCGCCGCGCTGCACCCGCACCAACGCGCCGGCCGTGCGGTCGAGCACCGCCACCCCGTCGTCCAGCGTGGAGACCACCAGCTCATGGCTGGGCTCCGCGACGTCGTACGTCTCGATCCTCTTCGGCGAGATGCCGCTTCCCGGCGGCGCGGCGGAGCCCGGCTCGGACGGCAGCTTCGCCGCCGTGACCGCCGAGACGGTGCCCTCGGCCGGCACGGCGACCCACAGCCGGCCCTCGCCGTCGAACGCCCCGCCGGTGATGCCCGGCGGGTAGCGCACCGGCTCGCCCACCGGGGCCAGGGAACGCGGGTCGAGCTGCCGGACGATGCCCTGCACGGCGTCCACCACGAACGCGGCATCGGAGTGCAGCGCCACGTTGACGCCCAGCCCGGGGGTGGTCCGGGTGGTGGCGGTGATCTGGAGGGTGGCCAGGTCCAGCGAGCTGACCTGCCCCGTGTTCAGGTCGCGCAGGACCAGCAGCCGGTCGGTCTGGACGACCTGCACCGGGTGTCGTCGGGAGTCGGGCACCTCCACCCGCGTGTCCACCCGCGCCGTCACGCCGTTGACCCGCGCCAGCTCGCTGCGCGCCGCGCTCCACAGCCAACTGCTGGCGTCGTAGTTGGCCACCGCGTTGTCGGCGGCGCCCAACCCGAGGACGGTGAGCCCCATCGCGGCCAGCAGCGCGGACACCGTGCCGACGGTGACGAGGCCACCGCGCCAGCGCCGCCGGCGGGACGCACCCGGTTCCGTGCTCACGGCGTCGTCGATGGTGGCCACAAGCGGCTGCCTCCCCGTGTCGTCGTGGCAGGTGACCGCCGTCCACTGGCGACCCTCCCGTGAGCCGGGTGCCATCATATGGCCACCCTGAGACAGGGGAAACCCGCACCGTCGGCCCCTGCGCACCCAGCGTGCATGCCAAGTGGACGGTCGATCAGCGCGGCGTGGCGGTCCGCTCCCGCTGCGTGCACACCTGCCCGGACGTGGCGAACGCGTCGGTCGAGTACACGGCGAGCACCGTGAAGCAGTAGTCCACCCGGGCGTTCAGCCCGTTCACCGTGTAGCTGGTCTGCCCCGGGTCCACCGTGGCCATCACCCCCAGCTTCTGCCCGGCCCGGCCGCCGGCCACCATGAACGGCACCGCGCCGGCCGACGGGTCCGTCCAGGTCAGGGTGATCGTGCTGCTGTCGTCGCGCAGCTTCAGGTCACCCGGCGGCGGTCCGTCCACCGTCGGCCCGGCCGCCGCCGACGGCGGCGTCGCCTGCGTTGGCGGCGGCGCCCCGTCGCGGCCGAGCACCAGCACCGCGACGCCGACCATGACCACGAGCACGACCAGGGCCACCACCACGGCCACGACGACCATCAGCCGGCCGCGCCCGGCCTGTTCCTCCTGGGGGTACGTCGTCTGCCACGCCTCGCGCGGGGAAGGGTAACCGTCGTCGGCTTCCCCGCCGCCCCGCTCGGGCCACGCCGGCCCGCCCTGCCCCGACTGCCCGTCCCACCCCTGTGCGACCGGCCCGTGCTCGACCGGCCTGTGCTCGACCGGTGCGTGCCCGTGGCCGACCGGTCCCGGCTCGACCGCTCCCTGACCGGGCCACGGCGGCTGGTGGGGTCGGGCCGCCGGGCGGCGGTCTGGTGCCGGTGGCGGCACGGGCACGTCCGGCTGCGCTGCCCCATGGCCCTGGCCGCGCGGCCCCGGCTGGTCCGTGCTCTCGTCGGGCGGGTGGCCCGCCCAGCCCGGTGCGGTGGGCTCAGCTCCGATCGGTTCGGTGGGCTCAGCGTCGTCCCGGGCGGTGGGCTCCGCGCCGACCGGTTCGGCCGGCGACCGCGGCGGCGAGACCCCGCTCCAGGGCGGTGCGGTCATGCCCCACGGCGGCACGGGGGACCCGCTGACCGGGCTCCCACTGATCGGGCTCCCACTGATCGGGGCGCCGCTGACCGGGCTCCCACTGACCGGAGTGTCGCCGGCCGGTCGGCCATCGTCCCGTGTGGCGCCCAACGGTGGGGCGCTGGCGGGTACGCCGCTCACGGGCCCGCCGCCCGGCGGAGCGCCCACGGAAGGGCCCGCCCCGATCGCCAGTGCCGGCGAGCTGTCGCCGCCCGGTCCGGTCGCCGCCCGGATGGCCTCCTGCCGGGCAGCCTCCTCCCGCAGCAGGGGGTCGATCTGCCGTACCTGGATGGTCGGCTCGTCCCAACCGCGCGTCGGAACGGGCGGCGGCTGCGGCACCGGCCCGCCCTGCCCCCCGGGCCCCGGCCGTGGGGGAGCCGGGATCCGTGGTGCCGGCGGTGCCACCTGCGGAGCCCACGGCGAGACCGGCTGTTGCGGCGGCGCGTCGGTGCCGGAAGCGGGCTTCGTCGCAGCCGCCGGGGGCGCGGCCACCGGCGGCGCTGGCGGCACCCCCGGCACTGTCGCCGGGTGCGGCGGCTCCGACCCGTGCCGGGTGGTGGCGGGCGCGGCGGACTCCGGCGACCGGGACGGCGCCGGGATCCGGGGCGGAGGCGGTGGCGGCTGCCGTGGCGGGGCGGAAACCGGCAGCGGCGGCGGTGGCGGCTGACGCGGGAACGCCGGCGGCACCGGCGGTGTGGTCGGATAGCGTGGCGGGGGAGGAACGGGAGGAAGAGGCGGCGTCGTGCCCGCCCCCGCGCCCCCGAGGTAGTGCCGGGCCGCCTGCACCGCCGGGTGGTCCGCACCGAGCACGGCGGGACCGGCCTCGGCCACCCGCGAGTAGTGGCGGCGGGCCTCGTGCCGGTTGCCCAGCTCCTCGGCGACCGAGGCGAGGTCGAAGGAGAACGCGAGCATCAGCGGGTCCGCCGGATGCCACCGGCGTTCGCCGGCCGCGAGGGCCTCCTCCAGTACGCGTCGCGTGGCGGCCGGGTCGTCGGCCTCGCGATGCAGGCGGGCCAGCAGGTGGGCGGTGCCCAGGACCTCCGGATGGTCCTCGCCGAAGCTGGCCCTCAGCGGGTCGATCGCGTCGGCCAACAGCCGGCAGGCACCCGCGACGTCGCCGGCGGCGCGTAGCGCGAGCGCCCGGTGCTGGAGTGCGGCCAGGGGAGAGGGCTGTGACACGTCAGCCATGCTGCCCGGAGAGGGCGTCCCGACGCCACCCGCCGGGTCGGCCATGATCGTTCCCAGGCGACCTCAAGGCCGGCCGTCGCCGCCTCTGAGCTGGGCGGACGTCGCGGCCACAGGGTGATGTGCATGATCCACGTGCGCCGTGTAAAGTAAGCCCCCGTGCGGCCCACCGGGGCGGCCGGAGGGTGGCGAAGTCACCTCTGGTCGACACGGTAGGCTGGGCGAGCAGGTCCGGGTGGCGGAATGGCAGACGCGCTAGCTTGAGGTGCTAGTGCCCGTATAGGGCGTGGGGGTTCAAGTCCCCCCTCGGACACGTTAACCCCCACGGGTTGTCTTCACGGTAGATGAAGCGTCTCGGTGGGGGTTTCTGCTGTCCTGCGCTGGTGCGGGATCGTGGGTAGTCGATGCGCGGTGGCCGCCTCGGAGATCTTTGTAATGGTCAGTGTCCCGCCGATCGCGCAGGTGATGTGGAGCTTGTGTTCGAGTAGCGCGTCGGTGACCGTGTGGGGGTCGGCGGCCGGGATGCCGATCCATTCGGCGAGTTGTGTGATCGCTTTGGCTTCGTGGATGTATACGTTGCGCGGCCGGGGCGCGTCACCTGTTGAGGCGCTGCGGTGGCCGTGGCGGCAGCGGTAGGCGGCGTGCTTGTTGACCCAGTGGGCGTCGAGGATCCGTCCGCATTCCTGGCAGCGGATCAGCCCGGTGAGCAGGTAGCGCCCGCTTGAGCCGTCAGCCGGTGCGGGCAGGGCGTTGGCCTGTTGGGCGGCGACGAAGTCGTGCTCGCTGATCAGCGGCGGGTGCGCGATGTCCCGGGAAATCACCCACTGCTGCAGCAGGTTCCAGCGGCGTGCCTCCGACTGGCCGAGGAGATCATCGGCGGCGTCGAGCGGGCCGCGGTCGGTGTGCTGCCGGTTCCAGACCTGCCGGCCGGTGTAGCGAGGGTTGGCGAGGATTGCCGCCACCGTGCGTAGTGTCCATCCCGTGCCGCTGCGGTGCGGGTTGCGGCCGGGATCGACGCGGGACGGGCATGGGACATGCCGGTCGTTGAGGTCGCGGGCGATCCCGGCGACGCTGCGGCCGGCGAGGCGCTGGGTGAACATCCACTGCACATGCGGTGCCGTGGACAGGTCGGGTTCCAGCCGGTGGGCCATGCGTCCCCATTTGGCGTGTGCCCGGTTCGGGTGCGGGCCCGCGTCTGCCAGCCGGTAGCCGTAGGGCGGCCAGCCACCGAGATGACGGCCTTGCTCGACCACCTGGGCGCGCATCGCCGCCTTGGCCCGAAACCGGGAGCGTTGGACCTCTCGTTTCGAGTGCACGCCGAGCAGGGCCAGCAGCGACAGGTGGAACTCGTTGCTGGCGTCGACCGGTCCGTTGAGTTCGGGCAGCCACAGCTGCACGCTGTATAGGTTGAACAGCGGCGCGAGGTCGCGGAACTGGTTGCCGTAGAAGGCCCGCTCGAACTCGCCCACGACCACCGCATCGAACCCCCGGCCAGGGTCCGCGAGAGCTGCCAGCAATCGTGCGGCTTGCGGGCGACGCGTCCAGGGCACCTGACGGGACTCGCCGACATCGAAGAACTCGGCGACGATTACGCCCCGGCCGTCGATCACGTCCTCGGCGAAGTCGCGTTGCCACCGCGCCGACGACAACCGGTCCTGGAACTCCCGCGTCGACATCCGGCCGTAGAACGCGAACCGGACACCCAGCGGCTTTGATGTTGCCTGGTACCGCGTCCGAGGGCGGCCCCGCCGGGTCGGCTGCCGCATCCACCAGCCGAGCAGGTCAGGGCCGTCGAGTTCCGTCGTGTACTGCATCAGGACCTCCCACACCGAGGCCTACGGGCATCCCTCGATATGGATGGACAACGATGTGGTGGTTCGTTGGACTCGGCCACTCACCACACCCGTCGGCGCGGAGGAGGGGTCGAGGCTATTACTCGCCTGGCGCGGTGCCATTGTCGGCCGTGTGTCGGTATCCCCGCCTGAACTTGGTGGAGTCCTCTCTCCACCGAAGTGGGGTAGATCACCGCATGGCCCACACCGGACGACCCTTCACCCGAGGTGTCCTCGCCGAAGTGTGAGACAGTGCGACCGGTCGGCTGTGGCGGTATGGCACGAGGCCCTCCAAGGCCAGCGGCGCCGACGGTGCCAAGAGGACCACCCGCCGCTCCTCCAGCCATTCCATAGCAAAGGTTTCCCGTACGGACTGCCGGGACACACCCGATCTTCGTCCGGAAGTGTGGTCGGCTGGGGTGATGTTCAGCGGTCAATGGATGTTCTAGCGTCTCGGCTCGTGCGTTTTCTTCACACCTCGGACTGGCATCTGGGCCGTCAACTGCACGGCATCAGCCTGCACGACGCGCATCAGGCGTTCATCGACCATCTCGTCGAGGTCGCTCGGAGCGAGCGGGTCGATGCGGTGCTCATCGCGGGTGATCTCTACGACCGGGCGGTGCCGCCGCCGGACGCGGTCGGTCTGTGGGATCAGGCGCAGACCCGGCTCGTGCTGGAGGCGGGGACCAAGGTGGTCGTCATCGCCGGGAACCATGATTCGCCGGCGCGGTTGGGTGTCAGTTCCCGGTTGCTGGAGCGGGCCGGTGTGCACGTGCGGGTGGGCACGGGTGCGGTGGGTACGCCGGTGCTGCTGGAAGACGAGGACGCGAGGGTCGCTTGCTACCCGGTGCCGTTCCTCGAACCGGCGTCGGTGGTTGCCTCCTGGGGGGTCGAGGATCGGAGTCACGCGGCGGCGCTGCGTGCCGCGATGGGTAGGGTTCGGTCGGATTTGGCCCTTCGTCCCGGCTATCGGTCCGTCGTCATGGCGCACGCCTTCGTGTCCGGCGGTCAGGGTTGTGACACTGAGCGGGACATCAGCGTGGGTGGAGTGCACCATGTGCCCGGTGCGGTGTTCGAGGGCGTCGACTATGTGGCGTTGGGTCACTTGCACGGGCGTCAGCGTCTGACCGACGGGTTGCGGTACAGCGGTTCACCGCTTGCCTTTAGCTTTTCCGAGGCCGCGCACGTCAAGTCGTCCTATCTGGTGGATTTTGGTGTCGATGGGCTGCGTGGTGTGGAGGAGGTTCCTGCTCCGGTGCCGAGGCGGATGGCCCGGCTCACCGGCACCGTGGAGGAATTGTTGAACAGCCCTGCCTACAGCGCGTATGAGCAGTGTTGGGTCGAGGCGACGTTGACCGATGCGGTGCGTCCGTTGTCGCCGCACGAGCGGCTCAAGCGTCGGTTCCCACATCTGCTGAAGCTCGTGGTGCCGAGCCTGGCCGTCGAGGTGGGCGGCCGGGATCTCGCCGATCTGGATCGGCTGTCACCGGTGGAGGTGGCGCTGGACTTCGTGACCGAGGTGCGTGGTCGGCCGGCGGACAACGACGAGGTCGCGCTGCTGCAGCGGACCTTCGACGAGCTGCGCCGGGTGGAGGTGACCCGCTGATGCGACTGCACCGGCTGACCATGACCGCCTTCGGGCCGTTTCCTCACACGGTGAGCGTGGACTTCGAGGCGCTCACGGCCGACGGCCTGTTCCTGATCCACGGGGACACCGGTGCGGGGAAGACGACGATCCTGGACGGGATCTGCTTCGCCCTGTACGGGTCCGTGCCCGGTTTCCGGGACGATGCCAAGTCGCTGCACTCGCAGCATGCCGCCGTTGGTGTCGGCCCCCGGGTCGAACTGGACGTCACCCTGACCAACCGACGGCTGTTGATCAGCCGCAGCCCGGAGTGGATGCGTCCCCGTAGGCGCGGCAGCGGGACCACCCGGCAACAGGCTCTTGTCGAGATCGTCGAACAGCTCCCGGACCGGATCGAGTTCGTCACCAGGGAGCACCGGGAAGCCGCCGACCTGATCAGGGCGGAGACCGGCCTTGACGTCCAGCAGTTCTGCCAGGTGGTCCTGCTGCCCCAGGGCGGGTTCGCCAGGTTCCTGCAGGCGTCTGCCGACGACCGGCAGGGGCTCCTGCGGCGCCTCTTCGACATCGAGATCTTCACTCGCGCCGAGGGATGGCTGGCGGAGCACCGGACGCAACTCGGCCAGCAGGAACGCGCGGCCCTCGGCACGATCCGCGACCTGACGCAGCGCTTCGCCGAGGTGGTCAAGGTCGAGGTGCCCGCCGATCTCGACAAGCCTGACACCTTGAGTGAGCTGGACGCCTGGGCCGCCGTGCACCGAAACCGGGCCGCTGACCTGGTGGAGGCCCTGGCCCAGAACATGGCCGTGGGTACGGCGGAGGAGCAGCGCCTCGACCAGGTTCGGCAGGCCGCCGCGACCCTCGCCAGGCAGCAACGGGAGTACCAGGCGGCGGTGCAGCAGCGCGATGAGCTGACGACACGCAAGCCGGAGCGTGACCGCTGGAAGCGCCAGCTCGACTCCGCCCGTGCGGCAGCGACGCTGAAGCCGTACCTCGACCAGGTCGACCGGCGGCACACCGACCTCGACCTGCTCCGCCGCACGACGATCGAACACCTCGCCTCGCTGCCCGCTGACGTGGCGGTGCTGCCGGACCGTATCGCGCTGACTGTCCCCAATGGCGGGGAGGCCGTCGACGTGGCCGACCTCGACGTCGACGCGCTGACCCGGGCGGAACAGACCCGCACCACGCAGCTGCGTGCCGCCGAGGCCGCAATCGACAGCGAGGCGCGACGGACCACGCTGCGAGGGCAGCGGACGGCGGTCGGCAAGAAGCTCGAAGATCTGGCCAGCCGAAGCGAGAAGGTCAACGCCCGCCTGGTCGAGCTGCCGGCCGAGCATGCCGAGATCACTGGCCGGCGCGAGCAGGCCCTGGCGGTGGCCGCCGACCGGGAGGCCGCCGAGCTGCGGCTGGACGAGGCGCAGAAGCAGGCCAAGGCGTGCAAGCGCCGCGACGACCTCACCGCGCGGCTTACGACCGCCGAGGAGGAACGGCGTACTGCCGTCGACCGCCACCAAGCCGCCGAGGCCCGGCACCTCGACGTACGGCAGCGTCGGCTGGCCGGCATGGCCGCGGAGCTCGCTGGTGAACTGCGGCCCGGTCAGCCCTGCGGGGTCTGTGGCTCCCCGGAACACCCCGAACCCGCTCAGGCAGCCGCCGACGCCGTCTCCGCCGCCGACGAGGACCACGCCAAAACGGAGGCGGGCGAACTGCTCGACGAACGTCGCAGCGCCGAGATCACCGTCGAGCGCATCAACGCCCAGCTCAACGAAGTCACCGAGACGGTCGGTGACCTGACCGCAGCACATGCGAGGTCGACGGTCACCGAGGCACGCAAGGCGGTGCGGGCGGCGACCGAGGCGACGAAACTGGCCGACGAACTCGGCGCCCACCTGGAAACCCTCGACGTGATGCTGGCCGATCAGCACCGCGAAGCCGCCGACATCGGCCGCGACGAAGCGGTGGCGAACGCCCAGCAGGCCGCCCTGACCGCGCAGATCACCGAACTCGACGAGACCATCGACGCCGTCCGCGGCCAGGACAAGACCCTGCGGGTGCGGGTGACCCGCCTGACCGGGGAACTCGCCGAAATCAGGACCGCAGCGACCAACCTGGGGCAGTGGCTACAGGCAGGAAGGGAACTCGCCGACGCACACCGGGAGGCGCAGCACCACCTGCACCTGTCGGAGTTCACCGACACCATGGCAGCGCGGGCCGCAGCCCTGACCGACCCCGAGATCGTCGACCTGCAGGAGCGTATCGACGCTTTCGACGGCGAGTACCACCAGGCCGCAGGACGAGCACAGGACCCCACCCTACTCGCCGCCGCACACCAACCATCACCGGACGTTGAGGGCAGCGAACAGACCTACCAAGCCGCCCGACTGCGGGCCACCGAGCTGCACGCCCAGCATGGCCTCGCCGTCGAGCAACACGACCGGCTGAAGCAGCTGGGCCCGGATCTGGTCAACGCCCTCGCTCAGTGGAGACCCATCCGCGCCGAGTACGAGATCGCCAACCGCCTCGCCCAACTCGTCGAGGGCAAGAGCAGCGACAGCGGTACCCGGATAACCCTCTCCACCTATGTGCTGACCCACCGGTTCCGGCACGTCGTCACGGCGGCGAACACCCGACTCGGGCAGGTCACCCACAACCGCTACCTGCTGCGCCATGTCACCGAGTCGGACACCGGCCGCCGCGCCGGCCGCAATGGGCTCGGCTTGTCCGTCATCGACGCCTGGACCGGCCAGGAACGCCGCCCGGCCACCCTCTCCGGCGGGGAAACCTTTCTGGTCTCGCTGTGCCTGGCGCTCGGCCTCAGCGACGTCGTCCTGGCTGAGGCCGGCGGCACCCAACTCGGCAGCCTCTTCGTCGACGAAGGCTTCGGGACTCTCGACCAAGAAGCACTCGACCAGGTACTCGACGCCCTCGACGGCCTGCGCTCAGGTGGCCGTACCGTCGGACTGGTCAGCCACGTCGCGGAACTACGTCGGCGGATTCCATCCCGCCTCTACGTCCGTAAGACAGCCACCGGCTCCACCGTGGCCATCGAAACCCAAGCAATCGACTGAGGACACTTTGTCTACGCCTATTACTCCCGGTCAAGCCCAGCTAACAGGGCTTTAACGACTCCGTTTGGTCAAGCCACTTCCCGGGCGGCGTTGCCCTGTCCTGCGGCGGGCGGCACGAGCATCGCGCGGGGGTACCTCCGCGCGCGATGCTCAGCAACCGGCCGTACCAGCCATTCCTACGGCGTGCTCAGTGAGGAGATCGGCGTAGATGTCGACGTCCACGGTGTCGTAGTGGCAGCGTTCGAGGAGCCGGTTGAGTCGCTGGGCGATCTCGTCCGAGGTGAGGTCGAGGCGTTCGCACAGGTTACGGTGCGCGCCGACGAGCGGTTCGGCGATCTCCTGCGGTTCGGTGCGGGTGATGTGGTAGGCGTCGCGGAGATGTCCGGACAGGTCGTCCCAGACGACGATGGCCTCCTCGACCAGGTCGAGTGCGGCAGGGGTCGCGGGGTGGGCGCAGAGGATCTCGACTTCGGCGGCCAGGTGGTGCCCTGCGGTTTCCACGTCGGAGATCTGCCACCTGCTGCTGGTGGTCACGGTCGACGCGTCCTCGACTGCGGTGCGGAAGTGGGCGAGGCCGGAGGTGTCGGCGTTGAGCATGCCGGCCTCGCTCAGCAGCAGGGTGGCGAAGAGGCGGTCCCGGATCGCGTGCCCCGCCACCAGGTCCGTCAGTTGGCGGGGTGACAGCCGCTGCACGGCCTGAAGGTAGCGGGCGTGCTCGGGCGTGACGGGAGCGGCGCCGGGCGGGGTGGCGGCGCCGGAGAAGGTGGCGCCCGCGTGGAACGCGGTCAATGCTGTCGCGACGGCGTGTGCGCACAGGTCGTCTCCGGTGGTCCCGCAGTCGCAGTCTCCGGTGAAGATCCTGTCGACGATGCCGACCCAGGGTTGGAAGGTGGCGTCGTGGTCGCGTACCAGGGCCTGGACACCGCCGCCGGCGGACTCCAACTCACCGACGCCTCCGTCGGTCAGCAGCCGCGCCGCTGTCTCACCCACGGCGGTGGGGATCGAATCACGAAAGGCTTCGACGTCGATGCGGACTGCCACCGGCATACCCTATCGGCCGGACTGGAAGCGGGCGGCGTCGAGCTTGGCCAGGAACGTCGGTCGGCGGCAGTGTTCTGCGCGCAACGTCTCCAGGTACGCGTCGAATCGGGTGCTCTCGCCGGTGGCCTCGTACGCCTCGCGCAGGCGGGACAGCAGCGTGATCGTCTTGTCGTAGCGGCGTTTGTCGTAGGAGTCCAGCAGTTGGGCGTCGATGAGCGCCTGGTAGGGCTCGCGTACCTCGGCCGGGTGGGTCCGCCGCCGCAACTCCACCAGTTCGACGCGCTGCCGGGCAGGAACTTCGTCCCAGCGCGCGAGCCCGGTGTGCCAGGCCTCGTCGTCACGACCGGCGAGAATCAGCACGTCGATCAAGTGGGGCAGATATCCCGCCTGCCCTGTGGCACGCTCGCGTACCACCGTCAACGCCGCCTCGGTGTGCGCGGCGTCCCGGCCGGTGTCGGCCACCGTGGCCAGCAGTGACCGGAAGTTGTCGATCGTCGGCTGGACGTCGAACGCCGTCCGGCGCTCGGCCACCGCCGCCTCCGGGTCACCGGTCTCGATCAACAGCCGGACGAGCAGGTCCCGTAGCGCCACCGCCTGATGACCCAACGGGTGATCGGCGAGTCCGCGTCGGGCCCAGCCGATCGCCTCGGCGGGGCGCTGCGCCTGCGCCAACACCGTGGCGATCCGCCCGTACTGGTCGGCGCTGACCAGATGCTCCGCCAGGACCTGTACGTAGCGGTCGGTGTCGCCGGAGACCTCAGCGATCTGCTCCCGCAGGTACCGCACCGCCCACTGCCGATGCCAGTCATCGGGCTCGGTCACGGCGGCGGCACGCTCGTCGACCAACCGCGTGACCTCGGCGAGGCCTTTCGGCCCCAGCGCCGGAGCCCACTCGCGCAGCACCACGTCCGGCCAGCCCGGGCCGTCACACACCAGCTTCACCAGCCACGCCGCCAACCCTGCCGGCTGTGGCGGCGCGGCCCGACACGCCCGGGCGTAGACCTCCATCAGGTACGCGAGGTCGTTGCCGAGCACGCCCGAGGAGCTGTCCATGTACATCAGGGCGCTCGTCATCCGATCGACCGCCTTGCGTAGCACCGGCACCGCGACCGACGCCTCACCCGCCTCGATCAACTCCTCGCAGCAGTCAGCGACCTCCCGCGCCGTACGCGAGTAGGCGTCCCGGCCCGAGAACGGATCACGGCGACGATCCCGCCGCAACCGATCCACCAGCACCGTCAACTCGCTGTCGCCCTGCACCCCCACCGCTACATCACACCAGACACGCAGGCCACCCCGATGGGCTGCGCGACCCGACACAGCCGCGAGGTCAACCGACCTGCCAGCGATCACCGTCGAGAAGACCTTCCTGGGTTCGAGACGGGGCTCGGGCCGATGGCTCGAGCCCCGCTCCAGTCCAGTAGGCTGAGCTCAGCTGAGCGGGATGACGCCGACCAGACCCAATCCAAGTTGGGCATCGGTTCGTGTCAATCCTCGGACACTCCCGCGTAGCATTCATGCGACGTTGTGCGGAGCGGTGGTTGAGCGGCTTCAACCACCCTCGCTTACTCTCTGTGAGCCCCTGGTGGCCCCGCTTACGGGGCGGTGGGCATCGTGACTACTGTCGCTGCTTCCGCTGTCGTTCCGGCTGTGGCTCTGCCCGGCCAGGTGAGTGCCGGTAGCGGAAGATCCTCCACGGGAGTCGCCAGGCGACCGCCTCTGCCGTTGGCGAGGCTCGCGGACCCCCGCCGTGTTGCGCGTACGGTCTATGGCCTGGTGACGCTGGATTGTCATGGACGGATGGCCGACCGGACGGTGATGAGGGCTCTGGGCTGGGCTCCGGGCCGTCGCCTCGACATCCGGGAACACGGCGGGTTGGTCATCGTGGCCGCCGACGAGCGGGGCGTGTTCGCCGTGACCAGGGAGGGGCACCTGCGGTTGCCGGCCGTGGTCCGGCAGTGGTGTGGGCTCGCCGCCGGTGACCGGGTGTTCCTGGCGGCCGAGCCGGAAACCTCCCGGCTCGTGGTGCACCCTCCGGCCGCGCTGGACGCGATGATCGCCCAGGCCCACCTGGTGGTCCTCGGTGGTGACGGCGCATGAGCGACACCACGGCGGGGCGGGCCGAGTTGGACGCGGCGCGGTTGTTGCTGGCACGGATGGGCATCTCGCCTGCTGATCTTGTGGAGGCGGCGTCCGCGCGGCCACCGGCGCCGACGTTCGCCGAGTACGTTCCGGTCGTGTCGGCGGCGGTCACCGCGGGCACCAGGCGGGCGTACGGCTCGTACTGGAACCGGGTCGTGGAGCACTGGGGACAGCGACGGCTGGACGAGCCGTCCCCGTCGGAGATCGAGCAGTTGGCGGAGTACGTCAAGAAGCATGTGGTGGCCCGGCGTAACGCCCGTGGCGGGCGTAGTGCGGCGGAGCATCTGATCGCGGCGTTGCGGTGTCTGTACAAGCGGGCGGTCGCCGACGGGTTCGTCACGGCGGCGGACAATCCGGCGTTGAAGGTGGCCAAACCACGGCGGTTGCCGAGCACCCGGCGGGCGGTGGCGGACACCCGGCTGGCGGAGATCAACGCGGTGGCCGCCAGCACCGGTGACGATCCGGCGTTGGACAGTCTGCTGCTGCGGCTGTATACCGAGACCGCGTGCCGGCGGGGCGGGCGGGGCGCTGGCGCTGCGTCCGGTCGACCTCGACGCGGATCAGTGCCTGATCCTGTTGCGGGAGAAGGGAGACACGGTGCGCTTGGCGTAGCTACCGCAGAGGCGGGGCGGGTCTGGCCGACATGGACAGGCTCACCCTGCCAGGCGGACGCCGATCGGGTCTGCTGCACCCATAGGTGACAGTTTCAGTCACGCGGCCTGACTGGCCGGTGGGGTCATGATGGTCTCGTACTCGATTGGGGTCAACCGGGACAGGGATCGTTGGCGTCGTCGGCGGTGGTAGGTACGTTCGATCCAGGTAAGTTGGGTGCTCACGGTGACGCACGGCGCGGCGGAGCTGCTCGCGTTGGCCGGGGCGCTTGGCGTCGACCCGGACCGCTTCTTCGAGGTGATCGGGGGCGGCCCGCTCGACATGGGCTACCTGCACGCCAAGGCCGACCTCGTGCGGCAGGGCCGGCTGTCGCCGGCGAGCTTCGCGGTGGAGACCGCGGAGAAGGACGCGCGGCTGATCGTCGCGGCGGGCGCGGACCACGGCGTACGCCTCGACGTCGTGGCCGCCGGCGCGGAGCGGTTCCGGCGCGCGGCGGCGCAGGGACACGGCGGGCAGGACATGGGGGCGTCCTACTACGCCAGCTTCACCCCGTGACCCGACGCCGCCCCGCCGAGGTCGGGCAGCGGGCGTCGGCAGACCTCGTGGGCCTCGTCGGGCGGTAGGCCGAGCAGGCGCAGCAGGTCCTCGGCGACCTGGTCGGCGGCTGCGGCGTCGTCGCGCTCCGGATGGTCGTGCAGCAGCTGCCCGAGGGCCAGCGCGGCGCCGGCCACGGTCACCATCGCCAGCTCCGGGTCGCGCACGCTGAACCGGCCGGCACGGACGCCGGCGGCGATGTCGCGCCGGGCCCGCGGTGCGAGGCCCTTGTCCGAGCCGGCCAGCGTCAGGCCCGAGCTGAGCAGGACCCTGCTCAGCTCGGGCTGCCGGCGGTGCAGGCGCCCCGTCAGCCGGAAGCTCTGCGCGAAGACGTGGGCCGGGTCGTCCAGGCCCACCGTCACCTCGTCGAGCAGGGCGCCGTAGCGGTCGAGGGCGTCCTCGACCGCCGCCTCGATGAGCTGTTCGCGGCTGTCGAAGTGGTTGTAGAACGACCCCATCCCCACGTCGGCGGCCCGGGTGAGTTCGAGGATCGGCACGTTCGGCTTGCCGGCGGCGATGAAGGTCTGTGCGGCGCGTACGAGCGCCGAGCGGGTGTGCGCCTTGCGCCGTTGCAGGCGGTTGGGCGCCTGCTCGGTCTGCTGAGCCATGTTGGCGTGCTCACCTCTCCCGGGTCGGTCCGTGACCACCTTAACCCAGCCGGAACTCAGTGCTGACGAAATCGTCATCTGCCCTTGACTGACGCTACTCTCGTAAGTGACGATTTCGTCAACTTGGAGGAGGTGGGGACATGATCGAGCACCACGACCCGCACACCGGCCTGCACAGCGAGCAGGGCGCGCTGCCGGGCGAACACCCGGGCCGGGCCCGCAACCCGACCGTGAAGGTGCACGACCTCGCCTGGCTCGAGTTCCAGAAGCCCGATCTCGACCGGGCCGAGGCGTTCGCCCGGGCCTTCGGCTTCACCACCGCACTGCGCACCGCCGACGAGGTGCACCTGCGGGGCGCCGACGCTGGCTCCCCCTGCGTGCTCATCCGCCGGGGCCCCCGCTCGCGGTTCCTCGGTCCCGCCTTCCGGGCCGCCGACGGGCAGGACGTGCTGCGGCTCGCGGAGGCGACCGGGAGGACGATCACCCGGCTGCCGGAGAGCCTGGGCGGGGTGACGGTGGACCTGACCGACCCGAACGGGACGCGGGTCCGCGTGGTCGCGGACACCCACGAGCTTCCCGCGCTGCCCGCCCGGCAGCCGCCGGCGTTCAACGTCGGGCACGACGTGACGCGGGTGAACGCCACCCAGCGGCCGCCACGCGAGCCTGCCGGGGTGCAGCGGCTGGGTCATGTCGTGCTGCAGACGACGAAGTACGTCGCGACCCTCGACTGGTACCTGGAGCACCTCGGCCTGATCGTCAGCGACTTCCTCTACCAACCCGGGCAGCGTGAGCGCGGCCCCGTGATGAGCTTCATCCGCTGCGACCGCGGCAGCACCCCCACCGACCACCACACGCTCGCGATGACCCTCGGCCCGGCCAACCGGTACGTGCACTCGGCCTACCAGGTGCCCGATCTCGACTCGCTCGCGGCGGGTGGGGAGCACCTGCTCGACCGGGGCTACCGACGGTCCTGGGGGATCGGCCGGCACATCCAGGGCAGCCAGATCTTCGACTACTGGCGCGACCCCGACGGCTTCCTCGTCGAGCACTTCACCGACGGCGACCTGTTCGACTGCACGCTCGAGCCGGGCTGGGCGCCGATGACCGCCTCCGGGCTCGCCCAGTGGGGTCCACCCGCCACCACCGACTTCCTCGGCGTGAAACCCGGCCGGGAAGCACTTCGCGAGCTGCGCGCGGTCGTCGGCGCGCTGCGCGCCGACAACGAGTTCGACCTCCACCGCCTCCGTGGCCTGATGAAAGCGGTGACCTCATGAGCACCTCCGTCCTGCGCACCGCCGACGCCTGGTGGGTGCTCACCCCGACCGGCGCCGCCCGGGTGCCCACCAGCGCCACCACCACCGGCGAACTCCTGGCCGACCGGCCCGCGATCCGCGCGGCCGCGGCGAGCGGCGACACCGTCGCGGTGGAGGACCTCGAACTGGTCTCCCCGGTGACGGTGCCCTGCCGCGTCGTCGCCCAGATGACGAACTTCGTCTCGCATGTCAGGGACACGAACGGCAACCCGGAGACCGTCCCGCTGACGTTCTTCCGGAAGACCTCGGGCTCGATCTCCGGCCCGTACGCCGACGTGGTCCGCCCCGGCCACGTGACGTTGCTGGACTACGAGGTCGAGATCGGGTTGGTCGTCGGCCGCGCCATGCCGGTCGGCACCGTCGTCACCGACGACAACCTCGCCGACCACGTCGCGGGGGTGGTGGTGACCAACGACGTCTCGGCCCGCGATGTCCAGCTGCCCAAGACCCAGTTCTACGAGGCCAAGTCCTACCCGACGTTCACCCCGGTCGGTCCGGTGCTGGCGCTGCTCGACGCCGACGAGCTCAAGCGATTCACCGACCTGCGGCTGAGGCTGTGGGTCAATGGCGAACTCCGGCAGGACATGACGGCCGCCGACATGATCTACCCACCGGTCCGGGCGCTGCAGGCGCTGACCCGTTTCCAGCGGCTCGACGCCGGCGACCTGCTGCTGACCGGCACACCCGTCGGGACGGCCCTGAGCGCACCGCCGAAGCCGGTCGAGATCATCGCCTCGCTGCTGCCGCCCACGGTCAAGTGGCGGATGTTCTTCAAGGGTCAGGCCCGCAACCCCAGGTACCTCGCCGACGGCGACGTCGTCGAGGCCGCCATCGCCACCGACGACGGCGCGATCGACCTGGGCCGGCAGCGCACGGTCGTGCGGTGGGTCCGATGACGGGGGACCTGCTGTGGCCGGACTACGCCGCGCCCGACGACCTGGCGGCGATCGAGGCCGTGCCGCTGGCGGCGCGGGGCCTGCCCGAGACGACGTACGCGCTGCTGGCCCGAGCGGCGACGAACTGGCCGGATCGGACGGCCGTCAGCGTCCTGCCGGACGCCGCCCGCTGGCGGGATCCGCTGCGGCGTACCTTCGCCGAACTCCTGGCCGACGTCCACCGGGTGGCGAACCTGTTCCACGACCTGGGCGTGCGGCGGGGCGACGCGGTCGCGCTGCTGTCACCCAACTGCGCCGAGCTGCTCACCGCGACGCTGGCCGGGCAGCTCGCCGGCATCGCGGCGCCGCTGGGCGGCGGCCTGTCCCGGTCGCACCTCGCCGAACTCCTGCGCCGTTCCGGCGCCCGTGTGCTGGTCACGGCCGGGCCCGAACTGTGGCCGGACGGGTGGGACACCGCGCAGGCCCTCGCCCGCACCGGTCTGCTCGACGCGATCCTGGTGCTGCGGCCCACCGGGGCGAAGGGAACGCCCCGGCCGCTGCCGACCATCGAGGGCGTGCGCGTCGGCTACCTCGGCGACCTTGCCGCGCCGAAGAACCCGGCAGCCTTCGCCGGCGAGCTGCCCCGAGCCGCCGACCTGGCCGCGATGTTCCACACCGGCGGCACCACCGGCGCCCCGAAGCTGGCCGCGCACACGCACGCGAACGAGGTCTGCGACGCGTGGATGCTGGCGGCCGGCTCCGGGTTCGACGAGGAGAGCGTGGTGTTCGCGGCGCTTCCGCTGTTCCATGTCAACGCCCTCGTCGTCACCCTGCTCGCACCGCTGTTCAAGGGCCAGCCCGTGGTGTGGGCCGGTCCGTCGGGCTACCGCGACGAGGCACTGTTCGGCGTGTTCTGGAAGATCGTCAGGCACTACCGGATCGCCGCCATGAGCGCGGTGCCCACCGTGTACGCCGTACTGGCTCAGCTCCCGGTCGACGACGACATCAGCAGCCTGCGGTTGCCGATGGTGGGTGCGTCGCCGCTGCCCGCCGCGGTCCGGGACGGCTTCCAGACCCGCACCGGGACACCCCTGGTCGAGGGCTACGGGCTGACCGAGGCGACCTGCGCGAGCACGCGCAGCTTCCCCGACGCGCCGCGACCCGGCTCGGTCGGGCAGCGGCTGCCCTACCAGCGGGTGCGGGTCGTCGCCCCGGACGGCACGTGGGCGGAGCGACCCGTCGGCGAGACCGGTGTGCTGGCCATCAGCGGGCCGACCGTCTTCCCCGGCTACGTCGTCGACCGCGACGAGAACGGGCCCGTCCTGGACGGGCTCGGCAAGCTGGTCGACGGCTGGCTCGACACCGGCGACCTCGCCCACCTCGACGAGGACGGCTTCGTCCACCTCGCCGGCCGGGCCAAGGACCTGATCATCCGCGGCGGCCACAACATCGATCCCGCCGTCATCGAGGACGCCCTCCTGACCCACCCGCAGGTCGCGGCGGCCAGCGCCGTCGGACGCCCCGACGTGCACGCCGGGGAGGTGCCGGTCGCGTACGTCACCCTCGCGCCCGGCGCCACCGTGACCGCGGACGAGCTGCGCGTCTGGGCGAGCGAACGGGTGCCCGACCGCACCGCCGCGCCCAGGTCCGTGACGGTCCTCGACCAGTTGCCCGTCACCGCCGTGGGTAAGCTCTACAAGCTCGCTCTGCGCCGCGACGCCGCCCGCGAGGAGCTCCGCGCCGCGCTCGACCGGATCGCCGGGGTGCGGGACGTCGCGGCCATGATCGAGGGCGGTTCCATCGTGGCCACCGTGACGGTGCATTCCTCCGTCCCGGAGGAGGCGGTCAGGGCGGTCCTGGGTCGTTATGCCATCGAGTGGCGATTGGCGGTCGTCTCATGAGGCTGGTGGCACGGTGACCAGTGTTCCGGTCGTCATCGTCGGCGCGGGTCCCTCCGGGCTCGCGGCCGCGACGCTGCTCGCCCAGTACGGCGTGGAGTGCCTGGTGCTCGAGCGGTGGGAGTCGGTCTATCCGCTGCCCCGCGCGGTCGCCCTCGACGACGAGGTGCACCGCATCCTCGCCCGCCTGGGCCTGCGGGAGGAGTTCGCGGCCATCTCCCGGCCACACCGGGGCCTGCGCCTGGTGGACCGGAGCCTGCGGGTGCTGGCCGAGTTCCCCCGCGACGTGACACCGGGCCGGCACGGCTATCCGCAGGGGAGCCTGTTCGACCAGCCGGAACTGGAGGCGATCCTGCGCGCCAACCTCGGCAGGCACGGCAGCGCCACCCTGCGCGGCGACTCCGAGGTCACCGCGCTGGACCAGGACGCCGACGGCGTGTGGGTGAGCGTCACCGACAGGGTCACCGGCGCGCCCGACGTCATCCGGGCGGCCTACGTCCTGGGCTGCGACGGCGCCAACGGGCTGACCCGGGCCGCGATCGGCGCCGGCATGCACGACCTCGGGTTCACCCAACGCTGGCTCGTCGTCGACGTGGCCACCGAGGCCGCCCTCGACCACTGGGAGGGGGTGCACCAGCTCTGCGACCCGGCCCGCGCCGGCACGTACATGCGGATCGGCCGGACCCGCTACCGCTGGGAGTTCCTGCTGGCACCGGGCGAGACCGCCGACGACTTCCGGGACCCGACCCGGCTGCACCCGCTGATCGCGCCGTGGACGGGCAACGTCCCCCTCGCGGAGCTGACGGTCGTCCGGGTGGCCGACTACACCTTCCGCGCCCAGGTCGCCGACCGGTGGCGGGATAGGCGGATCTTCCTGCTCGGCGACGCCGCCCACCTCACCCCACCGTTCATCGGCCAGGGCATGGGCGCCGGGCTGCGCGACGCCATGAACCTCGCCTGGAAACTCGCCGGCGTGCTCGACGGGAGCCTGCCCGACAGCGTCCTCGACACCTACGAGATCGAACGCGGGCAGCACGCCCGCGCCATGATCAGGCTGGCGAAGCTGGTCGGCACCGCCATGACGGCCGGCGGCCGGGTGGGGGACCTGGTCCGCCGCGTGCTGGCGCCCCGCCTGCACCTCGTACCCCGCCTCCAGCGCCTCGCCACGGACAGTGAGACACCCCCGCTGCGCCGGTCCGCCCTGGTGCTGCGGCCACGGCTTGGCCGGGGCGTCGCGGGTGGCCTGTGCCCGAACGCCGTCCTCGACGGCCACCTCCGCTTCGACGACGTGGCGGCGGGCCGGTTCGCGATCGTCACCTCCATCGAGCCCTCGGCCGGGCAACGGGCCGAGCTGACCCGCCGGGGCGCGGTCGTCGTCGACGCCCCACCGGGCAGCGAACTGCACCGATGGCTGGCCGGTGGCCGCGCACGGGCAGCCCTCGTCCGCCCCGACGGCACCGTCCTCGCCGCCGGCAGACAACTGGCCGGCCTCTGCCGGGCGCTGCCCACGCCGACGTCATCGGCGGCGGCGCGCTGGTGGGCGTGTTCCGCAGCATCCGCCAGACGCTGATCCTGCTGGTGTCGATCCCGTTCGCGTTCGTCGGCGCGTTCGCCCTGCTGCTGGTCACCGGCACGCCGCTGGGCGTCGCCGCGCTCATCGGCATCCTGATGCTGATCGGCATCGTCGTCACCAACGCCATCGTGCTGATGGACCTGGTCAACCAGTACCGCGAGCGGGGCATGAGCGTCGCCGAGGCGGTCGTGGAGGGCGGTCAGCGCCGGCTGCGCCCGATCCTGATGACCGCCCTGGCGACCATCTTCGCGCTCCTGCCGATGGCGCTGGGCATCACCGGTGAGGGCGGGTTCATCTCCACCCCGCTGGCCGTCGTCGTCATCGGCGGCCTCGTCACCTCCACCCTGCTCACCCTGGTCCTGATCCCGGTCCTCTACACGATGGTCGAGGGCCGCCG
>NZ_FMCW01000046.1 GCF_900091595.1 Micromonospora haikouensis
CCTGCCGATACCCGAACTCGGCGAACAAACAGCCCGCGAGCAACAGATACACCACCACCCGCGAGGGCAGATCCCGCACCCGCCGCTGAAGACAACACGTCTGAGCCAGGACCGCATCAACCATCTCGAACGGCACCTGCCGCGTCAGCTCACCCAGATGACCCGGCGCGAACGGACCTGCCGCGACCCGCACCACACGCGCAATGACAGACTGGACCAACAGCGGGACTCCCAACGGTGAGGCATGTCTTGGCGGACGTACCTCTCTACCGGAGTCCCGCTGCCTGCATCCCCACCGACACGCCCCCTTGACCAGCCACCACCACGCTTAACTACCCGGCATTGCGACTAGCCCCGCCGCGACGAGGGCGGCCACAGCCGGTTCCAGGTGGCTGCGGCCGCCATCCCGTACGCCAGGTGCGGCACGACGTCCGACAGCCAGTCGGTGCGGCTCCACCGACGCGGGTCGGTCACCCCCAGCGCCGTCATCGACGCGTCGGAGACGGCCATCACGCCTCCGCCGAGCAGCAGGACCGCCACCGGCAGGGGCGGGGTGCGCCGCCGCGCGACCAGCACGGCGAACGCCGCGCCGGCGGCGATGCCCAGCCCGTACCCGAGCAGGGGCCCGAGGCCCGCGCGGCGGTTGGCCGCCCGGTCCTCGGGTCCCAGGTCCACGTGCGCCAGCCCGGCCACGCGCCGGGCGCTCTCCTCGGGGGTGCTGCTCGCCGGTCGGGCGCGCAGCACCATGTCGACGTAGCTGACCGCGTTGAGCGCGACGCTGCCGACCGCGCCGGCGACGGCCCCGTCGACCAGTGGCGTCCGGTTCACTTCGGGTCGCCCGGTTCGCGTTCGCCCTTCGGGCCGTACGTCCGTTCGCCCCGCACGATGCCGCGTTGTCCCCGGTCGTCCTGCAGGATCCGGTTGGCGACCTGGTTGGCCTCGGAGTCGGCCGCCCGTCCGGAGTTCTCGATCAGGTCGCGCAGCCGCGCCCGCTCCTTGTCGTACGCGTTGCTGCCCGGTCGTGGTCCTGGCATCGCCGCCTCCTCGCGGTGGTGGGGCCGTTGGCGCAGGTCGTCTACCCGCCTGCGCCACGGCCAACCGTCCCCCGGCCGCCGCTCAGGCCGGCGCGCGCACCACGGCGACGGGGCAGCCGGCGCGGTGCAGCACGGCGTGGCTGACCGAGCCGAGGAGCAGGCCGGTGAACTCGCCGTGGCCGCGCCCGCCGACCACCAGCAGTTGGGCGTCGCGAGAGGCGTCGGTGAGCGCCGCGACGGGCCGCCTGCGCACCACCTGCGCCTCGACGGGCACCTGCGGCCAGCGTTCGCCGAGACCGGCCAGGGAGTCGCCCAGCACCCGCTGTTCCTCGCCGCGCAGGCGGTCCTCGTCGTACACGAGGGGCTGCATGTCGCCGGGCCCGGCGGAGGCGGGGTGCCGGTAGGCGTGCACCGCGCGCAGTGCGACGCCGCGCGCCGCCGCAGCCTCGGCGGCGAACTCCACGGCCGCCCGCGACAGCGCGGAGCCGTCCACCCCGACCACGACCGGCCCGCCGGGGCGCGCCGCGCCGCGCGCCACGAGCACGGGACAGTCGGCGTACGCGGCGACCTGCACCGCCACCGAGCCGAGCACCAGCGTCGCGAACCCGCCCAGCCCCCGGTCGCCGACGACGACCAGCGCGGCGGTGGGAGACTCGCCGACCAGCACGGCCGCCGCCTCACCGTCGATGATCTCCCCGGTGACCCGGACGTCCGGCGCGGCTTTCTCGGCCTCGGCGACGGCGTCGGCCACGAGCTGTTCGGCCTGCTGGCGCAGCCCGGCGCCGGACGGGGCGCCGGCCGCCGGGCCGAGCGGCACCCGCAGTAGCGGCCAGATGAAACCGTGCACCACCCGCAGCGGTCGGTCCCTGCGGGCCGCTTCAGCGGCGGCGAGCCCCACGGCCCGCAGGGACGACGGCGAGCCGTCCACGCCGACCACCACCGCCGCGCCGTTGGCCGCGTTCACCGTCGTACCTCCTTCGCCGTGCGCCCGCGGTCAGTATCGCGGCCCGCCGGCCGTCGCCGAGGCGATACCGCCCACGCCCCGGGGGCCGATACGGTGACCGGACATCTCCGCAGGAAAGGACGCCGATGGACGACGCCGCGCAGCCGAGCACCGCCCGCATGATCGACTTCTGGCTCGGCGGGGAGCACCACCTCCCGGTCGACGTGACGGCGGCCCGGGCCTTCGAGGGGGCGTACGGGCCGTGCGCCCCGCTGTTTCGCGACCTGCGGGCGTTCCTCGGCCGGGCCGTGCGGGCGATCGCCGCCGCCGGGGTGGACGCCTTCCTGGTCTTCGGCGCGGGCGTGCCCACCCGCGGCAACGTGCACGAGGCGGCGCCGCAGGCGACGGTGCTCTACACCGACGTGGACCCGGTCACCGTCGGCATCGGGCAGCGGATCCTGGCCGGCAGCGACCGGGCCGGCTACGGCTTCGGCGACGCCACCGACCTCACCACGATCGACCCGGCGCTGCTGCACCGGTTCGTGCCGGGGTGGGGCAGCCGCCCGGTCGGCGTGGTCTTCCTCGGCCTCGCGGCGTTCCTCGACGACGCGACGCTGCGGCGCACCCTCGACGACCTGTACGCGGCCACCGCCCCCGGCAGCCTCCTCGCCGTGGACTTCGACAGCGAGGAGTTGGCGGCGTATCCGCAGGCCCTGGCGATGATGGGCCCGACGTTCCGGATGCGGGCGCCCACGGCGTTCGGTCCGCTTCTCGGCCGGTGGACGCCGGCGCCGGAAGGCATCGTCCCGGTGGCCCGGTGGCGTCCCGACGGCCCGCCGGCGGACCTGCCCGACGCCTTCCACGGCGGGCTCGCCGTCCGGCACGCCGACTGAGACGGCGGCTCCCACAGCTCCCGGTGACGCGCCCGACGGGGCTCGGGGTGACCGTGCCCGCCGGCTGGCCGGAGCCCTCCGTATGATGCTTGCCCTACAGCAAGAGTTGTCGGAGGGTGATCATGCCGGAGGCGTCCGGAACGGTGTCCCGCGCGCTGCGCGAGGCGCCGCCCGACCGGTTGGCGGAGGCCGCCGACCGGGCCATCCGCGCTGCTCTCGGCGCGTCCCGCACCGACGTGTTCGTCGCCGACTACCGCATCAGCGGCCTGTGGCCGGTGCTGGACCCGGACCTGCCCGACGCCGGGTTCCTCGCCTGCCACGGCGTGGCGCAGCGCTGCTTCAGCAGCCAGCAGCCGGTCCTCGACGGCGGCGACGACGGCCGCTGCCGGGTCTACCTGCCGCTGACCGTGTGGGGCGAGCGCCTCGGCGTGCTCCTGGTCGAGCTGCCGGCCACCCCGGCCGCGTCGACCGTGGAGGCGGCCCGGGACATCGCCGGTGAGCTGGCGCTGGCGCTGCGCGCCGCCGACCGGGGGACCGACCGGTACCGCCGGGCCCGCCGCCGCGAGCGGCTGAGCATGGCCGCCGAGATGCAGTGGGACCTGCTGCCGGGCCGTAGCGTCACGCACGGCGCGTTCCTGCTGGCCGGGCAGCTGGAGCCGGCCTACACCGTGGGCGGCGACCACTTCGACTGGTCCGTCGACGGCGACCGGCTCGCGCTGACCGTGCTCAACGGCGCGGGCACCGGCCTGTCGGCGTCGCTGCTGACGGCGGTGGCGGTCAACGCGATGCGCAACGCCCGCCGCTCCGGCGGCGGCCTGGTCGAGCAGGCCGAACTGGCCTCGGACACCGTCTTCTTCCAGCACCGCGGCGAGCGGCACGTGGCGACGCTGCTGCTGGAGCTGGACGCCACCGACGGCCGGGTCCGCGCGGTGGACGCGGGCTCGCCCCACGTGCTGCGGCTGCGGGGCGGCTCGGTGCAGCGGGTGCCGCTGGAGCAGCAGTTGCCGCTGGGCATGTTCGCCGAGACCCGCTACGAGGTGCAGGAGTTCACCGTCGAACCGGGCGACCGGCTCTTCGTGGTCAGCGACGGCGTGTACGCGGCGGCGCCGGACGGCGGCGAACCGTACGGCGAGCGGGCCATGGCGCGCTCGATGCGCGCGACGCGCTTGCAGCCGGCGACCGAGGCAGTTGGTACGGTGATGCGCGGGCTGCAGTCCTACCACGCCGACGCCGATCTGCGCGACGACGCGGTGGTCGTCTGCCTCGACTGGCGCGGCCGGGCCGGCGGTCCGGGCGGCGGGGCGCGGTGACGGGGCGGTAGCGGGACACGGACATCGCAGGGGACGTCGGGTGGAGCAACCGGATCTCGCCGCGGCGATCGACGCCGCAGCCGAGGCGCTCGTGCGCGTGGTCGACCCCACGGGCTCCCGCCACCAGATGACGGTCTCACCCACGCAGCTGCGGGTGCTGTCGCTGATCAGCGCCCGCCCCCGCACCAACGTGAACCGCCTCGCCGAGCTGCTCGACGTGGTGCCGTCGTCGGCGAGCCGGCTGTGTGACCGGTTGGAGGCGATCGGGCTGCTGCGCCGGGTCGCCGACCCGCGGGACCGGCGGGAGGTGCGGCTGGTGCCGACGGCGGCGGCCGAGGCGCTGCTGCGGGAGCTCACCGAGCGCCGGCACCGGGCGGTCCGGGCGGTGCTGGAGCGGATGCCGTCGCGTACGCAGCACGAGCTGCTGTTGGCGCTGCTGGCGTTCGGCCAGGCGGCGGCCCCGGCGCCGGCGGTGGCCCAACCCGAGCCGGGCGCCCGGACGGCCTGACCGTGCCCCGGCCCGCGCTGCGGCATGATCGGCCGCGGGGTGGTCGCGCCGCGACGACCGGCGCGACGTGAGCTGAGCCACATTGACGCGGCCGCCCCGGCGAGGCGAACGCGGGCCGCCGGGAGCCGGAACCAGGCCCGATATAGTGGCAGCGCAACTCACCGGCCCCTGATCCTGCGATCGGGGGCCGCACCAGGGGAGGTCCCAGCCCGGGATCCGAGGGTGCCGGCGGCGGCCGGCCCGGCAACGCGCACGTCCCTCCGCAGCGCCCGTCCCGGGCGCCGGACCGTGCTGCGGAGGGAGGTTCGGTGTCGCGTCGGCCGGCGGGGGGCCCACCCCCGGATGAGACCCACGGCCCGCACGCCGCGCCGACCGGGGACCGCGTCCTCACCCTGCCCAACCTGATCAGCTTCGTCCGGCTGCTCGGCGTGCCGCTATTCCTCTATCTGCTGCTGGTCGCCCACGCCGACGTCGCCGCGGTGGTGGTCCTGGCGCTCGGGGGCACCACGGACTGGGTCGACGGCTGGATCGCCCGCCGCCTGCGGCAGGTCAGCCGGCTGGGCGAGCTGCTGGACCCGCTGGCCGACCGGCTCTACATCCTGGCGACCCTGCTGGCGTTCACCGACCGCGAGGTGGTGCCCTGGCAGTTCACCGTGGCGCTGCTGGCCCGGGAGCTGCTGCTGCTGGGGTCGCTGGGGGTGCTGCGCCGGCACGGGTACGGCCCGCCGCCGGTGCACTACGTCGGCAAGACCGCCACGTTCCTGCTGCTGGCCGCCTTCCCGATCCTGTTGCTGGCGCACGCCACGTCGGCGGTCACGGCGACGATGGCCGGGGCGGTCGGCTGGGGGCTGGCCTGGTGGGGTCTGGTGCTGTACTGGGCGGCCGGTGCGCTCTACGTGCTGCAGGCGGCGCGGCTGGTGCGGGCGGTGCGGTCCCCGGCGGCGGGGGCGGCGGCGTGACCGCCCCGCAGGGCGACGGCCCGGCGGCCCGGGTGTACGCGCCGGACTTCCTCACCGAGCTGTTCCGCAACCCGCTGGACCCGGGGTACGCCGACGCGGCGTCCCGGCGCCGGGACGCGCCGCCGTCGGGGTGGCGCGGCCGGTCGGCGCGGTCGGTCAGCCTGGTGGTGCTCGTGGCGTTGGGGTTCCTGTTCGCGGTGGCGTACCGGCAGACGATGGCGGAGGAGCCGGGGCGCAGCAAGGCGCGGGCGGACCTGGTGGCGCAGATCAAGGAGCGCGAGGCGGAGACCGACGAGATGGCGGCCCGGGCCGACCGGCTGCGGGAGGAGGTCGGCCGGCAGCGGGACGCGGCGCTCAGCGGATCGCAGGCGTCGCGGTTGCGGCGGCTGGAGGCGGGCACCGGCCTGGGGCGGGTGCGCGGCGACGGCGTGGTGGTGCGGCTGGCGGACGCGCCACCGAAGGACGACGGGACGGTGACCGGCTCCGCGGGCGGGCCGCCGCAGGTGTTGTACACGGATCTGCAGAAGGTGGCCAACGACCTGTGGGCGGCGGGCGCGGAGGCGGTGGCGATCAACGGCCAACGGCTGACGGCGACGTCGACGATCCGGTCGGCGGGCGCGGCGATCCTGGTGGACTTCCGGCCGGTGACCGGGCCGTACGAGGTGTCGGCGATCGGGCCGGGCTCGCTGCGGGACCGGTTCGACGACAGCCGGGCCGCGTTCCTGATGCGGGAGCTGGTGAACTCGGTCGGGCTGTCGTTCCAGGTCCGGGAGGTGGAGGACCTCACCCTGCCGGCGGCGCCGGAGCCACGGCTACGCTACGCCGAGCCTTCGGTCAGTCCGAGCCCGTCCGTGTCGGGTTCGGGCGTCGAGGGTTCGTCCGGTCCTGAGCCGTCCGGCTCTGGTTCGTCTCCCAGTCCTTCCGGAGGTGGCCGATGATCGCGGTGCTGGCGTTGCTCGCCGGGGTGGTGCTCGGGGTGTACCTCGATCCCACGGTTCCCGCGGCGTTGCAGCCGTATCTGCCGATCGCGGTGGTGGCGGCGTTGGACGCGGTGTTCGGCGGGGTGCGGGCGAAGCTGGACCGGATCTTCGACGACAAGCAGTTCGTGGTGTCGTTCATCTCGAACGTGCTGGTGGCGGGTCTGATCGTGTATCTGGGTGACCAGTTGGGCGTGGGTGGGCAGTTGTCCACCGGCGTGGTGGTGGTGCTCGGGGTGCGGATCTTCGGCAACGTGGCGGCGATCCGTCGCCACCTGTTCCGGGCGTAGGCTCGAGGCGATGAGCGAGGAGCAGTCCGAGACGGGCACGGGATGGCCGCAGCCGGCGGTTCCGGGCCGGCCCACCGGGCCGGACCCGCGGCCGGGGGCACCCGATTCCGACGAGATGTCGCCGCTTTCGCCGCAGGGTGAGCCGCCGGGCCGCCAGTCGCCGCCGGACGAGCCGGATGCCGGCGACGCGGTGACGGTGGACCTTTCGTCGGTGACCGCGCCGGCGGGCGCGGAGCAGACCCCGCCGGCGGGGCCGGCCGCGGTGGCGCGGCGCTTCACGTCGGCCGGGGCGATGATCGCGTTGTTGCTGGGCCTGTTGGGGTTCACCCTGGTGGTGCAGTTGCGCACGACGTCGACGG
Organism: Micromonospora haikouensis; assembly: GCF_900091595.1. GTDB lineage: Bacteria > Actinomycetota > Actinomycetes > Mycobacteriales > Micromonosporaceae > Micromonospora > Micromonospora haikouensis. Next base: position 7,274 of record NZ_FMCW01000046.1, read on the forward strand.
ATCCGACGTCGGCGGCGACCCGCCAGGAGGACCTGGTGCGGATCTTCTCGGATCTGGATTCGCGGGAGAAGCGGCTGCGCCAGGACATCGAGGCGTTGGAGGAGAGCCAGCGGCAGTTACGCTCGGGTGAGCAGGGGCGGCAGGCGGCGCTGCAGGAGGCGACGCGGCGGGCCGACGAGCTGGGCATCCTGGCGGGGACGCTGCCGGCGCGGGGGCCGGGGTTGAGCGTGCGCTTCGAGGCCGGGTCGAAGCCGATCTCGGCGTACCGGGTGCTGGACGCGGTGCAGGAGCTGCGGGGTGCGGGCGCGGAGGCGATGCAGATCTCGGGCGGCGACGGCGCGCCGGTGCGGATCATCGCCTCGACGTACTTCCTGGACGGCTCGGGCGGGGATCTGGTGGTCGACGGACGCCGGTTGTCGGGTCCGATCACGATCACGGTGATCGGTGATCCGACGACGATGGCGACGGCGTTGAAGATTCCGGGCGGGGTGGCCGCGTCGGTCGCCGGTGACGGCGGTAACGTGATCGTCGAGGATCGTGAGGTCGCCGACGTGTCGGCGCTGCACGCGCCCGTGAAGTTGGAGCACGCCCGTCCGGTCTCCTGACCGGTGCGGCCCGCGCCGGTCCGCCGGCGCACCACTGGTCGGCACGACGATGAAGGACGCGTCTGGTGATTCCCGAGGATCTGCGGTATACCGCTGAGCACGAGTGGGTGGCGGGTGACGGTTCGGGCGCTGTCCGGGTCGGCATCACGCACTTCGCACAGGACGCGTTGGGTGACATCGTCTTCGTCCAGTTGCCCGAGGAGGGCGCGGAGGTGGCCGCGGGCGACTCGTTGGGTGAGATCGAGTCGACCAAGAGCGTGTCCGAGATCTACGCCCCGGTGAGCGGGGTCGTGGCGGCGCGGAACGAGGCGTTGGTGGACACTCCGGAGGTGATCAACTCTGATCCGTACGGTGCGGGTTGGCTGGTGGAGATCACGCCGGGTGATCCGGCGGCGGTGGACGGGCTGCTGACCGCCGGGGCTTACCGCGAGCTCACCGAGAGCTGAGTGCCCGTTGGGCGTGTGGTGTTCGTGCCGCGCGTCCGGTTGCCCTGCATTTCGGCGCTGGCTAGGCTCGCCCAGTCGACCGAGAACCCATAAGTTGAGCGTTGCGGAATTGCCTTTCCGGGCACGGGGAGCCAGCCGCCGGGTGTGCTGCCCGGCGGCCAGACCCGAATCACCCGACGCCGACGCGAAACAGATCCGTGAGGTGGTCCCATGACGCGGCCAGACGACGAGTTCCCCCCGCTCGACGTCACTTCGACGCTCAATCTCGGTTCGCTCGACGAAGTGCTGGAGGGGCCGGACACCGATGTGGTGCCGAGCCGGATGTCCGGTTCGTTGCCGCCGGGTATGGCGCTGCTGGTGGTTCGTCGGGGCCCGAACGCGGGCGCCCGGTTCCTGCTGGATCACGACGTGACGACGAGTGGCCGGCATCCGGACAGTGACATCTTCCTGGACGATGTGACCGTGTCGCGTCGGCACGCGGAGTTCCACCGGGACGGCGGGACGTTCACGGTGCGGGACGTGGGCAGCCTCAACGGCACCTACGTCAACCGGGAGCGGGTCGAGGCGGCCACGTTGAGCAACGGTGACGAGGTGCAGATCGGCAAGTTCCGAGTAGTGTTCATCGCCGGTCCGCGCCCGGAGGAGGAGGCCGGCCGGGGGTGAACGAGCCTGCGGCTTCGACGCCGCCCGGTGCGGCCCGCGCACAACCGCTGATGAGCATCGGCGAGGTGCTGGGGCAGTTGCGGGTGGAGTTTCCCGACGTCACGATTTCGAAGTTGCGGTTCCTGGAGGCCGAGGGTCTCGTCGAGCCGCAGCGCACCGCTGCGGGCTACCGGAAGTACAGCTGGGACGACGTGGCGCGGTTGCGGTTCGTGCTGACCGCGCAGCGTGACCAGTACCTGCCGTTGCGGGTGATCCGTGAGCAGTTGGCGCAGTGGGACGCGGAGGACGGGCCGGCGCCGTCGCGGCCGACGCTGGTGGCGGTGGGCCCGGGCGGTGAGGTGCCCGGTCGTTCCGCGCCGGCGGATCAGCCGGTGGATTCGGCCCAGGTGCGGTTGGGTCGGTCCGACCTGGTCGCGCGCAGCGGGATCGACGAGTCGACGTTGGGCGAGTTGGAGCGGCTCGGGGTGTTGGTGTCCGATCCGCCGGGTTGGTACGACGGGGACGCGTTGATCATCGCGCGGGCGGTGGCGGGTCTGGCGGCGTACGGGCTGGAGCCTCGGCACCTGCGGGGTTACCGGACGGCGGCGGACCGGGAGGTGGGTTTGTTCGCGCAGTTGGTGGCGCCGTTGGTGCGGCAGAGCGACCCGGCGGCGCGGGCGCGGGCGGCGGAGACGGCGCGGGAGTTGGTGGCGTTGTCCCAGCAGTTGCACGCGGCGTTGGTGCGCGTGGGCCTGCGCTCGACGTTGGGTCGGTGACCCTGGGGTGGTGCGCGCGGCCCGGGCCAACGCCCGGGCCGCGCGGCGTTCGGCGGGCGCGGTGGGCGGGGTCGGCTTCCGGGGGCGTGTCGTAGGCTTGCCGGGGTAACCCCTTCTCTGGCGCGGGGCGTGCGGGTAGCGCATGGGATGTGCGTGTCGCGGTCCGTGTACCGTGCAGGGAAGGTCGCGGTACGGGCGTAGGTGACAACGACACGGAGGCGGCGGTGCGCGAGCTGAGCGTGGTCGGGGTTCGGGTGGAGCTGCCCAGCAACCAGCCGATCGTCCTGCTGCGGGAGGTCGAGGGGGATCGCTACCTGCCGATCTGGATCGGTGCGGTGGAGGCGACGGCGATCGCGTACGAGCAGCAGGGGGTCAAGCCCGCCCGGCCGTTGACGCACGATCTGTTGCGGGACGTGCTGGCGGCGCTGCAGGCGCCGCTGCGGGCGGTGGAGATCACCGAGCTGAAGGAGAACGTCTTCTACGCCGACCTGCTGATCGGCGACGACGGGGTGCGGGTGTCGGCGCGGCCGAGTGATTCGATCGCGTTGGCGTTGCGGGTCGGTGCGCCGATTCGTTGTGCCGAGCAGGTCCTCTCCGAGGCGGGGATCGTGATCCCGGACGAGCAGGAGGACGAGGTGGAGAAGTTCCGCGAGTTCCTGGAGCAGGTGCGTCCGGAGGACTTCGCGGGCTGACCGCGTTTCCCGACCCACCGGATGGTGGTCACTGTGGGTGACTTGCCGGCGTGTCGGTGATCTTTGCCGTGGCTGCGCGGCGTGTCGCGACCGTTCCTGCGCGGTAACTCTTCAAGGGCGCTATAGGGTTGCCGTGTCGAGGGGTGCACGTCCCGGATGCGACGTGTCACCGCACTGGCGGGGAGGTTGGTCCGGATGCACGAGCCGCGAGATCCCGAGCCTGGCACGCAAGCGCAGGAGACGGGTGTGGTGCCGGCGGGGCCGGCGACTGAGGGTGACGGTGCGGTGGGCTACCGGGGTGTGACCGCGTGCCACGCGGTGGGCATCACCTACCGGCAGCTGGACTACTGGGCGCGCACGACGCTGGTGGTGCCGAGCGTGCGGGACGCCTCGGGTTCGGGGACGTCCCGGTTGTACTCGTTCCGCGACCTGGTGGTGTTGAAGGTCGTGAAGCGCCTGCTGGACGCCGGGGTGTCGTTGCAGAACATCCGCAAGGCGATCGAGGCGCTGCGCTCGCGTGGGGTGGCCGACCTGGCGGGGATCACGCTGATCTCGGACGGCACGACGGTGTACGAGTGCCGCTCGCCGGAGGAGGTGGTCGACCTGTTGCAGGGCGGCCAGGGCGTGTTCGGCATCGCCATCGGCGGCGCGTTCAAGGAGATCGAGGGTTCGTTGTCGCACCTGCCGGCGGAGCCGGCCGAGCCGGCGCCGGGGGCGGCGGGCGACGACGCCGTGCAGGACGAGTTGGCGGCCCGCCGGGCGCGCCGCCGGGCGGGCTGACCCCGCCCCGGGTTCGCGCCCCGCGCCGCGGGGCGAGCAGCGTCACGGGGCCGGCGGTCGCCGACGCGACGCACGCCGAGGCAGCATGGACGACGTGACGCAGACGATCGACGCGGTGGCGGGCCTGCTCGCCGGCGGTGGTGTCGTGGTGCTCAGCGGCGCCGGCCTGTCGACGGACTCGGGCATCCCCGACTACCGGGGGCCCAGCGGCGTGGCCCGCCGGCACACCCCGATGACGTTCCAGGCGTTCACCGGGGACCCGGCGGCGCGGCGCCGCTACTGGGCACGCAGCCACCTGGGGTGGCGCACGATCGCCCGGGCGGCGCCCAACGACGGGCACGCCGCGGTGGCCCGGTTGCAGCACGCCGGCCTCGTCGACGCGGTGATCACGCAGAACGTCGACGGTCTGCACACGGCCGCCGGGTCGACGCCGGTGGTGGAGCTGCACGGGAGTCTCGACGCGGTGGTGTGCCTCGACTGCGGCGACCGCACCGCCCGCGAGGAGCTGGACCGGCGGCTGCGGGAGGCGAACCCGGGGTTCTCGGCGGCGGTGGCGGCGGTCAACCCGGACGGTGACGTGGACCTGCCCGACGCGCAGGTGGCCCGGTTCCGGCCGGTGGACTGTGAGCGGTGTCGCACCGGCATGCTGAAACCGGACGTGGTGTTCTTCGGGGAGACGGTGCCGCCGGCGCGGGTCGCCGCGTGTTTCGACCTGGTGCAGCGGGCCCGGGCGGTGCTGGTGCTCGGCTCGTCGTTGACGGTGATGTCGGGGCGCCGGTTCGTGATCCGGGCGGCGAAACAGGGCATTCCGGTGGCGATCGTCAACCAGGGGCCCACTCGGGGCGACGGGTACGCCACCGTGCGCGTGGACGCCCCGCTGGGCGGGGTGCTGCCGGAACTCGCCGACCGCCTCACCCCCCGCGCGCCCCTGGCCGCGTCGGGCGCCGACGCTGCGGTTACGCGCGGGTGATCCCCGCCGGGGACGACATCCGCCGGAAACGGTGGCGCTGGTAGCGTGGTCGGTGCCGGTACCCCGCGTGGGAGAGACCGCCCGAGCTGTTCGGGGCGGCGCCGAAGGGGCAGCTTCCTCCCCGGAACCTCTCAGGCAGAAGGACCACGTGGGCAGGCACTGTGGAGCGCCCTGCCCGGGGTGCGACTCAGGGGGAGGCCGACCTGTCGACCTCACCCCGGGGAGCGCCGCCCATGACCGCAGAGCAGTTCGCCGCCCGCCACATCGGCCCCGACGGCGACGACGAGCGCCGCATGCTCGACGTCGTCGGCTACGACTCGATCGACGAGCTGATGGACGCGGCGATCCCCGAGGTGATCCGCTGGCACGGCACCCTGGACCTGCCGGAGCCGGCCAGCGAACACGACGCCCTCGCGCAGCTGCGCGAGATCGCCGGCCGCAACACCGTCGCCGTGTCCATGATCGGCTTGGGGTACCACGGCACGCACACCCCGGCGGTGATCCGCCGCAACGTGCTGGAGAACCCGGCCTGGTACACGGCGTACACGCCGTACCAGCCGGAGATCAGCCAGGGCCGGCTGGAGGCGCTGCTGAACTTCCAGACGATGGTGACGGACCTGACGGGGCTGGCCACGGCGAACGCGTCGATGCTCGACGAGGCCACGGCCGCGGCGGAGGCGATGACCCTGGCCCGGCGGGCGTCGAAGTCCCGCAGCAGTGTGTACGTGGTCGACGCCGACGCGTTGCCGCAGACCGTCGCCGTGATCACCAGCCGCGCGCAGCCGTTGGGCATCGAGGTGCGGGTGGTGGACCTGGACGCCGACGACCTGCCGGGGGAGTTCTTCGGCCTGCACCTGCAGTACCCGGGGGCGTCGGGGGCCGTACGCGACCACACGCCGCTGGTCGGGGCGGCCCACGCGGCCGGTGCGCTGGTGACGGTGGCGGCGGACCTGCTGGCGTTGACGCTGCTGCGCGCGCCGGGGGAGATCGGCGCGGACATCGCCGCCGGCACCACCCAACGGTTCGGGGTGCCGATGGGCTTCGGCGGCCCGCACGCCGGCTACCTGGCGGTGCGCGCCGGCCTGGAGCGGATGCTGCCCGGCCGGCTCGTCGGGGTGTCCCGCGACGCCGCCGGCAACCCGGCGTACCGGCTGGCGTTGCAGACCCGCGAGCAGCACATCCGGCGGGAGAGGGCGACCAGCAACATCTGCACCGCGCAGGTGCTCCTGGCGGTGATGGCCGGCATGTACGCCGTCTACCACGGCCCCGACGGGCTGCGGGCGATCGCGCGGCGTACCCACGCCATGGCGGCGCGGCTCGCGGCCGGGTTGCGCGCGGGCGGGGTGGGCGTCGCGGACGTCGCGTTCTTCGACACGGTCGTGGCGACCGTGCCGGGCCGCGCCGCTGAGGTGGTCGCCGACGCGCAGCGGCGGGGGGTGAACCTGCGGCTGGTCGACGCCGACCGGGTGGGGGTCTCGTGCGACGAGACGACTACCGCGGCGCACCTGGCGGCGGTGTGGGCGGCGTTCGGGGTGCCCGCGTTCGACGGCGCCGTCGACGCGGCGTGGCCGGCGGGGTTGGCGCGCGCGTCGGCGTTCCTGACCCACCCGGTGTTCGGCGCGCACCGCTCCGAGACGGCGATGCTGCGCTACCTGCGGCGGCTGGCGGACTTCGACTACGCCCTGGACCGGGGCATGATCCCGCTGGGCTCGTGCACGATGAAGCTGAACGCGACCACGGAGATGGAGCCGGTGAGCTGGGCGGAGTTCGCCCACGTGCACCCGTTCGCGCCGCCGTCGCAGACGGCCGGCTACCGCGAGCTGATCGCCCAGCTGGAGGGGTGGCTGGCGGAGGTGACCGGCTACGACGCGGTCAGCGTGCAGCCCAACGCCGGGTCGCAGGGGGAGCTGGCGGGGCTGCTGGCGATCCGCGCCTACCACGCCGACCGGGGGCAGGGGCACCGCGACGTGTGCCTGATCCCGTCGTCGGCGCACGGCACGAACGCCGCGTCGGCGGTGATGGCGGGGATGCGGGTGGTCGTGGTGGGCTGCGACGACGACGGCAACGTCGACCTGGTCGACCTCGACGCGAAGATCGACAAGCACCGGGACGCGCTCGCGGCGATCATGGTGACGTACCCGTCGACGCACGGGGTGTACGAGACGGGCATCGCGCAGTTGTGCGCGAAGGTCCACGACGCCGGCGGCCAGGTGTACGTCGACGGGGCGAACCTCAACGCCCTCGTCGGGTTCGCCAAGCCGGGCCGGTTCGGCGCGGACGTGTCGCATCTCAACCTGCACAAGACGTTCTGCATTCCGCACGGCGGCGGCGGGCCGGGGGTGGGGCCGGTGGCGGTGCGGCAGCACCTGGCCCCGTTCCTGCCCGGCGACCCGTGCGGCGACGGCGGCGACGGCCGGCCGGTGATCTCGGCCGCCCGGTACGGGTCGGCGGGGATCCTGCCGATCCCGTGGGCATACCTGCGGATGATGGGCGCGGCGGGCCTGACCCGGGCCACGGGGGTGGCGGTGCTCGCCGCGAACTACGTGGCGGCGCGGCTGCGGGAGCACTTCCCGGTGCTGTACGCGGGCAACAAGGGCCTGGTGGCGCACGAGTGCATCCTGGACCTGCGGCCGGTGACGAAGGCTGCGGGGATCAGCGTCGACGACGTGGCCAAGCGGCTCATCGACTACGGGTTCCACGCGCCGACGATGTCGTTCCCGGTGGCGGGAACGCTGATGGTGGAGCCGACCGAGAGCGAGGACCTGGCCGAGCTGGACCGGTTCTGCGACGCCATGATCGCCATCCGGGCGGAGATCGACGCGGTGGCGTCGGGGCGGTGGCCGGCCGGCGACAACCCCCTGGCCAACGCGCCGCACACGGCGGCGATGGTGTCGGCCGACGAGTGGCCGCACCCGTATCCGCGGTCGGTGGGTGGCTACCCGGTGGGCGTGGACCGGGCCGGGAAGTACTGGCCGCCGGTGCGGCGCGTCGACGGCGCGTACGGCGACCGGAACCTGGTCTGCTCGTGTCCGGCGCCGGAGGCGTTCGAGGACTGAGCGCCGCGGGCGCGCGGGGCAGTGGCGCGGTTCGAGGACCTGCGCGCGACGCCGGGGCGGTGCACGTGGCCGCCCCGGCCGGTGCGTCGACCTGGGGAGGGCGGCCCCGACAGCGGGGACTAGCCTGAGGTCGACGTGTGCGTCAGGTTGACGCTGGGTGAACGGTCAGGCCACGAGGGCGTGTCGGGCGGGGCCGCGGTGGGGGGCGATGGTGCTGCCGTCGGGAAGGAGCTCGCCGGTGTCCTCGAAGACGATGACACCGTTGCAGAGCAGGCTCCAGCCCTGCTCAGGGAAGCAGGCGAGGATCCGGGCGGCTTCCCGGTCGGTCGCTTCGGCGGAGGGGCAGGTGGGTTGGTGCTGGCACATCGGGTTCTCCGGACTGTGGGGGCACTGTGTCATGGTTCACATGACCAGTGACGCACAGTACCAAGCGACAGTGAGCCGCATCGAGCAGGTTCACGCCATGTTGCCCGGAAATCCACTGAACGGACGAGGCGGAATGGGCCGGACGGCGTGGAAGCGCTCCCACTGAGGCGGGTCGACGCCCCCGCCGCCCCCGCGCACTGCCGCGACCGCCTCGCCGAACGCGACCGCCTCGAATGGCGCCTCACCGACGGCGGCGACCCCGCCGCCCTCGCCCAGGACTTCCTCACCGCCCACGGCCTCGGCGCCGACGACCTCACCCGCCCCGCCACCCACCGCCCCGACGGCCCCTGCGGCGCCGCCCTCTATCTCTCCGCCGCCGCAGCCGCCACCATGACCGCCGCCGCACCCGGCGCACCCACCCCCGCCCCCGCCCTGCCCGACCTCGCCATCATCGTCTACGACCACACCGCAACCGACCCCACCGGACCACCACCACCCGACACCACCTGGTGGGTCGGCGACTGGACCCCCAGCTGGACCCCCCACCAACACGCCGCCGCCGTCACCGCCGTCCGCGCCGCCATCGGCCGCGGCGACGTCTACCAGACCAACCTCGTCGGCCACGCCGCCGCCCCCTACACCGGCAACCCCCACCCCGCCCTCGCCCGACTCGCCCGCCTACCCGGCGCCCGCTACGGCGGCACCCTGCACGGCCCCGGCTGGGCCATCGGCTGCGCCTCCCCGGAAACCCTCATCGCCGTCGAAGCCGGCCGCCTCGTCACCCGCCCCATCAAAGGCACCCGCCCCGCCACCCCCGCCGGCCACACCGAACTGCTCACCTCCGCCAAGGAACGCGCCGAACACATCATGATCGTCGACCTGGAACGCAACGACCTCGCCCGCGTCGCCGCCACCGGCACCGTCACCGTCGACGAACTGTTCGCCGTACGCCGCTGGTGCGACCTGTGGCAGGCCGAATCCACCGTCTCCGCCGCCCCCGCCGACGGCCTCGGCCTCGCCGACCTGCTCCACGCCATCTGCCCCGGCGGCTCCGTCACCGGCGCACCCAAACTCGCCGCCTGCGACGTCATCGCCACCTGCGAACCCGTCGGCCGCGGCGCCGCCATGGGCGCCCTCGGCTGGATCGCCCCCGGCCACCTCGACCTCGGCCTCACCATCCGCACCGCCGCCGCCGACGCCCACCACCTGCACACCTGGGCCGGCGGCGGCATCACCTGGGACAGCGACCCCGACGCCGAAGTCGCCGAAGCCGCCGCCAAGGCCCACCCCGTCCGCGCCGCCCTCACCAACCGATAACCTGACCACATGACGATGCGGCCCATCCGGATCATCGGCGACCCGGTGCTACGCGCCGCCTGCGAGCCGGTCACCACCTTCGACGCCGACCTCCGCGCCCTGGTCACCGACCTCATGGACACCCTCCTCGGCGCCCCCGGCCGCGCCGGCGTCGCCGCCAACCAGATCGGCGTACCCGCCCAGGTCTTCGTCTACGACGCCGACGGCCACCGCGGCCACATGATCAACCCCACCCTGGAACTGTCCGACGACACCCAGGACGACGACGAGGGCTGCCTGTCCATCCCCGGCCTCTACTTCCCGACCCCCCGCGCCCTGCACGCCACCGCACACGGCTTCGACCAGCACGGCGAACCACTCACCATCTCCGGCAGCGGATTCCTCGCCCGCGCCCTGCAACACGAGACCGACCACCTCCACGGCCGCCTCTACGTCGACACCCTGCGCGGCGACACCCGACGCAAGGCCCTGCGCGAAATCCGCGCCGGCCGCTTCGACACGCCCCGCCGCTGACCAGTCGACACACCGGCGCCACCCGCGAACCGCGACCGGGCGGAGCATCATCGCGGCGTTGTCGATGACCGACCGCAGCGCCCTCAGCCCAACCGGGCCGTCAACGTGTACTCCCCGTACTCCGCCACCACCGTGAACCCCAACCCCCGGTACAGGCGCAACGCCGCCACGTTGTCACCCCGCACGTTCAACGTCACATGCTCCACCTCACCGACCAACCGCCCACACAACGCCGCCACCACCGCCGCACCCAACCCCCGCCCCCGAAACCCCGGATGCGTCGTCACGTTCCCCAACGCCGCCACCTGCCACGTCGGCGAATACACGTGCACCCCCGCCACCGCGACCAGCGCACCACCCCGACGCACCCCCACGTACCGGCCCGTGTCGAGCATCCGCGCGTCGAACCAGTTCCCCGGATACGCCACCGCGTACAGACCCCGCAACTCCGGCAGGTCCGCCACCGTCAACGGCCGCCCCTCGGCCACCACCCCCGCCAACCGGGCCCGATCCGTCAACGCCATCTTCACGTGCCCCACACCACCACCGACGTCGAACCCGCCACCCACCGCCGCCACCAGACCCGGCGACAGATGCGCGTGCAGCCGCGCCGGCAACACCGGCGTCAGATCCGCCACCAGCCCCGCCAACTCCGCCCGCCCACCCGGCCCGGCCAACGCCAACAGCGTCGGCGGCACCGCACCGTGATACAGCAACGCCACCTGCCCACCACGACGAAACCACGACGTGTACGGCCAGAAGAAGTCGTCGAGATCACCCAACTCGTACGCGTGCAACGCCGGATCCCGACCCAGCAGCCGACCCAACAACCCACGGTCGTGCTCGGCACGCACCAACCCGCTCAGCGGCACCCCTCGGCCGGCAGATTCTCGTGCGCCCACCGCGCCAACGCGTCCAACGCCGGCAACACCGCCGCACCCCGCTCCGTCAGCTCGTAACTGACCCCCACCGGCGGACCCTCCCGCACCGTGCGACTGACCAACCCCACCCGCACCAACTCACCCAACCGGTCCGACAACACCGACTCGCTGATCCCCGGCAACGCCCGCGCCAACTCCGCGAACCCCGCCGGCCCCAGCCCCAGCGTCCCCAGCAACACCCCGTTCCACCGCTTACCCAGGAACGCGAACGCCCGCGTCAGACCCCGGTCACACACACGGGGAGCCTCGTCGGCGGGGGAGCGCAGCGTCATGACCCCAGGATACGTGGCATCCACCACGACCACAGCAGCTTCGAAAAAGCTAGCTGCTACCGTAGGCGCAGCAACAACCCCACGAACCGGAGGACACCATGACCGACACGACCACGCCCCTGATCACCCTCCACCCCGACGCCCAAGCCCAACTCTTCACCGACGCCCGCACCGCCAACACCTTCACCGACGAACCCGTCACCGACGAACACCTGCGCGCCATCTTCGACCTCGCCAAGTACCCACCCACCGCCGCCAACACCCAACCCCTCCGCGTCCTCTACATCCGCCCCGGCGACGCCCGCGACCGCCTCCTCAACCACATGGCCGACGGCAACCGCACCAAGACCGCCAACGCCCCCGTCGTCGCCGTCCTCGCCGCCGACACCGACTTCCACGACCACATCCCCCGCGTCTTCCCCATCCGCCCCGAACTGCGCGACGGCCTCGCCGCCGACCCCGCCGCCCGCGACACCATGGCCCGCTTCAACGCCACCCTGCAGATCGCCTACTGGCTCCTCGCCGTCCGCGCCGCCGGCCTCGCCGCCGGACCCATGGCCGGCTTCGACGCCGCCGGCGTCGACCACGAATTCTTCACCGACAGCAGCTGGCGCTCCCTGCTCGTCGTCAACATCGGCAAGCCCGGCCCCGACGCCTGGTTCCCCCGCCTGCCCCGCCTCGACTACGACGACGTCGTCCGCCACGCCTGACCCACCCCACCGGGCCGGCGCGCACCCACCGCACGCCGGCCCGGCACCACCCTCACAACCCCCGACGCCGCCGCAACCACACACCCACCCAACCCACCACCACGAACACCACCATCGAACACACCAACACTCTCAGCACCCCACCACCCTCCCCTCACCCACGTAGGCTGCACAGAGTGCGCCTGGCCACCTTCAACCTGCTCCACGGCCGATCCCTCACCGACGGACTCGTCGACCCACACCGACTCACCGCCGCCGTCGCCGCCCTCGACGCCGACGTCCTCGCCCTCCAAGAAGTCGACCGCGACCAAACCCGCAGCGGCAACCACGACCTCACCACCATCGCCGCCCACGCCCTCCACGCACCCGAACACCGCTTCGCCGCCGCCCTCGTCGGCACCCCCGGCGAACACTTCCGCCCCCTCCGCCACGACGACGACGGACACGGCGAACCCCGCTACGGCATCGGCCTCATCACCCGCCACCCCGTACGCACCTGGCAGGTCACCCGCCTCAAACCCGCCCCCGTCCGCTCACCCGTCTACATCCCCGGACCCGAGGGCGGCCTCCTCCTCCTACAGGACGAACCCCGCGTCGTCCTCGCCGCCGTCCTCGACACCCCCCACGGCGACATCACCGTCGCCGCCACCCACCTCTCCTTCGTCCCCGGCTGGAACGCCCACCAACTCCGCCACACCGTCCGCGCACTCCGCGCCCTACCCGCCCCCCGCATCCTGCTCGGCGACCTCAACCTCCCCGCCACCCCCGCCCGCCTCATCTCCGGCTGGACCCCCCTCGCCCGCCGCCCCACCTACCCCGCCACCCACCCCCGCATCCAACTCGACCACATCCTCGCCGACCGCCACCTCCGCCACCGACTACCACCCGTCACCGCCACCGCCACCCCCCTCTCCACCATCTCCGACCACCGCCCCCTCCTCGTCGACCTCGGCTAACCACCCACCGCCCGCCGCACCGCCCCCACCGCATTACGAAACAACATCGCCACCGTCGTCGGACCCACCCCACCCACCCGCGGCGTGATCGCCCCCGCCACCCGCGCACACGACGGATCCACATCCGGCAACAACCGCCGCCCCGCATACCGCACCCCACCACCCACCACCACCGCACCCGGCCGCACATGCTCCGGCCGCACGATCCCCGGCACCCCCGCAGCCGCCACCAACACCTCCGCCCGACGCGCAAACCGCGGCCAATCCGCCACCCCCGTGTGCACCACCGTCACCGCCGCATTCGCCGTCGCCCGCTTCTGCGCCAACAAACATCGCCAACGGCCGCCCCAACGTCGCACCCCGACCCAGCACCACCACCTCCCGACCCGCCACCGACACCCCGTGAAACGCCAACAACGCCTCGATCCCCGCCGGCGTACACGGCACCGGCCCCGGCAACCCCAACGCCAACCGCCCCAGACTCACCGGATGCATCCCATCCACATCCTTGTCCGGATCCAGCACCTGCAACGCCCGCCCGTAATCCAGCCCACCCGGAACCGGATGCTGCACCAACACCCCGTGCACCCCACGGTCGGCATTGAAATCCTCGATCACCCGATGCAGATCCACCTGCGACGCCGACGCCGGCAACCGCACATGCGGCGACACGAACCCCAACTCCGCCGCCAGCCGCTGCTTGATCCGGATATACCCGACACTCGCATCGTCGTCACCGACGGCGTCACCCCCGCCGCCCGCAACGCGACGACCTCCGCCGCCACCTCACCCAACACCCGATCCGCCACCGGCCCACCCGGCAACAACCGAGCCGCACCCACGGAATCCATCGAAGAGGACATGACACCACCCCGCCCGCAGGGGCCCAGGCGGACGACCCCCACGACGAGCTCCCCGATGGTCAAACCCATCCCCGGTGCCGCCAGTCGCGTACCACCCCATCCTGCCCCACCCACCCCTCACCCCACGTCCCCCCGCGCCGCCACCAACCCCCCCAACACCCGATTCGTACGATTCGACCGCACCGCCGCCCGCTGCTGACCCGCCGTCACCTCGATATACGTCTGCGACGACGCCAACGACGCATGCCCCAACAACCGCATGATCTCCGCCGCGCTCGCCCCGTCCTCCGCCAACCGCGTCGCGAACGTGTGCCGCAACGCGTGCAACCGCGCCCCCCGCGGCACCCGATCGGCCACCCCCGCCCGCCGATAACAGGACTCCACCAGATACTGCAACCCACCCCGCCGCAACGGCTCACCCTGCCGATCCACCAGCAACGGCGACTCCGGCCGCACCGACCGCGACCCGAACCGCCGCGCCCGGCTGTCCAGGTACGCCACCAGCACCCCGTCCAGCTCCGGCTCGACCGGCACCACCCGCGGCCGACCCCCCTTGCCCGCCACCTCCACCCGACGCTCACCCGGCCGCCCCGCCAGCGACGCCACCCGCAGCGCCAACAGCTCCGACAGGCGCAGCCCCGCACACAGCGCCAACGCCAACACCGCCACGTCCCGCTCCGGCCACGGATCACGCTGCCGACCGTCCTCCCGGGACACCGCCGCGAGCAGCTGCTCCGGGGTGTCCTCACCGCGCAGCGGCTTGGGCTGGGGGAGCGGGGCGCGGGGACGGCCCACCGCCGGCATCGGGTTGCCCGCCACCACGCCCTCCGCCACCAGGAACGAGAAGAAGCTGTTCCACGTCGACCAGGCACGGTGCACCGACGCCACCGCGCGGGGCGCGGCGAACCGGGCGAACGCGGCCCGTATGACCCTGGGGGAGAGGGCGGCGACGGGCAGCGCCTCGGGCGGCAGGGCCGGGGTGACGACCTCCGCTGCCAGCGCCGCCACCGCCCGCAGGTCCCGCCGGTACGCCGCGAGGGTGTGCGGGGACGGCTTGCGCGTCGCCAGGGCGGTCAGGAACTCCTCGACGAGGCTCGTCACTGATTCGTCCTGTTTGTCATGCATAAGGGATATTATGCATGATTCTCGGGTTCACGGCGACCCGCCGCGAGAGGGGAGCGGGACGACCTGCCCGGCCTGGCCCACACGGGAACCGGCGTTGGCGCTGCCGGAGGCGTCGGTCGGTCCCGACCCGCGCGGGCCACGAAGACGTCTCCGCCGGGCCTGGATGGCGGGCCGGGACGCAGCGGCCGGTCCTGCAGGTGACCCGGCGAGGATGATCACCGGGCCAGGGTGGGCGCCGCCGACGGCGACCGGGCGCGGGACGGGGCGACCGGCGGCGGCCACGGGCGGGGGCAGGGCGGCGGCTACCAGCCGGCCGCCCGGCACAGGGATCGACCCCTCTCGGAGGAGCCCCCGACCGGTCAACTTGACATAATGTAAATTATCGAATCACTGCCGGGCCGTGCTGGCTTCCCCCTGATGATCAACCTATGCTGGTCCGATGCACCCGCTGTCGACCTGTGCGCCCGCCGTCACGTCCGTGATGCGGGCGCGCGTCGCGCGCCGTGCGGTCGTCCCGGCCGCGTCGGTCGTCGTCTGCCAGGCGAGCGCGGTGGTGACGTACGGGCTGCCGAGCCCGACCGGCCGTGGCCCTCCGGCGGCGGTCCCCTCCCCGAAACGACCGCCAGGGCGAAGCCGTAGAGCTTCGGCCCTTTTTCTTTTCCCCGGGCTTCTCGTCGTTCCCGGGTTTCCGATCGGAAGGATCGACCATGAGTCTGGATCATCGCACCGTCGACCAGCAGTGGCTGGCCGAGCTCCGCGTGTCGCTGGCGGACGAGTTCGCCACGCAGACGGCGCGGCTGCGGGAACTGACCGAGCTCAACGCCGACACGGGCGACCCGGGCGAGGCGCACACCCGGGCGGCGCTGGTGGTGGCCGCCCGGCGCGGCGTCGAGCAGGTCGCCGACGCGTTGCGGCGCATCGACGAGGGTGGGTACGGCGTGTGTGAGAGGTGCGAGCGGGCGATTCCGGTGCCGCGGCTGGAGGTGGTGCCGTACGCCCGCTTCTGTGTGCCGTGCCAGGAGAAGTCGGCCGGCTGACGTGGGTGTCGTGGGCCGCCACCTCGGTCTGGGTGGCGGCCCACGCCGTGTCGGTGGGTGGGGTGTGCTGGTCAGAGGCCGCCGGAGACGCGTAGGACGGTGCCGGTGGCGTAGCTGGCTTCGGGGCTGAGCAGCCAGGCGATGGCGGTGGCGATCTCGTCGGGTTCGCCGGCGCGGCCGAGTGGGATGCGGCCGGCGGCGGTGTCGGCGCGGTCGGGTGCGCCGGAGAGGGCGTGCAGGTCGGTGCGGATGATGCCGGGGGCGACGCCGTTGACGCGGATGCCGTGGGGGGCGAGTTCCTTGGCGAGGCCGATGGTGAGGGTGTCGGTGGCGGCTTTGGCGGCGGCGTAGTGGACGTACTCCCCTGGGCTGCCGAGGGTGGCGGCGGCGGAGGAGACGTTGACGATGGCGCCGCCTCGGGTGAGGCGGCGGGCGGCTTGTTGGGCGCAGAGGACGTACCCGATGAGGTTGACGTCGACGACGTGGCGTAGGTCTTCGGCGCGCAGGTCGGTGATGGGGCCGATGGGGCTGGTGACGCCGGCGTTGTTGACCAGGCCGGTGAGGGGGCCGAGGGTGGCGGCGGTGTCGAAGAGGTGGGTGACGGCGTCGGGGTCGGTGGTGTCGGCTTGGACGGCGATGGCGTTTCGGCCGGTGGCCTGGATGTCGGCGACGACATCGGTGGCGGCGGTGTGGTCGCGGCGGTAGGCGATGGCGACGTGGTGGCCTGCGTGGGCGAGGCGGCGGGCGGTGGCGGCGCCGATGCCGCGGCTGCCGCCGGTGACGATGGTGACGGGTTGCATCGGGTGTTCCTCCTCCCCCGGTTGTGGTGACGTTACCGGTGGGGTGGGGGCGTTGGCGGGTGTGATCGCTTACGCTGCCGGCGTCGGTTCGTGGCGAGGGGGTTGTGGTGGCGGGTGTGCGGGTCGGTGACCTGGTCGAGGATTTCGAGTTGCCGGACGAGACGGGTGCGTCGCGGCGGTTGTCGGAGTTTCTGGCGTCGGGGCCGGTGGTGTTGTTCTTCTATCCGGCGGCGATGACGCGGGGTTGCACGGCGGAGAGTTGTCATTTCCGGGATCTGGCGGCGGAGTTCGCGGCGGTGGGTGCGTCTCGGGTGGGGATCAGTCGGGATGCGGTGGAGCGGCAGGCGGAGTTTTCGCGGTTGCACGGGTTCGACTATCCGTTGTTGTCGGATGTCGACGGTGTGGTGGCGCGGCGGTTCGGGGTGTTGCGGCGGTTGCCGTTGGGGCCGTTGAGTACGCGGCGGATGACGTTCGTGATCGGTGTGGATCGGCGGGTGGTGGAGGTGGTGCACAGCGAGTTGGGGATGAACGAGCATGCGGATCGGGCGTTGCGGGCGTTGGGGGGTTGATCTTCGGGGTGTCGGGGTGGGCTGGTATCAAGGCAGGATCAAACAGGTGTACGGAAGAGGGTTGTGATGGTTGCCGCGGGCCAGGGTTTGTCCACTGACGAGGTGCAGAGCATCCGGGAGGCATTGGCGGCGGGCCGGAAGCCGAGGGTGGTGTTCACCTCGTCGGCTGGTCAGATCGCTGGTCAGGTGGGTCAGGTGGTGGAGTTGACGGATCCGGCGGTGTCGGACGAGTTCGTGGTGGTGCGGTTCGGGCGTGACGAGTTGCCGTTCTCCCCCGCTGATGTGGCGGTGGCGCCGCGGGGGGCGGGTCGGAAGGCGGCTGCGGTGTCGGTGGAGGCGCAGCCGGAGCCGGATCCTGAGCCGGTGTCGGTGGAGCCGGAGTTCGTGTTGGACACGCCGCGGGTGCCGGCGCAGCGGCGGGAGGAGCCGAGGGTGGAGCAGGAGCAGGAGTTGGCGGAGGTGAAGCCGGCGCGTAGGCCGGTGAAGGCGGCGAAGGTGGTGAAGCCGAAGGGGCCGGCGGGGTTGACGGTGACGTTGGCGTATGCGGATGGTGAGTGGACGGTGGCGGCGCAGCAGGGTGCGAAGGCGTTGGCGAAGCCGTATGTGGTGAAGCCGGCGGAGGCGTTGCGGATGGTGGCGTTGGTGGATGTTCCGGGGGTGCAGGAGGCGGTGGAGCAGATTCTGGCGGCGGAGCGGGCGGAGGCGGAGCAGCAGGCGGAGAAGTTGCGGGCGGAGTTGGCGGAGATCGAGGCGCGGTTGGCGGAGTTGCGCGAGGCGGGTTGATGGTGTTGGTCCTCCGCCCCCGTCGCTGTGTGCGGCGGGGGCGGTTTTGTGTGTGGGGCCGGCGCGTGGGGGGTCGCGCCGGCCCTGGGGTGGGTGGTCAGTGGGTGGGGATGTGGGCGATGCCGATGCGCTTGCGGAAGACCCAGTAGGTCCAGCCTTGGTAGGCCAGGACGATGGGGGTGAAGATGACCGCCACCCAGGTCATGATCTTGAGGGTGTAGGGGGTGGAGGCGGCGTTGGTGGCGGTGAGGGTGCCGGCGGGGTCCAGCGTGGAGGGCATGACGTTGGGGAAGAGTGCGGTGAAGAGGGTGGCGACGGCGAGGGCGATGGCGAGGGCGGTGCCGGTGAAGGCCCAGCCTTCGCGGCGGGTGCGGGCGGCGGCGAGGCCGGCGAGGAGGGCGATGGCGGCGCCGGCGGCGAGGGCGAGGGCGGTGGTGTTGGCGCGGATGGTGAGCGTCCAGGTGAGGAAGGCGACGGCGACGACGGCGGTGCCGACGCCGAGTTTGAGGGCGAGGTTTCGGGCGCGGTGGCGGATGTCGCCGGTGGTCTTGAGGGCGAGGAAGACGGCGCCGTGGGTGAGGAAGAGGCCGAGGGTGGTGAGGCCGCCGAGGAGGGCGTAGGGGTGGAGCAGGTCGGTGAGGCCGCCGACGTATTCGTGGTCGGCGTCTAGGGGTACGCCGCGGAAGATGTTGGCGAAGGCGACGCCCCACAGGACGGCGGGGATGGCGGAGCCCCAGAAGATGGCGTGGTCCCAGCGGCGTTTCCAGGTGGGTTCGGGGCGCTTGTGGCGGTATTCGAAGGCGACGCCGCGGGCGATGAGGGCGAGCAGGATGAGCAGCAGGGGCAGGTAGAAGCCGGAGAAGAGGGTGGCGTACCACTCGGGGAAGGCGGCGAACATGGCGCCGCCGGCGGTGATGAGCCAGACCTCGTTGCCGTCCCAGACCGGGCCGATGGTGTTGATGAGGACGCGGCGTTCGCGGTCGTCGCGGCCGAGGACGGGTAGGAGCATGCCGACGCCGAAGTCGAAGCCTTCGAGGATGAAGTAGCCGGTGAAGAGCACGGCGACGAGGAGAAACCAGATGGTGGTGAGTTCCACGGTGGGGCTCCGGGTCAGTAGGCGAAGGCGAGCGGGCGCTCGGTGTCGTCGTCGGTGGGTTCGGGGTCGGGGCTGAGTTCGGGTACGCCGGCTTTGGCGTAGCGGAGGAGGAGTTTGAATTCGATGACGGCGAGGGTGGCGTAGATGAGGGTGAAGGCGGTGAAGGAGGTGAGGACTTCGGTGAGGGAGACGGTGCGGGAGACGCCGTTGCGGGTGAGCATTTCGCCGAAGACGATCCAGGGTTGGCGGCCCATTTCGGTGAAGATCCAGCCGAAGGAGTTGGCCAGCAGTGGCAGTACGGGCATGACGAGGCCGGCGCGGAGCAGCCAGCGGCTGGTGGGGGTGCGGCCCTTGCGTTGGCTCCAGAGGACCAGGAGGGCGATCGCGGCGGTGGCGAGCCCGAAGCCGATCATGAAGCGGAAGCTCCAGTAGGTGACGGGGATGATGGGGGCGTAGTTGCCGGGGCCGTACTGGGTGGCGTATTGGGCCTGGAGGTCGTTGATTCCTTGGACGGTGCCGTTGGGGTCGCCGGTGCCGAGGAACGACAGCAGGTAGGGGATCTTGAGGGCGAAGACCTCGCGGCTGCCGTCGAGGCTGCCGACGGTGAGCACGGAGAACGAGGCGGGGCTCTCGGTGGTGTAGAGGCCTTCGGCGGCGGCCATCTTCATGGGCTGCACCTCGGTCATGATCTTGCCTTGGATGTCGCCGGTGAGCAGGACGAGGGCCGAGGAGATCAGGACGACCCAGGAGCCGAACGTGGTGGCGAAGCGGTATGCGCCGGTGTCGGCGCTGCCGCGGTTGCGGATGACGTGCCAGAGGCCGACGGTGGTCACGAGGGAGCCGGCGACGAGGAACGATCCGGCGAGGGTGTGCGGGAAGGTGACGAGGGCGACCTTGTTGGTGAGGACGGCGACGAAGTCGGTGAGTTCGGCGCGGCCGCTGTCGGGGTTGATCCGGAAGCCGACGGGGTTCTGCATGAACGAGTTGGCGGCGAGGATGAAGTAGGCCGACAGGTTGGTGCCGATGGCGGCGGCCCAGATCGCGGCGAGGTGCAGTCGTTTGGGCAGTCGGTCCCAGCCGAAGATCCACAGGCCGATGAAGGTGGATTCGAGGAAGAAGGCGACGAGGGCTTCGATGGCCAGGGGTGCGCCGAAGATGTCGCCGACGAAGCGGGAGTAGTCGCTCCAGTTCATGCCGAACTGGAATTCCTGGACGATGCCGGTGACGACGCCCATGGCGAAGTTGATGAGGAAGAGTTTTCCGTAGAATTTGGTGAGTTTGAGGTAGCGCTCGTTGCCGGTGCGGTGCCACATGGTCTGGAGGATGGCGACGAGTACGGACAGGCCGATGGTCAGCGGCACGAACAGGAAGTGGTAGACGGTGGTGACACCGAACTGCCAGCGGGCGACGTCCAACGCGTCCACCTGGAACCCCCAGCCTTTCATACTACGAGACGTAGTAGATACTACTCGTCGTCGTAGAAGATCCGGCAGGGGCGGAGGTCCCGACCCGGCCCGGGACCAATGACCTTGATCACCTCGGCCGGGCGGCCCCCGCCGGCGCACTCCCCTGTCCCCTGGGCCTGGCGCGGGCGTGCGACCATCGACCGCTGATGGACACGCCCACCGCCCGCTGGCGCCCGCCCCTGATCTGGCGCGGCGCCCAGCTGCTCGCCCGCGCCGTCGTCGGCGCTCTGGCCCACCTCGAGGTCACCGGCGACGTGCCCGAAGGGCTGCGCCGGGGGCCGCTGATCCTGGCCGCCAACCACCTGAGCCCTTTCGACCCGCTCGTGCTGGCCGCCGCCTGCCGCGCCCGCGGCGTCTCCCCTCGGTTCATGGCCACCGGCGGGCTGTTCCGCGCCCCGCTGCTGGGGGCGGCGATGCGCCGCGCCGGGCACCTGCGCGTCGACCGGGGCACCGCCGCCGTGCACCGGGCCCTGGACGACGCGGCGTGCGCCGTGGCCGCCGGGTCGGTGATCCTGGTGTATCCGGAGGGCCGCATCGGGCTGGACCCGGGCCTGTGGCCCGAGCGCGGCAAGACGGGCACCGCCCGGCTCGCCCTGGCCAGCGGCGCGACCGTGGTGCCGGTGGCCCAGTGGGGCTCGCACGAGGTGCTGCCGTACCGGGCGCCGAAGGGCATGCTGCGGGCGGTGGCCCGGGCGGTGTGGCGGCGGCCGGTGCTGCGGGTGCACTTCGGCGACCCGGTAGTGCTGGGCGACGTCGCCGCGGACGCGCCGGGCGCGGCCCGGCGGGTCACCGACCGGATCATCGACGCGATCACCGACGCCCTGGTGCCGCTGCGCCCCGACGAGCCCGACGTGCCGCGCCACGTGGACCCGGGCCGTCCCGTCGACACCTCCCGGGCGCACCGCCGCCGGCTGCCCTGACGCCCCTGACGCGTGGGGGTGGCGGGCCGCTCACCTGCCGGTCATCCGGCGTCGGCCCCGGCGGGGCATACTGCCGGGCGTGCCCTCCCCCTCCGCCTACCTCGACGCGCCCGCGCCGCTGGCGTTCGCCCACCGCGGCGGCGCGGCCCACGGCGACGAGAACACCGCCGAGGCGTTCGCCCGCGCCGTCGGCCTGGGCTACCGGTACGTCGAGACCGACGTGCACGCCACCGCCGACGGGGTCGCGGTGGTGTTCCACGACGCGACCCTGCGGCGGGTCACCGGGCAGCCGGGGCGCATCGCGGATCTGCGCTGGGCTGACCTGGCGTCGGTGCGCGTCGGCGGGGCCGCCGTGGTGCCGCGCCTCGACGACGTCCTCGGCGCGTGGCCGCAGGTGCGGTTCAACGTCGACGTGAAGGCCGACGGGGCGGTCGCGCCGACCGTCGCCGCGCTCGATCGGGTCGCCGCCGGCGACCGGGTGCTGCTGGCCTCGTTCAGCGACGCCCGGCTGGCCCGGCTGCGGGCGGCCACGCACGGGCGGGTCGCCACGGGGCTGGGCGCGCGCGGGGTGGCCCGGCTGCGGGTGGCGTCGCTGCACGGACGGCCGGTGCGGCTGCACCCGTCGGTGGTGGCGGTGCAGGTGCCGCCGCGCTACGGCCGGCTGCCGGTGGTCGACCGCCGGTTCCTGGCGTACGCGCACGGGCTGGGGTTGCACGTGCACGTCTGGACGATCGACGAACCTGCCGAGATGCACGAGTTACTTGATCTTGGTGTGGATGGCATCATGACCGATCACGTCGGCGTGCTGCGCGACGTCTACCGCAGCCGCGGCCACTGGGCCGCCTGAGATCGGCGGAGGAAACCGATGGCCGAGACGGTCACCCCCGACGTGGCGACCCCGCCGCCTGCCAGCACCGCCCGGGAGCGGCGCGGCTGGTACCTCTACGACTGGGCGAACTCGGCGTTCCAGACGACAGTCATCACCGTGTTCCTCGGCCCGTTCCTGACCACCGTCACCGAGCTGGCCGCCGGCTGCGCGCTGGGCGCCGACACCTGCGACGGGTACGTACACCCGCTGGGCATCCGGGTCGCCGCCGGCTCCTACTACCCGTACCTGATCTCCCTGTCGGTGTTCCTGACCGTGTTCGTGCTGCCGGTGGTCGGCGCGGTGGCCGACCGGTCGGCGCACAAGAAGCGGCTGCTGGGCGCGGCGGCGTTCACCGGCGCGGGGGCGACGATCGCGTTCGCGTTCGTCACCGGCGAGCGGTACCTGCTCGGCGGGGCGCTGTTCCTGGTGGCCAACATCGCCTTCGGCGCGGCCGTGGTGGTCTACAACTCGTTCCTGCCGCAGCTGGGCGGCCCCGACGAACGCGACGGCATCTCCAGCCGCGGCTGGGCCATCGGCTACCTCGGCGGCGGGCTGCTGCTGGCCGCGAACCTCGTCGCGGTGACCATGCTCGCCGAGGACGGCAACCCGCAGCGCACCCTGGACCTGGCCCGCTGGTCGATCGTGTCGGCCGGCGTGTGGTGGGCGGCGTTCACCCTCGTGCCGCTGCGCTGGCTGCGCGAGCGCCCGCCCGTCGCCGCGTCGGCCGGCGGCGGCAACGTGCTCACCGACGGGTTCCGGCAGCTCGGCCGCACCCTGCGCGAGGTCAAGGCGTACCCGCTGACGTTGTTCTTCCTGCTGGCGTTCCTGGTCTACAACGACGGCATCCAGACCGTGATCACCCTCGCCAGCCAGTACGGCACCGAGGAGCTGAAGCTGGGGCAGAGCACCCTGATCACCACCATCCTGCTGGTGCAGTTCCTCGCCTTCGGCGGGGCGCTGGGCCTGGGCGCGCTGGCCCGGCGCATCGGGGCGTGGAAGACGGTGCTGCTCAGCCTCGTGCTGTGGACCGGCGTGATCATCGCCGCGTTCCGGCTGCCCGCCGAGGCGCCGCTGCCGTTCATGATCCTCGGCGGCTGCATCGGCCTGGTCCTCGGCGGCAGCCAGGCGCTGAGCCGGTCGCTGTTCAGCCAGCTCATCCCCGCCGGCAAGGAGGGCGAGTACTACGGCTTCTACGAGATCAGCGACAAGGGCACCAGCTGGCTCGGGCCTCTCGCCTTCGGGCTGGTGTTCCAGCTCACCGCGTCCTACCGGGTGGGCCTGGTCTCCCTGCTGATCTTCTTCGTGGTCGGGTTCGCGCTGCTGGCCGCCGTGCCGATCCGCCGCGCGATCGTCGCCGCAGGCAACACCCCGCCGAGGGTGCTGTAGGCCGACACGCACCCGACTGATCGGCGGTGCTCGATCGGCTAGGCTGCCCCGACGTGACCGACGACGCCGCTGCCACCCCGATCTGCCTGGCCCGGCCCCTCCCGGGCCCGGACGACGACCCCCGCCGCGGCTGCGCCGCGACCCGGGGCGCCGACGGCCGGCCGCTGCACGCCGCCGCCCTGCGGTTCTTCTGGGGGCCGATGGACTGCGGCAAGTCCACGATGGCCCTGCAGATGAACCACAACCACGCCCGGCAGGGCCGCCGCGGCCTGGTCACCACCCGCATCGACCGGTCCCTGGGCCCGCAGGTCACCACCCGCATCGGCCTGGCCCACGCCGCGATCGAGGTCACCGACGGCCTCGACCTGCGCGACCTGGTCCGCGACGCCTGGGCCGACGGGGTACGCGTGGACTACCTCATCTGCGACGAGGCGTCCTTCTACAACCTCGAACACATCGAGCAGATGGCCGACCTCGTCGACAACGACGACGTCGACGTGTACGCGTTCGGCCTGGCCACCGACTTCCGGTCCTGCCTGTTCCCCGCCGCCCGGCGGCTGTTCGAACTCGCCGACTCCGTCGCCCGCATCCAGGTCGAGGTGCTGTGCTGGTGCGGCCGCGAAGGGCTGCTCAACGCCCGCGTCATCGGCGGCCGGGTCGTCCGCGAAGGCGAACAGGTCGTCATCGGCGACACCGTGGACACCGCCGACGTGCGCTACCAGGTGCTGTGCCGGCGGCACTACCGCGCCGGTGAGCTGGGCCCCCGCGACTGACCGGGCAGGCGGCAGCGGCTCAGAACGGGTCACCGCAGACCCGCCACCGGCCGTCCTCCTTCACCATCGGCACCGTGCGGTCCTCCCCCGCGCCCCCGTCGCGGATCAGCCGCGCCCGCACGGTCCCCGTCGGCCGGCCCCCCTTGGTGCGCACCGACACGTCGACGATCTCGTAGCCGGTGACCACCGGCGGCGTGCGTACCCAGCCGGCGAAACCGACCGCGCTCCACCGGCTGCGCGACTGCGCGCACAGCCGCTCGTAGGCCCGCTCCACGTCGCCTGCGGCGACCTCCCGCAGGAACCCGTCGGCGCTGTCGCGGACCTGGTCGCCGGCACCGGCCAGCATCTGCACGTTCCACGCGCCCAGCCCGGCCACCCCCACCAGGCACAGCCCCAACCCCGCGCCGACGGCCAGCAGACCGGTGCGCGCCGGCCGGCCCCGCCGCGCCGGCCGCGTCCACGGCTGCTCACTGCCCATCACGTCGACCGTAGGCCCACCCGCCGCCGCCGCGCAGGCACTCGCCCCGGGTCGCCCCGCCCGGCCGCATCGTCTACGGTCGGCGGCACACGGATGGCAACCCGCGGAGGCGAGGCGACGATGACCCGTTACGTGCAGCCGGTGCCCACCCCCGACGACCCGTACACCGGTGACCGGCTGCTGCGGTCCTGGCTGCGCCGCCTGCTCGGCCCCGCCGGGCACGACGCCGCGCAGCCCCGGCTGGTCGATTTGGCCGCCGACGTGGCCGGACCGCTGCGCGCCGCGCACGCCGACGCCGAGGCCCACCCGCCGGTCCTGGTCCGCTACGACGGGTGGGGCGCGCGCGTCGACCGCATCGACACGTCCGCCGGCTGGCGGGCCCAACGCGCCGCCGCCGCCCGCCACGCCGTGGTCGCCCTGCCCTACCAGGCGTCCGCGCGGCAGCGGTGGGGGGCCGGCGCGCGGGTCGTCCAACACGCCTTGCTGCACCTGTACGGGCCGGAGTCGGCCACGTTCTCCTGCCCGGTGGCCATGGCCGACGGCGCGGCGGCGCTGCTGAGCCTGCCCGACGTCGACGCGGCCGTGCGCGACGCGTGGCTGCCCCGGCTGACCTCCACCGACCCCGACACGGCGATCGTGTCCGGGCAGTGGATGACCGAGTCGCAGGGCGGCTCCGACCTGTCCGGCTCCAGCACCGTGGGCCGGCCCGCCGCCGACGGGTCGTGGCGGCTCACCGGCCAGAAGTGGTTCTGCTCCGCCGCCGACGCGCCGATGGCGGTGGCCCTGGCCCGCCCCGAGGGCGCCGGGCGGGGCAGCCGCGTGCTCGCCCCGTTCATGGTGCCCCGCTACGCCGCCGACTCGCCCCTGGCCGGGGTCACCGCCGCCGCCGACTCGCCCGCCCCCGGCGTCACCGTGCACCGGCTCAAGGACAAGCTGGGCACGTGGGCGCTGCCGACCGCCGAGATCGGCCTCACCGACGCGTACGCGCTGCCGCTGGGCGACCCGGCGGTGCCCGGCCTGGCCCGGGCGATGACCCTGGTGGTGGTGACCCGGGTGCACAACGCCGCCGCCGCGGCCGGCGGGATCCGCCGCGGCCTGGACTACGCCCGCGCCTACGCCACCGCCCGCACGGTCGCCGGGGGACGCCTGGCCGACAGCCCGCTGCACCGGGCCACCCTCGGCGCGCTCGCCGTCGACGCCGCCGCCGCGTTCGCCCTGGCCGGGCACGCGTTCGCGCTGCTCGGCCGCGTCGAGACCGACGCCGACGTGGACGCCGCCGCCGAGCTGCGGGTCGTCGCGCCCCTGGCGAAACTCGCCACCGGCCGCCTCGCCGTGGCCTGCGCCAGCGAATACGTGGAGGCGTTCGGCGGCGCCGGATACGTCGAGGACACCGGCGTGCCCCGGCTGCTGCGCGACGCGCAGGTCCTGCCGATCTGGGAGGGCACCACCAACGTGCTCGCCCTGGACGTGCTGCGCGCCGTCGCCCGCGAGAACGCCGACGCGCCCCTGCTGCGCCGCCTCGCCGCCGCCGTCGACCTGGCCCGGCCGCTGTCGCCGGCCCTGGCCGACACCCTCGCCACGGTCACCGGCCAGTTGACCGCCGCCCTCGCCGACGTCGCCGCCGACCCGCGCGCCACCGACGTCGTCGCCGGCGCCCGCGCGCTGGCGTTACGCCTGGCGGCGGCGCTGACCTGCGCCCTGCTCGTCGAGCACGCCGCGTGGGGCGACGAGCAGGCCCGCGTCGCCGCCGAGCTGTGGGCGCGGCGGCGGCTGCGCCACGAGGACATCTCCGCCGACGCCCACCGCCACCTCGACCTGCTCTGCTGAGCAGCTAGGCGCGCCGGCGGGCCCGCGCCGCCCAGATCGCGTACGCCGGGTCGCGGTCCAGGTTGTGCCGGTCCCGGTCGTAGCGGCGGGTCGTCCGCGGGTCCGCGTGCCCCATCGCGTCCTGCACGTCCTCCAACGGCACCCCCTCCGCGCGGGCCGTCGTGGCGAACGCGTGCCGCAGCGAGTGCGGCGACAGCTTCTCCCACGCCGGGATGCCCGCCGCGCGGGCCAGCCGCCGCACCAGCCGGAACACCGAGTGCCGGTCCAGCCGCGCGCCGGTCGCGGTGACCAGCAGCGGCCCGGTCACCTCGTGGACGCCCACCCCCTGCGCCGCCGCCCGCTGCGCCAGGTAGGCGTCCACCTCGTACGCCGTGGACGGGGTCAGCGCCCGCCGCCGCGGCTTGCCGCCCTTGCCGACGAACCGGACACTGCGGTGCCCCCGCTCCGCGCCCAGGTCCGCCACGTCCAGCGACACCAGCTCCCCCACCCGCAGCCCCAGGTCGGCCAGCAGCGCCACCGCCGCCCGGTTCCGGGCCGCCGTCGGCCCGGTCTCGGCCTGCGCGGCGGCCAGCAGCGCGTCCACCTCCTGCGGCGTCAACCCGATCGTCGAGGAGTGGTCCCGGTCGACGCGGGGCCGGTCCGCCGCCGTTACCGGGTTCGCCTCGATCGCCCGCAGCTTGACCAGGAAGTCGTACCAGCTCGACAGGGCCGACAGCTTGCGGGCCACCGTCGCCGGGGTCAACGGCCGGCCGCTGCGCGCCGCCGGGGTGGCCTCCAACTCCCGACCGTAGGCGTTGACGTCGAGGAAGTTCGCCCGCAGCGGGTCCAGCTCCCGGGCCCGACACCACGCCAACCAGCCGGCCACGTCCCGCCGGTAGGCGTCGCGGGTGTGCTCGGACAACCGGCGGTTACGCAGCCACGCCTCGGTGAAGTCGCCCGGACCGGCCCCGCGCAGGGCCGGCCGGGCCGCGCCACGCGGCAGCACCGGAAACTCGGGACGAAGCATGGGTGAAAGGTTCTCAGCCTTCGTGTGCGTCGGCGGTGAGGCGCGCCCGAAGGCTTTCCCGCCCCGGCCGCCCGCCGCCGGCCGGCTCCTCGTGAACCCCGCCGCCCGTGACCCGCCAACACCGGTCGTAGCCGACGGCGTCGGCGAACCACACGTCGTGGGTCACCAGCACCACCGTGCCCCGGTACGCGCGCAGCGCCTCCTCCACCACGTCCAGGGAGTCGAAGTCGAGGAAGTTCGTCGGCTCGTCGAGCAGCAGCACCCGCGCCGGACCGTTCACCATGACCGCCAGCAGCAGCCGGCGCAGCTCCCCGGCCGACAGCAGCCGCAGCGGCTGGTCCCACTGCTCCGGGCCAAACAGGTGCGCGTCGAGCAGCCGCTCGGCCTCGTCGACGTACACGGGCACCTGGGAGCGGAACCACGTCAGCACCGGGACGTCGGTGCGCAGCGCGTCGTGGGTCTGCGGCAGCAGCGCCACCGGCGCACCGCAGGTGACCTCCCCCGCGTCGGGTTCGCGCAGGCCGGCGAGGATACGCAGCAGCGTGGTCTTGCCGGTGCCGTTGTCGCCGGTGAGCAGCACCCGGTCGCCGGCGCGCACCCGCAGGTCCACGCCCGCGAACAGGGGCCGGTCGCCGGCGCGGGCGGCCAGGCCCCGCGCGGCGAGCACGTCCCGGCCGTCGCCGCCGGCCGGGTCGGGAAACGCCAGGGTCAGCGTCGGGCGGGTCTGCGGCTGCGCCAGCCACCGCAGCGACTCCATCTGCCGGCGTAGCCGCCGCTGCCGCGCCGTGGCCTTACGCGCGACCTTCTTCGCGTAGCGGCGCGCCTGGTCGGCGCCGAGACCGCGGCGCACCGTCGACTCCACCCCGCGCGCGTGTTCCTTGGTGCGCGCGATGTCGGCCAGCAGCCGCTGGTGGGTCTTCTCCTGCGCCTCGTAGTCCAGCAGCAGCCGCTGCCAGCGGCGGGTCTTCTCCGCCCGGTAGTCGGTGTACCCGCCGGCGTACGTCTGCGGTGTGTCGTGGATGCCGTCGAGTTCCACGACGCGGGTGACGGTGCGGTCGAGGAACGCCCGGTCGTGGCTGACCACCAGCACGCCGCCGCCGAACGCGGCCAGCCAGCCGCCGAGCCAGGCGATGCCGTCGGCGTCGAGGTGGTTGGTCGGCTCGTCGAGGATCAGCAGGTCCGGGGTGTCCAGCAGCACCCGGGCCAGGGTCAGCCGGGCCTGCTCTCCGCCGCTGACGCGGTGCAGCGGCGCGTCGTCGGGCAGGCCGGCCACGTCGAGTCGCTGGCGGACCTCGGCCAGCCGGGCCTGCGCCCGCCACCCGTCCAGGGCGGCGAAGCGGTCCTGGGCCTCGCCGTAGGCGTCCAGCGCGGTGGTGTCCCCGCCGGCCAGCCGCCGCTCCAGGGTCCGCAGCCGCCGGTCGAGCCGGCCCAGTTCGCCGAGGCCGGCGGCGAGGAACTGCCCGACGGTGACCGTCGGGTCGGGCGGCTGCTGGGCGAAGTAGCCGATCCGGGTGCCGGGGGAGAGGCTGACGTGCCCGGTCGACGGCGGCTCGGCCCCGGTGAGCACCCGCAGGAGGCTGGACTTGCCGACCCCGTTGGGGCCGACCAGGCCGACCCGGTCGCCGGCGTTGACCACGAGGTCGACGCCGGTGAACAGCGGCTCGGCGTCGTACTGCAAGCTGACGGACACGACTTTCAACACGGTGATCCTCCGCGGGACGGCAGGCGGGCCGGGACGCCCACGACGGGCGGCCGGTCGGTGCGCGTGGCGGCGGGGCGGTCGGCCCGGCCGCGGCCTGCGGGATCACATGCGCTGGTCGGCTCCGGTGTCTCGGCTGCGGGGACGTCGTCGAGTCTGGCATCCCCCGCCGCCGCCCGCGACCGGTTTACGTGTCGTTGCGATCAGGGCACCCCGCCGCGGGGTGCCCTGATCGCGTCGGGTGCCGTCAGGCGTCGATCTGCCGGTGGCCGTTGCCGCGGTGGCGATGGCCACCCGGCGGGGCTTGGCCCGCTCGGCCACGGGGATGCGCAGGTCAGCACCCCGTTGTCTTGACATCCTCTCCGCCTTGAAGAACGGAGATTCCCTCCACGCTGCGTGTGGGACACGCGGCGTTCGGGTGGGTTACCGCTTCTCTGCGCGCTGCCGGGACGGGTCCCGGTCTTACGTGTGCTCCACGGTCGTTGAGGTCCGCCTGTCCAGCGGCCCTGATGTTCTTGGCGGCGTTGACGTCGCGGTCGTGGTGGCTGCCGCACGGGCAGTCCCACGCGCGCACGTCGAGCGTCATCTTCTCGTTGATCCGTCCGCAGTCGGAGCACATCCGGGTGGACGGGAAGAACCGGTCGACGCGGGCGAAGGTGCGCCCGTACCTCGCGGCCTTGTACTCCAGCATGCTGGTGAAGCCGGCCCATCCGGCGTCGTGCACGGATCTGGCGAGCCTGGTCCGGCCGAGTCCGGCAACGGCAAGGTCCTCGACGTACACCGCTTGGTTGTCGCGGATGATCGCCGTGGACAGCTTGTGCTGCCAGTCCCGTCGGGTGTCGGCCACCCGGGCGTGGGCCCTGGCAACCTTGATCACGGCCTTCCTGCGGTTCTGGCTGCCGCGCTGCTTGCGCGAGAGGGCCTGTTGCAGCCGTTTGAGCTTGCGGGCGGCGCGACGCAGGAACTTCGGGGCGGCGACCTTCGTGCCGTCGCAGAGCACGGCGAAGTGGGTCAGCCCCAGATCGATGCCGACCTCGGACGCGACCGGCGGCAACGCCTCGTCCTCGGCCGTGGTCACCACGAACGAGGCGCAGTACCGCCCGGCAGCGTCCTTGATGATCGCGACGGACGACGGGTCTGATGGCAGGGTCCGCGACCAGCGCACGTGCAAGTCGCCGATCTTCGGCAACCGCAGGCGGCCGTTGTCGAGGACCTTGAACCGGGCATTCCTGGTGAAACGGATCGCCTGCCGGTTGTCCTTGCGCGACCGGAACCTCGGCGGGGCGACCTTGCGGCCCTTGCGTTTGCCGGACAGCGAGTCGAAGAAGTTGCGGTACGCGGTGTTCAGGTCCGCGAGGGCCTGCTGCAACACCACCGCCGACACCTCGCCCAGCCAGGCCCGCTGCGGCGTCGCCTTGGCCTCGGTGATGACCCGACGCGACAACTCCCCGTCAGAGACGTACGCAATCCCTTGCTCACGCGCCTGCTGACGCAACCGCAACCCGTCGTTGAACACCACCCGCGCGCACCCGAACGCCCTGGCCAGCTCGATCTGCTGGCCAGGCGTCGGGTAGACGCGGAACTGGTAACGCAGCTGCACGATCACGAATTTACCATTCTGGTAATGGTCGATCTCGCAGACATTCGCACGGGTAGACACTGAGCCATTCCGCGCAAGCAGGCGGTAGCAGTCAGTAGCTGTCCGGAATGCCGGGTAGGCGTTGGACGCGCCAGTTCAGGTCAGGTACGAAGAGAAGACGCAGAACCTCGATACGAAGTGGTCCTTCCACAGATCAACTTCACAGAGGTCCTGCGTCGACATGAGTGTCACATACACCGCCGTGCTGCCGGTGCGCGAGGAGACCGTTCACCGCCTGACCGGGCTGCTGGACGCCGAACGCACCCGCCGCGGCACCCGTGCCCGAACCCGGTCACTGACCTGCCGTGACCAGGCGATCCTGGCCCTGCGCTGGTTCTGCGACGGCACCCGGATCACGCAACTCGCCGCCGACAACAAGATCAGCGTGTCCACCGGCTACGACTACCTGCACGAGGCCATCGACGTGCTCG
>NZ_FMCW01000035.1 GCF_900091595.1 Micromonospora haikouensis
CCCGGCCCACGCGGACAACCCGATCGTGCAGACGATCTATACGGCGGATCCTGCGCCGTTGGTGCACAACGGTCGGGTGTATCTGTACACCGGGCATGACGAGGACGGGTCGACGTACTTCACGATGAAGGACTGGCGGGTGTTCTCGTCGGCTGACATGGTGAACTGGACTGATCATGGTTCGCCGATGAGTCTGGCGACGTTCGCGTGGGCGGAGTCGGATGCGTGGGCGGGTCATGTGGCGGCGCGTAACGGGAAGTTCTACTGGTATGTGCCGGTGAAGCAGCGTGGTGGCGGGATGGTGATCGGTGTCGGGGTGGCCGACAGTCCGACGGGGCCGTTCCGTGACGCGATCGGTCGTCCGTTGCTGGGTAATGGTGAGATCGATCCGAACGTGATGATCGACGACGACGGGCAGGCGTACCTGTACTGGGGTAACCCGAACCTGTGGTACGTGAAGTTGAACCAGGACATGATCTCCTACTCGGGGAGCCCGACGAAGATCCCGTTGACCACGGCCGGGTTCGGCACGCGTAACGGCAACGCGAGTCGTCCGACGTTGTATGAGGAGGCGCCGTGGGTGTACAAGCGCAACGGTGTCTACTACAACATCTTCGCGGCGGAGTGTTGTGGTGAGTTCATCGCGTATTCGACGGCGCCGGGTCCGACGGGGCCGTGGACGTACCGGGGGACGGTGATGCCGCGGCAGGGCAGTAGTTTCACCAATCATCCGGGGATCGTGGACTTCAACGGTGGGTCGTATTTCTTCTATCACAATGGTGCGTTGCCGGGTGGTGGTGGTTTCACCAGGTCGGTGGCGGTGGAGAAGTTCTCCTACAACGGTGACGGCACGATCCCGAGCATGAACATGACCACGACGGGGGCCCCGCAGGTGGGCACGCTGAACCCGTACGTGCGGCAGGAGGCCGAGACCATCGCCTGGTCCGTCGGCGTCGAGACGGAGCCGGCCAGCGAGGGCGGCATGAACGCCGGCTTCCTCAGCAACGGTGACTACATCAAGGTCAAGGGCGTCGCGTTCGGGGCGGGCGCGTCGTCGTTCAGCGCGCGGGTGGCCTCGGCCGGCAGCGGCGGCACGATCGAGGTGCGGCTGGGCAGCCCCACGGGCACCCGGGTCGGCGCGTGCACGGTGCCCGTCACCGGCGGCTGGCAGACCTGGCAGACGGTGTCCTGCCCGGTGACCGGCGCGACCGGCACCCAGGACCTCTACCTCCGCTTCACCGGCGGCAGCGGCAACCTGTTCAACCTCAACTGGTGGCAGTTCGGCACCGGCAGCAACCCGACGCCGACGCCCACCACCCCGGCTCCCACCACGCCGGCCCCCACCACGCCCGCCCCCACCGCCACGCCGCCGGCCGGGCAGTCGTGCGGCGTCACCTACACGCAGGTCGGGTCCTGGTCCGGCGGCTACGAGGGCAGGCTGACCATCACCAACACCGGGGGCGCCGCCATCAGCGGCTGGCGGGTGACGTTCTCGCTGCCCAGCGGGCAGTCCCTGTCCCAGGGCTGGAACGCGACCTTCGGCCAGCAGGGCAGCCAGGTCACCGTGACCAACGCCGCCTACAACGGACAGTTGGCCACCGGCGGCTCGACCACGGCCGGCTTCATCGCCTCCAGCACCGGCACCCCGCAGGCGCCCACCAGCCTCACCTGCACGTCCTCCTGACCCCCGGCCACACCTCCACCACCGACAGAGGAGTCAACAGATGACCCGACACAGATCCTGGTTCGCGCCCGTCGCAGGCGCCGCGCTGCTCGCGCTGGCCCTGGTCGGCTCGACGCTCAGCGGCGGCCTCGGCGCCACGGCGTCGGCCGCCGAGATCGGCGCCGCCGCGGCGACCGCCGGGTGCGGCAAGGCCCCGACGCTGCGCAGCGGCACCCAGACGATCACCAGCAACGGCAAGAACCGCAGCTTCATCCTGCGCATCCCGGACAACTACAACAACAACAACCCGTACCGCCTGATCTTCGGGTTCCACTGGGTGGGCGGCACCGCCGTCGACGTGGACACCGGCCAGACCGTGCAGCGCGACGTCTGGTCCTACTACGGGCTCAAGCAGCTGGCGAACAACAGCGCCATCTTCGTCGCCCCGCAGGGCATCAACAACGGCTGGGGCAACGCCGGCGGCGAGGACGTCACCTTCGTCGACGACATCATCCGCCGGATCGAGGCCGATCTGTGCGTCGACACGGCGCAGCGCTTCTCGGTGGGCTTCAGCTACGGCGGCGCCATGACGTACGCCCTCGCGTGCGCCCGGCCGAACGTCTTCCGGGCGGTGGCGGTCTACTCCGCCGGGGCGATCAGCGGGTGCAGCGGCGGCACGTCGCCGATCGCGTACCTCGGGGTGCACGGCATCCGGGACGGGGTGTTCCCCATCTCCACCGGGCGGTCGCTGCGCGACCGGTTCGTCCGCAACAACGGCTGCACCGCCCAGAACCCGGCCGAGCCCACCCAGGGCAGCCTGCGGCACATCACCACGAACTACTCGGGGTGCCAGGCCGGCTACCCGGTCACCTGGATCGCGTTCGACGAGGGGCACATCGCCGCCCCGCAGGACGGCGCGACCGGTGACAGCGGCTCGCGCACCTGGCTGCCGGGCGAGACCTGGCGGTTCTTCACCCAGTTCGGCGGCACCACGCCGACCCCGAACCCGACCACGCCGACCCCCGGGCCGACCACCCCGCCGCCGGGCAACGCGGCCTGCCGCGTCACCGCGACCGTCAACGCCTGGAGCAACGGCCTGACCGAGGACCTCACCGTCACCAACACCGGCAGCAGCACCATCAACGGCTGGTCCCTGGTCTTCACGCTGCCCGGCGGCCAGAGCATCACCGGCGGCTGGAACGCCACCTACTCCCCCACCTCCGGGCAGGTGACCGCCAGGAACGTCTCCTACAACGGCACCATCGCCCCCAACGCCTCGGTGAGCATCGGCTTCCAGGCCAACCACACCGGCAACACCGCCAAGCCCAGTTCCTTCACCCTCAACGGCGCGACCTGCACGATCGCCTGACCGTCGGCGACGGTGACCGGGGGTGGGCCGACCAGGCCCGCCCCCGGTCAGCGCGTACGGGACGGGGGCGCGGTGCTGTCGCGGACGACGAGTTCGGTGGCGAGCTCGATCCGCGGGCTCTCGATCTTCTCGCCCCGGGCGAGCCGCAGCACGGTACGCGCCGCCAGCATGCCCATCTCCACGAGCGGCTGCCGGACGGTGGTCAGCGGCGGGGAGCACCACCGCACCTCGGGCAGGTCGTCGAAGCCGACCACGCTGACGTCGTCGGGCACCCGCAGGCCGCGCTTGCGGACCGCCTCGTAGACGCCGAGCGCCATCTGGTCGCTGGAGGCGAAGATCGCGGTCGGCGGGTCGGGCAGGGCCAGCAGCTGGGTGCCGGCGGCGTAGCCCGACTCGTGGTAGAAGTTGCCCGGCCGGATGAGGGCGTCGTCGACGGCGACGCCGGCGGCGTCGAGCGCCGCCCGGTAGCCGTCCAGCCGGGCCCGGCTGCACATCAGCTGCGGCGGCCCGGCGATGAAGCCGACCCGACGGTGACCCAGGCCGAGCAGGTACTGGTTGGCCTCCAGGCTGCCCGCCCAGTTGGTGGCGCCGATGGTGGGCGCCTCCTGCGGGGCCACGCCGGCCGGGTCGACGATGACCACCGGCAGGTTGAGCCGGCGCAGCTCGGCCTGCAACGGCGGCGCCACCATCGAGGTCACGAAGATGACCCCCTCCGTGGACCGGCCACGCATGTTGTCGAGCCACTGCTTGGCCGAGGAGGTGCGCTGGTGGATGGCCGAGACGACGGTGCCCGCGCCGCTGCTGTGCGCGACGTCCTCCACCCCCCGGATGATCTCCACGGCCCAGGGGCTGTCCAGGTCGTTGAAGACCAGGTCGATCAGGGCCGAGCTGGTACGCCTGCTCGGCAGCCGGCGACGGTAGCCGTGCCGGGTCAGCAGCTCCTCGACGCGTTCCCGGGTCTGGGGGGCGACGTCGGAGCGGCCGTTGATGACCCGGGAGACCGTGGGCACGGAAACGCCGGCCAGACGCGCGATCATCGCGATGGTGACGTTTCGGCTGCTGTCGGAACCCACGGCCCACCCTTTCGTCTCACCTGGTGCCTACGGTCGCAGAAGGCTATCGCAGCGGTCGCCGGTCACCCCTTGACACTGCCCGAGAGGCCGCTGATGAGCTGGCGTTCGGCCACGGCGTAGAAGCCGAGCGCCGGCACCATGGACAGCACCACGTAGGCGAGCACCCTTGCGGTGTCGTCGGAGTACTGCCCCTGGAACGCCTGGACCCCGACGGGCAGGGTCCACCAGCTCTGGTCGGTGAACACGACCAGCGGGAGCATGAAGTTGTTCCAGCTGGTCACGAGGGCCAGCACGGAGACGGTGGCCAGCGCGGGGCGGGCCATCGGCAGCAGGATCCGCCAGAAGAACCCGAACGGGCTGCACCCGTCGAGGATCGCCGCCTCCTCGACCTCGCCGGGGATGGTGCGGAAGAACTGCCGCAGGATGATGACGGTGATCGGCAGGCCGAACGCGGCCTGGGGCAGGATCACCCCGAGCGGGTTGTCCAGCAGGCCCAGGCCACGCAGCAGCACGAACAGCGGCAGGATGGCCACCGCGAACGGGAACATCAGCCCCACGCCGAAGAGGGTGAACAGCAGCTCCCGCCCCCGGAACGCGAAGCGCGCGAAGACGAACGCGGCCATCGCCGCCGAGGCGACCATGATGAACGTGCCGGTCACCGCGATGAGGACGCTGTTGCCCAACTGCCGCCAGAACACCTCGGAGGCGAGGATGTCGGTGTAGTTGCTCGGCGCCCACGGGTCGGGCAGGCCGAGGGGATTGGTGGACAGCTGCCCGTTGTCCTTGAACCCGCCGAGCACCCCGAACAGGACCGGCACGACGATGACCGCGCCGACGGCGATGCAGACGAGGTGCAACACGAGGCGGCGGGCCCGCAGGGCGGGGTTCGCCGTGCTGGTCATCGGTTGTCTCCCTGGTTGGTGATCGCGCCCTCGGTGTCGCGGCGCAGCACGACACGCTGGTAGACGAGGGCGAACACGAAGCTCAGCAGGAACATGATGATGCTGATCGCGCTGGCGTAGCCGACCTCGAAGCGGCGGAAGCCGTACTGGAACATCGTCACGGCCATGGTCTCGGAGGCGTGGATGGGGCCGCCGCCGGTGAGCACCCAGACCATGTCGAACAGCTGGATGGTGCCGATGACCGACAGGAAGACGCTGATCCGGATCGTCGGCCCGAGCAGGGGCAGGGTGACGTGCCGGAAGGCCTGCCAGGGGCCGGCGCCGTCGGTGGTGGCCGCCTCGTTCAGCTCCTTGGGGATGCCCTGCCGGGCGGCCAGGAAGAGCATCATGTAGAGCCCGAAGTACTTCCAGGACACGATCATGAAGACGGCGTACAGCACGGTGTCCGGGTCGGCGAAGATCGTGCCGGCGTCGGAGCCCAACCACCGCGCGATCGAGTCGCCCAGCCCCCGGTTCGGCGAGAACACCAGGTTGAACAGGACGGCGGTGGTGACCTCGGAGAGCACGTACGGGGCGAAGAAGATCAGCCGGTAGATGCTGCGGCCCCGCAGGGGCTGGTTGAGCAGCATGGCCAGGCCCAGCGCGGCGGGCAGCTGGACGGTCAGCGACAGCACGATCAGCACGAGGGCGTGCCACAGGTCGCCGCGGAACGTCGGGTCGCCGAAGGCGCGCGTGTAGTTGTCCAGCCCGACGAAGTTCTCCGGCAGGCCGAAGCCGTTCCACTTGTAGAGGCTGGCGTAGCTGGCCACCACGATGGGGGCGATGACCAGCAGCAGGAACAGCGCCAGGGCCGGGGTCAGGAAGGCGGCGAGGACGCGGCGGCGGCCCGGCCGGGGCCGGGCGCCGCGCCGTCGCGCGGTGCCCGGCCCCGGCGGGTCGGTCGCCGGGCCGCCGCGCCTGGTGTCCGGCACGGTCGATGGCCTGGTCATACGTGTTCCACTCGATTCTCTCAGCGGGCCACGGGGCGGGCCACGGCTACTGGCTCTTCGCGACCGCGGTGATGTCCTTGAGGATCTGCGCGGACGTCTTGTTGCCGGCGATCAGTTCGGCGACGCTGTCGTTGACCTGCTGGCCGACGGCGGGCGGGTACGCCTGGTCGAGGTAGAGCTGGAAGCCGGTCGCGCTGGCCAGGGCCTGCGCGACGGTCTTGTTGTTGGGGTCGGAGATCGCGTCGGTCGCCTCCTTGACCGTCGGCAGCACCGCGCCGGTCTTGGCGGACTTGCGCTGGCTGTCGACGCTGAGCAGGGCCTTGAGGAAGTCGAGGGTCGCCGCGGGGGCGTCCTTGCCGACGGCGAAGCCGTTGCCGCCGCCGAACACCTCCGTGGCGGAGCCCTTGCCGCCGTCGACGGCCGGGAACGGGAAGAAGCCGAGCTTGTCGCCGATGCCCTGCTTGCTGGTGGAGCTGGACGCCTGCACGGACGGGGCCCACTGCCCCATCAGCTCCAGGGCGGCGCCGCCGTTGCCCATGGTGGCGGCCTGGCCGTCCGGGGAGCCGTACTCGGCGCCGAGGAAGCCCTTCTGGAACGGCTGCAGGTCGACCAGTTCCTTGAGCCGGTCGCCGGCGGCCACGAAGTCGGGGGTGTCGAAGTTCTTGTCCTTGGCGGCCTGCTGGAGGGCGCCGAGCCCACCGATGCGCATGGACAGGTAGGCCCAGTAGAAGTGGGCGGGCCACTTTTCCTTGCCGGCCAGCGCGATCGGGACGATGCCGGCGGCCTTGAGCTTGCGGACCGTGTCGAGCAGCGCGGCCCAGGTGGTCGGCGGCTCGGTGATCTGGGCCTTGGCGAAGAGGTCCTTGTTGTACCAGAAGCCGACCATGCCGATGTCGAACGGCACACCGTAGATCTTGCCGTCGATGGTGTAGGGCTCCAGGGACAGGGGCAGCAGGCTCCCGATCCACGGCTGCACGTCGTCGGTGATGTCCTTGACCAGGCCGGCCTCCGCCTGCTGCCGGAGCACCCCGCCGCCCCACGACTGGAAGAGGTCGGGTGGGGACCCGGCCTGGGTGGCGGTGGTCAGCTTGGCCTTGAACGCCTCGTTCTCCAGCGGCTGAATCTCGATCTTGACGTTCGAGTGCGCGGTCTTGTACTCCTCGGCCGCCGCCGCCCACACCGGCAGCATCGGCTCGGTGTTCTGGATGTGCCACCAGTCGATGGTCTGCGGGGCGTTCGGGTCGCCGGATTCGTCGTCGCCGCTACAGCCGCTGAGCAGGTAGGCGCCGGCGCCGGCGCCGACGAGGCCGAGCAGCGTTCTGCGGGAGAGGTGCGCTGACATGGTCCATCCCTTCGGGGACTCACGAGGTGCTCGGATGCTGATCGAGCCGGCAGGACTCGACGTTATCTTCGGAAGTTCCAATGCTTCGCCGGTATTACCGATCGATGGCGGGCACGCTACGACGAAGCGTAAGTCCGGGTCAAGGGGTCTGTCCTAAGGCGACTTCAACGGCTACCGTGGTCGGCACCTACCGATAATCCGGGCCGAGCGTCCGGAAGTTCCGAAAGCCGCACCAGAGGAGCCGACGTGTCGACCGAGACCGCTGACGTGGCGACCGCTGCCCGGTCGATCCGCAACCCCGTCCTTCCCGGGTTCCACCCGGACCCGTCGATCCTGCGGGTCGGCGACGACTACTACCTGGCCACCTCCACGTTCGAGTGGTACCCGGGGGTTCGCGTGCACCACTCCCGCGACCTCGTGCACTGGCGCCCGCTCGGCGGGATCGTCACCGAGCGCCGCCTGCTCGACCTGCGCGGCTGCGGCGACTCCAACGGGGTGTGGGCACCGGACCTGACCTGGCACGACGGGCAGTTCTTCCTCGTCTACAGCGACGTGGCCAGCTTCGCCAGCGGCTACTGGGACCCGCAGAACTACCTCATCACCGCGCCCGACATCGCCGGCCCCTGGTCGGATCCGGTGCAGCTGCACGGGCGCGGCTTCGACGCGTCGCTGTTCCACGACGACGACGGCAGCACCTGGATGCTGAGCATGCGCGCGGACTGGCGACCCGGGCGCGACCGCTTCGCGGGCATCGAGATCCAGCGCTACGACCGCGCCCGGCGCCGCCTCGTGGGCCGCCCCCAACTGCTGTTCACCGGCACGTCGGTCGGGCTCACCGAGGGCCCGCACATCTACCGTCACGACGGCTGGTACTGGCTGGTCACCGCCGAGGGGGGCACCAGCTGGGAACACCAGGTCACGGTGGCCCGCTCCCGCGAGCTGCTCGGGCCGTACGAGGTGGACCCGGCGGGACCGCTGCTGACCTCGGTGGGCCGGCCCGACCTGTCGCTGCAGAAGGCCGGGCACGGCAGCCTGGTGCACACCCAGCACGGCGACTGGTACCTGGCGCACCTCGTCGGCCGCCCCTACACCCCGCTGGGCAACTGCGTGCTGGGGCGGGAGACCGCCATCCAGCGGGTCGACTGGCCCGCCGGTGGCTGGCCGAGCGTCCCCGGCGGCGTGCCGGCGGACGAGGTCGCGGGGCCCGGCCTGCCCCTGCACCCGTGGCCCGACGAGCCCGTCACCGACCACTTCGACGCCGGCGAGCTGGGCGCGTCCTGGTCGACGCTGCGCCGGCCCGCCACCGACGACTGGGTCGACCTGCGCAGCCGCCCCTCCCACCTGCGTGTCCACGGGGGACAGTCGCCGGTGGGCAAGCAGGCGCCCAGCCTGGTCGCGCGGCGCGTCGGCGCCACGCACTGCTCCCTGGAGACCGTCGTCGAGTTCGACCCGGTCGACCACTACCAGCTCGCCGGGGTGACCGCCTACTACAACACCCTCAACTGGCACCACCTCTACCTCACCCGGGCCGACGACGGCCGACGGGTGCTGGAGCTGCTCAGCTCCGACAGCGGGCGACGCACCGCGTACCCCGAACTCACCGTCGACGCGCCCGGCACCGGCCCGGTGGGCCTGCGGGCCGAGTTCGACGGGCCCGTGGTGCGCTTCTGGTACGACCTCGGCGCCGGGTGGCGGCGGATCCCGGTGGAGCTGGACGCGACGATCCTGTCGGACGAGCACGCCGCACTGATCATCGACGGCGAGCCGGCGGCGTGGGGCTTCACCGGGGCCCTGCTCGGGCTGTGGGTGCAGGACCTCGGCGGCGACGGCGCCCACGCGGACTTCGACCTGGCCACCTACCGGGAACACTGACGGTCCGATGCGACCTGTCCCCGCGCCCCGCCCCGGGGTGAGCGCCGATATCGTCGACACCACCCGGGGTGGGGGGCGGGTGCTCGGCCTCACCTTCGACGACGGGCCGAACCCCGCCGACACGCCGCGCCTGCTCGACGTGCTGCGCCGGCACGGCATCACGGCAGTGTTCTGCCTGTGGGGCGAGCACGTCGACGCCCACCCCGACGTGGTACGCCGGATCGTGGCCGACGGGCACACGCTGGGCAACCACAGCATGCGCCACGAGGACATGAGCTCCTGGTCCGCCGAGCGGATCGAGGCGGACCTGCGGGAGGCCGACGCGGCCATCCGCCGTGCCGTGCCGGGGGCGCGGATCCCGTACTTCCGCGCCCCCTACGGCGCCTGGGGCCGGACGCCCGCCGTGGCCGCCGCCATGGGCATGCGGCCGCTGGGCTGGCAGTTGGCGCTCGGCGACTGGGACCCGCCGGGCACCGACGAGCTGGTCCGCCGCCTGCGCGACGGGATCACCCCGGGGGCCGTGGTGCTGCTGCACGACGGGGGCGGCGACCGCAGCCAGACCGTCGACGCGGTCGAACGCGTCGTGCCCGTGCTGGCGGCGGAGGGCTGGCGGTTCGCCCTGCCGCGGCGGCCGGACTGGCCCTGACGAGGGGCCGGGCGGGCGCGCCGGCCGGTCAGTAGTCCCGGTCGGACACGACGTGCATCGCGGCCTCCTCGGCGGAGGCCGCCGCGCCGTCGACGCCGATGTCGGTGGCGTACAGGTCGAGGCTGTCGGAGTCGTCGCCGCCGTAGGCCGAGACGAGCCGCCCGGCCCGCCGGTCGCCCACCTCGTCGTCGATCAGCTCGCCGTCGGTGTCGCTCGCGTCGCCGAGGCCGTCGCCGGCCCAGTCGTCGCCCTCCGGCAGCTCGCGCCGGAGCCGGCCGGCGAGGCTCTCCCCCTGCTCCTGTTCGCGGGCCGTGGTGCCCCAGTCGTCGACCGCCCACGGCCGCTCCGCGGGCGACCAGCCCTCGTCGAGGACGTCGGCCACCCCCCGGTCGTCCAGGCTGTCCTCCGGCTGCAGCACCCCGGACTCGTCCGGGCCGTCGTAGTCACTCATGGTTTCCTCCCACCGGCGTGCCTGCTCCCGCGGGGCGGGCCGGGGCCCGGTGCACCGTGGGTCCCCTGGACGGTACAACCCCCCGGCGCACACCACGGGGCCGGTGCGGAGCTCGCCCCCTCCGCACCGGCCCCACCGGCTCGGCCGGCCGGCGCGTCCGCGCCCGCCTGTGGCCGGTGCCCTGCCGGTGGTGATCCCGGTGCCGGTCGTGGGTCCGACCGGCACCGCAGCGTCGCCCCCGCCGACGTACGCCGTCAGCAGGTGGAGTTGGTCTGGGTGATCAGGCCCAGCCGCCAGGGCAGGCTGTTGTAGTCGCCACCGGCGTTCGGGTTCAGCCCCTGGTAGAGGAAGCGCAGGTTGCAGGGGCTGATCGGCAGGGTCTGGTCGTTGCCGCTGCGGATCAGCTCACCGTGGCTGATGTCCCGCGACCAGGCCGTGCCGCTGAAGGTCACGTTGTTGTGGCGGGCGAACGGGTTGTTCTCCTCGGCGGCCAGGGCCTGCCACGGCCCGGCGATGCTGGTGGAGGTCCACGAGCGGAACCAGCGCCGCCCGTCGCCGCCGATCGCCTCGATCAGCAGCAGGTACCGGTCGCCGACCCGGTAGACGTTGGACGCCTCGAACAGCCGGTTCTTGTTCGCGTCCTGCATCGCGATCACCGGCTGGCTCATCCCGTTGGGGAAGTTCGCCACGCTCGTCTGCGAGCGGTAGAGGTGGCCGTTGTCGTCGGAGGAGAACAGGTGACAGTTGGCGCTGTCGCAGATGACCCACATGTCGACCCAGTAGCCGTCGCCGATGTTGTCGCGGATGATCTGCGGCATGCCGCTGTAGAAGTGCTTCGGCGCGGTCCACCCGTTCGGGTTGCTGATGTCCGGGTTCGTCGAGTACGACGCGTTGCCGGTCTGGTAGACCAGGTACCACAGCCGCTGCGGCGCGAAGT
Source organism: Micromonospora haikouensis (assembly GCF_900091595.1). Lineage (GTDB taxonomy): Bacteria > Actinomycetota > Actinomycetes > Mycobacteriales > Micromonosporaceae > Micromonospora > Micromonospora haikouensis. The sequence goes on from NZ_FMCW01000035.1 coordinate 11,245, forward strand.
AGAACACCTGCGGGGCCGCCCGGTAGCCGGTCCCGATGGGCGACTGGTCGAGGTAGTGGAACGTCGCCGAGCCCGCCTGCGACCAGTCGGTGAAGTTGAAGTAGACCAGGTTGTAGCCCGCCGTCTGCGCCGTACTGGCGAACACGTGGTACTTGCCGTCGTGGTAGACCACGGACGGGTCCTTGATCCCCGCGATGCCCCGCCCGTCGTTCTTCGGGCCGACCAGCGCGCCGCTGGAGGACCACGTGAAGCTGGTCGGCAGCGTCTGCGTGGGCGTCGTCGGCGGCGGGGTGGTGGGCGGGGGCGTGCTCGTCGGGGGCGGGGTGGTCGTGGGCGGGTTCGTGACGCCGCCCGTGCAGGCGGTGCCGTTGAGGGTGAAGCTCGTCGGGGCGGGGTTGCTGCCGGCCCAGGAACCGTTGAAGCCGAACGACACGCTGGCGTTGGTGCCGATGGTCGCGTTGTAGCCGACGTTGCGGGCCACCACCTGGGCGCCGCTCTGCGTCACCGTCGCGTTCCACGCCTGGGTCACCTGCTGCCCAGCCCCGTACGACCAGGTCAGCGACCAGCCGTTGACCGGGTCACCGAGGTTCGTGACCGTCACGTTCGCGCCGAAGCCGCCCGTCCACTGCGACGACACGGCGTAGCTGACCGAACAGCCGGCGGCCGCCGCCCGCGCGGGCAGCACGGCGGCGGTGCCGGAGGCGGCGAGCCCGGCGGCGGCCAGGACCAGCCCGGCTCGGACCCTCGCAGACATTCGCACTGGCATTCCCAATCTGTGATGGTGTGGCAGACGAGGACACGAGTCGACGGTCGCGCCCGGGCACCCCGGGACAGGGGCGGGCGGCGCGCGGTGCACATCGACTGGGGGGTGCCCGGCGGCCCTTGCCGGGGCACAGGGGCGGACGGACCGCCAGTGGCTCCCGCGCGGACGAGCGTGCCCTTCGCTCCCGTAGCGGAGGGTATCTTGTGACCGCTCACACTCACAAGGCATCGACGCGTGGCGATCCTGCCGGGAGGGCCGCCGGCGGCACACGGGCGGCGCGCAGCGCCACTTTTCGATCCCGTCCCGCCATCCGGTCACACGGCAACTAAACAAGCCGCCCGGGGCTCGCGACCGCCGCCGGACAGCCAGCAAAAACTCGCTAAACCGGCGCTAACCATCAGAGTCGCCACTCGTCGGACTGTCGGGACCCAAGGTGTGAGATGCGGCCGAGTCCGGCCAACCACCACTCTTGCAATGATTGTTAAACCTATAAATACTTCGACGCCTCCGATCGGGGGGCCTCAACAGCCGATCGGCTGCCCGGGGCAGCCCGAAAGGCTGCCCGTGCTCAGCTCCAGGAGGTACCACATGCGACTCTCCGGGTCCCCGCTGCGCCGCGCCACCGCCGCATCGGTAGCCGGCGCGCTGGTCGTCGGCGCGCTGACCGGCGCCCCCGCCCAGGCCGCACCCGCGACGCCCGCCTCCCCAGACCAGGTCACCGCGCTCGCCGCCGCACTCGGCGACCGCTCCGCCGGGGCGTACGCCCGCCCCGACGGCACCATGGTCGTCACCGTGACCGACGACGCCGCCGCCCGGAAGGTCCGCGCGGCCGGCGCGACCCCGAAGCTCGTCACCCGCGGCGCCGACGACCTCGCCCGCGCCACCGCCGCCCTCGACAGCTCCGCGCGGATCCCCGGCACCGCGTGGTGGACCGACCCGGCCACCAACCAGGTCGTCGTCTCCGTCGACAGCACCGTCACCGGCGCGAAGCTCCAGCGCGTCGAGGCCGTTGCCGGCCGCCTCGGCGGCAGCGTCCGCATCGAGCGGGAAGCCGGGACGCTCAGCATCCGGGCCGCCGGCGGCGAGGCGATCTGGGCCGAGGGCGGCGGGCGCTGCTCGCTCGGCTTCAACGTCCGCAGCGGCGACACCTACTACTTCCTCACCGCCGGACACTGCACCGACATCGCCGCCAACTGGTACGCCGACTCCGGGCAGAGCAGCCTGCTCGGCTCCGGCGGCACGGGCAGCTTCCCCGGCGACGACTACGGCATCGTCGCGCACAGCGACGCGGCGGCAGCCGACGGCAGTGTCTCCCGCTACGACGGCACCACCCAGGACATCACCGCGGCCGCCGACGCCTTCGTCGGGCAGAGCGTGCAGCGCTCCGGCAGCACCACCGGCCTGCACGACGGCACGGTCGAGGCGGTCGACGCCACGGTGAACTACGTCGAGGGCTCCGTCACCGGGCTGATCCGCACCACCGTCTGCGCCGAGCCGGGCGACAGCGGCGGCGCGCTGTTCAGCGGGAGCACCGCCCTGGGCCTCACCTCGGGCGGCAACGGCAACTGCTCCTCCGGCGGCACCACCTACTTCCAGCCGGTGACCGAGGCGCTGAGCGTCTACGGGGTCGAGATCGTCTGAGCAACGGGCGGGGCGGGGCGCCGGCTGCGCGGCGGCCCGCCCCCGCCCGTCCGCCCCGCCGGGGCCGCGACGGCAGCCCTCTGGACCACCCACCAGGCATGTCGGCGCACGCCTCCACCGCGCCGGGACGCCTGGTGCACGCCTTTCCACCCCGCCTGTCCCCGCACCTTTCGTCGCCGTCACACGACCGGCGCCGGCCCGCGTGATTCCCCGGGCCACGGGCGCGCCGGCATCGACGGGGGCCCGGCAGCCGGGGCGGCTTTCCGGCATTGCCGCCCCGCGATGCGCGACATGCCCGACCACCGTGTCGAGGACCTGGGAATACGACGCGACAGGTCGAATCGCCCTTCGCGAGAGCACGGGTCTCCCGCGTCGACCACGCGGGAGGGCACCATGCCGAGAACAGCGTCGGCGGCCCCTGCCACGGGCGCAATCCGCAGGCCGCGGGACAGCAGTTCCCGTACCATCCGGACGGCCCGCCGTGGGATGCGGATCGCCTTGCGCCGCAACAGGATCCGGCACCGGCGGGGCGACGACGGCCACCCGGCCGACAGCCGGCTCGAATTCACCGGCGTGCGCCCTTTCCGTTGAATGAGGCGGATTTCGGCGTATTGAGTGGAACGAACAATCCGCCCTCCGGGCGACCTCTATCAGTGAAGGCACCGGATCAACCTGGCCCGAACGGCGGAAATTGTCCACCGCTGATCCGGGTGTAACCTTGTTGCAATATGAGTGTGGTCAAGTCGATCACATGACGATACCCGTTCCGGGAAAAGCGATTCGGAGTGCGGGCCGGGCACTCCTTTGGACGTCCGGGCTGATTGCACTGGCCCTTCCTCTGACAGCGGCACCTGTCGACGCTCAGGGCCCGGCCGCCACCACCATCGTGATGCCCGAGTGCGCGTGGGCGTCGAAATACGGGGTTACGGGGCTGAATGCCTACTGGCCCGACAGCGCCGCCACCTACTGGTCGACCGTCTACCCCGTGACGGAAGACCTGGAGATCACCATCTCCGGGGTCTACCCGGACGCCCGCTACGCGTCCTTCACCGTCTACGACGACAAGCCCACCTGGTTCAGTCGTAACGGCGCCAACTCCAGCCTGCCCGACCATCTCATCGCCCCGGACCCGGGCAGCGCCAACCCGTGGCAGGGCGTGCGGAGGCCGGGCGGCCGGTTCACCCTCACGCTCAGCCCGGACGTGGCCCCCGGGCAGCCCAACCGGTTGCCGCTGTCCCGGGAGGACGCCCTCCCCGGGGCGAAGGCCTCCGTGATCTACCGGGTCTACCTGCCCACCGGCGGCGACTCGACGGTGGTGCTGCCGACGGTGACCCTGACCCAGGGAGGCGTGTCGAAGACGCTGCCCACCTGCCCGCCCACCCCGCCGCCGACCCCCACCCCGACCCCGACCCCGCCACCGCCACCGCCCTCTCCGCCGACCAGCCCGTCGCCCACGCCCCCGGCCACCACGCCGCCCGCCACCACGCCCGCCGCGCCGGCCGCCGTCCCGGCGGAGGATGTGGCGGCGGCCCCCGACTCGACCGACCGGGCGGGCGGCGACGACCCCGAGGGCCCCGGCGAGGCGGATCGCCCCAGCCCTCCCCCGATCACCGGCGACAAGCTCTTCACCCGCACCTCCGAGGTGGAGAACCTCGCGCCGAACCCGGACAACGCCTACCTCGGCGCCTGGCTCCTCCCACCGGGGCCGGACCACGTCGTGGTGATCCGGGGCCGGGCAGCGCAGGCCGTCTCCGGCAGCCACCCGGTCTCCTGGCCCCGCCGGCGCGCCGAGGTCCGCTACTGGTCGATGTGCACCAACCTCGGCGGCCAGTACAAGCCCGTCGTGATCAACCGGTTCGCCGACGGGTCGACGAGCTACGGCTGCCGCTACAACGACGAGACCCGGCTCGACCGGCACGGGAACTACGCCTTCGTCCTCGGCACGGAGGGACAGCGGGCGGCCATCGAGGACGTCAGGAACACCACCTTCGTGCCCTTCTCCGTCTCGTACCCGACGGTCCCGCACATGGTCCTGCTCCGGCACCTGCTTCCGGTGGCGGACTTCCCGTACGCCGTGCAGAACGTGCCGATGAACAGCTCGGCGGAGACCGCCGCGGCGATCATGGGGGCGTACTACCCGCTGGTGACCGTCTGCTCGTTGGCCACGCTCACCACCGAGGGGCCCCACGGCTGCTCCGCCTGAGCGGCGCGGCGCACCCTCCGCGAGCGGGGCGATGATCGGGCTACGGCCCGACCGCCCGCCGCCCGGCCCGCTGGTCCCGCGGGCCGGGCGGACGGCCGGAACCTGCCACGGCAGGTCGACACGTCGCCGGTTCAGGCGTTCACCCCTCGGCCACATTCGGCGCGCGAGGCGGTGACAGTGCGACGCCCGACAGCCGCATGCGCCTGAGGCGAGCCGGGTCGAGCGTGCCCGCCGTGACGACCTGCCTGCCGGTCAGCGCACCGACCGCGCCACGGGCACGGCCGCCGCGCCGACGGCGTACGGGTTCAGCACGTCGGTCGGCTCGTCGGAGAAGTCGACCTCCGTGCCCACCCCGAGCTGCGCGGCCCACTCGACGAAGAGGTCCAGGGCGACGTGGTCCTCGAGTGCGATGCCGGTCGAGTCGAAGATCGTCTGGCCGTGCCGGGCGTCCGCCACGATGCCCGGGTCGGCGCAGATCTCGCTGAGCGAGGGGCCGAGGCGTCGCGGATCGAGGACCTGGCTCTCGCCCTCCCGTGCCGCCTGCTCCGGGTGGTCGGGACAGACGAGTGCCCGGTCCACCAACGTCCGGGGCAGCTCGACCTTGCCGACGATGTCGGAGCCGACCGCATTGACGTGCAGGTGCTCCCGCAGTGCGGCATCCGGGAAGACGGGCCCCGCGCCGATGCCCACCGACGTCGCCGTCACCAGGATGTCGGCGGACCTCGCCACCTCGTCGGGGCTGGCCGCCGTCACCGCCAGCCCGGTGAAGCCGGCCCTGCGGCCGAAGGACGCCAGGTGGGCGGGGTCGACATCCCAGGCCAGCACCGTGTCGATCGGGAAGACGAGGCTCAGGGCGTGCAGTTGGGTGACCGCCTGGGCGCCACAGCCGATCAGCCCGACCGTCCGGCTGTCGGGGTGGGCCAGCGCCCGGCTGGCCAGCGCCGACGCGGCACCGGTGCGCAGGGCGGTGAGCGCCGCGCCGTCGGCCACCACCGTCGTACGCCCGGTCCGGTCGTCGAAGCGCGCCACGCAGGCGGTGATCGTCGGCAGGCCGTGGTCGTCGACGTTCGACGGGGTGTACGAGACGACCTTGATGGTGGTGCTGTCGTTCCGCTCCCGGTGCGGCATCCACTCGATCACCCCCGGGGCGGGTCCCTCCCGCTCGAACGCCCCCCGGGCGGGCGACAACTCGGCCACACCCTTATGCACCTCGACGAATTTGTCGCCTAGGCGCGAGATCAGCTCCGTCAGCAATGCGTCGACGCCGACCTCGTCCATTATTCGACCAATGTGCCGCTGGGTCAGAATGAGCATCTCGCTGGAACCCTTGTCTGTAGAGCCATGGCTTCGCCGTCGGGAACGCGTTCTTTGCGGAGACGCCAAAAGGCCGGATCGGGCCGGAACGCCACAACCCAACAGGTCGATCGAAGCCAATCACCAACCATCGGCACGCGACAACACCGAATAGTAGTTGACCCCACACCGGACGGCAACGGCCGACGCTCCCGTCACGGCCAGGGCACCCCGTTTCACCTCGATTCACATCGTTTTCTCATCCAAGATTCACCTCATTCTCACTGCGAATCAAAAGCACACCGGCGCGAATCACCACACATCGACGCAGGCCACTTCAGCTCTCACCGGGCGGCGCCGGGGCGCCCCGCCGGCAACCCCCGCCGACAGCCCTCGCGGGCGGCGGCACGGAGCCGCCGGGAGGCCGACGCCGGACAGGAAGGGACGAGACGCCACCCGGATCGACGAGCGCCGTTGCCATAACACTTAACTTTCTTTATAGTGCGATGACGTGGATCACCTTCCCAGTCCCCGGAGGCACCCGTGCGACCTCGCGGCAGAACACTCCTGGCCGCCGGCCTCGCCGCGGCCCTCGCGCTGGCCCCGCTCGCCCTGACCGGCACCGCCGGTGCGGCGGCGGCGCCGACCGCGAGCTTCACCAAGGTGAACGACTGGGGCTCCGGGTGGGAGGGCAGCTACCGGATCACCAACTCCGGCAGCACCACCATCAGCTCCTGGCGGCTGGAGTTCGACCTGCCCGCCGGCACCACCGTCGGCTCGTACTGGGACGCGCTGCTGACCAGCAGCGGCCAGCACCACACCTTCACCAACCGGTCCTGGAACGGCACGGTCGCCCCGGGCGCCTCGGTGACCTTCGGCTTCGTCGCCAGCGGCACCGGCGCCCCGACCGGCTGCACCCTCAACGGCCAGCCCTGCACCGGCGGCACCACCCCGCCGCCGACCACCACGCCACCGGCCACCGTCCCGCCCACCACCGCGCCGCCCACGACGACGCCACCGCCGACCGGCCTCTCGCCGGTCGCCGCCAACGGCCAGCTCCGCGTCTGCGGCCGCCAGCTCTGCAACCGCGACGGCCGGGCGATCCAGTTGCGCGGCATGAGCACGCACGGCATCCAGTGGTACGCGAACTGCGCCACCCCGGCCTCACTGGACGTGCTCGCCCGCGAGTGGAACGCCGACGTGCTGCGCATCTCGATGTACGTCCAGGAGGACGGGTACGAGACCGACCCACGCCGCTTCACCGACCTGGTGCACAACTACATCGAGCTGGCCACCGCCCGGGGCATGTACGCCATCGTCGACTGGCACATGCTCAGCCCCGGCGACCCGAACGTCAACCTGACCCGGGCACGCACCTTCTTCGCCGAGATCGCCGACCGGCACAAGGACAAGGTCAACGTGCTCTACGAGATCGCCAACGAGCCCAACGGCGTGCCGTGGAGCGCCATCAAGAGCTACGCCGAGCAGGTCGTCCCGGTCATCCGCAGCCGCGACCCGGAGGCCGTGGTGCTGGTCGGCACCCCCGACTGGTCGTCCCTCGGCGTCTCCGGCAGCGGCGGCGGGGTGGACACGATCGCGGCAAACCCGGTCGCCGGCGGCAACCTCATGTACGTCTTCCACTTCTACGCCGCCTCGCACGGCGACGCGTACTACGACACCTTCGCCCGCGCCGCCGACCGGTTGCCGCTGTTCGTCACCGAGTTCGGCACCCAGGACTACTCCGGCGACGGCCCGAACGACTTCGCCATGACCCAGCGCTACCTCGACCTGATGGCCAGCAAGAAGATCAGCTGGACGAACTGGAACTTCTCCGACGACTTCCGCTCCGGCGCGGTCTTCACCACCGGCACCTGCGGCAGCGGCCAGTTCGGCGGCACGGCCCGCCTCAAGCCGGCCGGCACCTGGATCCGCGACCGCATCCGCACCCCCGACACCTTCTGACACCCCACCCACCCCACCCAGCCCCGGTGATCAAGGGGCTGGGGTGGGGCGGGGCGGAGGCAATCGGGGTGGTTACTGCTAGTGATGCTTCTTACTTTGGGTGGGGCGGTGGGGATGGTGGGGAATGCGTGCCTGGTGGGGCTGACGGGGGTGGCGGTTTGCGTCTCCCGCGGGACTTCTGGGCGGTTGTGAACAGGGAAAACTGACCGATCGGACAGGGGGTGGCCGCAGATTTGGGTCGCCGGTCGGCTGTTCGTGGGAGCGCCTTCGGGGCGGTGGGCTCGGCACTCTTGAGTCGTTCCCGTTCACCGTGCGTAAGGGCCCCGACCATGTCGCAGCTCCTGCCCGCCGCCGACCGGCCCCTCCCGCCGGCCGTCGCCCCGGTCACCCCGCCCATCCCGGCCGCCCCGTCGTCGCCGGCCGTCGACCCGGCCGTCGCCGCTCCCGTCGCCCCCGGGGCCCGTACCGCCGTGGTCGGCCTCGGCTACGTCGGCCTGCCGACCAGCCTGGCCCTGGTCGGCAGCGGCGCGCGGGTGATCGGCGTCGACATCGACCCGGCCCGGCTCGACGACATCCGCGCCGACCGCGCCGACCTGCTCGACGTCGACCGCGAGCGGCTCCGCGACACGTTGCGGGCGACCGCCCCGGCCCTGCGGCTCACCACGTCGATCGCCGAGATCGCCGACGCCGACACGGTGCTGATCTGCGTGCCCACGCCGGTGGACCGCCACCTCGACCCGGACCTCACCGCGCTGCGGGCCGCCTGCGCCGCGGTGGTCGCCCACGCCCGCGCCGGCCAGACCATCGTGCTCACCTCGACCAGCTACGTCGGCACCACCCGCGACCTGCTGGTCGAGCCGCTGGCCGCCCGGGGCCTGCGGGTCGGCCAGGAGGTGTGGGTGGCGTTCGCACCGGAACGGGTCGACCCCGGCAACGACGGGCACCGCCAGGAGCTGACCCCCCGGGTCGTCGGCGGGGTCACCCCGGACTGCACCGCGCGGGCCGCCGCGGCGCTGTCCCGGATCACCCCCCGGGTGCACCGCCTCGGCTCGCCCGAGGCCGCCGAGATGACCAAGCTGCTGGAGAACACGTTCCGGGCCGTCAACATCGCCCTGGCCAACGAGTTCGCCGACGTCTGCCGGGACCTGCACCTGGACGTCACCGAGGTGATCGACGGGGCGGCCACCAAGCCGTACGGGTTCATGGCCTTCCAGCCCGGCCCGGGGGTGGGCGGGCACTGCATCCCCTGCGACCCGCACTACCTGCTGTGGCAGCTGCGCGGGCAGCGCCGCGAGGCGCCGCTGATCGAGACCGCGATGCGCGGCATCTCCGCCCGTCCCCGCCGCGTCGTCGAGCGGGTCCGGGACCTGCTCGCCGGGTCCGGTCGTACGCTGCTCGGGGCCCGCGTCCTGCTGGTCGGGGTGACCTACAAGCCCGGCGTCGCGGACGTCCGCGAGTCGCCGGCGCTGGAGATCATCGGCGAGCTGGTCCGGGCCGGCGCGGACGTCGGCTTCGTCGACGACCTCGTCGCGTCGGTGCGCACCCCCGACGGCGCGACCCTGCACCGGCTGACCGACCACACCGAGCGGGAGTGGGACCTGGTGGTCGTGCACACCGCCCAGTCCGACCTGGACGAGGCGTGGCTGCGCGGCCAGCCGATGGTGCTCGACGCCACCTACCGGATGACCGGGCTGCCGCGCCGCGAGGTCGTCTGACATGCCGGTGCGCCACGAGGTCCGGCGCGAGGCGGCGCAGACGCCGGTGCCGCACGAGGTCCGGGGCGCGTCGGTCGAGGCGCCGGTGCTCCACCCGGTGCGGCGCGGCGTGCGTCGGCTGCTCGCCGCGCTCTGCCTGCTCCCGCTGATCGCCCTGCTGGCCCGGCAGCTGCCCCAGTTGCCGTACGCGCCGCTGGCGGCGTACTACGGCTTCGCCGTGCTCACCGCCACCGTCGCCGTGTTCTACCTGGCCTACGCCCGCTACGAGGACCCCAGCGAGGCCCCGCCGCGCCCCCGGCACGCGGCCATGTTCCCGTCGCTGCCCCCGGCCCCCCGGGTCAGCCTGCTGGTGGCCGTCAAGGACGAGGTCGACGGGATCGAGGCGTGCGTACGGTCGATGACCGGCAGCGACCACCGGCCGTTGCAGGTGATCGTGGTCGACGACGGCTCCACCGACGGCACCGCCGAGGTGCTGGACCGGCTCGCCGCCGAACTCCCCGTCACCGTGCTGCACCTGCCCCGCAACGTCGGCAAGAAGCGGGCCCTGGTGCACGGCGCCCGGCACGCCACCGGCGACGTGCTCGCCTTCACCGACTCCGACTGCGTCCTCGCCCCGGACGCGCTGCGCCGCTGCGTCGAGGCCCTGCTGCGCCAGCCGGACCTGGGCGCGGTCAGCGGGCACGCCCGCGCGCTCAACCCCGACGAGTCGCTGCTCACCCGGGTGCAGGACGTCTGGTACGAGGGCCAGTTCCGGGTGGCCAAGGCCGCCGAGGCGTCGTTCGGGGCGGTGACCTGCGTCTCCGGCCCGCTGGCGGTGTTCCGGCGGGAGGCCGTGATCAACTACCTGCCGGCCTGGGCGGCGGACCGGTTCCTCGGCGGCGAGTTCCGCTTCGCCACCGACCGGCAGCTCACCGGCTACGTCCTCGGGCAGCGCTGGATCGGCGTACGCCTCAAGCGGCGCTTCGCCGACTCGCCGTTCGTCCGCGACGAGGACCACCCGCCCCGGGCCTGGCGGGTCGGGTACGTCCGCTCCGCGCGGGTGTGGACGACGGTGCCGGCGCGACCGCGCCCGTTCCTGCGCCAGCAGACCCGCTGGAAGAAGAGCTACGTGCGCAACCTCTTCTTCACCGGCACGTTCATGTGGCGGCGCGGACCCGGCCCGGCGGCGCTCTACTACGGGCACGCGCTGTGGGTCGCGGTCGCCCCGGTGATGGCCTTCGCCCACCTGGTGTGGGCCCCGCTGCGCGGCTGGTGGGCGGTGCCGCTGCTCTACCTGTGCGGGGTGCTGCTCAAGGGCACCTTCTGGGGGCTGGCCTACCGGCTGGACAACCCGGGCGACCCGCGCTGGGCGTACCGGCCGCTGATGAGCGTGCTCTCCGCCACGGTGCTGTCCTGGCTGCTGCCCTACTCGGTGGGCACGATCCGGCGCGGCGTCTGGTCGCGGAGCGCGGTGTGAACGCGGGCCGGCGGCTGCTCGCCAGGCTGGCCCGGGTGGCGCTCACCCTCGCCGGGACCGTGGCGCTGGTGGCGCTCTACGTCGTGGTGTTCACCCGTGGGGAGGTGCTGCGGTGACGCGCTGGTGGCCGCGCCCGCTGGGGGCGCTGCTCTCGCTGGTCACCCTGCTGGTGGTGGCGACGCCGTTCGGGGTCTCCTGGTATCTGGCCGACCTGCGGCGGCACGTCGGCGCGCAGCGGGACACCGCCGTGACCCGGCTCGACCCGGCCGACCTGCGCCGGTTCACAGAGCTGGCCGGTCGGCTGCCGCAGCGGGCCGCGCCGGTGGTGGTGGCCTACCACGACATCCGGCCGCACGGCGACGACCCGGCCGCGACCGAGCCGGGCGGCCGGGAGCACTACGTGGTCAGCCCGGAGGAGTTCGACGCGCAGCTCACCGCCCTGCAGGCGGCCGGCTACCGGTCGATCTCCTCGGCGCAGTACGTCGACTACCTGCGCGGCGGCGCGGTGCCGGAGCGCTCGGTCTACCTGACGTTCGACGACGGCACCCGGGGCCTGTGGGCGTACGCCGACCGGATCCTCGCCCGGCACGACATGGTGGCCGCCTCCTACCTGATCACCGGGCAGGTGGGCGAGCACCGGCCGTACTACCTGAGCTGGGCGGAGATCGCCCGGATGGCGCGCTCGGGCCGGTGGGACTTCCAGGCGCACACCCACGACCTGCACACCCGGGTGCAGACCGGGCCGGGCACGCAGGGCTCGCCGCTGACCCACCGGCGGTGGGATCCGGCCGCGGAGGCGCAGGAGAGCCTGGCCGCCTACCGGCAGCGGCTCACCGCCGACCTCGACGCGATGCTCGCCGCGTTCACCGCCCACGACCTGCCCCGGCCGCAGCTGTTCGCGTACCCGTTCTCCGAGGTCGGCGACGCCGTGACCGACCCGGCGGCGGCCGAGTTCAGCCGCGAGCTGGTCGCCGGGCGGTTCGCCGGCGCGCTGACCAACAAGTCGCGGGGGCCCGAGCCGAGCAGCCGCCGGTCCGCGGCCGGCGGCCAGGTCGAGCGGGCCGAGGTGTACGCCACGACGAGCGCCGCCGAGCTGGTCAGCGCGGTGGTCGAGCGGACGGCCGTGCCCCCGCGGGTGAGCGCCCCGTTCACGAACCCCTGGGACTGGCGCGACCAGCAGGGCGAGCCGATGACGGACCTGTCGTCGTTGACCGCCGGCCGGTTCACCGCCGCCAGCCCGCGCCGCGCCTACGGCACGCTGCTCGCCTACGCCAGCGCGGACTGGACCGACTACACGGTCGACGCGGCGCTGCGCGGCCTGCGGGCCGACGGCGGCACCGTCACCCTGACGGTCCGGGTGGACAGCGACGACCCGGTCTCGGTGCGCGTCGGGCACGGCCGGGTGGCGCTGCTGCGCGGCGACCGGGTGGTCGCCGAGGCGGCCCTGGACCCGGCCGCCACCCACCGGGTGACGGTGACGGTGCGCGACGGCGAGACCGTCGCCCGGGTCGACGGCGGCCCCGCCCTGCGGGTGGGGACGCCGGCCGGGCCGCGGTCCACCGGCGGGCTCGCCGTGGCGATCGACGACGACGCGGGTGTCGCCCATCCGTCGGTCGCCGCCCTCGACGTGCGCGCCGCGGACTGACGGCCGCGACGGCTGGGCCGGGCGACCGCCCCGGCCCGGCCCCGTCGCAGGGACCGGGCCGGGCGCGGGGAGGCCTCAGCCGTCGCGCAGCACCCGGCGGGACAGGCCGAAACCGAAGGCGGCCCCCAGCGTCGCGGCCGTGGCCAGGAACAGCACCGGGCTGCCGTACGCGTCCACGACCAGCCCCGCCGCCGCGCCGGAGAGCGGGAACAGGCCCAGCGCGGCGAGGAGGATGGCGCTCATCACCCGGCCGAGCAGGTGGGGGGCGGTGTGCTGCTGGACGACGGTGATCACCAGGACGTTGGTCACGGTGCTGGCGACCCCGGCCACGGCCAGCGCGACGAGGGCGCCGGCGTACCCGGTGAACGGCACGAGGGCCACCGCCCCGGCCAGCACCAGGCCGGCGAGCATGGCCGTGGCGCCGCGCCGGCGGATCCCGGTCAGCCCGGCGGTGAAGAACCCGCCGGCCAGCGAGCCGCCGGTGAACGCGGCCAGCAGGCCGCCGAAGCCCTCGGCCCCGGCGGACAGGTCGGCGCTGGCCAGCGAGGGCAGGCCCACCCGGACCATCCCGCCGACGGTCAGGTTGGCCGCGGCGGTCACCACCAGCACGGTACGCAGCAGCGGCGACCCGCGCAGCAGCTGCCAGAACGTCAGCCGGGGCGGCGACGCCGCGCCCCCGGCGGGCGGGGCGGCGGCCGGCGCGGCCCGCCGGTGGTGCGCCCCGATGACGGCGAGGCAGGCCGCCGACACCGCGAAGGTCAGCGCGTCGACGCCGAACGCGACGCCCGGCGAGAGCAGCACGACGACGAGCCCGGCCACCCCGGGCCCGACCAGCCCGGCGGCGAAGCCGGCGGTGCTGTGCAGCGCGTTGCCGGCCTGCAACTGCTCGGCCGGCAGCAACCGGGGCGTGATGGCGTAGGCGGCCGGCTGGAACAGGCCGGCCCCCAGGCCGGCGACGGCGACCAGCACCCCGATCAGGACGAGGCCCGGGTCACCGGCGACGGCGGCCACCGCGATCGGGGCCGTGGCCGCCAGCCGGAGCAGGTCGGAGACCAGCATCACCTGCCAGGGGCCGACCCGGTCGGCGAGGATCCCGCCCAGCGGGGTGGTCGCGAGCCGGCACAGGCCGTAGCCGGCGACCAGCAGCCCGAGCTCGCGGGCACCCCCGCCGACCTGGTAGACGAGGAAGGGCAGCGCGACGGCGTGGAAGGCGTCGCCGAAGACCGACACCGACTCGGCGACGAAGAGCAGCCGGTAGTCGCGGGACCGCAGCGGCGCCAGGCTCAGCCGCGGCCGGCGGCGGGGCGTCCGGGTGGCGGTGGTGTCAGCCACGGGGGGCCACCGGCAGCGACTCCAGCCCCCGCAGCATGATCGTGTTGCGCCAGCGCAGGTCCGTCTCCGTGCCGGCCAGGGCCAGCGCAGGGAAGCGGTCCAGCAGCCCGGCCAGCGCCACCTCGCCCTCCAGCTTGCCGAGGAACGCGCCGAGGCAGCGGTGCGTCCCGTGGCCGAAGGCGAGGTGCCCGGCGTCGCCCCGGTCGAGCAGCAGCCGGTCGGCGTCGGGGAACCGGTCGGGGTCGCGGTTCGCCCCGCCGAGGGACACCAGCACCAGCTCCCCGGCGGGGATCTCGACCCCGTCGACGTCCACCGGCGCGGTGGTGAACCGCAGGGTCGCCATGCTCACCGGCGACTCGTACCGGAGGAACTCGTCGACCGCCGCGGGCAGCGCGGCCCGGTTGCGCCGCAGCCAGGCGTGCTGGTCGGGGTGGCGCAGCAGCGCCAGGGTGGCCGTGCCGAGCAGGTTGACGGTCGTCTCGTGGCCCCCGATGAGCAGCAGGAACACCATGCCCACGATCTCGTCGTCGGTGAGCTGCCCCTGGTCGCGGGCCGTGAGCAGGAGGGTCAGCAGATCGTCGCGCGGGTCGGTGCGCCGCCGCCGCAGCACGACGGCGATGTGCTCGGTCAGCTCCCGCAGCGCCCGGCCGAACGCCGCCGGGTCGTCGCCGTGGGTCAGGATCGCCGTCGACCAGCTCCGGTAGGCGGCCCGTTCCTCGGCGGGGAAGCCGATCAGCTCGCAGATGACCAGCATGGGCAGCGGGAACGCGAAGTCCGCCACCAGGTCGGCGGTGTCGCGGTCGGCCAGCTCGTCGAGCAGGGCGGTGGTGATCCGCTGCACCAGCGGACGCATGGCCGCCACCCGGCGGGCGGTGAAGAACCCGTGGATCAGCCGGCGCAGCCGGGTGTGGTCGGGCGGGTCGCTGTTGAGCATGTGGACCATGTCGCCGCCGAGCGTCACCCCCGCCACCCGGCGGTCGGCCAGTTCCTGCGCCCGCCGGGCGTCCTGGCCGAACCTCGGGTCGGCCAGCGCCGCGCGCACGTCGCGGTAGCGGGCGACGACCCACATGGGCAGCCCCTCGTCGCTGTGCAGGATCGACACCGGGCCGTTGGCCCGGATCCGGGCCAGCGTCGGGTACGGGTCGACGACGAACGGGGCCTGTCGTGGCGGCGTCGGCCCGTCCTCGGCGGTGGTCATGGGTCTCCTCTTCGGTGGCGCGCTCGGGGCAGCTAGACGATCAGGGCGGGGAAGGGCCAGCGGTGGGCGCGGGTCGGCAACCACCACAGGTGGCCGGCCTGCTCGGCGACCAGGTGCGCTCCGACGAGGTCCCGGCGCACGTCGGCCGGCACCGCCGTCGCCACGACGCCCTCGGCCAGCGTCTCGATCGCCGCCAGGTGGCCCGGCTCGTCGATCGTCACCACCTCCAGGGCGCCGGAGCGCCGGTCGCGGACCTCCACGAAGCCGGGGCCGCGCCGGTAGACGCAGCGGCCGAGGAAGAACGCCGCCCGCCAGCGGGCCGCGACCGTGCCGGTGGCGTCCCCGTCCAGGCGGGACGGTGGGCACAGGTGGGTGAACAGGTCGCCGCCGTGGCAGCCGTCCCGGCAGCGCGCCGTCCAGTCCACCGCGATCCCCCGGGCGGTCAGCTCCCGGACCAGCAGGAGGGACCGCGCCGCGCGGGCGTCCGCGTCGGCGCACAGGTCCACCGGGTGGGCCAGCCGCGCGTGCCGCGCGCCAGCGGCGTACCAACCGGCCACCGTCCCCCCGCACGGCCCGACCAGCCGGTGCGTGCCGAGCGCCATCCCGGGCAGCCGGGCGGCGGCCGGATCGTAGTCGCGGGACAGCTCGACCTCGACCACGGTCGCGCCGAAGTCACCCCGCGGCGACGGCATGGCGGTCCTGTCCGGCGCGCGCGGCGGCGTCCGCGGCGGCCCGCTGGTGGTCGACCCGGGCCAGCACCTGGTTGTGCGACTCGACGGCGGTGTGCACCCAGCAGCCTCCCTCGTGGAACACGATGCCCAGCTCCGACCACTGGTCGAGCAGCGGCCGGACCGTCGCCGCCCCGCCGGGGACGCGGGCCGCCAGGATGGCGTCCGTGCGGGGCTGCGCCAGCAGCCGGAACAGCGCCACCTCGGCCGGCGTGGCCAGCTCGCGCACCGACCAGTCGTACGCGGCGCGGCGGCTGACCAGCACGACCCGGTCGTCGATCTCCTGGTAGGTGAGCCGGCTGACCGGGTACTCGGTGCGCCACCGGTCGATCGCCGCGTCCAACGCCGCCGCCTCGGCCCGGCCGATGCCCCGGGCCACGGTGGTGAAGATGTACGCCAGGTCGGTCAGCTCGGCGGCGGGCAGGTCGTAGATCTCCCGGTACTGCGGGGCGGGCTCCAGCACCGGGAAGCCCAGCTCCGGCTGGTTGAAGTAGGGGCTGAACCGCTCGATGGCGATGCGCGCCGCGCCCATCGGCGGGTCGAGGTGGTGCAGCGCCGGCAGCTGCGCGACGACGTCGGTGTAGTCCTCGGCGGTCTCGCCGGGGAAGCCGTAGAGGTAGTTCCAGCTCGTCGTCACCCCGGCGCTCTGGGCCTCGCGCAGCGCGCGGACGTTCTGGCAGCCGGTCACGCCCTTGTCCATCAGCCGCAGCACGTGGGTGCTGAGGTTCTCCACCCCGGGCTGGACCTGCACCGCCCCGGCCTCGGCGAGCCGTTGGAAGTGCTGCCGGCGCAGGTTGGCCTTGACCTCGAAGTGCAGGCGGACGTCGTAGTCGGATTCGGCCAGCCGCAGCAGCACCGAGTCGAAGTACGCCATGTCCAGGATGTTGTCGACCACGATGAAGTCGAGCAGCTGGTGCCGGCGGGCCAGGTCCAGCACCTCGTCGAGGAAGCGTCCCGGGCTCTTGCTGCGGAACTGCATCGACGAGCCGTTGAGGCCGCAGAAGGTGCAGTGGTGCTTCTCGCCCCACCAGCAGCCCCGGGAGCCCTCGACGACGAGCTTCGGGGCCACCCACTCGGCCGCCGCCGAGGCGTCGAGGCGTTCGACGAAGCCCGTGTAGTCGGGGGCGACAATCCGGCCCGGCGGCAGCGGTCGCGCCGACATGGGGTTAGCCCGCGCGACGCCCGTGGGGTCCCGCCAGCACAGCCCAGGGACGTCCGCGAGGCCACCGGCAGGGCCGCCGCCGGGACGCGGGTCGCCGCCGCCGACCGGTGCGGCGTCGAGCGCGTCGAGCAGCGCGGGGAAGGCCGCCTCCCCCTCGCCGCGCACGACGAAGTCGAGGAACGGGAAGTTGCGGTGCAGCGCCGCGCCCTGCGCACCGTCGCAGTTGGCCCCGCCGAGGACGGTCCGCACGGCGGGCCTGCGCTGCTTGAGCAGCCGGGCGGCGGCCAGGCTGGCGGTGTTCTGCTGGAAGGTGCTGGTGAACCCGACGACGTCGGGCGCGGCGGCGTCCAGCTCGGCGACCAGGGTCGCCACGAACTCCGGCACCAGCTCGTGCAGCGCGGCGGTCATGGCCGTCTCGGCCCGGCTCGCCCCCGCGTCGGCCAGCAGCCGGTGCAACGGCCCGAAGTCGCGCCGCCGCCCGTAGAGGGCACCGGCGAACACCCAGTCCCCGGCGCCCTGGAAGTAGGAGGTCTCGGAGAAGTACTGGTAGTCGGCCAGGCCGAAGGTGAGCCGGTCCACCGCCCAGTCGACGAAGTCGAGGTTCGCGTGGCGGACCCGCACGTCGTGGCCGGCGGCACCGGCGGCGGTGCGCAGGATGCCCAGGGCGAGCGACGGGACGTCGAGCGATCCCCACGGCATGTGCACCAGGACGACCTTCATCGCCGGTCTCCTCTCGGGCGGGCTGGGCATCGTTCCGGGGCCTCGCGGCGGCGCCCCGGAACGACGTCGTGGACGTGCGTCACCGCGGCCGGGTCACTTGCCGGCCGGCGGCGCCTCGGTCACCTGGGGTCGCGCGGCCGGGACCGCCCGGTCAAGATCGAGGAGCATCTTGACGATGACGGCGCCGCGGTCCCGCTCGCCCGTGCTGATCGGGTCGTGCCGCACAGTGCGTCGCTTCATTGAATTCACCTCCCTCCGGTCGGTCGGGGTTCGGACCCCGCCGGTCGCGGTGGTCCTGACTGGGGGCCGCCGGGGGCGGCCCGTACGGGGGGAGCACCGCGGTGGCGTAGCGGAGCAGGGCGGCGAAGACGACCGACTGTCCGGCGGCGTCGCCGTGGTGGCCGCCGGTGGTCCAGAGCACCTCGTGCGGCACCGCGCGGTCGCGCAGCGCGGCCACGTACCGGCCGACGGCCTCGGCGGGGCACCGCTCGTCGTCGGTGGCGGCGGCGACGAACAGCGGGCCGCGCACCCGGTCCAGGTACGTCATCGGGTCGGCGGCCCGGTACCGGTCGGGGACCTCGGCGGGGGTGCCGCCGAAGAGTTCCTCGTCCGCCTCGCGCACGGCGGGCAGCGTGACGCGGTGCGCGGTCGCGTAGTCGGCCACCGGGGAGACCGCCAGCCCGACCGCCCAGTCGTCGGGGGCGACGCCCAGCGCGAGCAGCACCAGGTAGCCGCCCCAGGAGTAGCCGCACAGCCCGATCCGCCCCGGCTGCGCCACGCCGAGGGCGACCAGGTGCCGGCGTACGGCGTCGAGGTCCTCCAGCTGGGCCAGGCCGACCCGGTGGCCGAAGTCGTGCCGCCAGCGCGGGCCGTAGCCGGTGGATCCCCGGTAGTTGGTGCGCACGACGGCGTAGCCGGCCCCGGTGAGCAGTTCCACCCGGGGGTCGTAGCTGTCCCGGTCGTGCAGGAACGGCCCGCCGTGCAGCAGGAGGATCGTCGGCCACGGACCGGTGCCGGGCGGGGTGGCCAGGAAGCTGTGGATCCGGCCGTACGGCTGGGGTGTCCACACCTCGCGGCGGCCCGGCGCGGCGGGCGGGCCGGGCGTCGGACGGGGGTCGGCGGCCGGGTCGACGACGAGCCGGCGCGGCGGCGTCGCCTCCCGGCTCCACACGTAGTGGATCGTGCCCTCGGGGGCGCAGGCCAGCTCCAGGATGGTCCCCGCCGGGGTGGGCAGGACGGCCGGCTCGCCGCCGTCGAGGTCGGTCAGGAGCAGCCGGCTGCGTCCCGCCCGGTCCTGTTGGACCAGCACCCGTCGGCCGTCGACGTGCCAGTGCGCGGTGATCTCCGTGTCGAACGCCAACCGCTCGTGCAGCCGGACGTTCCGGCCCGGCCGCCAGGTGCCGACGGTGTAGTGCCCGCCCGCCTCCACGACCAGCAGCAGCTCCGCGTCGCCGGCCGGGTCGGGGCGGAACTCCAGGGCCCACACCCGGCGGTGCGGGCCGCCGGCGAGGGCCTCGGTGTGGCCGTCGGTGCGGCGGACCACCGTGACCGCGACCGGCCCGTCCGGTCGGCCGGCGAGGGCGAGCAGGGTGCCGTCGGGGCTCAGGTCCACCAGGGGCGCGTAGCCGGCCACGGCCGCCAGCGGGCGGGCCGGTCCGCCGGGCGGGCCGAGATGGTACCGGGACTCCGCGTCGTGCCCGACGCAGACGACCGCCAGCGTGCCGGCGTGGTCGAAGGCGATGCCGTACGGCCGGCCGCGGGGCAGCCCGGTCAGCGCGGGCGCGGCCGGTCCGCCGTCGAACGGCTGGCGGCGCCAGGCACCGACGCCGTCCGGGTCGGCGTCGAACCACCAGACGTGGCCGCCGTCCGGCTCCAGGTCGCAGGCGTCCACCCCGTGCCGCGCCCGGG
This sequence comes from Micromonospora haikouensis, assembly GCF_900091595.1. Lineage (GTDB taxonomy): Bacteria > Actinomycetota > Actinomycetes > Mycobacteriales > Micromonosporaceae > Micromonospora > Micromonospora haikouensis. The sequence goes on from NZ_FMCW01000035.1 coordinate 30,971, forward strand.
TCAGCACCCGACGCTGCCCGGTGGCGCGGTCCCACGCGACGACCTGGGGGCGGCCCGCGACGTCGTCGAGCTCGACGGCCCGCAGCGGGGCGGCGGCGGCGAATGCCGGTGCGCGCGGTGCAATCACGACGACCCCGTTCCACCGGACGGCCGGAGCACCGATCGTAATAGACGGATGACGATGCGTACATGCCGTCGGCCGCGGTTGCCCACCGCCCCGCAACTGTCACTTCACGGGCGCTTTCCGGTGAGTCGTCATGACGCGCCGCAAAATGGTCCGCGCGCATCCCGGCGACGGCGGTCACCGTGGACGTCGGTGCCGGCCGCCCTGCGCGGCCGGGTTACCGTACCCGGGTGCCGCCGCACGGACCTCGTCATCTCGGCCGCCGCTGCGGGCGGGCCCCCTCGTGACCGCTCCCCCGGTGCTACGCGTGACAGACGCGACCGTCGTCCGGGACGGCAGACCGATCCTGAGCGAGGTGTCGCTGACGGTCCGCGCCGGCGAGCACTGGGCGCTGCTCGGCCCCAACGGGGCGGGCAAGAGCACACTGCTCGGCCTCCTCGGTGCCGTCACGCACCCCACCCGGGGCACCGTCGAGGTGCTGGGCCACCGGCTGGGGCGGGTCGACATGCGCGAGTTGCGGTCCCACGTCGGCCACGTCGACCCGCGGCACGACCTGCGCTCGCCCCTCACGGTGCACGACGTCGTGCTGACCGGGCTGACCAACACCGTCGAACGCGTTCCCCGCTGGGCGCCGACACCCGAGCAGGTCGCGCAGGCCGACCGGCTGATCGGACTGCTCGGCCTCGGCGAGCGCCACGGCGCGCGATGGCCGACCCTGTCGCAGGGGGAACGGGGCCGTGCGCTCATCGCCCGCGCGCTGATGCCCAGTCCGCGGCTGCTGCTGCTCGACGAGCCCGCGACCGGTCTCGACGTCGCCGGCCGGGAACAGCTCATCGAGCGCCTCGACACGCTGCACCACACCTACCCGCGGCTCGCGTCCGTCCTGGTCACCCACCACCTGGAGGAGCTTCCCCCGGGGACGACCCACGTGCTGCTGCTGCGGGACGGGCGCTGCCTGGCGTCGGGGCCCGCCGACGAGGTCCTCACCAGCGACCAGGTCAGCAAGTGCTTCGACCATCCCGTCCGGCTCACCCGCGTCGAGGGACGGTGGAGCGTGCGGGCGAACCGCCCGGCGAGGCCGGCCGGCTGAGCCGGTGCCGCGGGCTCACACGTCGGTGACGCGCAGGCCGGCGTGCGCCTTGTAACGGCGGTTGACCGAGATGAGGTTGGCGGTGAACGCCTCCACCTGGTGGGCGTTGCGCAGCCGCCCGCCGTAGACGCCGCGCACCCCGGGGATGACGGCGGCGAGGTCCTGGACCAGGTCGGTGGCCGCGCGGTCGTCGCCGAGCACCAGCACGTCGGTGTCGACCGTGTCGAGGTCGGGATCCTCCAGGAGCACGGCGGAGACGTGGTGGAACGCGCCCACCACGGTCGATCCGGTGAGGATGGCCGCCGCCTGCTGGGCCGCCGAGCCTTCGGCGACGGCGAGGGCGTACGCGCCCTGCCGGTCGAAGCCCAGCGGGTTGACGCAGTCGACCACGACCTTCCCCGCCAGCGCCGGGGCCAGCTCGGTGAGCAGCTCGGCGTGGCCGTCCCACGGCACGGCCACCACGACGATGTCGCCGGCCGCCGCCGCGTCGGCGTTCGCCGCGCCCCGGACCCGGCCGGGCAGCCCCGCGGCGGTGCTCTCCGCGCGCGCGGCGTCCCGCGAGCCGAGCACCACGTCGAGCCCGGCCGCGGCGAAGCGGCGGGCGAGGCCGCAGCCCTGCGGGCCGGTGCCGCCGAGCACGGCGACGGTACGGCCGCGAAGCGCGTCGCTGACGGTCATGCCGGGTTCCTTTCGTAGACGACGAGCGGGTTGCCGCAGGGGTCGACGACCACCGCCCGCCGCTCGTGCGGGCCGGCCTGCGGGGCCCCGGCCGTGGCGCCGGCCGCCACCAGCCCGGCCAGGCAGGCGTCCAGGTCGTCGACCTGCACGCTGAGCAGGGTCCGCCCGGCGACGGGCTGCTGGGTGGCGTCGGCGAGGCCGACGGTGACGGTGCCGTCGGTGACGGCGGCGTACCGGTCGCCGTCGCGGAACCGCACCGTCAGGCCGAGGGTGGTGTAGAAGGCGAGCTGGGCGTCCAGGTCCCCGGCGGGGACGATCACGTGCCCGATCCTCATGGGCGGAACCTCGGCATGACCTCGCGGGCGAACCGCTCGACGATCTCGATGGACCGCTCGATGGGCAGGCCGAGCCACTGGGCGCGGAAGACGAAGTGGTTGTAGCCGGCGTCGGCGAAGTCGCGGATCTTCGCGGCGATGTCGTCGGGCGAGCCGAAGAACAGCGCCTTCTCCTTGATCGCGTCCCACTGCGACTCGAAGAAGTCCATGCCGTACTGGACGTACTCGCCGTAGGAGCGGCGCACCGCGTCGCCGGCCACCGCGAAGGCCGCTTCGGCCGAGTCCGCGACGCACAGGTCGCGGTGGATCGGGAACACCGCGCCGTCCTCGTCGAAGCCGGCCGCCCGGCGCTGCTCCCGGTAGTCGGCCAGGTTGCCGACGGCCCAGTTGCGGCGCACGTTCGACGGGGCCAGCCACGGCAGGCCCTGCCGGGCGATCCGGGCGATGCCCGTCGGGCCGTTCGCGCCGACCCACACCGGCGGGTGCGGGCGCTGCACGGGCAGGACGCTGCAGCGTACGCCGTCGAGGGCGAAGTGCTTGCCCTCGTGGTGGACCGTCTCCCCCGTCCACAGCCGCTGCATCACCGCGAGGGCCTCGTTCATCCGCGACACGCGGGTGCGCCGGTCGATGCCGAACGACGCGAACTCGACGTCGCGGTAGCCGGAGCCGATGCCCAGCACGAACCGGCCGCCGGACATCTGGTCGATGGTCGCGATCTCCTCGGCCCAGTGCACCGGGTGGCCCAGCGGCAGGATGAGGATGCCGGTGCCGAGCTGCATGGTCCCGGAGTGGTCCACGAGCCGGCTCAGCAGCGGCAGCGGCTGCGGCGTGCGCAGCGACGACAGGTAGTGGTGGATGCCGAACACCGAGTCGTAGCCCAGGTCGCGGACGTGCTGGACGTACTCGACGGTCTCGCCGATGCGCCGGCCCAGGTCGTCGCCGGGGGCGTACTGGTGGTCGAGGAGGATGCCGAACTTCACGCCGCGCGCCTACTCTTCCCGGGACCGGGTGTCGCTGAGCCGGAAGTAGGGCGCGACCAGCCGGTCCCGGTCGGCCAGCGCCTGGGCGATGCCCTTCTCGCGGCGCTCCTTGAGGAAGTTCCAGTCGCCCTCGTCGAAGCTGACGTTGGTGGCCCAGCCGTGCCCGACCCAGCCGGTCATCGCGCCCAGGCCCTTGCCCCGGGCCTCCATGACCACCTGCATCATCGACTTGCCCATCATCAGCGAGTCCAGCGGCATGACCGCGATCGCGTCGGCGTAGTCGTCGACCCACTTCTGCAGCTCGTCGCGCTCGACGACCTTGGTGACCAGGCCCTTGCGCTCGCCCTCCTCGGCGCCGATGGCCCGCATGGTCAGCATGACGTCCTTCATCGTCGTCAGGCCGACCTTCTCGATCCAGTGGTACATGTCCTGCGGGGCGGGGCCGAGGTAGCGGAACGCGGGGTGGGTGAACCGGGCGTCCGGGGAGGCGATGACGATGTCGGCCGACAGCGCGATCTGGAAGTGACCGCCGTAGCAGTAGCCCTGCACCTGGCAGATGGTCGCCTTCAGCGACTCGATGATCGGGCGGGTGAAGCCGGAGCTGAGCACGTTGCGGTCGGGCAGGATGCGCTGCCGCTGCGCCGGCCGCCGCCGCGACGCCTTGTCGGTGCCGGTCCGGTAGCCGATGTAGTGGCCCAGCTCGGCGGCGTCCGCGCCGGTGCCGAAGTGCTCGCCCTCGCCCTTGAACACGATGACCTTGACCCGGTCGTCGGTCTCGGCCTCCCGCACCAGGTCGCCGACCCGCTCGAACGCGGCGACGGGGATGGCGTTGAGCCGCTCGGGACGGTCGAAGGTGATGGTCGCGACGGACCGCTGTTCGTCGACGTCGTAGCGGACGTACTTCGCGAGGACCTCGGGGTCGACCTCCATGTTCTCGACGTCCCACTGGTGTTCCAGAAGCTCGGCTTCGGTCTTCTTCACGGCGGTTCCTTAGGTGGCGGGGGTGCGGAAGGCGGGGATCACTTCGGTGGCGAACAGCCGCAGCGAGGCGCGCAGCTTCTCGGTGGGCATGCCCAGCCACCCGGGACGGAAGATCAGGTGGTCGAAGCCCAGGTCGCGCAGGGCGGAGATCCGTTCGACGAGGAACTCCGGGGAGCCCAGCAGCAGGGTGTTGCGCACCAGCTCGTCGAACCGGTCCCGCTGCCAGCGCAGCGCCGGGTACTCGGCGTACGTCGAGTACTCGACGCGGGCGTGGGGCAGCGCCTCCTCGACGGCCCGCTCGGTGGTCGGCGCGCAGTACAGCTCGACGCCGACGGGCCGCTGCACGGTCGCCGGGTCGCGGCCGTACTCGGCCAGGGCCTCGTTGTAGACGGCCAGGTGCTCGGGCAGGAAGCGGCGGCTCGGGGAGTTGCCCGGCGCGTACCAGGCGTCGCCGAGGCGGGCCGCCCGGCGGACGGCCTTCTTGCCGCCCGCGCCGATCCAGATCGGCGGCCCGCCCGGGGTCAGCGGGCGCACCCCGATCGTGGCGTCGGTCTGCGGGTAGAACTCGCCCTCGTGGGTCACCGGCTGCCCGGTCCACAGGGCCCGGATGAGCCGCAGGCTCTCGTCGAAGCGGCGGAACCGGGTCTCCGGGTCGATGCCGAACGCGGCGAACTCGTTGTCGCGGTAGCCGGCGCCGACGCCGAGGACCACCCGCCCGCCGGAGAGGTGGTCGAGGGTGGCGAACTCCTCGGCGACGTGCACCGGGTGGAACATCGGCAGCAGCAGGATGCCGGTGCCGAGCAGCATGTCGCCGGAGCGCGGGATGAGGCTGGCCAGCATCGAGATCGGCTGGGGCGTGGCCAGGTTGGACTGGAAGTGGTTGATCGTCCACACCGAGTCGTAGCCCAGCTCGGCGGCCAGCTCGACGGTGCCGAACAGGTCGTCCAGGTGTCTGCGCAGGTCGTCGCCGTGCGGGTACTGGTGCGACGCCATGATGCCGAACCTCATCAGCTTCCCCCTCCCTGCGACACGGGTGCCGCCGCGCGGCTGGTCTTGCCGGTGGTGCTGCGTTCCAGGGCGGGCACGAACTCGACCCGCCGGGGGGTCTTGAAGTGGGCGAGGCGGTCCCGGGCGTACGCGACGACGGCGTCGGCGAGGTCGGCGTCGGTGACCGCGTCGTCGGCCTCCCGCACGACGAGCGCCACGGGGATCTCGCCCAGCCGGTCGTCGGGGCGGCCGAGCACCCGCACGTCGCGCACGAGCGGGTGCTCGCGCAGCACGTCCTCGATCTCCTCGGGCCACACCTGGAAGCCGCCACACTTGATCATGTCGCGCTTGCGGCCGACGAGGAACAGGACCCCGTCGGCGTCGACGTAGCCGATGTCGCCGGTGTGCACCCAGCCGTCGCGGACCAGGTCACGGGACGCCTCGGCGTCGTCGACGTACCCCCGGGTCAGCGCGGACCGGACGACCACCTCGCCCGACGAGCCGGTGGGCAGGGCCTCGCCCGCGTCGTCGCGGATCTCCAGCTCCACGCCCGGGTAGACCCGGCCGGCCGAACCGGGCTTCCACCGGCCGGCCTTCATGTCCCGGCCGGTCCAGCCGGCGATGTGCCCGGCCTCGGTCGAGCCGTAGTTGACCAGGATCGGCACCCGGTAGCGCTCCTCGAAGGCGCGCCGCACCGGCCACGAGATCGCCTGCCCGGCCACGAGGACGGACTTGACCCCGTGAAACGGCAGGTCCCGCTCGGCGTGCACGATGTCGAAGACCATCGTGGGCAGCAGGAAGAGGTTGTCGAACGCGAACCGGTCCATCAGGTCGGCGAGCCGGTCGACGCCGAAGCGTTCCCAGACCACGGCGGCCCGCCCGACGAAGTACGCGAACAGCAGCGAGTGCTGGCCGCCGCTGTGGAACAGCGGCAGGGCGATGAGGTTGGGGGCGGCGTCGGGCGCGGCGGTGCCCTCGGCGTCGGTGCCGGTGCTGACCCGGGCCAGCCGGCCGAGCGACTCGCGGGTGCCGCCGTGGGTGACGCTGACCGCCTTCGGCCGCCCGGTGGTGGTGCCGCCGGTGAACAGGATGCACGCCTCGGCCTCGGGCGCGACGTCGACCGTCGGCACCCGCGCCTCGTGCCGCCACGGCAGCGCCGCCGCCCCGGCGAGCGGTTCCGCGACGCTGCGCACCGGCGGCGCGTCCCCGGCGGCGGCGAGGAACTCGGCGACCACGTCCGGGCGGCGGCCGTCGACGAGCAGCAGGCGCGGGTCGGTCTTCGCGACCGACTCGGCCAGTTCGGCGGCGTTGTAGAGGCTGCTGACGGTGACCGGGACCGCGCCGATCTTCCACGCGCCGAAGAGGAAGAAGACGATCTCCGGGCCGTTGGTCAGGTAGCAGGCGACGCGGTCGCCGGGGCCGACGCCCTCGGCGCGCAGCGCGGCGGCGACCCCGCCGGCGAGCAGGTCGATCTGGTCGAACGTCCACGACCGGCCGTCCTCGCCGTACAGGCCCGGGACGTCGGGGCGGTCGGCGCAGCGCCGGTCGAGGATGCGGGCGAGGTTGCCGGCGCTCATCGGGACGCCTCCCGTCCGGTCGGTGCGGTGTCGACGCGCGCGATGACCTCCGCGCCGAAGCGGGCGAGCTGCTCCATCGCCTCGTCCTGGCCGGCGCCGACGAACTGGTGGCGCAGGGAGACCTCCGTGATGCCGAGGTCGGTCTCCCAGCGGCGCAGCTTGTCGACGATCTCGTCGGCCGACCCGACGAGGCAGTCCTCGGCGAGGTAGCGGTCGAGGTCGAGGGACTGGGCGTCGTCCCACGACTTGTAGCCCGCGTACTGGCGCTGCAGGTGGGGGCGGACGGCGGCGACGGCGCCGGCGTAGCTGTCGCCGAGGTACGCCTCGCGGGTCATCGGGTACTCCCGGTCGAGGGCGAAGCCGCGCTCGGCGAGGTCGGCGCGGTAGATGCCGAGCAGGCGGGCCAGCTCGGCGTCGTTGCCCTTGGGGCCGATGAGCCACGGGGCGTCCAGCCGGGCGGCCCGGCGGATCGCGGGCTCGGCGAACGCGCCGATCCACAGCGGCGGGCCGCCGGGCTGCACCGGGCGCAGCGCCAGGGACGCGCCGGGGACCTCGCCCCAGCTGCCGGCGAGGTCGACGGTCTCGCCGTTCCACAGCGACCGCAGCGTCGGCACGTACTCGCGCAGGCGGCGCAGGCGGTCGTCCCAGGCGACGCCGAAGGCGGCGGTCTCCCGCTTGCGGTAGCCGGCGCCGATGCCGACGGTCAGCCGGCCGCGCGAGAGCACGTCGAGGGACGCGAGGTCCTCGGCGAGCGCGATCGGGTTCAGCAGCGGCGCGAGCAGCACCCCGAAGCCGATGCGGACCCGCGAGGTGGCGCGGGCGAGGTACCCGGCGAGCGGGATCGGCTGGACGAACGCCGACCGGGCCAGGTAGTGGTGGCCGAGGTAGACGGCGTGGAAGCCGGCCGCCTCGGCGGCGGCGGCCTGGGCGAGCACGCCGTCGATGCCGTCGACGGCGGAGGCCGACGGGTCGAACTGGGCGCTGAGGAAGCAGCTGATCCTCACCCGACGACCGCCTCGGTGACGGGCGGGGCGACCCGGGCCGCGTCGGCCTTCTCCTGGGCGCGGAAGTGCGGGATGACCTTCTCGGCGAACTCCTCCATCGACCGCAGCGCGGCCCGGCGGTCCAGCGACGGGATCCGCAGCCAGCCGATGTAGTGGTTGATGCCGAGCTGTTCGCGCAGCATCTCGATGGTCTCGATGACCCGCTGCGCCGAGCCGAAGTTGCCGCCGTGGGTCAGCGTCTGCTCCAGGGTCAACAGCTCGATGTTCTTCGCGACGGCCGCGTAGTAGGAGCGTTCCTGCTCGATGGCCTCCTCCGAGCCGGGGATGACCTTGCCGACCGACTTGTAGTAGTTCATCGCGGCCAGGGCGGCCTCCCGCAGGCCCGCCTCGCCCTCGCCGCACCAGACCTGCTGCATGAACGGCAGTTCGTAGTCGGCGATGTCGAACCCGTTCTCCCGCATGCTCTGCCGGTAGAGGCTGAAGTTCTTCTGCATGATGCCCAACGGCGTGAAGTTCGGGGAGGTGATGATCGACTCGCCGACCGCGCCGCGCTCGCGGAAGCTGTCCGGGGAGACGGTGCCCTGCAGGATCGGCGGGCCGCCGGGGGTGTGCGGGCGCGGGTAGGTCGTGACGTTGTCGTAGTGGAAGATCTGGCCGTGGTAGGAGAAGTTCTCCTGCGACAGCGCCAGCCGCAGGATCTCCAGGGTCTCCTGGTAGCGCTGCTTGGACTCCTCGAGAGGGATGCCGAAGCCGGCGAACTCGGCGGGCTGGTAGCCGCGGCCCACGCCGATGCGGACCCGGCCGCCGCTGAGCACGTCGAGGGCGGCGATGTCCTCGGCCAGCCGCAGCGGGTGGTGCAGCGGCAGCACGAGGACGGCGGTGCCGATGGTGATCCGCCGGGTGCGCTCGGCGACGGCCATGCCGAAGTTCACCGGGCTGCCGAGGATGCCGTACTTGGAGAAGTGGTGCTCGGCCAGCCAGATCGAGTCGAAGCCGAGCTCGTCGGCCAGCTGGATCTCGTCGAGGGTCTCCCGCAGCACCTGGTGGTCCGATGTGCCATCGCTCACCGGAAACAGGTTCATGATTCCGAACTTCACGGCCTCTCCTCGTTTATTCCGACCAGCCGGTATGTTACTGCCGTGGTAGATGGCCTGCAAGGGTTACGCAGGTCAGGCCGCTGCGGTGGGCACGGGCGGCGCGCCGGCGCGCGCGCCGACCCGCAGCTCTCCGGCGCGGCGGCGGTGCCACGAGCCGCGCCCGAACCGGGCGTCGAGCACGAGCGCCCGGCGCAGGAACAGGTGCGGGTCCGCCTCCATCGTGATGCCCATCCCGCCGTGCACCTGGATGCACCGCTCGGCGGCGAAGACCGCCGCCCGCCCGGCCGCGGCCTTCGCCGCGTGCACCTGGATCCCGGCGTCGGGGCGGCCGGTGTCGACCGCCCAGGCGGCGTACAGGGTCAGGTCCCACGCGGCCTTGCGCGCCGTGGCGGCCTCCGCGAGCTGGAACGCGACCCCCTGGAACGAGCCGATCACCCGCCCGAACTGCCGGCGGGTGCGGGCCTGCTCGGCGGCCAGGTCGATCGCGCCCTGCGCGACCCCGCACAGCTCGGCGGCCACCACCAGCGCGGCGCGCCGCACACCCGCACCGGCGGGCGACACGCGCCCGGGCGCGGCCACGGTGACGTCCGACAGCGGCACCGACGGGTCGACGGAGTCGCGCGCGGCGACCCCGGCCGCCTCGGCGGTCCAGACCCCGTCGGAGCCCAGGACGGCGAGGCCGTCGGCCTGCGCCGCGTACGGCACCAGGGTCCGCACCAGCGGATCGGGCGACACCGCGTCCGCCCAGCCGGAGCCGCCCGGCACGTCGACGGCGCAGGTGAGCACCCGGCCGCCGGAGAGCACCTCGTCGGGCAGCGGGTCGGGCCGGTCGCCGCCGCAGAGCAGCTGGACGGCCGCCGCGTGCGCCGGGAACCGGCTCGGCACGAGCCGCTCGCCGAGCGCCTCGACGGCGACCAGCAGGTCGATCAGGTGCGACCCGACGCCGCCGGCGGCCTCGGGCACGCCGAGGAGGCCGAAGTCGCCCAGCAACAGGCCGTCGCAGGCCGGGGCGCGCCACGGGCCCGTCAGGGCGTCGCGCGCCCGGGCTTTCTCCCCCGCCGCGAGGGCGGCGACGGTGTCGCCGATCTCCCGCTGCTCCGGGGTGAAGGTTGCTCGCATGTGGCCACTCCGCTCAGCGCGAGCGGGGCAGGTTCAGCACCCGCTCCGCGAGGATCGACTTCTGGACTTCCTCCGTGCCGCCCTCGATGGTGTGGGCGCGGGCACGCAGGTAGCGGCGCATCCGGGCGGCGGCCCCGTCACCGTCGAGCAGCACGCCGCCGGCCTCGTCGAGCTGCACGGCGAGGCGGTTGGCGTTCTGCACCACCTGCGCCCACAGGCTCTTGAGCGCCGACGTCTCCGGGCCCGGCACGCCGCCGGCCCGGCTCTCGCCGAGCATGCGCATCGACCCGATCCGGACCGCCTCGGCGTCGCAGTGCAGCGCGCCCACGGTGTCGAGGAACGCGCCGTCGTCGGCCATCCCGCGCGCGACCGCGAGGTCGACGACGCGGTCCACCGCCTGGCGGGCCCAGACCCACAGGTTCAGCGCCATGCTGCCGCGCTCGAACGCGAGGGTGGTGAGCGCGACGTTCCAGCCGTTGCCGACGCCGCCGAGCACGTCGGAGTCGGGCACGAAGACGTCGTCGAGGAACATCTCGTTGAACTCGGTGTCCCCGTTGATCATCTCCAGCGACCGGACGGTGAAGGCGTCCATCGGGGCGAGGAAGTAGGTGATGCCCCGGTGCTTCGGCGCGTCGGGGTCGGTGCGCGCCAGCAGCAGGCACTTCGACGCGTTGTGCGCGTTGGACGTCCAGATCTTCGCGCCGTTGACGCGCCACCCGCCGTCGACCCGGGTCGCGGCCGTACGCAGGCTCGCCAGGTCGGAGCCGGAGCCGGGCTCGCTGAAGCCCTGGCACCAGTACGTCTCGCCGCGCAGGATCCCGGGCAGGTGCCGGGCCTGCTGCTCGTCGGTGCCGTGGGCGATGATCGTGGGCCCGGCCAGCATCATGCCGACCCCGTTGAGCGGGTACGGCGCGCCGCGCACGGCGGCCTCCTCGTTGAAGATGGCCTGCGCCAGCGAGTCCATGCCCCGGCCGCCGTGCGCGGTCGGCCACGACAGGCCGGCCCAGCCGCCGGCGCACAGCCGGTCCTGCCACACCCGCGACCAGTGCTCGCGCTCGTCCTGCGACAGCTCCTCCTGGTCGGGCACGTCGGCCAGCGCCTTGTCGAGCCAGTCGCCGACCTCGCGCCGGAACGCCAGGTCGGTGCCGCTGTCAGCGAAGTCCATGCCCACCTCCCAGCGGGTCGTCGTCGATGCCGCTCACGCGGAGAGCTCCTCGGAGCGCGTGAGCCGGGCCTTGTAGAGCTTGCCGTTCGGGTCGCGCGGCAGCGCGTCGCGCACGACGTACGACACCGGGCGCTTCGGCTTGGCCAGCCGCTGCGCGAGGTGGTCGCGCAGCCGCGCCACGGCCGCGTCGGCGTCGGGCGCGGTGTCGGCCAGCACGACGTGCGCCTGCGGCACCTCGCCGAACTCCTCGTCGGGCACGCCGACCACGCCGGCGTCGACGACCCAGTCGTGTTCGAGCAGCGCCGCCTCGATCTCGGCCGGGTAGACGTTGACGCCACCGACGAGGATCAGCTCGGCCGCGCGGCCGGTGACGTAGAGGAAGCCGTCGGCGTCGACGTGGCCGACGTCCCAGACGGTCATCAGGCCGTCGCGGCGCGCGCCGTCGGTCTTGCCGGGGTCGTTGTGGTACTCGACCCGGTCGTCGCCCTGGCGCATGTAGACGATGCCGGTCTGCCCGACGGGCACCTCGTTGCCCAGCTCGTCGAGGATCTTCAGCGTGGAGATCGAGGCCGGGCGGCCGACCGTGCCGGGGTGGGCGAGCCACTCGTGGGGGCGCGCGATGGTGGTGCCGACCTCGGTCGAGCCGTAGTACTCGTAGACTACGGGGCCGAACCAGTCGAGGATGCGCTGCTTGACCTCGCGGGGGCAGGGCGCCGCGCCGTGCAGCACGTAGCGCAGCGTGGAGACGTCGTAGGCGTCGCGCACGTCGGCGGGCAGTTGCAGCAGCCGGTAGAAGTGCGTCGGCACCATGCTGGTGCCGGTGACCCGCTGGGCCTGGACCCGCCGCAGGAAGCCCTCCGGCGTCCAGCCGTCCATCAGGACCAGGGTGCCGCCGGCGTGCAGCGCGCCCATGGCCGGGGTGATGTTGGCCGAGTGGTACATCGGCGCGGAGACCAGCCAGGACGCGAACGCGGGGCGTTCCATCCCGAACTCCCGGAACAGCCAGACGTACGTCAGCGCCCCGGTGTCGGCGTCGACGCCGCTGAGCGGCCGCTTGACGCCCTTCGGGCGGCCGGTGGTGCCCGACGTGTACATCATCAGGGAGCCGGCCGGCGTGTCCTGCGGGCTCGTGTCGGGCATGCCCCCGGTGAGCGCCGACAGCGGCCGGGCCCGGTCCGTGCGGGGGGTGCCGTCGACGAACACGTCGATGTCGGGGGTGGCCCCGGCGGCGGCGACCACCACGTCCTCGACGCGGGCGGAGCCGACGACCACCTTCGCGCCGCTGTCGGCGAGGATGTAGCCGACCTCGGGCGCGGTGAGGTGGTAGTTGAGCGTCACGAGGTAGAGCCCCGACTGCATCGCCGCGAGATACAGCGCCACCATGCCGGCGCTGTTCGTCATGACCGCCGCGACCGTGTCGCCGGCCTGGAGGCCCGCCCGGGTGCGCAGGCCGTGCGAGATCCGGTTCACCTCGGCGAACAGCTCGCCGTAGGAGATCCGCCGATCGTCGGCGGTCACGATCGCGCACAGGTCCGGTTCGGCGACGGCCCACAGCCGAAACCCCGTCCGCTCCTCGCTCATCGGACTCCTTGAATTAAATTCCGACCATCCGGTATGTTGTTGTCACACAGTAAGGGAGCCGTCCGACGATGTCCATACCCGTGAGCGACGCACACGCCGCCAGCTACCGCGCCCGCCAGGTGCCGGCCCCCGTCCAGGTCGCCGACGGCGTCTGGGGCATCCCGATCCCCCTGCACGGCAGCGCCCTGCGCTACGTCACCGTCTACCTGGTCGACACCGGCGACGGCCCGGTCCTCGTCGACGCCGGCTACGACCACCCGACCTGCTGGACGTCGTTCCGACGGTCGGTCGAGTCGCTCGGCCACCGGGTCGAGGCCATCACGACCGTCCTCCTCACCCACAACCACCCCGACCACGTCGGCTTCGCCGCCCGCCTGCGGGAGGTCTCCGGGGCGCGGATCGTCATGGGACGCGCCGACGACTTCGCCACCGCGCACCGCACCCGCGGCACCTTCCTCGCCCAGCTCCGCGCCGCCCTCGACCTCACCGGCGCGCCGGCCGACGTCGTCGACGGCATGTACGCCGACGCCGTCGCGGTCGCCGAGCACCACGAGACGCTGCGGCTCGACGTCGCCCTCGACGCCGACACCGAGTTCCGCTTCGGCGACGTGACCATCCACGCCGTGCCCGCCCCCGGGCACACCTACGGGCACACGGTCTACTTCGACGCCCGCGGCCTGGTCTTCACCGGCGACACGATGATGGCCGAGGGGCCGACCCAGCTCGCGATCGTGAGCCGGCCCGACGACGACCCGGCCGGCGACCTGCTCCGTTCCCTGGCGCGCATCCGCGACCTCGGCGCGACCGTCGCCTGCCCCGCCCACCAGTTCCCCTACCGCGACGTGGCGGCGCGCGCCGACGAGCTGGCGGCCTTCCACCGGGGCGAGGTCGACCGGGTCCGGGACCTGGCCGACGCCGACGCCGACGCCGACGCGTGGACGCTCGCGCCGCGCATGCCGTGGCGCAAGCCGTGGGACGACCTCGGTCGGGGCACCCGGCGCTTCTCCCTGATGCACACCCTCGCCCTGCTGCGCCACGTGAGCCGGTAGGCGACGCCGCGGCGCCGCCCGGTGACCGGCGCCGCCCGCTAGGCGTCGGCGGCCGGCGCGTCAGCCGCGCCCGGACTCGGCGTACGCCCAGTCGGGGCGCAGGTCGGCGCGCAGCTGGCGCAGGGTCCGCTTGAGCACCTTCCCGGACGGGTTCGTCGGCAGCTCCGCCACCAGGTAGACCTCCTTCGGCACCTTGAACCGGCCGAGCCGCTGCCGGGCGTACGCGATCAGGTCCTCGGCCCGAAGCCCCGGCCGGCCGACGACGAACGCCACCGGCACCTCCACCCACACGGGGTGCGGCGCGCCCACCACCGACGCGGCGAGCACGAGCGGGTGTCCGGCGAGCACGTTCTCGATCTCGGCGCTGGCGATGTTCTCCCCGCCGCTGCGGATCATGTCCTTGAGCCGGTCGCGGATGTAGAGGTAGCCGTCGGCGTCGAGGCAGCCGACGTCGCCGGTGTGGAACCAGCCGTCGCGGAACGCGGCCCGCGTCGCCTCCGGGTCGTCGAGGTAGCCGGGGCTCACCTTCGGCCCCCGCGCCACCACCTCGCCGTCCTCGCCGACCGGCACGTCGCGGCCGTCCGGGTCGACCACCCGCACCTGGACCCACGGCACCGGCAGGCCGACCGAGCCCTGCTTGGCCTCCTGGTGGGCGGCGTCGAGGTAGGTCAGCCCGCTGCACGTCTCGGTGAGGCCGTAGCCCTCGATCAGGCGCGCGTTGCCGAACAGGTCCCGCGCCACGGCGAACAGCGCCGACGTCACCTGCGAGTAGATGACCCAGCGCACCGACGACAGGTCGGCCGCGACGCCCGTCGCGCGGCGGAGCATGTCGAGCATCGTCGCCGCCATCACCATGCCGGTGATCCGTTCCGCCTCGATCGCCCGCAGCACGGCCGCCGGCTCGAAGCGCCGCAGCAGCACCATCGTGCCGCCGACGTGCCAGATGCCGTAGCCGGGCAGGTCGGTGCCGCCGACGTGGTAGAGCGGGGCGAAGTTGAGGATCCGGTCGCCGGGGCGCAGCCCCAGCTCCACGATCTGGGCGTGCATGTTCATGTTCACGTTGCCGTGGGTGAGCAGGACGCCCTTGGGCAGGCTGGTCGTGCCGGAGGTGTAGACGATCCGCTGCAGGGCGGCGTCGTCCAGGTCGGCGTCGGCGACCCGGGCCCCCCGGTGGGCGTCGATCAGCGCCCGCAGGTCGAGCCAGCCGTCGCCGATCGGTTCGAGGGCGAGGCGACGCACGCCCCCCGGGCCGGGAACCCCGGCGGCCGGCGCGGCCTCCGCCAGCCCGGCTTCGGTCAGCCCGGCTTCGGTCAGGGCGGCTTCGGTCAGGGCCGCGAACTCCGGGACGGTCGCGACCGCCTGGACCCGGGCGTGCGCGAGCAGCCGCGCCAGCTCTCCCGCCGTGAGCCGGTAGTTCAACGGCACGAAGACCGCGCCGAGCTTCGCCAGCGCCAGGGACAGGATGAGGAACTCCGGCACGTTGTTCGCCACGATCGCCACCCGGCTGTCCCGGCGTACCCCCTCGGCCGACAGGCCCGCGGCCAGGGCGTTGACGTCGGCGTCGAGCTGCCGGTGGGTCCACCGGCGGCCCTCGAAGACGAGCGCGTCGACGTCGGCGAAGCGCCGGGCGTTGCCGGCCAGCATCGCGGCGATGTTGGCGGTGCTCACCCGGCCACCCCCGGGCGCGGGGAGCTGTGCTCCGGTGGCGGCGTCCCGGTGCCGCCCTGGCGCAGCAGCGTCTTCAGGACCTTGCCGGAGTCGTTGCGCGGCAGCGCGGCGACGACCTCGACGTACTTCGGGACCTTGTAGCGGGCCAGTTCGGCCCGGCAGTGTTCGCGCAGGTCCTCGGCGGCGGTGGCCGCGCCGTCGCGCAGGACGACGAACGCCTTCGGCACCTCGTCCCACTGCGGGTCGGGGACGCCGACGACGGCGACCTCGGCGACGTCGGGGTGCCGGGCGAGGACGCGTTCGATCTCGGCGCTGGCGATGTTCTCCCCGCCGGACTTGATCAGGTCGGCGCGGCGGTCGACGAACCACAGGTAGCCGTCGGCGTCGATCCGCCCGACGTCGCCGGTGAGGAACCAGCCGTCGCGGCGGGTCCGTTGGTTGGCCTCGTCGTCGTTCCAGTAGCCGGGCGAGACCTTCTCGCCGCGTACGACGATCTCCCCCGCCACGCCGGGGGCGACGGGCCGGAAGTGCTCGTCGACGATCCGGATCTGCACGCCGGGGAACGGCGCGCCGAGCGCGCCCAGCTTCGCCTCCTCGTGCACGGCGTCCATGTAGCAGACGCCGTTGCACAGCTCGGTCATGCCGAAGGTGTCGACGAGGCGCACGTGCGGCAGGCGGCGCTTCACCTCCCGGCGCACGCCCGGCGCGACCCCGGCGAAGAGCAGGTAGCGCAGCGCGGCGAGGTCCGGCGGGTCGGGCAGGTCCAGCACGCCGAAGAGGATCTGCGCGGCCAGCACCATGCCGGTGATGCGTTCCTCGGCGGCGATGCGGGCGATGTCCGCCGCCTTGAACGTCGGCGTGAGCACCATCGTCGCGCCCGCCACGAACGTCGCCAGGCCCGGCGCCTCCAGCCCGCTGACGTGGAACAGCGGCGCGGAGACCAGGATCCGGTCGGCGGCGGTCAGCTCCAGTTCGAGGACCTGCGCGAGGTGGTTCGCGGCGAGGTTGCCGTAGGTGTGCACGACCCCCTTGGGCCGGGCCGTGGTGCCCGAGGTGTAGAGCAGCCGGTGCACGTCGGCGGGGCCCTTCTCGGCGTCGGCGACCCGCACGCCGGCCGGCTGCCCGGCGAGCAGGTCGGCCAGCCGCCGGGCGCCGCCGACGACCCGTTCGCCGTTGGCCACCAGGGTCCGCAGCCCGGTCGCGGTCGCCAGCCGGGCGGCGTCGTCGGCGAAGTCGTCGTCGTAGAGCAGGCCGGTGACGCCGGCCTGGTCGAGGACGTACGCCTGCTCGTTGACGTGCAGCCGCCAGTTCAGGGGCACCGAGATCGCGCCGATGCGGCTGAGCGCGAGCAGCTCGATGACGTACGTGGCGGTGTTGCGCCCGAGCACGCCGACCAGGTCGTCGGCGGTGATGCCGGCGGCCAGCAGCGCCGCCGCGTGCCGGTCGACGTCCGCGTCGAGCGCGGCGTACGTGAACCGGCGGTCCCCGTCGATGAGGGCCTCCCGATTGGCGCGGCGCAGCGCCTGCCGGCGCAGGTGCTCGGTGACGTTGCTGGCGGCCATCAGTTGCCGCCGCCCTCGCGCCGCCGGGCCAGAATCTCCTCCCGGGACGGCAGCGACACGAACTCCAGCAGGTTGCCGTCGAGGTCGCGGGCCGCGAACGCGGTGATGTGGCCGTAGTTCTCCAGCAGCACCCGGTTGGGGGTGGTGAGGCAGTCGGCGCCCAGCTCGACGAGCCGCTGGTGCAGCTCGTGGATCTCGTCGAGCGGCACCTCGAAGCTGAGCAGGAAGGGCCCCAGCTCCAGGTGGCCGCCGGTCGCCGTCCGGGTGGTGGCGCCGTTCCACTCGATGAGTTCGAGCTGGCCGACGCGGCTGGGCCCCTGCAGGTACTGGACCTTCCCGGTGGTGCCGGCGGGCAGGCCCAGCGACACCTCGATCCCGGGGCCGCCGACGTCGGTGCGCAGCGTCCTGCGGTAGCCGAGGGCCCGCTCGTAGAAGTCCGCGGCCCGGTCGACGTCGGAGACGGTGATGGCCACGTGGTGCACTTCGCTGACCGGCATGGTGACTCGCTTTCTGGGTTGTCCGCGCGGCTCAGGCGGCCGATCCGGGCGGGCCGGCCAGGACCCGCTGGATCAGCGTGACCTCGTCGGCGCCGCTGTCGGGCACGACGAAGTCGTCGAGCCGGCAGATGTCGTCGATGGACCCGTCGATGTCGTCGGGGGTGGCCGGCTCGGGCCCGCCGTACCAGCCGGGGGTGACGCCGAGGAAGATCCGGCCGACCCGGCCGCCGCCGACGGTGAGGATGTGCCGGTTGATCCGGCACCGCTCGGAGGCGAGGTACGTCGCTACGGCCGCGACGTGCCGCGGGTCGAACCGGTCGGCCAGGTCGCCGAGGAGGTTCTCGGTCATCCGGGTCGCCGCCGTGGGCGCGATCGCGTTGACCAGGATGCCGTGCCGGGCGCCCTCCAGCGCGAGGACGTTCAT
Source organism: Micromonospora haikouensis (assembly GCF_900091595.1). GTDB lineage: Bacteria > Actinomycetota > Actinomycetes > Mycobacteriales > Micromonosporaceae > Micromonospora > Micromonospora haikouensis. Next base: position 48,889 of record NZ_FMCW01000035.1, read on the forward strand.
CAGGCCCACCAGCCCGGCCTTCGCCGCCCCGTAGTTGGCCTGGCCGAAGTTGCCGAACAGCCCGGACGACGAGCTGGTCAGCACGATGCGGCCGTAGCCGCGCTCGACCAGGTGCGGCCAGGCGGGGCGCAACACGTGGAACGCCCCGGCGAGGTGCACGTCGAGCACGGCGGCGACGTCCTCGTCGCCCATCTTGGCCAGCGTCCGGTCCCGCAGGATGCCGGCGTTGTGGATGACCGCGTCGAGGCGGCCGTACGCGTCGACGGCGCGGCGCACGAGGCTCGCGCCGCCCTCGGCGGTCGCCACCGAGTCGGTCGAGGCGACGGCGGTGCCGCCGGCCGCGCGGATCTCGGCGACGACCTGCTCGGCCTCGCCGGAGGAGCCCGACCCGTCGACCGCGCCGCCGAGGTCGTTGACGACGACCGCCGCGCCCCGCTCGGCGAGGCTGAGGGCGTGGGCCCGGCCGATGCCGTTGCCGGCCCCGGTGACGACGACGACCCGGCCGTCGAGGGTGACCCGGGCGCTCATCGCTCGTTCCCCAGGACCGCCACGAACGCGACGGAGGAGCCGGGCTGCCCGCCGAGGTTCTGCGCGACCGCCAGCCGGGCGTCGGGCACCTGCCGGCTGCCGGCCTCGCCGCGCAGCTGCGTGAAGCACTCGAACATCATCCGCAGCCCGGTCGCGCCGATCGGGTGGCCGAACGACTTGAGGCCGCCGTCGGTGTTGACCGGCAGCGCCCCGTCGAGGTCGTAGCGGCCGTCGAGGATGTCGCGCCAGGCCTTGCCGCGTTCCGAGAACCCGAGGTCCTCCATGAGCACCACCTCCGTCGGTGTGAAACAGTCGTGCACCTCGGCCAGGGAGATCTGCGTGGCCGGGTCCGTGACGCCGGCCTGCTCGTAGGCCTGCCGGGCCGCCGCGACCACCTCCGGGAAGGTGGTGAAGTCGTACCCGTCGGTGGCCAGCCCGGCCCCCGACCCGGCGACGAAGCCCATCCCCCGCAGGTAGACGGGCCGGTCGGTGTAGCGGTGGGCGTCCTCGGCGCGCACGAGGATCGCGGCGGCGGCCCCGTCGGAGACGCCCGAGCAGTCCATGACGCCCAGCGGGCCGGCCACGCGCGGGGAGTTCTCCACCGTCTCGGCGGTCACCGCCTTGCGGAACTGGGCGCGCTCGTTGCGCGCGCCGTTGGCGTGGTTCTTCACGGCGACCCGGGTCAGGGCGTCGCGCATGCCGCGCGCGTCCACCCCGTACGCCCGCTGGTAGGCGGGGACGAGCAGGGAGAACCCGCCGGGGGCGGTCCAGTCGACGTCGGTGCCGTCGGCGGGCGGGTAGACGGCGGACAGGCCCGAGTAGGAGGAGTCCTTCAGCTTCTCCACCCCGGTCGCCATGACCATGTCGTACGCCCCGGACGCGACGGCGTAGGCGGCGTTGCGGAACGCCTCGGAGCCGGTGGCGCAGTAGTTCTCGACGCGGGTGACGGGCTTGCCGGTCAGCCGCAGCGGCCGGGCGAGGGTCTGCCCGGACAGGCCCGAGCCCTGCGTGCCGACCCAGAACGCGTCGACGTCGTCGAGGGTGACGGCGGGCAGCGACCCGACGCACTCCCGCACGGCGTCGACGAGCAGGTCGTCGGCCGAGGCGTGCCAGTGGTCGCGGAACGGGGTGCAGCCCATCGCGACGATCGCGACGTCGTTGACCGTGCGCCTACTGGCCATCGGTGGTGTCCTTTCCGGGCGGGGCGTCCTGGGGTGCCGGGCGGAGCTTCCAGAAGTAGTTGTGGATCGCGTCGGTGGTCCACAGCCGCCGGAAGGTCGGCGTCATCGCCATGCCCACCGTGACGTCGGCGGGCGCCACGTCGGTCGCGTACGCGCTGAGCCGGCCGCCGCCGTCGACGTCGGCGACGACGACCGCGACCTCCGGCTCCGGCATGGTGGTCAGGTGGTCGCGGGTCACCGACACGACCCGGGCGGTGCGCTCGCGCAGCGAGACCTTCCCGGTGGCGTCGGGCGCCCCGACGATGCCGCAGGCGGCGCAGACCCGGCCGGGCGGCGTGGTGACCGCGCCGCAGGCGCCGCACCGGCTGCCCTCCAGCCGGTACTTCCAGCCGGCGCGGCGGTGCATCGGCGGTGCCGCCGGGGCGGGTGCCGCCGGCCGGGCCGGGCCCTGCACGTCGAGCAGCCCGCGCCAGCGCAGGTAGCGGCCGTAGCCGAGGGGCTGCCGCGCGGCGAGCTGGTCGCGCACGGACGGGCCGCCCCGCGCCGCGCGTACCCCGTCGCCGACGGCGAAGACGAACGCATCGGCGCCCTCGGTGGCCGACAGCAGCAGGATCGTCTGGCCGGGGCGGGCCTCGTCGAGCGCGGCGGCGAGCAGCAGCCCGGGGTGGGCGGCGCCGGTGAAGCCGGCGGCCCGCTCGATCGTCGCGTCCCGGCCGTCGCCGCCCAGCGCCCGGCGCAGCGCCGCCGCCGCGCGGGGGTTCGACGACGACACGACGACGGTGTCGACGGCGTCGAGGGACGCCTCGGCCAGGGCGCGGCGGGCCGCGTCGAGGCCGGCGGCGGCGAGGACCTCGGCGGTGAACCGCTCGTCCCAGACCCGGTCGTGCCGTTCCCCGGGCAGCCGCCACCGTTCCAGGACCTCGGCGGTGCGGCCGGCGCGGGCCAGGAGCACGGCGGCGGCGTGGCCGCCGCCGACGAGGCCGACGGCGGCGTCGCCCTGGGCCAGCTCGTCGGGCGCGCCGGGGCGGGTGGTGCGCAGGTCGGCCAGGGCGGCGGTCGCGCCGGCCCGGACGACGAGGTCGAGGGCGGTGGCGCCGCTGCGGTGTCCGCGCAGGTCGACCGCGCCGATCCCCGGGTCGAGCCCGAGGGCCTCGTGCACCACGCCGGCGGACGTCTTCGCCTCGTACGGGGCGTTGGTGGTGGCGAACAGCAGTTGCCCGCCGGACGTGCTGGCGGCGGCGACGGGGCGCAGCGCCTCGACGGCCATCGTGACGGTGTCTTCGTCGAACGCGGCGACGCCCCGGGCCGGGCCACCGCGGCGGGGCGGGTCGGTCGCGTCGAGTCGGTTGTCGGCGAGCACGTACGCCGGGAGGTAGGCCGCGTAGGCGTCGAGGCCGGGCTGCTCGGGCATGGGTGGCGGGTTCTCCTTCGGCTCCACGCGGTTCTGGTCGGGCTCCACGCGGTTCTCCTTCAGGTCCACGAGGGGATGGCGGCGAGGAGCCGTCGGGTGTAGTCCTGCTGCGGCCGGTCCAGCACGCTCGCGGCGTCGCCGGCCTCGACGACCCGCCCGCCGCTCATCACCGTGATCCGGTCGCAGAGGTCGCTGGCCAGCATGAGGTCGTGGGTGACGAACAGCAGGCCGATGCCGAGCTCGTCGACGAGGGTGCGGAACAGGCCGACGACCTTGGTCTGCGTCGTGACGTCCAGGGCCGTGGTGCACTCGTCGGCGATCACCAGGGCGGGGCGGGTGACGACGGCGAGCGCGATGGCGACCCGCTGGCGCAGGCCGCCGGAGAGCTGGTGGGGGTAGCTGTCGAGGACGCGGGACGGGTCGGCGATGCGCATCTGCTCCAGCACCTCCAGCGAGCGGCGGCGCACCTCGGCCCGGGTGATGTCGCGGACGTGCCGGCGCAGCACCTCGGCGAGCTGGGTGCGGACCCGCATCAGCGGGTTCAGCGACCGCGACGCGTCCTGGAAGACCATGCCGACGGCGCTGCCGCGCACCCGGTCGGTGCGGTCGACGCCGGGGGCCACCACCACGTCGCCGGCCAGCGTGACGGAGCCGTGCTCGACGCGGACGTTGCGGTCGAGCAGCCCGACGACGCAGCGGGCGAGGGTGGTCTTGCCGCTGCCGGACTCCCCGACGACGCCGACGATCTGGCCCCGGCGGATCTCCAGGTCGACGTCGTCGAGCAGGCGCAGGTCGCCGCCGGCGAGCCGGGCGGTGACGGCGAGGCCGTCGGCCTTCAGCAGTACGCTCATCGGCGCGCCTTCCGGGGGTCGTGGTGGGTGAGCAGCGCGTCGCCGAGCAGGTTCACCAGCAGCACAAGCAGCGTGATGGCGAGCCCGGGGAAGAAGGCGATCCACCACGCCTGGCTCAGCTCGTCCTGGCCGGACGCCAGCATCGAGCCCCAGCTGTTCATCGGCGGCACCACGCCCAGGCCGAGGAAGCTCAGCGCGCTCTCGACCAGGATGGCCGTTCCCACCTGGAGGGTGCCGAGCGCGACCGTCGTGCCGGCCAGGTTGGGCAGGATGTGCCGGAAGACGATCCGGGGTTCCGACGCGCCGGCAGCGCGCAGGCCGAACACGAACTGCCGCTCCCGGATCGCCATGGTCGCCGAGCGGGTGACGCGGGCGCACACGGCCCAGCCGGTGAGCGCCAGCACGAGGAACAGCACCGGCAGCGAGCTGCCCCGGTTCGCGATGATCGCGAGGGCGACGAGGATGAACGGCAGGGCGAGCTGGGCGTCGATGAGCACCGAGATGACCCGGTCGACCCAGCCCCGGAAGTAGCCGGCGAGCACGCCGAGCAGCGTGCCGGGGCCGATGGCGACGAGCGCGCCGACCAGGCCGATGACGATCGTCAGGCGGCCGGCCGTGACGAACTGGGTGAGCACGTCCTGGCCGAGCTTGTCGGTGCCGAGAGGGTGCGCCCAGGTGCCGCCGGGCAGGAAGGCCGGCGGCTGCCGGGTCGCCGCCAGGTCCTGGCCGGCCGCCGGGAGCAGCCCGGTCAGCGGCAGCACGAACACCCCGACGGAGACGACGGCCAGCGGCAGGGACAGCCAGAACACGGAGGTACGCGCGCGCCGGCCGGGCCGCCGGGGCGGCGTCCCCGCGGCGGTCGGGTCGAGTTCGAGTTGGCTCACGCCGGTCACCTCACCCTCGGGTCGACGATCGAGTGCAGGACGTCGACGACCAGGTTGAGCAGGACGAAGACCAGCGCGCCGAAGACAACGATCGCCTGCACGAGCGGGAAGTCGCGGAACTGGATGGCCTGGAGCGCGAGCTGCCCGAGGCCCGGCCAGGAGTAGACGTACTCGACGGCGACGGCGCCCGAGAGCAGGATGCCGGTCTGCAGCACGACGATCGTCAGGATCGGCATCATGGCGTTGGCGAACGCGTGCCGCCACACGACCCGGCGGTTGCCGAGCCCCCGGGCGCGGGCGGAGTCGATGTAGGGCTCGGCGAGGGCCTCGCTCATCGAGGCGCGGGTGAGCCGGGCGATGTGCGCCATCGGGTAGACCGACATGGTGAGGGCGGGCAGGATCAGGTGCTTCGGGGTGCCCGACTGCCCGGCGGGCAGCCAGCCGAGCTTCACGGCGAACAGCACCACGAGCATCATGCCGAACCAGAAGACGGGCACGGACTGCCCGAGCAGGGCGACGGTGGAGGCGGCCCGGTCCCACCAGGTGCCCTCGCGGGTCGCGGCGAGCACGCCGAGGGGCACGCCGACGCACACGGCGAGGCCCATGCCGGCGGCGACCAGTTGCAGCGTGTACGGCAGCCGGTCGGCGATCATCGACGTGTTGGACTGGTAGAACTGCAGCGACTGGCCGAGGTCGCCGGTGAGGATGCCCCGCAGGTAGTCGAAGTACTGCACGACCAGCGGCAGGTCGAGGCCCAGCTCGTGGCGCAGCGCCTCGCGCTGCTCCGGCGGCGCCAGCGGCCCGAGGATGGTGGCGGTGGGGTCGCCGGAGAGGCGGCCCAGCAGGAACGCGAGGCTGAGGGCGATCAGCAGCGACGCGAACAGGGACGCGAGCCGGCTGCCGACCCGGCGGACGGTGCTGGCCTTCATCGGCGGGACCTCCAGCGCGCTCCGGGCATGGCCGCGAGCAGCTCGCGGGTGTAGTCGTTCTCGGGGGTGACGAAGACCTGCTCGCAGGGCCCCGACTCGACGACCCGGCCGCGGTACATGACGTGCACGACGTCGCAGAGCGAGCGGACGACGGCGAGGTCGTGGCTGATCATCAGCAGCGCCGCGCCGGTGGTGGCGCGGATCTGCCGGAGCAGGGCCAGCACGTCGGCCTGGACGGAGACGTCGAGGCCGGAGGTCGGCTCGTCGGCGACGATGAGCCGCGGGCGCATGAGCAGCGCGCGGGCGATGCAGACCCGCTGGGCCTGGCCCCCGGAGAGCTGGTGCGGGTAGCGGTCGAGCAGCTCGGGGGCGAGCCGGACGCTGCCGAGCAGCTCGGCGTCGCCGATCCAGGAGGTGCGCTCGGGTTGCAGGGTGCGCAGTTCCCGCAGCCCGGACCGCACGGACTGCCGCGGGTCGAGGGAGCCGTGCGGGTCCTGGAAGACGACCTGCACCTCGGGCCGCAGCCGGCGCAGCCGCGTACGGCTGATCTCCGACAGGCTGTGGCCGAGCAGCCGGATGTCGCCCCCGCCGCGCGGGCCGAGCGCGGTGGCGGCCATCGCGAGCGTCGTCTTGCCGGAGCCGGACTCGCCGACGACGGCGACGCTCTCGCCGGCGTCGATGCGCAGCGACACGTGGTCCACGGCGCGGAAGACCTGGCCGGTGCCGCGGTCGCGGTGCTCGACGACGAGGTCGTCGACCACCAGCACGGGGGTCTCCGGCTCCGGGGCGCGGGGGCGCCGGGCGGCCTCGCCCGGCACCCCCTTCTGCACTGCCTCGGTCATCGTCAGCGGGTCGTCTTCGTGAAGTCCACGGTGTTCAGGGGGCCGAACACCACGCCGGAGACGCCGGGGGCGGTCGCGTAGTTGAACACCTGCCGGTACAGCGGCACGTAGCAGTGCTTGTCCACGACGCCGATGGTGTTGAGCTGGTCGTAGATCGGGGCGGCCTGCTCGGCGCCGTCCTGTTCCAGCGCCTGCTGGGCGAGTTCGTCGATCTTCGGGTCGGGGCAGTTGCCGGTGATCGACTTCGTCTTCAGGAAGCCGCTGACGAAGTAGTCCGGCACGGCGACGTTCGGCACCCCGGCGAAGATGGAGATGCCGGGCACCTGGCGGCCGATGATCCGCTTGACGAGCGTGCCGTAGTCGAGCGGCACGTACGTCACCTTGAAGCCGGCCTGTTCGAGGCTGCCGCCGACGGCCTGGGCGACCTCCTCGATGTTGGTGTACTGGGCCGCCGGGTAGCTGATCTGCACGGTCGGGGCGGCGGAGCCGACGAGTTCCTTCGCCCGGGCGGCGTCGGCGGTCACGCTGCGCGACGGCTGCTGGCCCGGCTTGACGTTGAGCAGCCCGGCGTCGGCGACGGCCTGGCCGTCGAAGATGCCCTTGACGATCGCGTCGCGGTCGATGGCCAGGGCGGCGGCCTCGCGCAGCTTCGGGTCGTCGAAGGGCGCCTTCGTCGAGTCGAGGAACGCGATGATCTTCATGGCGGTCTCGGTGCTGACCACGTCGACGCCGGCGCTCTTGGCCGCGCTCGCCTGCGCGGGCGGCAGGTCGAAGGAGATGTCGACGCTCTTGCTCTGGATCAGCGCGAGGCGCTGCGCGGCCTCGTTGGCCCAGGTGAAGGTGATGCCGTCGTTGGTGGCCTTCGTGCCCCAGTAGTCGGGGTTCTTCTTGACCGAGATGTCGCGGCCGGCGTTCGCGCCCGCCCACACGTACGGGCCGGTGCCGACGGGCGCGGCGGCGAAGCCCTCCGACCCCTTCTCCTGGTAGTACTTCGGCGGCACCAGGTAGACCGTGGTGAGCAGGTCGGGGATGTTGTACTGCGGGGTCTTCGTCTTCACCACGACGGTGGTGGCGTCGGGCGCCTCGATCGCGGTGACGTTGGTGAAGTAGGACTTGAGCTGGGAGGCGGCGGCGTCGCGGGTGAGCGTGATGGTGTTCGCCACGGCTGCGGCGTCGGCCTTCTCGCCGTTGCTGAAGGCGATGTCGGGCCGGACCTTGAAGGTCCAGGTCGTCGCGTCGGTGCGCGTCCAGCTCGTGACCAGGCCCGTGTCGGTCGGGGCGAGGTCCTTGTCGGTGTTGATCAGGGGCTCCAGCATCGTCGCCCAGACGATCTGGGCGGAGCGCGCGCCGACGATCGGGTCGAGGGTCGCCGGCTGGGCGGCGAGCAGCGCCCGGATGGTGGCCGAGCCGGACGACCGGGCGTCATCGGAGTCGGACCCGCCGCACGCGGTGAGGCTGGCGCTCGCGACGGCAAGGGCGGCGGCCACGGCGAGGGGCCGCCGAGAGCGCAGGAATTTCGTGATCATCATGGGCGTCCTTCAGAGGCGATGGACCCGTCATGTCTCGGCCTGGGCCGGCGGTGACGTTCGCCACAAAGTACCGACCAGCCGGTATCAAGTCAACGGGTCGAGCGGGTATCTCGTCCATGACGTTCGTGTGTCAAAGGGCCGCCCGCCAGGGGCGTTGTATTCATACCGACCGGTATGTATGATGCGGCGGTGACCATCACCCTCACCCATGGGCACGACGGACGCGTGGCGCACGTCCGCTACGACAACGCCGCGCGCGGCAACTGCGTCGACGACGCCGCGCTACGGGAACTCGTCGACACCATGACGTCCGCCGCCGCCGACGAGACCTGCGTCGTGATCCGCCTCGACATGGCCGGGCGGCACTTCTGCGGCGGCTGGGACACCTCGTCCTTCGCCGGGCTGGCCGACGCGACCCGCGAGGCGGTCTCCGCCCGGCTGCGCGGCAGCGACGCGGCGCTGGAGGAGATCCGGCGGCTCCCGGTGCCCGTCGTCGCCGCCGTCCGGGGCCACGTCATCGGGTTCGGCGCGGGCCTGCTCGACGCCGTGCACCTGCCGGTCGCCGCCGCCGACGCCCGGCTGTCGCTGCCGGAGGCCCGCTTCGGCTTCGCGCCCGCCGGGGTCGGCCACACGATCGCCCGGGCCCTGCCCCGGGCGCACGCCTACCACCTGCTGACCGGCGCGGCGACCGCCACCGCCGCCCAGCTGCACGCGTGGGGCCTGGTCGCCCGGGTAGTCCCCGACGCCCACCTCGACCGCGAGGTCGACGACCTCGTCGACTCGCTGCTCGCGCTGCCGCGGGGCACCCTGCGGGCGGTGGTCGAGGTCGTCGAGTCGAGCCTGGCCACCGGCGCCCCCGACCACGCGTACGACGTGTCGGCGCGCACGATCGTGGCCGGCCTCGCCGCGCGGGCGGTGTCCGGGTGAGCCGGCCGTTCCGGCCCGGCGAGGCCGTCTGGGTGGAGCTGTGCACCCCGCATCCCGAGCGGGCCGAGGCCTTCTACGGCGCCCTGCTCGGCTGGACGGTCCGCGCGGAGCGGCTGGGCGCCACCACCTACCGCATGTGCGGCGTCGCCGGGCGCGACGTCGCCGGCATCTCCGACGCCGCCGCCCTGCACGGTGGCCGCCCCCGGGGCTGGCTCACCTACTTCGCCGTCGACGACGTCGCGGCGTCGGCGCGGCAGGCGGTCGCGCTCGGCGGGGAACTGGTCACGCCCCCGCGCTACCTGCCCGCGGCCGGCACCGGCGCGGCGGTCGTCGATCCCTTCGGCGCGGCCTTCGGCCTCTACCAGGGCGAGTCGCGCGCCGGCGTCCAGGCCCTCAACTCGGTCGGCGCGCTGTGCTGGAACGAGCTGGACACCGGCGAGCCCGCCCGGGCGGTGGCCTACTACCGGGCCCTGTTCGGCTACACCAGCCGCCAGCGCGGCGACGCGCCGACGGCCCGGCCGTACACGCTGCTGATGCTCGACGACGTCCCAGTCGCTGGCGTCCTCGAACTGGACAACGAGTGGCCCAACCTCATCCCGTCGAAGTGGATCACCTACTTCGCCGTCGCCGACCTCGACGACGCGCTGGCCCGGGTCGCCGCCCTGGGCGGCACCCCGACCGTCGGGCCGGTCGACAGCCCGCACGGACGCCTGCACCTGATCAAGGACCCCGGCGGACACACGCTGTGCCTCATCCAGCTCGAAGGCGGGCTGCGCCCCGCGCCCGACTCCTGCGACCCGGCGGTGACCCGATGATGGCCGAGCCCCTGTTCGACTCCGCCGAGTTCCGCCAGGTGTGCGGGCACTTCCCCACCGGCGTGACCGCCGTGACCGCCGTGACCGGCGCCGGCGAGGTCGCCGCGCTGACCGTGAACTCGTTCACCTCGGTCTCGCTTCGGCCGCCGAAGGTGCTGTTCTGCGTCACCAGCCACTCGTCGAGCTTCCCCGTCCTGATGGCGGCCGACCGCATCGCGATCCACATCCTCAGCCAGAACCAGGAGGACGTGGCCCGGCGGTTCGCCACCTCCGGCCTGTCCGGCGCGCAGCGGCTCGACGGGGTGTCCTGGGTGCCCGGCCCCGACGCCGTCCCGCTGCTGCCCGGCACGCCGGCGATCCTCGCCGGCCGCCGCGACGAGGTGATCACCAGCGGCGACCACGTGATCGTCCTGCTGGACGTCGACCACGTGCACCTGAAGCCGACGGGCGTGCCCGCGCTGTCGTTCTACCGGGGCCGGTTCGTCGCCCCGTCGGACGCCGCGCCGGAGTGAGCGGGCCGGCGCGACCGACCGGCGTGCCCGCGCCGGCGCGACCCGGCGGGTCGCGTCGGCGCGGCGGTCGCCCGCAGCAGCGGGACTCAGCCGTGGTAGCGGAACAGGATCTCCGCCACGCAGCAGGGCTGCGACCGGTCGGCGAACTCCACGACCACCGACGCCTTGGCCTGCACGCCGCCGGGCGAGCCGTCCTGCGCCACCGGGATCGGCCGGGCCGAGACGAGGGTCGCCGTGCCCTGGATCTCGACGCCCGGCGGCAGCGGCCGCACGAAGCGGACCCGGTCCAGGCCGTAGTTGACCCCCATCGAGTGCTCCCGCACCTCGAGGATGTCCGCGAGCAGGAGCGGGACGAGCGCCAGGGTCAGGAACCCGTGCACGACCGTCGTGCCGAACGGCCCCGAGCGCGCCCGTTCGACGTCGACGTGGATCCACTGGTGGTCGCCGGTGACATCGGCGAACCGGTCGATCTGCTCCTGGGTCACCACCCGGGGCTCGCTCGCGCCCAGGTCCTGGCCGACGAGGTCGAGCAGGTCGCCCGGGGTGTTCACGATCGTCTTCTTCGCGGTGCGCATGGGTCGCTCCGTTCCAGCGTGTCGGTCGAGGGGTGCGGCGGGACAGGGACAGGGCCGTGGACTAGGCCGGGGGCCCTGGCGGGCCGGCTGGGCCCGCCGCCTGGTCCGCGACGTGCGCGACGAGGGTCTCCCACTCCCTCGCCCAGACCGCGTCGGCGACGGCGGGCCGGGCGAGGCCCAGCATCCGGCGGACCGCCGTCTCGTCGCGGGCCGCGATGGTGGCCACCAGCGCGTCGACGTGCGGCACGAGGTCGGCGTCGGCGACGGCCTCGCTGACCAGGCCCCGGCGGGCGGCCTCGTCGGCCGTCCACGTCTCGCCGGTGACGAGCAGCCGGCGGGCCAGCGCCGGGCCGACGGCGAGCGGCAGCAGGACGCTGGAGCCCCAGCCGGGGACCTGGCCGACGGCGAGGTGCCGGTCGCCGAGGCGGGCGCTGCCGGCGGCGACGGCGACGTCGCAGGCCAGCAGCAGTTCGAGCCCGCCGCCGAAGGCCGCCCCGTTGACCGCGGCGACGGTGGGCACCGGGGCCGACCCGATCGCGCGCACGAGGCGGCGGCCCCGGTCGAGGAAGGCCCGCAGCGCGGGCTGGTCGCCGAGCAGGCCGGTGGCCTCCGCGAGGTCCGCGCCGGCGCAGAAGCTCCGGCCGGTCCCGGTGAGCACGAGCGCCCGTACGCCGGGATCGCCCGCACCGGCGAGCCACCGTTCGAGGCCGGCGAGCACCGCGCTGTCGCACGCGTTGCCCGCGCCCGGGCGGTCGATGCGGGCCCAGAGGGCGGGCCCGCGCCGGGTGACGACGACGGTCATGCCAGGCTCACGCAGAGCTTGCCGAACGCGGTGCCGGCGAGCATCCGGGCGGCCTGGGTGCGGACGTCGGCGAGGTCGACGACGCTGTCGACGGCGGGCCGGATGCCGTGGGTGTCGACGTAGTCGACGAGGGCCCGGAACTCGTCGAGGGAGCCCATGGTCGACCCGTGGACGGTGATCTCCCGGGCGAACAAACGTGGCAGGTCCAGCTGGGCGGTGAAGCCGCTCGTGCCGCCGCACACGACGATGACGCCGCCGGCCCTGGTCGAGCGCACCGAGTGCGCGAAGGTGGCGGGGCCGACGGTCTCGACGACGACGTCGGCGAGCTCCGGCACCCGTTCGCCGACGTCCAGGGCGACGGCGGCGCCGAGGGCGAGCGCCCGCTCGCGCTTGGCCGGGGAGCGGGAGGTGACGACGACGGTGGCGCCGGCCGCCACGGCGAGGCCGACGGCGGCGGTCGCGACGCCCCCGCCCGCGCCCTGCACGAGCACGACCCGCCCGGGCCCGACCGTGGCCTTGGTGAACAGCATCCGGTAGGCGGTCAGCCAGGCCGTGGGCAGGCACGCGGCCTCGGCCCAGCTCAGGGCGGCGGGCTTGGGCACGAGGTGGCCCGCCGGCACGACGGCGCGCTCGGCGAGGAGGCCGTGGCCGGCGTCGGGCAGCAGCGTCGCGTGGGTGACGGTGCGGCCGTCGGGCGCGGTGGGCAGCACCGGGTAGACGACGACGTCCCGGCCGTCGGCCACCCCGGCGGCGTCGCTGCCGATGACGTGGGGCCCGCCGTGGGGACGGCCGGCGACGCCGCGCAGCGTCCAGATGTCGTGCATGTTGAGCGCGCCGGCCCGGACGTCGACGCCCACCCAGCCGGGGGGCGGCTGCGGGTCGGCGAGGTCGCCGACGCGGAGGGCCTCGACGGGGCGGTCGGCGCAGGGCTCGACGACGTGGGCGGCCCTCATGCCGACGCCGATCCCGCCGGCTCGACGGGGCCGTTCCAGAACGCCACGTCCGCCAGGTCGGCGCGGGCGGCGGGGCGGAAGTCGACGCCCCGGGTGTAGGCGACGGGGAGCAGGGTGATCGGCCGCCACTCGGCCGGCAGGCCGAGCACCGCCTGGACGCCGCTGGCTTTGTGGGCCAGGGCGGTGGCCAGCACCGAGCCGAGGCCCCGGGAGCGCAGCGCGAGCTGGAAGGACCAGGCGAACGGGAAGATCGAGCCGTAGTATCCCGACGCGGTGCCGCCGACCGGCCGCTGCGGCAGCGGCTTGGTGCTGCACAGGACGACCAGGACGGGCACCCGGTCGAGGTGGTCGACCAGGTACTTCACCGCGCGCAGGACCCGGGCCTGCCGCGCCTGGGCCTGCGGGTCGGCGCGGACGGTCGGCGACAGGCGGGTGGTGGTCGCCGCCTCGCCGCTGGCCAGGGGGCGCTCGACCGTCTGGTGCCAGACCTCGGTGTAGAGCCCGGACAGCTTCCGTTTGAGGGTGGGGTCGTCGACGGCGACGATGCGCCAGTCCTCGAGGTTGGAGCCCATCGGCGCCTGCTGCGCGAGTCGGAGGCACTCCTCGACGACGGCGCGGGCGACCGGCCGGTCGAAGTCCATCCGGCGGCGCACCGCGCGGGTGGTCGTCAGCACCTCGTCGATGTCGGTGATCACTCTGGCGCTCATCCGGGTTCCTCTCCCGTGCGGCGGCCGACCTCCGCGTCGAAGCCCATCAGGTCGGCGATGTGCAGGGTGTCGCAGTACTCCCGGACCTCGCCGATGCCGTCGGCCCGGACCTCGACGATCCACAGGTAGCGGTTCTGGTAACGGGCCCCGTCGGCGAGGACGGCGTCGCCTACCGCCTCGACGGCGACCAGGGTGTCGTCGGCGATCCAGCGGCGCGGGGTCACCGTGACGGCGGGCGACCGGTGGCCGCCGAACGTGTCGAGGTCGCCCCGGGCCAGCGCCGGCCACATCGCCAGGGCCGCCGCCACGGCCGGCGGTGGGTCGCCGGGGTCGGGCGCGTCGCCGGCCACCGGGTGGTCGAGGCTGCTTCGGGGTACGGGCGCACCGCCGCCCACCACCTGCTGGGCGTGGACGGTGTCGAGGTACTCGCGGACCGCGACGATGGCACCGGTGGCGTCGACGTCGAAGACGAACCCGTACCGGTTGGCGTACTCGACGCCGCTGGCGTGCACGCCGTGCCCCTCGACCTCGATGACGCACGTGTCGTCACCGGCGACGACGCGGCGCGGGATCTGCCGGCAACCGGTCGGGAACGCGGTGGGGCCGAGCCGGCGCATCAGCGCGAGCTTGTCGTCCATCCGCATGACGCCGTGCAGCGGGAACCGGCCGCTTCCGTGGGGGGACAGCTGCGGGTCGCCGCCGCGGCGGTCCGGGCCGGTGTCGACCCACCAGGTCGCGCCGGTGGCGCAGAGGCGGGCGAGGCCGCCGAGGCTTCCCCGGTCGAGCGCGGAGATGAAGTCCATCCCCGCCCGTACGGCGCGTGTCACCCGACCCCCTACATACCGACTGGAAGGTATCTACCACGCCCGGCCGGGCAACTCAAGGGGCAGAGTTCATACCGACCGGATGGTATTCTGTCGCGACAGGCTGTCCGACGAGGGGGTTCGTGGTGTTCGAGGCGTACCAGTTGCCCGAGGAGCACGCGGAGGTGCGGGCGGCCGTCCGCGCGGTGTGCGACGCCAAGGTCGCGCCCCACGCGGCCGAGGCCGACGAGACCGGCGAGTTCCCGCACTCCTCCTACGACGCGCTGCGCGCCGCCGACTTCCACGCCCCGCACGTACCCGCCGAGTACGGCGGCGCCGGGGCCGACGCCCTCGCCACCGCGATCGTCATCGAGGAGGTCGCCCGCGCCTGCGCCTGTTCCTCCCTCGTCCCGGCCGGCAACAAGCTGGGCACCATGCCGCTGCTGCTGGCCGCCGACGAGCAGCTCAAGCAGCGCTACCTCCCGCCGGTGGCCCGGGGCGAGGCCATGTTCTCCTACTGCCTGTCCGAGCCGGAAGCCGGCAGCGACGCGGCGAGCATGCGCACCCGCGCGGAGCGCGACGGCGACACCTGGGTGCTCAACGGGGTCAAGCGGTGGATCACCAACGCCGGGCTGAGCGAGTTCTACACGGTGTTCGCCGTCACCGACCCGACCGCGCGCTCCCGGGGCATCTCCGCGTTCGTGGTGGAGCGCACCGACCCCGGGATCAGCTTCGGCGCGCCCGAGAAGAAGCTCGGCATCAAGGGCTCGCCGACCCGCGAGGTCTACCTCGACAACGTCCGCATCCCCGCCGACCGCATGATCGGCGCGGAGGGCACCGGCTTCGCCACCGCCATGAAGACCCTGGACCACACCCGGGTCACCATCGCCGCGCAGGCCGTCGGCATCGCGCAGGGCGCGCTCGACTACGCCAAGGGGTACGTGCAGGAGCGCAAGCAGTTCGGCAAGGCGGTCGCCGAGTTCCAGGGCGTCCAGTTCATGCTCGCCGACATGGGCATGAAGCTGGAGGCGGCCCGCCAGTTGACGTACGCCGCCGCCGGCAGGTCCGAGCGGGGCGACGCCGACCTGACCTACTTCGGCGCGGCGGCCAAGTGCTTCGCCTCCGACGCCGCCATGGAGATCACCACCGACGCCGTGCAACTGCTCGGTGGGTACGGCTACACCCGCGACTACCCGGTCGAGCGGATGATGCG
>NZ_FMCW01000062.1 GCF_900091595.1 Micromonospora haikouensis
AACGTGTCCACCCCCGCAGCCCGCAACGCCGCCACCCCGTCGGCAAACCGCACCGCCTCCCGCACATGCCGCACCCAGTAGTCAACGCCACAGATCTCGTCAGGATCGGCCAGCGCCCCAGTCACGTTCGACACGACAGGCAGCTCGGGCGCGGCGAAGGTCAGCCGCGACAGCACCGCCCGGAACTTCGCCAGCATCGGCTCCATCAACGGACTGTGAAACGCGTGACTCACCGCCAACCGACGGGTCCGCACCCCCCGACCCCGCCACGCCCGCTCCACCACGTCCAAGGCGTCCACCGCACCCGACACGACGACAGAAGCCGGGCCGTTCACCGCCGCGATGCCCACCCGATCGGACAACCCGTCCAACGAGGACAACACGTCCGCCTCGGCCGCATTGACCGCCAACATCCCACCACCGGCCGGCAACGCCTGCATCAACCGACCCCGCGCCACCACCAACGCACACGCATGCTCCAGCGACAACACCCCCGCCACATGCGCCGCCACGATCTCACCAACCGAATGACCACCCACGAAATCCGGCACCACACCGAACGACTCCACCAGACGGAACAGGGCCACCTCAACCGCGAACAACCCCGCCTGCGTGAACACCGTCGAATCCAGCAGCCCCGCCTCAGCGGAGCCCTCCGAAGCGAACAACACCGACTTCAACGACTGCGGCAACCCACGATCCAGGTGCCCACACACCTCGTCCAACACCGACGCGAACACCGGGAACGACGCGTACAACTCCCGACCCATCCCCGCCCGCTGCGCGCCCTGACCGGAGAACAACACGGCGAGGGGACCCCGGTCGACAGCGCGGCCGGCGACGACCGCGCCGGACGGCTCGCCCGCCGCCAGGGCACGCAGCCCGGCGAGGAGATCGTCGCGGCCCGTCGCCACGACCACCGCGCGACTGTCCAGGGCAGCGCGGGAGGTGACCGACGACCACGCCACGTCCACGGGACGCGCGTCGGCGCCGGCGTCCAGCCAGGCCGCCCAGCGGCCCGCCTGCGCGGCGAGGGCGGCGGGGTGCGCGGCGGAGAGCAGCACCGGCACCGCCGGGAGTTCCCGCGCGGGGGCCTCGGTCGCGGCGGCCGGCTCGGGCGGCGGGGCCTGTTCCAGGACGAGGTGGGCGTTGGTGCCGCTCATGCCGAAGGAGGAGACGGCGGCGCGGCGGGGCCGGCCGGCGTCCCCGGTCCACGGGCGGGCCTGCGTGAGCAGGGCGACCGCGCCGCCCGTCCAGTCGACGTGCGGCGTGGGCTCGTCGGCGTGCAGGGTCGCCGGGAGCAGCCCGTGCCGCATCGCGAGGACCATCTTGATCACCCCGGCGACCCCGGCGGCGGCCTGCGTGTGGCCGAGGTTCGACTTCAACGAGCCGAGCCAGAGCGGCCGGTCGGCGGGCCGGTCCCTGCCGTACGTGGCCAGCAGCGCCTGCGCCTCGATCGGGTCGCCGAGCCGGGTGCCGGTGCCGTGCGCCTCCACGACGTCCACGTCGGCCGGGGTGAGGCCGGCGTTGTCGAGGGCCTGGCGGATGACGCGCTGCTGGGCGGGGCCGTTCGGGGCGGTGAGGCCGCTGCTGGCCCCGTCGGAGTTGACGGCGCTGCCCCGGATCACGGCGAGCACGGGGTGGCCGTTGCGGCGGGCGTCGGACAGCCGCTCGACGAGCACCATGCCGACGCCCTCGGCCCAGCCGGTGCCGTCGGCGTCGGCGGAGAACGCCTTGCACCGGCCGTCGGCGGCCAGCCCCCGCTGGCGGGAGAACTCGACGAACCCGCCGGGGGTGGCCATCACGCTGACGCCGCCGGCCACGGCGAGGGTGCACTCGCCGTCGCGCAGGGCCTGACCGGCCAGGTGCAGCGCGACCAGCGACGACGAGCAGGCGGTGTCGATGGTGACGGCCGGCCCCTCCAGGCCGAACGAGTAGGCGAGCCGCCCGGAGATGACGCTGGCGGCGGTGCCGGTCAGCACGTAGCCTTCGGCGCCCTCGGGGAGGCGGCGCAGCACGGAGGCGTAGTCCTGCCCGGCGGTGCCGACGAAGACGCCGGTGCGGCTGCCGCGCAGCGACCCGGCGTCGATGCCGGCGCGTTCGAACACCTCCCAGGTGGTCTCCAGCAGCAGCCGCTGCTGCGGGTCCATCGCGAGGGCCTCGCGGGGGGAGATGCCGAACAGGGTCGGGTCGAAGTGGCCGGCGTCGTCGAGGAACCCGCCCCGGTCGCTGTACGAGGTGCCGGGGTGGTCGGGGTCCGGGTCGTACAGCCGGGCCAGGTCCCAGCCCCGGTCGGTGGGGAACGGGCCGGTCGCGTCGGTGCCGGCGGCCACGAGGTCCCACAGGTCCTCGGGGGAGCCGACGCCGCCGGGGAACCGGCACGCCATCGCGACGACGGCGATCGGTTCGGCTTCGGCGCTCTCCAGCTCCCGCAGGCGCCGGTGCGCCTGGCGGAGCTCGGTGGTCACCCACTTGAGGTGTTCGAGGAGCTTCTCTTCGTCCGCCATGACCCACCCGCCCGGAGCTTGCTACCGATCGATTCCGCCGAACACTGAGGAAGCCACCACCGCAGGCATCCGGCCCTGGGAATTGCCGGTATCCGACCCTCACCGTGAGTGGACGGTACTGAGCGCGCTACGGCGGCCCAACCCCTACGGGACCCCTCATTCAGCCCCCGCGCGGCGCCTCCCGGAGGGGCGATAACCGCAGGATGAGGCCGGTGGGAGGGCCCTCGGGGACGCCCGTTCCCGGCGGTCAGCCGTGGGGTCGGGCGGGGGCCGGGAGGATCTGGCGGAGCCGCCCCGGCGGGGTGGCGCGGCGACGCCACTCGCGCGGGTAGCCGACGGACACCTCCTCGAAGCGGACGCCGTCATACCAGGTGGTGCGCGGGATGTGCAGGTGGCCGTAGACGGCGACGCGGGTGTCGTAGCGCAGGTGCCAGTCGGCGGTCAGGTCGGTGCCGCACCACTGGGCGAACTCGGGATAGCGCAGGACCCGGGTGGGCTCGCGGACCAGCGGGTAGTGGTTCACCAGGATGGTGGGCAGCCCGCCGCGCTCGGCGTCGAGCCGCCGCTCGGTCTGGATCACCCGCGCCCGGCACCAGGCGTCCCGGCTCGGGTACGGGTCGGGGTGCAGCAGGATCTCGTCGGTGCAGACCACGCCGGTCTCGTGCGCCCGCGCCAACGCCTGCTCCCGGGTGTACGTCCCCGGGGGCCGCCACGTGTAGTCGTACCCGACGAAGAGCGGGGCGATCAGGACGGGATCCCCGTCCGGGTCCCACACCGGGTACGGATCCTCCGGCGTGACCACGCCCAGGCTGCGGCACAGCGCGACGAGGTGGCGGTAGCGTTCCTCGCCACGCAACTGGACGGTGTCATCGCGGGGCGTCCACAGTTCGTGGTTGCCCGGCGCCCAGATCACCCTGGCGAACCGGTCGCGGAGCAGGCCGAGCGCCCACTCGATGTCCTTGGCGAACTCGCCGACATCACCGGCGATGATCAGCCAGTCGTCGTCGTTGTCGGGGCGCAGGGCCTCGACGATGGCCTTGTTCTCCGCGTACACGACGTGCAGGTCGCTGATCGCGAGGAGCTGGCCGCCCTGGGAGCCGGTCACAGGGCACCTCCCGTGTCTCCGGGCACCCGCGCGCACCCCGCCTCCGCCCGTCCCGCGCCAAGCGGGACGACAACCTGTCGGGCTCCGACCCTACGGAGCCCGGCAGGAGCCGACACACCCCTAGATCCACCCACCAGACCCCTAGCCCCACCCTCCCGGCCACCCTCCCGGCTCTCCCCCGGCGGTCTCCCCCCGGTGATCAAGAGGTTTGCGTCATCGTCGAGATCAACTTTGACGCTTTTCTCTTAATCACCGGGGCGGGGGCGGGGGCGCGGGGCGCGGGGTGGGGCGGCGGCACGGGGTGGGGTGGGGTCAGGACTTGCCGAATTCGCGTTGGATGATGGCGAAGATGTCGTCCTCGGTGGCGGTGGACAGGTCGTCGGCCACGGCTGCGGCCTCGGCCGGGGCAGGCGGCGCGAGAGCCGGCGAGGCCGGATCGAGCGAGGCCGGATCCAGCGAGGCGGGGGACGGCGACGACGGGGCGGTGGCGGCTCGCCAGTGGGCCAGCAGAGCCTCCAGGCGGCGGGTGATCTCCGAGTCGTCGCGCCGGTCGGCGGGGACGGTCCGCAGCAGCTCGTCGAGCCGTTCGATCTCGGCGACGACCGGGGTGGCCGCACCGTGCGGCACCAGCTCGGCGCGCAGGTGCTCGGCGAGCGCGGCCGGCGTCGGATAGTCGAAGACGAGGGTGCTGGGCAGGGCGAGGCCGGTCTCGGCGGTGAGCCGGTTGCGCAGCTCCACGGCGGTCAGCGAGTCGAAGCCGAGTTCCAGGAAGCCCCGGGCGGCACGGATCGCCGCCGGGGTGCGGTGCCCCAGCACGGTGGCGGCGGTGCCGCGTACCAGGTCGAGCAGGATGCGGTCCCGCTCGGTGTCGCCGGCGGCGGCCAGCCGGTCCCGCAGCTGCTGCGGGGCACCCGAGTCCGCCGGCGGCTCCGGTCGGTCGGCCGTGCCGGCCTCAGGGATGCCGCCGAGCAGGGGGCTGGGTCGCAGGGCGGTGAACGAGGCGGCGAACCGGTCCCAGGCGACGTCGGCGACGACGACGCTCGTGTCGTCCCGGTCGAGGGCCGCCTGCAACGCGGTGACCGCCAGCTCCGGATCCATCGCCGGCAGCCCCCGGCGGCCGAGCTGTTCCTGCTGCTCGCCGTGCGCCATCCCCGCGCCGGCCCACGGGCCCCACGCCACTGTGGTGCCGGCGGCACCCCGGGCGCGCCGCCGGGCCACCAGCCCGTCGAGGTACGCGTTGGCCGCCGCGTAGCCGGCCTGCCCGGCCGAACCCCACACCCCCGCGATGGACGAGAACACCACGAACGCGTCCAGCTCCGGCAGCAACGCGTCGAGGTGCGCCGCCCCGTCGACCTTGGCGCGCAGCACGTCGCGCAGCTCGTCGGCGGTCAGCTCGCCCAGCGGGGTGGAGTGCGCCGCGCCCGCCGCGTGCACGACGGCGCGCACCGGGTCACCGGCGGCGGCGAGGCCGTCGAGCAGCGCGCCCAGCACCGACCGGTCCGCCACGTCACACGCAGCCACCGTCACCCGCGCCCCACGCGCCCGCAACCGCTCCGCCAACTCCACCGCACCCGCGGCCCGCTCACCGCGCCGGCTCACCAACACCACATGCTCGGCACCCGCCCCGACCGCCCACCCGGCGACCCGAGCACCCAAGGCCCCGGTGCCGCCGGTCACCAGCACCGTCCCCGACAACCGGAACTCCCGCCGCGCAGCCTCACCACCAGCACGGGCCAGCCGCCGCACGAACAACCCCGACGACCGCACCGCCACCTGATCCTCGACACCCGCCGCCAACACCTGACACACCCGGCGCACCGCCCGGCCGTCCACCACCTGCGGCAGGTCCACCAGGCCACCCCACCGTCGTGGCTCCTCCAACGCGGCCACCCGGCCCAGGCCCCAGGCGGCAGCGGCGACCGGGTCGACCGGCGCGTCCGACGCACCCACGGACACCGCGCCCCGGGTCACCCACCACACCCGGCCGACCAGGTCGGCGGCGGCCAGCGCCTGCACCGCCCCCAGCGCCTCGCCCACGCCGACGCCGGCCAGCGACAGCAGCGACACCACACCGGCGACCTCGCCGACGTCGCGGAGCGACTTCGCCACCAGTTCGCGGTCGTCCGCCGGGCCGTCGAGCGTCAACGTCCGGACCTTCGCCCCGGCCGAGACGATCCCCTCGGTCACGGCCGCGAGCACCGGGGCATCGACCCCGTCGTACGGCACCAGCACCAGCCAGGTGCCGGTCAGTGCCCCCGAGGTGTCGGGCACGGCCTGCCACTCGACGCGGTAGCGCCACGAGTCGACGGTGGACCGCTGCTGCCCCGCCCGCCGCCACCGGGCGAGCTTCGGCAGCAGGTCACTCAGCGACTGCTCCGCCGCCAACTCCGCACCGAGACCGGTCAGGTCCTCCCGCTCCACCGCCGCCCAGAACCGCTCGTCGGTCGCCGAGCCCCCGGTGGTGCTCACGGCGGCGGCCGGCGGCACGTCGTGCAGCCAGTAGCGCTGGTGGTGGAAGGCGTAGGTGGGCAGGTCCACCGTGCGGGGCCGACCACCGGTGTGGGTGAACCAGGTCGCCCAGTCCACGGGCGTGCCGGTGACGTGCAGCCGGGCGAGGGCGGTGACCAGGGCGGTCGTCTCGTCCTGGTCACGGCGCAACGCCGCCACCAGGTGCACCGGCCGCTCCGCCGGAACATCGGCCGCCATCGCCGTCAACGTCGCATCCGGCCCCACCTCCACAAAGCTGCTGACACCCAACCCCAGCAGGGTGGTGATCGCATCACCGAACCGCACGGCCTCCCGCACATGCCGCACCCAGTAGTCCGGGCTGCTGATCTCGGCCGCCTCCGCCACCCGCCCGGTCAGGTTCGACACGATCGGCAGCCTCGGCGTCTGCCAGTCCAGACCCGCCAGAACCGTCCGGAACTCCGCCAGCATCGGTTCCATCAACCGCGAATGGAACGCGTGACTGACCGGCAGCCGCTTCGCCCGCCAGCCCCACCCGGCACACTCCCCCGCGACCCGATCCAACTCGGCCACCGGCCCCGACAACACCACTGCCCGAGGCCCGTTCACCGCCGCCACATCCACACCGCCGCCGGCCAGCGCACGCACCTCAGCCTCAGGCGCGCCGACCGCCAACATCCCGCCACCAACAGGCAACGCCTGCATCAACGAACCCCGCGCCGCCACCAGCCTGCAGGCGTCCTCCAACGACAACACACCCGCCACATGGGCGGCCGTCACCTCACCGATCGAATGCCCCACCAGATAGTCAGCCGTCACACCAAACGAGGCCAACAGCTCGTGCAACGCCACTTCCAGAGCGAACAGACCCGCCTGCGTGAACGCCGTCTGATCCAACAGGGCCGCCAGATCGGAACCCGGCTCCGCGAACACCACCTCCCCCAACGGATGATCGAGGCGGCCCGCGAACAGGGCACACACCCGGTCGAACGCCTCCGCATACACCGGGAACCGGTCATACAGTTCACGACCCATCCCCGGCCGCTGCGCACCCTGACCCGTGAACAACAACACCCGACGACCCGAGACCACCTCACCGGTCACCACACCCGGAACCGCCGCGCCAGCCGACAACGCGTCCAGACCGGACAACAGGTCGTCCCCGGTCGCGCCGAGGACGACCGCCCGGTGCTCCAGGGCAGCGCGGGCGGTCGCCAGTGACCAGGCGACGTCCGTCGCCGTCGGCCCCGCGTCGGATCCCAGGTGCTCGGCGAGCCGGGTGGCCTGCGCGGCGAGGGCTTCCGGCGTACGCGCCGACACCAGCCAGGGCACCACGGGCAGCTCGACGGGCCGGGACGGCTCGGCCTCGACGGGCTCCGCCTGCTCGAGGATCACGTGGGCGTTGGTCCCGGAGATGCCGAACGAGGAGACGGCGGCCCGGCGCGGGCGGTCCACCACCGCCGGCCACTCGCGGCGCTCGGTCACCAGCGTGACCGCGCCCGACGTCCAGTCCACCTTCGTGGAGGGCTCGTCCACGTGCAGGGTCGCCGGCACCACGCCGTGTCGCAGGGCGAGGACCAGCTTGATGATCCCGGCGACGCCGGCCGCCGCCTGCGTGTGGCCGATGTTCGACTTGATCGACCCCAGCAGCAGCGGTGTCTCCCGCCCCTGCCCGTACGTCGCCAGCAGCGCCTGCGCCTCGATCGGGTCACCGAGGGTCGTGCCCGTCCCGTGCGCCTCCACCACGTCCACGTCCAACGGGGACAATCCCGCCGACGCGAGGGCCTGCCGGATCACCCGCTGCTGCGACGGACCATTCGGCGCGGTGAGACCGTTCGACGCCCCGTCCTGGTTCACGGCGGAGCCCCGCACGACCGCGAGGACCCGGTGACCGTTACGCCGGGCGTCCGACAACCGTTCGACGAGGAGCACCCCGACGCCCTCACCCCAGCCGGTGCCGTCCGCCGACTCCGCGAACGACCGGCACCGCCCGTCGGCGGAGAGGCCGCCCTGCTTCGCGAACTCGACGAAGGTCGCCGGTGAGGCCATGACCGTCACGCCGCCGGCCAGGGCCAGGTCGCACTCGCCCGAGCGCAGTGACTGCGCAGCCAGGTGCAACGCCACCAGCGACGACGAGCACGCCGTGTCGACGGTGACCGCCGGCCCCTCGAACCCGAACGAGTACGCCACCCGCCCCGACAGGACGCTGGTCGCGTTGCCGGTGAGCAGGTGGCCGCCGACCTCCTGGTCCCGGCCCATGGCCGTGGACGCGTACCCCTGGAAGCTGGCACCCGCGAAGACGCCGACCCGCTCCCCCTTCAGGCGGGACGGGTCCACGCCCGCCGACTCGACCGCCTCCCAGGAGACCTCCAGCAGCAGCCGCTGCTGCGGGTCCATGGCGAGGGCCTCGCGGGGGGAGATGCCGAAGAACTCGGCGTCGAACGCTCCCGCGTCGTAGACGAAGCCGCCCTGGCGGGGGAACGAGGTGTCGGACAGCCGGCCGTCGAGGAAGCTGTCCCAGCCCCGGTCGAGGGGGAAGTCGGAGATGCCGTCGCGCCCGGCGGCGAGCATGTCCCACAGCTGGTCGGCGGTGTCGACTCCGCCGGGCAGGCGGCAGGCCATGCCGACGATGACGATGGGGTCGTCGTCGACGGCCGCGCCCCGCTCCCGCTCCACCGCCCCAGCCGGGGTGCCGGTCAGCTCGGCGGCCAGGTGGGCGACGAGCGCCAGCGGCGTCGGGTGGTCGAAGACCAGGGTGCTGGGCAGGGCGAGGCCGGTCTCGGCGGTGAGCCGGTTGCGCAGCTCCACGGCGGTCAGCGAGTCGAAGCCCTGCCGCTGGAACGCCTGGTCGGCGGGGACGGCGTCCGGCGTGGCGTGCCCGAGCACCGCGGCCACCTGGGCGCGCACGAGGTCGAGCAGGTACGCGTCCCGTTCGGCGGTCGTCAGGGTGGCGAGCCGGCGGCCGAGCTGCGCCTGTTCCTCTCCCGCATCGGCGTCGGGTGACGCGGGCCGCGCCTCGGGGATCTCGTCCAGCAGAGGGCTGGGTCGCAGGGCGGTGAAGGAGGCGGCGAACCGGTCCCAGGCGACGTCGGCGACGACGACGCTCGTGTCGTCCCGGTCGAGGGCCGCCTGCAACGCGGTGACCGCCAGCTCCGGATCCATCGCCGGCAGCCCCCGGCGGGCCAGTTGCTCCTGCGCCTCGCCCTGGACGGCCATGCCGGCACCCGCCCACGGGCCCCACGCCACGGCTGTGGCGGCGGTGCCCTGGGCCCGTCGGCGGACGACGAGGGCGTCGACGAAGGCGTTGGCCGCCGCGTAGCCGGCCTGCCCGGCCGAACCCCACACCCCCGCGATGGACGAGAACACCACGAACGCGTCCAGCTCCGGCAGCAACGCGTCGAGATGCGCCGCCCCGTCGACCTTGGCGCGCAGCACCTCGCGCAGCTCGTCCGGCGTGACGTCGGCAAGCGGGGTGAACTGGGGTGCTCCGGCGGCGTGCACGACGGCACGGACGGGGTCGCCCGCGGCGGCGAGGCCGTCGAGCAGCGCGCCCAGCGCCGACCCGTCCGCCACGTCACACGCAGCCACCGTCACCCGCGCCCCGCACGCCCGCAACCGCTCCGCCAACTCCACCGCACCCGCGGCCCGCTCACCACGCCGACTCGTCAACACAAGGTGTTCTGCCCCGACATCCACCGCCCACCGCGCCACCCGGGAGCCCAACGCCCCGGTGCCGCCGGTGACCAGCACCGTCCCCGACAACCGGAACCCCCGCCGCGCAGCCTCACCACCCGCACGGGCCAGCCGCCGCACGAACAACCCCGACGACCGCACCGCCACCTGATCCTCGACACCCGCCGCCAACACCTGACACACCCGGCGGACCACGCGAGCGTCCACCACCTCCGGCAGGTCCACCAGGCCACCCCACCAGCCCGGCAGCTCCAACGCCGCCACCCGACCCACGCCCCACACGGCCGCCGCGACCGGGTCGACCGGGGTGTCCGACGCACCCACGGACACCGCGCCCCGGGTCACCCACCACACCCGGCCGCCCAGGTCGGCGGCGGCCAGCGCCTGCACCGCCCCCAGCGCCTCGCCCACGCCGACGCCGGCCAACGACAGCAGCGACACCACACCGGCGATCTCACCCGGGCGGGGCAGCGCGGCCCGCAGCCGCTCGGCCGCGTCGTCCCGGCTCGTCCCCGCCGGGTCGAGGCTGACCGTCAGGACCTCCGCGCCGTGCGCGGCCAGGCCCTCGGCAAGAGGGTGGTCGCCCTGCGCCGGGGGCACCAGGACAAGCCACCTCCCGGTCAGCCCTTCCGACGGTACGGCCGGAGCGGGCCGCCACTCGACGCGGTAGCGCCACGAGTCGACGGTGGACCGCTGCTGCCCCGCCCGCCGCCACCGGGCGAGCTTCGGCAGCAGGTCACTCAGCGACTGCTCCGCCGCCAACTCCGCACCGAGACCGGTCAGGTCCTCCCGCTCCACCGCCGCCCAGAACCGCTCGTCGATGTCGTCGCTCGCTCGCGAGGTGCCGCCGACGGCCGATACGGGCTCGGGCCAGTACCACCTGCGGTGGAAGGCGTAGGTGGGCAGGTCGACGGTGCGGGGCCGGCCGCCGCTGTGGGTGAACCAGGCGGCCCAGTCGATCGGCGTGCCGGTGACGTGCAGCCGGGCCAGGGCCGTGACCAGCGCCGTCGTGTCGGGCTGGTCACGGCGCAGCGCCGCCACCAGATGCACCGGACGGTCGACGGGCGTGTCGGCCGCCATCGCCGTCAACGTCGCATCCGGCCCGACCTCCACGAACGACGTCACGCCCAGCCCGTGCAGGGTGGTGATCGCGTCACCGAACCGCACGGCCTCCCGCACATGCCGCACCCAGTAGTCCGGGCTGCTGATCTCGGCCGCCTCCGCCACCCGCCCCGTCACGTTCGACACGACCGGCAACCTCGGCGTCTGCCAATCCAAGCCGGCCAGGACCGACCGGAACTCCGCCAGCATCGGCTCCATCAGCCGCGAGTGGAACGCGTGACTCACCGGCAACCGCTTCGCCCGCCAACCCCGCCCGGCACACTCCCCCGCGACCCGATCCAACTCGGCCACCGGCCCCGACAACACCACCGACTGCGGACCATTCACCGCCGCCACATCCACACCGTCACCGGCCAGCGCACGCACCTCAGCCTCAGGCGCGCCGACCGCCAACATCCCGCCGCCGGACGGCAGCGCCTGCATCAACGAACCCCGCGCCGCCACCAGCCTGCAGGCGTCCTCCAACGACAACACACCCGCCACATGGGCGGCCGCGACCTCGCCGATCGAATGACCCACGAGATAGTCGGCCGTCACACCAAACGAGGCCAGCAGCTCGTGCAACGCCACTTCCAGAGCGAACAGGCCCGCCTGCGTGTACGCCGTCTGATCCAACAACCCCGCCAGGTCGGAACCCGGCTCCGCGAACACCACCTCCCGCAACGGACGGTCGAGCTGACCCACGAACAGGGCACACACCCGATCGAACGCCCCCGCATACACCGGGAACCGGCCATACAACTCCCGACCCATCCCCGACCGCTGCGCACCCTGACCCGTAAACAACAACACCCGACGACCAGACGAAACCTCACCCGTCACCACACCCGGAGCGGTCCCCCGCGCAACGATCGCCTCCAGCCCGGACAACAGGTCGTCTCGACCCGCACCCAGCACGACCGCCCGATGCTCCAGAGCAGCCCGCGACGTCGCCAGGGACCAACCCACGTCGACCGGCGACAACCCGGAACGCTCCCGGACGGAATCCGCCAGCCGCGCCGCCTGCCCACCGAGGGCCTCCGCCGAACGCGCCGACACCAACCACGGCACCACCGGCAGGCCGACGGAACCGGCCGAGTCGACCTCGGCCTCCACCGGATCCGCCTGCTCCACGATCACGTGCGCGTTCGTGCCGGAGATCCCGAACGACGACACCGCCGCCCGACGCGGCCGACCCACCACCGGCCACTCACGCGACTCCGTCACCAACTCGACCGCACCAGACGACCAGTCCACCTTCGTGGAGGGCTCGTCCACGTGCAGGGTCGCCGGCACCACGCCATGCCGCAGGGCGAGGACCAGCTTGATGATCCCGGCGACGCCCGCCGCCGCCTGCGTGTGGCCCAGGTTCGACTTCACCGACCCCAGCAGCAGCGGTGTCTCCCGCCCCTGCCCGTACGTCGCCAGCAGCGCCTGCGCCTCGATCGGGTCACCGAGGGTCGTGCCCGTCCCGTGCGCCTCCACCACGTCCACGTCCAACGGGGACAATCCCGCCGACGCGAGGGCCTGCCGGATCACCCGCTGCTGCGACGGACCATTCGGCGCGGTGAGACCGTTCGACG
Organism: Micromonospora haikouensis; assembly: GCF_900091595.1. GTDB lineage: Bacteria > Actinomycetota > Actinomycetes > Mycobacteriales > Micromonosporaceae > Micromonospora > Micromonospora haikouensis. The sequence goes on from NZ_FMCW01000062.1 coordinate 12,456, forward strand.
CCCCGTCCTGGTTCACCGCGGAGCCCCGCACCACGGCGAGGACCCGACGGCCGTCCCGCCGGGCGTCCGACAGGCGCTGCACCAGCAGCACCCCGACGCCCTCGCCCCAACCCGTCCCGTCCGCCGACTCCGCGAACGACCGGCACCGCCCGTCGGCGGACAGTCCCCGCTGCCGGGAGAACTCGACGAACGCGCCGGGGGTGGCCATCACGGTGACGCCGCCGGCCAGCGCGAGGTCGCACTCGCCCGAGCGCAGTGACTGCGCAGCCAGGTGCAACGCCACCAGCGACGACGAGCACGCCGTGTCGACGGTGACCGCCGGCCCCTCGAACCCGAACGAGTACGCCACCCGCCCCGACAGGACGCTCGCGGACGCCCCGGTGGCGCCGTAGCCGGCGAGCTGTTCGCCGCCGTTGCGGATGAGGTTGTCGAAGTCCTGCCCGTTGGTGCCGGCGAAGACGCCGACGCGACCGCCGCGCAGCGCGAGGGGGTCGATCCGGGCGTCCTCGATCGCCGCCCAGGACACCTCCAGCAGCAGCCGCTGCTGCGGGTCCATGGCGACGGCCTCGCGGGGGGAGATGCCGAAGAACCCGGCGTCGAACGCCCCCGCGTCGGCGAGGAACGCCCCCTGCGTCACGTACGACGCCCCGGGGTGCCCGGGGGCGGGGTGGTGCAGCGCGGTCAGGTCCCAGTGCCGGTCGACGGGGAAGTCCGACATGGCGTCGACGCCGTCGGCGAGCAGCCGCCAGAACTCCTCCGGCGAGCCGACCCCGGCGGGAAAGCGGCAGCCCATGCCGACGATGACGATCGGGTCGTCGTCGACGGGGCGTACGGCCGGGGTCGTCGCGGACGGCGACTGCCCGCCCAGCAGTTCCGCGCGGATGTGGGCCGCCAGGGCGGTGGGGTTGGGGTGGTCGAAGGCGAGCGTGGCGGGCAGGGTGAGCCCGGTGGCGGCGTCGAGCCGGTTGCGCAGCTCGACGGCGGTCAGCGAGGTGAAGCCGAGGTCCCGGAAGGCGCGTTCGGCCGGCACCCGGTCGGCGCTGTCGTGGCCGAGCACCGCCGCCACCTCGGCGCGCACCAGGTCGCGGAGGGTGTCGAGCTGCTCGGCGTCGGTGAGCCCGGCGAGGCGGTCCCGCAGGGCACCGCCACCGGCTGCCCGGTCGGCGGTGGCGGCGTCGGTGACCTGCGGCGCGGTCAGCAGGCCCCGGATCAGCGGGTCGGGGCGGCGGCCGGCGGCGCTGCCCGCCACCCGGTCCCAGTCGACGTCGGCGACGACGAGGTGGATCTCGTCGTCCTCCAACGCGCCGGTGAGGGCGCGGACGGCCGTGGCGGGATCCATCGCCCCGAAGCCGTTGCGGGCCATCCGGTGTTCGAAGTCGCCTGCGCTGACGCCACCGTCGGCCCACAGCCCCCAGGCGATGGCGGTGGCGGGCAGCCCCTCGGCTCGGCGGCGCTGGGCGAGGGCGTCGAGCCAGGCGTTGCCGGGGGCGTAGTTGGCCTGCCCGGGTCCGCCCATGGTGCCGGCGAGGGAGGAGAACAGCACGAACGCGGACAGCTCGTGGTCCCGGGTCAGCTCGTCGAGGTTGCGGGCCGCGTCGACCTTGGCGCGCAGGGCGGTCGCCATCCGGTCCGCGGTGAGGGCGTCGACCACGGTGTCGTCGAGCGCCGCAGCCGTGTGCACGACGGCGGTGAGCGGCAGGTCGGCGGGGATCGCCGCGAGCAGGTCGCGCAGGGCGTCCCGGTCGGCGGCGTCGCAGGCAGCGACGGTGACGCGGGTGCCGAGGGCGGTCAGTTCCTCGGCGAGGGCGGCAGCGCCGGGGGCGTCGGGGCCACGGCGGCTGACCAGCAGCAGGTGATCGGCCCCGGCCGCCGCGAGGGCGCGGGCGACGTGCCCGCCGAGCGCGCCGGTCCCGCCGGTGACGAGCGTGGTGCCGCGCGGGGTCCAAGCGCGTGCGGGGGTGGCGGGCCGCCGGGCACGGGTCAACCGCCGGGCGTACGTGCCGGTGGCGCGCACCGCGAGCTGGTCCTCCGCGCGCTCGCCGCCGAGCAGCCGGCGCACCTGTCGTACGCCGCGCGCGTCGGCGGTCGGGGGCAGGTCCACGAGCCCGCCCCAGCGTTGGGGGTGCTCGGCGCGCAGCACGCCGCCGAAGCCCCACAGGGTCGCCTGGTCGCAGTCGACGGCCCGGTCGCGGGGGTCGACGGAGACCGCGCCCCGGGTGGCGATCCAGAGCCGGGCGGGGATCGCGGCGTCGCCGAGGGCCTGGGCGAGGGCGACGGTGTGGGCGAGGCCGGCGGGCACGGAGGCGGCGTCGGGGTGGGCGCCGGTGGGGAGGCCGAGCAGCGACAGAACGGTGCCGGGTCGCCCCTGGCCGTCTGCGTACGCGTCGGCGAGGTCGCGGGCGAGGCCGGCCCGGTCCCGGTCGGCGGCGACCCGCAGCACCCGTACGCCGGGCGCGGCGAGCGCGCTCGCCCACTGTCCGGCCGCCCCGTCGTCGGGCACGAGGGCGTCGTCGGGCATGAGGGTGTCGTCGGGCACGACGAGCAGGAGGTCGTCGGCCTGCCGCCGGTGGTGGTCGGCCAGCGGCTGCCAGGTGACCCGGTACCGCCACGAGTCGAGGCTCGACCCGGCGGGGGCGGTGCCGTGGGGGCGGGTGCGAGCGTCGAGCCAGTAGCGCTGGTGGTGGAAGGCGTAGGTGGGCAGGTCCACGGTGCGGGGCCGGCCGCCGGTGTGGGTGAACCACGCCGCCCAGTCCACGGGCGTGCCGGTGACGTGCAGCCGGGCCAGGGCGGTCACCAGCGCAGTCGTGTCGGGCTGGTCGCGGCGCAGCGCCGCCACCAGGTGCACCGGACGGTCGACGGGCGTGTCGGCGGCCATCGCCGTCAACGTCGCGTCCGGGCCCACCTCCACGAACGACGTCACGCCCAGCCCGTGCAAGGTGGTGACCGCATCACCGAACCGGACGGCCTCCCGCACATGCCGCACCCAGTACTCGGGGTCAGTGATCTCCCCCGCCTCGGCCACCCGGCCGGTCACGTTCGACACGACCGGCAACCTCGGCGCACGCCAGTCCAGGCCAGCCAGGACCGCCCGGAACTCGGCGAGCATCGGCTCCATCAACCGCGAATGAAACGCGTGACTGACCGACAGCCGCTTCGCCCGCCAACCCTGCTCGGCACACCGCTGGGCGATCACGTCCAGGTCGGCGACCGGCCCCGACAGCACCACGGACTGCGGACCATTCACCGCCGCCACATCCACACCGTCACCGGCCAACGCACGCACCTCAGCCTC
>NZ_FMCW01000030.1 GCF_900091595.1 Micromonospora haikouensis
GAACTCCTGCCCTGCCTGCGAGCGGCCGGCACCGACCTGCGACCCCTCGGCGACCTGGGCTACGAAGGCGAGTCCACCACCATCACCGTGGCGTTCAAGAAACCGAGGAACAGCCGCCTCACCACCATCCAGCAGCAGTTCAACAAGGCCCACAACAGCCTGCGAGCCATCGGCGAACGCGGAAACTCCCTGCTCAAGACCACCTTCAAGGCGCTGCGCAACATCAGCCTCGACCCATGGCGCATCGGCAAGATCGTGGCCGCCGCACTCGTCCTGCTCCACACCGAACACGACCGCACCACATGACCACCTCTTGTGATCAGAACATTGCGCGGAATGGCTCACTGCACTTTCATGATGCACGTCCACTTGGTTCTCGTGACATAGTTCCGGCACAAGGGGTTCAACGACCGGCACCTGACCCGATCGCAGCAGATCATGCGGGACGCCTGCGCCGACTTCGAGCCGATCTCGTCGAGTTAACGGCGAGAACAACCATGTGCATCTGCTGGTGAACCAACTCCAAGTTGGCCGTGGCCCGGCCGGTCAACTCACTCAAAGGCGTGTCCTCACGGCGGCTGCGGCAGGAGTTCCCCGACCTCGTGCCCCACTACTGCCAGGCCAACAAACTCTGGTCCGTCTCGTACTACACAGCGTCCGCCGCGCGGCGCACCGCTGAGCATCGTGAAGCAGTACATCGAGCAGCAGAACCGCCAGGTCAAGGCACTACTCGGGCCTGACGGCCCTCCCAGCGCGGGCCCTCACACCCGGAGCACTGACCCGCACCTCGGTCGCCCGCCTCGAGGTGATCGGACGGTCAGCACGTTGCGCTCGACGGTGCAGTCGATGCTGTCCGGGTCCACCCCGGGCACGTCGAACGCGGCGTAGAAGTAGTCGCCGTCGAGGTGGGCGTCCATGTGGATCACCGCGGGACGGAAGTTGGCGCCGAGCAACTGCTCGGCGAGCCGACCGTGTCAACCCGACGCCGCCTCACCCGGCCGCGAAGTCGGCCAGCTCCCGCACCGCCGTCTCCAGCGCGGCGTCGACGCCGTGGTCGACCATAGCCCGGTACGCGGGGTCGCCCGCCGCCGCCGTGCGGCGGATGCCCTCGGCCGAGGCGGCCACCCGCTGGCGGACCACCTCGACGAACGGCCCCACCGGCCCGGCGTGACCGTAGGCGTCGAGGAACAGCCGCAGCCGCCGGGGCCGGTCCGCGAACGCGGTGAACCCCTCGGCGGCGACCACGTGCCGGGCGTGCAGCGGCACCCACGCGAACGCGGTGGACGCCAGGTCCCACTCGCGGGTGACCGGGGCCGCGAGGTCCCAGTCGAAGAACCCGACGAGCCGCCCGTCGGCCCACGCCGCGTTCTACGGGGCCGCGTCGTTGTGCCCGACGATCAGCCCCGGCCGCCAGACGCCGCCCTCGCGCCACCGCGCCCCGGCGGGCGGCACGAAACCCGCCACCGCGGCGTGCAGGTCCCGCAGCCACCGCGCGACCTGGCGCAGCGCGTCGTCGCTGTGCGCCCAGGCCGGCCACGGCCGGGTGACGCCGACCGTCTCCCCGGGCAGGAACGACAGAACCTCCCGCCCGTGCTCGTCGAAGCCCCGCGCCCGGGGCGCCCCGTCGAAGCCGACCGTCTTCAGATGCCGCAGCAGCGCGTGCACCGACGGCGTCCACGGCCCCGGCGTGCGCCGCACCGTGTCGCCGATGCGGACCGCGCCGCCGGTGTTGCCCCCGGCCAGTCGCTGTTCCTCACCCACGGTCCCATCCTCGCGCACGGGCGGATGATACGGTCACCCCGCCGTGCACGAGCACTGTCCGAGGAGGTGAGTCCGATCAACGCTGCGACCGGTCGGGGCTCCCTCCCCCGCATGGCCTAGGGAGCGCCCGCACAAGGCATCCCTGAAAGGCGCGTATTCGGCATGCGCATCCACGAAGAACACTTCACTGTCGACGGTGTGCCCGCTGTCCGCTGGACCCCGGATGACAGCACCACCGACCCCCGCCCGCTGATCCTCATCGGCCGCGGCGGCGGCCAGCACAAGACCGCCCCCGCCGTCGTGCACCGCGCCCACCGTTTCGCGGCCAGCGGTTTCGCGGCCGTCGCGGTGGACGCCCCGAACCACGGCGACCGCCCGAGCGACGACCGCTACCAGCGCATCGCCACCGAGATCCGGGCCCGCGCCGACACCGGCGACGACCCGGCACCCCTGCTCGCCGACTTCCAGGCGCTCGTCGCCGCGCAGACCGTGCCGGAATGGCGGGCCGTCCTGGATCACCTCGATCCCGGGCCGGTCGGCTACTGGGGCGTCTCGCTGGGCTGCGGGCTCGGCGTGCCGTTCGTGGCCGCCGAACCCCGGGTCCGCGCGGCGGTCCTCGGCCTGGGCGGAGCCTCGGCCCCCGCCGTCGAGGCTGCCGCGCGGATCACCGTGCCCGTCGAGTTCCTGGTCCAGTGGGACGACGAGCGGGTCCCCCGCGCGCAGAGCCTCGCCCTGTTCGACGCGTTCGGCTCCACCGAGAAGACCCTGCACGCCAACCCGGGCCGACACGGCGACCGGCTACCCGAACACGAACTGGACAGCGCGGTCCGGTTCTTCACCCGGCACCTCACGCCTCCGCCGCACTGACCGACGGTCGCCGCCCGCCCAGGATCGGCCACCGGACGGGGCGGGCGGCCTGATCAACCGCCCCGACGGGCCTGCCTGCCCACCGCGGCGCGGAACACCGCGGCGAACCGCTCCGGCGCCTCCAGCCACGGATGGTGACCCGCGTCCGGCACGATGGTCACCTCGCAGCCGAGGCGTGCCCCCAGCCGGCGCAGCGCATCGGCGGGGCGGCTGTCGCCGGCACCGCCGATGATCATCGCGTCGGGCGGTAGCCGCTCGCGGAGTTCGTCCACCCGCGATTCGAGCGGGTCGGTCTTCGCCGCCGCGTTGAGCTGGTGGTTCATCGCGTAGTTGACGGGCCGCAGCGTCCGCGCCGCCGCCGACGCCCACTGCCATGCCCGGTCCCGGTCGGCGTGGTCGGTGCACCACGACAGCGTCAGGTACTCGATCTCCTCGGCGTCGGTGCGGGCCTCCACCGCGTCGAGCGCGTCGAGCCTGGCCTGCTGCGCGTCGGTGCGTCGGGCCCGCTGGGCTGCCCGGTCGGCCTCCCGCCACGGCCCCAGGAAGGGCCCGGCGAGTTGCACCAGCCCGGCCACCCGATCGGGATGGGCCAACAGGAAGTAGCTGGCCAGGTGGGCGCCGAACGAGTGCCCGACCAACACCACCCGGTCGTGTCCCCACGTGTCGAGCAACAACGCCAGGTCGCGCACGTGGCGGGCGATCGTGTGCTGCCCGGTCCAGGAGGACCCGCCGGTGCCGCGCTGGTCGTAGCGGTGCACGCGATACCGGTCGTCGACGATGCCGGCGACCGGGGCCAGATAGTCGCGGATCCCGGGGCCGCCGTGCAGCATCACCAGGGGCAGCGTCTGCGGGTTCGCCGAGCCTGTGGTCCAGGTCCGCAACCGCGTACCGTCATCCGCCTCGATCAGGGCTTCGGTCATGGACGTGAGCGTAGTGGGATCGTTCCGATACCGAGCGTGCGCGCCGTGCGCCCTGACACAGCGTCGAGATGGGCCGCTGCGTCGACGGGGAGGTCGACAACCCGGCGAGGATCGTTGCCCGCTGCCGGGCATGCCGCCGGTCGTGCGGTAGGGGTCGCCGGCGGTCCCACTCGTCGCGGACTGACGCCGGCCGGCAGCATGCCCGCCCGCGGCGGAGGCTGAGCTGTCCGGTCCCGAATCCGGAGTCGGCTTACTCGTCCAGGGCGGCCGCTGTCCTGCGGAGTTCGTTCAGCCACTCGATGCCGAGCCGGCGGCCGTCGGGGAACTGGTCGTCGCGATCCCAGCGCCACGCGGTGATCATCGCCAGTACGAGGGTCCGGCACTCTCGGAGCAACCGGCGATCGACGCCCGGGTAGTGGTCGCCGACATCGTCGGGCGCGTGGGCCAGGTCGAACTCGACCGGCCTCCGGCAGCACGTCTCGAAGTCGATGAAGAGCGGCCCGGCCCGGGTCGAGAGCAGGTTGCCCGGATGGGGCTCGCCGTGCAGGAGCTGCTCGGGCCGGCCGCTGTCGGTGACCGCTCGGCGCATCCGGGCCAACGTGCCGGCGAGAAGAGCCCGGTCCGGGGCGGTCAGTTCCGGCGTTCGGGCGTGGTCGGCCACCAACCTCTCGGCCGCAGAGACCCGGTCGGTGAAGTGCGGGGCGGGCAGGTCGACGCTGCGCATGCCGGCGTGCAGGCGTTCGAGCGCGTTGACGTATCCGGCTCGGGAGATCGGCTGGGCGGCCACCGGTTCGTAGTAGGTCCAGAGGGTGACGACGTAGTCGTTCTGGACGAAGACCTCGGGCGACTCCAGCGTGGCCACCGGGCTCCCGGCCTCGGTCAACCCCCGAGCGACGTCCACCTCGAGCTGGGCGCGCTGGTGTGCGACCGGCGCCACCCGGGCGAGCACGTCGCAGGGCTGTAGACGCAGGGTGAGCGCGTTCGAGTTGTGCAGGACCGCGGCGTCGCGGACGGCCAGGCCGAGCTGTGAGCCGATCGACATGGCTGCCCGGGTTGCCTGCTGAGTCTCGTACGCCTGCATCGCCACCACCGTAGTCCGGTGTTCGTGTGCCGCAGCCGCATTTCGGCGTCCGGTCCCCCGACGACGGCCGGCTCCGGGAGCACGGCAGAAACACGTTGGCGGGTCACGGCCGCCACTGCTAGCTTTCTGGCGGCCGTGCGAGAGATCGAGGAGGTGGTACCCGTGAACGTTTCGACATGGGTGCTCCCCTCCGATGCCACGGTCGGGCGGTAAGTCGTCCGGGAGCGCCGTTACGAGCGATCCCGAAAGGCACGACCATGCGATTCACTACCGAACAGCGCCTCGACGACGGCGTCCTCGAACGCGAGTTCACCCTCGGCGAGATCCCCGGCGTCCTGTGGACGCCCGCATCCGCATCCGCGCCGGTCCCGCTGATCCTGCTCGGCCACCCTCCGCTCGGACTGCGCAAGATGTACCCCCGTCTGGTGGCCCGGGCCCGGCGCGCCGCGGCGGACGGCTTCGCCGCGGCGACCATCGAGCTTCCCGGCAGCGGTGACCGGCCCCGTTGGGCCGCCGCCGAGCAGGCCCGCGCCGACCTGCGCCGGGCACTGGAGGCCGGCGAGCCGGTCAGCGACGAGATCGTCGACGCCCTCGTCCTCCCGCTCGTCGACAGGGCGGTCCCGGAAACGCAGGCCGCCCTGGATGCCCTCCTGTCGCTGCCCGAGATCGGTGGTCCGGTCGGGTACTCGGGTGGTGTGATCTCCGTCGGCATCCGGCTTGCGGTGGTCGAGCCCCGCATCGCGGCCGCCGGTCTCTTCGCGGGGAGTCTCGTGCCTCGCACCATGTTCGAGGAGGCCCGACAGGTCACCATTCCGCTGCATGTCCTGCTGCAGTGGGACGACGAGGGCAACGACCGCCAGGCGGCCCTGGACCTGTTCGACGCCTTCGGCTCCCCGGAGAAGACGCTGCACGCCAACATGGGCGGGCACACCGGTGTCCCGCAGTTCGCCGGGGAGGACGCGGCCGGGTTCTTCGCCCGGCACCTGCGCTAGCCGCCGCCAGGCCAGAAGGCGGTACGGGCCGCCGGCCCTCCTGCACAGCGGTGGCCAGCAGAGATGCGCAACCGCCCGATCGCGCCAGCTGACAGACCCGGTCCTGTTCGGGTCAGCCAGCTGACGCTACGGTCAGTTGGTCGTCTCGACGCGCGCGATGAGCTGCTTGAGTCGCGCGATCTCGTCGGCGAGCGCGGTGGCTCCGGCGGCGGTGAGGGTGATCCAGGTACGGCCGCGCCGCCCCTCGTAGCCTTTCTGGATCTCGATCAGGCCGGCCGTTTCCAGCACACTGAGGTGCTTGGAGAGGTTGCCGGCGGTCAGCTCGAGGTGGGTGCGCAGGTAGCCGAACTCGACCCGGTGGGCCTCGTGCGCGATGGTCAGGATGCCCAGCCGGGCCCGCTGGTGCACCACCTCGTCCAGCCCGGTGACCGGGTGCCCCGGGCCCGGGTCCGGGGTGCCGATCGTCGCCGTCACCGCTGCCGCCTGCGGGCTGCCCTGAAGAACCCGGCCGCGCCGAGCAGCAACAGCGCGCCGCTGACGACTTGCGGTGCCGCGAATCGGGCCTGGAGTCCCCAACCCGCCAGTCCCCAGCCCTCGTTCGTCGGCAGCACCAGGAGCACCGGGGCAAGGTAGGCGAGGGTGAACAGCCGCAGACCGACGTTGCGCTCGATCCGGGCCAGCACCACCAGCGCGATCCCGATCATGCCCCAGGGTGAGACCAGCCGGTCCAGGAGCAACCACCAGTACGGCAGCGGCTGGTGCGGCAGCGGGTGGTGCGGAAAGTACAGGGCTGCGGCTACCCACGCGGCGGTGAACACGACGGTCGTCGCGGCGCCGGCGATCGCGTACGGCAACGCCCGGGCACCCAGGCCCCGTGACCGGGCGGCCCGCACGTAGCAGACGGCGATCGCCGTGTAGGCCAGCAGGAGCGCCGGGGGCCAGTAGAACAGCACGCCCCGCCGCGCGAACTCGCAGCTGGTGTCGGGGTGGCAGTGCACCGTCATGCCGAGCCAGTCGAACGGGATGCCGACGAGCGTCACCACGCCCAGCACCAGCAGGGCAACCCAGGTCATCCGTTGGTCGAGGCGCACCTGGTGCGCCAGGGAGCGAATGTCGGACAGCAGTCGGCGGGGATCGCCTCCGGCAGCGATCGACTCAGTAGTCATGCCAATAGGTTTCCACAGCAAACCTATTGGCGCTAGTACCGAGTTTGCGCTCTTCCGGCAGCGCCGGCACGCCCGGCGGCTCGCTGGCCACCGCATCCGTCGACCCGCAGGATGCGTGACGCCGACGCGCACATAACTGTCATTATGGTGTGCAGGTGATTCGCCCCTTTTGCCGCATCAAATTATCGGATTAGTGTTACCGGTAATGCGTTAATCGGGGTGGGTTGTCGGCCGGGACGACGGCTGGCACGGTCGGGGCATGACGGACACGGGTGGGGCGGGCGTGCGCGCCGCGATCGGCGAGATGGGCCGGATCCTCGGGCCACACGCCGACGCCGACTGGACGGTGCTGGCGGGGACACTGGAGTGGAGCTGCTGGACAACGGCGGCGCACGTGGCGCACGACCTGCTCGCGTACGCGGGGCAGCTGGCCGGCCGTCCCGCCGACGGCTACCTGCCGTTCGACCTGCGCGTCTCCCCCACCGCGACGCCCGCCCAGGTGCTGACCGTCGTCGTGGCCTGCGGTGGCCTGCTCGCCACCGCCGTCGACGCGGCCGACCCGGGCGTGCGGGCCTGGCACTTCGGCCCCTGCGACCCGGCCGGGTTCGCCGCCATGGGCGTGGCGGAGACCCTGCTGCACACCCACGACATCACCCGGGGTCTACGCGTCGACTGGCAGCCGCCCGCCGCGCCCGCCGCCGCCGTGCTGACCCGGCTGTTCCCGGACGCCCCGCCCGGCCCGCCGGCCGAGGTGCTGCTGTGGATGACGGGGCGGGCCGAGTTCGACGGACGGCCCCGCCGCACCTCGTGGACGTGGCAGGCCGCACTGACCTGACCCCACCGGCCGATCAGCCCCGGGCCCCTCGTCGCCGGCCTGCCACCGCCCGCTGCGGGGTCGCTTTCCAGCGCACCAAGACCTGGAAGGAATCCCCGGACCCCGAGCGAGAGGCGAAGCTGGACCGAATCGAGGAGGTCCTGGACCGCTTCCCGGACCGGGTCTTCGCCTTCGACGAGCTCGGCCCGCTCGGGATCCGGCCCACCGCAGGCTCCGGCTGGGCCCGCCAGAAACACCCCGACCGGATGCCCGCTACCTTCCGCCGCACCCACGGGGTGCGCTACCTCCACGGCTGCTACTCAATCACGGCCTCTCAACAGCGCAGCTTGATCCAACCTGGCGGACGACTGTCCGGCCGCATCACTAGAGTCTCGGCCATGAGAGCGACGACGTTCATATGACCACTTCGGCATCGGATCCGTCGGGGCGGAAGGGGTGGTGGACGGACCTGCGATGGCTGGTGAACGCTGATCCGGAGCGGGTGCTGAGGTTGCTGGCTTCCGATGCCGATTCCGATGCGCGACTGATGGCTGCGGTTTACCGGGCGTCGGTGGACGTACACCGGGACGTGCCACCGTGGGTGCGGAGGCAGCTGCTGGCCCTGGACGCGGCTCGGTACGGGGACCGGGAGTTGTCGGCACAGATTGCCGCCGTGTCAGTGGAGGATGTCGACGCCGAGCCATGGCGGGTGCTGTGGTCCACCGACGCGCAGAGTGACCCGCACTTCCAGATGAACCCGTCCGGTCACATCGGCGGTGTTGACGCGGTGGTGACAACCTTCTCGGACGGCCGCCACGTCGTGGTCACCGGCAGCAAGGACCAGACGGTCCGGGTGCGGGACCTTGAGACCGGCCAACCGGTCGGCGGGCCCATGAGCGACCTCAACGGCAGAGTGTGGGCGGTGACGACGGAGGTCGTGGACGGTCGGCCGTACGTCGTCACGGCCAGCGACTGGGCGGTACTCGCGTGGGACCTGGCCACCCGACAGCAGACGGGCGAGCTGCCGGGGATCAACGGTGAGGTGTGGTGTCTGGGCACGGCTGTCGTCCAGGGGCGACCGTGTGCGCTCGCCAGCGACGACGACGTGTCCGTGCGGGTCTGGGATCTGGCCAGTGGGGAACAGGTCGGCGAACTCACCGGACACGACGACTTCCTGATGGCCATCGACACGCTGGTGATCGATGACAGGCCCCATGCGGTGGGCTGTATGAGCGGCGGCAAGGTCTGGCAGTGGGACCTGACCACCGGACAACCGGTCGGGGAGCCCCTGCCGGGCCACGACGGCGAGGTGTGGGCAGTCGCGACAGCGGTCGTCGACGGCAGAGCCCACGCGATCACGGCAGGTTACGACGCCACCGTGCGCGTGTGGGACCTGGTCATGGGACGGGAAGTCGGCAGGCTGGCCGGCCACAAAGGCACCGTGTCCGCGGTGGTGACCGCGGTGATCGGTGGAGAACTCCGGGTCGTCACCGGTGGTTCGGATGGAACGGTGTGCCTGTGGGAGCTGGCCGCCGGGCGGCAGATCGGCCGGGAGCTGGTGTTTCCCGCGCCAGTCCATGCGCTGACCGTGACCCCGGAAGGCTCGCTCGTGGTGGGCTTCGGCGGCGACGTCGCGGTCCTGTCCCTGCATGCCGACCCTGACTCTACGGGACCGTGAGCCGTTGGTGCGGTGACCGGATGGTTGCTGGTTCCGCCCCGGCGATGAGGACAAAACACCGCCAGCGGCTGCGCAACCCGGCGAACCTTTGCGGTCAGAGCCACTAGAGGCCCAGTTGGACCGGCTGGTGCGGCGTTCCCGCGGTGAGAAGCGCGGTCAGGGGTGTGGTGAGGTCGCGGGGCGAGAATAGCTCAGGTCCCCGGTGGGCGGCGATCTCCGAGAGCCGCCACCACCGGAACGCGGCCAGGTTCTCCGCAGCGAGTTGGTCGTCGGTCAGCTCCCCGCGGGGCTGGAAATGGTTCGTGCGGACGAGGAAGTAGTCGTTGACGACGCCGTCGAAGCCCGGCGCGATGTCGGCGGCCACGACTTCCTGGTGCCAGACGTGCGGCGGTTCGGCGATGATCGCCAGACCGGTCTCCTCCCGCAGTTCACGGCGCAGAGCCGTCAGCCGGTCCTCGCCGGGTTCGACCCCGCCGCCCGGGGCCGCCCAGACGGCCTTCGACTGCTGCTGCACGACCGGGTGGGGAAAGTCGAGCCGGCAGAGCAGGATGCGGTCGTTCTCGTCAAGGACGATCGCGCGGACGGAGGGACGCAGGTGTGGCGTCATGCCGTGTCGGAAGCGGCGACGAGGCGCATGATCGGCATTGGCGCAGGTTATCAACCGCCCGCCTGCACCTCGGTCGGCCCCGGCCCGTCGCGGAGGGTTGTCGTCAGCGTGCGCTCTTGTTTGCGTGCCGTTGCGGGTCGAGAGGCGCTGCGACGGATGACCATCCGCCGAGCTCGACCTGTTCCTTGGTCCAAGGGCGCCTCCCGCTGGGAGGCTGCCGCCCCTCCGGCGGATCACTCGCACGGTGAGGGTTGTGCAATGGCAACGGACCTGACTGACTTCATCGCCGGCCTGCCCAAGGTGGAACTGCACGTCCACCACGTCGGCTCGGCGACACCGTACACCGTGGCTCGGCTGGCCGAACGGCACGCCGGGACCACCGCGGTGCCGGCCGACCCGGCACTGCTGGCCGAGTACTTCACGTTCACCGACTTCGCGCACTTCGTCGAGGTGTACCTGTCGGTGGTGGACCTGATCCGCGACGCCGAGGACCTGGCCACACTCACCTACGACATCGGCGCCGACCTGGCCGCCCAGTCGGTGCGGTACGCCGAGCTGACGCTGACCCCGTACTCGTCGATCGTGCGTGGTGTCCCGGCCGAGGCGTACTGCGAGGCGGTGGAGGACGCCCGGCTGCGGGCCGCCCGTGACCACGGCATCCAGCTGCGCTGGTGCTTCGACATCCCGGGCGAGCCCACGATGACCGGCGCCGACGTCACCCTGGAGGTGGCGCTCAAGCAGCGCCCGGACGGGCTCGTCAGTTTCGGGCTGGGCGGCCCGGAGTCCGGGATCCCCCGCGCCCGCTACGCCGGGCACTTCGCCGCCGCCCGTGACCCCGACCTGATGGCGCACCTGCGCGAGCACGACATCGCCCTTGAGGTGTGCCCGACCTCCAACGCCTGCACCCGCTCGGTGCCGTCGCTGGCCGAGCATCCGCTGCCGCAGTTGGTGGCCGCCGGTGTGCCGGTCACCGTCAACTCCGACGACCCGCCCATGTTCTCCACCACCCTGAACAGGGAATACCAGGTGGCCGCAGACCTGCTCGACCTCGACGAGCACGGCGTCGCGGAGCTGGCCCGCCAGGCCGTGCGGTACTCGTTCCTCGACGCTGCGGGCAAGACCGCCGTGCTGGCCGAGATCGACGACTACCTCCAGGCGCTCCCGGGTGAGGCCGGTCGCCCCTGCGCGCGTCCCACCGATTGAGGGTTGGCCCCGACGGGGAGCCGACGATGCCGGGAAAAGTTCACACCGCTCGTTCAACGATACCGTTTAGGGAATGACTGTCCGGAACATCGGACGGAAACTCGACGGGGCCGCCATCTCGGCCTTCCTGCGTTCCCTTCCCGCCCGGCCTGCGCTGCTCGGCCTGGGCGAAGCCCGGCACTTCGTGGGGGAGTTGGGCGCGTTGCGCAACGAGGTCTTCCGCCACCTCGCCGAACACGAGGGCTACCGGTCGTTCGCCATCGAGAGCGACTGCCTGATGGGCCAGGTGGTGGACGACCACATCGCGACCGGCGCCGGTGACCTCGACGACGTCATGGCACGCGGCTTCAGCCACGGCTTCGGCGCGTCGACGGCCAACCGCGACCTCGTGCGCTGGATGCGCACCTACAACGAGGCCCACGACGAAAAGCTGCGGTTCTTCGGGATCGACGGCCCCCTGGAATACTGGGCGGCCAGCCCGCGTCAGGCGCTCACCGCCCTGCACGGCCTCCTCGACGGCCCGCTGCCCTGCACCTGGGAAACCCTCGATGCGCTGCTCGGCCCCGACGAGCGGTGGTCGAACGAGGCCACCGTCATGGACCCGTCCCAGTCGATCGGCCAAACCGCCGACGCCCATCGCCGACGACCTGCTGGCGCTGCTCGACACGCAGCTGCCGCAGCTGTGCGTGCGCGACCGGGAGCGGGCGGAACTGTACGGGCGTACCGCCGTCGGTCTGCTCCGCTACCACCACGCGATGGCCGACAGCACTGCGGACCGGATCTCCCGGCTGTCGGGGCTGCGGGACGCGATGATGGCCGCGAACCTGCGTGCTGTCGCCGCGCACGGCCCGGCGCTGATCTTCGCCCACAACCTGCACCTGCAGCGCCATCACAGCCGCATGTCGCTGGGCGACCAGGACGTGCGGATGTGGAGCGCGGGAGCCATCACCGCGGCCCGTCTCGGCGACCGGTACGCCTTCCTCGCCTCGGCCTTCGGCGCGATCGGTGGCGACGCCCCGGCTGCGGACACCACCGAGGGCATGCTGGCCGCCCTCCCGTGGCACGCTTGCGTGGTCGACGGCCGCCGCCTGGCCCGGGCGGCCGCCGCAGCCGCCCCGCGGGTCTCCCGGGACTTCGCCTACTTCCCGCTGGACCCGACCCAGCTCGACACGATCGACGGCATCGTCTTCGTCAGAGAGGCCGTCGATCTGGGTGCACCCGGCTAGCAGCAGGCGTCAGGACCGCCGCGGTCCCCGCCACGGCCACTGCCACCGGCGGCGGGGACCGTGCTGCGGCCCAGGTGCCGACCGCGCCGCCGCCACCGCCTCCGCGTGGGCCCGTTCCCGGGCGGCGCGCCACCCGGCCACCACCTCGTCGGCGTTGGCGGGACGCACGACGACCTGCGGGCCGGTCGGGTTGCGCAGCCAGGCGACGACCTCCCGGTTGAGATCGGCGACGTACGCCCGCACGGCAGCCTCGGTGGGCAGGTCCCGCACCTCGTCGGGCACCCGTTCGATCCTGCGGCGCAGCAGCAGCGGCGTCGGCAGCAGCAGGTCGCTGGGCAGCTTCTCGCGCTCCAGGAAACTCTTGATCCACCACGACTCGTCGTAGGGCGTGCCCCGGCCCGGCAGTGGTCTGCCCGCCCCGGGCAGGTTGTCGAACTCGCCGCGTTCCTGGGCGGTGCGGATCTGCGCCTCGGCCGCGGCCTCCCACCTGTCGCTCACCCCGGCACCTCCCCGGATCCACGGTACCCGCCCGGCCGTGCCGGCGACGGGGGCGCGGTGACCCACCGCCTGGGTCCGGTGCCCTAGCCCGCCGGGGTAGAAGAGGAACAGCCTGCAGCCGGTGACGGTCGCGGGCACGTGCCACGATCCGGCCGGGGCGTGCAGGAACGTCCCCGCCGGGTAGTCGCGCGCCCCGTCGTGGAACGTGCCGTCGAGCACGTACACCTCTTCGGGGCCGGGCGCGTGGACGTCGCGGCGCGGCCACGACGCGCCGGGGTCCATCTCGAGCACGGCGGCCTGCGCGCCGTGCGGTCCCCGCCACAGCGGACGCAGCCGGATGCCGGGGAAGAGTTCGCGGACGGGGGCCGCCTCGACGCGTACGGCGGTGAGGAGACGGATCTGCCGAGTGGAGGCCGTCGCGGCCCGCGTCGGCCTCCACTCGGCGGCGAGCCTGCGCCGTCGCTTCCGCGTTCTATTGGGCACGACTCCGGGCGCCTACCGGCGGGCGTTGCGGGCCTGTGCGACCTGACGCCGCCCGCTGCGGCTCACCCTCGGTCTCCGCCGGGGTGCGGGGCGGCGTGGCGGGCGTGGCGGTGCCCGTCGCGGGGGAACGGCGCCCGGGCGGGAAGTGTCTCCTGGAACGGGTAGCCGGCCTTCTCGGCGACCCGGCAGGAGGCGGTGTTGTCGACCTGGTGCAGCAGGTCCAGGCGGGTCAGGCCGGTCGCGGCGAACCGGGTGAACGCCCAGTCGGTGACCGCCTGCACGGCGCGCGGCGCGACGCCGCGCCCGCGGGCCCAGGCGGCCGTCCAGTAGCCGACCTCGGCGTGCGGGCGGCCGGGCAGGACGTCCTTGAGCACGACCGTGGCGACGAGGCAGTCGCCGCCGTCGCGGCGGGGCTCGCGTACGGCGAAGGCGAACCGGCGGCCGGCGGCCCAGCCCTGCCGGCTGCGGACCATCCACCGGTGGGCGGCGCGGGCGTCGTCGACCGGATGCCGGGTCCAGTGGCGCAGCACCGGGTCGCGGTAGACCTCGATCAGCTCGGGGATGTCGCCGTCGCGCCAGGGGCGCAGCTCCAGCTCGGGATGGTGGGGGGTCGCGGGGGCCCGCAGGAGCACCGACATCCCCGTAGTGTCGCCCATCGCCGCCGCCGGTGCCGCCCCGCGAGCGGCGCGGGGCCCGCGTTCAGGGGTGGCGGTGGCGGCGCACGAGGCCGGCGGCCAGGGGCGCGGCGTCGAGGTCACCGGCGGCGATGCGCCCGGCGACGGTACGCCGCACGAGGCGGTCGGCCAGGGCGGGCGCGTGCCGGGCGACGGCCAGTTCGAGGCGGCCCCGGGCGGTGGTGGCCACGTCACGCGGGGCGCGGCGGGCGGCGGCGGCGCGCAGGATCGCCGCGACGACGCCCTCGACGGGTTCGGGCCGGGACACCCCGGTCAGGGACAGCCCGGCGCGGGCGGTGCTGTCGTGGATGGGTGAGGCGACCATGCTGGGGTAGACGACGGTGACGCCGACGTGGGTGCCGACCTCCAGGCGCAAGGCGTCGGCGTACGCGACGAGGGCGCGTTTGCTGACCCCGTACGCGGCGGCCAGGGGCAGCGGCAGCACCGCCATCCGGCTGGCCACGAAGATCACCCGGCCGCGGTCGGCGACGAGGGCGGGCAGGGCGGCGGCGGTGGTGCGCCAGGCGGCGAGCAGGTTCACCTCGATCTGCTGGCGCACGGTGTCGTCGGGGGGCAGTTCGGCGGGGGCGGGGCCGCCGACTCCGGCGTTGTTGACCAGCAGGTCGAGGCCGCCGAGCCGGTCGACGGCGGCGGTCACGGCGGTGGCGGTGGCGGCCGGGTCGGTCAGGTCGACGCCGAGCACGGGGGCGTCGGGGTCGTCGTGGGCGTGCAGGTCGAGGCCGACGACGTGGGCGCCGGCGGCGTGCAGGGCGGCGCACAGGTGCCGGCCGAAGGTGCCGTGCGCGCCGGTGACGAGGGCCCGGCGGCCGGTCAGGGCGCTCACGTCGCGTCCCGGGCGGCGCGGCGGGTGCCGGCGGCGAGTTCGCGGCCCAGCTGCGCCAGGTACGTGTCGAAGTCGACGCGCATCGCCGGGCGGCGGTCTCCCCAGCGGGCGGTGGCGGCGCGCAGTTCGGCACGGCAGGCGGCGCGTTGGGCCGCCGGGGCCGGCGGAGCGTACCGGCCGGCGAGGCGGGCGGCGACGAGGCGGGCCTGCGCCTCCAGCAGGGGGAACGCGGCTCCGGTGGACTGCATCAGCCCGACGAAGGCCAGCCCGGGGGCGTCGAGGTGGAACACGTGCCGGTACAGCGGCAGGGTGTCGGGGCCGGCGCCGAGCAGCGCGGGGTCGAGGAACGGCACCTCGACGCGGTAGCCGGTGCACCAGACGACCAGGTCGACGGCGTCGACGCAGCCGTCGGTGAACTCGACCTGGTCGCCATGGAACGCCGCGACGCCGGGGCGGGCCTCGATCTCGCCGTGGGCCAGCCGCGACAGCAGCCCGTCGGAGAGGGTGGGATGGTCCTGGAGGAAGCCGTGGGTGGGTGCGGGCAGCCCGTAGCGGGTGGGCGGGCCGACGGTGGCGGTGAGCAGGGTCTGGCTGATGCGCTGCCGCAGCCGCCAGGGCAGCCGCCGCGCGAGCGCCCCGTTGAGGGTGTCCGAGGGGCGGCCGAGCAGGTGCTTGGGCACCACCCACACGCCGCGGCGCAGCGACAGCAGCGTACGCCGGGCGGTGTGGGAGGCGTCCACGGCGATGTCCATGGCGGAGTTGCCGCCGCCGACGACGAGGACCCGCCGGTCGGCGAGCTGCTCGGGGCCGCGGTAGGCGTGGCTGTGGAGCTGTTCGGCGGTGCAGTCGCCGGCGGGCGGGGGCGCGGGTGGGCGGGGCACCCGGTTGTGGCCGTTGGCGACGACGACGGCGGCTACGGTGACGTCGCTGGTGCCGTGGGGGCCGGTGGTCCGCACGGTCCACCGGTCGTCGGGGCCGCGGGTGACCCCGACGACGGTGTGCCGCAGCCGGACGGCGTCGAGGAGACCGAAGCGGTGGGCGTAGTCGCGCAGGTAGCCGGCGACGCGGGTGTGGTCGGGGTAGTCGGGCCAGTGGGCGGGCATGGGGTGGTCGGCGAACTGGGTGCGGGTCCGGCTGGTGTTCAGGTGCAGGGTGCGGTAGGCGGGCGAGTCGGGTGCCCCGTACACCCACAGGCCGCCGACGGTGTCGGTGGCCTCGAAGGCCACGGCCGGCACGCCGGCGTCGGCGAGGGCCTTGAGGGTGGCCAGGCCGGCGGCGCCGGCGCCGATCACCGCGACCCGTGGGGGTTGCCCCATGTCGTCGTCCTCCCCCACGTTAATCCAACGCTTGATGGATAATGCGGGGGGTGGTGGCCCGGCGTCAAGGCGTCCGGGCCCGTAATGCGGTCGACGGCGCCGCGCGCCGCGGTTACCTTACGGACCTCACGTCCCGGGAAGGTGTTTCGGTGGACCTGCCACGCAGCTTTGTCATCCGCGAACGCGACCACCGCATCCACAACCCCTTCACCGCCGGGAAACTCGCCACCCTCGGCCGGGCCCTGCGCCTGCGGCCGGGCACGACCCTGCTCGACCTGGCCTGCGGCAGCGGCGAGATGCTCTGCCAGTGGAGCCGCGCGCACGGCGTGACCGGCACCGGGGTCGACATCAGCACCGTCTTCGTCGACGCCGCCCGGGCCCGCGCGGTCGAGCTGGGCGTCGCCGGGCGGGTGGCGTTCGTGCACGGCGACGCCGCCACGTACACCGCCGAGGTCGAGGTCGACGTCGCCGCGTGCGTCGGGGCGACCTGGATCGGCGGCGGCGTCGCGGGCACCATCGGGCTGCTCGAACGCGCCCTGCGCCCCGGCGGCCTGCTGCTGATCGGCGAGCCGTTCTGGCGGGTCGACCCGCCCGATGAGGCGACGGTGACGGCCTGCCACGCCACGGCCCGGGAGGACTTCCACGACCTGCCGGGCCTGGTCGCCCTGTTCGGCAGCCTCGGCTTCGACCTGGTGGAGATGGTCCTGGCCGACGAGGACAGCTGGGACCGTTACGTCGCCGCGCAGTGGTTGTCGGTGCGCCGCTGGCTCGACGCCCACCCCGACGACGAACTGGCCGGCGAGCTGCGCGCCGAACTCGACACCGCGCCGCTGCGCTACGTCCGCTACCAGCGACCCCACCTGGGGTGGGGGGTGTTCGCGCTGATGCGGCGCTGACGCCCGCCGGCCGGTGCGCGTCAGGCGTGTGCGCCCGGCTGCCCGCCGGCCCAGTAGAGGCCGTCGAGGAACCGGTGCACGAAGGCGCGGAACTCCTGGCGTTCCCGCTGCGCCGAGGCCGCGTCGGCGGCCAGCGCCACCACGTGCGCGTGCACGGCCCAGACCAGGCTGCGCACCGTGATGTGCGGGGTGGGTTCGACCAGCGCCCCGGCGGCGGCCGCCGCCTGCAGCAGCTGCTCCACCAGCTCGTACAGCGGCGCGGAGTACCGCTCGTCGAGGTCGGCGTGCCGGTGCGGCTCCAGCCAGCGGCGCAGCCACAGGGCGGTGGTCTGCGGGTGCTCCTGTAGGAAGTCGACGAACACGTCGACCAGGTCGTGCAGCGCCCCCCGGGCGGCGGCGGGCCCGGTGTCGAGGGCGTCGTGGGCCGCCCGCGTCGCGGCCTGCAGGGCGTCGCGTTCGGCGACGAACACCCGGGCGAAGCAGGCGTCGTAGAGCTGCGCCTTCGTGCCCGTGTGGTGGGAGACCGTGGCGACGTCGACGCCGGCGGCGGCGGCGACCTGCCGCAGCCCGACGGCGTCGAAGCCCCGGGCGGCGAACAGCGCGGTGGCGGCGGTCAGCACCACCTCGCGGGTGTCCCGGCTCTCGGAACGCCGGGGTCGGCCGGGACGTCGTCGGGGCATGGTCATGGGCGCCATTGTCCCCCTACAATCCAGCAACCGTTGGATTTGCGGGCGGCGTGCCGCCGAAAGGACACCCACGATGACCCAGCCGGCCCCCGCGCCCCCGACGGACCTGCCGCGCGGCCCGCTGCTCGGCTTCGCCGCCGGCTCCCTCGGCATGGGCGTGTGGGTCACCGTACCCGGGCTGCTGCTGCTGTACTTCCTCACCGACGTGCTCGCCGTGGCGCCGTGGCTGGCCGGTCTGGCGCTGCTCGCCCCGAAGGTCGTCGACGTGCTGGTCCACCCGTGGGTCGGCCACCGCAGCGACGCCGAGTCGGCCCGCCGCGGCGACCGGCGGCGGCTGCTGCTGGCCGGCTGCGCGCTGCCCGCGGCGTTCGCCGCGCTGTTCGCGGTGCCCGGCGGCCTCACCGGCGTGGGCGCGGCGGCGTGGGTCGCGGCCTGGTTCGTCGCCGGGAACCTGCTGTTCGCCGCCTACCAGGTGCCCTACCTGGCGACCCCGGCGGACCTGCGGATCGGCTACCACGAGCGGACCCGGCTGATGGCGTTCCGGATGGTGGTGCTCACCGCCGGGATCCTGGTCTCCGGGCTGCTCGCGCCGCTGCTGACCGGCGGCGACGCCGCGACCCGCGGCGGCTACCAGCGGATGGGCCTGCTGCTGGGCGGCGGCGCCCTGGCCGCCATGCTGGTCGGGGTCGCCGGCATCGGCCGGCTACGCCGGACCGCCGGCACCACCGCGCAGCGCCACGCACCGGGCGGCTGGCGGGCGCTGACGGCGGCGCTGCGCGACGGACAGTTCCGCTGGCTGGTCGCGGCCTACCTGGCCATGTCGACCACGACGCACCTGGTGCTGGCCGGGGTGCCGTACTACGCCGAGTACGAGCTGGGCCGGCCCGCGCTGACCACGGTGCTCGTCGCCGCGTTCGTGGCGCCGGCGCTGCTGGTCACCCCGGGCTGGCTGGCCGTGGCCCGCCGCGCCGGCAAGCAGCGGGCCCTGCTCGTCGCGCAGGGCGCATTCGCGGCCGGGTCGCTGGTCCTCGCCGTGGGCGCCCCCGCCGGCCTGCCCGTCCTGGTGGCGGCGGTGACGGTGCTCGGGGTCGCGTTCGCCGGCATGCAGTTGCTGCCGTTCGCGATGATGCCCGACGTCGTCCGCGCCGCCGGCGCCACCGGCGCGGGCACCTACACCGGGGTGTGGACGGCCACCGAGGCCACCGGCGCGGCGCTGGGCCCCTACGCGTACGCGGTATGCCTGACCGCGGGCGGGTTCGTCGCCTCGACCGGCGGCCAGGTGATCGACCAGCCGGACACGGCGGGGGCCGCGATCCGCTACGGCTTCGGGTTGCTGCCGGCGGCGCTGATGCTCGCCGCAGTGCTGCTGCAACGCCGCTACACCCTCGACGGCGCCGCCCGCGCCGCCGGCTGACGCGCACAAGCAGGGGCCCCTTGTTATCGCCTCCGGTAGCGCAAGGGCCCCTTGTTAACCACCTGCCGCCGCAGGCACGGCCGGGCCGGGTGGCCACCGTCGCTAGACTTCCGCCTCGATGGACGACCAGCCCTCCCCCACCGCCGACACCCGCCCCTGCGCCCACTGTGGGCGCGACGTGCCGCAACGGGCCGGCGCGGGCCGGCCGTTCCGCTACTGCCGCGACAACGACGGCGCCTGCCAGCGGGCCTCGCGCAACAGCCGGATGCGGCACCGCAACGCCCCCGGCCTGCCCGGTCAGGTGGCCCGCACGTGGGAGGCGGTGGACCGCCTCGACCAGATCGTGCAGACCCTCACCGAGGCGCTGCACGACGAACTGTCCCCGGCGGGGGTGCAGCGGCAGCTGGCGCAGCTGCGCGCGGAGACCGCCGCGGAACTCGCCCAGGCCCACACCGAACGCGACGACGCCCGCCGCGACGCCCAGGACGCGGCGGCGGCCGCGGCCCGCGCCGGCCAGCAGGCCCGCACGGCCGCCGCCGAACGCGACGCCGCCGTCGCCCGCGCCGACGCGGCGCAGGCCGACGCGGCCGCCGACCGGCAGCGGGCCGAGCAGGCCGAGACGGCCCGCGACGACGCCCGCCGCGACGCGGGCGCGGCGCAGGCGCTGCGGGTGCAGGCCGAGCGGGACCGCGACGCGGCCCGCCACGAGCTGCGCACGATGCGCGGCGAACGCGACGCGCAGCGGCAACGCGCCGGCGACCTGACCACCGAACGCGACGCCGCCCTGCAGGCCGCGCGCCGCGACGCCGAGGCAGCGGCGCAGGCCCGCCAGCGGGCCGAGCAGGCCGACGCGCAGGCGCAGCAGGCCCTCGCCGACGCCCGCACCGCCGCGGCGGGCGCCGACGCCGCCCGCGCCGACGCGCAGCGGGCCCGCGAGCAGGCCGACCGGCTGCGCGCCGACACCGCCGACGCCCGCCGCGACGCCGAGGCCGCCCGGGCGCAGGCGCAGGCCGCCCGCCAGGAGGCGGCGGCGCTGGCGGCGCGGCTGGCCGAGGCCACGGCCGCCCACGACACGGCCGCCGCCCAGGCGGCGGCCGCGCGGGAGGCCGCCGCCGCCGTCGAGGGCCGCCTCGGCGAGCTGGAGGTACGGCTACGCGCGGCCGAGGCCGAACGTGACGCCGCGCTGCGCCGCTCGGCGCAACTGGTCGACCAGGTCAGCGACCTCGCCACCGCGCTGGCCCGGCTGGGCGCCCCGCCGCGCTGACGGGCACCCTGCGGCGGGCCGCTTCGCCCTGGCGGTCGCTTCGGCACGGGGACCGCCGTGCCGGTGGCGGGTCAGCGCAGCGCGGTGGCGGCGGCGGCCCGCACCGCGGCAGTCAGCGCGCTCAGCGCCGCCGACTCCAGCCGCCAGCACTGCCAGTGCAACGGCACGTCCAGGTGCCGGCCGCCGGCCAGCGCGACGAGCCGACCGGCGGGGACGTCGACGTCGGCGACGGCCTCGGGCACCAGGCCCCAGCCGAGGCCGAGGCGGATCGCCTCGGTGAAGCTCGCCGACGCCGGCACGTACGACGTCGGGGGGTCGACGGGCCCGGCGGCGACCGCGCGGGCGAAGCGGTGCTGCAGGGTGTCCTTGCGGTTGAAGCAGACCATCGGCGCGGCGGCGAACGCCTCGCCGGGGTCCCGCCCGGCGAACCACACCGAGGCCACGGCGGGCGCGGCGACGGCGACGTAGCGCATCGCGCCGAGGCGCTGCACCCGGCAGCCCTGCACGGCGACGCGTTCGGCGGTCACCGCCGCCATCACGGTGCCGTCGCGCAGCAGGTCGGCGGTGTGCCCCTCGTCGTCGGTGTGCACCTCGAACGCGACGTCGGGCACGGCGGCCAGGACCGGCAGGAACCAGCCGGCCAGGGAGTCGGCGTTGACCACGACGGCCACCCGGGTGCGCGCGTGCGCGCCGAGCCCACCCCGGGCGGCGGCGAGGGCCTCGTGTTCCAGCAGCGCCACCTGACCGCCCAGGCGCACCAGGGGCCGCCCGGCGGCCGTCGGCACGCACGGCCGGCCCCGGCGCACCAGCACCTGACCGACGGCCTGCTCCAACGCCTTGACGCGTTGGCTGACCGCGGACGGGGTGACGTGCAGGACCCGCGCCGCCGCGTCGAAGCTGCCCTGCTCGACGACCGCCTGGAACGTCGCGAGCTGCACCGGGTCGAGGGCCATAAGCGATGCTAACGGTACTGAAGAATCTTTAGCTGGAGTGTGGCCGCGCATCGCCCTACGGTCGCTGCCATGGGTTCCGTGCTGGCCGGGTTCGGCTTCTCCCTCGCGTTGATCGTCGCCATCGGCGCGCAGAACGCCTTCGTGCTGCGCCAGGGGCTGCGCCGCGAACACGTCGGTGCGGTCGTGGCGGTCTGCGCGGCCGCCGACGCCGCGCTGATGGGCGCCGGCATCGCCGGCCTGGGCGCGGTCCTCACCGACGCGCCGGCCGTGGTGACGGCGGCCCGGTGGGGCGGCGCGGTGTTCCTGTGCGGGTACGCGCTGCTGGCGGCCTGCCGCGTCCTGCGCCCCACCGCCCTCACCCCGACCGACCGTCCGCCGGCCACGCTGCGCGCGACGCTGCTGACCTGCCTGGCGTTCACGTTCCTCAACCCGCACGTCTACCTCGACACGGTGGTCCTGCTCGGCACGGTCGCCCACCACGACCCGAACCGGTGGGCGTTCGGCGCCGGCGCGGCGACGGCGAGCCTGCTGTGGTTCACCGGCCTGGGTGTCGGCGCCCGCCGGCTGGCCCCGCTGCTGGCCCGCCCGACTGCGTGGCGGTTCGTGGACGCGGCGATCGCCGCGGTCATGGTCGTTGTGGCGGTGTCGCTGGTCACCGGCTGAACCGCGCCGCCAGCGCCCGCGCCCGTGGTGCGCGTCGACCGGCGGCCAGCGGCCTCCCGGCGGCGTGGCCGGCGCGTCACCGGGCATCGCCGCCCGCGCCCGCCGGGGAGTGGGTAGCATGCCCGGTGAGCCGCCGAACACCTCCACCGATTCGCCCGGCCGGGACGACCCCGCCGGGCAGCTGGCGTGGCCGGCTACCCTTGCAGGGGCGGCGGGGCTCGCCGCGTCCCGCCCGCACGGCGGGGTGCGGCCCGGCGGGGCGGGAATGACCCGACCGACAGACACCGTTGGACCTGAAGACCAGCACCACGAACGAGGGGAAGTCGATCATGGGCGAGCGTATGCTGCGCGGAAGCCGTCTGGGCGCGGTCAGCTACGAATCCGACCGCAACACGGAGCTCGCGCCGCGTCAGACCCGCGAGTACCTCTGCGCCAAGGGCCACCAGTTCGAGGTGCCGTTCGCCGTCGACGCCGAGGTCCCCACGACCTGGGAATGCAAGTTCGACGGCAGCGTCGCCCGCCTGGTCGACGGCACCGAGCCGGAGCAGAAGAAGGCCAAGCCGCCGCGCACCCACTGGGACATGCTGCTGGAGCGCCGCTCCATCGCCGAGCTGGAGGACATCCTCGCCGAACGGCTCCAGGAGGTCCGCACCCGCCGGGGCCGCGCCTGACCCCACACCCACGACGACGCCCCCGCAGGGATCACCCTTGCGGGGGCGTTTCGCGTGGCCGCTCTACCGTTCGACGATCTCGCCCTCGATGGCCCGACCACCGTCGACCACCGTCGGCGCCGCCTCCTGCGGTTCCGGCTGCGCGGACGGCGCCGCGTCGCCACGACGCACCCGCACCCGACGCGGCCCGAACAGGTCACCGGCCACCATCGACGACACCCGCCGCTCCGTGGCCCGCCGCACCCCCGCACCCGCCAGCCGCCGCACCGGCGGCACCAGCAGCAGCAGCCCCACCACACCGGAAACCAGGCCCGGCACCGCCAGCAGCAACGCCCCCAGCAACCCCACCAGCCCGTCGGTGACCTGCGGGCCCGGCGGCGCGCCCGCCTGCGCCGCAGCCCGAAACCCCCGCCACGCCCGCATGCCCTCCCGGCGCAACAACACCAACCCCAGCAGCGACGCCGCGAACACCAGCAGCACCGCCGAACCGAACCCGACCGCCCGGCCGACACCCACGAACACCGCCAGCTCCGCCACCACGGCCGCCAGCGCGGCCACCGGCACGAACCTCAGTCCTCGGCGCATCTCACCCCATCGCCTGCGTCGCGTCCCACCACCTGCCGCAGCAAGCATGACACGCCGCCGCTCACGGCCACCGCACCTGACCGTCACCGGTGCCGTGCAGACCCCGCCGCCACGCCGTCCGCCGATCCTGCACCGCCCACACACTGACCCGCCACAACGCCTCCGCCACGATCAACCCGCTCATCTTGCTCGCCCCCCGCTGACGCTCCGCGAACGTGATCGGCACCTCCACGATCCGCGCCCCCGCCCGGTGCGCCAGCCGCGACAACTCCACCTGGAACGAATACCCCTGCGAACACACCGACCCCAGATCCACCGCGTCCAACACCGCCAACCGGTACACCCGGTATCCGCCCGTCGCGTCCGTCACCGGCATCCCCAACGCCATCCGCGCATACAGGTTCCCGCACCGCGACAGCAGCAGCCGCCGCAGCGGCCACCCCACCACCCGTGCGCCCTGGCACCACCGCGACCCGATCACCACGTCCGCGTCGGCGGCCGCGGCCAACAACCTCGGCAGGTCCTCCGGCGCGTGGGAACCGTCGGCGTCCATCTCCACCACCGCGTCGTAGCCGCGTTCCCGCGCCCACGCGAACCCCGCCAGATACGCCGCGCCGAGCCCCTCCTTACCGGCCCGGTGCAGTACGTGCACCCGCCCGTCGCAGGCCGCCAGGGCATCCGCGAGGACCCCCGTGCCGTCGGGGCTGGCGTCGTCGGCGACCAACACGTCCACCTCGGGCGCGGCGGCCCGCACCCGCGCCACGATCGACGTCACGTTGTCGGCCTCGTTGTAGGTGGGGATGACCACCAGCACCCGCCGCAGCGGCGCCCGGCCCGCCCGCGCTCGCACGCCCACCGCTGCACCCACCGTTCCCCCCGCCCCGCGCGCCGGCACCGCCGGCGCGCGTCCGTCACCCCGCCGTCACCCGGGACCGTCCGGCGCTCGAACGCCGCCGGCGCAGCACCGCCGCACCGGCCATCACGGCCACCGCCACCGCGACCAACGCCGCCTCCGGCCACACCCCGACCCGGGTGGCCAGGGTGCGCCCGTCCCCGAGGCGCAACTGCCGCGACACCACGGCCCGGGTGTTGAACCCGGTGGCGTCGGATACCCGCCCGTCGGCGCCGACGAACCCGGACACCCCCACCGTCGACGCCATCAACGACGCACGGCCGTGCTCCACCGCCCGCAACCGCACCATCGCCAACTGCTGGCGCGCCTCCGCCACGTCGAACGTCGCGTTGTTCGTCTGCACCACCAGCACCTGCGCCCCGCCGGTGACCGTGTCCCGCACCAGCCCGTCGTAGGCCACCTCGAAACAGATCACGTCACCCACCGTCACCGCACCCGCGTCCACGACCCCCGGCCGGTCACCGGCCACCATGTCGCTGCGGACCCGGTCGACCTCCTTGCTGATCATCCGCGCCACGTCCCGCAACGGCACGTACTCGGCAAACGGCACCGGATGCCGCTTCGTGTACATCTGCTCCAGGTCAGGCCCGGCCCCCGGCCGCCACAGGATCCCCGCGTTCTGGCTCTGCCCCGGCCCCGGCCCCACCAGCACCGCACCCACCAGGATCGGCGCCCGCACCGCCGCCGCCGCCACGCCGATACGCTCACCGGCCGCCGCGCTGCGCAACGGGTCGATGTCGCTGGCGTTCTCCGGCCACACCACCAGGTCCGGCTGCCGGCGCTGCCCGGCCGCCACCTGCGCCGCCAGGTCCAACGTCGCCTGCACATGATTGTTCAGCACCGCCTGCCGCTGGGCGTTGAAGTCCAACCCCAGCCGCGGCACGTTGCCCTGCACCACCGCCACCTCCACCGTGGCCCCACCACCGGCCACACCCACCGGCACCAGCCACCCCACCGACAGCACCGCCACCGCCGCGACCGCCGGCCCCACCGCCGCCCACCGCACCCGCGCACCCCCAGCCCGCCACGGCCGCCACAGCGCCGCCACCAGCAGACCGCCCGCCGCGGCCACCGCGAACGTCACCAGCGGCGCCCCACCCCACGCCGCCAACCGCAGCGTCGGCGCATCACCCTGGCTGAACGCCAACCGGCCCCACGGGAACCCCCCGAACGGGGCCCGCGACCGCAGCGCCTCCTGCCCCACCCACAACACCCCGCACACCAGCGGCCACGCCCACCGCCACCGGTCCACCACCGGCGACACCCACGCCGACGCGGCACCCAGCAGCGCCACCACCGCCGCCTGCGACAACGACAACAACACCCACGGCAGCATCCCCGTGTGCAGGTTCGTCCACTCCAGCAGCGGCGCGAACAACGCCAACCCCGCCAGGAAACCCAACCCCGCCCCGGCCCGCACCCGACGCCGGTGCGTCGCCGCCGCCAGCAACGCCACCCCCACCGGGGCACCCACCCACCAGTCGTACGGGGGGAACGCCACCAACAGCACCAGCCCGGCGGCCACCGCCACCGGCACGGCCACCCGCAACGGCAGCGGCCCCGCCCCCGGGCGCACCACGGGCGCATACGACGGGTCCTGCGCGACAGCCGTCACCGGCATCTCACCTGCGATCACACCGCCGAAGGCTACCCGCCCCACCCCGACAAGCCGGCGACAGACGCCACCTGCGAAACGGAAATCGGGGCGCGGCATACGCCGCACCCCGATGCTCCCAGGCCCTTCCCGGCCGGTGGGGCGAGGATCAGGCACCACGACCTTCGGACCGACCCGACGGGAAACTGGCTGCCCCCGCCTGGCCGTTGTCTACTGGCCGCGCACCTCACCCTGCCCGTACACCGGTAACCGCGGCCGGTTCGCGCCGCCCCGCCGACCCCCGCCCGCTGGACCTGGCCGCCGTAACCCGAAGGTCACTCGGCCAGCGGACGAAGGGACGAAGCGAACAACAGCCGCTTCCCGTAGTAGGACTCAAAGACGGTACGTGCCACCCCCCGGCCCCTGTCAACCCGCCCCGGCCAGTCGCCCCACCCGCCACGGCGTGTCGCGTCGGCGAGTCTCAATCCACGGCGAGATACCGACGCACCAACGCCCCCGCCGCCACCGGATGATCCGCCGCCAACAACCCCGCCGCCGCCAGCACGTACTCGACGTCCACCACCGCCCGCGCCGCCCGCGGCACCGCCCACCCACCCGCGTGATCCGACAACACCGCCCCCAACACCCCCGCACCCGCCCCCGCCGGCACGTGACGCAACACACCCCCCGACCCGACCAGCAACCGCACGTCCCGCAGATCCCGCCCCCCACGCTCCCCCGTCGCCCCGCCCCGCGCATGCCGACGCACCGCCACCGTCGCCGCCAACGCCGCGATCCGCGCATCCACCACCCACCCCGCCTCATCCGCCGCCACGAACCCCGGATCCGCCGCCCGCACCCCCGCCGCCACCGCCAACGCCCCCTCCTCCACCGCGTCGACCAGCCGCTCCTGCACCGCCGCCCGCACCACCCCCGGCGCGCTCCACCGCACCCCCAGATCCCCCTCCACCGTGCGGGCCCGCCACAACGACCCGGCGACCTCCCGCCCCGGCCCCGCCGCCCGCTCGTCCGGCGTCAACACCGAATACACATCCGTCGTCGCACCACCCACGTCCACCACCACCAGATCACCACCCACGGCGTCCGCGAGGACCTCCACCCCCGTCAACACCGCATCCGGCGTCGCCGCCCGCACCAACCGCCCGAACCGGGGCCCCCGCGACAAGCGCTTCCCACCGATCACATGCCGCAGGAACACCTCCCGGATCGCCGCCCGCGCCGACCCCGGCTCCAACACCCCGATACGCGGCAGCACATTGCCGGCCACCGTCACCGGCACCCCCGCCCCCGCCAACACCGCCCGCAACTCCTCGCGCACGTCGACGTTGCCCGCCAACACCACCGGCACCCGCCACCGCGCCCGCGCCAACCGCGTCGCGTTGTGCGTCAACACCGCCGCGTCACCACCGTCGGTGCCACCCACCAGCAACACCACGTCCGGACGCGCCGCCCGCAACGCCGACACCTGCGCCGCCCCCAACCGGCCCGCGGCCACATGCACCACGTCAGCCCCCGCCGACAGGCCCACCCGCCGACCCGCCTGCGCCGTCACCAACGCCTCGTAGCCCACCACCGCCAGGCGCAACCCGCCACCGGCCGACGAACACACGTACCACGGCACGTCACCCACACCGGCCGCCGCCGTCGCCGCACCCACCGCCGCGTCCAACCCCCGCACCACGTCCGAACCCACCGTCGTCGGCGACGCCCCCGCACCCACCAGCCGACCAACATCCAGGTCGACCACCACCGCCTTCGTGTACGTCGAACCGACGTCGACGCAGACCGCAGTGCTCACGCCACCGGCGGCACGACCACCGTGCCCGTCGCCGTCACCGCCACGATCGGCTCCGCCAACACCTCCGCCGCCGACTCACCCCGATCCGGGCGGCCCCGACACACCACCCGCGCCTCGAAGTCGATCGTGCGGCTCCGCGTGCCCACCCGCGTCACCGTCGCCACCGCCTCCACCACGTCACCCGCCCGCAACGGCGCCCGGAACTGCACCTCCGCATACGACGCGAACAACCCCTCGTCCCCGTCCGTACGGATACACACCTCCGTCGCCACATCACCGAACAACCCCAACGCGTACGCCCCGTCGACCAGGTTCCCCGCATAATGCGCATGCGAATACGGCACATACCGGCGGTGCACGACGGTCAGACCAACCCGGGGATCACTCATGCGACACTCGCCTTCCTCGACGTGATCAGAGCATGAACGAGATAACTGGCCACCTCACCCGGAGTCGTGCCCCGGCCGAAGATCCGATCCACGCCCAACTCGCCGGTCATCGACTCGTCGAACCGCGGCCCACCGACGATCAACAACGGCCGCCTCCCGGCCGGCATCGCCTCCCGGAACGCCGCCGACATCTCCCTCGTGTTGTGCAGGTGCGCATCCCGCTGCGTCACCACCTGCGACACCAGCACCGCGTCAGCGCGTTCCCGCCGCGCCGCCTCCACCAGCTCCGGCACACTCACCTGCGCACCCAGGTTCGTCACCTTCAACTCCCGGTAGTACTCCAGACCCTTCTCCCCGGCGATTCCCTTCACGTTGAGGATCGCGTCGATGCCCACCGTGTGCGCGTCCGTGCCGATGCACGCCCCCACCACCGACAGCTTCCGCCGCAGCCGCCGCTTCACCACCGCGTTGACCTCCTTGGCCGACAACAGCGGATAGTCACGCTCCACCACCTGCACCTTCGCCAAGTCCACCAGATGGTTCACCCGCCCATACACCACGAAGAACGTGAACCCGTCACCCATCTGCCGGGCATGCACCAGCATCGCCGGATCCAGGCCCATCTTGTTCGCCAACTGCACCGCCGCGCCCTCGGCCCGCTTGTCGTGCGGCACCGGCAACGTGAACGACACCTGCACCATGCCGTCACCCGTCGTGTCCCCGTACGGCCGCACCACCGTCTTCCCGCTCACGCCGCGCTGGCCCGGCATGCCCTCGCTCCGCTCGGTGCGCTCATTCATGCCGGCTGCTCCAGGATCTCCGTGGCCGGGTTGTAGTAGTCGCCCTCGTGCCGCGCCACCCCGTCGAGACCCTTCCCCCGATCCGCCGGCCGCTTCATGATCCCGAACGTGCCCTCCGCGATCGCCGTCAACAACGACTGGTCCCCGATCCGCTCCAACAGATCCACCGCCTCACCCAACACCCGGCGCGCACGCTGCTGGATGAACCCACCCGACGCCGGCACGAAATCCTCGTGCAACCCGCCCGCCGCACCCAGCACGTACCGCACGTTCTGCAACGCGATGTCCCGATCCGACAACCACGGCGTCACCACCGCCTCCGTCATCATCCCGACCAGCAGAATCCCCTGCCCCGTCATCGCACCCACCAGGTTGAAGAACCCGTCGAGCAGATTCCCCCGGAACACGTCCCCCGTCATGTGCTTCGTCGGCGGCATCCACTTCAACGGCGCATCCGGAAACAACTCCCGCGCCAACAACGCGTGCGCCAACTCCAGACGCAACGACTCCGGCACATCCGGGTTGATCTCGAACGCGTGCCCCAACCCCAACTGCCAGTCCGCCAGCCCCGCCTCGTGCGCGAAGAACTCGTTCAACAACTGCGACACCGTCACCGTGTGCGCCTCGTCCACCGCATCCGCAGTGGTCAGGTAGTTGTCCTCACCCGTGTTGATGACGATCCCCGCCCGCGCGTGCACCTGCCGCGAGAACCGCTGATCCACGAACGTCCGGATCGGATTGATGTCCCGGAACAGAATCCCGTACATCGAATCGTTGAGCATCATGTCCAGCCGCTCCAGGCCCGCGAGCGTCGCCATCTCCGGCATGCACAGACCCGACGCGTAGTTCGTCAACCGCACATACCGACCCAACTCCCGCGACGAAGAATCCAACGCCGCCCGCATCAACCGGAAGTTCTCCTGCGTCGCGTACGTCCCCGCGAACCCCTCCCGCGTCGCCCCCTCCGGCACATAGTCCAACAGCGACTGCCCCGTCGACCGGATCACCGCGATCACGTCCGCACCCGCCCGCGCCGCCGCCTGCGCCTGCGGAATGTCCTCGTAGATGTCACCCGTCGCCACGATCAGATAGATCCACGGCCGCTGCGCCGGATCCCCGAACCGCCTCACCAGACGATCCCGCTCCGCCCGCCGCCGATCGATCCGCCGGACCCCCGCCGCCACCGCCCGACGCGCCGCCCGACGCGCCGCCGTCGCCGCCCGCCCCGACGGCACAGCGAACCGCACCGACCCGGCCGCCGCCTTCTGCGCCAACAACGTCACATCCGACACGCCCTCCCGCGCCAGCGCGTCGAACACCGGCACCGCCACCCCATGCCCCAACCCCACATCGGCGACCACCGCGTCGACCAGCCGGTTCACCCACGGAATCCCGTCCGGATCAGCACCGGACACCCCCGCAAGCCGCAACACCGCCCGCTCCACCGACACCGTCGTGTGGCTACGCGCCAAATCCACCACCGGCTGCCCGGCCCGACGCGCCAACTCCCGCGCCCGCCCCACCAGCGCCGGATCCAACCCAAGCTTGCCCGTCACGACACGCCTTCCTCGTAGATCACGTCACCCCGCAACACCGTCGCCCGACACACCGGCAACGGCGTCGGATCACCCGCACCCCGCAACTCCGGATCCTCGGCCTGCAACACCGGCAACCCCCGATCCACCCCCGCCGGGGAGTCCCACACCGCGAACGTCGCCGGCGCCCCCAACGCCAACACACCCTCGTTGTCCAGATGCACCGCCCGCCACCCACCCCGCGTATGCGCCGCGAACGCCGCCCGCACACTCATCCGCTGCACCGGATTGTGATGCGCCGCCGCCGCCCGCACCGAACCCCACGGATCCAACGGCGTCACCGGCGAATCAGACCCGAAAGCCAACGCCACCCCCACCGAATGCATCGCACCCATCGGATTCGACTCCAACGACCGCGACAACCCCAACCGCGCCTCATACATCCGACCCGCACCACCCCACAACCGGTCGAACGCCGGCTGCATCGACGCCACGATCCCGAACTCCACAAAACCCGCGATCAACCGCCGGCTCATCAACTCCGCGTGCTCCACCCGATGCCGCCCCGCCCGCAACCGCTCCACCCCCACCCGCTCCGCCGCCCCCGCGAACCCCGCCAACACCGTCCCGATCGCCGCATCACCGATCGCGTGAAACCCGCCCTGCACCCCGTGCGCCACACAATCCAACACGTGATCACGCACCTGCTCCGCCGACACGTACCCGTGCCCACACGCCCCCGGCTCCCCATCCAGGTACGCCGCCGACACGTGCGCCGTCCGCGACCCCAACGCACCATCGGCGAACAGATCCCCACCCGCCCCCACCGCACCCAACTCCCGCGCCCGCGCCGCACCCAACAGCTCACCCCAGTACCCGTACACCTCCGGCACACCCCGCCCGGACATCCCCAGCAACCCCGTGAAGTCCTCCTCGTCGGAGATCTCCGGACCACCGCACTCGTGCACCGCGGCGACACCCAACGACGCCGCATGCGCCAACGCCCGCCGCTGCGCCGCTACCCGCTGCGCCCGCGTCACCGACCCGAACGCCGCCGCCCGCACCACATGGTGCGCGTCCCGCCGCAACCACCCCGACGCGTCGAACCCGGCCGCCGACACCACTTCGGGGCACGCCGCCAGCAGCGCCTCCGACACCAACGCCGAATGAATCGACGCCTGCGACAGATACACCCGCCGCCCACCCGCCGCCCGACCCACCGCCGCCGCATCCGGCAACGCCACGTCATCCCAACCCGACTCGTCCCACCCGTGCCCCAACACCACCGCGTCACCCGGCAACCCCGCCGCGAACACCGACACCGCGTCCAACAACTGCCCCGCCGACCGCACCCCCGACAGGTCCAGCCCCGACAACGCCAACCCCGTGTCCGTCGCATGCACATGCGCATCCACGAACGCCGGCGTCACCAACGCCCCCGCCAGATCCACCACCCGGTCCGCCGACGGCGCCTCCGCGTCCACCCCCAACCAGACGATCCGCCCGTCACGCACCAACAACGCCGTCGCACGCGGATCCGCCGGACAATGCAGCACTCCACCGCGGTACAAGATCGAGGGACTAGTCATGACGTCAGTCTGCCGCCAACCGGGCCTCGAACAGGCCACGCACCCCAGGCTCCGACCGCAACAACCCCAACGCCAACTCCGCGTGCCCCGGCACGTACCCGTTGCCCACCAGCATCGTCACGTCCGCCGCCAACCCCTCCGCCCCCAACGCCGCCGCCGCGAAACTCGTCGCCATCGAGAAAAAGATCACCGTCCCGCCGTCCGCCGTGGCCAACACCGCCCCGTGCTCACAACCCGGCACATCCACACACACCACCGTCACGTCCGCCGGCACCCCCAACGCCGACGTCACCGCCGTCGACAACCCCACCGGATCCCGCGCATCGGCCAACACCACCTCCGACGCCAGACCCGCCGCCACCAACGCGTCACGCTCCGCCACCACCGGCACCACCCCGACCGTACGAGCCGCACCCGCCCGCCGCGCCGCAGCCAACGACAACGACCCGCTCTTGCCCGCCCCACCGATCACCGCCACAGACACCGGCCGGGCATCACCCGCCCGCTCCCGCCGCGCCACCTGATCGGCCACCACCCGCGCCGTCAACGCCGGCGCCCCACACACGTCCAACACCGCGAGCGACAACTCCGGATGCAGATCCGCCGGCAACACCGCCGCGATCGACCGCGCGAACAGGATCGCGTACCCGTCACAGGGCACCTGCTCGCTGCGCCCGTCCCAGCGCGCCAACCCGTCGGTGATCGCCAACGGGGTCAGCGTCAGCGACACCAACGTCGCCACCCGATCACCCACCCGCAACCCCAGCGGCGACCGCCGACCCGCCTCCTCCACGGTGCCGATCAGCATCCCGCCCGACCCCGTCACCGGGTTCTGCATCTTCCCCCGCGTCGCGACGATCTCCAGCACCTCGGCGCGGACCTTCTCCCCGTCCCCGCCGTGCTTCTGCCACAACTGCCGGAAACTCGCCGCGTCCAGGTTCAACCGCTCCACCCGGATCCGCACCTCGTTCGGCGCGATCCGCGCGCTGGCGTCCAACCGCCACGCCGCCTGCGGCAGCACCCCCGCCGGTTCGACAACGCGGTGCAGACCCACCGGTGACGTCACGCCGACCTCCCCCTGTCCAACCGCCCGAAGCCCCGCCCGGGACTCGCATCGCGGGAAAACTTACGGCAGACTAATTTCTTCGCCGGATATTTTCCAGTAGCCTACGGGCCGCCGATCATCCGCACCACGCACCGAGGAGGGGCCGTGACCCAGACCCAACCGGCTGAGACCATCCCTGCGCCCCGTCACGCCCCGGTCGCCGCACCGACCGCCGGACAGCCCTACGAATACCGCCGCAGCCCCCTGGTCGAACCCGACTGGACCCGCTTCCCCGGCTGGCGCCACGTCACCCGAGACCAGTGGGAAAGCGCCCAGTGGCAGCGCGTCAACTGCGTCAAGAACATCAAGCAGCTGCACGCCGTCCTCGGCGACACCGTCGACGAGTCCTTCTACGCCGACCTGGAGGCCGACCAGCAGGCCCTGGCCACCATGTCCATGCTCGTGCCACCCCAAATGATCAACACCATGGTGCCGCACGCGCCCCTGACCACCGCCGCGCTCCTCGCCGACCCCATCCGGCGCTACATGATCCCCGTCGCCTCCGACCGGCGCACCGACTGGCCCTCCCACCCGTACGCCAGCCGCGACTCCCTCCACGAGCACGACATGTGGGTCGCCGAGGGCCTCACCCACCGCTACCCGACGAAGGTCCTCGCCGAACTGCTCTCCACCTGCCCCCAGTACTGCGGGCACTGCACCCGGATGGACCTCGTCGGCAACTCCACCCCCGCCGTCGACAAGCTCAAGCTCACCCTCAAGCCCGTCGACCGGTACGACGCCCACATCACCTACCTCAAGGCCCACCCCGGCGTACGCGACGTCGTCGTCTCCGGCGGTGACGTGGCCAACGTGCCGTGGCGCAACCTCGAGTCGTACCTGATGCGGCTGCTGGAGATCGAAACCATCCGCGACGTCCGGCTCGCCACCAAGGCCCTCATGGGCCTGCCCCAGCACTGGCTGCAGCCCGACGTCGTCGAGGGCCTGGAGCGGGTCGCCCGCACCGCCGCCCGCCGCGGCGTCAACCTGGCCATCCACACCCACGTCAACCACGCCCAGTCGATCACCCCGCTGGTCGCGAAGGCCGCCCAGACCGCCCTCGACGTCGGCGTACGCGACGTGCGCAACCAGGGCGTGCTCATGCGCGGCGTCAACGCCACCGCCCCCGACCTGCTCGACCTCTGTTTCGCACTCCAGGGCGAAGCGGGCATCCTGCCCTACTACTTCTACATGTGCGACATGATCCCCAACGCCGAGCACTGGCGGGTCCCCGTGTGGCACGCCCAGCAGCTCCAGCACGACATCATGGGCTACCTGCCCGGCTACGCCACCCCGCGGATCGTCTGCGACGTGCCGTTCGTCGGCAAGCGGTGGGTGCACATGCTCACCGACTACGACCGCGAGCGCGGCATCTCCTACTGGACGAAGAACTACCGCACCTCGATCGAGTCGGCCGACCTGGAGGCGCTCAACAAGCGCTACGCCTACTACGACCCGATCGACACCCTGCCCGCCGCCGGCCAGCAGTGGTGGCACGAGCACCGCGACGACTGATCGACACCCGCTCGACCCATGGGCCCCGGCATATGCCGGGGCCCATGGGTTTTCGGGTTCGGCGTGGCACGCCACGCCCCCTAGCGCGTCCTAGGATGCTAGGGTTGGTGCTTCGGCTTCGACGTGGCGCCGGCCGGCGAGCAGCGGCGAGGGTGCGCCACGGTGGGCGGCGCGCCAGGCCGCGATCAGCAGCAGCACCGCCCAGAGCATGACGACGGTGGTGGAGACGGCGGCGACGGTTCCCGACGCGGCGGCCGACGCCGAGGACAGGTTGTAGGCCACGTGCCAGCAGGCAGCGGCGGCGATGCCGCCGCCCGCGGCGTTGTACACGTACGCCAGCACCACCGCGCCGGCGAGCATTCCGAGGAAGAAGCCGGGCAGCACGGCGGGGCGGAAGCCGCGGAAGGTGGCCAGGATGACGAACAGCGGCGCGTGCCAGACCGCCCACCCGACGGCGGTGAGCAGCGCCGCCCGGACCGGCCCGTGGCGGGCCTGGAGCCGCTCCTGGGCGAAGCCACGCCACCCGCCCTCCTCCCCCAGGCCGTTGAGCACGACCAGGCCCAGGAGCATCGGCAGCGCCGCCGACGGCAACCCGCTGACCACGAACAGGTCCCGCCAGGGTGGGACCGGCTGACCGGCCAGGGCGGCGACGATCAGCCCGGCGGCCAGCATCGCCAGCGGGCTGGCCGCCAGCGCCGCCGTGCGCCAGCCGCCGCGCCAGCGCCACAGCCGGCCGACGTACCCGGCCACCGCCGCGCGACCACCGGTCAGCGCGGTGACGGTCACCGCCGCCAGCAGCGGCCCGAGCAGGCCGGGCATGTGCGTGGGCCACGGATCGCCGCCCCGCACCACGCCCCCGGCGACCGCGATCGGCACCCACCAACCCCACGACAGCAGGTACGCCAGGGCGAAGAACGACGCCACCGGCCACCGCCGCACCAACCCACGCAGCTTGACGACCATGCCCCGAGTACAGCAGCGGCCGGCCGCCCCCCGGACAGGGCCGGAAGACCGCGACAGACCGGCCGACAGCCCGTGTCCAACCTGGACACGAACGCCTCCGGCCGGGCCCGGGTTGCGGGAAACCTTCAACCCCGACAGTTCGATTGAAGGGTATCGACATCGACGGGTGCAACCGGATAGCGTGCCGTCATCCCTGCCCACCGACCGGGCGGACCACCGTCCGCCGCCGTGAGGAGTGCCGTGGCCACGTCACCCGTCGCCCGCCTGCGCCGCCGAGGGCTCCTCGGTTTCCCCGCCCTCGTCGCCGCCGCGCTCACCGTCGCCCTGCGCCCCGCGCCCGCCCGGGCCGAGGCACGCGTCGAGTGCCTCGCCGACCTGACCGAGCAGTCCTGATGGCCACCGTCGGCTGGCTCGCCGACGTCCTGCGCGCCGCCGGCGTACAGGTCGTCGAGGAGGGTGACTGGCGCAACCGGATGCGCCCCGGCGACTTCGACCCCATCGGCGTGCTGTGGCACCACACCGCCTCCACCTCCAGCGCCACCAACCCCCACCCCGCCCTGGGCATCTGCATCAACGGCCGCTCCGACCTGCCCGGGCCCCTCTGCCAGGCCCTCGTCGACTACCACGGCGTGTTCCACCTCATCTCCGCCGGCCGCGCCAACCACGCCGGCACCAGCGGCGGCAGCGGACCCATCCCCGCCGGCGACGGCAACACCCTCATGATCGGCTGGGAGATCGACTACAACGGCGTCAGCCAGGAGATGACCCCCGCCCAGTACGAGGCGTCGCTGCGCGCCACCGCCGCCGTGCTCACCCGCCTCGGCCGCGACGCGAGCTATGCCCGCGGCCACCGCGAGACCAGCACCACCGGCAAGATCGACCCGTCCTTCATCGACCTGGACGTCATGCGCGCCGACGTCGCCGCCCGGATGAGCGGCGGCACCGCCTGGAGCACGGTCGTCGACAACGCCACCTCGGGCCGCTTCAC
Organism: Micromonospora haikouensis; assembly: GCF_900091595.1. Classification (GTDB taxonomy): domain Bacteria; phylum Actinomycetota; class Actinomycetes; order Mycobacteriales; family Micromonosporaceae; genus Micromonospora; species Micromonospora haikouensis. The sequence goes on from NZ_FMCW01000030.1 coordinate 36,470, forward strand.
CGCCAGCGCCAACTGGCGCGTCTCCACCTACTCAGGCCAGCGCTACGGCGCCGACTACCGCTACGCCGACCCCGTCGCCTCCAGCGACGTCGCCTGGTACCGGGTCAACGTCCCCGCCACCGGCACCTACCGCGTCGACGCCTGGTGGCCGGCCAACGCCGGATACAACAACGCCACCCCGTACCTCGTCGCCACCACCACCGGCAACAAGACCGTGTACGCCGACCAGCGTGCCACCGGCGGGCAGTGGCGCGCCCTCGGCACCTTCACCCTCCCCGCCGGCGACGCCAACCGGGTCGGCGTGAGCCGGTGGACCACCGGCACCGGCCTCGTCATCGCCGACGCGATCCGCCTCACCCGGGTTTCCTAGCCCACGCTCCTCCCCCGGCGGCGGGGACGGCACCGACGACGGCCGCCCCGGAGAAGAATCCTCCGGGGCCGCCGCGCGGTCGGGTCACTTGGTGAACGCGTCGCGCACGTCCCGTCCGGCGTCCTTGACGTGCTCGCCCGCCTGCCGGGCCCGCGCGTCGCTCTGCTCGGTGGCGCCCTCGGCCCGCAGACGCTCGTTGTCGGTCATGTCGCCGACGCGCTCCTTGGCAGCGCCGGCCAGCTCCTGGGCCTTGTTCTTCGCCTTGTCGGTGAAGCTCATGTCGACTCCCTCTGCTCCGGCGTTCCGGGGCCTCACTGCCCCTGACCATAGGCATGCCCGGGGCGCGGGCAGCGGAAACCTCTTGACAGCGGGGCGGCACACACACCCGCTGTGGCATCCTAGGCTGCTAGGGTAGTCGGGTGGGTCGCCCTCGCCGGCTCACGGCAGCGGGACGACGTAGGAATCGACCCGGGCGATCAGCCCGGCGCGGAACGTGAACAGGTCGTTGAAGGCGAACCGGAACGGCCCGTGGTCGACCATGACACCCCGGCCCTCGCCTGCGGCGACGACGACCGGGCCGTCCTCGTGGACCCGCTGGACGTCGAGGTCCGGGCTGCCGGTGAAGGCCGGGTTCTCGATCTCCCCGTCGAACTCGGCCTTGCCCCGGGTGGTGCGGTGACCGTGGATGACCCATTCGACGTCCTCGGTCAGGGTGGCGAGGATCCGGGGGTGGTCACCCGTGCGGAACCCGGCGAAGTACTCCTCGACGAGCTGGCGCTGCGTGGCCTGTTCCATGGCATCTCTCCACTTCTGTGGTCGTCAGTGCCGCAGGTGCGCGGCGAGCGCGGCGAGGATCGACGCGAGCCCGTCCGCCGCCTGGGTGGTCCGCAGCTCCGCGGGAAGCCGACGCTGGTGGACCGTGAGATCGGTGCCGTCGCCCGCGGCGCGCATGGTCACGGTCGTGCGGAGCCCGGTCACGGGCTCGTCGAACACGAGCTCGCGCGGGGCGACGACGCTCACGTACACGAACCGGAGCCGGCGGACGGCGCCGCCGGGCGCCTGGGTGTCGAGCGCGAACTCACCGCCCGGTCTCAGGTCGACGGTCACGGATTCCGGCGGGACGACGGCGTGCGAACCACCCCAGAAGGCCGCGATGCTCGTCGGCGACGTGAACGCCGCCCAGACCCGGGAGGGTGCCGCCGGAAGGTGCCGGCGGGCGATCAGTTCGTCGCCGTTGAGCTCCGCGCGGGTCACGACGCCTCCCCGTCGGCGAGGTGCTGTTCGAGGGCGTCGAGCCGGTCGTGCCAGGCCCGGCGCTGGTCGTCGATCCACGTGCCGAGCTGGGAAAGCCGGTCGACCCGCAGCCGGCACGGCCGCCTGGTCCCCTCGCGGCGCTGGTCGACCAGGCCGCACCGCCGCAGCACACCGACGTGGTGGGAGATCGCCTGTGGGGTGAGGTCGAACGGCGCGGCGAGCTCCCCGACGGTGGCGTCACCGCGGGCGAGACGGGCCACCAGGGCACGACGCACCGGATCGCCGAGAGCGGCGAAGGCGGCGTCGAGGCCCGGGGCCGGCACCTGGAGCGAAGAGGACATGCCCCACGGTAACGCCAACGAACGCTTTCACAAATACTTGCTTGTTGATGGACGGCCGGCTGGTCTCCCGCACCGGCCGACGGGCGGGGCTGGTTGACTGGGCGGATGGGAGAGATCGTCCTCGTCCGCCACGGCGAGACCGAGTGGAGCGCCAGCCGCCGGCACACCTCGTACACCGACCTGGAGCTCACCGACGACGGCGAGCGGGAGGCCCGCGGCCTCGCCGCACTCCTGGCCGGCCGGCGCTTCGCCCTGGTGCTGGCCAGCCCGCGCCGCCGCGCGCTGCACACCGCCGAACTGGCCGGGCTGGCCGGCACGGCGGTCGACGAGGACCTGGCCGAGTGGAACTACGGCCGGTACGAGGGCGTCACCACCGCCGACATCCACACCACTCGCCCGGGGTGGAACATCTGGACCGACGGCTGCCCCGCCGGGGAGTCACCCGCCGAGGTGGGCGCGCGGCTCGACCGGGTCCTGGCCCGCGCCGCCGCCGCGCTCGCCGACGGCGACGTCGCCCTGGTCGGCCACGCGCACAGCCTGCGGGTGCTGGGCGCCCGGTGGATCGGCCTGCCGCCGTCGGGCGGCGGGCTGCTGCGGCTGGACACCGCCACGGTCAGCGCCCTCGGCCACGAGCACGGCCGGCCGGTCATCCTGCGGTGGAACCAGCCGCCTCCCCCGCCGCCCGGGACCGCGCCCGCGCCGACAACTCGCCGTTGATCTTCGGCGGCCGGTTCTCGTACGGGGTGGACAGGACCACGGTGGTGCGGGTGGTGACGTTCGCGGCCGTGCGGATCTCCTGGAGCAGCCGCTCCAGGTCGGCCGGGGAGGCCACCCGCACCAGCAGCAGGTAGAAGTCCTCCCCCGCCACCGAGTAGCAGGAGTCGATCTCGGGCAGGTGGGCCAGCCGCTCCGGGGCGTCGTCGGGCTGCGACGGGTCGAACGGCCGGATCGCCACGAACGCGCTCAGCGGCAGGTCCACCGCCTCGAAGGAGACCCGGGCGGCGTACCCCCGGATCACCCCGCGCTGCTCCAGCCGGCGGACCCGCTGGTGCACGGCGGACACCGACAGGCCCACCTTCTCCGCCAGATCCGTGTACGACAGCCGCCCGTCAGCGGTCAGCGCCGCGACGATGGCCCGGTCGATCTCCTCCACGGCGTGCAACCTACCGGTAAAAGCGCTCCCACGCGACGACGCCCCCGCCTCGCGTGACGCCCGGTGCACCTCAGGCGACCTTCCGCAGTGGGCCTCAGTCCCACTGGTCCTGGTTGAGGAAGCGGGCGAAGCCGCGCCAGGAGTTCGGGCCCATCACCCCGTCGACCGGGCCGGTGTAGCCCCAGCCGGAGGCGAGCCGCTGGACGGCCCTCCAGGTATTGACCCCGGGCACGCCGTCGATCGGGCCGGTGTAGCCGTAGCCGCGCATGGCCCGCTGCAGGGCGGCGTAGGTGTTCACCCCGGGCACGCCGTCGATCGGGCCCGTGTAGCCCGACGTGATCCGCAGCCAGTTCTGCATCCGCTTGTAGCAGATGGGGCCCGGGATGCCGTCCTGCTCGGTGGTCGTCTTGGGCAGGCCGCCGCCCGGGTTCTGGCCGACGTAGGTCAGCGGATTGATCCGCACCCCGCTCGGGTTGATCATGTGCCAGTGCAGGTGCGGGCCGGTGGAGTTGCCGGAACCGGGGGGCGCCGACTGCACCCCCGGAGCGCCCCACCACCGTCCCGGCGGCGACGGCGGTGCCGTCGGACAGCAGGAACTGCGACAGGTGCATGTACTGGCTGCGGTAGCCGTCGGCGTGGTGGATGGTCACGGTGTGCCCGCCCGTGCCGTTGTTCGGGATGTTCTGGATCGTCCCGGCGCCGCAGGCCGGCAGGTTCGTGCCGACGCCCATCCCGAAGTCGATGCCGCCCAGCGAGCCGCTGCTGAGGTGCTCCTCCCAGGTGCCGGTGATCGGGTAGCCGGCGAACGGGTTGTAGATGGCGGGCGCCGCGTGGGCCATCCCCGGCAGGCCGACGACGCCGCCGACGGTGAGGGCGCCGGTGGTCAGCGCCGCACCCCGCAGCAGCGTACGGCGGCTGAGCCCGACCTGCGGCGGCGCGGACGGGCCGCCGCAGCAGCCGGGCGGGTTCTCGTGATCCATGCGCGGGCCTCCGTGCGGTCGTCGACGGACCATGGCAAGCAGAGGCTAGCCATCAGATAGCCGAACATCAATCGTTAACACCGGGGGCCGGCGGTGCGGGGCCGGGCCCGCACCGCCGGCGCGCGCTCAGCCCCTGGCCAGGGCGCGGGAGATCACCAGGCGCTGGATCTGGTTGGTGCCCTCGACGATCTGGAGCACCTTCGCCTCCCGCAGGTAGCGCTCGACGGGATGGTCGGCGACGTAGCCGGCCCCGCCGAGCACCTGCACCGCGTCGATGGTCACCCGCATCGCCACGTCCGTGGCGAACAGCTTCGCCTTCGCCGCCTCGATCGAGTACGGCCGGCCGGCGTCGCGCAGCCGCGCGGCGGCCAGCATGAGCGCGCGGGCGGCGGAGATCCGGGTGGCGTGGTCGGCCAGGGTGAAGCCGAGGCCCTGGAAGTCGACGATCGCCCGCCCGAACTGCCGACGCTCACGGGCGTAGCCGACCGCGTGGTCGAGGGCGGCCTGGGCCAGGCCGACGGCGCAGGCGGCGATGCCGAGGCGGCCGGAGTCCAGGGCTGACATGGCGATGGTGAAGCCGGCGCCCTCCCCGCCGATGAGGCGGTCGGCGGGCACGCGGGCGTCGTCGAAGGCGACCTGCGCCACCGGGGAGGCGTGCAGGCCCATGGTCCGCTCGGCGGCCTGCGGCACGATGCCGGGGGTGTCGCGGTCGGCGAGCAGGCAGGAGATGCCCTTCGGGCCGGGCCCGCCGGTGCGGCAGAAGATGTTGTAGAAGTCGGCCACCTGCGCGTGGGTGATCCACGCCTTGGTGCCGGTGACCACGTACGCCTCGCCGTCGCGCACGGCCCTCGTGGTCAGCGCCGCCGCGTCCGAGCCACCCTGCGGCTCCGACAGGCAGTACGCGCCGAGCAGGTCGCCACCGATCATGTCGGGCAGCAGCTTGCGCTGGGCGTCCGTGCCGAACTGCGCCAGGGGGTAGCAGGACAGGGTGTGCACGCTGACCGCTTCGGCGACGGCGAGCCAGCGGCTGGCGAGGACCTCCAGCACCTGCAGGTACACCTCGTACGGCTGGGCGGCCCCGCCGTGCTCCTCGGCGTAGGGCAGGCCGAGCAGGCCGGCGCGGCCGAGGGTGCGCAGCACCTCCCGGGGGAACTCGGCGCGGGACTCGAACCCGGCGGCGCGGGGGGCGAGTTCCCGGTCGGCGAGTTCGGTGGCGAGGCCGAGCAGGTCGTGGGCCTCGTCGGTGGGCAGGATCCGGTCGACGGTCATAGCGCGCTGAGCTCCGTGGGGGTGGTGTTGAGCCGGTCTCGCCGCCCGTCGTGCGGACGGCGTCGGGTCCCGGTGGCCGGTTCTGCCGTCGGTTCCCACCCTGTGAGCTTAACGGTCGTTTGGTCGCCTGCGGGAGGCGCTCGCGGCGGTGTCGCGTCGAACCCGCCCGACCCGGGCGGCGACGTCGATAGCCTGGACCCACGCCGGCACCGGAACACCGGCCGACGGACGGGAAGGCGACGCGATGGGCGGCGAGCGGGACCGCGGGGCGCGGCGCCGGCGCGGGCTGCTGTGGGCCGGCATCCTCGCCGTCGCCGGGCTGGTGCTGCTGGCGGTGGGCCTCACCGTCGCCAACGGGGCGCTCGCGTGGCTGGAGGCGGCCGTCGCCCTCGTCCTGCTGGTGGCGAGCTACGCCGTGCAGCGCCTCGCCCGCCGGGAGACGCTCTACCGGCACGACCGGCCGCGCTGACCGCCGCGCCGCGCCCGGATCGTCGGACGCCTGTGCCAGGCTGTCCGGCGTGGCACACCGACCCCCGATCCTGCTGATCGACGCTCCCAGCCTCTACTTCCGGGCCTACTTCGGCGTCCCCGAGTCCGCCGCGCGGGCCACCGACGGCAGCCCCGTCAACGCGGTGCGCGGCTTCCTCGACATGCTCACCACGCTGGTGCGCACCCGCCGCCCCGACCGGATGGTCTGCGCCCTGGACCACGACTGGCGTCCCGACTGGCGGGTGGCGCTCCTGCCGTCGTACAAGGCGCACCGGGTGGCCGCGGAGGGGGGCGAGGAGGTGCCCGACACCCTCGGCCCGCAGGTGCCGGTGATCCTGGACGTGCTGGCCGCGATCGGCATCACGGCGGTCGGCGCCACCGGTTACGAGGCCGACGACGTGCTGGGCACGCTGTCGGTGACCCAGCCCGCGCCGGCGGAGGTGGTCTCCGGCGACCGGGACCTGTTCCAGCTCGTCGACGACGCGCGCGGGGTGCGGCTGCTCTACGTCGGGCGGGGCGTGGCGAAGCTGGAGGACTGCGACGACGCGGCGGTGCGCGCCCGCTACGGGGTGCCCGCCGACCGGTACGCCGACTTCGCGGCCCTGCGCGGCGACCCGAGCGACGGGCTGCCCGGGGTGCCGGGCGTCGGCGAGAAGACCGCGGCCCGGCTGGTCGACCGGTACGGCGGCGTCGCCGGCATCCTCGCCGCGCTCGACGCCCCGGGCTCCGGGTTCGCCCCGGGCCTGCGGGCCCGGCTGGACGCCGCGCGCGACTACCTGGCCGTCGCGCCGACGGTGGTGCGGGTGGCGCTGGACGTGCCGCTGCCGGAGCTGCCCACGGCGCTGCCGCAGGCCCCGGCCGACCCGGACCGGCTGCTGGAGCTGGCCGAGCGCTGGAACCTGGCCGGTTCCTGCCGCCGCCTCGTCGACGCCCTCGCCACCCGCGACTGATCGCGCCGCGCCCGGCCTCGCCGCCAGCCCCGCGGACCGGGCCTGGTGAACGTGCCGGCCGGGTCCGGCGAGGACGGCACTCGGCCCGGCGCGGCGTCAGCGCGGCGGGTCGACGCGGCGGGTCGGGAACGTGCTGCCGGGCCGGGCCAGGGTGCCGCGGGCGCGCAGCCCGACCGGGTCCGGAGCCGGCTGCGGATCCGGCACGCTCGCCCCGGCCGGGTCGACCCGGCGCGCGTCGAGGTAGGCGGCGCCGGCCCGGTCCTCCTCGGTGGGCGCCGCGAGCAGGGCGTAGACCAGCCCCACCACCACGAAGATCACCGCGAGGACGATGGGCACCAGCAGGGTGCTGAAACCGGCGCCGGTGATCTCGCCCTGCTGCTCGTGCAGGTGCACCGACAGGGCGCTCATGCCGGTGAAGTGCATGCCGTTGACGGCGACGCCCATCACCAGCGCGGACGCGGCGACGGCCAGGGCGCGGCGCACGGTGACGGCCAGCCACAGCGCCACGGTCGCCGCGACCACGGCGATCGCCACCGACAGGGCGACCCGGACGCCGTCGTAGCCGAGGGAGCCGCCGAGCCGCATCGCCGCCATCCCGGTGTAGTGCATGGCGGCGACCCCGGCCCCGGTGAACACGCCACCGACGCCGATGCGCAGCGCGGAGACCCGGCCGGTGCCGACGATGGCCAGGCCGATGCCGACCGCGACCACGGCGATGAGGGCGCTGGCCAGGGTGACCGGCACGTCGTAGCGGATCCGGGTGCCCTCGACGGCGAAGCCGAGCATCGCCATGAAGTGCATGCTCCAGATCGCGGTGCCGCCGATCGCCCAGGCGGCGAGGATGCCCCACCACACGCGCTGGCCGGTGGTGGCGGCGACCCGGATGCGGCCCGCGCAGACCAGACCGAGGAACGAGCCCAGCACCGACAGCGCGTAGCTGAGCGCCGGCGTGATCCAGCCGTACTCAAAGTGATTGATCTCCGCCACGGCGGTTGTCCCCCCACCCGGTTACCGACGCGTCAACGACGTGCCGGAGACATGATCGGGGACGCGTTGAACTGCCGCAACAGCACCCCCCGGCCACTTCGGGGGGTGCTGTTGCGGTGACAGTCCGATGAATGGGACCCGCGCCGGAATGACGCAGGGTGACCGTCAGGCGGTAGCGTGGTAGGCGAGGACACCTCGGTTGACGGCGGCGATGGCCTGCCGGGCGGTGGCGCGCAGCTCGGTGGAGGCGCCGCCGCAGTCGGCGACCTGACCGAGCAGGTCGACGACCTGCCGCGCCCAGCGGACGAAGTCGCCGGCCGGCATCTCGCCGTCGAGCTGGTGCCCGCTGGCGAGCACCTTGGCCAGGGCCTCGCCGCGCGCCCAACGGTAGATCGGCCAGGCGAAGCCGAGGTCGGGCTCGCGGGTGACGGCGAGGCCCCGGGCGGCCTCGTCGGCCTCGATGCTGCTCCACAGGTGCAGCGTCTCGTCCACCGCGTCCGCGACGGGGCCGCGCGGCAGCGACGCCCGCTCGTCGGCGTCCCGGCGGGCCTCGAACACCACCACCGACACGGCGGCGGCCAGCTCCGCCGGGGAGAGCCCGTCCCAGACGCCCCGGCGCAGGCACTCGGCGACCAGCAGGTCGGCCTCGGTCCAGATCCGGCCGAGCATCCGGCCGGCGTCGGTGACGGCGCCGTCGGCCGACAGGTAGCCGCGCGCGGTGAGCAGCGCGACGATCCGGTCGAACGTGCGGGCCAGGGAACCGGTGCGGCCGGCGACCCGCTGGCGCAGCTCCTCGGTGTCGCGTTCGAGGCGGCGGCGGCGCTCGGCCCAGCGGGCGTGTTCCTCCCGGTCGGGGCAGGCGTGGCAGGGGTGCCGGCGCAGCTCGGTGCGGAGCTGGCTGAGCGCGTGGTCCTCGCCCGCGCCCTGCCGGGACCGGCCGCCGCGCCGACCGCCGTGCCGGTCCAGGCCGGTGCCGCTGACCTCGGCGGCGAGGTCACGACGGGCCGCCGGGGAACGGTGGTTGAAGTGCTTGGGCACCCGGATGCGGGCGAGCACCTCCGCCGGGGTGGTGAAGTCGCCGGGGCTGACCCGCCCGGCCCACCGGTCCTGGGTGAGCACGAGCGGACGGGGCTCGCCGAACCCGCCGGTGGCCGGGTCGAGCACCACCGCGAGGCCGGCGCGCCGCCCGGACGGCACCCGGATCACGTCACCGACGCGCAGCCGCTCCAGCGACGCCACCGCGGCGGCCTTGCGCTGGTGCTGGCCCTGCCGGGCGATGGCGCGCTCCCGGTCGGCGATGGCCACCCGCAGGGCGAAGTACTCCTCGAAGTCGCCGTGGTGGCAGGCCGCCTCCGCGCCGTACGCGTCGATGGTCTCGGTGTTGCGCTGCACCTGCCGGGCCAGGCCGACCACCGACCGGTCGGCCTGGAACTGCGCGAACGAGCTCTCCAGCAGCGCGCGGGCCGGCTCCGCGCCGACCGTGCCGACCAGGTTGACGGCCATGTTGTAGGACGGGCGGAAGCTGGACCGCAGCGGGTAGGTGCGGGTGGAGGCCAGGCCCGCCACGTGCCGGGGGTCGGTCTCGGGCGACCAGACCACGACCGCGTGCCCCTCGACGTCGATGCCGCGGCGGCCGGCGCGCCCGGTGAGCTGGGTGTATTCGCCCGGGGTGAGGTCGACGTGGGCCTCGCCGTTGAACTTCACGAGACGTTCGAGGACGACGCAGCGGGCCGGCATGTTGATGCCCAGCGCCAGGGTCTCGGTGGCGAAGACCGCCTTGACCAGGCCCCGGACGAACAGCTCCTCGACGACCTCCTTGAACACCGGCAGCATGCCGGCGTGGTGGGCGGCCAGGCCGCGCTCCAGGCCGTCGAGCCACTCCCAGTAGCCGAGCACCGTCAGGTCCTCGCCGGGGATGGCGGTGACCCGGGACTCGACGACCCGGCGGATCTCGGCGCGTTCCTCCGGGTTGGTCAGCCGCAGGCCGGCGGCGAGGCACTGCTGCACGGCGGCGGCGCAGCCGGCGCGGCTGAAGATGAACAGGATCGCCGGCAGCAGCCCCTCCCGGTCGAGCCGGTCCACGATGTCCGGGCGCAGCGGGCCCCGCCAGCGCGGCCCGCGCCGGCCGCCGCCCGGCCCGGCGCTGCGCCCCTCCCCCAGCTCCAGGCGGCGCATCGTCTCCCGGGTGTAGCGCAGCAGCTCCGGGTGCACGTCGTGCTTGCGGGCGGCGTCGGCGTCGTGGAACAGGTCGAACATCCGCTTGCCCACGAGCATGTGCTGCCACAGCGGCACCGGGCGGTGCTCGCTGACCACCACGGCGGTCTCGCCGCGCACGGTGACCAGCCAGTCGGCGAACTCCTCGGCGTTGGAGACGGTCGCCGACAGCGAGACCAGGGTCACCGAGGCGGGCAGGTGGATGATCACCTCTTCCCAGACCCCGCCGCGGAACCGGTCGGCGAGGTAGTGGACCTCGTCCATGACCACGTAGGCCAGGCCCTCCAGGGTGGCCGAGCCGGCGTAGAGCATGTTGCGCAGCACCTCGGTGGTCATCACGACCACCGGGGCGTCGCCGTTGATCGCGTTGTCGCCGGTGAGCAGGCCGACGTGCTCGACGCCGTAGCGGTCCACCAGGTCGTGGTATTTCTGGTTGGACAGCGCCTTGATCGGCGTGGTGTAGAAGCACTTGCGCCGGGTGGGCGGGGGGCCGTCGCCGTCGGCCGCCGCCGGCCGCGCGGGGGCGCCGCGCAGGGCCAGGTGTACGGCGAACTCGCCGACCACGGTCTTTCCGGCGCCGGTGGGGGCGCAGACCAGCACGCCGCTGCCCCGTTCCAGGGCCTGGCACGCCTCCCGCTGGAAGTCGTCGAGATCGAACCCCAGGTCAAGGGCGAACTCGTCCAGCGCCGGGAACTGTGAGGCCTGCGCGGCCCGGCGGCGCGCCGCGGCGTACCGCTCGGCGGGGCTCGACATGTCCCCAAGATTAGTGCGTGCCTCCGACGACCACCGCCTCAAGGCCGTCCGACAGGGGGGTCGGGGGCGGTCGGTAGGGTGCACGGCGTGCCGGATCATGCCGAACCGACCCAGTCGACCCCACCCAGCGCCGACGCCGCCGCGGGCGCCCGGGCGTCCCGTCGGCCCGTCGAGGCGGTCCTGTTCGACTTCCACGGCACCCTCGCCCAGGTGGAGGACCCCCACGACTGGGTGCTCGCCGCCGCGCGGGCGTGCGGGGTGAGCCTGGAGCGCATGCGGGCCACGGCGCTGGCCGACCGGCTCCTCACCGCGGGCCGGCCCGGTGGCCCGCTGCCGGCGCGGGTGCCGCCGGCGCTGGCCGAGCTGTGGTCCGAGCGGGACCTCTACCCGCACGCCCACCGGGGCGCGTACACGGGGCTGGCGGAGACCGTGGACGCCGGGATCGACGGCCTCGCCGACGCGCTCTACGAGCGCGTGCTGGTGGCCGAGGGCTGGGTGCCCTACCCGGACACCGCGCCGACCCTCGCGGCGCTGCGGTCGGCGGGGGTGAAGGTGGCGGTGGTGAGCAACATCGGCTTCGACATCCGGCCGTTCTTCGCCGCGTGGGGCCTCGACGCCCTGGTGGACGCGTTCGTCCTGTCGTACGAGGTGGGGCGCTGCAAGCCGGATCCGGCGATCTTCTGGCGGGCCTGCGGGATGCTCGGGGTGGACGCGGAGCGGGCGCTGATGGTGGGCGACACGGCGGCGGACGCCGGTGCGGTGCGGGCCGGCTGCGCGGTGCTGGTCCTGCCCGAGGCAGAGCCGGGCCGGCCCAACGGGCTGGGCTCCGTGCTCGACCTGACCCTGCCCGGCTGATCCCACATTCCGGTTTCGTCCGGCGGGACTCGTCTCCCATTCGGCGGCCCGCCGACGAGTCGCATTCTTCTCGATAGAAACGGCCGAGAAGGATGCATTTACCCCCACCGGTGGGCGGTCGCAGCCGGGGGGCGTGACATATTGCTCGACGTCGTTGGATAATGTCCGCCGCGATGAGTCGTCGCGGGTCGCGTCCAGGTGCCCCGACGCCAACCGAAGGGGACAATTCCGTGAAGCGGGACCACTCACCCGTGCTGCCGGGCGACGGCGACACCGACTACGCGCGTTACATGCGCGTCGACGAACTGCTCGACCTGCAGCGCGGCCCGGATCAGGTGATCTGTCGCGACGAGCTGCTCTTCCAGGTGGTCCACCAGTCGACCGAGCTGTGGCTCAAGCTCGCGGCGTCGGAGCTGCGCGAGGCCGCCGCCCGGCTCGACGCCGGCGAGCCGGGCGCGGCGGAGCTGCTGCTGACCCGGGCGACGCTCGGCGTGCGGCTGGTCACCGACCAGCTGGAGATGTTCCGCCACCTGTCCCCCGCCGACTTCCAGGCGATGCAGCCGGCGCTCGGCAACGGCTCCGGCGCCGAATCGCCTGGCTGGCGGCAGGTGCAGGCCGCCAGCCGGCGGCTCGGGCGGGCCTTCGCCGACCATCTCGCCGCCCTCGGCGTCGACGTGTCCGCGCTGCCGGGCACCGACACCGCCGATCCGCTGCACCGGCTGGCCGAGGCCATGGTGGAGTGGGACGAGCGGGTCGCGTCCTGGCGGGTGCGGCACTACCAGGTGGCCCTGCGCATCGGCGGCCACGGCCCGGCCGGCACCCCGGGCAGCCCGGCGACCATGCTCGCCCGGCTGATCGACCACCGGTTCTTCCCCGAGCTGTGGCAGCTGCGGGTGGGTGCCGCCGGCCCCGCGCCGGCCGCCCCGCGGGCCTGACCCGGCCGCCGCCGAAATCGCCGGTTCCTCACCGTCCGTATTTAACACGATCGTAATGTTGAGGTGCCGTTCGTGCGTGAGCTGACGTCTTGGCGGTCCGGCCTATCCGATCCCGGCGACTTTCCCTACTCTGCGGTGCTCGGCGAGTTCCAGCGCGTCGGTAAACACTTTGTCGAAAAAGAACTGCTCGCACTTCTCGACGACATTCGGACGCGCGTCGTCGCGGCGGCGGGGCGCGCCGCCGGCGGGCCCACGGACCCGCACCGGTTGCTGCGTGACTTCCTCGACGTCGCGCTCGACAAGTGGGACGGCCGCTACGACTACCGCAGCTACCTGGCGCTGCCCCTGCTGCGGCTGCCCTGCACGACGGACGACCCCGTCGCCGGCCCGGGGAACACCCCGCAGACCGACCCGGCGGACGCCCGCCGCGCCTCCGACCGGCTCCTGCTGCGGCTGGTCGCCGACGCCCTCGACTTCGAGCTGACCGCCGCGGCCGGGGCCACCGCCCTGCTGCCCGAGCAGCGCCCCGGCCCGGAGACGGTCGCGAAGCGCCTGCGGCTCGGCGTCCGGGCCGCGCTGCCCGCGGTGTCCCGGCTCGACCCGACGCGGACGGTCGACGAACGGGAGCCGGCCGCCGCGGCGAGAGCCCTGCACGCCCTCGCCGCCGCCGACGTCACCGACGACGAGGAGCGCCGGCTGCGGCTGAGCATGCTGCCGGTGTACCGGTCGCACGACGAGTACCTGTTCGTCCGGGTGCTCCAGGCGTACGAGTGCGTCTTCGCCGGGCTCGCCGACGAGCTGCGCGGCACCGTCGCCGCCCTGACCACCGGGGACCCGGCGGCGGCCGACCGGCTGGCGTACGCCCGCGACCGGCTCGCCGCCGCCGGGCCACTGTTCTCGCTGCTGGCCACCATGCAGCCGGAGTCCTTCCGGACCTTCCGGGAGTACACCGAAGGGGCCAGCGCCATCCAGTCGCGCTCCTACAAGCTGGTGGAGTCGCTCTGCCGTACCCCCGAGGGGTCGCGGTTGGACTCGGCGGCCTACCGCTCGGTGCCGGAGGTGCGCGAGTGGGTGCTCGCCGGGCACCCGTCGGTCGACGCGGCCCACCGGGCGGCGGTGCGCGCCGGCCGGCTCGCCGGGGCCGACCGCGACCGGGTCGAGCGGGAGATGCGCGCCTTCGCCGACGCGGTGCTCGGGTGGCGGCGCACCCACCACCGGCTGGCGGTCCGGATGCTCGGCGCGCGCCCCGGCACCGGCTACACGGAGGGCACCCCCTACCTGGCCGCCGTCCGCTCCACCCCCGTCTTCACCGCCGTCGGCCACGACCCGTGCCCGGCGGCCCCGCCGACGAACACCGGAGGCTGTCCCGAGTGAGCACACCCGACCCGGCCCCGGCCGCCGACGAGGCGCGCTGCCTCGACGCGGACGCCCACGCCGCCCTGCGCGCCGAGTTCCCGCTGCTGGGCACCTGCGTCTACCTGAACAACAACTCCACCGGCGCGGTCCCGCAGGGCGCGCAGCGGGTCCTGGCCGACTACTGGGAGACCCTGCGCGGCTGGCGCGACGACGTGTGGCAGGGCTGGCACGTCGGCCTCGACCGGTACGCCGACTCGGTGGCCGCGCTCATCGGCGCGCCGGCGGGCAGCGTGGTCACCGACGCGAACCTGAGCACCCTGCTGGCCCGGATCGCCTCCTGCTTCGACTACCGCCCGCCCCGCGACCGGGTCGTCACCACCGACCTGGAGTTCCCGACCGTGCCGTTCGTCTGGAACGCGTTCGGCCGCTACGGGGCGCACGCCGACGTGGTCGCCACCGGCGGCGTCCGGTTCGACCAGGACGCCCTCGAGGCGCGCATCGACGAGCGGACGCTGCTGGTGTGCGTGCCGCACGCCAGCTTCGCCTCCGGCGACACCATCGACCTGCCCCGGCTCGTCGCCCACGCCCACGACGCCGGCGCCCTGGTGGTCGTCGACGCCTTCCAGACGGTCGGGGTGCTGCCGCTGGACGTGACCGCGCTGGGCGTGGACGTCGTCCTCGGCGGCGCGCACAAGTGGCTGTGCGGCGTCGGCACCGCCTTCTGCTACGTCCGGCCGGACCTGACGCCCCGGCTGGAGCCGGCGGCGACCGGCTGGCAGGCCGGGGACGTCGCGCTGACCTTCCGGCCGTCGACCGGCTGGGCGGCCGGCGCGCAACGGTTCGCCGGCGGCACGCCGTTCCCGCTCACCTCGCTGGTCTCCCAGGTGGGCCTGGACCTGCTGGCCGGCGTCGGCGTGCCCGCGATCCGGCGGCACTCCCTGGCCTGCACCGGGCGGATCATCGAGCGGGCCGCCGCCGCCGGGATCGCGGTGGTCAGCCCGACCGAGCCGCACCGCCGCGGCGGCGTCGTCTGCCTCGACGTGCCCGACGGGGAGGCGGTCAAGCGGCGGCTCGCCGCGCGCGACGTGATCTGCAGTTGGCGCGGCTGGCTGCGGGTCGGCCCGCACGTCTACAACACCGTGGAGGAGGTCGACGTGTTCATGGACGCGCTGGAAGAGGAGGTTCGCCGGTGAACGTCACCCTGTCGCCGCGGGCGCTGATGAGCCTGCTCGCCAACGGCCCGAAGGCGATGGACGTGCTGGAGACCGCCCTCACCCTGGGCCTGCTCGACGCGCTGGAGCCCGGCCCCGCCCGCCTCGGCGACCTCGCCGAACGGTTCGGTTTCCGGCCGCTGCGGCTGTACAAGTTCCTGGACTGCCTGGAGAGCCTCGGCGTCGTCACCCGCGAGGAACCCGACGACCACATCGCCGACGCCCGCTACCGGGCCGAGCCGGGGCTGCGCGACGCCGTGGCCGCGGTCGTCGGGCCGGACGCCGTCGAGCGCGACCGGGACCGCTACCCTTGGCGGGTGCTGCACGGCCGGCTGGCCGAGAGCCTGCGCGGCGAGGTCGGCATGACCGACGAGGACTTCGCGTGGCCGCCGCGAACCGACGAGCAGACCGCCGCGTTCGAGCGGAGCATGGCCGTCGGGCTCGGCCCGGTGCTGGAGACGCTGCACCGGCACGCCGACCGGCTCTGGGCGGACCGGCGCCGCCTGCTCGACGTCGGCGGCGGCGACGGCACCCTCGCCGCCCGCGTGCTCGACGACGCCCCGCACCTGCGGGCCGACGTGTTCAACCTGCCGGCGGTGGCGCCCCTGGTGGCCGACACCCGGCAGCGCTACGGCCACCCGGACCGGCTGGGCTTCGTCGGCGGGGACTTCTTCGCCGAGCCGCTGCCGACCGGCTACGACGCGCTGGCGTTCGTCCGGGTGCTGCACGACTGGCCCAACGACGTCGCCCGCCGGCTGGTCGAGGCGGCGTACCGGGCCCTCGAACCGGGCGGGCTGCTGCTCATCGGCGAGGAGTTCCGCACCCCGGACCGGCTGGCGATGCAGTTCTTCTGGAGCTACTTCCTGATCGGCGTCGACACCTGCGTCAGCCGGCTGCGAGAGGTCGAGTTCTACACGGGGCTGCTCAAGGAGGTCGGCTTCGAGCGGGTGGCGGTGCTGCCCGGCGGATGGGAGCTGGTCACCGCGTACAAACCGGCAGCCTGACCGGGTCGGGCGGGCCTGGTGCCCGCCCGACCCGGGGCGCGCGTCAGGCCCGGCGGGCCACCACGGCGCCGTTGGCGCCCGGCGCGTCGAACGTCAGCCGCTCGATGTCGACGAAGCCGGCGTCGGCGAGCCACGCCGCGTACTCGGCGCCGGAGTAGTTCTTGCCGCCCTCGGTCTCGACCAGCATGTTCATGCCCATCAGGGCCGCCTCCGGCGGGCCGGTGCGGTCGTCGTCGAGCAGCAGCTCGCAGATGACGACCGCACCGCCGCGCGACAGCGCGGCGTGGCACTTGGCCAGCAGCGCCCGGTTGGTCGGCTCGTCCCAGTCGTGCAGGATCATGCTGAGCAGGACGACGTCGTGCCCGCCCGGCAGCGCCGGGTCGGCGAGGAAGTCGCCCGCGACCGTGCCGATCCGGTCGGCCAGGCCCTCCGCCGCGATCCGCTCCTGCGCCTTCGCGCACACGTGGGGCAGGTCGAGGATCGTCGCCCGCAGCTGCGGCAGCCGGCGGCAGAACTCGATCGGGAACGCCCCGGCCCCGCCACCGACGTCGAGCAGCCGGGTGTGCGCCCCGAAGTCGTACGTGTCGGCCAGCGCGCGGGCGGTGAAGCTGGAGGTGGAGAACATGGCGTCCCAGAACTGCGCCACCATCTCCGGGTCGACGGTGTCGAACAGCGACTGCTGGGACTGCGGGTCCCAGGTCAGCGGCCGGTTGGTGCGCAGCGCGTCGGCGATGCGGTGCCACGGCAGGTAGGTGCGCAGGTCGGAGTAGCGCACCTGCGCGCCGAAGTAGTAGGGCCGCCCCTCCACCAGGAACTGCTCGGCGAGCTCGGTGTTGCGGTAGCCGTCGCCGGCCCGCTCCAGCAGGCCGAGGGACGCGCTCGCGGCCAGCAGGAGGTCGGCGGGGCGCTCGTCGAGCCCGAACTCGGCGGCGGCCTCGGCGACGGTGATCGTCCGGCCGCCCGCGAGGCGGGTGAACAGCCCGAACTCGACGCCGACGGCGAGGGTCTTGAACCCCCAGACGCCGGCCACGAGGCGCATGAGAGGAGAGGGATTGATCATGAAAGCATGAGATCACAGCCCTCGGCCAATCCACAGTAGACACCCCGGGGGTCCGGCTACCCGCCCGCCGGCCGGTCTCGCCCCCGCCCCTCGACGGCACGGCCGTGCGCGAGCGAGGGCCACCGGTCCACGGCCCACTCCCACCAGCTACGCCACCCCGGCGGCGGGCCGGGAACGTCGCCGCCGAGTTCGGCGGCATCCGGTGCCTGGAACTGCCCCCGCCAGGTGTCGATGTCCGCCACGCCCATCGGGAAGGTCGTGTGCGGCGCCGTCGCCCGGCGGTGGGTGATCCGGGCGAGCTGGGCGTCCCGGTCGACCGGCAGGTAGACGACGTGGCTGGCCACCCCGGCCGAGGCGGCCAGCCAGCGAAGGGCCGACCGTTCGTCGCGGCTCCAGAGCCCGAAGTCGAGCACGACGTCCACGCCCAGGCCCAGCGCCTGCAGGGCCAGCGCGATGAGCCGTCCCTCCAGCAGGTCGCGCTTGCCGGCGGGCTGCGACCCGTCGAACAGGGGGATCATCCACTCGTCCGGGGTCAGCCGCAGCGCGCGGTGCGCCGCGGCGAGTTCCTCGGCCCGGGTGGTCTTCCCGGCCCCGGGGAGCCCGACCATCAGGAACATCGTGGCGGTTTCGGGCGGCACGTCACGGTTCGGCGTCGCGGCGGGTGCGGCTGCGGCTGCGGCTGCGGCTGCGGCTGCGGCTGCGGCTGCGGCTGCGGCTGCGGCTGCGGCGAGCCTGTCGGTTCCGGTGCGGGATGCCCCGGGCGGGCCGGCGAAGGTGGCCGGGTGCGGTGGACGAGACTGCTGCGACATGGGTCTGCTCCCCGGATCACGCGGGACGATCCGGCAGCCCGCCGAGACGCGCGGGCTGCCGGCGGGACACCGATCCGGCGGTACGCCCGGCCCTGACCCCGACGGGGCGGGCGACGAGGCCGCGGTCACGGGCAACCGCGATACCGCCGCTATGCGGCGGCGCGGACGTCCATCGCGGCGAAGCAACCCATGCGCCCACCGTAGCCGAAGACGCCGGCCGGGCCGCCGAGCGCTCGGCCGGGTCGCCGAGATCCACTGCGGGACGCCTCGCCGTCGGAGCTCGTCCCGACGCCCACCGGATCGCGCGGGAACCACGCCGCGCCGCCGAGCGACTATCGGTACATGCGGTGCGAGCGGTGGCGGGAGATGCTGTCGGCCCAGTTGGACGGGGAGGAGACCCCGACCGAGCGGGTCGCGGCCGAGGGGCACCTGGTCACGTGCGGTGACTGCCGGGCGTGGTTCGAGACGGCCGCGGCGGTGACCCGCCGGGCGCGTACCCGGGTGGTGACGGCGACGCCCGACCTGGCCGACACGGTGCTCGCCGCCGTCGCCGCCGCGCCGCCGACGCGGCGGCGGTGGTCGGCGCGACGGTGGCGGGAGCGGCTGGTCGCCGGGCTGCGGGCCACGCTGGGGCTGGTGGGGGCGGTGCAGGTGGTGTTGGGGCTGGTGCAGGTGGGCCGGGGCACCACCGTCGCCCACGCGCACGCCACCGGGCAGCACCTGTGGCACGAGTCGGCGGCCTGGAACGTCGCCGTCGGCGCCGGATTCCTGTTCGTGGCGGTACGGCGGTTCCCGCCGGCCGGCGTGCTGCCGATGCTCAGCGCCTTCGTGGCGACCCTGGTGCTGCTGTCGGTGAACGACCTGGTGACCGGCCAGGTCGCCGTGTCGCGGCTGGTCAGCCACGCGATCCTGGTGTTCGGCTGGGTGCTCACCGCGCTGCTGTCGCGCCCCGGCCTGCGGCCGGGTGGGCCCGCGCCCCGACAGGGCCGGTCGTCGGGATCCCGCTGGCGCGTCGAGCTGGACGCGCCCGAACCGTCGGCGCCGGCGCTGCGGCTGCTGCCCCCGCACCCGTACTCGGCGCGGGCCCACGCCCGCCCCGCCGCGGCGGCCGACGGGCGGGACGACCGGCAGGCCGCCTGAGCGGGCACCGGTTCCCGCGACCCCCGAGGGCGTCTGGACCGGACGCGGGGGCAGCCCACCGACCCGCGGGGCGGGCGCCGGGTGGGCTCAGCCGGCCCGCCTCGACCGGGTCGGCCGGCTGTCGGCGTGCCAGGCCGCCACGAGGTCCTCCCGCGCCCGCGCCACCCGGGAGCGGATCGTGCCGACGGGGCAGCCGCACACCTGCGCCGCCTCGGCGTACGACAGGCCGGCGACCTGGGTGGCGACGAACGCCTCCCGGCGCTCCGGGGCCAGACCGGCGATCAGCTGGCGCAGGACGACCCCGTCGTCCGTGCCCGGCTCGGCCATGCCCGCGCCCTCCGCCGCCGCCTGCCAGTCCGGCAACGCCGCCGTGCGCGGGCGGGTCACCGCCGTGCGGACGTGGTCGACGGCGACGCGGCGGGCGATGCTGAACACCCAGGTGCGGGCCGAGGACCGGCCGGCGAAGCCGGGCAGGCTGCGCAGCGCGCGCAGGAACGTCTCCTGGGTGAGGTCGTCGGCCTCCCCGGGCCCGGCGAGGTGGGCCAGGAACCGCCACACCGGGCCCTGCAGGGCCCGCACGAACGCGGCGGCCGCCGGCTGGTCGCCCGCGCCGGCCAGTCGGGCCCAGCGGGTCACCTGCTCGTCGTCGGCCCCCGCGCCGGCTGCCCACCCCGCGCCGCCACCGGGGCCGCTCACCGGCGGCCGTCCGCGCCGGTGCCGATCGTCGGCCGCGACGGGCGGTGCCGTCGGGCGCTCACCTGGACCGGTACGGTCCGCGACGCTGCTCGGTTCACGTGGTCTGTCTCCCGGCCCAGCTCCGGCGGTTGGCACCCTCCGCCGGGGCGAAGGGCCGATCTCGATACGCCGCCCGGAAGCGCCGCACCCCGGTTTGTCGGCCCCCACCCCCAAAAAGTTCCCACCCATTCATTCCCCGCCCACCCCGCCCGCCTCGGTGATCAAGAGAAAAGCGTCAGGGTTGATCTCGACGGTGACGCAAACCTCTTGATCACGGAGCTGGGGGCAGGGATGCGTGGGCGCCGCCCGACGCGGACGAGCGGGCCGCCCCCCATCGGGGGCGGCCCGCTCGTGTCTCACGGTGACGTACGGGCGTTCGGCCCGCCGTCCGGCTCAGTCGTCGTCGCGGTCGTCATCGTCGTCGCGGTCGTCCGCGTCGTGGTGATCGTCGCCGTCCACCGGCTCCTTCTCGGCCTCGACCACGGTGCCGTCGTTGCGGTCGACGTCGATCTCGTGTTCGGTCTGCCCGTCGACGATCTCGATGCTCCACACCGCCCGGCCGTTCTCGTCGTCGGCCTCGATCTCGACGATCCGCCCGCCGCCGGCCCGCGCGAGGGCGATCTCGCCGGCCCGCTGCTGGTCGACCTTGCCGGCCGGGGCGCCGGTGTCCGCCGGGGCACCGGTGGCCGACGGCACGCCGGTGGCCGTGGGAGCGCCGGTCGGGGTGCCGCTCGCGCCGTCGTCCGGGGTGGTGGCCGCCGGGGCGGCGGTGGCGGCGGTCAGGGTGGTGCGAGCCACCCGGTCGTCGGCGGCGGTGACGCCGACGGCCACCCCGGCCGCCGCCAGCATCGCCGCGCCGCCCAGGGACGCCATGATCAGGGAGTTGCGCTTCATCTCGGGCACCTTTCCTCGTGTTCCTGCCTAGAAGGATCGGTCCCGGCGGGATAGCGGCGCGCTGCACCGACGCTAAGGCCCGGTTAAGGCCGTGCCGGCGCTAGGAGCCCGACGGCGGCGGGCCGAGCCAGAGCCGCACCTCCGCCCCGCCGCCGCGGGCGGTGCGCAGCTCCAGCCGGCCCCCGGCGGCCTCCGCCGCCCGGCGGGCGATGTCCAGGCCGAGACCGGTCGACCCGGCCGGGCTCGCGCCCCGGGCCACGGTGGCGGCGGGCATGCCGGGGCCGGAGTCGGCCACCGCGAGCAGCACCCGCCCGTCCCGCCGGGCGAGCCGGACGGTGAACGCGGTGCCGTCGGGGGTGTGCGCGAAGACGTTGCCGAGCAGCGCGTCGACCGCGGCGGCCAGCTCGTCGGCGGGCACCCCGACCGGCAGCGGCCCGCCGGCCAGGTCACGGTGGACCTCCCGTCCGGTGTCCTCGGCCAGCACCGACCAGAACGCCACCCGGTCGGCAACCACGGCCGCCGCGTCGCAGCCCGCCGGGGCGGCGGCCGGTGACCGGTCGCGGCGGGCCTGGCGGATCAGGCCGGTCACCGCCCGCTCCAACGCGTCCGCCGCGGCGGCGATCCGGGCCGCGTCCTGCGGATCGGGCAGCGACTCGGCCTCCAACCGCAGGGCCGTGAGCGGGGTGCGCAGCCGGTGGGACAGGTCGGCCACCTGCTCGCGTTCCTGCGCCAGGAGCACCTGGATGCGGCCGGCCAGGTGGTTGAGCGCGCCGGCCACCTCGCGCAGCTCGGCCGGTCCGGCGGGGGTGACCCGCGCGTCCAGCTCGGCGTTGGCGAGCCGGTGCGACACCGCCGACAGCTCGGTGATCGGCCGGACCAGGGTGCGGGCCAGCCGGTCGGCCACGGCCAGCCCCACCAGCACCAGCAGCACGCCGAGCAGGGCCAGCACGAGCCAGGCCCGGGTCACCCCGGCCGTCAGCTCGGCGCGGGGCACGACCGTGCGGATCACCCCGGTGCCGTCCGGCCGACCCTGCACGGCGATCACCACCTCGCGTCCCGCGTCGGACTCCGCGGTGAGGCTCTGCCCGCGTTCGGCCAGGGCCACCGCGGGGGTACGCGGGACGGGTGTGCCGAGCACGGTGTCGCCGGGCAGGTAGACGCTGACCGGGCGGCCGGACTCGGCGGCGAGCTGCTCGACGGTCAGCCGGATGGTCTCGGCGTCGGCGGTGCCCACCACGGGCACCAGGCTCTGCGCGTCGGCCGTGGCCCGGACGGTGGCCCGGTCCTCGGCGACGGCGCGCACCAGCAGCGCCAGCGGCACGAGGAACGCCACGAGGGTGAGCACACTGACGGCGGCGGCCAGCAGCGCCAGGCGGGCCCTCACGCCGCGCCGCCCGGCGGCTCCAGCCGCACGCCCACGCCCCGCACGGTGTGCAGGTAGCGGGGCTGCTGGGCGTTCTCGCCCAGCTTGCGGCGCAGCCACGACAGGTGCACGTCGACGGTCTTGTCCGCGCCGCCGTAGGGGATCTGCCAGACCTCGGTGAGCAGCTCCCGCTTGGTGACCACCTCGCCGGGGCGGGCGGCGAGGTGGTGCAGCAGGTCGAACTCGCGCGGGGTCAGCTCGACCGCGACGCCGTCGAGGGTCACCTGACGGGCGCGCGGGTCGACGCGCAGGCCGCCCACCACGAGCGTGGGATCGTCCGCCCCGGCGCCCGCGCCGCGCCGCAGCACCGCGCGGACCCGCGCGTCGAGCTGGGCGGCGGTGAACGGCTTCACGACGTAGTCGTCGGCGCCCGCGTCGAGGACCCGGACGATCTCGGTTTCGTCGTCGCGGGCGGTGGCCACGATGACGGGCACCGCGCTGACCGCCCGCAGCATCCGCAGCAGCTCCCGCCCGTCCAGGTCGGGCAGGCCCAGGTCGAGCACGACCAGGTCCGGCCGGTTGTCCAGGGCGTCGCGCAGCCCGTCCATCGCGGTCGACGCGGCGGCCACGGCGTGGCCCCGGTCCCGCAGCGCCCGCACCAGCGGCGTGCGGATGGTCAGGTCGTCCTCGATCAGCAGCAGGCGGGGCACACGACGAGGCTAGCCGGACCGGCCGGCGGCGGCCCGGCTCTTAACCCTCCCTTAGCGTCGTCCCATGCCACGGTCAACCCTCGATCGGGGATAGTCGGAGAATGCGTCGTCGTTCGTTACTCGCGGTCGCGGGGTGGCTGGCCACCGCCGTGCTCGCCACGCTGGTCGGGGTGGCCGCCATCCGGCTGGTCGGGGAGAGCATCACCGGCACCCCGGGCGGGGTGCGCAGCCAGGAGGAGGTCGAGCGGGCGCTGGCCACGCCGGCGCCCACGGCTTCCGGCGCCGCCTCCCCCGGCGTCGGCGAGCCCACGGGGCCGGCCGGCACCGGTGCCCGGCGGGCCTTCGCGACCGCCGGCGGCACGGCCGTGGCCGAGTGCGGGCCGGGCGGGGTACGCCTGGTCTCCTGGGCTCCCGCGCAGGACCACCGGGTCGCCGACGTCGACCGGGGGCCGGACGACGACGTCGAGGTCACCTTCGTCGGGCCGGGCGGGGAGCACGAGCTGAAGGTGCGGTGCGTGGGCGGCGAGCCGGTGGCGGTCGCGGACGACTGACCACGGCGACGGGCAGCCGGTGGGCGACGCGACGGGCGACGCCTTGACACGGCGGAAGGCGAACGAAACCATCGATGATGGTCGCTGCCCGGATGGCGCTTGCCGATCCGTCCCGCCGGCCCACCGACTTCCGGGCGCGGCCGGTCCGACGCCACCGCACCCAAGGAGCACCGATGAGACTCCCCGTCCCCCGTCGACGCCCCCGCGCCCGGCGGTTCGGCCTGCCGGTCGCCACCGCGCTCGCCCTGGTCGGCGCGGCCGTGGCGGTCGCCCCGCAGGCCGCCTCCGCCGCCGCCGACGGGGGCATGATCTCGCATTACCAGGACCTGGGCGGGGCCAACCCGCAGTGGCAGCTCGTCCGGGTCGGTGCCGCCGCCGACTGCGGGTCGGGCTCGTTCCAGGCCGAGGCGGTGCTCGGCGGCGGCACCTGGACGGTCCGCAACGGCGGCAGCACGATTCACACCGGCACCGACATGCGCGCCGCCGTGCAGGCCGCCGTGAACAGCCTGACCGCCGGGCGCACCAGCAAGCAGCGGGTCGTGGTGCGCGGCTCCGGCTCGATGAGCGCCGGCTCCCGGATCTCGCTGCCCAGCTACACCACCATCGACGTGTGCGGCACGATCAACGTGACCGGCACCGGCTCCGGCGACCAGGCGCCCATCTACTCCCGGGGGACCACACAGGTGGAGGTGCAGCACCTCACCGTCACGGGCAGCCCGCTGTACGGGATCTTCCTGCGCAACGTCACCAACGTGGTCCTCGGGCAGATCGACATGCGGCTGACCGCCGGGCTGGGTGTGCGCATCGACAACCGCGGCGACACCAGCCAGTGGACGCGCAACGTACGCATCGACAACGTCTACGTCTCCGGGGCCAGCTCGCATGCCGTCGAGACCTACGGCGTCGACGGCCTGACCGTCGGCACCGTCACCGCCCGCAACGTCGGCGAGTCGGGGCTGCTGCTCAACCAGACCATCAACGCCACCGTCACCACCGTCGACGCGGAGAACGCCGGCACCGGCACCGGGTACGCGGCGTTCCGGATGGCCAACCGCAACGGCCGCGTCGGCGACAGCTATCCGACCAACGTCCGGGTGGGCACGGTGCGCGCCCGCGGCGGCGGCCGGGGGATCTTCTGCGTCTCCGAGTCCGGCGGGGCGACGATCGACCGGGTCGACATCGCCAACACCGGCAACAACGCCATCCTGATCGAGAACTGCTACGGCGTGAACATCGCCTCCGGCGGCGGCACGATCAGCGGCGGCGGGGAGGTGCGGCTCGCCGAGCGCGCCGAGTTCCCCGGCACCCGTGACATCACGCTGCGCGACTTCACGCTGGTCAACAGCCGGATCGTGGAGAACCCGTGCGTGGACAACCTGACCATCAGCAACGTCACGCTGAACAACTCGTCGATCAGCCGCTGCTGAGCGAGCGGGCCGCACCGGGCCGCCGCCGGGCGCAGACGCACCGGCGGCGGCTCAGGCGGGGTCGGCCCGGCCCAGCCGCCAGTACCCCATGAAGGCCACCGCCCGCCGGTCCAGCCCCCGCTCCGCCACCAGGTGCCGGCGCAGCGTACGGATGACGCCGGCCTCCCCCGCGAGCCACGCGTACAGCGGCACCGGCGTCGCCGGGGTCGGCACCTCCCAGAGCAGTTCCCGGTCGACGTCGACGTCGGCGACCGGGCCGGCGGCCGGCGTGGGGCCGCAGAGCAGGTCGGCCGCCGCGACGGCGGGCACGAGGCGGCTGCCGTGCCGCCCGCCGGCGCGGGGCAGCCAGGTGACCCGCATGCCGGGCGGCGCGGCGACGCCGAGCGTGTCGGCGGGCTCGGGCACCTCCAGCAGCGCCTGTCCCCGGGCGTCGGCCGGGAGCCGCTCCAGGATGGCGGTGATCGCCGGCACGGCGGTCTCGTCGCCGGCCAGCAGCAGCCGGCCCGCCGGCGGCGGCCGGAACTCGATGCCGCCGTGCTCGCCGTCGAAGCCGGCGTCGGGGCCGAGCAGGGCCGCCCGGTCGCCGGGGCACACCCGGCGGGCCCACCGGGTGGCGGGGCCGCCGTCGCCGTGCAGGACGAGGTCGACGTCCACCTCGGCCAGGTCCGGGCGGGCGGCCCGGACGGTGTACGTGCGGACCGGGTTGCGCAGGTGCTCGGGCAGGGCCCGATAGCGGGCGTACCAGTCGGGGCCCTCGGGGAGGTTCACCCCGGCCTGCCCGGGCAGCGGCAGCGCCAGCTTGATCCGCTGGTCGTAGCCGTTGTCGGCGAACCGGTCGAGGTCGGCGCCGGTGAAGGTGACGCGGACGAACGACGGGCTGAGCCGCCGCACGGCGCGGACCTCGACGTCGAACAGCCGCCACGGCGCGATGGGCAGGGTCTGGGTCATGGCGCCTCTCGGGCTCCGGCGGGGTCCCGTCCCACGGCACCCGGCGTCGATCATCGGACACCGGTCAGGTTAGCCTACCCTTACACAGTCACGCGCGGGGGTGGGCGGCCGTCCCTCCACCGGGCGACCGGCCGCCGGCTCAGCCCCGGGCGGCCACCCGGTCGAGGAAGACCGACCGGTCCAGGAAGAGCAGCTGGGCCCGCTTCTCCGGCAGGTCGATCTGCGGCCCGGGCACGAACCCGGCGCGGACCAGCCGGGCGACCGCCTTGTCGTTGCGCGCGTCCGGCTCGGCGACGATGCGCAGCCGGCCCGGGTCGGCCAGCACGAAGGCGAGGAACGCGTCGAGGACCGCTCCGGTGAAGCCGGGCTCGACGCCGCCGTCCGGCGGGCCGATCAGCAGGTGGACGCCGAAGTCGCCCGGGCGCACGTCGTAGCACTCGCCGACCGGGTCGGCCGCCGGCTCGTACGTCTGGAACAGCGCCGCCGGCCGGCCGTCGCGGTGCACGAGGTAGGCGTGGTGGGTGGCGAGCGAGTCGAGGTACTCGTAGATCTCGCGCACCCGCTCGCGGCTGGCCTCACGCATGCCCCAGAACCGCGATCGCTCCCGGGTGACCCAGTCGTGGAGCACGTCGACGTCGCAGGCCGGCTCGACGGGGCGGATGAGCACCTCGCCGAACCCCTCGACGTGTCGCCGGCAGGTGGTCGATGCGGTCGCCATGTGACTCCTCGGTAGACGACACCGTGACGGACGGTCAGGTCAGGGCAGCTTAGCCACCCCATCGACGGCCGCGCACGTCGCCCGTCCACCCGCGACACCCGGGGCACGTACGCGGACGGGTGGCCGGCCCCCGTCGGTGTCGGGGCCGGCCACCCGCGTCGCCGCGTGCGCGGCGGCTACCTCCAGGTGTCGGTGTTGGTCCGGGTGCCGCCGGCCGGGGTGGTGAACGTCCGGTTCGCACCGGACTCCCAGGTCACGGTGCCGTCGGGGTTCTTCTTCACGTACTTGTACTCGACGGCGGTGTTCGGGGGCAGGTCGACCGTCGCCCGCCAGACCGGGTAGGTGGCCGAGGAGAGCGCCACGGCGTTGGCCGGGTTCCACCCGCCGAGGGCCGCGACGTTGCCGACGACGTAGACGTTCTGGCCGTAGCTGGTCGTGACGGTGGCGTTGAACGAGGTGGCGATCTGCCCGCTCGTGACGGTGTCGCCGCGGAACGTCTCGGTGACCGCGTAGGTGCCGCTGGCGGGGGTGGTGAACGTCCGGTTCGCACCGGACTCCCAGGTGACCGCGCCGGCGGCGGTCTTCTTGACGAACTTGTACTCCACCGCCGTGGACCGGGGCAGGTCGACCACGGCCCGGTAGGTGCCGCCGCCCTGCGCGGTCAGCTTGACGGCGCTGGCCGGGGCCCACGAGCCCAGCTCGGCGACGCTGCCGACCACGTAGACGTCCTGGCCGGCGGCCGGGGTCGCACCGACGGTGAAGGTCGTGGCGATCTTGTCAGTCGGGTTGCTGGTCGGGGTGGCCGTCGGCGACGCGGTCGGGGACACCGTGGGGCTGGCCGTCGGCGACGGGGTCGCGCCGGGGCGGGCGCCCACGTGGATCGCGACCGCGTTGTTGGCCGGGATCGTCACCGACGCCCGGCCGCCGGAGACGGTCACCGTGGCGCCGGCGCAGCCGGACGCGGTGGCGGGGCCGGAGACGACGTCGCAGTACTGGCCGTCGGCGAGGCCGGTGGTGAACGTGGCGGTCGCGGCGCTGCCGGAGTCGTTGATGCCGATCCAGGCGCGGTCGCCGCGGTGGAAGCCGATGACGTTGCTGTTCACCGCCGTGAAGTCCGAGACGGTCTTGACCGACCGCGCGGCGTTGGCCCAGCCGACCATGCCCTTGATGCCGGTGGACTGGGTCAGGCAGTTCCAGGAGCCGCCGCAGACGGTGTCGGTGACGTAGCCGTTGCCGTCGGCCGGCGGGGACTGGTTGCGGTTGGACCAGGAGAAGCTGTCGTAGACCGACGGCTTGCCGTGCGGGTAGGCCAGGGCGAAGTAGTTGGCCAGGGTGTAGTCGCTGCCGTTCTTGTAGGACAGCACGACCCCGTCACGCTCCAGGTCGTGGTTGGTGACCATGGCGAAGACGTTGGCGCTGGGCGCGTCGAGGTTCCAGCTGCCGACGTTGGCGAGCGTGGAGATCGAGCCCTGGAAGGCGGACCTCAGGCCCTTGGCGTACGCGAAGTCGAGCACGTCGCCGTTGCCGATGAAGGCCCGCGCCTTGAGGGCGTCGTTGCTCGCGCCGTCGAAGATCTCCTGGGCGACGTACGGGCGCTTGTTCTCGGCGACGGTGTTGTTCAGCTTGCCGAGGATCGCCGCGAAGTCCTCCTTCTTGACGTGCTTGACGGCGTCCACCCGGAACCCGTCGACGCCGAGGCCGATCATGTCGTTGAGGAAGGCGGCGATCTTGGTGCGGACGCTGTCCTTCTCGGTGTACAGGTCCGTCAGGGACAGCAGCTCGCAGCTGGTGACCTGGGCCTCGTTGTTCCAGTCGTTGATGGTGCCGTTGGTCGGGCAGTTGTCGCCCGGCCGGTGGAAGTCGCCGGTGCCGTAGGGCACCGCGGGGAAGCTGTAGCCGGGGCCGGAGAAGTCGGTGCCGGCGTAGCCGACGACGGACTCCGGGTTGTTCGCGCCGGCCATGTGGTTGACGACCGCGTCGACGTACACGCGCACGCCGGCGTTGTGGCAGGCGGTGACCATGGCCGCGAACTGCGCGCGGTTGCCGAAGCGGCTCTCCAGCTTGTACGACACCGGCTGGTACACCTCGTACCAGGGGTGCACGCCGTCGGCGCTGTTGGGCAGGCTGACCGACTCCTGGGGCGGCGCGACCTGGACCGCGCCGTAGCCGGCGGGGCCGAGGTGGTTGGTGCAGGCAGCGGAGACGGAGTTCCAGTTCCACTCCCACAGGTTCGCCGTGACCTCGCTGTCGTTGAGGGCGACGGCGGCACGGGCGGGGGTGGCGGTGGTGGCGGCAGCGACGATCGCCGGTGTCGCGCCGGCCGCGACGATCGCGGCGGCGAGCAGCAGGCGACCGGCGCGGCCACGGGGGTGTGGCCCTACGGATTCCATGACAGGGGGAACCTTCTTCCGGGGTCGAAGAGGCACTGACGCGTGTGGACGGCCGTCCGGGTAGCGAAACGATGCGGCATACCTGAAAGGGATTGCAAGACCTTGCGGCAAGATTCTTGAAACCCATCGGCAACACCGCCGCCACGTGAACGGTCACACTCCCCCGGAAAGTCGCAGGCCAGCCCGGGACACTCCACTGCGGCGAGTCACCGCGCGAGCACCCAGCGCGCTTCGAAAACTGGGACGCCATTGACGCGCCGCCCGGCCCGACGTAGCTTTCTCCGCAAGAGTTTCCAGCTGCTTTCAGTTCGCCGTCGCCGCGACGTCCCTCCTCAGCCGGCGCGCTGCGCCCGGCGCAGCAGCCACGCGGCGAGCAGCCCACCGGCGAGGACGGCAACGGCCCCGACGGTCTGCCCGGCCTCCGACGCGGCCCGGAAGGCGTCGGTGACCTGACCGCGCTCGGCGTCCGTCGCGGCGGCGGCGAGCGCGGCGGGGAACGAGCCAGCACCCGCCAGCGCGGCGGGCAGCAACGCGGCGAACCGGGCGTTGAGCACCGCCCCCAGCACGGCGACGCCGAGGCTGCTGCCGACCTCCGTCATCGTGCCGTCCACCCCGGCGCCCGCCCCGGCCTTCTCCGGCGGGGTCGCGCTCATCACCGCCTCCACGATCGCCGGGTTGGCCAGGGCGCAGCCGGTGCCCATCGTGAGCAGCCCGGCCAGCAGCACGGCGTAGCCGTCGGACGGGGCGTGGGTGACCAGCAGCAGGCCCCCGGCGAGCAGCGTCATGCCGACGGCGATGGCGGCGGCCGTGCCCAGCCGGTGGATCAGCCGCGCGGCCACCCCGGCGAGGTTGAGCACGACGATGGACAGCGCGAACGGCACCATCCGCAACCCGGCCTCCCAGGCGGGGTAGCCCCGGACGAACTGGAGGTGCTGGGTGAGCAGGAACAGGGCCCCGGTGGCGCCGAAGGTGATCAGGACGACGCCGGAGATCGCGCCGACGAAGCGCCGGTTGCGGAACAGGTCCATGTCCAGCATGGGATGGGCAACCCGCAGCTCCCACCGGACGAAGCCGACGAGCAGCAGCGCGCCGCCCACGGCCGCGCCGAGCACCGGCACGGAGAGCCAGCCCTGCTCCGGGCCGGCGATGATCGCGTACACCACCGCGGTGAGGCCGGCGGTGGACAGCGCCACCCCGCCCACGTCGAACCGCCCGCCGGCCGGGTCCCGGGACTCCGGCACCAGGGCCGCGCCCGCCGCCAGGCAGAGCAGCACGATCGGGATGTTGACCAGGAAGATCGCCTCCCACGGGAAGTGCGCGAGGATGGCGCCGCCGACGGGCGGCCCGGCCGCGAAGCCCAGCGCGCTCGCCGCCGCCCACACGCCGATGGCCCGGGGGCGCTCGGTGGCGTCGAAGACCTGCATCGCCACCGCCAGGGTGGAGGTGACCAGCAGGGCCCCGCCGACGCCCATCCCGGCCCGGGCGGCGACGAGCTGGCCGGTGGACCCGGCGAGCGCGGCCAGCAGCGAACCCAGTCCGAACAGGACGAGGCCGGCGAGCAGCATGCGGCGGCGGCCGTACCGGTCGACGGCCCCACCGGCGGTGATCAGCAGCCCGGACTGCACCAGCGCGTACGCGTTGATGGTCCACTGCACGTCGGCGGTGCTGGCCCCCAGTTCGGCGGTGAGCACGGGCACCGCCACGGTGAGCACGGTGTTGTCGAGCACCACGGTGACCTGGGCGAGGCAGAGCACCGCGAGGATCAGCCACCGGGTGCGCAGCGGGCGGGCGAGGGTGCCCAGCGTCGCCGTCACCGGGCGCTCCAGTAGGCCAGCGCGGTGAGCTGGTGCCGGCCGACTCCCAGGGTGCGACGCAGGTGCCGGGTGATGTCGCGGGTGCTGGCCGCCTCGCAGGCCACCCAGTAGTGGGCGTCGGCGGCGCCGGGCAGGGCCGTCCGGACGGTGTCGACCAGGTGCCGCCCTCCGTCGCGGCGCGGCACCCAGACCACCTCGTGGCAGGGGCGGGCCCGGGACGGCAGCGCCTTCTCGTCGTCGTGGGCGTACTCGACCCAGACCGTCGCCGGCAGGTCGGGAGCGGCGTCGAGCAGGCTGTTGACCGCCGGCAGCGACGCGGCGTCGCCGACCAGGTAGAGGTGGCGCGGGGCGGGGTCGGGCAGCCGGAACGCGCTGCCCTGCACGGTGGCGTCGATGGTGTCCCCGACGCGGGCGGCGGCCGCCCAGCGGGCCGCGCACCCGTCGTGCAGGGCGAACTCCAGGCTGAACCGCCCGGCCGCCGGGTCGGGGTCGACGAGGGTGTAGGCGCGCTGGTGGGGCCGACCGTCGTCGTCGAACCACAGCCGGATCCACATGGTGGGGTGGACGCCGCACTCGGCGAGCAGGCCGCCGTCGTCGAGGTGCAGGCGCTGGTACCGCCCGCCCACCGACTCGGTCCCCCGCACCGTGAGCCGGAAGGTCCGGCCGCCCATCGCGCGGAGCACCAGGGCTTCCCAGTTCCGTTTCACGCACCCCTCCAGTAAGGTCAGCCTAAGTTAGGGGCGGGTAACCTAAATGACGCTGTTACGGGAGTCGGCCGCACCGCCGACGCGGGCTGCCGGCATCCACCGCGACGCCTGGGGCGTGCCGCACCTGTGGGCCGAGACCGTGGACGACCTCGCCCGCCTGCAGGGGCGGGCCGCCGCGCTGGACCGGGCCTGGCAGGTCGAGGTGGAGCGGTGGCGCTCCGAGGGGCGGCTCGCCGAGCACCTCGGCCCGGCCGAGGTCGGCTGGGACCGCTTCGCCCGCCGCGCCCGCCTCGACGACACCGCCCGCAGCTGCTACGCGCGGCTCGACCCGGCCACCCGGCGCTGGGTCGCCGCGTACGCCCAGGGGGTCAACGACGGGCTGGCCGAGGGGGCCGCCGCGGCGCCGGAGTTCGCGGCGGCCGGCTGCGCCCCCGGCCGGTGGCGGCCCTGGTCGCCGCTGGGGGTCTTCCTGGTGCAGCACGTGTTGTTCTCGACCTTCCCCACCAAGCTGTGGCGCGCCCACGTCGCCGCCACGCTCGGGCCTGCGGCCACCGCCCTGTTCGACGCCGAACCCCCCGGCGGCTCGGGCAGCAACGCCTGGGTGACGCCCGCCGACCCGGCCACCGGCCGTGGCCCGGTCGTCGCCGGCGACCCGCACCGCATCCTCGAACTGCCCGGTGTCTACCACCAGGTGCGCCTCGCCTGCCCCGAGTTCGACGTGCTCGGCTTCGCGTTCCCCGGCGTGCCGGGCCTGCCCCACTTCGGCCACGCCGGCGACGTGGCCTGGGCCGTGACCAACGCGATGGCCGACTACCAGGACCTCTACCGCGAGCGGCTGCGCCGCGAGGGCGACCTGGTCTGGGTCCGCGAGGCCGACGGCTGGGCGCCGGCCCGCCGCCGGGTCGAGACCATCGGGGTACGCGACGGCGAGCCAGAAACCGTCGAAGTGATCGAGACGGCCCGGGGGCCGGTAATCGACCACGACCGGCACACCGGCGAGGCGCTCAGCCTGCGCACGCCCAGCCGTGTCGCGCAGCGGCTCGGCTTCGACGCGCTGCTGCCGCTGCTGCGGTCGCGGACCGTCGACGACGTCGCCACCGCGCTGCAGGCCTGGGTGGAGCCGGTCAACAGCGTGCTCGTCGCCGACCGGTCGGGCGCGGTCACCCAGCTCGTCGCCGGCCTGGTGCCGGTGCGCGACGACCGGTGCCGCCAGGAACCGGTGCCCGCCTGGGAGCCGCGCTACCGCTGGAGCAGCGAGTACGCGCCGCTGCCCCGCACGGCGGTCACCGGGCCCACGGCCTGCGCCAACGACCGCCGGCCCGACGTGGCGGCGCTGGGCCGCGACTTCGCCCCGCCGCACCGGGCCCGCCGCATCCGCGCCCTGCTCGCCGAGGGCGCCGAACCGGCGGCCGTGCACATGGACACCCGGCTCGACGCGGGCGTGCTGCGCGGCGTCCTCGGCCGGCTCGACCCCGACGCGCTCACCGGTCCGGCCCGCGACCTGCGGGACCGGCTTGCCGCCTGGGACGGGCGGATGGCCGCCGACAGCGCCGACGCCGCCGCGTACGCCGCCTGGCGGGCGGCCCTGGCCCGGGGGCTGCACGAGCACCCGGCGCTGCGCCCGCTGCGCTCCCCCGGCGCGTACGACGAACTGTTCGGGCCGTGGACGAACCCCCTCGGTCGGATCGGGTACGCCCTCGACGCCGTCGTGGCCGGGCTGCCCCGCCTCGGCGTCGACGTCGACCCCGTGGCCGCCGCCGCGCTGGAGGAGGTGGCCCACGGCGACCCGCCCGGCACCTGGGGGCAACGGCACACCCTGCACCCCGTGCACCTGCCGGTCAGCCCCGAGGTCGACGCGGCGGTGGACGCGATGCGCGCCCGCGTCACGCTGGGCGGCGACAGCGACTGCGTGCTCGCCACCAGCAGCGTCCCCGGCCTGTCCGACGCCTGCTGGCGCGGCCCGGTCGCCCGGTACGTGTGGGACCTGACCGACCGGGCGGAGAGCCGGTGGGTGGTGCCGTTCGGCGCGTCCGGCCGCCCCGGCGACCCGCACTTCGCCGACCAGTTGCCGCGGTGGGCCAGCGGCGAGCTGATCCCGGTCGTGACCGACTGGCGGCTGCTCACCCCCGAACCCGACGAACCGCGCCCCGACCCCGAGAAGAGGAACGCGTGACACCCCTGGAGACCCTGCCCGGCCTCGGCGAGCTGGCCCTCGCCACGGTCGACCCGCAGGCCCACGCCGAGCTGCTGCACGGCTGGGTCACCCAGCCCCGGGCCGTCTACTGGGGCCACCGTCGACGAGGTCCGCGAGGTCTACGCCTTCGTCGACGGGCTGGCGACGCACCACGCGTACCTGATCCTGCTCGACGGCGCGCCGGTCGGTCTGTTCCAGACCTACCAGCCCGAGGCCGACCCGGTCGGCGAGCGCTACCCGGTGCGGCCCGGCGACGTCGGCATGCACCTGCTGCTGGCCCCCGGCCGACGCCCGCCGCGCGACTTCACCGGCGCGGTGGGGCCGGCGCTGGTGCGGTTCCTGTTCCGCGACCCGGCCCGGCAGCGGGTCGTGGTCGAGCCGGACGTGCGCAACGAACTGGCGCTGCGCCGCCTCGAACGCTCCGGCTTCACGTTCGACGACGAAATCGACATGCCGGACAAGCGGGCCCGGCTGGCGTTCCTGACCCGGGACCGCTTCGAGGCGCTCTTCCCCGCCCCACTGCCCGGCTGACGACCCGCGGGCCGGATCGGCCGGGCGGCGGGCGGCGGGCGGCGGGCGGCGGGCGGCGGGCGGCGGGCGGCGAACGATGCCGCAGGGCCGGCGCATAGGGAGCTGAGTCATCCACGACATCACCGCCGCTCACCGTCCGGGCCGGCCCGGTGCCGGCGCAGGCCAAGCCGGGGCGGGCCAGCCGGGGCGGGGCGCGGTGATGTCGTATTCGACTCAGCTCCCTATGCGTGGGGTGGAGTCACCTCGCCGGGCGGTGCGGCTGGGCGAGCCCGGGACGGCCGGCGGCCGGATCGCGCAGCGGGTCGCCGTCGAGCCAGGTGCGCAGCGCCCACCACCAGCGCACCGTCTGCGGCACCGGCCACCGGCCGCCCGGCTCGGCGAGGGTCGGCGGCATCGCGGTCAGCTCCTGCACCCGGCGCAGCCGGTAGCGCACGGTGTTCGGGTGCAGGTGCAGGGCCTCGGCCGTGCGGTCCAGCCGCTGGCCGTGGTCGAGGTAGGGCAGTGCGGTCGAGGCGAGCTGCCGGTGGAACTCGTCGGCCGGGTCGAGGGCGGCCAGCAGCTCCCCGCTGACCAGGTCGGCCAGGGCCGGCTGGGCGGCCAGCGCGGTCTCCCCGGCGAGGTCGACCACCCGGTGCAGGCCACGCAGCCCGGCCCGGGACGCGGCGCGCAGGGCGGCCACGCAGAGCCGGTGCAGGGCCGGGGCCTGCGCCAGGGGCCGCGCCGGGGCGGCCACCACGAGCCCGGCCGCGTCGGCGAGGTCGGCGGGCGGCAGCCGTACGCACAGGCCGGCGAGCCGGTCGTCGACGGTGCCGAACAGCGCGCCGCCGCCGCAGAGCTGCCGCTCCACCGCCGCGATGCGGGCCGGGTCGGTCAGCTCGGTGACCACGCAGTGGTAGCGGCCGTCGGGGCGCAGCCCGAAGGCGGTCAGGTCGTCGGGGCGCAGCCCGAGATCGTCCCCGGGGTGCCCGTCGCCCGCCTCGTCGAGCAGCAGCCGGCGCAGCAGCCGGTTGCGGGCGTCGCGGCGGGTGCGGGCCAGCTCCAGCTCCGCCGTGTGATGGCCGTCGACCAGGGCGCGCTCCAGCGCGCTGGCGTACCGGCCGAGCTCCAGCAGGGCGTCCAGCAGCGCGGTGTCGGGTATCCCGGCGGCCCGGCCGCGGTCGAGCGCGATCTCGACCACGCGCTGCCGGCCGGCCTGCACCCCGCGCAGCAGGCCGGCGACGGAGACGCCCTGCGCGGCCCGGTCGGCGCCGAGGCGTCGGGCCTCGGCGAAGTCCCGCTCGCTCGGCTCCGCCAGCCGTTCGAACGACGCCAGCCCGGCGGTCAGCAGGGCCGCCACGTGCCGGCGGTTCTCGGCCGTCGGCAGCCGGGCCACCTCGGGCGAGTGTTCCCGGGCCGCCTCGACCATCTCGTCCACGACCCGCCGGTCGGTCGCCAGCTCGCGCAGCAGCGCGCCGAGGGCCCCGGCCCGCTCCGGCATCCTCATCGGCCCGCTTCCCTCCGCCCCGGCCACTGTGGGCCGTCCACAACGACCCGGCCGGGTTTTGGCCCCCGTGCCCTACCGGGAGTCCGGCTTCGGTTGGTTTCCTTCTGTTACCGCAAAGTAACACCGCACCAGCGCACCGCGGAACGCCACCATCGGTCGCCCCACCGGCAGGAGCAGCCCATGCCCGCAGCAGCACCGTCGTCCCCGCCCGTCCGCCGCGCCCGCAGGTACGGCGCCCTCGCCGCCGCCCTCGCCGTCGTGGCCACCGTCGCGCCGGCCCCGGCCGTCGCCGCCCCCGCCGCGCCGGTGGGCGCCGCCGCCCTGGAGGAGGTGATGTTCGTCGGCAACAACTGGGAGGGCACCGTCGACGTCATCCACTCCCGGGGCGACTACGCCCGCCTCGGCCGGGTCAACGTCGTGCCCGACAAGCAGCAGCGGCTCTGGGAGATCTACCTCAACCCGATCAAGCTCGCCTTCTACCTGGGCATCCAGCAGGGCCCCGGCGAGGGGCACGACCAGCTCGTCGACGACATGTACACCACGCCGGACGGGACGGCGCTGGTGGCGTCCCGGCCCAGCTTCGCCGACGTCGTCTCGATCGACCTGCGCACCGGCGCGGTGCGCTGGCGGTTCCCCGTCTCCGGGTTCCGCTCCGACCACATGGCCGTCTCCCCCGACGGCACCCGTGTCGCGGTCTCGGCGTCGACCTCGGACACCGTGCACGTGCTCGACATCAACACGGGCAAGCAGGTCGGCTCGTTCGGCACCGGCGACACCCCGCACGAGAACATCTTCACCGGCGGCGGCCGGCACATCTGGAACATGTCCATCGGGGACGTCAACAGCTCGCTCGACGCCCCGTCGCAGGACTGGACCAAGGGCGACCGGAAAATCACCATTGCCGACGCGACCACCTTCGCGAAGGTCAAGGAGATCGACATGCGGCCCCGGCTCGACGCGTACGGCCGCAGCGACCTCTCCGACGCCGTCCGGCCGGCGGTCTTCACCCCCGACGAGAGCAAGCTCTACTTCCAGGTGTCGTTCTTCAACGGCTTCGTCGAGTACGACGTGGCCGGCGACCGGGTCACCCGGGTCGCCACGCTGCCGAAGAACCCGAACACCACGGAGGACCGCACGAAGTGGGTCAACGACTCGCGGCACCACGGCATGTCGATCAGCCCGGACGGGGCGAAGCTCTGCGTCGCCGGGACGATGGACGACTACACCACGATCGTCGACCGGTCCACCCTCGCCCCGGGTCCGCTGGTCACGGCCAGTAAGCCGTACTGGGCGACGGTGAGCGGCGACGGCCGCGACTGCGTCATCTCGGAGTCGGGCGCCGACCAGGTCACCGCGATCAGCTTCGCCACGGGCCAGAAGGTGGTCAGCGTCCCCGTCGGCGACCACCCCCAGCGGGTGCGGATCGGGCACCTCCCCGCCGGCTGGACCCCGCCGGCTGCCCGGTAGTCCTCCCGCGCGGGTGCGGCCCGGCCGGTGATCCGGCCGGGCCGCGCCCGTCTGCCCGTGGTCAGCCGCCGAGGCTGGTGGCGGCCGAGGCGATCGCGGAGGCGAAGTAGCTCACCTGCGTGTAGACGCCCGGGTAGTTGGGGCGGGCGCAGCCGTTGCCCCAGCTGACGATGCCGACCTGGATCCAGGCGTTGGCGGCGTCGCGGCGGAACATGGGGCCGCCCGAGTCGCCCTGGCAGGTGTCGGTGCCGCCGGAGGCGTAGCCGGCGCAGATCTCCTCGGCCGGGATGATGTCGCCGCCGTAGTTGGCGTTGCAGACGGAGTCGCTGACGAACGGCACGGTGGCCTTGAGCAGGTAGCGCTGCTGCGCGCCGCCCTCGCGCGCCGCGCCCCAGCCGGCGACGGTGAAGGTGCCGCTGTCGTACGCGCCGGTGGTGGCGATGGGCAGGGTGGCCAGGCCGGTGACCGGGGTGGCCAGGCGGATCAGCGCCCAGTCCTTGCCGTTGCCGTTGTAGCCGGGCGCGCGGTAGACGTAGTTGGACCGGACGGTGATCCGGCTGGCCGACTGGAGGTCGACCACGCCGAGCGTGGCGGTGATGCTGGTGTTGGCGCCGGTGCGGCCGACGCAGTGCGCGGCGGTGAGGACCAGGGTGGGGCTGTAGAGCGAGCCGCCGCAGCCCATGGAGAGCCGCACCATGAAGGGGAACTCGCCCTGGGCGGCGGGCGTGCCGCCGACGACGTTCGGGGTGACCGTGGCGTCGCCCGCGGCGGCGGCGGGTGCGGCGAGGGTGAGGCTGCCCGCGGTCACCGCGGCGAGCGCGGTGGCCAACAGGCCGGTGAGGGTGCGCCAGCGAACCATGTGTTCCTCCGCATCATCTGCGGCGCCCCGGGGGTGACGCGCCGCCTTCGGATGACGCGAATCATATTCAGCGACGTCGATTACCAGTCATCCTCACCTGGTCATACGACGGCGCTATCGCGGCACTCAGCCGGCACCGAAGCAGACGAAGGCCGCCGCCGTGGCCAGGCCGGCGCCGTCGCCCGTCGCCACGAACGCGGCCTGGGCGTCGGCCAGGGCGCGCGCCGGCCGCGCACCCTGGCGCATCCTGCGGTGCAGGTCGAGCATCAGCGCGGTGGTGGGCTCGGCCGGCACCGGCAGCACGGTGGCCACCAGGCAGCGGGCGCCCCGGGCCAGCAGCACCGCCGTGAAGCCCATGACCTCGTCGCCGGGGCGCACCCCGGACAGCCCCGAGTCGCACGCGGACAGCACGACGCAGCCGGGCGGCCGGGGCAGCCGCTCCAGCTCGTACGCCAGCAGCGGCCCGTCGGCCAGCTCCAGGCGGGAGAAGAGCGGGTTGTCGGCCCGGAACGTGCCGTGCGCGGCGATGTGGGCCAGCGCCGCACCGTCCAGCGCGGCGGTCAGCGCGCCGGCGGTGGCGTCCGCCCCGGTGAACACCCGCGCGCCCGGCAGCACGCCGGCGAGCTGGCGTACCTCGGTCTGCGCGGCCGGCAGGCGCGGACCCGCCGCCAGCACCGGCGGCCCGTCCGGCGCGTCCCTGCGGTCCGCGACCAGCCAGGCCGTGGCCGAGGGGGCGACGGTGACGGGCCGGCCGGCGCAGCTGGGCAGGCCCGACCACGGCACGGCGTGCAGGGCCCCGATCGGGACGACGACCAGGGGGCGGTCGCCCAGGTGCCGGCGCAACGGGTCGAACAGCTGCCGGTCCAACGCCGCCGCCGCGTGCGCCACGCCGGCCCGCACGCCGGCCGAGTCGCCGGTGGTGACCAGCCGACGCAGGCCGAACCGGAGCAGCCGGGCCCGGTTCGCCGCCTCGGCGAGCGGGCCGAGGTCGTGCAGGGTCGCCCGCCCGTCGCGGACCAGCACCGCCCGCAGCCGCTCCCCGTGCGCCACCAGCTCGACCAGCACGCGCGGGCCGAGCCGCCCGGCCAGCGTCGACACGCCGGGCGGCGACGCCACGGCCCCCCCGCCGGGCACCCGCCGGGACAGGTCGCGGATGTGCTGCTCCAGCCGGGCCTGCCGGCCCCGCAGCGCGTGCGCCGGCCGGCCAGCCAGCAGGGTGTCCTCCAGCAGGCTGCTGACCAGCCGCAGCTCGGTGAGCGCGGCAAACAGGTCCGGGTCGGCCGGCGGCAGCGCCGCCCGGGTGCGCACCGCGCTGGCCCGCCACCGCTCCGCCCAGGCCAGCACCCGCGCCGGGGCGCCCGAGCAGACCGCGATGTCGAGGCCCTCGGCGGCCAGCTCCTGCCCGTACGCCCCGCTGTGCGCCCGCAGCTCGGTGGCGCCGAGCGAGGCCCGGTGGCTGTCCAGCACGGCCAGCCCACGGCGCAGCGCCCGCGCCGCCGCCCGGTCGTCCCCGGCGAGCCGGTGCGACAGCGCCAGGGCGTACCACCCCTGGGCGCGGCCGGGCGCGGTGCCCCACCGGCGGGCGCGGGCCGCCGCGTCCAGCAGGGCCGCCGCACGGTCGGTGCGGCCCAGCGCGGCGGCCAGCCGGCCGGCATCGATCCGCGTCGTCAACGCGGGGCCGGGCCACCCGGTCGCGTCGAGCTGACCGGCGGTACGCACCAACGCCGTCAACAGGGCCGCCGAGCGGGTGCCCCGGCGAAACTCGGCACGCAGCTCCACGTGCCGGGCGAAGGCGGCCCAGATGCGGCGGCCCTGGCGGCGGAACCGGGCCCGCGCCTGGGCTGCCGTGCCGGTGGCGGTGTCCAGGTCGCCGGCGAGCAGCGCCGCCCTGGCCCGGGCCAGCAGCGCCTCGGCGAGGTCGGAGGCCATGCCCCGGCGGTTCAGCTCCCGCACGGCCACGGCGGCGACCTCGACCGCCTCGTCGAGCAGGGGCACCGACAGCAGCAGCTCGAAGCGGTCCAGCAGCAGCGCCGGCCGGGGCACGGCGAGCCGCCGGTATTCTCGTTCGACCTCGGCGAAGCAGCGCAGCGCCCCCACCGTGTCGCCGCGCTGGCCGGCCGCGATGCCCAGGTTCCAGCGGGCGTCGGCGGCGGCGAGGTCCAGCCCCAGCCCCTCGAAGATGGCCGCCGACCGGGCGAGATCGCCGCCGCGGCCCCGCGCGCCCCGGTGGGCGTTGAGCAGGCCCCGGTTGTTGCGGGCCCTCGCCTCCAGCAGCCGGTCGCCCTCGCGCTGGGCGATGTCGACGGCGAGGGAGTAGTCGCGCACCGCCTCGTCGTAGCGGCCCCGGTAGTGCAGCACCACGCCCCGCTGCAACCGGGCGTGCCCGGCGTCGGCGCCGGTGAGCTGCGGCAGGGCGGCCGTCACCGCCCGCAGGGCCGCGGCGGTGCGACCGGCGTTGGCCAGCACGTAGCCGAGGCTCATCCGGGCCAGGGCCCGCGCCCGGGGCGTCGTGGCGGCCCGTTCCGCCCGGCGCAGGTGCCGCAGCGCCCCGGGCAGGTCGTTGAGCTCCCGCAGGGCCAGGCCGATCGCCCGTTCGGCGGTGGACCGCTCGTCACCGGCGACGGCGCGACCGGCGGCGAGCACCCGCTGCGCGATCGCGATCGCCTCGCGGGGATAGCGCTGCACGGCGTCGAGCGCGGACTGGGCCGCGCCGGCGGAACCGGCGCTGTCGGCCATGACAGACAGCGTTCCCGATGAACCCGGCCACCGTCAATCCGGGGTCCGACAGTGGAAATTGCCGGCATTGGACCGGCCATTCCTCCAATTGACTTTCAACTATGCTTTGGAAGAATCGACAGCGCCCCGACGTGCTGTCGCACCGGGACACCGCCGACCGCGCACGTCGCGACCGCCTGGAGGACCGGTGCTTCCTGACCGCCCCCGCACGCCACCGCCCGCCGGTCGACTGTCCCGGCGCGGGCTGCTCACCCTGGCCGCGTGCGCCGCGGCGGTGCCGCTCGGCGACGTGCTGCGACCGGCCGCCGCCACGGCCGAGAGCACCGACGACGACGCGTACCAGAAGGCCTTCGCCGCCGCACTGGCCGCCGACCCCGACGTGCGGCGCTACACCACGCCGGGCCGGGAGTTCCTCTACCGTCCCCGGCAACTGCTCGCCGCCAACGCCGACGCCCAACGGGTCCTGTC
This sequence comes from Micromonospora haikouensis, assembly GCF_900091595.1. Lineage (GTDB taxonomy): Bacteria > Actinomycetota > Actinomycetes > Mycobacteriales > Micromonosporaceae > Micromonospora > Micromonospora haikouensis. The sequence continues at coordinate 77,595 of NZ_FMCW01000030.1, forward strand.
CTGGCTGCGCTCGCGCGGGCACCAGGTGAGCGTCGGGGCCGGCTTCGCCGGCGTCACCCGGCTGCTGTTCGCCAGGGAAACCGACGTCCCGGCGGTGGTGACGGCGCTGCGCGACCCGAAGCAGTGGCCCGGCCAGCAGGTCCCCCGGGTGCAGCCGCATCACGTCCTGCTGGGCCTGGGCAACATCATGGGCAGCCCCGGCAGCCCGCCCCGGGCCGCAGCGGCGCTGCCGCCGCCGGACCCGGCCCGCCTCGGCGAGGGCGCCGGCGTCACCGTCGGGGTCTGCGACACGGGAATCTGGCAGCAGGCCGGCGCCTGGCATCCCCAGTGGCTCGGCGGCAGCTACCTGCCGGAGGCCGACGACCTGGACGCGCTGTACGTCTCCGGCACCACGCTGGCCCCGCAGGGCGGGCACGGCACCTTCGTCGCCGGGGTCGTCCGGCAGGCCGCGCCGGGGGTACGGGTGGACCCCGAGCAGGCGTTGAACCCCACCGGCGTCGGCGACGAGGCGATGCTGGTGGCCGCCATGTCCCGCCTCGGGTCGCAGGTGACCGTGGTCAACCTGTCCCTCGGCGGCTTCACCCAGGACGACGTGCCCCCGCTGCCGCTGGTCAACGCCGTGGCCGCGCTGCCGGCGCAGACCGCCGTGGTGGCCGCCGCCGGCAACGCCGGCAGCAGCCGTCCCGCCTGGCCGGCCGCCCTGGAACGGGTGCTCGCCGTGGCCGCGGTGTCCCGCGACGGCGGGGTCCTCGTGCCGGCGTCCTACAGCGGCTTCGGCCCGTGGGTCGACGCCTGCGCCCTCGGCGAGCGCGACAGCACGTACGTCGAGGGCCAGCTGCCGCTGCCGGGACGGCCGACCCAGGTGTTCCACGGCTTCGCGACGTGGGCCGGCAGCTCCTTCGCCACGGGCCACGTGTCCGGTAGGCTCGCCGCGATGATGACCGCCGGTGGCCTGAGCGCCGACGCGGCGCGCCTCGCGCTGCTGGCCAACCCCCGCTGGCATCCCGACTACGGGGTGCTCGTCGCATGAGCCGCGCGACGGGCCACGGGGAGGCGCGGTGACCGACGTGACGGCGACGCGCCTGGTGGCGGCGGCCTCCGGTGGGGACGAGGCGGCCTGGGCGGAACTGGTGCGCCGCTACACGCCGCTGGTGGTGGCGGTGATCCGGGCCCACGGGATGAGCCGCGCCGACGCCGCCGACGTCAACCAGACCGTGTGGCTGCGCCTGGTGGAGCGGCTCGACCAGCTGCGCGACCCGGAGGCGCTGGCGGCCTGGCTGGCGACCACGACCCGGCGCGAGTGCTACCGGCTGTCCCGCCTCGACCGCCGCATACGGCCCGTCGACCCGTACGACGACGCGCTCGATGCCCGGCACGGGTCGCTGGTGGACGCGGTGACGCCCGACGAGGAGCTGCTGCGGGCCGAACGGCGGCAGGCGCTGCGGGAGGGCTTCGCGCAGCTCCCGCCCCGCTGCCAGCACCTGCTGGCGCTGCTGACGGCCGACCCGCCGGTCAGCTACCGGGAGATCGGCGAACGGCTGGGCATGCCGGTGGGTAGCATCGGCCCGACCCAGGCGCGCTGCCTGCGCAAGCTGCGCGCCTGCCCGGCGCTCGCCCCGTTCGTCGGGGTGCGCCGTGGCCTGGAGACGAGCGGGGGTGAACGTGATGGCGCCGTGGCCGCCGGCCGATGACGACGCCCTGACCGTGGAGCTGGGCGCCGCGCTGTGGGACACCGGGCCGGTCCCGGAGGAGTTCCTGACCGCGGCGCGGGCGGCGTTCGCCTGGCGGACGGTCGACGCCGAGCTGGCGGTCGCCGAGCTGATGTTCGACTCGGCGTGCGACGCCGAGCCGGCCGGGCTGACTCGCTCGGGCGGCTCCGCGCGCACGTTGTCGTTCCGCAGCGGGCAGGTGGTGCTGGAGATCGAGGTGACCGAGGCCGGCATCGTCGGCCAGCTCTCCCCGCCCCGGGGCGGCCGGGTCACCGCCCGCACGGCCACCGGCCCCTACGACGAGTCGCCGGTCGACGAGGTGGGCTTCTTCTCGCTGGGCGCTCCCCCGACGGGCCCGGTCCGGCTGTCGGCCCGCGCCGACGGGTACGCCGTCGCCACCGACTGGGTCAGCCTGGGCTGACGCCCGTGGCGCAGCGGGGAGCAGGGCCCACCGAGGCCGCGGGTCAGCGATAGGGAGAAGGAGCCACCGGCTGGTGGGCTCCGGCCGGCCGACGCCCGAGGGCACCGGCCGGCCGGGGCTCTGCTCAGCGCAGGCCGGACTCGATGGCCTCGATGATCCGGGGCCGCAGCTCGGCCGCGCGGATGACGGCGTCGACGGAGCCGACCTCGACCGCGCGCTGGATGTTGTGCACCCGGTCGAACTCGGCGGCGACCTCGCCCAGCTTCTCCGCCCGCACCGACGAGCGCAGCTCGTCCAGCTCGGCGGTCAGGGCGGCCCGCTCGGTGCCGGAGGCCGCCGCGACGCGGGCCTCCAGGTCCCGCACCCGCGGGTCGGCGGCGGTGCGGGCGTTGACGTCGCCGGAGAAGACCACTGCCGCGGCGGGCGCGCCGCCGAGCACCGACGCGAACGAGCCCTCCAGCGCCAGCACGGTCATGTTCGGGTTCAGCGCCTTGGAGAAGACGACGAACGCGCCGCCGTGGTAGCGGGAGATCACGCAGAACACGATCGGCCCGCGGAAGTTGACGATCGCCCGGCCGATCTCCGCGCCGTACTCCAGCTGGAGCTTGCGCATCGACTCCGGCGAGCCGTCGAAGCCGGACAGGTTCGCCAGCACCACGAGGGGCCGGTTGCCGCTGGCCGCGTTGATCGCCCGCGCGGCCTTCTTCGACGAGCGCGGGAACAGCGTGCCCGCCGTGTAGGTGTCCGGGCCGTCGGTGGGCGGGAAGCCGCGCCGGGGCACCGACCGCGACTCGATGCCGAGCAGGCACACCGGCATGCCGCCCAGGTGCACGTCCTGCACCACCGCGGTCTCCGCGTCGGCCATCCCCGCCCAGCGCTCCAGCACCGGGTGGTCCTGGTCGGACAGGGCCCGCATGACGCTGCGGATGTCGAACGGCTTCTTGCGGTCGGGGTTGGCCTGGGCGGAGAAGATCTCGCCGACCGTGGCGAAGTCGCTGCCCGCCATGACGTGCGGGAAGTCCGAGACGTCACGGTCGGCCGGGTCGGTCGTGGTCGCCCGGCGCGGCCCGGACTCGCCGGGGGCGACGTACGTGTGGTCGTAGTGCGCCATCAGCACGTCCCGCGCGGCGGTCAGGTTCGGCGCCCAGTACTGCGCCTGCCCGTTCGGGCCCATCACCCGGTCGTAGCCGCCGATGCCGAAGTTGTCCTCCGCAGAGACGCCGCCGGAGAAGTCGAGCGACTGCTTGCCGGTGAGCACCATCGCCGAGTCCGGCGTCATCACCAGGACGCCCTTGGTGTGCATGAGCATCGTCGCCTCGGCGTTCCAGTACGGCTGCGCGCCGACGTTGATGCCCGCGACCACGATGTTGATCTCGCCGCCGTCCTGGGTGAACTCGACGATCCGCTTGAGCGCCGCGGCCACCCAGTCCATGTTCTCCGTGCCGGACTCCATGGAGATCCGCGCGCCGGAGGACAGCGCGTACCACTCCAGCGGGACGCGCATCGACTCGGCCAGGTCCAGCGCGGCGATCACCCGCCGGCACTCCGGCTCCGACAGCGCGCCGAGCGACTTCGTCGGGTCGCCGAGCAGCACGACCCGGGTGACACCCTCCGGGTAGCGCGTCGTGCGGGTGGTGACCACGCCCGCGACGAGCGCCGCGCGGTTGCGGCCCCGGGGCCGGTCGACCGGCACCAGCGCGTGCCGCTCGTCGAGGTCGTGCTCGACGAACTCGCCGAGCAGGCCGGTCAGCTCGTACGGGTAGACCGTGTTGCGGCTGGCCGCCCGCAGCACCTTCTGCCGGTAGTCGTCGAGCGGCTCGACCGGCTCGTCCGACGGCTCGCCGACGGTCAGCTCGGCGGCGCCGGTGGCGTCGAAGGAGACCCGCACGGCGATCTTGGTCAGCTCGCCGGTGTCCCGGTCGCGCTGCCGCGCGATGAACAGGATCTCCTCCAGCCCGGCGCCGGCGGTCGTCGGCAGCACCCGCCCGGCGATCATCTCCAGCTCGGCGCGGGTGATGTCGCTCGGCGGCCAGACGTAGACCACGATCCGGTTGGTGTTGACGCGCCTGCTCGACGGCCGCCGCGACTGCGCGCGCCGGATCGAGTCCAGGCAGGTGGCGACGGTGTCCTCGGCCGTCGGCAGCGACACCAGTCGGCCGTCGTGCTCGCGCAGCTCGGTCAGGTCACGCACCTGCGCGAACGCGACGAGGCGCTCGTCGGACGGGTTCTCCCGCGCCACGCACCGGAAGAGGTAGACCTCCTCGTCGGAGGACGGCAGCCGGGTGAGGTCGAACTTGCGCAGCCGCTCCAGCTGCATCCGCTGGGCGATGTACGGGTGCAGGAAGCGGACCAGCCGCTCCTCGGCCATCCCGGTGGTCGACGGGCGGAACGTGAAGTGGTGGTGCATCACCGCGCCGCTGCGGCCGGCGACGGTGGCGGTGATCCGACGGACCTGGGCGGGCAGCGGGTAGGCACCGATGACCTCGTGCAGCGCCGCCGCCATCGCGTCGGAGTCCTCCGGCTGCCGTTCCCAGGCGAGGTAGACGTCGGCGTCGACGGCCTCCTCGCCGCCGGCCAGCTCCGCCAGCCCGCGCAGCGCGTCGCCCAGCGCCTCGAACCGCACCGCGGCGGAGACCACCCGCGAGTCGGCCCGGTCGGCGACCACGAACGTGCAGCCGGCGACGGAGCTGGTGCGTACGCCGGTGAGACCCTTGTTGCCGTAGTAGCGGCGGGTCAGCACCTCCAGCATCACCGCGTTGTCGAGGTGGTCGCGGACCAGCCGCTGGCCGAGCAGCCGCACCAGCGGCTCGGTGCTGCGGACCATCTCGGCGACGCGCTCGGCGCGGTCCGGCGCGTCGGGGTGGGCGTCGAGGTGACGCAGGTGCCGGCGCACGGCGGCGTAGACGCGGGCGCGGTTGCGGCGCAGCAGCGGCTGGCCCAGCCAGGCGAAGACCACCCCGCGCGCGAGGTCGGCGACGACGGGGAAGCGGACCTGCGTGGCGGCCACCAGCCGCTCCAGCGCGAGGCCGGCGGGCTCGCGCAGCACGTCGTCCGGCGGGGGCTCGCGCAGCCACTCGCGCAGCAGCGTCGCGACGACCGTGGCGTCGGCGGCGGCGCGCTGCTGGGCGAGGAAGATCCGGAACACGGCGGCCTCGAGGGCGGGCGTGCGCTCCAGCTCGGTGACGCCGTAGTGCCCGAGGGCCTTGGCGAGCTTGGCCTGGAACGTCTCCGGCAGGCCGGCGCGCTCGACGTCGAGGCACTGCAGATAGGTGTGGAAGTACTCGCGGGCGCTGAAGACGTGGCCGTCGCCGTCCTCGCCGGCCGGCCGGTTGCGGCTGAGCTCGGCGAGGTCGGCGAACACGTCGACGAGCCCGAACTCCTCGGCCAGCGGCCGGTAGCCCTCCTCGGCGGCGGCCCGGCGCGCGACCAGGTAGTCGTCGAGCACCCGGCGGTCGTCGTGCGGGTCGACGTCGAAGCCCAGCAGCAGGCTGCGCAGGTCCTCCTGGCCGCGCGTGGCGCGCTCGCGCGCCGGGATGGTCGCGGCGGCGGCGGGCAGGTCCAGCTCGACGGCCGGACCGGACGAGGTGTCCTCGGCGGCGTCGTCGTCGGCGAGGGGCTCCAGCCGCAGCAGCGGCGCGCCGGTCTCCACCTGGCTGCCGACGGACACGGCGCACTCCTTGAGCCGCGCCCGGAACGGCGCGCGCAGCACCGTCTCCATCTTCATGCTCTCCAGCACGAGCACCGGCGCGCCCGCCTCGACCTCCGCGCCGACCTCCAGCGGCGTGGCGACGACCAGCGCGGGGGCGGGCGAGCGGACGACGCCGCCCTCGTCGCGGCTGACCCGGTGGGTCACCCCGTCGACCTCGACCAGGTGCACCGGCCCGTGGGTGCCGGTGAGCAGGCGGTAGCGCGTGCCGTTGACGGCGATCTGCCCGGTGTGCCGGTCGAAGCGGTCGAGCTCGACGTCGGCGGTGCGCACGCCGTCGCCGGCCTCGATGCCGACGCGGAACCGGTGCGCGCCGACGCGGGCCACCCGGACCCGGTAGCCGACGCCGCGCAGCTTCAGGTCCAACGGCCGGCCGCTGGCGTGCTGCACCTGCGGGCGCCCGCCGAACGCCGTCGACAGCAGCCGCTGCCGCTCGGCGCGCTCCTCCTCCTCGTACGCCTCGATGGCGGCGGCGGCCAGCGCGACGGCGGAGTGCCGGTGCGTCACGAGCCGGCCCTCGCCCCGGACGCGGTCGATCCAGCCGGTGTCGGCGCTGGCGTCGATCACCTCGGGCTGGTCGAGCAGGTCGAGCACGAAGCTCTTGTTCGTCGCGCCGCCCTCGATGATCACGGTGGTCTCCGCCATGGCGCGGCGCAGCCGGCCGAGCGCCTCGTGGCGGTCGCGGCCGTACGCGATGATCTTGGCGATCATGGAGTCGAAGTCGGCGGGGATGGTGTCGCCCGCGCTGACCCCGGTGTCGACCCGGATGCCGGGCCCGGCGGGCAGGTCGAGCCGGGCGATGCGGCCCGGGGAGGGGGCGAAGTCGCGGTCCGGGTCCTCGGCGTTGAGCCGGGCCTCGATGGCGTGCCCGCGCTCGACCGGCGGCGCGCCGTCGAGCCGGCCGCCGGAGGCCACGTGCAGCTGCGCCTTGACCAGGTCGAACCCGCAGGTCACCTCGGTGATCGGGTGCTCGACCTGCAGCCGGGTGTTGACCTCCAGGAACGCGAAGAGCCGGTCGCCGGGGTGGTAGAGGAACTCGACGGTGGCGGCGCCCCGGTAGCCGACCGCGACGGCGAGGCGCTCGGCCGACGCCTTGAGCTCGGCGGCCTGCTCGGGGCTGAGCACCGGCGAGGCCGACTCCTCGATGACCTTCTGGTTGCGCCGCTGCACGGAACAGTCGCGCACGCCCAGCGCCCACGCGGTGGCGCCGTCGGCGATCACCTGCACCTCGACGTGCCGGGCGCCGGTGACGAGGCGCTCCAGGAACACGACGCCGCTGCCGAACGCGCGCGCCGCCTCCTGGCTGGTGCGCTCGTAGGCGTCGGCCAGCTCGGCGGAGCTGGTGACCACCCGGATGCCGCGCCCGCCGCCGCCCGCCGTGGCCTTGAGCATCAGCGGGTAGCCGATCCGCTCCGCGGCGGCCAGGGCGTCGTCGAGGGTCTCGACCGCGCCCCGGCTCCACGGCGCGACCGGCACGCCGACCTCCTCGGCGATCAGCTTCGCGCCGATCTTGTCGCCGAGCTTGCGCATGGCGTCCGCGCTCGGCCCGACGAAGGTGACGCCGACCCGCTCGCACAGCTCCGCGAACGCCGGGTCCTCCGCGACGAAGCCCCAGCCGACCCACGCGGCGTCGGCCCCGGTCTCCACCAGGGCACGCTCCAGGGTCTTCAGGTCGAGGTACGGCCGCGCCGAGGCGGGGCCCAGGTCGTACGACAGGTCGGCCTCGCGGACGAAGGTGGCCGCGCGGTCGACGTCGGTGTGCAGGGCGACGGTCTCGATCCGTGTCCCGGTCTCGGCGGCCAGGTCCCGGACGGCGTGGATGAGCCGCATCGCGGCCTCTCCACGGTTGACGATGGCGACACGACTGAACACCGACCCAGCCCTCCTGTAGACCGACGACGGGCGCACGCGACACTGCGACCCCGGCAGTGTTCACCCTTCCGTCTACGGGGCGGCTGCGCCATGTCGCAGACAGCGCAGGCTGCGCGGCCGACGTTGTAGGAAACCACCAAAGACCGTTGGCCGCACACGCCTAACCAGGGCACTCGCCGGGCAGGGCAGGCGGCGACCACGGCCACGGGACGGCCCGGAAGGCCGCCTCGACGAGCAGGGCCTCCACGGCGCGCAGGAACGCCTCGGCCCGCTGCGGCGGCAGATAGCGGGTGTCCACGGTCACGGACAGCTCGACCGCGCCGGGGGCGTCGAGGACCTGGAGGCGACAGCGCCAGCTGAACGCCTCCAGCTCCTCCACCCAGCGGAACGCGCTGCGCTCCGCCGCCGCCCGCAGGGTCGCCTCGTCGCAGCCGGCGGGGTCGACGCCGGCGTCGTGCGGCAGCCGGATGTCGTTGAGGTAGCAGAACGGGGCCAGGGCGGTGTGGTAGTCGAGGCCCCGCGCGGCGAACGCGCGTTCCAGCTCCCGGGGGTCGTAGTAGGCGTGCCGGTAGGCGTCCAGCGACGCCGTGCCGGCCCGGGTGAGCAGCTCGGCGAAGGCGGGCCGGTCGGCCAGGTCGATCCGGCAGAGCCCGATCTGGTTGAGCTTGCTGATCGCCCCGTCGTACTCGGGCTGGAAGCGGTTGTTGACCATCGTGAACACGCCGCAGACGTCGCCGCCGCCGTCGGCGGCGAGCACGGCGGCCGTGGCCGCGAGCAGGACCGTGGCGTCGCTGACCCCGTGCCGGGCGGCGACGATCCGCGCCGCGTGGCGCACGGCCGGCGAGACCAGCGATCCCCGGCGGTAGCGGGGGGTCAGGCCCGGGCCGACCGGGTCGAACAGGCCCACGGTGAGGTCGGGGAAGTGCCGCGTCCAGTACGCCACCGCCCGGTCGCCCCGGCGGCGTTCGCCGTCGCCCTCCCGCTCGGCGACGTCGAGCGACTGCGGGCCCGCCGGGGTGGGCACGGACCCCCGCAGCACGAGCATCCGCAGGTCGCGCAGCACCGTCTCGGCGGCGTGGAAGTCCACCGTGGAGTGGCTGAAGACCAGCACGACCTGGCGTACCCGGTCGTCCACGGTGACCACCGCGGCCCGCATCGGCCACTCGGCGGCGTGGTCGAAGCGGGGGTCGCCCAGCCGCGCGGCCAGCGCCGAGGCGGCGGCCCGGCCGTCCGGATCCACCGCGGCCGACGCCACCGGGTGCACCAGCACGGGCAGCCGACCCGCGCCAGTGGCCGACTGGTACAGCTCGCCGTCGACCGAGCGGACCCGGGTGCGCAGCGACTCGTGCCGCCGCACCAGCGCCGCGACGGCCCGCACGGCCCGCGCCACGTCGACGTCGGCGCGCCGGGACACGGCCAGCGTGCGGCGCAGGTTGAGCACGCTGTGGCGCGGCGACTCGAACACCTCGACGGCCCGCCACATCGCCCGCTGGCCCCAGGTGAGCGGGCCGGTCGCGTCCCGGCCGCCGGTGAACTCCGCGTACGCCAGCTCCTCGTCGGCGGCGGCCGGGAGCACGGCGGGCGGCGGCACCGGCGGGGGCGCCGCCGGGGCGGGCGACGGCCAGGGCACCTCGGCGAACGCGGCCTCCACCAGCAACTCCTCCAACTCGCGCAGGAACACCTCGACCGTGTCGAGGGCGACGTGCCGGGTGTCGGCGCTCAGGGTGAGCCCCACCCCGCCCGGGGTGTCGACCACGTGGGTCAACAGGTGCCAGGAGGACCGGCTCAGCCCGGCCGTCCAGGAGAAGTCGCTGCGCGCCGCGGCGGCCCGCAGCTCGCCCCGGGTCGCCTCCGGCGCGGCGGCCGGGCCGCCGACGGGCAGCCGGACGTCGTTGAAATAGTAGTGGGGCAGGAATGCCGAGTCGTAGTCGCGGCCGCTCGCGGCGAAAGCCGCGCGCAGCGCGGCCGGATCGTAATAGGCGTGCCGCAGGCCGTTCAGCGACGCCTGCCACACGCGGGAGAGCACCTCCGCAAATGCCGGCCGGCCGGTCAGGTCGAGCACGCAGAATCCGATCTGGCCGAGGTTGGCCACGGCATTCGCGTAGCCGGCCGGGAACCGATTGTGCGCCATCGGGAAAGCGCCGCAGACCTCCCGGCCGGACCGGGCGGCGGCCAGGGCGCCCACCCCGGCCAGCAGCACCGCCGAGGTGCTGACCCGGTGCCGGGCGGCGATCATCCGGGACGCCACGTCGACGGCCGAGGAGACGAACACGCCCCGGCGCAGCCGGGGGGTCAGGCCGGGGCCGCCGTCGGGCAGCGGTGCGGCCGGCAGCCGGTCGAACTCCCGCAGCCAGTACGCCACCGTCCGCGCGGAGCGCCGCACGTCGGCGGTGTGCTGGAGCCGTGCCACGTCCGCCGACTGGGGGCCGGGCGGGGTGTCGAGGCGACCGCGCAGCAGGAGCAGCCGCAGGTCCCGCAGCACCACCTCGGCGGCGTGGGCGTCCACCGTCGAGTGGCTGAACACCAGCACGACCTGGCGTACCCGGTCGTCCACGGTGACCACGGCGGCCCGCACCGGCCACTCGGCGGCGTGGTCGAACGCGACGTCGGCGAGCCGGTCGGCGGCGGCCCGGGCGGCGGCCGCGCCGTCGTCCACGCCGGGCACGACCAGCACCGGCAGGTGGCCGGTCGCGGCCTCCTGCTGGCGCGGCTCGCCGTCGACCACGCGGACCCGGGTGCGCAGCGAGGCGTGCCGGCCCACCAGCGCGCCGAGCGCCCGGACGGCGCGGTCGGGATCCGCACCGGCCCGCGCCGAGACCGGCACGACGCGGCGTAGGCTGAGGAAACGGTGGTGGGAGCCGTACCGGGCGTCCGCCCGCCACGTCACCTGCTGCGCCCAGGTCAGCGGGGCGGGCGGGGAGCCGACGCCACGGAACGGCGCGTGCAGCAGGGTCTCGGACGCCCACTCGGCGGGCACGACGGCATCGGCGAATCGCATTCCCGACCGTACGACGGGCGGTAGGGCGCGCCGGGTCGGTCGATCGGATTTTCCACAGTGGACCGATCAGACGACGCGATGCTCTGTTTGCAGCATGCAGACTACGTGCTCCTGACCGACCCTGGCGTGTGAGAAGGCTTCCGCGTGACCAATGTTGACGTACCGACGCGGGCCACATACACCCCGCCGAAAACGACGTTCCACCGTTCTGCGGAGAAACCGTCGCTGTCATTCGGCCAGGAGCGGATCTGGTTCACCGAACAGCTGACCCCCGGCACCGCCGCGTACCTCGTGTGGTCGACGACCCGGCTGCGCGGCCCCCTGACGGTCGAGCTGCTGCGCGCGGCCCTCGACGGCGCCGCCGCCCGGCACGACAGCCTGCGCATGCGGTTCACCGAGAACGCCGACGGCGAACCCGTCGTGGAGGTGCTGCCCGAGGTGCGGGTGCCGGTCACCGTCACCGACGCGCCGTCGCTGGCCGATGCCCGCGAGCAGGTGGCCGCCGCCCTGCGCACCCCGTTCGACCTCGACGCCGCTCCCCTGCTGCGGGCGCTGGTGATCCGCCTCGCCGACGACGACCACGTCCTGCACCTGGCCATGCACCACATCGTCAGCGACGGCTGGTCGCTGGACCTGCTGCTGGGCGAGGTGGCGGCCGGCTACGCCGCACTGCGCGACGGCGCTCCGCCGCCGGCGGCCCCCGGCACGGGGTACGTCGACTACGCCGCCTGGCAGCGCGACCGCCTCGACGGGCCGGCGAGCGGGGACGGGTTCGCGTACTGGACCGGTGCGCTGGCCGGGGTGCCCCCGCTGGAGCTGCCCACCGACCGGCCCCGACCGGCCGTCCAGTCGTACGCGGGCGGCACCCACCGGTTCACCGTCGACGCCGACCTGACCGACGCGCTGCGCCGGTTGAGCCGCGCGCACCGGGCCACCCTCTACATGACGCTGCTCACCGGCCTGCAGGCGGTGCTGTTCCGCTACAGCGGCCAGCGGGACTTCGCCATCGGCTCCCCGGTGGCCGGGCGGGTGGTGCCGGAGCTGGAGAACCTGATCGGCCTGTTCGTCAACACCCTGGCGCTGCGCGCCGACCTCTCCCCGGCGGCGGGCCCGCCCGCCGCCGGGGCGGGCGCGGGTTCCCCGGCCGGCGACGCTCCCGCCGAGCCGAGCTTCGCCGCCCTGCTGCGGCGCACCCGGGGCACCGTCGTCCGCGCCCTGGCCCACCAGGAGATCCCCTTCGAGCGGCTGGTCCGGGAGCTGAACGTGCCCCGCGACGTCAGCCGCGCCCCGGTGTTCCAGGTGCTGTTCACGCTGCAGAACTACGCCCGCAGCGGCAGCCGGTGGCCGCAGGGGCTGAGCAGCGAGAGCCTCGGCGCGGACGCCGCCACGGCCCGGTTCGACCTGTCGCTGTACGTCAGCGAGACCGCCGACGGGCTGCGCGGCATGTTCGTCTACAACAGCGACCTGTTCGACGCCGAGACGGTCGCCCGGCTGGCCGCGAGCCTCGACGCCCTGCTGCGCGCGGCGGTCGCCCGCCCGGACCTGCCCGTGGTCGACCTGGACCTGCTCGGCGACGCGGGGCGCGACCGGGTGCTGGCGCTGGCCCGGCCTGGGGGCGACGACCCGGAACCCGGCGGCGACCCGGCGCCCGGCGGCGGGCCCGGGGTCACCGGCGCGGCGGCCACCCTGGCCGACCTGGTCGCCCCGCACGCCGCCGCGACCCCCGACGCGCCGGCCGTGGTGTGCGGCGCCGACGCGATCACCTACCGGGAGCTGGACCGGCGCGCCAACCGGCTGGCGCACTGGCTACGCGGGCGCGGGGTCGGCCCCGACGTCCTGGTCGGGGTGCTGCTGGAGCAGTCGGTGGAGCTGGCCGTGACGCTGCTGGGGGTGCTGCGGGCCGGCGGGGCGTACCTGCCGCTGGACCCGGAGCAGCCGCCGGCCCGGCTGGGCCTGATGCTCGCCGACGCCCGGCCCGCCGTGGTGCTGACCAGCGCCGGGCTGCGCGACCGGCTGCCGGTGGAGCCGACCGCGCCGCCCAGGGCCCACCCGGACGCCGCGGGTTGCGCGGTGGCCTGCCTGGCCGAGATAGCCGCCGAGGTCACCGCCCGGCCCGACACGCCCCCGGAGGCCGGAGCCGGCGGCGACGACCTGGCGTACGTCATCTACACCTCCGGGTCCACCGGCGTCCCGAAGGGCGTGGCCGTCGCACACCGGCAGGTGCTGCGCTACCTCGACGGGGTGGCCGACCGGTTCGCCGTCGTCCCGGCCGCCCGGTACGCGCTGCTGCAGTCGATGTCGTTCGACTTCGCCGTCACCGTCTTCTACCTGGCGCTGGCCACCGGCGGGACGGTGCACCTGGTGCCGCGCCGCTGCACCGGCGCCGAACTGGCCGAGCAGCTGCGCGCGCACCGCATCGACTACCTGAAGATCACCCCGTCGCACCTGGCGGCGCTAGCCGCCGACGCCGGGCCCGGCGACCTGCTGCCCGCCCGCGCGCTGATCCTCGGCGGCGAGGCGTCCGACCTGGAGCGGATCGCCCCGCTCGCCACCGCCGGCACGGCCCGGGTGTTCAACCACTACGGCCCCACCGAGGCCACGGTCGGCGTCGCCACCTACGAGGTGACCGCCGACGGGCCCGCCACCGGCCCGGTGCCGACCGGCCGGCCGCTGCCCCACGCCCGGGTGTACCTGCTCGACGAGCGGATGCGGCCGGTGCCGGTGGGGGTGCCCGGCGAGCTGTACCTGGGCGGGGAGCGGCTGGCGCGCGGCTACCTCCACCGGCCCGGCCTGACCGCCGAGCGGTTCGTGCCCGACCCGTACGGGCCGCCGGGGGCCCGCCTGTACCGCACCGGTGACCTGGGCCGGTGGCGTGCCGACGGGCAGCTGATGTTCCTGGGCCGCCGCGACCACCAGGTGAAGATCCGCGGCTACCGGGTGGAACTCGGCGAGGTCGATGCCGCGCTGCGCGACTGCCCCGGCGTGCACCAGGCGGCGGTGCTGCTGCGCGACGATCGCCTCGTCGCCTACCTGGAGCCGACGCCCGACGCGCAGGCCCTGGAGCCGGCGCGGCTGCGCCGCGCCCTGGCCGACCGGCTGCCCGAGCACATGGTGCCCGGCCGGTGGGTGGTGTTGGACCGGCTGCCGTTGCAGGAGCACGGCAAGGTGGACCGGCGGGCGCTGCCCGCGCCGAGCGACGAGGTCCCCGCCGGCGAGCGGGTGCCGCCGGCCGGGCCGGTGGAGACGCTGGTCGCCGCGATCTGGCAGGCCGTGCTGGGGGTGGCCGAGGTCGGCGCGACCGACGACTTCTTCGACCTCGGCGGGCACTCGCTGCTGGCCACGCAGGTGGTGGCCCGGCTGCGCCGGGAGCTGCCCGCCGTGGCCGGCGGCGCGACGGGCACGGTCAGCGTGATGGACCTGTTCCGGCACCGGACCGTCCGCGAGCTGGCCGCCCTGGCCGCCGGGGGCGACACCGGGCCGGCGGGGCTGCTGCACGAGCTGACCCCGCCGGTGGCCGCCGCCGACCGCGTGGCCACGCTCGTCTGCGTCCCGTACGGCGGCGGCAGCGCCGTGGTCTACCAGCCGCTGGCCGACGCGCTGCCCGCCGGCTACCGGCTGCTGTCGGTGGCCATGCCGGGCCACGACATCGGCCTCGCCGACGACCCTGCGCCGATCGACCAGGTCGCCGCCGGGGTCGCCGAGGAGATCCTGGCCCGGGTGTCGGGCCCGCTGATCCTGTACGGGCACTGCGGCCCCGGCGGCGCCCTCGCCGTGGAGGTGGCCCGGCTGTTGGAGGCGCGGGGGCGCGACCTCGACGCCGTCTACCTCGGCGCGGTGTTCCCGTTCGGCCGTCCCGCCGGTGGGCTGCTCGGTCCGCTGCTGCGGCTGCGGCTGGCCGAGCGGATCCGCAGCGACCGGATCTACCGCACCTGGTTGCAGGCGCAGGGCACCTCGGTCGGCTCGCTCGCCCCCGACGAGGTGGCGTTCCTGATCCGGGCGATGCGCCACGACGCCCGGGTCTCCGAGGAGTACTTCACCGAGCTGATGCATCGGCGGGTCACCCCGCTGCGCGCCCCGCTGATCTCGGTGGTCGGCGAGCGGGACCGCAGCACCGACTACCACGCCGAGCGGTTCCGGGAGTGGCACTTCCTCAGCGACCGCACCGCCCTCGCCGTGGTCGACGAGGCCGGGCACTACTTCCTGAAGTACCGGGCCGCCGAGCTGGCGGAGATCGTCACGACCGTGCACCGGCGGCTCGACGCGCCGGCCCCGCCAGCGCCCCCGGCCACCCCCGTGGTCGCGAGCGAGCCCGCGTGGCAGTTGGCCGGGATCTCCCGCCAGCCCGCCGGCCCGCCCGGGGCACCGCAGCCGTCGGGGCCGACGGCCGGCGCGGACGGCGCCCCGGAGCCGAGCATGCGCCGGTTCGGTCTGGTCGCCGCCGGTCAGGTGGTCTCCGGCATGGGCACCGCGCTGACCAACTTCGCGATCCCCCTGTGGATCTACCTGGAGACCGGGTCGCTGGCCCGGTTCGCCCTGTTCGCCGTGCTCGGCCTGCTGCCGGGGCTGCTGGTCGCGCCGCTGGCCGGGGCCGTGATCGACCGGACCAGCCGGCGGCGGGTACTGCTGGCCGCCGGCCTCGCCGCCGGGGGCGCGAACGCGGTGCTGGCCGCCCTGGTGCTGACCGACCGGGCGCAGGTGTGGCACTTCTACCCGCTGGTCGCCTGGCTGTCGGTGGCGCTGGCGTTCCAACGCCTCGCGTTCGTCTCGGCGGTGCCGCAGCTGGTGCCCAAACGCTTCCTCGGTCACGCCAACGGCGTCACCCAGACGGCGATGGGGCTGACCCAGTTCACCGTCCCGCTGGTCGCGGTGGCCCTGCTCGACGCGGTCGGGCTGCGCGGCATCCTGCTCATCGACGTGGCGTCGTACGTGTTCGCGGTCGGGGTGCTGGGGCTCGTCAGGTTCCCCCGCACCCTGGCCCTGCAACGCCGCGAGGGCATCGGCGAGGAGATGGTCGCCGGCCTGCGGTACGCGCTGCGCCGCCGCGAGTTCCGGGCCATGCTGACGTTCTTCGCCGCCCTGAACCTGTTCCTGTTCCCGGCGCTGTACCTGCTCTCCCCGCTGGTGCTCGGCTTCGCCGACCTGGACCAGGTGGCGCGGATCGCGCTGACCGGCGGCGTCGGCGCGGCCGTCGGCGGCCTGGTGATGCTCCTCTGGGGCGGCCCGAGCCACCGCCGGATGCGGGCCGTGCTGCTGGGCACCCTCGGCATCGCGGCGGCCGCCGTGCTGACCGGGCTGCGGCCGGACCCGCTGGTGGTCGGCGCGGGCGCGTTCGGCATGTACCTGGCGCTCGGCGTCGTCAACGGCGTCTACAACACGATCATCCAGACGAAGGTGCCGCCGCGCTTCCACGGCCGGGTGTTCGCGCTCAACCAGATGATCGCCTGGTCGACGATGCCGCTGGGGTGGGGGCTCGTCGCCCCGTTCGCGGCGCGGGTCGCCGAGCCGCTGCTGCTGCCCGGCGGCGCGCTCGCCGGCACGGTCGGCGCGGTCATCGGCGTCGGCCCCGGCCGGGGCCACGGCCTGCTGTACGTCGTCTTCGGGGTGTGCATCGCGCTGACCGCCCTCGTCGCGCTGGCCACGCCGGTGCTGGCCCGGTTCGACGACGAGGTGCCCGACGCGCCGCCGGACGACCTGGTCGGCATCGCCGAACGCGAGGCTCGCGCCGCCGGGCACCCGGCCCGCGCCGCCGCCTACACGGGGCAGGCCCAGGACACCACCCCGGGCGGGCCACGGTGACGGCGGCGACGGCCGCCCCGCCGGCCGCCCGGACCGTCCCGGAGCTGCTGGCCTGGCGCACCGCCCTGCACCCCGACCGGGTCGCCGTCGAGGTGGCCGGGGTGCGGGCGCTGACCTTCGCCGACTGGTCGGCCGGTGCGGCGGCCGTCGCCGCCGGCCTGCACGGCCGGGGGGTGCGCCCCGGCGACCGGGTCGGGCTGGTGTTCGGCGCCCGCGACTGGACCGGCTTCGCGGTGGCGTACTGCGGGGTGCTGCGGGCCGGTGCGGTCGCGGTGCCGTTGTCGGACCGGCTCGCCGCCGGCCAGCTCGGCCACGCGTTGACCCACTGCGGGGCCGCCGCCGTCGTGCACGGCGACGCCACGGCCGCCCCGCCCGCCCCCGCCGGGCTGCCGGTGTGGCGGGCCGCCGACCTGGCCGCCGGCCCCGCCGACGCGGCCGACCCCCCGCCGGTACGCCCCGGCGACCTCGCGCAGATCCTCTACACCTCCGGCACCACCGGCCGCCCGAAGGGCGTCGCCGCCAGCCACGCCAACCTGACCGCCGGCGCGCCGACCCACCCGCGCCGGCTGGCGCTGGCCCACTCGGAGCGGTTCCTGCACGCGTTCGCCATCGGCACCAACGCCGGGCAGACGATGCTGTTCAACGCGCTGACCGCGAAGGCCGGGGCGCTCACCCTGCCCGCGTTCACGCCGGTCCGGTTCGCCCGGCTGGTGCAGACCCCGGGCACGGGGACGCTGTTCGTCGTCCCGTCGATGGCCATCGAGCTGCTCGACTCGGGGGCGCTGCGCGGCCGGGACTGCTCCGGCGTACACCTGATCGGGTCGACCGCGGCGGCGCTGCCGCCGGCCGTGGCGGCCCGGCTCGCCGCGGCCTTTCCCGAGGCGACCATCGTCAACTACTACACCTCCACCGAGGCGGCCCCCGCCCAGACCACGATGATCTGGGATCCGGCGCGCCGGGACGCGGTGGGCCGCCCGGTCGGCGGGCAGCTGCGCGTCGCCGACGCCGACGGCAACCCGCTGCCGCCCGGCACCACCGGCGACGTGTGGCTGCGCGCGCCGTACCCCCGCGCCTACTACCGCGACGACGCCGCCAACCGGGCCACCTTCCGCGACGGGTGGGTGCGGATGGGCGACGTCGGGCGCATCGACGCCGACGGCTACCTCTACCTCGCCGACCGGCACCAGGACGTCATCAAGTCCGGCGCGTTCAAGGTCTCCAGCCTGGAGGTCGAGGCGGCGCTGCACGAGCACCCCCTCGTCGCCGAGGCGGCCGTCGTCGGCGTGCCGCACCCGGTGCTCGGCTCGGCCGTCGCCGCCGCCGTGGTGGCCCGGCCGCACGCCGACGCCGCCGGGCTGACCCTGCCGGCGCTGCGCGCCTTCCTCGCCGACCGGCTCGCCGACTACCAGCTTCCCGCCCGGCTGCTGCTGCTCGCCGAACTGCCCCGCAACGAGGGCGGCAAGGTGCTCAAGCGGCAGCTCACCGGCCTGTTCGACAACTGATCCACCCCGATAACGATCCATGGGAGAGCATGTGGGCACCGCCGAGGCGACATACGCGCAGCACGCCGTCTGGTTCACCGAGCAGGCCGGGGTCGCCGGCACGGCGTACCACATGGCGCTCGGCGTCCGGTTCGCCGCCGACCTGGACCGCCGGGCCCTGGTCGAGGCGTGCGCCGCCGTGGCCGACCGGCACCCCGTGCTCGGCGCCCGGGTCGTCACCGACGCCGACGGCACGCCGGGGCTGGCCCCCGCCGACGGACGGGCCTCGGTGACCTTCGGCGAGTGGACCGACGCCCGGGTCGCCGAGGAACTGGCCCGCCCGCACGACCTGCGGGTCGGCCCGCTGGCCCGGTTCACGCTGCTGACCGCCGCCGACGGCCGGCACCTGCTGCTGGTCTGCGTCCACCACCTCGCCTTCGACGGGATGTCGAAGGACGTGCTGGCCCGCGACCTGGCCGACGCGTACGCCGCCGCGCTCGCCGGGACGGCGGCGCAGGCCACGCCCCCCGCGGACGGGTACGCCGGGGACGCGGCGGCCGAGCGGGACCGCGTCGCCGTCGACCTACCGGCCGCCCGCGAGTTCTGGGCGCGGCACCGGCCCGACGCCGCCGACGTGGTCCTGCCGGGCCTGCGCCGGGTGCCCACCGGCGCGGAGCCGGGCGCCGTCGTGGCCGTGGCGCTGCCCGCCGACCTGGTCGACGGCGTGGGCCGGGTCGCCGGCAGCCTCGGGGTGACCCGGTTCGAGCTGGTGCTCGCCGCCGTGCACGCCCTGCTGCACCGCTACGGCAACCGGGGCGTGCCCGTCGGCGTCACGCTGTCCACCCGCACCCCGGGGCAGGCCGACCGGGTCGGGTTGTTCGTCAACGAGCTGCCCGTCACCGCCGACGACCCCGCCGCCGGCTCGTTCGCCGAGCATGCCCGCGCCGTGCGGGCCCGACTGCGCGAGGTGTACCGGTTCCGGCACGTGCCGCTGGCCCACGCCGTGTCGGGGCTGCGCCCCGCGCCCGCGCTCACGGCCGTGTCGGTCGGCTACCGCCGGCGCGGCGACGACCCCGCGTTCGCCGGGGTGGCCGCCGCCGTGGAGTGGACCCTGTTCGGCGGCGCGGCCCGCAACGCGCTGCACGTGCAGGTCGTGGACGGCCCCACCGGCGTCGACGTCGGCCTCCAGCACAGCCCGGCCGCCATCGACACCGACGCGGTCGAGCGCATCGGCGGCCACCTGCGCACGCTGCTCGCCGCCGTCGTGGCCGACCCGCAGCGGCCGGTCGCCGATCTGCCGGTGCTGCCCGCCGACGAGCGGGAGCGGGTCGTCCGGGTCGGCACCGGCCCCGCGCGGGCGTACCCCGACGTCACCGTGCCCGAGCTGTTCGCCGCCCGGGTCGCCGCCGCCCCGGACGCGGTGGCCGTCGTCGACGGCGACGTGCGGCTCGGCTACGCCCGGCTCGACGCCGCCGCCGGCCGGCTCGCGGCGCTGCTGCGCGGCCGGGGCGTCGGCCCGGGTTCGCTGGTCGCGGTGGCGCTGGACCGCTCCTGGCGGACGGTGGTGACGATGCTGGCGGTGCTGCGCTGCCGGGCGGCGTACCTGCCCGTCGACCCGGGCCATCCCCCGGCGCGGCAGCGGCTCGTGCTCGCCGACGCCGCCCCGACGCTGGTGGTCACCGCCGCCGCGCCGGACGCCGGCCCTGACGCCGGGCCGCCGGTGCTCGCCCTCGACGAGATCGACCTGCTCGCCGGCGGGCACACCGACGTCGACGCCGACGCCCCGACGACGGGCGACCTCGCGTACGTGCTCTACACCTCCGGCTCGACCGGGCGGCCCAAGGGCGTGGCGGTCGGCCACGGCGCGCTGACCAACCTGCTGCTGGGCCTGCGGGACCTGCTGGACGCCGGGCCCGCGCACCGCTGGCTGCACCTGACCTCGCCGTCGTTCGACATCTCCGCCGTGGAGGTGTTCCTGCCGCTGGTCACCGGCGGCCGGGTGGTCGTCGCCTCGGGGGTCAGCGCCCTCGACGGCGCGGCCGTGCTGCGGCTGGTCCGCGACGCCGGGGTGACCCATGCCCAGGCCACCCCGTCGGGCTGGCGGGTGCTGCTGGCGGCGGGCCTCGGCGCGGCCGAAACCGCCGACGCGGCGGGTGCGGCCGGGTCGCTGGTGGCGGTCGCCGGCGGGGAGGCCCTGCCGGTCGCCCTCGCCCGCGAGCTGCGGGCCCGCACCGCCCGGCTCGTCAACGGGTACGGCCCGACCGAGGCGACCGTCTACGCCACCGTCGAGGACGTCCCCGCCGACCCGGACACGGTGACCATCGGTCGGCCGCTGCCGAACGTACGGGCGTACGTGCTGGACGCCGCGCTGCGGCCGGTGCCCGTCGGGGTGCCCGGCGAGCTGTACCTGGCCGGGGCGGGGCTCGCCGTCGGCTACCGGGAGCGCGACGACCTGACCGCCGAACGGTTCGTGCCGGACCCGTTCGGCGCGGCCGACGGGCGGCTGTACCGCACCGGGGACCGCTGCCGGTGGCTGCCGGACGGCCGCCTCGACTTCCTCGGCCGCGCCGACGACCAGGTGAAGGTCCGGGGGCACCGGCTCGAACTGGGCGAGGTCACCGCCCGCCTGCTGGAGCACCCGGGGGTGGCCGAGGCGACCGCGACGCTGCACGCCGACCCCGACGGCGAGGCCCGCCTCGTCGCGTACGCCGTGCCCCGCGCCGGCTCGGCCGTCGACGCCGCGGAGCTGCGGCGGCACCTGGCGCTCAGCCTCCCGGCGGCGGTCCTGCCCACCGACTGGGTGCTGCTGGACGGGCTGCCCGTCGGCCCCAACGGCAAGGTCGACCGCGCCGCGCTGCCCGCGCCGGCGCGCCGCGACGCCCCCGAGGAGGCGACGCCCCCCGCGCCGGAGACCGACGCCGACCCGGTGGTGCAGGCGCTGCGCGAGATCTGGCAGGACGTGTTGAAGATCCCCGACATCGGGCTGCACGAGGACCTGTTCGACCTGGGCGGGCACTCGCTGACCATCACCCGGATCAGCGGACGGATCCAGCAGCGGCTCGGCGTCGAGGTGCCACTCGACGCCTTCTTCGACACCCCCACGATCGCGGAGATCGCCGAGATCGTCCGACAGTCCCGAGAGGAACTCTGATGGGCACCACCGACCCGCGTACGCGGATCGCCGCACTGGTCAGCGAGGCCACCGGGGGCGAGGTGTCCGCCGTCGACGTGCTCGGCGGCGGCTCGCTGATGGCCCTCGGCGTGGACTCCCTCGGCCTGCTGCGCCTCGTCGACGCCCTCGAGCTGGAGTACGGCGTCGAGGTGGAGCTGACCGCGCCCGGCCAGCGGCTGGACACGGTCGACGACCTGGTGGCGATCGTCGCGCGGGGCTGACCGTCGGGTGGCGGTGGCGCCCCCCCGGGCCGCGGCACCGCCACCCCGGTCGGGCGTCACCGCAGCCGGCGACGCCCGCTCAACCACTCCCGCGCGGGCCGCGTGTTGAGCGACCAGAGCACCCAGGCGAGCAGCCCCAGCCCGACGATCGTGATCGCGCCGAAGAGGCCGAGCGAGGCCGCGGCGAACAGCCCGGACAGCGCGTACGCCGGGTAGGCCGCCCACGGCCGGCGGGCCGCCAGGGTGCCCGCCACCAGCGCGCAGGCCGCCGCCATGGTGGCGAAGAACACCGCGGCGCCGAGCGAGCCGTCCTCGACCAGCAGCCGGTGCACCGTCGCCAGGGCGAACAGCAGCGTCAGGACCGCGAAGACGAGCACGGTGACCCGCACGGGGCCGGGCATCGGCGGGGCACCCAGCAGGTCCCCGTATCCGCCCCCACGGAACGATCGAACGGCCATGGGACAACGATGACCGTCTACTTTTACGTCTCTTGAACACTGTCAGGAAGACGACAGGTCGGGGCGGGGGCCTAAGCTTCCCGCCATGGCGAAGTACCTCGACGTGCACCCGGACAACCCGCAGCCCCGCACCATCGGCCAGGTGGCCGACCTCATCCGCCGGGACGGGCTGATCGCCTACCCCACGGACTCCTGCTTCGCCCTGGGCTGCCGGCTCGGCAACAAGGACGGCATGGACCGGATCCGGGAGATCCGCCACCTCGACAGCGGCCACCACTTCACCCTGGTCTGCCGCGACTTCGCGCAGCTCGGCCAGTTCGTGCACCTCGGCAACGCCGTCTTCCGGGCCGTCAAGGCGGCCACCCCCGGCAGCTACACCTTCATCCTGCCCGCCACGAAGGAGGTGCCGCGCCGGCTGCTGCACCCGAAGAAGAAGACCGTCGGCGTCCGCATCCCCGCGCACACCGTCGCCCAGGCCCTGCTCACCGAGCTGGGCGAGCCGCTGCTGTCGAGCACCCTGCTGCTGCCCGGCGACGACGAGCCGATGACCCAGGGCTGGGAGATCAAGGAACGCCTCGACCACGCCATCGACGCGGTCGTCGACTCCGGCGACTGCGGCACCGAGCCCACCACCGTGGTGGACTTCTCCGACGGGGACCCCGAGATCGTGCGCGTCGGCGCGGGGGACCCGTCCCGCTTCGCCTAGCCCGGCCCCCCACCGGCGTGGCGTCCACTTGACACGATCGGACCCGCATTCGCTCGACATCATCGATCCCGGCCGCGCCGGGCCGGGCACCGCGAGGTCATCCGATGGTACGACTGCTCCTGACCGTCGTCGCGACGCTGCTCCTGCTGGTCGTGGTGCGGTGGTCACAACCGGACGCCCTGCGGGTCGACGGGTTCTGGTCGCTGGCGGCGGTCGCGCTCGTGACGGCGGCCGGGGCGGCCCTGACCCTGCGGCTGTCCCGGGTGCTGTTCACGCGGCTGGCACCGTGGGTGCGCGGGGTGCTCTCCACCGCCGTCGCGTTCGCCCTGGTGGCCTCGTTCACCGGCGACTTCGGTCCCGTCGTCATCGTGGGCGCGGTGCTGCTGGCGCTGTCGCTGCTGTTCTCGTTGCTGCGGGGCGGCACGCTCCGCGCGGAGCCGTTCCCGCCGGACATGCTCGCCGTGGGCCGCCTCGCGGGGCGGTTCGCGGTACCCGCGCTCTGGTATCTCGCCGCCGTCGCCGTGGTGCCGGGGGTGCAGTCGGCGCAGCGCTGGCCGGGCGCGCTGCTGGGCGGCATCGTCGCGGGCGGCACCCTCGTCACCGGCGCCGTGCTGGCGTTCACCCGGCCCTGGCACGCCGCCGTGACGCCGGTGACGGTGGACGGCGCCGTCAGGGCCGCGTACGGCGGGCTCGGGCACCTCGTCGGGATCGGTGACCCGCACACCGGCGCGGACCTGCGGGTGATGGGCTCCTCCGGCGTGCTCCTCGACCTCGCGGGCTTCCTGCCGGACCCGACACCCGACGCGGTGCGTCGACAGGCCGGCCGGCTCACCCCCGGCCTGGTGCGGGCGCTCTGCGCGGTCGAGACGCCGCAGCGCACGCTGCTCGCCTCCGGCGGCGGCGAGCGAGGGGTCCGGATCTGGGACCCCGAGGCCGGCCGGCAGGTCAGGACGATCGGGCACGGAGTGCGAGCGGGCGTCCAGGCGCTGTGCACCGTCGCCCGCGACGACGGGGGCAGGGCCCTCCTTGCCGCCGCGTACACCGACGGCGGGATCCGGGTGTGGGACCCGGTCCACGGACGGCCGATCCTCCAGATCGCCGCCCACTCCAGCAGCGTCAACGCCCTCTGCACCGGCACCGTGGACGGCGCGGGCTGGCTCGCCTCGGCCGCCAACGACGGCACCGTGTGCCTGTGGGACCTCGTCACCGGCAAGGCGCTCGGTTCCTTCGACGACAGCTCACCCCGGTACGCGCTCTGCCCGGTGGAGTTGGACGGGGAGGTCCTGGTCGCGGCGGCCGGCGACGGCGTGGGGATCTCGCTGATCGATCCGGCGACGAGGACGCGCCGGGGTTCCCTGGGCGCGGGGCCCGTGCTGCAGATGCTGCTGAACCCGAGGCCGACGGGCTGGATCCGGTCCATGTGCCAGGTCGGCAGCGCCGACGACGCGTTCCTGATGTTCGCCGGGTACGACCGCGCAGTCGGCCAGATCCGCCTCCGCCCGGCGCTACAGGCCCTGGCCTGACCTTCGACGCTAGGCGACCGGGGCGAAGCCGAGGTAGGCGCTGTGTGGGCCGGACCAGCCGGAGCCGAACGAGCCGTCGGGCTTTCCCTGCGCGTCGTACACCACCACGTGCAGCTCGCACGTCGTCATGAAGTCATCCGGCGCGCAGTTGGGCCAGTACTGGACGTTCACGGATGCCGTGAACGTGTCGTCCTCGGTGAGCGGCACCGTGGCCAGCGGTGTGTCGCCATAGCAGCCGCTGTCCTGGATGATGTCGTAGCACGCGGTCTGAATGATGGTCACGTGCCGGCTGGGTGAGCCCTTCGCGGTGCCGGTGACCTCCACCAGTTGCCCGTCGACCAGGCCACTGTGCGGGGTCGCGGTGATCGTGGCCGGGTCGCCGGTGAACTCCAGGGGCGCGGTGGCGACCGACTGCCAATCATCGTCGACGACCCATTCGACGAAGAATCGGCAGATGTCCGCGCGGCAGTAGACCGGCTCGTCGTCGCCGTAGGGGCGGCTGCGGTAGACCCTGGTGCTGGCGCTCACCTGCGCGGAGATCCGCCCCAGCCGGCTGGTGGTCGTCGTGTGCACGACCGCGCAGCCGAGGCGGCTGCCGTCGTAGTCGTAGGTTTCCTTGTCGCACTGGACGATGGAGACCTCGGTCCTCTTGGGCAGGCCGGTCGCCGTGACCCTGACGACCGACGAGGCCGACAACCCGGTCGACGGGCGCGCCGTGACCGACGGCGCGCGGTCGAGCTGGGCCGACGCCGCAGGGGCGGACGGGCTCACGGCCACCACGCCCACCGCCAGGACCACTGCGGACAACCATGACCGGAACCTCATGCGGCGCCCCTTCCACAACAAGCCGGCTATCGACACTCGTCGTTGCAGAATCGACCCTAGTCGAGGAGAGTCCCGGAGACGGGACCGGCCGCTGTCGGCTGTCAGACAGCGCCGCACCGCGGCTCGCCGCCCTGGACGCGACGCCCCGCCAGCACCTCCGGTGATCAAGAGGAAAGTGTCAGAGCAGATCTTCTGCCCGACGCTCTTCTCTTGATCACCGGAGGCTTTCGCAGCCGGGGCTGGACGCGTTTCAGGGCCACCCCGGTTAGGGGTGGCCCTGAAACGAAAGAATGTCCGGCGGCGTCCTACTCTCCCACACCCTCCCGAGTGCAGTACCATCGGCGCTGGAGGGCTTAGCTTCCGGGTTCGGAATGTAACCGGGCGTTTCCCCTCCGCCATGACCGCCGTAACTCTATGAACATATCAAACAACCCACAACCCCAACCGGGATGGGTGCCTGTTTGTTCAGAGTTGCACAGTGGACGCGTAGCAGCTTCGTAGTCAAGTCCTCGGCCTATTAGTACCGGTCAACTCAACCCGTTACCGAGCTTACATCTCCGGCCTATCAACCCAGTCGTCTAGCTGGGGGCCTTACCCCCACAAAGTAGGGTGGGATACCTCATCTTGAAGCAGGCTTCCCGCTTAGATGCTTTCAGCGGTTAT
>NZ_FMCW01000033.1 GCF_900091595.1 Micromonospora haikouensis
AACCGGCGGCCGTTCTCGTCCCGCTCACCCGCGTGCGCGGCGACATAGGCGGCGACCTCCGCCTCCAACGCAGCGGCGAGCATCCGGCGGGCACCGTCTCGGACGATCTCGTCGATCAAGGAGCCACCGGACACGACCGGCGCGGACACGACCGGCGCGGACACGACCGCTGGCGTGGGCTCTTCCGGGTTGACTACGGTAAGCACGGGCGTACCCTTCCCGGCCCGCGTTGACGCGCGGGCTCTACTCGATTCCTTGGACATGGAGCATCGCCGGGAGGGTACGCCTCCCGACGCTCATCCACAGGTTTCGAGCATTGCTCCCGGAGGAACGGGTCCATCGCCGGGTGACCCAGATGCGGGAGGCGTTCCCCGATGCCATGGTCGGCGGCTACGAGTCGCTCATCGATGGGATGACCAACGATCCCAAGGACCGGCACGTGCTGGCAGCGGCTGTCCGAGCGAACGCAGAAGTCCTCGTGACGTTCAACATCGCCGACTTTCCGGAACCGGCGCTCAAGCCGTACGACGTCCTGGCGGCGCATCCGGACGACTTTCTGCTCGATCAGCTGGATCTCTATCCTGCCCAGACCCTGGACGTGCTCCACCACCAGGCTCGCGCGTACCGGAGAGAGCCGACCACCGTGCCGGGCCTGCTCGTGCTGCTCGGTCGCACGGGAGTGCCGCACTTCGCGGCCGAGGTCCGCAGGCACCTCTGAGGTGGGCCGGCAGGCGTGCTCACGGCTTTGGCGGGCCGCAGGGGTCAGGCGGCGAGGCGGCGCAGGACCGGGGTGAGCGGGTCGAGGGCGTCGGCGCGTACCACGAAGCGGGTGACGCCCCAGCGGCGCTCGTGCTCGGCGACCGCCGCGACGATCTCGTCCTCGGTGCCGATCAGCACGAACGGGGTCGCCAGCAGCTCCGGGCCGGTCAGGCCGGCGGCGACCGCGCGCTGCGCCGCGACGGCCTCCGCGTCGTCGGTCACCGCCACCGTCTGCACCAGCGCCTCCAGCGCCGGCGGCCGCGCCCGGCCCGCCGCGCCCTCGGCGACGCGGGCGAGCTGCGCCTCGATCTGGTCGGCCCGCCACCGGGCCTCGTGCCGGTGACCGTCGTCGAGGGTACGGCCGAAGCCGGCCAGCCCCACGACGTCGGCGTGCGTGCCGGCCCAGCGCAGCAGCGTCGAGTTGGACGTGCCGACGGTCAGCGGCACGCGCTCCTGGACCGGTCGGGGCGACCCCAGCCGGGCGGCGCGCACGGTCAGCTCGGGGGAGTCCACGGTCACCTCCTCCCCGTCGAGCAGGGCCCGCACCGCCTCGGCGGCGGCGACGCAGCGGCGGACCCGGCCGGCGACGTCGGGGCGGTCCCGGCCGACCGCGCGCCACTCGGCGGGGGTGTGACCGGCCCCGACGCCGAGGCGGGCCCGCCCGCCGGAGACGACGTCGAGGGTCGCCACGGCGGCGGCGAGCAGCATCGGCTCGCGGACGCCGAGGTTCGACACGTACGAGCCGAGGCCGATCGTCGTGGTGACCGACGCGGCGGCGGCCAGCGCGACGAACGGGTCACCGCACGAGCCGGGGTGGTCGGCGGCGAGCAGCGCGTCGAAGCCGGCGGCCTCGGCCCGGCGGGCCAGGTCGAGCCAGCCCGTCGCGTCGGTCGGGCCGGACTGGAGCGAGAAGGTGACCATAGCCCCAGCCTTCGGCACCGGCGGCCGGCGGGCAATACGCCGGGGGCCGATTCTGCCGACCGGCGAATCCGCCGACGGCTGAAACCGCACCGGCCGGCCCGCATCCCCCGGGGCCGGCCCGCAGCCCCGTCACTCCGCAGCCCCGTCACTCCTCGTCCGGGTCGCCGTCGTGCCAGCGTTGCCGCCACTGCGCCTCGCGCGCCTCGTGGGCGGTCCGCTCGGCGAAGACCGCCTCACGCAGCGCGTGCCGGGAGTCGGCCATCGTCACCACCTCCACGGCCACCAGGCCGACGCAGACGCCGGTGAGCAGGATGATCGCGGCCAGCGTCGGCATCCGGCCGGCGACCGGCACCAGGGCCACGATCAGCAGGACCGTGCCGACGCGGGCCCAGGTGAGGGTGCGCAGCGTGCGGAGCTGGAAGAGGATGTCGCCGGACAGATAGCAGGCCACCCCGCCGTAGAGCAGCGGGATCCCCGGGCGGTGCAGCGACTCGTCCAGCGGCAGGTGCGGCTGGCCGAGCAGGTTCAGCATCTCCTCCGCCCCGAGCGAGAACAGGATCAGCCCGGTGATCATCGGCAGGAAGAGGTAGGCGTACGCGTCGCGGGCCAGCGCCACCCGGGTCCGGCCCCGGGCGGCGTGCAGGGCGATGCGGGCCGCCGGACCGATCACGTCGAAGTGCAGCCACCACAGCGTCGCGGCCAGGACGATGCCGATGCCGGCGGCGGTGATCGCCTGCCAGTTGAGCGGCCGGCCGGCCAGGTTGGTGCCGACGCCCACGGAGATCACCGACTCGCCGAGCGCGATCATCAGGATCAGGTCGTACCGTTCGGTCCAGTGCTCGGCCGAGGTCACCCCGCCGCCTCCGGTGCCGGCCAGCAGCCCGGTGGCGTACTGCGAGACGACCACGACGGCCCAGAGCCCGTCGCGGACCAGCGCGCCGACGTCGGGGTCGGCGAACTGGTGCGGGACGAGGGCGGCGGCGAGCAGCAGCACGGTGCTGAGCACCAGCTCCGGCGCGAGCTTCATCAGGTGCCGGCTCTCCACCGGCTGGTCCCGCATGACGTGCCAGTAGACCCACAGGTGGACCATCCGGATGACCAGGTAGCTCACCGCGACCGTGAGCGGGCCCGCCAGCCCCTGCCCGTGTGCGGCGATCGTCTGCGGCACGGCCAGGGCGAAGGCGAACACCGCGGCCATCCCGACCACCATTACCACCGGCACGAAGCCCTCGCCGAGGCGGACCCGGGTGGCGACCACGCTGTGGATGACCCAGACCCACCAGAGCACCGCCAGCACGAGGAAGCCGTGCAGCAGGGTGTGGCCGGTGATGTCGGTGGCGGTGGCCCGCACGATGACGAAGAACGAGAAGACGAAGACCAGGTCGAAGAAGACCTCGAACCGGTCCACCCGGGCGCCGGGCGCGATCGCCACGGCGGGCCCGAGGCTGCCCCGCCGCCGCTCGCCGCGCACCCGTCCACTCTCGCAGCGTCCGCCGGGCGACCGGGCGGATTCGGCGCAGGCGCTCCTGGGCCGGCGGGATCCCACCGGTACGCCGACGGGCGCCCCGGTCGAGGTGACCGGAGCGCCCGTCGGAAGGGACAGCGGTGGTTACAGGCCCAGCTCGGCCTCGAAGTTGCCGCCCTCCAGCCGCTCCTTGACCGCGACCAGGAAGCGGGCCGCGTCGGCGCCGTCGATGAGCCGGTGGTCGTACGACATGGCCAGGTAGACCATCGAGCGGACCGCGACGACCTCGCCCAGCTCCGGGTCGTTGACCACGACGGGGCGCTTCACCACGGCGCCCGTGCCGAGCATCGCCGACTGCGGCGACGGCACGATCGGGGTGTCGAACAGCGCGCCCCGGCTGCCCGTGTTGGTCAGCGTGAACGTGGCCCCGGCGATCTCGTCCGGGCTGATCTTGTTGGTGCGGGTGCGCTCGGCCAGGTCGGCGATCCGCTTGGCCAGGCCGCCCAGGTTGAGGTCGCCCGCCCCGTGGATCACCGGCACCATCAGGCCGCGCTCGGTGTCCACCGCGATGCCGAGGTGCTCGGCGTCCGGGTAGGTGATCGTCCCGGCGTCGAGGTCCATGCTGGCGTTGACGATCGGGTAGGTCTGGAGCGCCTCGACCGCCGCGAGGGCGAAGAACGGCAGGAACGACAGCTTCACGCCGTGCCGCGCAAGGAACGAGTCCTTGGCGCGGGCCCGCAGCTTGGCGACCTTGGTGACGTCCACCTCGACGACCGTGGTGAGCTGCGCCATCTCGTGCAGCGACTGCTGCATCCGCTTGGCGATCGTGGCCCGGATCCGGGGCAGCTTCTCGGTGGTGCCGCGCTTCGCGCTCGGCTGCGGCTTCGCGGCCGGCTTCGCCGGGGCCGCCGCCGCGGCGGGCTGCGCCGCCGGAGCCGGGGCCGCCTTCGCCGCCTTGGCCTTCTCGGCGGCCTCCAGCACGTCCTGCTTGCGGATGCGGCCACCCACGCCGGTGCCCTTGACCGAGGCGAGGTCGACGCCGTGCTCGCCGGCGAGCTTGCGGACCAGCGGCGTCACGTACCCGGCCGCCTCCTCGCCGCCCTGGGCGGGCGCGGTCGGGCGGGCCGGGGTGGCGGCCGGGGCCGGCGGCTGCGCCTGCTGCTCGGCCTGGACCGGCTTGGCGGCGGTCTCGGCCTCCGCGGCCGGCTCGTTGTAGGACGCGCCCGGGGTCGGCTCCTCGGCCTTGGCCGCCGGGGCGGCCTCCACCTTCGGCTCCGGCTTCGGCTCGGGCTTGGCCTCGGCCTTCGGCTCCGGCTTGGGCTCGGCCTTCGGCGTTGCCGGGGCGGCGCCGGCCGCACCGACGACCGCCAGGTCGGCCCCGACGGCGGCGGTCTCGTCCTCGGCGACCTTGATCTCCAGCAGCGTGCCGGCGACCGGGGACGGGATCTCCGTGTCGACCTTGTCGGTGGAGACCTCCAGCAGCGGCTCGTCGACCTCGACGGTGTCGCCGACCTGCTTGAGCCAGCGGGTGACGGTGCCCTCGGTGACGCTCTCGCCCAGGGCCGGCATCTTCACCGGGGTGCCCTCGCCCGCCGGGGCCGGTGCGGCCTGCGCGGCCGGCGGCTCCTCGACGGCCGGCTGCTCCGCCTCGGCCTGCGGCTCGGCGGCGGCCTCGGCGGCCTCCTCGGCCGGCTCCTCCTGCGGCGCGGCGGCCTCGCCACCGCCCGCGGACTCGCCCTCGCCGGCGATGACGGCGAGCTCGCTGCCCACCTCGGCGGTCTCGTCCTCGCCCACCACGATCCGGCTCAGCACGCCCGCCGCCGGGGACGGGATCTCGGTGTCGACCTTGTCCGTCGAGACCTCGAGCAGCGGCTCGTCGACCTCGACGGTGTCACCCTCCTGCTTGAGCCAGCGGGTGACGGTGCCCTCGGTGACGCTCTCGCCGAGCCGAGGCATGGTGACCGATACCGGCATCTTCTAAGACTCCTTCGTTCCCCTGGTGCGATCTCGCCCGTCTGCCGCCGGACGCCGCGGAATCAGTTCTCGATC
Organism: Micromonospora haikouensis; assembly: GCF_900091595.1. GTDB lineage: Bacteria > Actinomycetota > Actinomycetes > Mycobacteriales > Micromonosporaceae > Micromonospora > Micromonospora haikouensis. The sequence continues at coordinate 5,195 of NZ_FMCW01000033.1, forward strand.
AGGCGTGCGCGTGCAGCGGCTTGCCGGCGAGGGCGAGGTGCGCCTCGCCCAGGGCCTCGTTCTGGGTCGGGTGGGCGTGCACGAGCTGCGCCACCTCGGCCGGGTACGCCTCCCAGTTGTAGATGAGCTGCGCCTCGCCGACCAGCTCGCCGACCCGCGCGCCGACCATGTGCACGCCGACGACGGGGCCGTCCTCGACCCGGACCAGCTTGATGAAGCCGGCGGTCTTGAGGATCTGGCTCTTGCCGTTGCCGCCCAGGTTGTAGTTGTACGTCTTGATCTTGTCGGCGCCGTACTGCTCCTTGGCCTTCGCCTCGGTGAGGCCGACCGACGCCAGCTCGGGGTCGCAGTAGGTGACCCGGGGGATGCCGGCCTCGTCGATCACGGCCGGGTTCTGCCCGGCGATCTCCTCGGCCACGAAGATGCCCTGCTGGAAGCCCCGGTGGGCGAGCTGGAGGCCGGGCACGATGTCGCCGACCGCGTAGACGTTCGGCACGCCGGTGCGCAGCCGCTCGTCGGTCAGCACGTACCCGCGGTCCATCCGCACGCCCTGCTCCTCGTACCCGAGGTCGGCGGTGCGCGGGCCGCGGCCCACGGCGACCAGCAGCAGCTCGGCCTCGACCGTCTCGCCGCCGGCGATGGTGACCTTGACGCCGTTCTCGGTCTTCTCGACCTTCTCGAACGGCTTGCCCACCTTGAAGTTGATCTTCCGCTTGCGGAACGCCCGCTCCAGCGCCTTGGACGACTCCTCGTCCTCGGCGGCGACCAGCCGGGGCAGCGCCTCGATGATCGTCACGTCCACGCCGAAGGACTTCCACACGCTGGCGAACTCGACGCCGATCACGCCGCCACCCAGCACGATCGCCGACGACGGGACCCGGTCCAGGGTCAGCGCGTGGTCGCTGGTGATGATCCGCTCGCCGTCGACCTCCAGGCCGGGCAGGCTCTTCGCGTACGAGCCGGAGGCCAGCACGACGTTGCGGCCGGTGTACCGCTTCCCGTCGACCTCGACGGCGTTCGGGGCGACCAGCCGGCCGTGACCCTCGACGACGGTGATCGCCTTGTTGCCCTTGAGCATCCCCTGGAGGCCCTTGTAGAGGCGGGAGATCACGCCGTCCTTGTACGCGTTCACGCCGGCCATGTCGATGCCGACCAGCTCGGCCTTCACGCCGAACTGCTCCGACTCGCGGGTGGAGTCGGCGATCTCGGCGGCGTGCAGCAGGGCCTTCGTCGGGATGCACCCGTTGTGCAGGCAGGTCCCGCCGAGCTTGCCCTTCTCGACCAGCGCCACGGTCAGGCCCAGCTGGACGGCGCGCAGGGCGGTCGCGTAGCCGCCGCTGCCACCTCCGAGGATGACGATGTCGAAGGTCGCTTCGTTCGGCTCGCTCACGTCCAACTCCCAGTTCGCGTCACTGCATCGGGGGTCACGGCGGGGCGGCACGGACAGACCCCACCTCGGTCATCTTGTCACCACCGCGTACCGGGCGCGTAGTGAGGTGCCCAACGACACGTCCCGGACACGTACGCTTGGCACCGGTTTCGATCACGGATATGGGGGAGACGGTCGGTGGCGCTGTTCCGACGACGCAAGAAGGCGCGCCCGGCGGGGCCGGACCGCGCGCCCGACCGCGCCGATCTCGACCACCTGGAGAACTTCGTCCGCACCCGGCGGGGGGTCGAGGCGTTCATCGAGCCCCGCACCACCGTCACCGAGACCACGGTGATCCTCATCGCCGACGACGGGGAGTGGACCCGCCGGCGCATCGACGGCCCCGAGGGCGCCCGCCGGTTCGCCCACAAGCTGGCCATCCCCGTCTACGACGTGCGGCTCATGGGCTACCCGCAGCGGATGCGCGACTACAACGAGCGCCGCAAGCGCCGCCCCGAGCTGTACTGAGCCGCGCGGCCCGCGCCGGGCCGCCCGGCGAAGGGCCCCCCGACGGGCGGGGGGACCCTTCCGCGCGACCACGTCAGCCGTTGGCGGCGACGTCCTCGACCAGGTGCACGAGGGTGCGCACCGGCACCCCCGTGCCGCCCTTGGTCCAGTAGCCGGTCGCCTCACCCGAGTGGTAGCTGGGGCCGGCGATGTCGATGTGCGCCCAGGCCACGTCGTCGGCGACGAACTCCCGCAGGAACACCCCGCCCTGCAGCATGTGCCCCGCCCGGTCCATCCCGGCGTTGACCTGGGAGATGTCGGCGACGTCCGAGTCCATGCCCTTGCGCACCTCGTCGGGCAGCGGCATCGGCCAGGCCGGCTCGCCCACCGCGTCGCCGGCCGTCCGGACCCGCTCGCACAGCTCCGGGGTGCCCATCACGCCGGAGATCCGCTTGCCCAGCGAGATCACCTGACCGCCGGTGAGGGTCGAGGTCTCGAAGAGGTAGTCGGCGCCGTCCTCGCAGGCCCGCGCGATCGCGTCGCCCAGGATCATCCGGCCCTCGGCGTCGGTGTTGAGCACCTCCACCTTCTTGCCGTTGTACATGGTGATCACGTCGCCCGGCCGGTAGCTGGTGCCCGACGGCATGTTCTCGGCCATCGGCAGGTAGCCCGTCACCGTCACCGACGGCTTCAGCGCGGCGATCGCCAGCATGGTCGCGCCGACCGCCGCCGCGCCGCCCATGTCGGACTTCATCTCCCACATGCCCTGCGCCGGCTTGATCGAGATGCCGCCGGTGTCGAAGGTGATGCCCTTGCCGACCAGCGCCACCCGCTTGCCGCTGCCCCCGCCCTCGGGCGTGTAGGTGAGCTTGACCAGGCGCGGCGGGGCCTCCGAGCCCTGCCCGACGGCCAGGATGCCGCCGTAGCCGCCCGCCGCCAGCGCCGCCTCGTCGAGCACCTCGACGGCGAGCCCGGCCGCGCGGGCCGCCTCGGCCACCGCGTCGGCGAACACCGGCGGGCGCTGCAGGTTCGGGGCGGTGTTCACCCAGTCGCGGGTCAGCCGGACCGCGCCGGCCACCGCGTGCGCCCGCTCGATCTCGGCCCGGGCGGTCGCGTCGCCGGCCTCCGGCACCGCGACCAGCACCTCGGCGACCGGCTCCCGCCGGGCCGGCTGCGGGCGGGTCTTGTACCCGACGAACCGGTAGCCGCCGAGCAGCGCGCCCTCGGCCACCGCGCGCAGCGCGTCGGCGGCGTCGGCGTCGTCGGGCAGCGGCAGGCTCAGCGCCACCCGGCGCGCGCCCGCCAGGGCCCGGACCGCCGAGCCGGCGGCCCGGCGCAGCGTCTCCGGCGCGGGGGCAGCCCCCGTCGGCTCGGGGCCGAGGCCGACCGCCGCGACCACCGGGGCGGTGACGGTGCCCAGCGTGGCCAGCTTGATCACCTCGCCCGGTGCCCCGGTCGCGCCGAGCAGCGCCAGCGTCTCGGTGAGCTTGCCGTCGAAGGCGGCGGCGATGCTCTCGGCGCCGCTGGCGAGCAGCAGCGCCCCGGCGGGGCCGCCGGCGGCGTCCTGCTCCCCGGTCTGGCTGTGCAGGCCGATCACGATGGCGTCGACGGCGAGCTCGGCGGGGTCTGTGTCGACCAGGCTGAGGGTGGTGCTGGGCGATGTCACTGAAGCTACTCCGGGCGGGCCGGGCCGGTCGCGTCGTCGCGTACCGGCGGTGAAGGTCTCCGGCGGCAACCTACCCGCCGGACGGTGGGCTGTCCCGCCGAACTCCGCCGACGGGGGTCCCGCCGATGCTAACCAGACGTTCAGCCACCGGTAAGTTGCCACCCATGACCGACGCGACCTCCGACGCCGCCGCGACCCGGCTGCGCCGTTCCCCGCTGCACGAGCGGCACACCGCCCTCGGCGCCAAGTTCGCCCCGTTCGGTGGCTGGGAGATGCCCCTGGAGTACGCCGGCGGCGGGGTGCTCCGGGAGCACACGGCGGTCCGCACCGGGGTCGGCGTGTTCGACGTGTCGCACCTGGGCAAGGCGCGGGTCACCGGCCCCGGCGCGGCCGACTTCGTCAACGCCTGCCTCAGCAACGACCTCGGTCGAATCGGCCCCGGCCAGGCGCAATACACCCTGTGCTGCGACGACGCCACCGGCGGCGTGGTGGACGACATCATCGCCTACCTGCACGCCGACGACCACGTCTTCCTCGTGCCGAACGCCGCGAACACCGCCGAGGTGGTGCGCCGGCTGCGCGCCGCCGCCCCGGAGCACGTGGTCGTCACCGACGAGCACGATGGGTACGCCGTCCTCGCCGTGCAGGGCCCGCGCTCGGCCGAGCTGCTCGCCGCGCTGGGCCTGCCCACCGACCACGAATACATGAGCTTCCGCACCGCCACCCTCGCCGACGCCGAGCTGACCGTCTGCCGCACCGGCTACACCGGCGAGCTGGGCTACGAGCTGGTGGTGCCCGCCGGGCACGCCGTCGCCGTCTGGGACGCGCTGACCGCCGCCGGTGCGGCGTACGAGCTGCGGGCCTGCGGGCTGGCCGCGCGGGACACCCTGCGCACCGAGATGGGCTACCCGCTGCACGGGCAGGACCTGTCGCCGGAGATCACCCCCGTGCAGGCCCGCTCCGGCTGGGCCGTCGGCTGGGACAAGCCGGCGTTCTGGGGCCGCGACGCGCTGCGCGCCGAGAAGGCCGCCGGCCCCGCGCGTACGCTGCGCGGCCTCGTCGCCGTCGACCGGGCGATCCCGCGCCCCGGCATGAAGCTCTACGTCGGCGACACCTGCGTCGGCACGGTCACCAGCGGCACCTTCAGCCCGACGCGCAAGCAGGGCATCGCCCTGGCGCTGCTCGACACGTCCGCCGGCCTCGCCGACGGCGACCGGGTGGACGTCGACATCCGGGGCCGCCGCGCCGCCCTGACCGTCACCCGCCCCCCGTTCGTGACCCCCTCGGTGCGCTGAGCGTCAGGCGAGGGCCCGCCGGCGTCGGGTGACCGTCAGGCCGGGCGTTCCCCGGCGTCGAGGACGGCCTGGGTCCAGCCGCCCTCGATGACGCCCGTCGCGCCGAGGACGGCCCAGTCGACGACGTCCGCCGCCTCGACCACCACCGGCGCGCCGATGCGCACCGTCGGGTCGGTGCTGGCGTCGCTGGCGCTCGCGCCGACGATCCGTTCCGGGGCGTCCCACGACGTCACGCCCGCCCACACGTACTCGGGGCCCTCGTCGCCCGGCAGGCCGTACTTGACCACGAGCTGCGACTCCGCCGGCAGTTGGCCGGCCAGGAACCGGGCCCGCACGTCGTCCAGGCCCTCCCGGGCGGTGGCGATCGCCCGGCTCATGGCGTCGCCCGGGCGGGCGTAGCGCACGTCCGGCGCGATGCCGTCGAACAGCGTGGCGCAGGCCGCCGCGTAGTACCGCCCGTCCGGGCCCGGGTGCCCCGGCGGCGGGCGCAGGCTCAGGAACGAGTCGGCCTCCGGGTCGGTGGCCGGGTCCAGCTCCAGCCGCAGCAGCACCGGCGCGGTCGCCCCGTGCTGCTCCGGGTTGCCGTACGCGACCGCGATGTCGTGCCCGGTGACCGTGGCCAGCACCGGGAGCTGCACGAACGCCGGCACCTCGTCGCCGGCCAGCCCGTCGGTCCAGGCCCGCAGCAGGCGGCGGGCGGCCCCGGTGAGCACCGCGCCCCAGGCGCGGGTGAGGTGGTCGGGCACCCCCTGGGTCTGCAACTCCAGCAGCCCGAAGCGGCGCAGCCCCTTCGTGGTGAACCACAGCCCCTCGGCGTCCGAGGAGTAGGGCACCAGCACCCAGTCGACCAGCCGGATCCGCCCCTGGTCGTCCGGCAGCGACCGCAGCGCCGTGGCCGGGTCGAGGAACTGCAGGCCGAAGACGTCCACCACGTCCCCGCCCGCGCTCTCGGCGACGGCGGCGGCGACCGCCCGCGCCGCCCACTCGTGCGCGGGCGGCCAGCCCGGCCGGTACTCCGCCTGCACCACCACCAGGTGGGTGGCCGCGGCGAGCCGGTCGAGCTGCTCCTGGCTCGCCCCGAACGCGGTCAGCAGGTCCGGCGGCAGCGCCGGGAACTCGGCGACCGGCCGGGTGTCCACGCTCATCAGCGGGCTGTCCAGCATCTGCGTGGCCAGCCCGTACACCGGCTCGGCGAGCCGACCGGCCAGCGCCCGCACGGCCGTCTTCGTGCCGACCTTCGGCAGGCCCACCATCGGCACCAGGTAGGTGGCGGTGAGCGACTCGGGGACCGGGACGGGCAGGAAGTCGTCGGTGATGAGCATGTGGTCCCCTGTCTGCCCCGTGCCGGCCTGTCGCCCGAAACGCTACCCGCCCCGGCGCGTCCGGATCAGCGGGTCGCCGCCAGCCCCAGGTAGACCAGCGTGGTCACCACCTCCACCGTCGCGCCGAGCACGTCGCCGGTGATGCCGCCGAGGCGGCGTACCAGGTGGCGCAGCAGCAGCACCGCGACGGCGAGCGCGGCGAGCACGGCGACCGGCCCCTGCCACGGGCGGCCCGGCACGGCGGCTACCGCGGCGAGCGCGACGGCGGCCGTGCCGACCCCCGCCGCGACCGGGCCGACGGTGCCCGCGACCAGCGCGCCCAGCCCGTCCGGCCGGGCCGCCGGCACGCCGCGCCGGCAGGCCAGGGTGGCCCCGAGCCGCCCGGCCGCCGTCGCCGCCACCACGCCCGCGAGCGCCGCCGGCCACGACCGGGCCACCAGCTCCGCGAGGGCCGCGGCCTGCACCAGGAGTACGACCACCAGCGCGGCCACCCCGAACGGCCCCACGTCCGGCTTCTTCATGATCTCCAGCGCGGCGGCGCCCCGCCGGTACGACCCGAGCGCGTCGACGGTGTCGGCGAGCCCGTCCAGGTGCAGGCCCCGGGTGAGCAGCGCGCCCGCCCCGAGGGTCACCGCCGCGGCGACCAGCGGCGCGGCGACGGCCCCGACGAGCAGCAGCACCCCGGCCAGCGCCGCCCCGAGCAGGGCACCGACCGCCGGGGCGAGCGCCATCGCGGTGCCCGCGGTGGCGCGGTCGACCCGGCCGGCGCGCACCGGCCAGACGGTGAACGTGGTCAGCGCCAGCCGCAGGCCGTCGCCGGCCCGCCCGCCGCCCGGGTGGGCGTCAGTCGGCACGCCGCCCGGCCGGATCCGGCTCCGACCCGGTCGGCTCGGCGGCCCCGGCCGGCGGGGTGGGCACGGCCGGTAGGGCGTGCTCGGCCGGCGGGGCGTGCTCGGCCGGCGGGGCCGGCTCGGTGGGCGCGGTGGGCGCGGTGGTGGCCGGGCCCGGGCCGGCCGGCTCCGGCTCGACGAACGCCGCCGCGTCCGGCCCCCCGGCGCTGTCGTCCGCGCCGGCCGCGTCCGCGCTGGCGGCGGTGTCCGCGCCAGCCGCGTCCTGCTGGTCCGGCCGGGCGGGCAGCGCGGCGGCCAGCGACAGCACCGAGCGCAGCAGCGGCAGCGCGGTCAGCGCGTTCGCCCCCTCGCCGAGGTCGAGCCGCAGGTCCAGCAGGGGATCGAGGCCCAGCACGTCGGCGGCGAGCCGGACCGCCGGGTGACCGCCGTGGTCGGCCAGCAGGCACCAGTGCCGGGCCTGCCCGGCCAGGTCCCGGCTGACCATGCCGGCGGCCAGGCCGACCGGGCCGTCCAGCAGCACCGGCAGCCGGCGGGCGGTCGCGCCGAGCAGCACGCCGGTGGCCACCGCGATGTCCCCGCCGCCCAGCTCGGCCAGCACGTCCTTGGCGTCGCGGGGCGAACGCCGGGTGCGGTGCAGCGCGTCCCGGACCGCCGCGCAGCGCCGCATCCACGCCGCGTCGTCGATCTCGCCGCCCGCCGTCACCACCCGGCCGAGCACCGCGGGCGGCTCCGCCCCGGCCGTCGCCGCGAGCACCGCCGCCGCGGCGGCGTCCGTGCCGGCCCCGCACGCCGCCAGCACCAGCAGCCGTACGCCCGCCTCGGCGGCCTCCTCGGCCAGCCGCCAGCCGTACCGCAGGGCCTGCTCCACCTGCTCGTGGTCCAGGGCCGGCAGTTCCTCGATGGCCTCGGACGCCGGCGTCTCGACGACCTGGAGGCTCGCGCCGCTCTCGGCGGCGAGCCGGGCCAGCACGCCCTGCCCGGCGCGGGCCTGTGCCGCCCGCCGGGCCGACTCCCCGGGCGGGGAACCGGCGGCGGCCCCGCCGGCGTGGTCGCCGTGCAGCAGCAGCACCCGCACGCTGTCCCAGGACGCCGGCGTCGGGGTGCCCTGGGTGGCCGCGGCGAAGCCGACCACCCGTTCCAGCACGCCCAGCCCGGCCCCGGGCACGTCCAGGGTGGCGAGCCGCTCCAGGGCCTGCGGCCCGGCGTACTCGTCGGGCATCGGCAGTTCCATGCCGGGCTGGATGACCAGGCCCGTGGCGACCACCGGCAGCGCCATCGTCGGCGCCGCCCATGGCACGCCGGCCGGCTCCGGTGCCGTGGTCGGGGTCAACACCTCCGGCAGCGCCGCCGCACGGTCGTCGCGTCCACCGCCGGCCGTCGCCGTGGCCGCCGCCTGCGCCGCCACCGCCGGGACCGTCGCCTGCGTCGCGGTGACCGCCCCGGCCCCCGCGCCCGCGGAGGCGGCGGGGGTCTTGAGCCAGCACGCCTGGCCGGCGACCACCAGGACCACCGCGTCGCACGCGTCGGCGACCGCCCGGTTGGCCGCGCCGAGGGCGTCGGTGAACGCCCGACCCAGCGGGGTCGTCGGCACCAGCGACAGCCCCACCTCGGGGCTCACCACCACCAGTCGCGCCGGGCAGGCCCGCACCGCGTCGGCCAGCTCGGCGACGGTCGCCGTGTCGTCCGCCGGCTGGTGGGCCGGATCCAGCAGCACGGTCACCCAGCCGCCGAGGTCGTCGACGAGCAGCGTCTCGTTCGGCCGCGCCGACGCGACGACGTCGGCCAGCCGGCGCGGATCGTCGGCGGTCTCCTCCGTGGTCCAACCGCCCGGCCGCCGGTCGCGATGGGCCTTCAGGCGGGCCGCCCACTCGGCGTCGGTCGGGTCGCCGGCAGCCGACGTCGCCACGTAGCGGACCGTGGGCGCCTCGGCGACCAGGGACTCCGCGAACTCGGACTTGCCGGAGCGGATCCCGCCGAGCACCAGGACCGTGTTCCACCCGTCAACGGACATGCCCCGTACCTTAAGGCCGCCGTGGCCCGCGCCGCCGGTCGGCCCGCGCCGGTGACCACGGTTCGGGCGGCCGGGCCGGGGCGGTCCCGGGTGGGCCCGCCGCCGCGCGGCCCGGCCGAACAGCGGCCGGCGGCGGTGCCCGGTGGAGCGGCGGGCCGTCCGGCACGGGGCCGACTACGCTTGCGGGGGTTCGTCCCAGGAGGACTTCAGCGGCGAGGGGAGACGCGGCATGGCGTGGAGCTGGCGGTACGAGGGCGCGGACGGCGCGGCGGCCGAGGGGCCGACGGAGACGTTCGGGAGCCAGGCGGACGCCGAGTCCTGGATCGGCCAGACCTGGCGGGAGCTCGCGGCATCCGGCGTCACGACGGTCACGCTCGTCGAGGACGACCGGGTGGAATACCGGATGAGCCTCCAGCCCCCGGCCGAGTGATGACGGCGGGCCGTCCGGGCGGCGGCGAGCCGCTGGTGCTCGGGGTGCCCCGGGCGGCCTTCCGGCCCAGCCCGGTGTTCCTGGCGCTGGTCGCGCTCTTCGCGGTCAGCGGCGTCATGGCCTGGAACCGGTTCGGCAACGTCCGGTTCGACGTGTTCCTCTTCGTCGTCTCGGGCTGGCTCGTCTCGCTCTGCCTGCACGAGTACGCCCACGCGGTGGTCGCCTACCGGGCCGGGGACCGCGACATCGCCCACCGGGGCTACCTGACGCTCAACCCGTTCAAGTACACCCACCCGCTGCTGTCGATCGTGCTGCCCGTGGTGGTGGTGCTGCTCGGCGGCATCGGCCTGCCCGGGGGCGCGGTGTGGGTGGACCGGCACGCCATCCCGGGGCGGCTGCGGCACACCCTGGTCAGCCTCGCCGGCCCGGCCACCAACGTGCTGTTCACCCTCGTGCTGGTGGCGGTGCTGCGGGTCGGCTTCGGCGGCGGCGGGTCGGTGGAGTTCTGGGCGGGCCTGGCGCTGCTGGCGTTCCTCCAGCTCACCGCCAGCGTGCTCAACCTGCTGCCGGTGCCCGGGCTCGACGGCGGCAACATGATCCAGCCGTGGCTGAACCCGCAGTGGCGGCGGATGTACGACCTGTTCGCCCCGTTCGGGTTCATCCTGCTGTTCGCGCTGCTGTGGAACCCGCGCCTCGGCGGCTGGTTCTTCGACGGCGTCTTCGCCGTGGCGGACCTGCTCGGCCTGCCCCCGTGGCTCTACGCCGCCGGCCTCGACCTGATCCGCTTCTGGCAGGGCTGACCCGCCCGCCCGCGCACGACGGCGGCGGGGCCGGTCCCACCTTCCCGGCGGGCCCGGTCCGGCCGGCGCGCCACGCCGGCCGGACCGGGACGCCTCACGGCCGCTGGGCGGGGGACTGCGTCTTGCCCGGGTCCCGCTCGACGATCGGGTCGACGATGGCGTCGATCGCCTTGAGCAGGGCGGCGTCGAGCTTCACCCCGGCCGCCTTGACGTTGTCGTGCACCTGCTCGGGGCGGGACGCGCCGACGATCGCCGAGGAGACGTTCGGGTTCTGCAGCACCCAGGCGATGGCGAGCTGCGGCATGCTCAGCCCGGCCTGCTCGGCCAGCGGCTTGAGCTCCTGCACCCGGGTCAGCACCTCGTCGGTGAGGAACCGGGCGATGAAGTTCGCCCCCGACTTCTCGTCGGTGGCCCGGGAACCGGCCGGCGGCGGCTGCCCCGGAAGGTACTTGCCCGACAGCACGCCCTGCGCGATCGGCGACCAGACGATCTGCCCGAGGCCCAGCTCCTCGCTGGTCGGCACCACCTCGGCCTCGATGACCCGCCACAGCATCGAATACTGCGGCTGGTTGGACACCAGCGGGATACGCAGCTCCCGGGCGAGCCGGTGACCCGCCCGGATCTCGTCCGCCGTCCACTCCGAGACGCCGATGTAGTGGGCCTTGCCGGAGTGCACGACGTCGGCGAACGCCTCCATCGTCTCCTCCAGCGGCGTGCTGTGGTCGTACCGGTGGGCCTGGTAGAGGTCCACGTAGTCGGTCTGCAGCCGGCGCAGCGAGCCGTTGATCGACTCCATGATGTGCTTGCGGGACAGGCCCCGGTCGTTGCGGCCCGGACCGGTCGGCCAGAAGACCTTCGTGAAGATCTCCAGCCCCTCGCGGCGCTCGCCCTTCAGCGCCCGGCCGAGCACCTCCTCGGCCTTCGTGCCGGCGTACACGTCGGCGGTGTCGAACGTGGTGATGCCCGTCTCCAGCGCGGCCCGGACGCAGGCGGTCGCCGCGTCCTCCTCGACCTGCGAACCGTGGGTGATCCAGTTGCCGTACGAGATCTCGCTGACCAGCAGGCCCGAGTGGCCCAGGTGTCGGAATTCCATGGTCCGACCCTAGCCCGCCCCCGTCATGGTCACCCGTCGGCGGGTTGCGCGGCGGCCCGGGTCAGACCAGCGGGCTGGCGTCGGCGAGCAGGTGGTCGATCTGCTCGACCACCCGGTCCCGGCTCGGGTGCACCGGGTCGATCAGCGGCTCGCCGCGCCGGTCCAGCGCACCCCAGCGGCCGAGGCCGTCGCCGACCAGGTACGCCACCGGGTGCACCACCAGCGCCGGGTGCGCCGGGGCCACCAGCACCCGGCCCGTGCGGTCCACCACCCCGCGCCGGCCGTTCAGCTCCACCACGGCCAGCCCCTCCTCGGTGAAGCCGTCGACGTAGCGGCCGTCGGCCAGAGCCGTGGTGAAGCCGTGGTAACGGGTGGGCACCACCACCGTGCCGGTGCGGTCCACCGCCCCCCAGCCGCCGTCGACGCGAACCGTCGCCACCCCGCCCCGGAACGGCCGGACGTCGTCGAAGCCTGGCGGGATCACCACCATGTTGGACGGATCGACGGCCATCCAGTTGCCGGTGCCGTCCATCGACACCCAGGCGAGGCCGTCGGAGAACGAACCGACCGACCGGTAGCCGTTGTTGGCCTGGATCAGGGTGCGGCCCGAGTCGTCGATCAGTGCCCACCGGGTGCCCTCCGGCCGGCGTACCCAGGCCACGCCCTCGCGGAACGGCTGCACCTCGGCGTAGTCGGTGCCGATCACCAGGTTGCCGTCGGCGTCGGCGTAGCCCCACCGGTCCAGGTCCTCGTCGTACGTCGGCACCGGCGGCCGGGGCGTGCGCAGGATCTCCGACCGCCCGCGCGGGTAGGGGCCGAAGCCGTCCCGCCCGGCCCGCTCGGCGACCGCGTCGAGTGCGATCCGGGTGCGGGCGAGCAGCTCCGGGTCGGCGGACCGGCGCAGGTCGAGGGCCCGCTCGAAGTGCTGGCACGCCTCGATCAGCCGGCCCTGGTCATAGCAGCAGCGGCCGGCGTGCTCGTGCAGGGCCGCGCGCAGCCGGTCGGGCAGCTCGGTCGAGTTGGCCTCCGCGAAGAGCCGGTCGGCCTCGGCGAACTCGCCCCGCCAGCGCAGCACGTGGGCCAGCCGCGCCCGCGCCAGCGCGGTCCGCCGCAACTCGCCGGTGGCCTCGGCGTACGTCAGCGCGAGCCGGGCGTCGTCGACCGCGTCCCCCAGGTCGCCGAGCAGGCGCGACGCCACCGCCCGCAGGCTCAGCAGCCGGGCCCGGGATCGGTTGTCCAAGGCGACGTCGAGCTTGGCGGTCAGCCCCTCCCGCACGCTGCGCAGCAGCTCCGGGTCGTCGGTCTCCTCGCGCAGGGTCTCCGGGTGCAGGCGCCAGCGCAGGGCCGCGAGCGTCTGCTCCGGGTCGGCCGGGGCGGCCCGCCGCTCCCGGCCGGGTCGTGGCTCCGCCCCGGCAGCGGGTCCGGCCGGCGACACGGGCCACGCGGGTACGCCGGACACGGGATAGGCGGGCATGCCGGACACCGGCCGCGCGGGTGGGCCGGACACCGGTGGGGCGGGCACGCCGGACACCGGTGGGGCGGGCACGCCGGACACGGGGCGGGCGGGCGGTGCCGAGACGGGACGCGGCTGCTCCGGTGCGGGGTGGGCGACGAGCGGCGCGGACCCGGCCGGAGGTGCGGACACCGGCGACGCGGGCGCGGCGCTCACCGGGCGTGGGTCGGTGGCCCGGCCGGCCGGGCCACCGGCGGGCTGCGGGGCGGGCGGCGTCGCCGCGCCCGCATCGGCCGGAGCCGGAACCTTCAGCGGAGCCGGAGCCGGAGCCGGAGCCTGGACCGGTGCCGACGCCGGTGCCGAAGCCGGCTTCGGATCCTGGGCCGGCGTCGGGGTCGGGGCCTGGGTCGGCGTGGTGGGCGAGACCTGGGCTGGGGCGGGGACCGGGCCCGCAGCGGCGGCGGGCGTGGCCGGCTCGGGGGCCGGCGCCGCCGATCTGTTCGGCCGGAACCACGCGTCGGAATGCTCCGGCGGTGGCGGCGTCGCCGCGCGTGCCGGCTCAGGGGACGGCCGCTCGTCCGCTGCCCGGGGCCGGTCGGATCCACCGGGGGTGCCGTCGTCCGGCGCCCCGGCGTCCCGCGCCTCCCCGGCCCGCACGTCGACGGCCGAGGCGACCACGGTCCCGGCCGGGTCGACGGCGTCACCTCGGTCGACGTTCTCCTCCCGGCCGGCGGGTTCCTTCTCCGGCGTGCTTTCCTCCGGCGCGGTGGCCTCGGTCGCGTCGGCGGGCACGGTGGGCCGGCGGGGGACATCCGGTCCTGCGGCGACAGCCGGTTCGCCGGGCACCGCCGGACCGGTCGCGACGCTCGACCCGGCGGGCCCGGTGACGACTTCGGGCTCGGCCGCGCCTTCGGGTTCGGCTGTGGCTACAGGCTCGGCGGCGGCCCGGGGCTCGGCGGCGAACTCGGCCTCGGTGCCGGCCTCGGGCCCGGTGGTGACCTCGGCCCCGATGGCGGCGGCCTCGGCCTTGGCTTCGGCGGTGGTCTCGGGCTCGGCGGTGGCGGTCGGGTCGACCGGCGCGGCATCCGGCGACTCGCCCGGTGCCCGGGTGGCCGGCGGCCGGGGTTCGGCGGCGGTGGACGGCGGCTCTGGCGTCGGGTTCGCCGACTCCCGGGCGGTGGACGGCACCGGCAGCACGGGCTGCTCCGGTCGCGGCGGGCTCGGCCGCTCGTCCGGCGGTGCAGAAGCGGCGACCGGAGCGGCCTCGACCGACACGTCCGGGCGGGCCGGGTCGTCCCTGACTGCCGTGGGCTCGCCGGGCACGGGCCGGGGCTCGGTCGGCCCGGGGGCGGGCAGGAACTCCAGCCGCAGCCGGGCGGCGGGCGGCGCGGATACGGGCTCGGCGGGCGGCGGGGGAACGGGCTCGGCGGGCGGCATGGAGACGGGTGGTGGCGCGGCGACGGGCTCGGCGGGCGGCGCGGAGACCGGTGCCGCCGACGCGGCCGGCGTGAGCTCGGTCGGCGGCGCGGAGACCGGCCCGGTCGCCTGCGGCCTGGAGACCGGCCGGGCCGGCGGCCCCGAGACCGGCCGGGCCGGCGGCCCGCTGACGGGCACGCCGCCGCTGACGGGTGCGCCGCCGCTCACGGGCACGCCGCTCGCCGGTACGCCGGCGGCGGGCGATCCGCCGACGGGCGCGGCGGGGGTGGTGGGCCGCGCGAACCGTAGGGGGTCGGCGGCCGGCTCGGCCGGGCGGCGCGGCTCGCTCGGCGGGCGGGTCGGCTCGACCGGTGCGTGGTGCGGGTGCGGCTGGGCCGGGAGACGCGCCGACCCGGCCGCCGGACGCGAGGGCTCCACCGGCGGGCGCAGCGGTTCTGCCGGCGGGCGCAGCGACTCCGCCGGGGGCCGCAGCGGTTCTACCGGTGGTGGCCGCAGCGACTCCGCTGCGGGCCGCAGCGGCTCCACCGGTGGGCGGCGCGGCTCGCTCGGCGGGCGGGTCGGCTCGACGGGCCGGTGCGACGGGGGAACGAACCGGGGGCCGGGAGCGGCGCTGTCCTGCCGGGGTGGCGACCCGGCCCGATCGACCGGCGGGCGGGGTCCGTACCGATCGGTGACCGGCCGTTCGTCGCCGCGGCCCTCGGCCGGCCGCTCGGCACGGTAAGGGTCGGCGGCGGTCGGGTTGCGGCCCAGGTCCGGACGGAGCGGACCGGGCGGCGGCCAGGGCAGGGCGCCGTCGCGCGGCGGTGCCGGCCGGACGCCGGGCTCGCGGTACTCCTCCGCGCGCGCGGCGGCCACGTCCCGCCCGTCCCGGTACGGTCGGCCGTCCCGGTGCGGCGCCGGTCCGCCCCGGTCGGCGGGGTGACGCGGCTCGTCGGCGAGGGGGCGTCCGGGCGCGTCGGCGGGCCGACCGTGCTGACGGTCCAGCCGGTCCGCGCCCTGACCGGTGCCGGTCGCCGGCGACGCCTGCCACCCGTCCGGGCCAGGGCCGGGACGGCCGTCGCGGTCCAGCGTTGGCCGGCGGCGTTCCGGCCAGCCGGGGGCGGCCGGCCCCGGCCGGTCGCCGTAGGGCCGGTTCGGGTGCTCGTCCGGCTCGGGCACCCACCCTGCCTCGCGGCGGGGCGCCGGAGAGACCGGGCTCGCCTCGGCGGGCCCCGGTCGGCGGCCGTGGTCGGTGGGGCGCGGCTGGTCGTACCGGCCGACGGCCGCATCGCGGTCCGGCGTCCAGCCGGCGGCACGCCGGTCGTGGCGGCCGGGCTGGTCGTGGGCGGGGTGCCGGGGCGGGTACGCCTCGTCCGGTCCGCGCTCCTCCCAGCCGCGCCTGGCCGGTCCCCACTCCTCCGGTGCGGGCCGGCGGTACGGGGCGTGCTCGTCGGCGGCGTGCCGTCGGTGCGGGGTGGCCTCGCCGGGGGCGGGGCCGGTGGCGGGTCGACGGTGCGGCGCGGGCTCGTCGGGCGCGGCTCGCCGGTGCGGGGCGGCCTCGCCCGGAGCCGGACGTCGGTAGAGGGCGTGGTCGTCGGCGGCGGGGCGCGGGCGGTAGGGGTCGTGCTCGTCGGGGGCGGGTCGGCGGTAGCGGTCGCGCTCGTCCGGGGCGGCACGGCGCCCGTCGCCGACCGGCCGGTGGTAGCCGTCCTGCTCGACGCCGGATCGACGGTACGGGTCGTGCTCGGTGACCGGCCGGCGCTGGCCGTCCTGCCCCGTGACCGGCCGGCGGTACGGGTCGTGGTCGGCGACGGGCCGGCGGTGGCCCTCCTGCTCGGTGACCGGCCGGCGGTACGGGTCCTGGTCGGCGGGCGGCCGGCGGTACCGGTCGTGGTCGTCCGGTCCGGGGCGGCGGTACGGGTCGTGGTCGTCGGGGGCGGGGCTGACCGGCTGCACCTCGGCCCGGCCGACGACGGCGGCGCGACCCCGGGGCGGGGGAGGCTGGTGCCGCACGCCGATGTCGCCCGGGTAGCGCTGCCCCGGGAACTGCGGCTGCCACTCGGTGGTCGGTTCGAACACCCAGGACGGTTCGGCCGGATCGCGCCAGCGGTCGATGAAGTCGCCGCTCATCCGCAGGTCCCGTCGCCGCCCGCGTGGCGAGCCCCGGTGCCCGGCTCGCGTCGCTCGCTCACGGCGATGTCACCTCGTTGGAAATTGTCGCGCTGGGCACCCCACCTGCCGGTAAAGTCGCCCGGTCCGGCGCGGGTGGCTGCGGAAGGAGGGTAACGGCGTGGGCTCTGTCACCGCCACTGTGGCACCGCCCACCGAGTCAAACGTTATCCTATGGTTTCGGACATTCGGTGCGATAGTGCGATCCGGATTCCGACGGTACGCCACGTACCGCCAGGCCGCGCTGGCCGGTGCCGTCACCAACATCGTCTTCGGTTTCCTGCGCTGCTACATCCTGTTCGGCGCGGCGGGCGCGGCGGGCACCGCGGCCGGCTACGACCGGGCGCAGTTCGCCACCTTCGTCTGGGCGGGGCAGGGCATGCTCGCGGTGATCCTGCTGTGGGGCCGGCCCGAGCTCGCCGAGCGGATCCGCACCGGCGACGTGGCCAGCGACCTGCTGCGCCCGGTCCATCCGGTGACCAGCTACCTCGCCACCGACCTGGGCCGGGCGGGGTGGGCGTGCGTGTCCCGGCTGCTGCCGCCGGTCCTGGTCGGCCCGCTCTTCTTCGACGTGTACCTGCCGGCCCGCTGGTCGACCGTGCCGCTGTTCGTGGTCTCCGCGACCGTCGCGGTGGTGCTCTGCTTCGGCTGCCGGTTCCTGGTCAACGCCACCGCGTACTGGCTCCAGGACGTCCGGGGCCCGCAGATCCTGTGGACCCTCGGCTCGGGGGTGCTCGCCGGGCTCTACTTCCCGCTGCCGTTCCTGCCCGACGCGCTGTTCCTGGCGTTGCAGCTGGCCACCCCGTTCCCGAGTCTCCTGCAGACCCCGCTCGACGTGCTGGTCGAGCGGGACCCGACGGGCGTGCAGGCCGGGCTGGTCGGGCTGCAGGTCGGCTGGGCGGTGGCGATCCTCGCCCTGTGCCGGCTGGTGCAGCGCCGCGCCGAGCGCCGCCTGGTGGTGCAGGGTGGCTGACCACCGGCTGCGGGCGTACGGGGCGCTGCTCGGCGCGCAGGCCCGGTCGCAGGCGGCGTACCGGGCGTCGTTCGCGGTGGACCTGGTCGGCAACGTCGGTGCCACCGTCTTCGACGTGGTGACCGTGCTGGTGATCTTCGGGGTGACCCGGGAGCTGGGCGGGTTCACGCTGCGCGAGACGCTGGTCATGGTGGGCCTGTCGGCCTGCGCGTTCGCCACCGCCGACCTGCTCGTCGGCAACGTCGAGCGGCTGCCCGCGTACGTGCGCACCGGCCTGTTCGACGCGGTGCTGCTGCGTCCGCTGGGCGCGCTGCCCCAACTGCTGCTGATGGACCTGCCGCTGCGCAAGGCGTCCCGGGCGGTGTTCGGCCTGGCCGTGCTGCTGGTGGCGCTCGCCCGCGCCGGCATCGAGTGGACCCCGGGCCGGGTGGCGCTGGCGGTGGCCGCCCCGCTGGCCGGGGTCGTCTTCTTCGGGTCGGTCTTCGTGGCCACCGCCACCGTGTCGTTCTACTGGACCGAGTCGGGGGAGCTGGCCAACTCGGTCACCTACGGCGGGCGCGACTTCACCTCGTACCCCGTCACGATCTTCGACGGCTGGTTCCGCGCGGCCTTCGCGTACGGGATGGGGTTCGCCTTCGTGAGCTACCAGCCGGCGCTGGCGTTGCTCGGCCGGGCCGACCCGCTGGGCCTGCCGGCCTGGATGGGCTGGGCCTCGCCGACGGTCGCGCTGGTCGCCGCCGCCCTCGCCGCCACCGCCTGGCGCGTCGGGGTCCGCCACTACCGGAGTACGGGGTCATGAGCGTCATCGACGTGCGCGAGCTGCGCAAGGAGTTCACGGTCCGGGTCAGGGCCGGCCGGCTGCGCCGCGAGAAGCGCACCGTCGCGGCGGTGGCCGGGGTCGACCTGCGCGTCGAGCGCGGCGAGCTGCTCGGCTACATCGGCCCGAACGGCGCGGGCAAGTCCACCACCCTGAAGATGCTCACCGGCGTGCTCACCCCCACCTCCGGCCAGGTACGCGTGTGCGGGCTGCGCCCGGTGCCCGAGCGCACCCGGCTGGCGCTGCGCGTCGGCGTGGTGTTCGGCCAGCGGTCCCAGCTCTGGTGGGACCTGCCGCTGCGGGAGTCGTTCGACCTGCTGCGGCACGTCTACCGGGTGCCGGCCGCCGCGCACGCCGCCCGGCTGCGCCGCTGCCGCGACCTGCTCGACCTGGACGCCTTCGCCGACACCCCGGTGCGGCAGCTCTCCCTCGGCCAGCGGATGCGCGGCGAGCTGACCGCCGCCCTGCTGCACGGCCCCGAGGTGCTCTTCCTCGACGAGCCGACGATCGGGCTGGACGTGGTGAGCCGGCAGGCCGTGCGGGGCTTCCTGGCCGAGCTGGGCCGCGCGGGCGACACCACCCTCGTGCTCACCACCCACGACCTGGCCGACATCGAGCGGCTGTGCCCGCGCCTCGTGGTGATCGACCACGGCCGGGTGGTGCACGACGGCCCGATCGCCGCGCTGCACGACCGGTACGGCTCCCGCCGCCTCGTCGTGGCCGACCTGGACACCGCGCTGCCGCAGCCGCCGGAGCTGCCCGGCGCCCCGCTGCTGCGGGTGGAGGCAGACGGGCACCGGCTGGTGTTCGCGCTGGAGTCGGCGGGCGTCGCCGACGTGGTGGCCGCCCTGGCCGGGCGGGCCGCCCTGCGGGACGTCTCGATCGTCGAGCCGGACATCGAGGACGTCGTCGCCCGCCTGTACGCGGGTAAGGAGGGGCCCCTGGTTAACGCTTCCGGTAGAGCAGGGGCCCCTTCTTAACCAGGGGGACGCCTCAGACCGGGTCGCCGATGTTGACGCGGGGCTCCGGGGCGCGCATCCGGCGGAAGGTGATCGACCGCATGATCGCGTACAGGTAGAGGGAGCCCAGGCGCTGGTCGGTCTTCGGGAAGCGTTCCCGCACCAGCTTCTTGATCTTCCGACTGATCAGGACCGAGTCGATCAGCACGCCGAGGGCGAGCGCGCCCCACAGGATGTTGGAGAGCAGCCGGACGACCGGCGGCATCGCCTGGTTGGAGCCGAGCAGCACGATCAGCGCCCCGCCGAAGAACCAGGTGCCCACCGTGCGCCGGGAGTCGACCACGTTGCGGGCCAGCAGCCGCTCCGGGCCCCGGTCGCGCGGGCCGCCCTCGCGGCGGAACTCGGCCGCGGACTCGGTGCGCAACTGCCGCCGCCGCTCCCGGGCCTCCTCCTTGCTCAGCGGCTTGGCCGGGCCGGCGGGCCGACGCCCGGCCACGGGCCGCTTCGGCGTCTCGCGGCCCTTGGCCGGGGTGTAGCCCCGGCGGGCACGCGCGGACTCCTCGTCGGTCGTCACCGTGGTGACGGAATCCTCGACGAGGTCGGTGGGCTTGCGGCGAAACAGCGACGGCACGCGGAAAGGGTAGCCAAACGCCCGCGCCCGGTGCACATCGCGGTGCACCGGGCGCGGGCGGACGTGAGCAGGATTACTGCGTGTCGCGTTACGGACGCTCGGTGTGGGCGCCCAGGTCGGCCAGCTTCGCCTCGAAGTCCTCGTAGCCGCGGTTGATCAGGTCGACGCCGTACACCCGGGAGGTGCCCTCGGCGGCGAGCGCGGCGATCAGGTGACTGAACCCGGCGCGCAGATCCGGGATGACCAGGTCGGCGGCGTGCAGCTTGCTCGGGCCGGCGATCACGGCCGAGTGCTTGAAGTTGCGTCGGCCGAAGCGGCACGGGGTGCCGCCGAGGCAGTCGCGGTAGACCTGGATGTTCGCGCCCATCGTGTTGAGCGCCTCGGTGTAGCCGAGCCGCTGCTCGTAGACCGTCTCGTGGACGATCGACAGGCCCCGGGCCTGGGTCAGCGCCACGACGAGGGGCTGCTGCCAGTCGGTCATGAAGCCCGGGTGTACGTCGGTCTCCAGCGCCACGGCGTTCAGCTCGCCGCCCGGGTGCCAGAACCGGATGCCGCCCTCCTGGCCCGGGTCGCCCAGCTTCGGCGGCCGGGCGTCGGTCACCTCGTACTCGCCGCCGACGGAGCGGAAGATGTTGAGGAACGTCATCATGTCGGCCTGCTGCGCGCCGAGCACCTCGACGTGGCCGCGGGTGGCCAGCGCCGCCGCCGCCCAGCTCGCCGCCTCGATCCGGTCCGGGATCGGCCGGTGGGTGTAGCCGTGCAGCTTCGGCACGCCCTGGATCTCGATCACCCGGTCGGTGTGCACCTTGATGATCGCGCCCATCTTCTGCAGGATGCAGATCAGGTCGATGATCTCCGGCTCGACGGCGGCGTTGCGCAGCTCGGTGACGCCCTCGGCCATCACGGCGGTGAGCAGCACCTGCTCGGTCGCGCCGACGCTCGGGTACGGCAGTGCGAACTTGGTGCCGTGCAGCCCGTTGGGGGCCGACAGGTGCAGGCCCTCCGGGGTCTTGTCGACCGTGGCGCCGAACTCGCGCAGCGCCTGGAGGTGGAAGTCGATCGGGCGCGGCCCGATGTGGCAGCCACCCAGGTCGGGGATGAACGCGTGGCCGAGCCGGTGCAGCAGCGGCCCGCAGAACAGGATCGGGATGCGGCTGGAGCCGGCGTGCACGTTGATCTGGTCGGTGCTGGCGCTCTCGACGTTGGCCGGGTCGAAGACCAGCTCACCGTCCTCGGCGCCGTCGGTGACCTTGACCCCGTGCAGGCCGAGCAGCCCCCGGACCACCTCGACGTCGCGGATCCGCGGCACGTCGAACAGCCGGCTGGGGCTGTCGCCCAGCAGGGCGGCGACCATCGCCTTGGAAACCAGGTTCTTCGCGCCGCGCACGCGGATCCGCCCTTCCAGCGGAGTACCTCCGTGTACGACCAGGACGTCGTCGGTCAACGCAACCTCCAGCGCGTCGGTGCTGCCGTAGTTGATGGTGATGCGGGCGATATGGGGGTTACCCGTGATGCGGCCGGATGAAAACGGGCGCGTGTGTCGTCGCCCCGGCAGCATAGCCCTCGGTGACGAAAATGGAGACGGTCACCTCGGACCGGAGGGCACGAATCGGCGCTTCCGGCACCATAAGGTGCCCATCCGGTCACGCAGGGTGATTAGGTGCTCGCCGGGGGCGGGGTGTCCGCGCCGGGGAGGGCGAGCATCCGGTCCAGCGCCACCCGGGCGTGGTGCGCGGTGTCGGCGTCCACGGTGATCTGGTTGACCACCCGGCCCGCCACCAGCTCCTCCAGCGCCCACACCAGGTGCGGCAGGTCGATCCGGTTCATCGTGGAGCAGTAGCAGACCGCCTTGTCCAGGAACATGATCTGCTTGTCCGGGTGGGCCAGCGCCAGCCGGCGCACCAGGTTCAGCTCGGTGCCGACCGCCCACGCCGAGCCGGCCGGAGCCGCCTCGATGGCCCGGATGATGTATTCCGTCGAGCCCACGTAGTCGGCGGCGGTGACCACCTCGTGCCGGCACTCCGGGTGCACCAGCACGTTGACCCCCGGCACCCGCGCCCGCACGTCCTCGACGCTGTCGAGGGTGAACCGGCCGTGCACCGAGCAGTGCCCGCGCCACAGGATCATCTTCGCGTCGCGCAGCTGCTCCGGGGTCAGCCCGCCGCCCGGCTTGTGCGGGTCGTACAGGACGCAGTCGTCCAGCGACAGCCCCAGCTCCAGCACGGCGGTGTTGCGGCCCAGGTGCTGGTCGGGCAGGAACAGCACCTTCGACCCCTGCTCGAACGCCCAGTCCAGCGCCCGCTTCGCGTTCGACGAGGTGCACACCACGCCGCCGTTGCGGCCGACGAAGCCCTTGATGTCCGCCGACGAGTTCATGTACGTCACCGGGACCGTCTGCGCCGCGACGCCCAGCTCGGTCAGCGCGTCCCAGGCGGACTCGACCTGCGTCAGCACGGCCATGTCCGCCATCGAGCAGCCGGCGGCCAGGTCGGGCAGGACCACCCGCTGCCGCTCGGAGGTGAGGATGTCGGCGCTCTCCGCCATGAAGTGCACGCCGCAGAAGACGATGTATTCCGCGTCCGGCCGGGCCGCCGCCTCGCGGGCCAGCTTGAACGAGTCGCCGGTCACGTCGGCGAACTGGATCACCTCGTCGCGCTGGTAGTGGTGGCCCAGCACGAAGACCTTGTCACCCAGCTTCGCCTTGGCCGCCGCGGCCCGCGCCACCAGGTCGGGGTCGCTGGGCGCCGGCAGGTCGCCCGGACACTCCACGCCACGCTCGGTGGCGGGGTCGCTGCCACGGCCGAGCAGCAGCAGGGCCGTCGCGGTGTTGGAGGGTTCCACCCAGGTCGAAGTCACGCCACTCATGGTTCCACAGCCGGGCGACAAGGCAGCCCGCGCCGGTGTGTGCTGCCACACTGCCCCGCGCCTATGTGGCCTGCCACACTGCTCGGCATGCGCGTGCTGCTCTGCCCCGACAAGTTCGCCGGAACGCTGCCCGCCCAGGAGGTCGCCGCCGCCGTGGCCGAGGGCTGGCGGGAGGTGGCCGACGGCGACGACCTGCTCATCCGTCCCCTCGCCGACGGCGGGCCCGGGTTCGTGGCCGTGCTCGCGGAGGCCCTCGGCGGGCGTCGGGTGCCGGTGCCGACCGTCGACCCGCTCGGTCGCCCCACCGACGGTGAGATCCTGGTCACCGACGACGGCACGGCATACCTGGAGAGCGCCCAGGCGTGCGGCCTGCACCTGCTCGCCGCCGCCGAGCGCGACCCCAAGGCCACCACCTCGTACGGGCTGGGGGCGCTGGTCACCGCCGCCGTGGAGCACGGGGCCCGCACGGTGGTGATCGGGCTGGGCGGCTCCGGCACCAACGACGGCGGGGCCGGGCTGCTCACCGCGCTGGGCGTCACGCCGCTCGACGCGGCCGGCCGGGCCCTGCCGTACGGCGGGGCGGCGCTGGCCGCGGTCGCCGGGCTCGACGGCGCGCCCCGGCTGCGCGGCGTCACCCTCGTCGCCGCCACCGACGTCGACAACCCCCTGCTCGGGCTGCACGGGGCGAGCAACGTCTACGGCCCGCAGAAGGGCGCGACGCGCGAAGACGTGCTGCTGCTCGACGCCGCGCTGGAGCGCTTCGCCGGCGTACTCGAAAAGGACCTGCCGGGGTGCCCGCCCGGCCTCGGCGCGCTGCCCGGCGGGGGAGCGGCCGGCGGCCTCGGCGCGGCGATCCTCGCCCTCGGCGGCCGGTGCGCCTCCGGCATCGGCCTGGTCACCGAGGCCATCGGCCTGCCGGCCGCGCTCGACGCCGCCGACCTGGTGATCACCGGGGAGGGTTCCTTCGACCACCAGTCGCTGCGCGGCAAGGTCGTGGCCGGGGTGGCCGGGGCCGCCCGGGACCGGGGCGTGCCCTGCGTGGTGCTGGCGGGGCAGGTGAGCACCGGGCGGCGCGAGGCCGCCTCGGCGGGCGTCACCGACGCGTACAGCCTGGTGGAGCACTTCGGCGGCGAGGAGCGCGGCGGGCTCGACGCGGCGCTGAGCCGCCCGGCGGAGGGGCTGCGCCAGCTCGGCGCCCGGCTGGCCCGCCAGTGGAGCCGCTGAGCGCCCGCAGCGTGGCTGCCGTCCGGGCCCGGCCCGCCGCCGCGCGGGCCCGGCCCGTCGTGACCCGGGCCCGGCCTGGGGCCCCGGTCACGTCGACCGGGTGGTCCCGGCCGGGGCGGCGTACCATCGGATCTGCGAACACATCGGGAATCACTGGGCGACGGACGACGTTGGCCAGTGCGTCCAGACCCAGACCGCGCAGGGAGATTTCCACGTGACCACGCCAGCGCAGACCGAGTCGACCGAGGCCAAGGCCCCTACTTCCGTCGTCCTCACCGACGTCGCGGCGCAGAAGGTCAAGGCCCTGATCGAGCAGGAGGGCCGTGACGACCTGCGGCTCCGGGTGGCGGTGCAGCCTGGCGGCTGCTCCGGCCTGCGGTACCAGCTCTTCTTCGACGAGCGTTCGCTCGACGGTGACGTCGTCACCGACTACGACGGGGTCGAGGTCGTCGTCGACCGGATGAGCGCCCCCTACCTGGCCGGCGCCACGATCGACTTCGCCGACCGGATCGACGCCCAGGGCTTCACGATCGACAACCCGAACGCGGGCAACTCCTGCGCCTGCGGCGACTCGTTCAGCTGAGTCCCGACTCCGACCTCGAGTTCGTCCGACCTCAGCCGGTTCCCGGCCCGGCCACTGCGGCTGGGTCGCGCTCCGGCCGACACGGCGGGGCCACCCCCGATCTGAGGGTGGCCCCGCCGTCCGTCTCCCGGCCCGGCCCGGCGTCCCTTCTCCGCCCGGCCCTACCGTCCGTGACTTCCCCGGCGGCCGTGACCGGTGCCGACCTGCGCCGCCTCGTGCGGGGTGACGGTGAGGTGAGCGGGACCTGACCGCCTGCCGTCCGCTCCCCGTCCGACCCGCGACCACGGCACCGACCGGACCGGTAGGCTGACCCGCGCCGTGTTCCCGACCACGAGGGTTGACATGAAGATCGCCGTGACCGGCTCGATCGCGACCGACCACCTGATGGGCTTCCCCGGCCGGTTCGCCGACCAGCTCATCGCCGACCAGCTCGACAAGGTCTCGCTGTCCTTCCTGGTGGACGACCTGGTGCTGCGCCGCGGCGGGGTGGCCGCCAACATCGCCTTCGGCATGGGCCAGCTGGGCCTGCGGCCGATCCTGCTCGGCGCGGTCGGCGCGGACTTCGCCGACTACCGTTCCTGGCTGGAGCGCCACGGCGTCGACTGCGAGTCGGTGCACGTCAGCGAGGTGGCGCACACGGCCCGCTTCGTCTGCACCACCGACACCGACATGTGCCAGATCGCCTCCTTCTACGCCGGGGCGATGAGCGAGGCGCGCAACATCGAGCTGGCCCCCGTCGCGCAGCGGCTCGGCGGGCTCGACCTCGTCCTGGTCAGCGCCAACGACCCCGACGCGATGCTGCGGCACTCCGCCGAGTGCCGCGAGCGGGGGTACGCCTTCGTCGCCGACCCGTCGCAGCAGCTCGCCCGCATGAACGGCGCGGACGTGGTGGGGCTCATCGACGGCGCCGACTACCTCATGACCAACGAGTACGAGAAGTCGCTGCTGCAGAGCAAGGCCGGCCTGAGCGACGCGCAGCTGCTGGACCTGGTGAAGATCCGGGTGACCACGCTGGGCAGCAACGGGGTGGAGATCGCGGGCCGGGACTTCGACACCCTCCACGTGCCGATCGCGCGCGAGGCCCAGGCCGTCGACCCGACGGGTGTCGGCGACGGCTTCCGGGCCGGCTTCTTCGCCGCCCTCTCCTGGGGGCTGGGCCTGGAGCGCGCCGCCCAGGTCGGCTCCCTGCTGGCCACGCTGGTGCTGGAGACGGTCGGCACCCAGGAGTACGACGTGCGCCCCGACGTCTTCGTCAAGCGCCTGGCGGAGTCCTACGGCGACCAGGCAGCCGACGACATCCGCCCCCACCTCCTCCCGTAACCCCGCGAGCTCTGGGTGATCAAGAGGTTTGCGTCAAAGCCGATCTCTGCTTTGACGCAAACCTCTTGATCACGAGGCGGCGGGCGGGCGGCGAGGCTGGCGCGGAGCGAGATGATGATCGTCTGCGGTTGGTGAGACGACACGCCGGTGCGATTGTCCGAAAACAGCAGACGATCAAGAAGCCGTCAGTTACCGGCCCGAGGCGAGGGTGCCGGTGGTGGTTGCCGTGACGAACGCCGTCCACCGGTCGGCCGGGAAGACGAGCGTGGGGCCGGAGCGGTCCTTGCTGTCCCGCACGGCCACCATGTCGGGCAGCACGGCGCACTCGACGCAGTCGCCGTTGTTGGTGCTGCGGCTGCTGGTGAACCAGCGGGCGGTGGCGAGGTCGACGGTGGCGAGGTCAGGGGTGGACATCGTGGCCTCCGGGGGGTCAGGCCGCGCCGGCCAACTCCCTGATCAACGCGCGCGACTCGGCGGGCGAGAGGGCGACCTGGCGCAGGTTGTCTGCCACCATGCTATAGGTGCGCACGCCGTCGGGATCCTGCACGTACATCGCCCCGTCGAGCACCTCCGTGTAGGCGATCGGCCGCACGTTGGCGAAGTCCAGCAGCACGAACTTGCCGATCGCTCCAGCCGCATGCGGCCCGTCCTCGGGGCGGAGCACCTGCACGGTGACGTTCGGCAGCTCGGACATGGCGGCCAGGTGCGCGAGCTGCGCCCGCCGGGTGGCGTCGCCGTTGACCCGCAGCCGTAGCGCCGCCTCGCCGATCACCGCGTGCAGGGTGAGTGGTTCGTCGTCGGTGAGCCGGCGGGCGCGGGCCTGCCGGAAGGACACGAACCGCTCGGCGTGGTCGGGTCGGACGAAGCCGGTGCCCAGGGTCAGCGCCTGGGCGTACTCCTCGGTCTGGAGCAGGCCGGGGATGACCATGGACTCGAACACGAACGCGCCGTCGGCCAGCCCCTCCAGGCCGACGTACGTCTTGAACCAGTCCGGCATCACAGCGGCCCAGGGTGCCCACCAGGTCTTGGCGTCGGAGCGGTTGGCGAGCGAGGTGAGCCGTTCGATCGCCGCCTCGTCCGCGCCGCAGGCCCGCAGCACGGTCGCGATGTCCTCGGGGAACTGCTGGTAGCGGCCGGTCTCCATGTGACCGAGCTTGGGCTTGCCGATGCCGGTGCCGGCCGCCAGTTCGGTGAGCGTCATCGGCGCTTCGCGCCGGTACCGGTTCAGCTCGGCCCCGATCAGCCAGCGCAGCGCGGACGGATCCGTTCGCGTACCCATGCATCGCCTCCACGTTCATATACCGACCAGAACATCATGCCGTTCCTACTTCCATCAGGCAAGGATCAGCGCTATACGTATAGCAACCGACTTGTGGAGGTGGCCATGCCCGCACCGATGCCCGAACCGCTCGGCACACCCGACGAGTTCCACCGGATGCTGGTCGAGCTGGTGCACGAGTTCGCGCCCCGCCGGTTCGCGATCTGCGAGGAGCACGGCGACCGGGTCGACGGCGAGGTCGTCGCCTGGGGCATGGCGTTCGCCGAGGGTGCCCTGCTGCGCTGCGACGACCAGACGTCGACCGGGCACTTCACCAGCGCCGAGAGCGCGCTGCGGCTCTTCGCCCGCACCGGCCGCCGGCTGCGGCTGATCTGGATCGACGCCCTGCCGAGCGCCACGAGCCCCTGAGCTGCGATGAGCCGAAGGGTCAACCGGCGCGGCGTACGTCGTAGCCAGGCCCCTCGTCGTGGGCGGCGACGAACTCCTGGCCGCGCATCCGGCACCACGCCGGGATGTCCACGGCTGCCGCCGGGTCGTCGGCGAGCACCCGCAGCACCGCGCCGACCGGCAGCTCCGGCAGCCGCCGGGCCAACTTGATCACCGGCAGCGGGCAGCGCTGCCCCCGGCAGTCCAGCACCTCGACCGGCGCGGCCTCCCCGACCGGCCCGCTCACAGCCCCACCACCCCCGCCTCGGCGCGCAGCGCCGCGACGATCCCGGGCAGCTCGGCGAGGAACCGCTCCACGTCGGCGACCGTCGTCTCCCGGTGCAGCGAGACCCGCACGTTGCCGTGCGACAGCACCCCCATCGCCTCCAGCACGTGCGACGGGCGCAACGTCGACGACGTGCACGACGAGCCGGAGGAGACCGCGAAGCCGTGCCGGTCCAGCGCGTGCAGCAGCGCCTCCCCGTCGACGTACAGGCAGGAGAACGTGACCATGTGCGGCAGCCGGTCCACCGGGTCGCCGACCACCTCGACGTCGGGCACCTCCGCCGCCACCCGGGCCCGGATCCGGTCCACCAGCGGCGCCAGCCGGGCCGCCTCGGCCGCCGCGTCGGCCGCCGCCGCGCGCAGGCTCGCCGCCGCCGCCACGACCGCCGGCAGGTTCACCACCCCGGGGGTACGCCCCGACTCCCGCTCGTCCGCCGGCCACGGCGACTCCCAGCGGGTGCCCTTGCGCACCACCAGCAGCCCGACGCCGGGCGGCCCGCCCCACTTGTGCGCGCTGGCGGTCAGCACCGACCAGCCCGCCGGCACCGGCACCCGGCCCACGAGCTGCGCCGCGTCGACGTACAGCGGCACCCCGGCGGCGGCGCACGCGGCGGCGGCCGGAGCGACCGGCTGCACCGTGCCCACCTCGTGGCTGGCCCCGATCAGCGCGGCGAGGGCCACCCCCGGCGCGCGGACCGCGTCGGCGAACGCGTCGAGGTCGAGCCGGCCGAGCCGGTCCACCGGCACCGACACGGCGCTGCCGCCGCCGGCCACGTGCCGCTGCGCGGCGTGCAGCACGGCCGAGTGCTCGATCGCGGAGTGCACCAGCGTCGCGCCCACCCGCCGCCGCCCGGCCAGGCCACCGAGCACCGCCGAGTGCGCCGCCGCCGTACCGCTGGGGGTGAAGGACAGCTCGTCGGCGCGGACGCCGAGCGTCGCCGCGGCGGCCTCCCGGGCGGCGTCGAGGAGCTGGCGGGCCCGGCGGGCCTGGCCGTAGAGCCGGGCCGGGTCGGCCCAGCCGTCGTCGAGGGCGGCCAGCAGCGCCTGCCGGGCGACCGGGTGCGGCGGGGCGGCGGTGGCCGCGTCCAGGTAGACCGGGGATGCGCTCACGGCCCGACGCTATCGCGCCGGCACGCCGACGATCCCCCCGAAGGGGGCGTACGGCCACCCCAACACGGCTCTGCCCGTCATGGTCGAGTAATCTGCGACCGTCGGTGACGCCTTTGCCGCTGGTACGGGGACAACCAACCGCCACGGCGCGCTAGGGAGGCAGGACCAGGTGGTCGCAAGGAGTTCGGAGGTACGGCCCCCGGCCGTACGGCACAGCGCTTCTCCGGGAGCCGGTGGACGCCGGCGGCGTGGTGCTGGTCGGCTCGCCGGGCTCGGCCTCGGCGGCGCGGCGCTGCTGGTCTCGCTCACGGGCTGCGACGTCGGCAAGGCGTTCGGCGGCTTCGGCTGGCCGCAGGGCGGGATCACGCCCGAGTCGCACCGCATGTACGACCTGTGGATCGCGTCCTGCATCGCGGCGCTCGCGGTCGGCGTGTTCGTCTGGGGCCTGATCTTCTGGTGCGTCGTGCGCTACCGCAAGCGGGGCAACGAGCTGCCGGTGCAGACCCGTTACAACCTGCCGATGGAGTTCCTCTACACGATCGCCCCGATCCTGATCGTGTCGGTGCTCTTCTACTACACGGCGGTCGTGCAGACCGACGTGGTGCGCACGACGAAGAACCCGGACGTCACGGTCGAGGTCGTCGCCTTCAAGTGGAACTGGCAGTTCAACTACCGCGACGGCCAGGGCGAGGACGCCAACACGGTGGCGTCGACGCTCGGCACCAGCGAGGTCATCCCGATCCTGGTCCTGCCGACCGGCCGGTCCATCCGGTTCGAGGAGACCAGCAAGGACGTCGTGCACTCCTTCTGGGTGCCGGAGATGCTGTTCAAGCGGGACGTCATGCCGGGCAACATCCGCAACGTCTTCGAGGTCTCCAGCCTCGACGCCGAGGGCGCCTACGTGGGCCGCTGCGCCGAGCTGTGCGGCAGCTACCACGCCTTCATGAACTTCGAGCTGCGCGTGGTCTCCCCGCAGCAGTACGACCAGTTCCTGGCCGCCAAGCGCGACGGCAAGTCGACGCAGGAGGCGCTCACCGCCATCGGCGAGGACCCGTACGCCACCACGACCAAGCCGTTCGACACGCGGCGCAACACGGCCAACTTCAACCCCGACGACGTCACGGCCGGCGCGGGAAGCTGAGGGAGCGGGCATGAAGACCGAGTGGCGTATCTTCCTGATCATCGCCGGGTTCCTCTTCGGCGCGACGATCCTCTACGGCGCCTGGACGTACGGCGACTCCGGCGGCCACGTCGAGTGGGTCGGCACCGTGGCGCTGCTGCTGTCGTTCCTGCTCTGCTCGATGTGCGGCGGCTTCTTCTGGTTCGTCTCCCGCCGCATCGACCTGCGGCCGGAGGACCGGCCGGACGGCGAGATCGCCGACGGCGCGGGCGAGATCGGCTTCTTCAGCCCGGGCAGCTACTGGCCGTTCGGGCTGGCGCTGGCCGCCGCGATCGCCGGGCTGGGCCTGGTCTTCTGGCAGTTCTGGCTGCTGGGCCTGGGCCTGGTGACGGTCGTCTTCGCCGCCTGCGGCCTGCTCTTCGAGTACTACAGCGGCACCCGGCGTACCGCCGAGCACTGAGCCACCCGCCGGCTTACGGAAGAAGCCCGCGTCCCCCGGTGAGGGGGCGCGGGCTTCTCCGCGTCGGGGACCGACGGGGCGAGAGACCGCCGCGCCGGCGCGGCCGAGCTGGGCTTGGCCCGGGGCCGGGCTTGGCCTGCGCTGGGCCGGGCCGATGATCGACTTCATGTCGGCGACATGGCGGTATCAGTGGGGCCCGGATACCGCTATGTCGCCGACATGCAGGCGGGTCGCTCCTCGGCCGGCCCGGCCCCCGGCCGGTCCCGCCCAGCCGGGCATGTCGCCCAGCCGGGCATGTCGACCAGACCGGCTCAGGCCGCGCGGCGGCGGGAGGCGCGGCGGCGGGAGGCGTGGGCGGCGCCGGTGGCGAGCCGGGTCGCCGGGAACGTGAACGTGGCGATCAGCAACGCCGCGCCGCAGCCGGTGCAGGCCAGCTCGGGGCAGTCGGGGCCGTGGCCGTCGGCGCACGGCGGGGCCTCGAACGGCCGCACGCTCTCGCAGGTGTCGCAGTAGAGCTCGCGGTCCGACACGGGCGTCTCCTCTCCTGGCCGGGGCATGAGAATCACTCGGCTGTAGTTTCCCACGGGAGCCCGACAATTCCCGCCAGGGGTGGACCGGACGGCGTTCGCGCCGGCGAGCGTCGAGTTCGCTTTGGCGAGCGGGTTCGTGCCAGTGGGCGGCAGGTTCGCGCCGGCGGGCGGCGAGTCCGCGTCGGCGGATCGGGCGAAGCGTCGGTGGAGCGGGCGGAGGCGTTGGCTCAGGTGGAGCGGGCGGAGGCGTCGGCTCAGGCGGAGCGGGCCACCTCGACCCAGCGGTCGAGCACGGCCGCGGCGGCGCCGGAGTCGATCGCCTCGGCGGCGCGGGCCATCCCGGCGCGCAGCGCCTCGGTCAGGTCGCCGTCCAGCGGACCCTGGGTGGCCAGCGCGGCGGCGGCGTTGACCAGCACCGCGTCGCGGACCGGGCCTGCCTCGCCGGCCAGCAGCCGACGGGCCACCCCGGCGTTGTACGCCGCGTCACCGCCCCGCAGGTCGGCGAGGGTCACCCGGGGCACCCCGAGGTCCGTCGCGTCGAGCAGTGCCTCCCTGACGGTGCCGTCCTGGGCCGCCCAGACCCGGGTGGGCGCGGCGGTGGTGAACTCGTCGAGGCCGTCCTCGCCGCGCAGCACCAGCACCGAGTCGCCCCGGGCGGCGAAGACGGCGGCCATCACCGGGGCCATCCGCGGGTCGAAGCAGCCGACCGCGCCGGCCCGGGGCCGGGCCGGGTTGGTCAGCGGGCCGAGGAAGTTGAAGAACGTCGGGACGCCCAGCTCGCGCCGGACGGGGCCGGCGTGCCGCATGCCCGGGTGGAACCGGCCG
This sequence comes from Micromonospora haikouensis, assembly GCF_900091595.1. Taxonomy (GTDB): domain Bacteria; phylum Actinomycetota; class Actinomycetes; order Mycobacteriales; family Micromonosporaceae; genus Micromonospora; species Micromonospora haikouensis. Next base: position 36,984 of record NZ_FMCW01000033.1, read on the forward strand.
GCGAAGCAGAAGCCGATGCCGGCCTCGGTCACGCAGCGGGCCACGCCCTCCGGGGTCAGGTCCAGCGGCACGCCCAGGAACTCCAGCAGGTCGGCGGTGCCGCAGGACGACGAGGCGGCGCGGTTGCCGTGCTTGACCACGCGCACGCCCGCGCCGGCCACCACGAGGGCGGCCATGGTGGAGATGTTCACGGTGTGGGCGAGGTCACCGCCGGTGCCGACCACGTCGAGCGCGGACGACCGCAGCTCCTCCGGCAGCTCGACCGGGACCGCCTCGCCGAGCATCGCCTCGACCAGCCCGGCGACCTCGGCCGGGGTCTCGCCCTTGGCCCGCAGCGCGACGGCGAAGCCGGCGATCTGGGCCGGTGCCGCCGAGCCGGACATGATCTCGCCCATCGCCCACGCGGTGTCGGCGGTGGAGAGCTCCTCCCCGCGCAGCAGCGCGCCGAGCAGGTGCGGCCAGTTCCGTTCACCCATGGCGGGCCTCCCGAGCGGGCGTGGGGATGCGGGGGACGGGTGCCGAGCGGCGCGGGCCGGCACGACGGACCGGGCGACGCCGGTGGCACGCGGGCCGGAGTCGGCTCAGGCCGGGTGGTGGCCCGGGCCGGGAGGTGGGCTCAGGCGGGGGCGTGGCTGCGCAGCAGCTCGGCCACGGTGGCGCCGGTGGTCACCGGGTCGAGCGGGTGCACGAGGGTGGCGTCGACCTCGGCGTACGCGGCCAGCCAGCGGTCGGCGGCGCGGGCGATCACCAGGCAGGTCGGGGGGGCGTCGTCCCGGTCGTCCTTGATCTGCCGGGCGATGCCGAGGCCGCCGCCGGGGCTCGCCTCGCCGTCGAGCAGCATCAGGTCGATCTCGTACTCGTCGACCAGCCGCACGCACCCGGCGTAGTCGGACGCGTCGACGAACTCGACGCGCAGCCCGGGGGCCGGGCGGGTGCCGACGGCCAGCCGCATCCGGTCGCGGACCTGCGGGTCGTCGCTGTAGAGCAGGACGGTGCAAAGACGATCGCTCATCGCTGGCTGACTCCCCACCTCGTAGCTGCCGAGCATCGTACCCGCCGCCGCCGGCCGGTCGATGTCCCGCCCGGGCGGGCCGGCGGTCGTACCGGAATCCGCTGGTCAGGCCGGGGACTGCGCGGCCTGGTCGGCGCGCTCGCGGGCCTCCTGGCGGTCCAGCTCGCGGTCGAGCCGGCGGGCCTCCCGCTCCGACTGGCGCACCCACTGCACCACCAGGACCGCGAGCATCGTCACGCTGACGAACTCGCCGCCGGCCCACAGGATGCCCCCGGCGACCACCTGATCGGCGGCGGGGTCGGACCAGGTGAGGCCGAGCGACGGGTACCAGTCGCCGCCGAACAGCGTGGTGCTCTGCATGATCGTGAGCCCGAGCACGGTGTGGAACGGCACCGACAGCACCATCAGCAGCGCCCGGGCCGGGTACGGCCAGCGCCCCGGCAGCGGGTCGAGCCCGAGCAGCGGCCAGAAGAACACGCAGCCGGTCATGATGAAGTGCGCGTGCACCAGCTCGTGCGCCCAGGCGTGTTCGAGGGTGTAGCGGTAGAGGTCGCTGAAGTAGAGCGCGAACGGGTTCACCACGAAGATGGCGAACGCCACCAGCGGGAAGGTGTAGACCCGGGCGACGCGGCTGTGCACGATCGCCAGCAGCCGCTTGCGCGGCCGGACCGGCAGGGTGCGCAGCGCGAGGGTGACCGGCGCGCCGAGGGCCAGGAAGATGGGGGAGACCATCGACAGCACCATGTGCTGCACCATGTGCACCGACAGCAGCGCGGTGTCGTACGCGTGCAGGCCGCTGACGGTGACCGCCGCGATGCCGCCGAGGCCGGGGCCGAGGAAGAAGACGGTACGCGCGACGGGCCAGCGGTCCCCGCGCAGCCGCAGCCGGTACACCCCGTATAGGTAGAGGCCGGCGGCGAGCACCAGCCCGAGGGCCAGCCAGCTGTCCAGCCGGGTCTCGGTGAACACGCGGGCCACGGTGAACGGCGGCGGCAGCGGGTCCCCGCCGGCCGCGAGCGCCCCGGGCGCGGCGACCGCCGAGGTGGCGGCGAAGATCGGATCGACGTGCTGCACGCGTTTCAGGCTAGGCCAGGCGATTCGGACTGCCACGATCGGGCCACCGACGCCACGGGTTTGGCCCCCCGCTGATCGCCGGCCGTGGTCAGGGGCAATAATGACCGCGTGACTGCGGCCCCAGCCATTGACAAGAGCCGGATCCACTCCCTGACGCGGCCCAACATGGTCAGCGTCGGGACGATCGTGTGGCTCTCCAGCGAACTCATGTTCTTCGCGGCGCTGTTCGCGATGTACTTCTCCATCCGCGCGGCAGCGCCGGAGCAGTGGGCGAAGCACACCGAGCACCTCAACATCCCGTACGCGACCACCTTCACGGTGATCCTGGTGTTGTCCTCGGTGACCTGCCAGCTCGGGGTGTTCGCCGCCGAGAAGGGTGACGTCCACGCCCTGCGGCGCTGGTTCACGATCACCTTCGTGATGGGTCTGATCTTCGTGCTCGGTCAGCTGAACGAGTACGTGACCCTGGTGCACGAGGGCGTGAAGATCAACGCGGACGGGTACGGGTCGATGTTCTATCTGACCACCGGCTTCCACGGCCTGCACGTGACCGGCGGTCTGGTCGCCTTCATCATCTTCATGGTCCGCACGACCATGGGCCGGTTCACCCCGGCGCAGGCCACGTCGGCGATCGTCGTGTCGTACTACTGGCACTTCGTCGACGTCGTGTGGATCGGCCTCTACGCCATGATCTACTGGCTTCAGTGATCTTGGCGCGTCACGAACCGCGCCGCTGCCCCGTCCTCTGGACAAGGTCCCACCGGTTAAGGACACAGGTCATGACTTCTGACAACGACCGCCGACGCGGTCTGCTCGCGCGGTTGCGCGGCGAGCGGTCCGCAGCGCGCAGCAGGGGCCGCCGCCGGCTGGGTGCCGCGGTCCGCCTGATCGCCGCGCTCACGCTGGCCGGCGGCGCCTACACCGTCTTCGCCCCCGGAGTGCAGGCGCAGGAAAACCCGCCGCTCACCGGCGCCGCCGCCGAGGGCAAGGCGCTGTTCGACGTGAGCTGCGTGACCTGCCACGGCCGTAACGCGCAGGGTGTCGATGGTCGTGGCCCGAGCCTGATCGGGGTCGGCTCGGCCTCCGTCGAGTTCCAGGTGAGCTCCGGTCGGATGCCGATGGCCCGGCAGGAGGCGCAGGCCATGCGCAAGCCGCCGGTCTTCACCGACGAGCAGGTCCGCCAGCTCGGCCAGTTCGTCCAGGAGCTCGGCGGGGGTCCGCAGGTCCCCGAGGGCGACCTGCGCGAGGGCGCCAACCTGGCCACCGGCGGCGAGCTGTTCCGGATCAACTGCTCCCAGTGCCACGCCTTCGGCGGTGGCGGCGGCGCGCTGTCCTCCGGCAAGTACGCGCCGAGCCTGCGCCCGGCCAGCGACCGGCAGATCTACGCCGCGATGCTCAGCGGCCCGCAGAACATGCCGGTGTTCGGGGACAACCAGATCACCCCGGAGCAGAAGGCGGACATCATCGCCTACATCCAGGACACCCTGAAGCACGACCAGGACCAGGGTGGCTTCAACCTCGGCCGGTACGGGCCGTCCACCGAGGGACTGGCGATCTTCCTGATCGGCATCGTCGCGCTCGTCTTCGCCAGCCTGTGGATCGCGGGCAAGTCGTGACCGAGCGGATCATTCGATTCAGCGCTGCGGTGCCGCGGTCCGGCACCGCCCGTAGCGAGGTGACGGCATGAGCACCAAGACCGAGCACCAGGCCCACCAGGGCCCGGAGCCGCTCGACGTCCACGACCCGCGGCTGAGCCGGTTCGACATCGTCCGGGAGGGCGCGCGCCGGGACGACATCGAGATCGTCCACTACGAGGAGCAGGTCGTCCCGGGCAGCAAGGCCGAGCGCCGGCTGACCCGCACGGTCGCCTCGATGTTCCTGCTGACCGGCCTGGCCGCCACCGCGTTCCTGGTCGTCTACATCTGGTGGCCGTGGGAGTACGAGCCGGGCAGCGGCGGGGACAAGTACTACACCCCGCTGCTCGGCCTCACCCTCGGCGTCGCCCTGCTGGGCATCGGATTCGGCATCCTGACCTGGGGCAAGAAGCTGCTGCCCAAGGAGGTCTCGATCCAGGACCGCCACGAGAACGACCCGAACGTGGCGGAGAGCCGCAAGATCACCGGCGAGACGATGCTCTACCTCGCCGACGAGATGGGCGTGAAGCGTCGCCCGCTGCTGGGCATCTCGCTGCTGGCCGGCCTCGCGCCCGTCGGCGCGGTCGCGGCGGCCCCGCTGGTCGGCGGCCTGATCTCCAACCCGCACAAGAACAACCAGATGTTCACCACCGGCTTCGCGCCGGCCGACGGCCGCAAGATCCGGCTGGTCCGCGAGGACGGCCGGCCGATCCGCCCGGCCGACATCAGCGCCGGCGGCCAGCTCACCGTCTTCCCCGGCATCGAGCACGGGGTGAGCAACAAGCACGCCGACTCCCCGACGCTGCTGATCCACCTGCGGGAGTCCGACGCCCAGGTGTCCCGCGAGGCCAACCAGCGGGTCGGCCACGGGAACTACATGTGGGGCAACTACGCGGCGTTCTCCAAGATCTGCACGCACGCGGGCTGCCCGGCGAGCCTGTACGAGCAGCAGACCAACCGGCTGCTCTGCCCGTGCCACCAGTCGCAGTTCCTGATCACCGACAACGCCCGGCCGGTCTTCGGCCCCGCGAGCCGGCGGCTGCCGCAGCTGCCGATCGAGGTGGACGACGAGGGCTTCTTCGTGGCGCGGTCGGACTACACCGAGACCGTCGGGCCTGACTTCTGGGAGCGGCCGTGAAGCGTCGTAAGTTGGACATGGCGTCCGTTCCGGGCAAGGCCGCGGTGGGGGTGGACGATCGCTTCGGGGTTTCCACGCCGCTGCGCAAGCTGCTGAACAAGGTCTTCCCCGACCACTGGTCGTTCCTGCTCGGCGAGATCGCGCTGTTCTCGTTCGTCGTGCTGCTGCTGACCGGCGTCTTCCTCACGTTCTTCTACGAGCCCGCGATGACCGAGGTGGTCTACAACGGCAGCTACGCCCCGCTGCGGGGCACGCCGATGTCGGCCGCGTACGCCTCCAGCCTGGACATCTCGTTCGACGTCCGCGGCGGCCTGATCATGCGGCAGATGCACCACTGGTCGGCGCTGCTGTTCATGGCCGCGATCGTCGTGCACATGCTGCGGGTCTTCTTCACCGGCGCGTTCCGCAAGCCGCGCGAGACCAACTGGATCATCGGCTCGCTGCTGTTCTGGGTGGGCTTCCTCGCCGGCTTCACCGGCTACTCGCTGCCGGACGACGGCCTCTCCGGCACCGGCCTGCGGATCGCCTCCGGCATCATGCTGTCGATCCCGGTGATCGGCTCCTGGGTCACCTCGTCGATCTTCGGCGGGGAGTTCCCGGGCGAGATCATCATCAGCCGGTTCTTCATCGCCCACGTGCTGCTCATCCCGGGTCTGCTGGTGGCGCTGATCAGCGCCCACCTCGGCCTGGTCTTCAAGCAGAAGCACACCCAGTGGCCCGGCCCCGGCCGGACCAACGACAACGTGGTCGGCGAGCGGATGTTCCCGCGCTACGCGCTCAAGCAGGGCGGCTTCTTCATGGTCGTCTTCGGCGTGATCGCGCTGATGGGCGGCCTGTTCCAGATCAACCCGATCTGGTATTTCGGCCCGTACGAGGCGTGGGTGGTCTCGGCCGCCAGCCAGCCCGACTGGTACGTCATGTTCCTCGACGGCTCGACCCGCCTCATGCCCGCGTGGGAGATCAACATCCCGATCGGCGACGGGTACGTCATCCCGCCGCTGTTCTGGCCCACCGTCGTACTGCCGGGCGTCCTGGTCGGCCTCTCCACGCTCTACCCGTTCGTGGAGGCCCGCCGGCTCAAGGACTACCGCAGCCACAACCTGCTCCAGCGCCCCCGCGACGTCCCCGAGCGGACCGCGATCGGCGCGATGGCGGTGGCGTTCTACATCGTGCTGACCCTCTCCGGCGGCAACGACGTGATCGCGGACAAGTTCCACATCAGCCTCAACGCGATGACCTGGGCGGGCCGGATCGGCCTGCTGGTGATCCCGCCGCTGGCGTACTACGTGACCTACCGGATCTGCCTCGGCCTCCAGCAGCACGACCGGGAGGTGCTGGCCCACGGCGTGGAGACCGGCATCATCCGCCGGCTGCCGGACGGCCGGTTCGAGGAGGTCCACCAGCCGCTGGCCGCCGGTGGCCACGACGGCCACGCGGAGCTGGAGTACGCCGGCTGGGTGGTGCCCAAGAAGATGAACCGGCTCGGTGCCCTCGGGCCCGCCATCCGGGGCTTCTTCTACCCCATCGAGAAGCCGGCCGAGGCGCCGGTTTCGCCGGGGCACCCGCCGGTCGAGCCCCTGCCGGAGCGCAAGGAGATCAGCAGCGGGGAGAGCCGCCGCTGAGCCACTGACCGCCCGCAAGCCGCACGTGGCGCCCGCCGAACCCTCGGCGGGCGCCACGTCCCGTTTCCGCCCCCGGGCGACCGCCGAGCGTCGCCGGCACCCCGGCGCCTCCCGCGAGGCGGCTGCGGATTCGCAGGGTTAATCCGGGTCAGCCGGGTATCCGTGCGGTCCAACGGAAAACGGGGAGGGAAACATGTTGGGTCTCAAGCGCCTCGGACTGCTCGCCGCCCTGGTGGTGGCGGGGCTGGCGCCCGCGGCGGCGGCGCAGGCCGCACAGCCGTCGACGCAGGACAGCCAGTATCTGCAGGCGCTGCACCAGGTGAACCTCGCGGAGATCGAGTCCGGGAACCTGGCGCAGCAGAAGGGCCAGAACCAGCAGGTCAAGGACCTGGGTGCCCAGTTCGTGACGGATCACACCCAGCTCGACCAGACGGTGCAGGACACCGCGCAGCAGCTCAACGTGAAGCTGCCGGGCGCCCCGACAGCCGACCAGCAGAAGGTCATCAACAAGCTGAAGAAGCTCAGCGGCGCCGAGTTCGACAAGGCGTGGGTGACCGCCGAGCTGGCGGGTCACGTCCAGGCCATCCAGGCCACCCAGACGGAGATCTCGCAGGGCACCGAGCAGTCGGTGGTCCAGCTGGCCCAGAACGCCCTGCCGGTGCTCCAGGCGCACTATGACGCGCTGGTGGCCCTGGCCCAGACCCTGGGCGTCCCGGTCCCGCAGACCAGCGCCAGCGGTACGCCCAGCCCGGGTGCGACCACCACGACGCCGGCTCCGGGCGGCAGCAGCGAGGCCCCGGCCCCGGGCGGCACCTTCGAGTCGCCGACCCCGGAGAACACCGAGACGCCGGCCCCGAGCGTGAGCTGACGTCGCGACACCCCAGGTGGTGGCCAGCCCTCCGGACCGGTGGGCTGGCCACCCCGTCGTGTCGTGGGGTGGCGTGGCGGCGGGGTCAGTCCGTGCCGGCCAGCCCGATCGCGAACGCCTCCTCCAGGTCATGCTGCGAGTAGGCCCGGAAGGCGATGTGCGACTCGGTGTTGATCACCCCGGGCACCTTGGAGATGCTGCCGGCGATGACCTGGGCGATCTGGTCGAACTCCCGCACCCGCACGATGGCGATCAGGTCGACGTGCCCGGCCACCGAGTAGACCTCGCTGACCCCGGGCAGGGCGGCCAGGTTCTCGGCCACCTCGGGGATCGAGTCGGTGGCGCAGTCGATCAGGACGATCGCGGTGATCACTGGTCTGCCCTTCGTCGCGCGTGCACGCCACGCCGGTGGTGGCGTCGACGACCATCGTAGGCCCGTCCGACGGGTCCCGGGCAGCGGTGGGGTGTGACCCGGCGGAAGCACCCGTGACGGCCACGCTCGGCCACGCTCCGCGATCGCCGTGGAAGCATTCGTGGGTGCGGACCCGTTCTCACTCTGCGCCAGCGCCTTCGGGCCCGACCGACGTCCCCCGCCCCCTTTGCTCTGCACCCACGGACGCAACGCTGCGTGGAGCTGCGCGAATGCGTCATCACGACGTGGGCGGGGGCGGCGACCCGATCACTTTGGGTGACCGCTGCGTGGATGGGTGCAGAGCAAAGGAGGCGGAACGGCGGGTGGGTCGGCGGGGCCTTCGATCGCGATCCGTCACGTACCGGGTGGGCCGGGGGACCGGAGCCGGCCACCGCAGGCCGAGGCCGGCCGAGGCAGGTCGGGCGGAACCCAGCCTGCGATGGCCCCAGCGCTCAGCGGGGCTCCGCCGTGACGGTCAGGCCCCCGGCGACGCGGACCGCCCCGGTCAGGTGCTCCCCGGCGGCCACCTCCGCGCCCGGCCAGAGCACCGAGCGGGTCACCTCGCCCCGCACAATCGCCCCCGCGCCCACCACGGCCTCCCGGCAGCGGCCGGTGACCGTCGCGGTCGGGTCGACCAGGTTGCCGCCGCCCGCCGCGTGCAGGTTGGCCGCCAGGTAGTCGGCGGGCGTGCCGGTGTCGTAGAAAATGCCGGCGTACGGCACGACGGTCAGCGCCCCGGCCGCCTCGGCCGGCCGCCACACCGCCCGGACCAGGTCGCCCGGCTCCACCGCGAGGCCCCGCACCAGCCGCCACGGCAGCAGCGAGAAGCCGGTGAAGCGGTGGCCCGAGAAGGTGCCGGGGGCGGCCGGGTCGGCGGCGGGCTGGCCGAGCAGGCGTACGGTCTCGCCGTCCCAGCCGGCGAGCAGCGCGGCGATGTCCGGCCCCGGATCGGCGGCCGGGTCGGCGAGGTACGCGTCGGCGTTGCCGACCAGCACGCCCCGGCCGGCGATCCAGTCCCGCAGGTTGGCCACCCCACCGGCGGTGCCGAGCGGGGCGCCCGGCTCGACCGAGAGATGGGCCCGGCCGCCGACGTGCGCGACGACCTGCTCGCCGAGGTAACAGGAGTTCACCGCCACCCGGGCCGGGCCGGCGAGCCCGAGCCCGGCGAGCCGGGCCAGCGCCCGGTCGAGCAGCGGCACGTTGCCCACCGGGCAGAGCGCCTTCGGCAGCCGTTCGGTGAGCGGGCGCAGCCGGGTCCCCTCGCCGGCGGCCAGCACCACCGCGCAGACCTCCGGAGCCCCGGCCGGGCCCACCGAGCGCCCCGGCCCGCCGGGCGCCGAGGCGGTCACGCCGACGGTCCGGGCGGCGCCTCACCGGCGCGCGGCCCGATGCCGTAGCGTCCCAGCAGGTTCGCCGTGGCGCGGCTCAGCCTCGGCAGGTCGTCCAGCGGATGCCAGGCGGCCTCGAAGACCTCGGCGCCGTCGACCGTCAGCCTCGTCGTCGACGCTGGGACCTCCGCCTCGAAGACGACGTCCACCCACCCCTTGGCGTGCACCACGGCGTTCGGCACCGCCGGGCTCAGCCGGTCGGGGGAGAGGCGCACCCCGGACTCCTCGAACAGCTCGCGGGCCGCGCCGACGACCGGCTCCTCGCCGCGCTGCAGCAGCCCCGCCGGGAGCGTCCAGCTGTGCCCCGGGGGCTGGCGCAGCAGCAGCAGACGGCCGGGGCCGTCGGCCTCGGCGTCGCGCACCAGGGTGACCGCCCCCACGATGTACTTCGGTGTGGCGAGCCGGACCAGCCGGCGGCGCATCGACACGGGCAGCCGGTAGAACACCTGGTAGGCGAAGGCCCGTCCGGTGGCTCGGGAGCGGGGGATCATCGCCTTAGGCTAGTGGCCGACGCGGGGCGGGCCGGGCACCGGGGGCGGAAACGTCACTGGCGGTGGTCGACCAGGTCGATGAGCTGCAGGACCACCGCGTCCGGTTCGAGGGCCCGGTCGAAGACCGCCACCAGCAGGGTCTCCAGGTCGGGATAGCCCAGCTCCTCCGACAGCCGCAGCAGCGGCAGGTCGTTGGCCAGCCCCCGGTCGTGCTTGCGCAGCGCCAGCCCGATCGTGGCCCGGCCGAGGCGGACCTTGTCGGCGATGGAGATGCCCGGCTCGGTGTGCTCGGCGAACCAGCGGTTGATCTGCATCTGGGCGTGCGGGGACTTGACGAAGCCGAGCCATTCCCGGCGGGGGCCGCGCGGGGCGACGTCCGCCTCGAAGCCGGACTCCGCGTCGGACTCGGTGAAGATCTCCACCACGTCGCCCTCCTCCAGCTCCGAGGAGAGCGGGGCGAGCCGGCCGTTGATCCGGGCCGCCAGGCAGCGGTCGCCGCGGTCGGGGCCCAGCTCGTACGCCACGTCGACCGGGGTGGCGCCTGCCGGCAGCACCACCTGCCGCCCCTCGACGACGACCTGGATCTGCGCCTCGGCCAGGTCGCAGCGCAGCGACTCCAGGAACTGCGCCGGGTCGGGCGCCTCCTGCTCCCAGTCGAGCACCCGGCGCAGCCAGTCGAGCTGCTCGGCCTGCGCGGCCGCCCCGGCGGGGCGCGGGAAACGGAAGTCGGCGGCGATGCCGTACTCGGCGGCGCGGTGCATCTCCTCGGTGCGGATCAGCACCTCGACCGTGCGGTCCTTCGGCCCGCACACGCTGGTGTGCAGGGAGCGGTAGAGGTTGTTCTTCGGGGAGGCGATGAAGTCCTTGAACCGGCCCGGCACGGGCCGCCAGAGCCCGTGCACCGCGCCGAGGGCGGCGTAACAGTCGGTCGCCGGCCCGGCCACGACGATCACGATCCGGGGCAGGTCGAACGGGACACTGTGCCCGCCGGCGACGGTGTCCTTCCAGATCGAGTAGAGGTGCCGGGGGCGGGGGGAGACCTGGGCGTCGACGCGGCTGCGGCGCAGCGCCACCTTCGCCTTGGCGACCACGTCGTCGAGGTATGCCGACCAGCCGGGCCGGTCGTGCACGAACCGCGCGATGCGGGCGTGCTCGTCGGGCTCCAGGTGCAGCAGCACCACGTCGTCCAGCTCGCGTTTGAGGGTCTGGATGCCGAGCCGGTCGCAGAGCGGGACGAGCACCTCCAGCGTCTTGCGGGCGATCCGCTCCCGCGACGCGGCCGAGCGGACCCCGAGGGTGCGCATGTTGTGCAGCCGGTCGGCCAGCTTGATGATCAGGACCCGGACGTCCTTGCCGGCCGCGACGATCATCTTGCGGGTGGTCTCCGCCTCCGCGGCCTTGCCGTAGAACGCCTTGTCGAACTTCGTCACCCCGTCGACCAGGTGGGCCACCTCGCCGCCGAAGTCCTCCGCGAGGGCCTGCAGCGTGTAGCGGGTGTCCTCCACCGTGTCGTGCAGCAGCGCGGCCACCAGCGTGGTGGCGTCCATGCCCAGCTCGGCACAGATCTGGGCGACCGCGAGCGGGTGGGTGATGTACGGCTCGCCGCTCTTGCGGAACTGGCCGCGGTGCATGTTCTCCGCGATCGTGTACGCCCGGCGCAGCACCGACGCCTCCGTGCCGGGGTGGATGCCCCGGTGCGTGCGGATCAGGTGGGTGACCGGGTCTGTTTCGCCGGTGGGCCAGCTCAGCAGCGACCGCAGCCGCCGCGCCAGGGGCAGGTCGCCCGGCTGGGTCGGGAGCGCGCCCCCCAGGGCGGCGCCGTGTCCGGCGTCGACGTCCACGAGGGACACCTCCTCACCCCGGCCCCTCGGTCACCGGGCACGGCGACCGGGAGCAGGCCCACGAAACGGGCAGTACTGCACTTCCTTAACAGCCTAAGCGAGTCGAGGTCGTCCGATCGGTCACTTGGTCATGGGCGTTCGGTCGAGAGTTGGTGAGATGCGGCGCTCTCGATCTTGCTGAGCAGGTCACGGAAGCGGGCCGCCCCGGCGGCCGGGGACGCCCAGCCGGAGGACATCTCCACCAACCGGGTCTCGGCTCGCTCCAACCAGGACAGGATGCGCTCGGACTCCTCGGCGGAGGCCCGGGGCACCGGGCCGGGGCCGGGCGGCACCGTCTCGGCGGTCGCCCGGATCAACTCGATCGTCGGTCGCGGGTGGACACCGGGCGGGGAGACCCCGGCCCCGGCCAGCCGGCCGTGCCGGACCAGGGCCAGCTCCCAGCCGCCCCGGGCGGCCGGCCGGGCGGCGGCCAGCTCGGCGATCCCGGCCAGCGCGGTCAACCGTTGCATCCGGACGGTGGCCCGCAGCACCGCCGCGAGCCGGGACCGCACCACCGCCGCCTCCTCGTACCGCTGGTCGGCCGCCAGCGCCCCGATGCGGGCCAGCAGCGCGTGCACCACGGACCCCGGGTCGGTGGCGGTGGCCGCGCGGAACGGGTCGACGGCGCGGGCCGCGTACTCCCCCGGGGTGATCCGGTGTTCGCAGGGCGCCGGGCAGCGACCCAGCTCGGCCAGCGCGCACGCCGGGGTGACCGTGCGCAGCGACAACCGGTGGGTGCACTGGCGCAGCGGGAGCGCGTCGTGGAAGCCGGCGGCGGCCAGCTCCGCCGCCCGTTGCGAGCCGAACGGGCCGAGGTAGGCCTCGTCGCCGGGGGCCAGCGACCGCACCACCGACAACCGGGGGTAGGGCCCGTCGGTGAGCTTGAGCCAGACCATCCGCTCGGGGAACTTGGACCGCCGGTTGTACGGCGGCGCGTGCGCGCCGATCAGCCGCAGCTCGCGCACCTCGGCCTCCAGCGAGTGGGCGCACTCGACCGCCTCCACCCGCTCGGCGGCGGCCAGCATCTCCGACATCCGGGCCCGCTTCTCGGCGGCCGTGAAGTAGCTGCGCACCCGGGTGGCGATGTCGCCGGAGGTGCCGACGTAGAGCGGCCGGTCGTCGGCGGCCCGGAAGATGTAGACCCCCGGCACCTTCGGCAGCCCGTCGGCGAGGTGGCGCTTGCGCCGCTGCGTCGGGGTGACCGCCCGGGCGAACTCGATCGCCTCCCCGACGGTGTCGACCCGGTGCCCGCCGAGGCGCGCGATGAGGCCGTGCAGCACGTCGACGGTGGCCTTTGCGTCGTCGAGCGCCCGGTGGGTGGGCCGGGTGGCCGTGCGGAAGTAGGCCGACAGGGTGCCCAGCTTGCGGTTGGGCACCTCGTCGCGGCTGAGCACCCGCCGGGCCAGCGCCGCCGTGTCCAGCACCCGGGGGTTGGGCCAGCGGTAGCCGTGCCGGGCGCAGGCGGCCTTGAGGAAACCGACGTCGTACGGTGCGTTGTGCGCGACCAGCACCGCGTCGGCGACGAACTCCAGGAAGCTCGGCAGCACCTGCTCGATCGGCGGCGCGGGAATCAGCATGGCCTGGGTGATGCCGGTCAGCACGGTGATGAACGGGGGGATCGGCACGCCCGGGTTGACCAGCGTGGCCAGCACGCCCAGCTCCTCGCCGCCGCGCACCTTCACCGCGCCGATCTCGGTGATGCCGCCGCCGTCCGGCGCGCCGCCCGTGGTCTCCAGGTCGACCACCACGAACGTCGTCGCGTACAGCGGCAGCGCCGGATCCACGGCGCCGCCCGCCGCCTGGCCCAGCCCGGCGAGCGCCTGCTGGACGTATTCCGCTCCGCCCACCCCGGGCACGGTAGACCCCGGGTCCGACACTCGCGCAACAACAGCCCCACGGGTCACCCCTGGGGCTAGGATGAGAGATCAGCTCACTCACCGGGCGGTGGGCCCGGTCGCGGTGGGAGACTTGCCACATGCCCCTCACCGAGCCGCACGACGACAACCTCCCGCAGGAGGAGTCGGTCGCCGCCGTGCGCCACCCCGGTGAGGACGCCCCGACCGCCGGGGCGGGCACCGTGCCCGAGCAGGAGCCGGGGGCGGAGTCGGAGCTGTCGGAGCCCGCGTCTGAGCCGAGGCTGTCGGAGCCGGAGCCGGAGCCGGAGCCGGAGCCGGAGCTGGTGCGGTCGGAGTCCGAGCCGGAACCAGGGCCCGAGTCCGAGCCGGAGCCGACGCTGCCGGAGCCCGTGCGGCAGCGGATCGTCGCGCTCACCGCCGCCGTCCTGCCGGTCCTGCCCGGCGACGAGGTGCCCGTGCCGCTGCGCCGGGTGGCCAAGTTCGCGCCCAACCGGCGGGCCCGGCTGGGCGCGCCGATGATCGCCGCCCAGCTCACCGCCGATCCGCTGTTCCGGCAGCGGATCACCGCCCGGGTGCTCGCCGACTCCGGCGACCTCGGTGCCGCCGTGGTCGCCGGCACCGCCCCCGCCGCGGCCGACCCGGTCGAGGTCGCCGCGCTGGCCTACCTGGCCCGGCCCCGGGGCTGGCGGGAGCTGATCGACGCCAGCGGGGCGGCGGTGCGTGCCGAGGCGGACAAGGCCGTCGTCGACGAGCTGGTCCGCGAGGCCGAGCAGCGCGCCACCCGGGCCGAGCACGACCGGGCCGTGGCCCGGGTCGAGGCCGACAAGCTCCGCGACGAGCTGGCCCGGGTCCGCGACGAGCTCGGCCAGCTCCGCGAGGAGAACCGGCAGCTCGCCCGCACGCTGCGCGAGGCACAGGCCCGGGAGCGCAGGGCGGCCGAGCTGCTGGCCACCGAGCGGGGCCGGGCCAGCCGCGCCGCGACTGAGGCAGACGCCGAGCTGCGTCGTGCCCGGGCCCGGCTGGCCGAGGCCGAGGCGGCGGCCGGGGTGGCCCGCGCCAGCGCCAAGGAGGCCCGCTCCGTCGACGACGCGAAGCTCTGGCTGCTGCTGGAGACGATCGGGCAGGCCGCCGTCGGGCTGCGCCGCGAGCTGGCGCTCGACCCGGTCGACCGGCTCCCCGCCGACTTCGTGGCCGACACCTTCGCCGACCAGCCCAACGCCACCCCGGCCGGCGCCGCCACCCGGGCCCGCGACACCGACGACCCGGCCCGGCTCGACCAGCTGCTCGCGCTGCCGAAGGCGCACCTGGTGGTGGACGGCTACAACGTGACGAAGCGGGGCTTCGGCGAGATGTCGCTGGAGCAGCAGCGCAAGCGGCTGATCACCGGGCTGGGCGGGATCGCGGCGCAGACCGGGGACGAGGTCACCGTGGTCTTCGACGGCGCCGAGCGGATGCACGGCCTGCCGCCGGCCCCGCGCGGCGTGCGGGTGCTCTTCTCCCGCAAGGGCGAGACCGCCGACGAGCTGATCCGCCGGCTGGTCCGCGCCGAGCCGCCCGGCCGTCCGGTCGTCGTGGTCTCCTCCGACCGCGAGGTCGCCGACGGGGTACGCCGGCACGGCGCGTACCCGCTCGGCGCCGACTCGCTGCTGCGCCGCCTCGCCCGGTCCTGACCGGCCACGCCGCCCCGTTCCCGGCTCGTCGCGGCCCGGCGGCCGTGCGCACGGCCGGACTCCTTGCGCGGTTCTGGGGCGGAAGCTGGCCGGTTGTCCGAATCTGTCGTACCCCGGCCGTAGTGTCGGCGTGACCGACGGTGGTCGGGCGGTGGCGACGCCGCCCCGGCCCGTCCACCGACGCATCGCTTCAGGAGGAACGATGCTGATCGACTGCGACAGGTGCCGGGTCCGGGGCGCGGGCTGCGGCGGCTGCCTGGTGACCGCCCTGTTCGACGACGAGGCCCCCGGGGTGGATCTCGGCCTCGGCGAGCTGCGGGCCATCGAGGTGTTCGCCCGCGCCGGCTTCGACGTCGAGGTGCTGCCCGCCGCCAGCGCGTCGCCCGCCGCCGACGCGGCCACGCCCCCGCCCCGGGTGCCCCGTCCCAGCCGGACCCGCCGCCGCGCCGCGTAGCGCCCGCCCACCCGCCCGCCGGGTCGGGCTGGCCATGTCGGGGACATGGCGGGGTCGGGGGCATGCCGATACCGCCATGTCCCCGACATGACGACGTGACCACCCCGGTCGGCCCTGCCGCCGTCGGCAATAGGATGAGCGCTCACGGCGGGAGGAGCGACGGATGGGGCGCGTACGAGGCGAGCGCGGGGTGGCCCGGTGACGCCGCGCGGCTGGGCGGTGCTCACCCTCGCCGGGCTCACCGTCGCGCTGCTCGTCGCCGTCGCCCTGCTCGTGCCCTGGCACCGGCCGCCCGCCCCGCGCGCCGACCAGCTCGCCGCCCTGCGGGACCTCCCCGCCGAGCAGGTCGCCCGGGCCCGCGCCTTCCGTGGCGCGCTGCGCCCCGGCGGCTGGGCCGCCCTCGCCGTGGGCCTGCTGGTGGCCCTGGCCGTCGGCCTGACCCCGCTGGGCGGTCGCCTGGTGGAGCTGGTGGCCCGCCCGTTCGGCGGCCACTGGATCGCCCAGGCGGTGCTCGGCGGGCTCGCCGTGCTGCTCGTCGCCGACCTGCTCACCCTGCCGTTCGCCGCCTGGCGGCAGACGATCCTCACCCGCTACGGGCTGAGCACCCAGGGCTGGGCCGGCTGGACGACCGACCTGCTCAAGTCGTACGCCGTCAGCGCCGTGATCGGCGCGCTCGCCCTGCTCGGCTTCTACACCGTCGTCCGGCTCGCCCCGCGCTGGTGGTGGGCCCTCGGCGCGGCCGGCGCGGCCGGGCTGGTGGTGCTGCTGTCGTTCGTGCTGCCGGTGCTGGTGGAGCCGGTGTTCAACCGGTTCACCCCGATGGAGCAGGGCCCGCTGCGCACCGAGCTGACGGCCCTGGCGGCCCGCGACGGGGTGCCGGTGCGCGACGTGCTGGTCGCCGACGCGTCCCGGCGCACCCGCGCGGTCAACGCGTACGTCTCCGGGCTCGGGCCGACCCGCCGGGTCGTCGTCTACGACACGCTGCTGCGCGAGGCGACCCCGGCCGAGGTGACCAGCGTCGTCGCGCACGAGCTGGGGCACGCCAAGGACCGCGACGTCTGGACGGGCACCCTCACCGGGGCGCTGGGCGCCGCGCTGGGCGTGGTCGTGCTCTACCTGCTCGGCTCCGCCGGCCCGCTGCTGCGCCTGGCCGGCGTCGACTCGATCGTCGAGCCGCGCGCGTTCCCGCTGCTGCTCGCGCTGGTCACGGTGGCCGGCCTGGCGACCGCGCCGGCCCAGGCGCTGGTGTCCCGCCGGGTCGAGGCGCGGGCCGACGCGCACGCCCTCGCCCTCACCGGCGACCCGGCCACCTTCGAGGCGATGCAGCGCCGCCTGGCCGGGGTGAACCTGGCCGACCCCGACCCGCCCCGCTGGGAATACCTCTACTCGGCGTCGCACCCGTCCACGGTCGAGCGGATGGCCGCCGCCCGCGCCTACGCCAGGGAGACCGGCCGATGAGCCGCACGCTGCTGATCACCAACGACTTCCCGCCCCGCCAGGGCGGTATCCAGTCCTTCGTGCACAACCTCGCCGTGCGCCAACCCACCGGCTCCGTGGTGGTCTACGCCTCCAGTTGGCGGGGGGCGGAGAAGTTCGACGCCGACCAGCCGTTCGAGGTGGTGCGGGAGCGCACCAAGGTGCTGCTGCCCACCCCGCTGATCGCCCGCCGGGCCGCCCGGCTGGCCCGCCGGCACGACTGCGACACCGTCTGGTTCGGGGCGGCGGCCCCGCTCGGGCTGCTCGCCGCCGGGCTGCGCCGCCGCGCCGGGGTCCGCCGGGTGGTCGCCCTGACCCACGGGCACGAGGTGGGGTGGGCCGCGCTGCCCGGTGCCCGCACGGCGTTGCGCCGGATCGGCCGCGGCGCGGACGTGATCACCTACCTGGGCGAGTACACCCGGGTCCGGCTGGAGCGGGCGCTGCACGGCCTGACGGAGCTGCACCGGCTGGCCCCCGGGGTCGACGTCGACACGTATCATCCGTCGGTCGACGGCGAGCCGGTGCGGGCCCGGCTCGGCCTCGCGGACCGGCCGGTGGTGGTCTGCGTCTCCCGCCTGGTGCCGCGCAAGGGCCAGGACATGCTGATCCGGGCCCTGCCGGAGATCCGCCGCCGGGTGCCCGACGCGGCACTGCTGGTCGTCGGCGGCGGGCCCTACCGGGGCGACCTGGAGAAGCTGGCCCGGCAGACCGGCGTCGAGCGGGACGTCGTCTTCACCGGCTCGGTGCCCGCGGCGGAGCTGCCGGCCCACTACGCGGCCGGCGACGTCTACGCGATGCCCTGCCGCACCCGCAACCGGGGCCTGGACGTCGAGGGGCTCGGCATCGTCTATCTGGAGGCGTCGGCCACGGGCCTGCCGGTGGTGGCCGGCGACTCCGGCGGCGCGCCGGACGCCGTCCGCGAGGGCGAGACGGGGTACGTGGTCCCCGGCCGCGACGTCGCCCAGCTCGCCGACCGGGTGGCCACCCTGCTCGCCGACCGGGACCTGGCCCGGCAGCTCGGCGCGGCCGGCCGGGCGTGGGTGGAGCGGGAATGGCGCTGGGAGACCCAGGCCGCCCGGCTGGCCGCCCTCCTCGCCGGCTGACCCCGCCGCCTCACCCGGCGGACAGGCGCTCCAGCAGGCGCGCGGCGGGCGCCGGCTTGCCGAAGTGCCAGCCCTGGGCGGCGTCGCAGCCGATGGCCCGCAGCCGGTCGGCCTGCCCCTCGGTCTCGACCCCCTCGGCCGTCACGGTCAGGTCCAGCGCGTGCGCCAGCGAGACCAGGGAGGCGAGGATCCGCTCGTCGGTGCGGCTCGCCGGGTCGTCCGCCGGGGCGCGCAGCCCCGCCACGAACTCCCCGGCCACCTTCAGCTCGGTCACCGGCAGGTCCCGCAGGTACGCCAGGTTGCAGTAACCGGTGCCGAAGTCGTCGATGGCGATCCGCACGCCCATGTCGGCCAGCACCCGCAGGGCGCGCACCGGTTCCTCCACCGCGCTCATCATGGTGCTCTCGGTGACCTCCAGCTGGAGCCGTTCGGGCGGCAGGCCGGTGCGTTCGAGGACGTCGCGCACCTCCCGCACCAGGCCGGGGCGGTGCACCTGGCGGACCGCCAGGTTGACGCTGACGAACGGCGCGGCGGCGCCGAACGACGACCAGGACGCCGCCTCCCGGCACGCCTCGGCGAGCACCCAGCTGCCCAGCGGCACGATCAGCCCGGTCTCCTCGGCCAGCTCGATGAAGCTGCCCGGGTAGAGCTTGCCCAGCTCCGGGTGCCGCCAGCGGACCAGCGCCTCGACGCCGAGCACCCGGCCGTCGCGCAGGGACGTCAGCGGCTGGTAGTCGAGGTGGAACTCGCCCCGGTCGAGGGCCGCCGGTATCGCCGCGGACAGGGCGTACCGGGCCAGCTCGCGGCGGCTGCGCTCGACGTCGAACAGCGACCAGCGCGCGCCGCCGTCCGCCTTGGCCCAGTGCAGCGTGGCGTCGGCGGCCCGCATCAGGTCGACCGGGGTGGTGCCGGCCACGGGCCGCTCGACGATGCCGATGCTCGCCGACACGGTCAGCTCGTGCCCGTCGACCAGGGCCGGTTCGCTGACCGCCGCGAGCGCCGTCTCGGCCACCTTCACCACGTCGTCGGTGCCCGCCGTGCGTTCGACCAGGATGACGAACTCGTCGCCGCCGAGGCGGGCGACCAGGTGCTCGCCGAGCGCGCGGCGCAGCCGGTCGGCCACCGACACCAGCAGCATGTCGCCGACCTGGTGGCCGAGGGAGTCGTTGACCACCTTGAAGCGGTCCAGGTCGAGGAAGCACACCCCGACCCGGTCCGCGCCCCGGCCGGGGGAGTCGATCGCGGCGGCCAGCCGCTCGGTGAACAGCGTGCGGTTGGGCAGGTCGGTCAGCGGGTCGTGGGTGGCCTGGTGGCGGAACCGGGCCTCGCTGTCCCGCAGGGCCCGCTCGGCCTCCGCGCGGGCCACCATCGCGGCCCGGCGGATCGACTCCTGCTCGTCGAGCGTCCGGTCCCGCAGCGCCCGGGCGTAGCCCGTCGCCACGGTGGCCAGCAGCCGGGCCATCCGGTCCTCGACGTCCTCGGTGACCAGCCCCAGGTCGCGCAGCAGCCGGAGCTGGATGACCTCGATGGTCCGGCCCAGGCCCTCGGCGGAGGCGATGTGCGCCGCCACCAGCTCGGCGCCGACCTGGTGGCCGACCCGCACGTCGAACGGCTCGGACACCAGCGCTGCGGCCAGCCGCCCGGTGAGCCGGTGCAGCAACGCCTCCAGCTGGGCCTGCGTCATCGGCAGGTAGCTGGTGCCGGAGACCGCCTTCGCCCAGGCCCGGGCGAACACGCTCGGGCAGCAGGCGGGCGCCCCCGGGCAGGGCCCGCCGGGGGCTGACGGGCCTGACGGGTCGTCCGGATGCTCACCCACCGAGCCGCCCGACGCCACCCATGAAGACCGCCTTCTCGGCGTCCTCGGCGCTCTCCGGGGTCTCGGGCCGCCACTGCGGCACCCAGACCACCCCCGGGTCGACCAGCCCGAAGCCGTCGAAGAGGGCGGTCAGCTGCCGCCGGCTGCGGATGACCAGCGGGTTGTCGGTGCGCTGGTAGACCGCCTCGGCCTCCTCGCGTTCCCCGGTGTCGTGCCGGTCGTCGTCGCTGGCCTGCGACAGCACCAGGTAGCTGCCCGGGGCGAGCGCCGCGCGCAGGGTCCGCAGGATCTCGTCGGGCCGGTCCTCGTCGGGCACGAAGTGCAGCACCGCCACGATCATCACCGCGACCGGCTGGGAGAAGTCGAGCATCCGGTTGACCTCGGGGTGGGCCAGGATCCGCTCCGGGTGGCGCAGGTCCTCCTGCAGGACGACCGCCCGGTCGTTGCCGCTGAGGATCTCCCGGCTGTGCGCCACGGCCACCGGGTCGACGTCGACGTAGACCACCCGGGACTCCGGGGCGATCCGCTGGGCGATCTCGTGCACGTTGCCGACGGTCGGGATGCCGGAGCCGATGTCGAGGAACTGGCGGATGCCCTGCTCGGCGAGGAACTGCACCGCCCGGCGCAGGAACGCCCGGTTGGCCTGGGCCATCAACGGGGCGTCGGGCACCGCGGCCACCATCGCCCGCGCGGCGGCCCGGTCGGCGGCGAAGTTGTGCGAGCCGCCGAGATAGTAGTCGTACATGCGGGCCACGCTGGGGCGCTCGATGTCGATCGTGTCGGGTGCCCAGTCCGGCCGCTGCATGCCCTACCCCTTTTGTCAACGACGCGGGCCACGCCGCCCGCGCGGGTCACCCGGGTATTCTGCCCCGCCCGCCGGGCGGGTGACCAGAGAGGGCCGCCGTCGTCGCGCCCGGCCGGCCGGCCGGAGGGTCCCGTTGACCGGACCCGCCGGCCGTCGCGCAAGCCCCCCGGCCGGTGACTGCCGGCCGGGCGGGACGGCGTCAGAACTTCGGGGCGTCGGGCGCTTCGAGCAGGCCGAGCCGCAGCGCCGTCATCAGCGCCTGCGCCCGGTTGGCCGCGCCCAGCTTCTCGTAGAGCTTCGAGATGTGGGTCTTGGCCGTCGACTCGCTGACGAAGAGCTGCTTGGCGATGCCGGCCACGCTCATCCCGTCGGCGAGCAGCCGCAGCACCTGACCCTCGCGGGGGGAGAGCTGCGGGCCGGACGGCGCGAGCCGCCGCTTCATCGCCTCGGCCAGGTCGGCCGCCGTGAACGCGCTCGGCGAGGAGGCGGCGTGCCGGGCGGCGGCCACGACCTCGTCGGCCGGGGCCGTCTTCGGCACGAACGCGCTCGCGCCGGCCTCCAGCGCGCCGAAGAGCTGGTCGTCGCCCGCGTACATGGTGAGCACGACGATGCCCATCGACGCGCTGGACTTGCGGAGCGCGCGGGTGGCCTCCAGGCCGCTGCCGTCGGGCAGCCGCAGGTCCATGATCACCACGTCGGGCTGGAGGGCGCCGGCCTGCCGGACCCCCTCCGCCGCCGTGGCGGCCTCACCGACGACCTCGAACTGCCGGTCACGCTCGAAGGCGTGCCGCAGCCCCTTGCGGATCAGATCGTGATCGTCGACAAGGAGGACCTTGGTGCGGGTCGCCGGTGTCGGGCTTGTGGTCATCCTCGGGTTACTCCCCTTCTGCTGCTGCCGCCTTGCCGCGCACCCTATCGCGCCGGGGCGAGGAGCCGAGCACCACCGCCACGGTCGTGCCACTGGGTTGGCGCGGCCTGATCTCCAATCGGCCCCGGATACGTTCCGCCCTCTCGGCCATGATCGCAAGACCGTAGTGCCCGTCCGTGCGCTGCTCACCGATGCCGTGACCGTCATCCGACACTTCGATCTGCGCGTACGGGGGGTCCACCTCACAGGTGACCCACAGATTCGCCGCCCCGGCGTGCTTGCGGGCGTTGGTGACCGCCTCCTGCGCGATGCGCAACAGTTCGGCCTCGGTCGCGGCGGGCAGCCGCGCGGTGGACTCGTCCAGCGACAGGTGCACCCGCAGCCCGCCGGACGCCCCGACGGTGCGCGCGTACTCGGCGATGGCGGCGGCCAGGCCCCCGTGCCGGTCCACCTCGCTGCGCAGCTCGAACAGGCTCAGCCGCAGCTCGGTGATGACCCGGGTCACCTCGCCGCGCAGGGTGCGCAGCGCCTCGGCCGTCTCCTTCGGGTCCTCCTCCACGTACGCCAGGGCGTTGTCGATGCCGTACCCGACCATGACCAGCTCCTGGGCGACCCCGTCGTGGATCTCCCGGGCCAGCCGCTGCCGCTCCTCGTTGGTGGCCAGCGAACGGACCTCGTCGAACAGCAGCGCGGCCTCCAGCCGCAGCGCCGCCGGGCGGGTCAGCGCGGTCACCCGGGACACCACCGGCGGCGGGTACGCCTGCGCGGCGTCCGCCTCCATCACCAGCATGCCGACCGTGCGGACCCCGGCGACCAGCGGCACGATCAGCGCCGAGACGTCGCCGCCGGTGTGCGAGCGGGCCTGCGAGCGGCTGGCGGTCTGCGGCTGCTGGCTGGCCCAGGCGTCGGCGATCGCCGAGTCGGCGTCGAGCGTGGTCTCCCAGTCGACCCGGTCCACGCCCACCTGGGCGAGCACCACCAGCCGGCCGCCGCCGCTGGCGGAGAGCACCGCCGCCCGCTCGGCCCGGGCCACGGTGCGCAGCTCCTCCAGCAGGTGCTCGGAGATGCCGCCCGGGTCGAGGGTCGCCCCCGGCAGCTGCCGGGCCACCGTGCGCAACTGGGTCAGCAGCCGGGTCGCCTCCGCGTACGGCTGGGGCTTGCCCTCGCTGCGGACCCGGATCACCCGGTGCAGGGTGCCGGCGGTGTAGAGGCCCAGGCCGGCGAGGATCAGCCACTGCGCGCAGACCGCCAGGTAGCCCGGCTGGCCGAGCTGCCGGCCGCCGTCGACCTGGGTGAGGGCGGCGCTGATCAGCAGGGTGGCGGCGGTGACGGCGAGCAGCGCCGCGCCCTCGCGGAACCGCCGGCGCAGCGCGGTCACCGTCACCGGGACGGCGAGGTACGGCAGTACGGCCGACGCGCCGAGGCCGCCGATCGTGCCGTTGAGGGTGGTGACCGCGGCGACCTGGCTCGCGGCCAGCCCCAGCACCACCACCTCGGCGAAGCGGCTGAGCGGGCCGAGCAGCCGGTGCTGGGGGGCGAGGGCGGCGGGCAGCCCGGCGACGCCGAGCAGGGCGATCCACCAGAGCTGGCCGGCGTCGTGGGTGGCGAAGAGGGTGAGGACGGCGACCAGCGCGAGCATCACCACGCGTGCGGCGGTGGCGAGCGGCTGCGTCGGCGGCCGGGCGGGTGTCGAGGAGTCGGGCACGTGACGGATCGTAGTCAGCGCCGGTAGATCTCCGCGATCTCCGCCGCGTACGTGGTGTGCACGACCTGCCGCTTGACCTTCAGCGACGGGGTGAGTTCCCCGGTGGCCTCGGTGAAGTCGCGCGGCAGGATCCGGAACACCTTGATCGCCTCGGCCTTGGAGACGGCCTGGTTGGCCTGGTCGACCGCGCCCTGCACCTCGGCGCGCAGCGCCTCGTCGTCGCGCAGCTCGTCGACGCCGGTGTCCTCGGGGCGGCCGTGGGCGGCCAGCCACTTCGGCAGCGCCTCCTCGTCGATGGTGACCAGCGCGGCGATGAACGGCTGCCGGTCGCCGACGACGACGCACTGGCTGATCAGCGGGTGCGCCCGGACCTGGTCCTCCAGCACCGCCGGGGCGACGTTCTTGCCGCCGGCGGTCACGATGATCTCCTTCTTGCGGCCGGTGATGCTGAGGAAGCCGTCGGCGTCGAGCTGGCCGAGGTCGCCGGTGCGGAACCAGCCGTCCGGGCTGAGCGCCTCGGCGGTGGCCTCCTCGTTGCGCCAGTAGCCCTGGAAGATCAGGTCGCCGGAGATCAGGATCTCGCCGTCGTCGGCGATCCGGACGGTCACGCCGGGCAGCGGCCGGCCGACGGTGCCGATCTTCGTGGCGTCGGGCAGGTTCGCGGCGGCGGCGGGGGAGGTCTCGGTCAGCCCGTACCCCTCGCAGATGGTCACCCCGATGCCCCGGAAGAAGTGCCCGAGGCGGGCCCCGAGCGGCGCGCCGCCGGAGATCGCGTCGCGGCACCGGCCGCCGAGGGCGGCCCGCAGCTTGCGGTAGACCAGCTTGTCGAAGACCGCGTGCTGCACGCGCAGCGCCACGCCCGGCCCGCCCGGCGACTCCAGCGCCTCGCTGTACGCCACGGCGACCTGCTCGGCCCGGTCGAAGATCTTGCCCTTGCCGTCGGCCTCGGCCTTCTGCCGGGCCCCGTTGTAGACCTTCTCGAAGACCCGGGGCACCGACAGCACGAAGGTCGGCCGGAAGGCCTGGAGCTCGGCGACCAGGTTCCTCGTGTCGGCGCAGTGCGCCATGGTGGCCCGGGCCTGCACCACGCCGATCTGGATGAGCCGGGCGAAGGCGTGCGCGAGGGGGAGGAACAGCAGGGTCGACGCGCCCGGGCGCAGGAAGAGGTTCGGCAGCACCGGCACGGCGTTGGCGATGTCGGCGTACATGTTGCGGTGGGTCAGCACGCAGCCCTTGGGTCGGCCGGTGGTGCCGCTGGTGTAGATGATGGTGGCGACGTCGTCGGCCCTGACCCCCGTGCGCCGCCGGTCGACCTCGACCGGGTCGACCGAGGCCCCGGCGGCGACCAGCTCGTCGACCGCGCCCAGCTCGATCTGCCAGAGGTGGGCCAGCTCGGGGAGCCGGTCGCGGACGCCCTCGACGAGGGTGGCGTGGGCGGTCGTCTCGACCACGGCGGCGACCGCGCCGGAGTCGGCCAGGATCCAGGCGGCCTGCTCGGCGCTGGACGTCTCGTAGATCGGCACGGTGACCGCGCCGGCCGCCCAGATGGCGTAGTCGAACAGGGTCCACTCGTAGCGGGTGCGGCTCATCAGGCCGACCCGGTCGCCGGGGGAGACGCCGGCGGCGACCAGCCCCCGGGCCAACGCGACCACCTCGTCGCGGAACTGCCGGCAGGTCACCTCGACCCAGCCGGAGGCCGGCGCGGCGGCGGGGCGGGCGAACTGGACGGCCTCCGGGGCGGTCTCGGCATTGTCCCAGACCGGGTCGGTGAGGTTGGCCGAGTCGCCGACGGTGACGATCGGCGGAACGGAGAACTCGCGCACCTGCACTCCCTCGTGCTCGCACTTCCCGGGCGGGCCGGGGCCCCGGACGGGTCGGCTCTGTCGAAACCTACCCGCCCGCCCAGGTGGGTGCGCCAGGCAGGTTGCCGGGTAGCCTCGCCCCATGGCGGACTCCTCCACCCAGTCGATCGTCATCGGCGCGTCACCGGAGCGGGTGGCGGCGGTCATCTGCGACTTCGCGCGCTACCCGGAATGGACCGACGCGGTGCGCCGGACCGAGGTCGTCGAGGAGTACGAGGACGGCTACGCCAGCCAGGTCCGCTTCACCCTCGACGCCGGGGTGCTGGCCGACGAGTACGTGCTGGCCTACGAGTACGCCGAGGACATCTCCCGCATCGAGTGGCACCTGGTGGCGCCCTCGAAGATGCAGCGCTCCCAGCGCGGGTCGTACGACCTCGTCGGCAACCCCGACGGCACGACCACGGTGACCTACACCCTGGAGGTGGAGCTCTCCGTGGGCATGCTCGGCATGTTTCGCCGCAAGGCCGAGAAAATGATCATGGATGCGGCGTTGAAGCAGCTCAAGCGCCGGGTAGAAGACACCGGTGCGGCGCGGTGACGCGACCGGCTGCGGCACGCCCGGCACGGTAGAGGAGCCGACCATGGGGGGTACGGATCCGGGCTCGGCCCGGGAAGAGGCGGAGCGGCTGGTCGCCACGGTCCTCGCGGCGGCCCGGCTGGCCGCCGCGGGCGCCGGGTCGGGCGGCGGCTCCGGGGCGGGGCCGTGGGGTCCGCTCGGTGGGATCGTGTCCAGTGTCCTCGGTCACAGCACCGGCGGCGCGGCGACGCGACCGGCCGCCGGCGGCGGCCACGGCGGTTTCGCCACCGGTGCGGCCGAATGCTGTATCTGTCCGGTCTGCCGCGGTATCGCCGCGTTGCGGGACCCGAGTCCGGAATTTGCCGAGCGGCTCGCCACGGGAGCCGGCGATCTGGCCGCCGGGGTGGCCAGCCTGCTGCGCGCGTTCGCGTCGGCCGACGAGCCCCCCGCCGGTGGCCCACCGCCCGGTGACCCCGCCGCGCCCCCGCCCCGACCGGCGGCTGACCAGGCATCGGGCGATCACGTGTGGCGCGAGGCCACCCGTACCGGGCATGATTCTCACCCGGCGCCGGATGAGGACGTGTGGTCCGCCGCGACCCGGGGGGAGGGTCCGGGCGTTCCGGCCGCCGCCGTGCCGCCCGCCGACGACGCCGGGCCGGACGCGCCGGGGGCTCCCCGGCCGCCGGCCGGCCGACCCGTGGTGCCCGCGTCGCGGGCCCCCGGTGGCGCGGGAGGGGACGCACCAGGCGACGGGGCCTGACCACCGGACATCCCGTCCCACCGGCACGGCCGTACGCCGTGCCGGTGCCGGGCAGCACAGCAGAGGGGAGTGGCAGCGGTGACGCTGACCATCGGAGTCGACGTCGGTGGCACGAAGGTGGCCGGCGGTGTCGTCGACGACACCGGCAACGTACTCGTGCAGGCCCGACGGGACACCCCCGCCGACAACGTGGGCAAGACCCGGGACGTCATCATCGAGGTGGTCACCGAACTCGCCGCCGGCCGGCAGATCGACGCCGTCGGCATCGGCGCGGCCGGCTGGATCGACGCCACCCGCTCCACCGTCCTCTTCGCGCCCAACCTCGCCTGGCGCGACGAGCCCCTGCGCGACTACGTCAGCCGGGCCACCGGTCTGCCCGTGATCGTCGAGAACGACGGGAACGTCGCCGCCTGGGCCGAGTTCCGCTACGGCGCCGCCCGGCACGCCGACGACTCCATGGTCATGTTCACCATCGGCACCGGCGTCGGCGGCGGCATCGTGCTCGGCGGCGAGCTGGTGCGCGGCGCCCACGGCATCGCCGCCGAACTGGGCCACATGCTCACCGTCCCCGACGGCCACCAGTGCGGCTGCGGCCGGCTCGGCTGCATCGAGCAGTACGCCAGCGGCAGCGCCCTGGTGCGCTTCGCCCGCGCCGCCGCCCGGCAGGAGCCGCACCGGGCCGTCGCCCTGCTGGAGCTGGCCGGCGGCGAGGCCGAGGCGGTCACCGGCCCGATGGTGACCGCCGCCGCCCAGGGCGGCGACCCCGTCTCCGCCGAGGCGTTCGCGCAGGTCGGGCGCTGGCTCGGCACCAGCCTCGCCGACATGGCGCAGATCCTCGACCCGCAGGTCCTCGTCGTCGGCGGCGGCGTCGTCGACGCGGGCGACCTGCTGCTCGGCCCGACCCGGCGTTCCTTCACCGACGCGCTGGCCCAGCGCAGCAGGCTCCCCGTCGCCGAGGTGCTCCCCGCCGAGCTGGGCAACACCGCCGGCGTGATCGGCGCCGCCGACCTGGCCCGCCGGCTGTAGGGCGGGCCGGGATGACCGAGACCGGCCAGGGGGCCGAGGCCCCGGGCGGAGTGCCGCTGCGCGTCGTGTCGTACAACGTGCACAGCCAGCGTGACGACCAGGCCGCGCTGGCGGCGGTGGTCCGCGCGGTCGCCCCCGACGTGGTGATCGTGCAGGAGGCGCCCCGGCGGTTCCGGTGGCGGCAGAAGTGCGCGTCGCTGGCCGAGTCGTTCGGGCTGGTCGTCGCCGTCGGCGGCCTGCCGTCGCTGGGCAACCTGCTGCTGACCAGCCTGCGCGTGCGGGTGGCCGACACCCGCTGCCAGCGCTACCCGCTGACCCCGGGCCGGCACATGCGCGGCGCCGCGTACGCCGACTGCCGCGTCGGCGGGGCCCGGTTCCTGCTGGCCGGCTCGCACCTGTCCACCGACCCGGCCGAGCGCCCCGCGCAGGCGGCGGCGTTCAAGCGGGAGCTGGCCGCCGCCGACCTGCCCGTGGTGGCCGGCGCCGACCTCAACGAGGGCCCGGAGGGCCCGGCGTGGGCGACCGTCGGCGCGGGGCTGACCGACGCGGCGGTCGCGGCCGACCGCGCCGACCGGCTCACCTACTCGTGCGCCGACCCGCGCCGCCGCATCGACGCCGTCTTCGTCGCCCCCCGGATCACCGTGGTCGACTACGACGTGGTGGACACCCCGCAGGCCCGCCTGGCCAGCGACCACTTCCCGGTCGTGGTCGACCTGCTGCTGCCCGCCGCCGGCTGACGGGCCGCGCGACCCACCGTCCACAGGGACTGGACAAACCGGTCGGGTTACCGGAAGGATTTCGCAGCGACCCGGCTCATGCCGCGCATGAGGAGAATGATTTCCGGCACTCGTGCCGCACATAAGGAGAATCCGGTGTCCCCCTCCACCGACCCCGGCCGTCCCGAGCCGGACGCGACGACGCTCGCCCCGCCCCGGGACGCCCGACCGGTCTCCGACCGAGGCGACACGGTCTGCGTCATCGGGGCCGGGGCCAGCGGCCTCACCGCCGTGAAGAACCTGCGCGAGCACGGCTTCGGCGTCGACTGCTACGAGCGGGAGACCGGCGTCGGCGGCGCGTGGAACTGGCGGCACGACCGCAGCCCCGTCTACGCCAGCACCCACCTGATCTCGTCGCGGCCGTTCACCCAGTTCCCCGACTTCCCGATGCCGGACGACTGGCCGGACTACCCGCACCACAGCCAGGTGCTGACCTACTTCGAGCGCTACGCCGACCACTTCGACCTGCGCCAGCACATCTGGTTCGGCACCGAGGTGATCCGGGTCGAGCCGGTCGACGGCGACCGCTGGGACGTCACCACCCGCAGCACCGGCGGGTACGGCCCCGAGCGCACCTCCCGGTACGCCGCCGTGCTCGTCGCCAACGGCCACAACTGGTCGCCGAAGCTGCCCCGCTACGAGGGGCTGGAGGAGTTCCGGGGCGAGATCATGCACGCCTCGTCGTACAAGGACCCGGCGCAGCTGCGCGGCAAGCGGGTGCTGGTCGTCGGGGCCGGCAACACCGGCTGCGACATCGCCGTCGAGGCGGCCCAGCAGGCGTCCCACTGCTGGCACTCCACCCGCCGCGGCTACTGGTACGCCCCCAAGTACGTCCTCGGCCGCCCCGCCGACCAGGTCAACGACAGCCTGCTCGCCCTGCGGGTGCCGCTGCGCGTGCGGCAGTGGCTCTACCACTGGACGCTGCGGCTCACCGTCGGCGACCTGACCCGGTTCGGCCTGCCCAAGCCCGACCACCGGGTCTACGAGACCCACCCCATCGCCAACAGCCAGCTCGTCTACCACGTCGGCCACGGCCAGATCACCCCCGTGCCGGACGTGGCCCGGTTCCACGCCAAGGCCGTCGAGCTGACCGACGGCCGCGAGATCGACCCGGAGCTGGTCGTCTTCGCCACCGGCTACCTGCCGCGCTTCGAGTTCCTCGACCCCCGGGTGCTCGGCGCGGACGAGGCGGGCCGGCCCCGGCTATGGCTCAACGCGTTCGTCCCCGGCCACCCGACGCTCGCCGTCGCCGGCCTGGTCCAGCCCGACTCGGGGATCTTCACCCTGTCGCACTGGCAGACCGTCCTGTTCGCCCGGCTGCTCGCGCTGCGCGTGCGCCGACCGGAGCGGGCCGCCGCCTTCGCGCAGCGGGTCACCGCCGGGGCCGGCGAGCGGTACTCGGGGAAGGTCAAGGACAGCAGCCGGCACTGGTTCGAGGTGGGCCACGCCGACTACCTGCGCGCCGTCCAGCGCGCCATGCACGAGCTGGAGGAGAAGTGAGCCGGCAGCAGCGGGTGCGGATCATGCGCGGCCGGGAGTGGGCCCGGCCCGTCCGCCCGGCCCGGCGCGAGGTGCTCAGCGCGCTCCCCGAGGTCGAGCAGGGCCGCCCGCCGCTGCTGTTCGTGCCCGGCTTCGGCCACGGCGCGTGGGCGTTCGCCGAACACTGGCTCGGCCACGCCGCCGGTCGCGGCTTCCCGGCGTACGCGCTGAGCCTGCGCGGCCACGGCGGCAGCGAGCCGGCGCCGGAGGCGACGCTGCGGGCGTACACCCATGACGTGACGCAGGCGGCGGCGGGCCTGCCGCGCCAGGCGGTGCTGGTGGGGCACGGCGCCGGGGCCCTGGTGGTGCGGCACGCCCTGGCCCGCTATCCGGCGCGGGCGGCGGTGCTGGCGGCCCCGGTGCTCGGCGACTGGTCGACGCTCGGCACGGCGCTGCGCCGCAACCCCGGCGGCACCCTGCCCGCGTTCGTCGGCGCGGGGCTGCGGCTGAGCCGCCGGCAGCTGTTCAGCCGCGAGCTGCCCGACGCCGAGGCCCGCCGGTACGCCGCCCGGCTCGGCCACGCCGGCCGGCGCGCCCAGTGGCAGCTGCTGACCCACCGCGACCCGGAGCCGGCCGTGGGCGACCCGCCCGTGCTGGTCGTGGGCAGCCCCGACGACCGGGTGGTCCCGCCGGCCGCGCTGACCCGGGCCGCCCGCCGGCACGGCGGCGCGCCGCTGCTCTTCCCCGGCATGGGGCACGACCTGATGCTCGACGTCCGCTGGCGGGAGCCGATCGACGCGATCCTGGACTGGCTGGAGAAGGAACACCCGCCTGCCTGATTCGCTGCCTGCCTGACCCGCTGCCGGCGCGGCCCGCGGTCCGGGGCGCGCCGGCAGCGGCCGATCGTGCGGGGCGCCCGGTCAGCCGGTGGGGGCGAGATGGGTCAGCAGCGACCCGCCGTCGTCGAGGGCGCTGAGGTAGGAGCGGGCCCACGCCCGGATGTCGTTGCGGTGCAGGTGCTCGCGCATCGCCCGCATCCGCGGCGTGACGTCGGCCGGGTCGGCCTCGAGCGCCGAGAGCAGCCCCTGCTTGAGCCCCTCCAGGTCGTGCGGGTTGACCAGGTACGCCTGCGGCAGCTCGGCCGCCGACCCGGCGAACTCGCTGAGCAGCAGCGACCCCGTGTCGTCGACCCGGGCCGCCACGTACTCCTTCGCGACGAGGTTCATGCCGTCGCGCAGCGGGGTCACCGCCATCACGTCGGCGACCCGGTAGAGCGCCGCCAGCTCGGCCCGGTCGAACGGCTGGGTGAGGTAGTGGATGGCCGGCTCGCCCACCCGGCCGAACTCGCCGTTGATCCGCCCCACCTCGCGCTCGACCCGGTCGCGGAGGATCTGGTATTGCGTGACCCGCTCCCGGCTGGGCACCGCCACCTGCACCAGCACCGTGTCGCGCACCTTGACGTGCCCGCTGGCCAACAGCTCGCTGTAGGCCTTGAGCCGCTGCTCGATGCCCTTGGTGTAGTCCATCCGGTCGACGCTGAGGATGACGTGGCCGGGGTCGCCGAGGTCGTGGCGCAGCCGCTGGGCCCGCGCCACCACGTCGGGGCGGGCGGCCAGCGCGGCCATCTCGGCGGTGTCGATCGAGACCGGGAACGCCCCGATGCGGACCACCCGGTCGTCGACGCCGATGCGTCGGTCGGTCGCCGGCAGCTCCAGCACCTTTGCCACCAGTTGGGCGAAGTTGTGGGCGGCCTGGGCGCGCTGGAAGCCGATCAGGTCGGCGCCGAGCATGCCGCGCAGCAGTTCGGCCCGGCGGGGGAGCTGCATGAACAGCTCCGGCGGCGGGAACGGCACGTGCATGAAGAAGCCGATCCGCAGGTCGGGGCGCAGCTCGCGCAGCAGGCCGGGCACCAGCTGCAGGTGGTAGTCCTGCACCCAGACCACCGCGCCCTGCTCGGCCGCCTCGGCGGTCGCCTCGGCGAACCGCTGGTTGACCCGCTGGTACGCCTCCCACCAGCGGCGGTGGTATTCCGGCTGCTCCACCGCGTCGTGGTAGAGCGGCCACAGGGTCGAGTTGGCGAAGCCCTCGTAGTGGTCGCGGAAGTCCTCGCCGCTCAGCGGCACGGCGCGCATCCGCACGCTGCCGATGTCGGGCAGGCTCGGCGCCGGCCCGGTGCCGCCGGCCCAGCCGACCCAGGTGGCCGGCGTGTGCCGCAGCAGGGGATGCAGGGCGCTCACCAGCCCGCCGGGGCTGCGTCGCCATTCGCAGGCGCCGTCGGGCGCCACACTGTCGTCGATGGGCAGGCGGTTGGCCACCACCACGAGGGAACTCTGTCGCATCTCGGGCATTCCGATCAGCAGAGACCGACCACCGCTAGCAAGGAACAACCGGGCAGCCAGTGCGGGAAGTGACGTACAGCGGTATTCCTACTGACAGTAAGTTACACCACTGTTACGCCCCATGCCGGGGGCGGTGCGCGTCCCGCAATTCGGGCATCCGCTGTCCGCCTGTGGGGACGGGTCACTACCCGGCGTATCGGGCCTCCTCAGACGCGGGCGCCGTCGTCGGGGTCGTCGTCGGAGTCCCCGGGGCGCAGCCGCCAGATCAGCGTCACGAAGCCGGCGAGGATGCCGGTGAAGCCGAGCAGGGTCACCACGGACGGGTCCACCGGCAGCAGCGTCGGCTCCAGGAAGAGCACGAACCCGGCGACGATGGCCAGCACGCCGGCCACCGCGTACTTGGAGACGCGGGGTAACGGCGGTGGCGGCGGCGGGGTGTAGCGCTCGTCGGCGTCGTCGGGCAGGCCGGCGCCGAAGGTGTCCAGCCCGTCCAACAGGGACGGCTCGTCCTGCCGTGGGCCGCCGACGGAGACGCCCGAGACGTCGGCGGCCCACGGCAGCCGGCGTACGTCGGTGGCGGTGCCGCCCTCGTCCGCGCCGACCCGGCCGGTCGTGCCGGCCGGCTGCTCGTCGGGCTCGTCGTCGATGTCCTCGGCGGCGGGCCAGGGGTGCGCCCCGGCGGCCGGCGCGGTGTGGAAGCCGGCCACGATGCGGGCCCACTCGGCGTCGACGTCGGGCTCGTCGCGGGCCGGCGCGGCGGGGGCCTCCTCGGCGAGCTGGGTGAGGTAGTCACGCGCGGTCGTCAGGTGGGAGCGGTCGACGTAGAGCCGGTCCACGGGGCGGGCCGGGACGGTGGTGGTGCGGGTGACCGGGTTCAGGTCGGCCGACGGCTGCAGGTACGCGGCGATGCCGCCCGCGGCCAGCACGTCGAGCAGGTGCTCGCCCACGCGCGGATCCACGTCGCCGGCGACCGCGTACTCGCTCGCGTCGAGCCCGTTGTCCCGCCGTCCCCGGCGGGCCCTACCCGCTGACACCGGACACCCTCCCTCGCGCACCTCCCGGTGCGGTAAGCACCCGACGCCCCGCACGCCGTGCCCTGAATCGTGACACGTCAGGGCCCCCTTCCGGGAGTGCGTTGTGGCGCGCCGTACGAAGTAAGGCCCCTGCCGCAGGTCGGGGCGGGGCCTCAATGTCGGTTTTCGCTAATCGCTTGCCAACAGAAGCCCCGTGCCCCGGCCCGCCACCAGCACCGCCCAGGCCCACCTGCCCCTGCCGACACCTACGCAGCTGAGTCGAATACGACATCACCACCCCGCACCACCCCACCCCCGTCCCCCGCCCAGCCCACCCCCGTCCCGCCCGCTCCCGTCCCCGGGTCGGTGATCAAGAGAAAAGCGTCAGAGTTGATCTCTGCGATGACACAATTCTCTTGATCACCGGCCCGGGAGCAGCGCGGGCGGGGGCCGGCAGGCAGGGGAGGGGCGGAGGCGCAGAGGGGCGGAGCGCGGGCGGGGCGGGACGGGGGTGGGACGGCGAGGGCGGGGCATCGGGTGGTTGGTGATGTCGTATGTGACTCAGCTGCGTAGGTGCCGCATGGCAGGAGCGGCTCTCGCGTTGGCGCGTTCTCGCACGTGATGGCGGAGGGCGGTTGCCCGGCCGGGCGGCCTGTCTCGGCCTCAGCGGTCGGGCGGGATGGCCTTGGCGCCCGTGAACCCGGTGGCCGCGGTATGCCGGTGGACCTGGCAAGCCCGGTGGATCCCGTTGACCGGGGGATCCGTCGCCGGGCCCGGTCGGCGTGGCTAGTCGGTGGTGCCGGCTAGCCGGAGCAGGCCCGGGGCGTGGTTGCGGGCCGCGAACCCGCGCACCTCGGCCAGCACCTGCGCCGCGCCCGCCGGGTCCACCTCGCGCAGGGTGGGCACCGACAGCGCGGCGGCGAGCACGTGGTCGGTCAGGTCGCCCATCCGCCGGTACTGCTCGGCCGCCGACCGGAACAACTCGGCGGCGGTCCGGGCGTCGCCGGTCGACCCGGCCAGCGCGGCCTCCGCCGCCTGCCCGGCGGCCCGGGCCCAGGGCGTCATCCGGGGCGCGGAGGTCAGCAGTCGGCGCACCCGGCGGGCCGCGTCCCCGCCGAGCACCACCGCGACGTGGCCGATCGCCGGCACCCACTCGGCGAACGGGATCTCCCGGGTCCGCCGCCAGTCCTCGTCCAGCTCGGCGAGCAGCCGCAGCGCCTCGGCCTCGCGCCCCTGCACGGCCCGGCACAGCGCCGCGTGGGCCAACGTGGACCGCAGCACCCGGTGGAAGCCGGACCGCCGCCCGGCAGCCACCGCCCGCTCCACCTGGTCCGGGCCGCCGCCGTCGGCCGGGGCCTCCGGGTCGCCGCGCAGCGTCCGCATCCAGCCGGACACCGCGACGATGTGCATGTCCCACTCGCCGGTCGGCCGGCGCGTCGACTCGGCCGCCAGGTCGGCCGCCGCACCCCAGTCCCCGTCGTAGTACGACCGGGCCCACTGGTCCTCGAAGCTCGCGGTGAGGCTGTGCTCGCCACCGAGGTCCAGCGAGCGCTGCTCGTCCACCAGCCGCGCCGAGCCGGCCAGGTCGCCCTCCTCCTGCAACGCCCAGGCCAGGTTGTGCACCGCCCGCCGGCGGCTGGCGAGCCGCTCCACCCGGCAGTGCTCGGTGATCTCGACCAGCTCCGCGTACGCCTCCGGCACCCCCGACAGGTAACGGGCCACCGCGAGGGTGATCCGGGCGCTCGCGCTGACCTCCAGCAGCTGGAGCCGCTCGGCCAGGCCCGCCGCGGTCCGGGCCGCCGCGCACGCGGGCTCGGTCTCCGCGTTGAGCATGTGCACCCGGGCCAGCTCCAGCAGGGCGCTCGCCTTCTCCTCGCTGTCGGGCAGGTCGGTGTAGATGCCGATGGCCCGGTCCAGGCAGCGCAGCGTCTCGGCCCGGTCCGCCCGCCGCCACGCGGCGGTGGCGAGCAGCGTCCAGGCCCGCGCCGCCCCCGTCGGCTCGCCGGCCCCGGCCAGCTCGCCGGCCAGCCGGGCCAACCGTGCCGCGCCGCCGTCGACGAGGAACGCGTCCCCGTCGCGGAACAGCGCCAGCTCGGCGTCGAACAGCTCCAGCGTCGGCTCGGGTCCGCCGGGCAGGGCCAGCGCCCGCCCCATCAGGGTCGCGGCGGTGTCCAGCGCGTGCAGCTCGTACGCCCGGCGGGCCGCCCGGTGCAGCGCGGCCCGCGCCGCCGGCACGTAGGGCGTGGTGTCCAGCCCGACGGTACGGGCGATCTCGTGCGCCGCCCAGCGGTGGTTGGCGAGCACCTCGACCAGGTCCTGCTGCCGGCCGTCGGTGACCTGCTCCAGCCAGTCGGCGGTGCTCTGGTGGCGCGCCACCCGCTCGGTGCGGGGCAGCCGCTGATAGCACACGTCGCGCACCAGGACGTGCCGGAAGCGGTACTCGGGCTGGCCCGGCATCGTCGAGCTGGGCTGCTCGTATACCAGGTCCCGGCGCTGCAGCCGGCCCAGCGCCCGCTCCACCCACCGCACGGGGCGGCCCAGCGCGGTGGCCACCGGCCCCGGCCAGAACTGCACGCCGACGACGGCGGCGGCCTGGAGCACGGCCCGGTCGGCCGGGTCGAGCAGGTCGAGCCGGTTGGCGATGACCGCCTGCACCGTGCGCGGCATCTCCGGCGTACGGGCCGGGTCGGCCCGCCCGGCGGGGTCGACGAGCCCGCCGTCGAGCAGCATCCGGGCGTACTCCTGGGCGTAGAGCGGGTTGCCGTCGGCGAACTCGATCAGCGGCCCCCGGGACGCGGGCAGCAGCGCGGACTGCCCGAGCAGCAGCGAGTAGAGGGTGTCGATGTCGGAGTCGTGCATCGGCGGCACCGAGATCGACATCGCCCCGCTGATCGTGCCCGTCCAGGCCGGGTGCCGCTCCCGCAGCTCGGGCCGCGCGGTCGCCAGCACCAGCAGCGGCACGCCCCGGGCCGCCGCGCCGAGCTGCTCGACGAAGGCGAGCATCGCCTGGTCTGCCCAGTGCATGTCCTCGAACACCAGCACCGTCGGGCCCGCCGCGGCCAGGGCGAGCAGGAACCGCCGCCAGGACGTCTCGGTCTCGCCCGGGGTGAGTCGCTCGCCGGGCAGGCCGATGAGCGGGCCGAGCGGGTCGGCCAGCCGCACGGCGTGCGGGTCGCCCAGCCGGGCCAGCCGCTGCCGCAGCCGGTCGCCGAGCGCCGCCGGGTCGTCGACGGTCGACACGCCGACCCAGCCCTTCACGATGTCGGCGAGCGCGGCGTACGTGACGTTCTCGCCGAACGGCGGGCACTGCCCGACCAGCCAGGTGATCGGCGGGCCGGGCAGGCTGGCGGCGTGCCGGGCCAGCTCGCGCAGCAGCCGGCTCTTGCCCACCCCCGCCGAGCCGAAGACGGTGACGAGCTGCGAGGTGCGCTCGGTCACCGTGCGGTGCAGGGCGTTGACCAGCAGGCCGCGTTCGTGTTCCCGGTTGACCATCGGGGTCAGCTCGGCGGTCGTCAGGTCCCGCTGGGGCAGCGCCCGCACGGCCAGCCAGATCCGGCTGACCGCGGAGCGGCCCCGCAGCGTCACCGGCGGCCGGTCGGCGTACTCCATGTCGTGCCGGGTCGCCGCCCAGGTGCTCTCGTCGACGACCACGCCGCCCGACGGCGCGAGCGACTGCAACCGCGAGGCGGTGTTGACCACGTCGCCGGTGACGAAACCCTGCCCGCCGTCGCGGGCGGCGGACAGGTCGACCAGCGCCTCGCCGGTGGCGATGCCGACCCGGAAGCCGAGCGGCGGGTGCGGTCCGGCCGGCTGGCGGGCCAGGTTGCGTTGCAGCTCCAGCCCCGCCCGTACGCAGCGCAGCGCGTCGTTGTCGGTGGCCACGGGCGCCCCGAACAGCGCCATCACCGCGTCGCCGATGAACTTCTCGACCACCCCGCCGTACTGGTGCACCAGCCGTCGTACTGTGGCGAAGTAGGCCTGCTGGAGGTTGCGGGCCTGCTCCGGGTCGGCCCGCTCCGCGTACGTCGTGAAGTCGACGATGTCGATGAACAGGACACTGACCTGCCGGCGGTCCTCCTGCACGACCACCGGCCGGTCCCGCAGCGGCTGCCCGCAGCTGGTGCAGAAGTTGGCCTCGACGCTGTTGGCGTGCCCGCAGGTGGCGCAGCCACGGGTCAGGGCCTGCCCGCACCCACCGCAGAAGCGGTCGTCCGGACCGGCTTCGCGTGAGCAGTGTCCACACTTGAGGTCGATGGTCGGCTCCAGAGCGCGAGGTGGGCCCAGTATCGCGCCAGGCGGCAGAGTCGGCTACCCGATATGCAGGCGGATCGTGCGCCCGACCGGGTCAGACTAACCTTCCGCTCAGGACATGAAACGCCAGGAGAGTGCCGTGCACGTACGACTGTCAGCCGCGTGGACGGACCCGCGAGGCACCATGTGGGCACCGGGCGACACGGTCGACGTCGACGCCGTCACTCTCGCCGCATTGGAGGAGCAGGGCATGGTAGACACGCCGGACGGTCAGGGCACCGCCCCCGACCAGGGCAGCACGAAGACCACCACGACGACCAAGCCGACCGACCCGTCGAAGATCGGCCCCGGCCCGAGCGCGCCGCCCGCGGACGAGCCGGGCAAGTGATCCGACGCTGACGCCGGCCGTGCCCTGGTGGACGCGGCCGGCATCAGCGCTCAGGCCAGCGCGGGCCGTCGCTCGGGCCGGCGCAGCGGTCGGTCAGCGGTCGCTCATGCCGGCGCGGCGGCGCAGCGCCGCCACGTCGGTGACCACGATCCGGCGGCCCTCCGTGCGCAGCCAGCCCCGGCTGGCGAAGGACCCGATGGCCTGGTTGACGCTCTGCCGCGAGCCCCCGGCCATCTCGGCGAGCTGGCTCTGGTTGAGCTCGATGGTGATCATCGGGGCCTGGCTCTCGCCGGCCAGCCGCACCAGCGTCTTGGCCACCCGGCCGGGCAGGTCGAGGAAGACGTGGTCGGCGTTCTGCTCGGTCAGCCGGCGGATCAGCCCGCCGAGGGAGCGCATCACCGCGTCGAGGATGCGCGGGTTGGAGTGCACCAGCTCCATGAACGCGGGCCGGGACAGCGCGAGGGCGGCGCAGTCCTCGATCGCCTCGGCCGACGCGGAGCGGGTGGAGGCGTCGAGCAGGGAGACCTCGCCGAGGACGTCCGGGGGACGGATCACCGACAGCACGGCCCGCTCGCCGGTCGGCGCGGTGCGGAACACGGCCACCGCGCCGCGGCGCAGCACGATCAGGGACTCGCCGGGGTCGTTCTCGACGAAGAGCAACTGGCCCTTGCGGTACGTGCGCGGCACCGCCGCCGCGATCACCCGCTGCCGCACCTCCGGCTCCAGGCCGGCGAACATCTCGACACCCGTGAGCGCGTCACCCGGCTCCGGCAGGCGCATCTCCACGGCCCAACCCCTCCCCGGTAAAGGACCTCAACTCGCGGCCGGGTGAACCCGTCAGCCCCCGCCGCGAGGTCGCGAACCGGTTCGGTGTCCGGTAGCGGCACTCATCAGATCATGACGGCCCGGTCGCCCGCTGTACACCCCCGGCGACACTTCCGTAACAGTCCCGAGCTGCGGCGCTGGGGCGTCGTGCCGGGCGCGCCCCCCGGCTGGCGGCCGGTGGCATCGGTGGGCGAGGATGGCGGGCGATGGTATACCGCTACTTCTACGACTGCGAGTTCATCGAGGACGGGCGCACCGTCGACCTCGTGTCGATCGGCGTCGTCGACGAGAACGGGCGCGAGTTCTACGCCGTCTCCACGGAGTTCGACGACTCCCGCGCCGTGCCCTGGGTGCGCCGCAACGTCCTGGACCGGCTGCCCTCGCCGGCCGACCGGGCCTGGCGGTCGCGGGAGCGGATCCGCGACGACCTCTACGACTTCCTGATGGAGCCGATCCGGGGCCGGCCGGGCGAGCAGCTGGAGCTGTGGGCCTGGTACGCCGCGTACGACCACGTGGTGCTGGCCCAGCTCTGGGGCTCGATGCCGGGGCTGCCCCGGGAGATCCCCCGGTTCACCAAGGAGCTGCGCCAGCTCTGGGACGACCGGGGCCGGCCGCCCCTGCCGAACGCCGACGCGGCCCGGCACGACGCGCTGGTCGATGCCCGGCACAACCTCGCCCGCTGGCGTGCGATGACGGCCCGCTGATCAGGTTTGGCGGGTGCTCTCCGGGGCACCGGGTCGGCGTCGAGCCGATCGAGGGAGTGCCGCCATGAGCAGTGAGCCGACCAGCGCCGCCGACGCCCGCAGCCGGGTGACCGAGCTGGTCCGCGCCGCGCGGATCTGCATGCTGACCACCATCGGGCTGGACGGTCGGCTGGTCAGCCGGCCGATGGGCCTGCAGGAGGCGGAGTTCGACGGCGACCTGTGGTTCTTCGCGTACGCCGACTCGGCCAAGGTCCGTCAGTTGCGGGTCAACCCGGAGGTCAACGTGGCCTTCGCCGACCAGCGCAACCACGCCCGGGTGTCGATCGCCGGCACCGCCGGGGAGGGGTACGACCGCCGGCACGCCGAGCGGCTGTGGCACCCGCTGCTCAAGACCTGGTTCCCCGCCGGACTGGACACCCCGGGGCTGACCCTGATCAAGGTGCACGCCGGCTCGGCCGAGTACTGGGACTCGCCGGGCAGCACCGTCGTCAACCTGCTCGGCCTCGCCAGGGCGGCGGTGGTGGGGAAGCCGCCGAGGGCGGGGGAGAACCGCGAGGTGACCTTCTGAGCGGTGGACGCCTGCCCGGGGCGCGCTGCCGGCGGATTGTCGCGGCGGCTACAGTTCGCAGGGACGGCCCGCCCCGGGCCGGCAACGGTGCCGAGGTCTGATCCGACACTTATCCTGGGGCAAATCGGGCTTCACCTGATGCTCCAGGAGGATGAGCAGATCATGCGTATCGGCGTGCTCACCGGCGGCGGCGACTGCCCGGGTCTCAACGCGGTTATCCGGGCGGTGGTCCGCAAGGGCGTCGCCACCTACGGTCACGAGTTCGTGGGCTTCCAGGACGGCTGGAAGGGCCCGCTGGAGGGCCTGTCCAAGCCCCTCGGCATCGCCGAGGTGCGGGGCATCCTGCCGCGCGGCGGCACCATCCTCGGCTCGTCCCGCACCAACCCGTTCAAGATCGAGAACGGCGTGGAGCGGATCAAGGAGAACCTCGCCGCGCAGGGCGTGGACGCGCTGATCGCGATCGGCGGCGAGGACACCCTGGGCGTCGCCACCAAGCTGCACGAGCTGGGCGTCAACGTCGTCGGCGTGCCCAAGACGATCGACAACGACCTCGGCGCGACCGACTACACCTTCGGCTTCGACACCGCCGTCAACATCGCCATGGAGGCGATCGACCGGCTGCACACCACCGCCGAGAGCCACCACCGCACCCTCGTCGTCGAGGTCATGGGCCGGCACGCCGGCTGGATCGCCCTGCACGCCGGCCTGGCCGGCGGCGCCAACGTCATCCTGCTGCCCGAGCGCAAGTTCGACGTCGAGCAGGTCGCCGGGTACGTCGAGAAGCGCTTCCAGCACCAGTACGCCCCGATCGTCGTCGTCGCCGAGGGCGCCCAGCCGCTCGACGGCCAGATGATCCTGCACAACCAGGAGCTGGACGCGTTCGGCCACGTCCGCCTCGGCGGCATCGGCCAGTGGCTCGCCGAGCAGCTCGAGGCCAAGACCGGCAAGGAGGCCCGCACCGTCGTGCTGGGCCACATCCAGCGCGGCGGCACCCCGACCGCCTTCGACCGGGTGCTCGCCACCCGGCTCGGCCTCCAGGCGATCGACGCCGCCCACGAGGGCGACTGGGGCAAGATGGTCGCCATGCAGAGCACGGACATCGTCCGGGTCCCGCTGGCCGACGCCACGGCCGAGCTGAAGACCGTGCCGCTGGAGCGCTACGAAGAGGCCGAGGTCTTCTTCGGCAGCTGACGCCAACCCGGTGCGCGCGGCGGTTTCCCGTGTAGCCGCCGTGCGCGCCGCTCGGCCCCGCCGCCCGGCGGGCCACGAAAGGGGTACGACCATGGCGGTGGGCGACCACACCGTTGCGGTGATCGGCGCGGGCAAGATCGGCGAGCTGATGCTCTCCGGGCTGCTGCGCTCCGGCTGGCCGGTCGGCCGGCTGCTGGCCACGGCCCGGCGGCCGATCCGCGCCGAGGAGCTGGCCACCCGCTACGGCGTACGGGTGGTCGACAACCTGACCGCCGTCGGCGAGGCCGACGTGCTGGCCATCTCCGTCAAGCCGCAGGACGCCGCCGCCCTGCTCGACGAGATCGGGCCGAAGGTGCCCGCCGACAAGCTGGTCATCTCGCTCTGCGCCGGCCTGCCGACCAGCTTCTTCAACCGGCGGCTGCCCGAGGGCACCCCCGTGGTGCGGGTCATGACCAACACCCCGGCCCTGGTCGACCAGGCGATGAGTGCCATCTCGGCCGGCGCCCACGCCACCGGCGAGCACCTCGCCCTGGCGGAGGAGATGTTCACGCCGCTGGGCGCGACCGTCCGGGTGCCCGAGTCGCAGCAGGACGCCGTCACCGCCCTGTCCGGCTCCGGGCCGGCCTACTTCTACCTCCTCGTCGAGGCGATGGTCGACGCCGGCATCCTGCTCGGCCTGCCCCGTCAGGTCGCCCACGAGCTGATCGTGCAGACCGCGATCGGCTCGGCGGTCATGCTGCGCGACTCCGGCGAGCACCCGGTCAAACTGCGCGAGGCGGTCACCTCGCCCGCCGGCACCACGATCTCCGCCATCCGCGAGCTGGAGAACCACGGCGTACGCGCGGCGATGCTCGCGGCCCTCGAAGCGGCCCGCGACCGCGCCCGCGAACTGGCCGCCCAGTCCGAGTGAGGTCGACGGGCGATGCCGGACGTGGGGGCTGACGACGTTCCGGATCTCGGCCCGCTGCCCGTACGCGTCGCCGTCGACGCGGCCCAGGTGCGCCGGCTCGTCGCCGGCCAGTTCCCGCACTGGGCCGACCTGCCGGTGGAGCCGGTCGCCGACGGCGGCTGGGACAACTGGACCTTCCGCCTCGGCACCGGCATGTCGGTACGCCTGCCGAGCGCGGTCGAGTACGCCGAGGCGGTCGCCAAGGAACACCGGTGGCTCCCCGTGCTCGCCTCCCGTCTCCCGCTGGCCGTCCCCACCCCGCTGGCGAAGGGCGGGCCCGGCGAGGGCTACCCGTACGCCTGGTCGGTCTACCGGTGGCTCGACGGCGAGACCGCGCGGGCGGACCGCATCGCCGACCCGGTCCGCTTCGCGCTCGACCTGGCCGGGTTCGTCGTGGCCCTGCAGGGTGTCGACGTCGCTGACGGTCCCCGCCCGGGCCGGCACAACTGGTATCGGGGCGGCACCCTGCGCACGTACGACGGGCTGGCCGACCGGGCGCTCACGGCTCTCGACGGGCGGATCGACGTGGGCCTGGCCGGCGAGGTCTGGCGACGCGCACTGGACGCGCGCTGGGACGGTGCGGAGCGCTGGTTCCACGGCGACCTCGCGCAGGGAAACCTCCTGCTCGACGACGGGCACCTCGCGGCGATCATCGACTTCGGCACCTGCGGAGTCGGCGACCCGTCCTGTGACCTGGCGATCGCCTGGACGCTGCTGACCGCCGAGGGCCGGCGGGCCTTCCGGGAGCGGCTGGCCGTGGACGACGCGACCTGGGCGCGCGGGCGTGGCTGGGCGCTCTGGAAGACCCTGGTCAGCTACGCGAACGCGCCGGACGGCGGCGCGGCGGCGGCGACCTCACGGAGGGTCCTCGACGAGATCTTCGCCGAGTACACGGAGGGCGACACAACGGAGGGACCATCGCCCGGGTAGCTCTCCGCCGCTGCCTTGAGAACTGGAATGGCGTCGATCTTCCGGGTGCCGAGGCTCTCCCGGCAGATGCGGGGCCAGCGCGACGGGACGGGTGTCCATAGGGCAGCCCTCCGCAGAGTCGCACCGGTCGGGTCGTCGTACGGTGACCGCCCCAAAGCTTGGTAGCTCAGCGATCTTGGTACGAAACGGCCCCCATAGGGGCCGAAATCTACCAAGATCTACTAGTGGCGGGCGCCAACGCTCGCCTCGCCGGCGGTGATGAAGTGTCCTGCGCCGATGAAGCGGCGGGCTACCAACAGCGCGGCATCGTGGGCGGCTGGACCGCTATGGCTCGCCGAGGCGTCTGTGGCGAGCCACGGGGTGGAGATCACGCTCGAAGGCATCCACCGCTGACTTCAGCACGCAACTCTCGGTGGCGACACCGCAGAACACGAGGTCCGTCCAACCCTCCTAGTACTGCAACGGCGGGTCGTGGCTTCGGGTGGTGATCGCTCGTTGGCTGGTTGTGGTGG
Organism: Micromonospora haikouensis; assembly: GCF_900091595.1. Lineage (GTDB taxonomy): Bacteria > Actinomycetota > Actinomycetes > Mycobacteriales > Micromonosporaceae > Micromonospora > Micromonospora haikouensis. The sequence continues at coordinate 80,346 of NZ_FMCW01000033.1, forward strand.
ATGCGGAGTTGGTCAAGTCGTGGGATGCCGGGTTGGAGGAGTTGTTCTTCCGGTTTGCGCATCGGTTCACTCGGGTGGAGCCGCGGCGGCGGGCGTGGGCGTATGTGCGGGGGTTGCTGGCGCCGTTGGAGCGGCGGAACGGCTGGACCCTCGCGGAGCAGGCTGGGCATGTGTCGCCGGATGGGTTGCAGGGCATGTTGTGTAGTCCGGCGTGGGACCGTGACGCGGTGCGCGATGACGTGCGCGACTACGTGGTCGAAGCGATCGGCGATCCGG
>NZ_FMCW01000038.1 GCF_900091595.1 Micromonospora haikouensis
CACGTGTTACTCACCCGTTCGCCGCTCGAGTACCCCGAAGGGCCTTTCCGCTCGACTTGCATGTGTTAAGCACGCCGCCAGCGTTCGTCCTGAGCCAGGATCAAACTCTCCAACAAAAACCTGTTGAACAATCCATCCCGACAACAAAAAGTGTTGCCAAAGGAATCCCCACCAGACCGGCAAAGCCGACCCAGCGCGGGGTATCAAACTACTTGGCACTGGCTTATCAAGCACCCTGTTGAGTTCTCAAAGAACAACCACACACCATCCGAAACCCCCAAACCCGGGGGCCCCATCCGGGGCATTCCGTTCATCCGCGCCCCCCGCTTTCGCGCTGGGCACTTTTACTACGTTACCTCACCGTCTCTGCCGTGTCAAACCGTGTGTCCCGGTCTGTCGTGCTTCGTACGGATCCGGCCCCGCTGAGCGCGCGCAGCAGCGAACCACTGCTCGTGATCATCGGATTTGGCAGGCCGGCCGTCGTGGTCTCCCACGATCTCGCCCGGTTCCCCGCCGGTCGTCAACCTTACCCGGTCGGTTTCGCCGCTCCAAATCCGCCCTGCGGCAGATCCGGTGGCCCCGCCCGGCTCGCCCCCGGAGGGTCGAGCTGTGCTGTCCGGCGCTCCGGCCTCCCAGGACTTTCGCCCTGTTTCGTCCGTTCCGCGCTGGCAGAGAGAAAGTTACGCGTCCCGGGGTTTCAACGTCAAATCGGGGGGTAGAGGCCCGCGTCACACCATTCGTGACCGAAGATACCCGCAGCTCAGCGGGTCAGCCCCGGCTGCGTGCGCCCCGCCAGCCCCGTACGCCGAGGGCACCGACCGTAGTGCCGACCGCCAGCGACGCCGCGATCAACAGGGCGTGGATCCAGAGGAACCCGGTGGGCGCCCCCTCGCCCACGACGCCGCCGGCCCACGCGCGGGGGTCGTTCCAGATGGCGACGGCGAACCGGGGCCAGATCACCCACGTCCACACACCGACCCCGACGAGGAAGAGCGCCCAGCCGCGCGACAACACCATGGTCCGCGAGTATGCCAGCGGACCTGCGACGCGTACCCCGTTTGCTCTGTGAGGGGCGCACGGACGGCGGCCCGGCGGTCTATCGTGGAGGCGTGGTCCGGCCCTGCACCCTCGCGCCGGAGGCCGTCGACGGCCTCCCGGTGGGTGCCGCGCCGGTGCCGCCCGGCAGCTCCGGCGACGGCCGCGAGCGCATCCTGGACGTCCTGCGTGCCGGCGGACTGCGGTTCCGCGCCGGCGGGCGATGGCGCACCGGCTCCCTGATCTGACGAGCCGATCCACCCGACCTCCGACGGGCCTTCGCCCGAGGTCGGTGCGCGCCCGCGCGCCTCCCACCGCTTCCACGGCACGAAAGGCACATCCCCATGTCCGTCGCACGGATGCTCACCGGTGACCGCCCGACCGGGCGGCTGCACCTCGGCCACTACGTCGGCAGCATCGCCAACCGGGTGCGGCTGCACCAGCGTTACGAGAGCTTCTTCATCATCGCCGACCTGCACATGCTGACCACCCGCAACACCCGCGAGGACATCGCCGCGGTGTCCCGCAACGCCCGGGAGATGGTCACGGACATCCTCGCCGCCGGCGTCGACCCGGCGCGGGCCACGTTCTACCTCCAGTCGGCCATCCCCGAGGTCGGCGACCTGAACACCCTGCTGCAGAACCTGGTGACCGTGCCCCGGCTGGAACGGGTGCCGTCGCTCAAGGACATGGCCCGGGCCGCCGGCAAGGAGGAGATGCCGTACGGGTTGCTCGGCTACCCCGTCCTCCAGGCCGCCGACATCCTCTGCGTGAAGGGGCAGGTGGTGCCCGTCGGAAAGGACAACGCGGCGCACGTCGAGGTGACCCGGGAGATCGCCCGCCGGTTCAACCACCTCTACGGGGAGGTCTTCCCCGTGCCGGAGACGATCGCCGCCGAGACGCCGTCGCTGGTCGGCACGGACGGCCGGCGGAAGATGAGCAAGAGCCTGGGCAACACGATCTCGCTCTCCGCCGACGCGGACACCGTCCGCCGGGCGGTCATGGGGATGTACACCGACCCGAACCGGGTGCGCGCGGACGTCCCGGGCACGGTGGAGGGGAACCCGGTGTTCGCGTACCACGACGTGTTCAACCCCGACCGGGCGCAGGTGGCGGACCTGAAGGAGCGGTACCGGGCCGGCCGGGTCGGCGACGTCGAGGTCAAGGAGCAACTCGCGGTGACGCTCAACCGCTTCCTCGACCCGATCCGGGAACGGCGGGCCCGGATCGAGGCCGACACCGGGCTGGTCGACCAGCTCATCGTCGACGGCACGGAGCGGACCCGGGCCGAGGTGCGGCGCACCCTGGTCGAGGTCCGTCGGGCGATGGGGCTGACGGGGGCGTACCAGCAGGTGCGGCGGCGGGCCGAGCGCGCCCGCCGGGCCGCGGGCGCCCGGACCTGACCCATCGGGTACGCCGGAAGCCGCGGCGAACCCTGGCGTCAGTCCTCCGGGGCCGGGTTGTCCCGGAGGATGCCGTTGAGGTAGAGCGACTCGCGGCAGGTGGTGGCGCGGGGGGCGTTGGCCGGGGTGCCGGGGCGGCGGCAGACCACCGTGAGGGTCACCCGGCCCCGGGCGGGAACGCGGATCGGGGTGACCGAGTGGTAGTCCTGGTTGCGGAAGTTCTCCAGGGCGTAGGTGACCACCCGCACCTGGTTCGCGGTGACCGTCAGCGTGCCCTCGTCGCCCTGCACGTTGTCGACCAGGAAGTCGGTGAGCAGGAACGTCTTGCCCGCCGGGACGGTGTAGCTGCGCTCCGCCGACCCGTTGGGGCTGGTGCGGAAGGTGATGGCGACGGAGAACTGCTCGCCGCCGAGGCCACCGGCGGGGCCGCCCACCCCGCTGCCGTCGGTGCTGCCGTCGCCGGGGGTCCCGCCGCCTGGGGGGCCGGCACCGGGCGGGGTGGTCGTCGGGGCCGGATTCGGCGCGGCGCTGGGCACCGGCTCGCCCCGCGCGACCTGCCGGGCCTGCTCCGCCTCCACCGCCTCCCGGGCGGCGGTCTCCACCTGCGGGCGCAGCAGCCCGAACCAGAGGGCCAGCAGCGCCAGGAGCAGCGCGAGCAGGGCCGCCAGCAGCTTCAGCAGCCCGGCCGAGATGATCGGGCGCTGGACGAAGACGGCGTCGAGGCCACGGGCCCGGCCGTCCGAGGTGCGCAGCTCGACGGCGAACGGGTACTCCTTCGGCGCGCCCCACCAGAGCAGCCGGCGGGCGCGTACCCGGAGGGGGGTCTCGGCGCGGGTGCCGTTGGGCACGGTGACCGGCTCGGGGGGCAGCGCGAACGTCACCTGGTCGGTGCCCTCGGCGGCGGCGAGGCCGACCTGCTCGGTCACGTTGCCGAGGTTGTCGGTGTCGATGCGGTAGCGGGCCCCGCGCAGCCCGCTGCGCGACGGCGGCTGCACCTGCGCGGCCAGCTCCGAGAACGGCTCGACGGTGAGGACGCCCTCCTCCACGACCGCCGAGTCGGGGTATTCGGCGGGGACCACGCGGACGCCGAAGGGCCGGTCGCCGGCGTCCACCCGGGCGGAGCGGGGCGGGCGGAAGGTGACCGTGACGGTGTCCGAGCCCGCCGGGTAGAGGTTGAGGGTGGGCGGCTGCACGGTCACCCACTCGCCCGGCACACCGAGGATCTCGAACCGGTACGCCTCGACCGTGTCGCCGGCGTTCCGCACGGTGACCGGGACCTCGACCTCGCCGCCGGGGGCGACGCTCACGGAGGTGCTGGCCAGATTCGCCGATGCGCGCATCTGCTGGAGCGTAGGAGCGCTTCTGTGGCCTGTCAGGGGCCATCGGGGTACGACGGCGGGCAGAGGTCGCTGCCCGCCGGGCGACGTTAAGTACACGCAAAGACATCGCGCCCATACTCGCCGTGCCGTCGGCGCGCCGGCCGTCGGCACGGGGAGAGGAGGCGAGGATGCAGCGGATACCGGTCTACGTGCACGCGACGGATCCGATCTCGTGGACGGGCGTGACGGGGCAGCTCACGGGTCGTTCGGAGGTCAGGGTCCTGGCCCAGGCGGACGCCGCCGACGCGGCGGTCACCCTGGTCGTCGTGGACAGCCTGACCCCGCCGGTGGTGCAGGCCCTGCGGCGGCTGCGCCGGGAGCAGAACCGGCTGGTGCTGGTGCCGGCCACCATCGACGACGCCCAGCTGTCGGCCGCCGTCGAGTGCGGGGTGGTGGGGGTGGTACGCCGCAGCGAGGCGTCCGCCGGCCGCCTGGTCGAGGTGATCCTGTCGGCGGCGCGGGGCGAGGGGAGCGTCCCCGCCGACCTGCTCGGTCGGCTGCTGAACCAGATGCGCCGGCTCCAGCGGGAGGTGCTCGACCCGCGCGGGTTGAGCCTGGGCGGGCTGAGTTCGCGGGAGGTGGACGTGCTGCGGCTCGTCGCCGACGGGTTCGAGACGCGGGAGATCGCGGTGAAGCTGTCGTATTCGGAGCGGACGGTGAAGAACGTGGTGCACGGCATGACGACCCGGCTGCACCTGCGCAACCGGGCGCACGCGGTGGCGTACGCGCTGCGGCACGACCTGATCTGACCGGCCGGATCCGGGCCGCACCGGCGGGCCGGCCGGGCGGGGACCGGGGTCGCCGGTACGGGCGGGCGTTGCCCGTACCGGCGGCGGTTCTGCCCCGGTCCCTGGCCGCCGGTCCCTGTGCCGGCCGGTGGCGGGCGGCCACGATGGCCCTCTGGGCCGTGCGCGACGTGGCCGCCCGCCCGCCGTCTCCCGTCGAGGTGCCGATTGCGTCCCACCCGAAGGTCTCCCCTCGTCGCCGCCGCGACGGCGGTCGCCGCGTTGCTGGGCGCGTGGGCGCTGGGCGTCCCGCCCGACCGGGCGTCGTACGCCGAGCCGGCCGACCCGCCGCCGGTCACCGACCTGCGGGTGGCCTACCTGGGCACCGGGCACCGCAGCATCGGCGTGGTCTCCGGCACCGGGGCGGAGGCGACCGCGCCGCCGCTGTTCGGCGGCGGCCCGGCGCACTTCGACGACGAGGTGTCCGCCACGGGGGACGTGGTCGTCTGGGTCAGCCGGCGCGGGTCGGAGCTGGCCCAGCTCTGGGTGCGCCGTGGCTCGGGGGAGCCGACCTGCCTGGTGGACGACCCGGTGCAGGTCGCCGGGGCGCCGGCGGTGTCGCCGGACGGCACCCGGGTCGCCTTCGAGCAGACCCGGGAGGGCGTGGGGAGCTGGCACGACGTCTTCGTGGTCGGCGTCGACGGCACCGGGCTGCGGCAGGTCACCGACGGCACCAACGACAACCGCCGGCCCACCTGGTCACCCGACGGCACGACGCTGGCGTTCGAGCGGCGCGACGACGCGGGCGTGCCGCAGGTGCACCGGATGCCGGTCGACGGCGGGCCGGTGACCGCGCTGACCGCCCGGCCGGAGGGGGCCGGGGAGCCCGCGTGGGATCCGGATCCGGCGCACGACCGGATCGCGTACACGGCCGCGCCGCAGGACCCGGACGCCCGGCAGATCCACCTGATCAACACCGTCGGGGGCGACGACCGGCTGCTGCTCGCCCCGTCGTGGGACAGCCACCAGCCGAGCTGGTCGCCGGACGGGACGACCCTGGCGTTCCTGAGCCGGACCACCGACGACGGCACGCGGGGGGCGGCCGACCTGGTCTACACGGGGGTGCCGCGCCCCGACTGGTGCCCGTGCGAGGCGGTGCTGCGCCTCGCCGAGGACCGCCTCGTCGGCCACCCCGCCTGGTATGTCCCGCCAGGTGCCGGCACGCCGGTGCTGGTGGTCAGCCGGACCACCGCACCGGACCAGTACACGGTGACGTTGCAGGACGTCCGTCCCGACGCCACCGACCCCCGTGACCTGGGGCTGACCGTGCTGCGGGAGGACCCGGGGGCGGCGACGGATCCGGACCTGCTGTGGCGGCCCGTCGACGGCGACCCGTGGACGGCCCGCCCCGACTACTCGCCGGACGGCAGGCGGATCGTGGTGAACCGGTTCGAGACCGTGGGCGGCAACCGGGTGTCCCGCCTCTGGGTGGTCGACGCCGACGGCGGCAATCCCCGGTTGCTTCCCCTCGCCGGTCGCGGGGACGCCGACGTCGAGACCGACCCGGCGTGGTCGCCGGACGGCACCCGCGTCGCGTACGCGCTGGCCGGGCCGGGCGGGCCCAGCCGGGTGGTGGTGGCGGACGTGACCACCGGGCAGCGCGTGCTCACCGTGCCGTCGGGCGGCGACCCGGGCCGCTCCGACAGCCAGCCGGCCTGGTCGCCGGACGGGTCGACGCTGGCCCTGGTGCGGGGCCAGCCGGACGGGGCGGCGGCCGACAGTCACGTGTGGACGGTCGACGCCCGCGACGGCAGCGGGCAGCGGGACCTGACCGCCATCGGCTGCCCCGGGTGCGTCGGGGCGGACTACGGCCCGAGCTTCTCCCCGGACGGCGGCCGGATCGCGTTCGGGCGGGGCCCCGACGGGCTGGTGGTCACCGGCACCGACGGCGACGACTGCCGGGTGCTGGCGCCGCAGACCCCCGGGGCGGGCTGCGCCGGCCCGCTGGTCGCCCCGCCGGACGGCCCGCACCGGCCCCGGGACGTCGCCTGGTCGCCGGACGGGCACCGGCTCGCCCTCAACTCGCGCCGGTACACCGACCCGGCCAGCCCCGAGTACGTCAAGACGTACGACTTCGACACCGCCGTCTTCGACGGGCTGACCTGGGAGTTCCCCGGCCGGCACCGGAAGCCGACCTGGCAGCGGTCGGTGGACCTGGCCACGGACGTGGCGGAGCCGCCCGCGCCGGTGCGGGTCGGCGAGCGGACGACGTTGACGCTGACGGTGACCGACCGGGGGCCGACCCCGGCGGCGAACGTCCGCCTCGACCTGCGGGTGCCCGACGGGGTCCGGGTCACCGCGCTGGAGCCGGAGGTGGGCTCCTGCCAGCTCGCCCCGCCGGGCTGCGACCTGGGGCCGATCGGGCTGGGCAACACGGTGCGGGTACGCGTGGAGCTGACCGGGGTGACCGCCGGAACGTACCCGGTGGAGTGGACGGTCGGTGGTTGGACGGCCGACGCCCGGCCGTCGGACAACACGGCGTCGGTGCCGGTGACGGTCGTCCCGGTCCCCCCGCCGACGACCACCCCGCCCCCGGCCACCCCGACGCCGACCCCGACGGCCACGGCGACGCCGACGGGTCCGCCGCCCACCAGCCCACCGGCGGCGGGCCTCGACATCACGGTCACGGTCGACCCCGTCCCGGCGTACGTGGGTGGGACGGTCACGGTGACCTACACGGTCCGCAACACCGGCGGCCGGCCGGCGACCGGAATCCGGATCACCCCCGCCCTGCCGGCGGGGGTGCCGGTGCGCAGCCGGCCGTCGGGGTGCTCCGCGACCTCCTGCCCGGTCCCCGACCTCGCCCCGGGCGTCGGCCGGTCCCTGGAGTTCGTGCTGGCCCCGGGCGCGGCCACGTCGACGACGGTGCGCGGCACGGTGGCCGCCGACGGGGGTCTCGACGACACCGCCCAGGCGCCGTTCCGGGTGCTGCAGCCCCGGATCGTCGCCGTGCCGGCCATCGGGCCGCCCGGCTTCGTCACCTCGGTCCGGGGCACCGACTTCCCGCCCGGCGTGCCGGTGCGGCTGGCCTGGGACGTCGGCCTGACCGCGGCGGCGAACCCGGCCGTGCCGGCGGCCGACGGCACCTTCGCCGCGCAGCTGCTGGTGGTGCCGCGCGACCAGCTCGGCCCCCGAAGGATCCTGGCCACCGGTGCGGGGTTCGGCACCGTCCGCACCGGCTTCCGGGTGATCCTGCCCGCCCAGCAGCCGCCCGGCCTGCTGTTCCGTGGCTGGTGAGGGGACGACGAGGATGATCCACGAGGTGGACGAGGCGCTGCACGCGCTGCTGACCGAGGAGATGCTCGCCGGCACCGACGTGCAGCTCGCCTTCGACGCGCCGACCCGGGAGTGGGAGGCCCGCCGCAACGCCCCCACGGTGAACCTGTTCCTCTACGACGTCCGGGAGGAGATGACCCACCGTCGGGAGGGCCGGGTCGAGGAGTACGACGCCGACGGCGCGGTCGTCGCCGAGCACCGCCCGCCCCGGTACTTCGCCCTGTCGTACCTGGTGACGGCGTGGACGGCACAGCCGCAGGACGAGCACCGGCTGCTGTCGGTGCTGCTGGCCGGGCTGGTCGTGCACGACGTGCTGCCGCCGTCCCGGCTCGTCGGCGGGCTGGCCGCGCTGGGGCTGACCGTGCCGATGAGCGTCGCGGTGCCGCCGTCGCGGGACCGGGGGCTCGCCGACATCTGGTCGGCCCTCGGCGGTTCGCTGAAGCCGTCGCTGGACCTGGTGGTGACCACGCCGATCGCGGCGTCCGCGACCTTCGCCGCCCAGCCCGTCACCGACGGGCTCCGGCTGCGCGCCGCCGACCGGGCCGAGCCCGTCGCGGGCGGGGAGACGCGGCGGTTGCGCCACCCCGAGCCGGTGGACGCCACGACCCCGATCGGCGTACGCCGGGCGCGGGGCACCGCAGCCGAGCGGCAGCGCCGGCAGGGCACGGGCGGGCCCATCCGGGGCGGCCGGCGGTGAGCGCCGCCGTCGAGGCGGAGCCCGGTGCGGCCGCGCCGGAGGGCCCACCTTCCGGTGCCCGGCGGTCCGCACGGGTCGAGCCGGCCGGCACCACGTACCTGCGGGCCCGGCTGTTCCTCGTGGAGCAGCGGGTCCGGCGGGCCGTCGCGGCGGCCCGCACGGCGGACCCGGCCCCGGACGACCCGCTGCGCGGGCTGCACGTCTCCGACGACGACGCCTGGCGGCTCGCCGACGGCCCGGCCCCGCCCGTCCCCGACGAGATCGCGGCGGAGGCGGTGGAGGCGGCCGACCGGTGGGCCGACGGGGCCCGGTCGGCGGGCGCCCGGGTGCCGCTGCGGGAGGTGGCCGAGGAGTTCCGGCTGGGCCCGCTGGACGTGGAGGTGCTGCTGATCGCGCTCCTGCCCGACCTGGACCGGCGCTACGAGAAGCTGTACGGCTACCTCAACGACGACGTGACGCGCCGCCGCGCCACGACCGGGCTGGCCCTGTCGCTCTGCGGCGTCTCCCCGGCCGCCGGCCCGGCCCGCGCCCGCCTCGCCGACACCGGGCCGCTGGTGGCCGGGGGACTGCTCCTCGTCGAGGAGCCCGACCGGCCCTTCCTGACCCGTTCACTGCGGGTGCCGGACCGGGTGGCCGGGCACCTGCTCGGGCACGCCGGCGTGGACGAGCGGCTCGACGGCCTGCTCCGGCGGTCGGGGCGACCGGGGGCGTCGGCGGGGCCGGTGGCCGCCGGGCTGGCGGCGGCGATCCGCGCCGGTGACCGGTTGGCCTACCTGCGCGAGGAGCCGGGCGGGGCGGCCGACGAGGTGGCCGCCGCCGCCCTCGCTGCGGCCGGTCGGGGCGTCCTCGCCCTCGACCTGGACGCGTTGGGCGTCGACCCCGCGCCGGAGGAGGCCCTGGCCTGCGCCGTGCGGGAGGCCCGGCTGCGGCGGGCCGGGCTGGTCTTCGGCCCGGTCGACGCCCTCGACCCGGCGGCGGGTGCGGCCCCCGCCCGGCTGCTGCGCCGGCTCGCCGGCCTCCCGGTGCCGGTGCTGCTCACCGGGCGGCTGCGCTGGGATCCGCACTGGGCGGAGGAGTCCCCGCTGCTGGTGACCGCCCACCCGGTCGGGGCGGCAGAGCGGGCCCGGCTGTGGCGGGACACCCTGGCCGGCCGGTCGACGCGGCTGGCGGACGATGTCGACCCGGAGCGGGAGCTGTCGGCGTACGTGCTGTCGCCCGGCCAGACGCGGCGGGCGGCGGTCGCGGCGGCGCAGCAGGCGGTGCTCGACGGTGCCGACCGGGTCGCCGCCCGGCACGTACGGGCCGGGGTGCGTTCGCAGAACGCGGCGGCGCTGGAGAAGCTGGCCCGGCGGGTGGAGCCCGCCGTCGGCTGGGACGACCTAGTCCTCCCGGCCCCGGCGCGGGAGCAGCTCACCGAGCTGGCGCTGCGGGTCCGCCACCGCGAGCAGGTGCTGGGCGGCTGGCGGCTGCGCCCCGGCGGCGGGCGGGGCCACGGGGTGACCGCCCTGTTCGCCGGGGACTCCGGCACGGGCAAGACGATGTCCGCCGAGGTGGTCGCCGCCGACCTGGGGCTCGACCTGTACGTGGTGGACCTGTCCACCGTCGTCGACAAGTACGTGGGCCAGACCGAGAAGAACCTGGAGCGGATCTTCACCGAGGCGGCCGGGGTGAACGGGGTGCTGCTGTTCGACGAGGCCGACGCGATCTTCGGCAAGCGATCGGAGGTCAGCGACGCCCACGACCGGTACGCGAACCTGGAGAGCGCGTACCTGTTGCAGCGGATGGAGTCGTTCGACGGCGTGGCGGTGCTGACCACGAACCTGCGGGCTAACCTGGACGAGGCGTTCCTGCGCCGGCTCGACGTCGTCGTGGACTTCCCGACCCCGGACGCGGCGCAGCGGCGGGCGCTGTGGGACCGCTGTCTCGGCGGCGAGCTGCCCCGGGCCGACGACGTCGACCTGGACCGCTGCGCGCGGGACTTCGAGCTGAGCGGGGGCGGTATCCGGGCGTGCGTGGTCAGCGCCGGCTATCTGGCCGCCGAGGCGGGCGGCCCGGTGACGATGGCGATGCTGGTGGCCGCCGCCCAGCGCGAGTACCGCAAGCTGGGCCGCCTGGTGCTGCCCCGCGACACACCGACCGGCAGGGTGCCGCACCGCCGCTGACCCGCCGCGTCCGGCCGGCACACCACCGCGACGACCGGCGCGACCCGGTCAGAGCGAGACGGTCCACTCGTGGTCGCCGGCGGCGGCGTGGTCGATCGCGTCGCTCTGCGGCGGGTTGTCCGGGTCGAAGTCGGAGGTGAGGGTGTGCACCATCTCCGGGCTGCTGACCCAGGTCTGGCTCTCCACGTCCCGTCGCCTGACCCGCCACCGGAACCGCACCTCGTACTCGGCGAGCCAGCTGTTCTCGCCGATCGCGCTGGTGGTGGAGAAGCCCGGATCGTCGTTGAAGACGATGGCCGCCGGCGTGGTCTGGATGACCGGGTTGGTGTAGTTCGGGCGGTACGGCCCGTCCTGCACCCAGGCCCGGTTCTCGCGCTGCGGGGTGCCCACCTCGCCGTCCTCGTCCACCGTGTACGCGACGAACTGGTCGGTGACCTCCTGCCGGAAGTCGTAGAGCGTCGCCGCCGACAGCGCCGCGTTGTCCGGCCGGTGCAGGGTGGCCACCTGGGTGAACCCGATGGACTGGCGCGTGTCCAGTCGCTGGGTGGCCGGGCCGGTGTAGGAGGAGGTGAAGGTCAGCCGGGGAGCGTTGAGGTCCGCCTCCGGTTTGGACTTCGACCGGGTGGCCCGGCCGCTGTACGGCTCGCTGCGGTTGGTCGTCCTGGTGCCCTCCGCCCTCGGCACCCGCTGCACCGGGGTCTGCGCGCCGGGGCCGGCGAGGGCGGGCAGCTCGACGGCGGCCGGGTCGAGCGGCCGCCCGCCGCCACGCAGCACCTCGTGCACCGTGGAGCGCTGGACGGCGGGGGTGTCGTGGCCGCAGGCCGCGCCGTGCTCATGCCGGTCGCGCTCGATCGCCCAGGTCGCCGCGCGGTTGCCCACGGCTCGTTGCAGCGTGAGGATCTCCCCGGGGCTGTGCCCCGCAGCGACGCCGACGCCGGGTGCGGGTGCGGGTGCGTCGCCGCGCCGGCCGCCGGATGGGGCGGGGCGGGGCCGCTCCTCGCGTGAGCTGGATGTCGCTGCGGGCCGCTGCGCGCGCACGTCGGCACCTCCTCGTTGCGAGGGCGGGCATCGACGTACACGGTAGTGCCGGCTCCGCGGGCCGGTCGAGGTGCGCGCGGACAGGAGCAGAGGCCGGTGCGACCGGGCCGGCCTGCGGGACGGGTGCCCGCCGGGCGGCGCACGTCCGGCGGGCACCGGCACCCCTGCCCCTGCGGCGCGGGACTCTGCCCCCGCACGGCCCGTAGGGACCTTCCCGCCGGCTCCCCAGCCGAGCAGGCTGGCCAGCGTCCGCCGACCTGGCAGAGGAGCTTGCATGCCGACGTACCTGTCCCCGGGCGTGTACGTGGAGGAGGTGCAGAGCGGTTCGCGTCCCATCGAGGGCGTCGGGACCGCCGTCACCGCCTTCCTGGGATTCGCCGAGAAGGGGCCCTTCCACGCGCCGACCCTGGTCACCAACTGGAGCCAGTACGTCCAGCTCTTCGGCGGGATGGTCGAGGGCGCCTACCTGGCGCACGCGGTGTACGGGTACTTCGCCAACGGCGGGGGCGTCTGCTACGTGGTGCGGATCGGCGACCCGTCGACCGGCCGGACGGCCGGCGGCCGGGGCGGGCAGAAGGCGCTGCCCGCCGGGGAACCGTCGGCGCTCGGCACGTTCCGGGTGGCCGCCCTCCCCGCCGGCGCAGGCGAGGTCAGCGTGGAGGTCGCCGACGTCGAGGGCGAGGGGGCCGGCGAGGACCGGTTCCGGCTCGTCGTGCGCCGGGACGGCCAGGTGGCCGAGGAGTACGACGGCTCGTTCCGGCGCAACAGCAAGACCTCGGTGGTCAGCCAGGTCCGCGAGCGGTCCAAGCTGATCAGCATGGAGGAGGTCGGCCCGGCCAACGCGCTGGCCCGGCCCGCCAACCAGACCGTCACCCTGGCCCCGGCCGCCGCACCCGGCGACGCCGTGCCGGCCGCCCTCACCGCGGGCGAGTTCGCCGGGGACGTCGACTCCCGCACCGGCCTGGCCGGCCTGGAGGCCATCGACGAGATCACCATGGTCGCCGCGCCGGACCTGATGGGGGCGTACCAGCAGGGGGTCGTCGACCTGGAGGCGGTCAAGGCCGCCCAGCTCGCCCTGATCTCGCACTGCGAGCAGATGGGCGACCGGATGGCCCTGCTCGACCCGCCGCCGGAGTTGACCGCCCAGCAGGTGCGCGCCTGGCGGCAGGACGAGGCCGGCTACGACTCCCGGTACGCGGCCCTCTACTACCCCTGGGTGAAGGTGTTCGACCCGAGCACCGGCCGGGCCGTGTTCCTGCCGCCGAGCGGGCACCTCGCCGGCCTCTGGTCCCGCAACGACACCGAGCGGGGCGTGCACAAGGCCCCCGCCAACGAGGTGGTCCGGGGCGTGGTCGACCTGCAGAACAACGTCACCAAGGGCGAGCAGGACCTGCTCAACCCGATCGGAGTCAACTGCATCCGGGCGTTCCCCGGGCGCGGCGTCCGGGTCTGGGGCGCGCGCACCCTCTCCTCCGACCCGGCGTGGCGCTACATCAACGTCCGGCGGCTGTTCAACTACGTCGAGGAGTCCATCCTCCTCGGCACCCAGTGGGTGGTGTTCGAGCCGAACGACCAGCGGCTGTGGGGCACGATCCGGCGCAACATCACGGCTTTCCTCACCGAGGAGTGGCGGCGGGGCGCGCTGTTCGGGGCGACGGCCGCGGAGGCCTTCTACGTCAAGTGCGACCAGGAGACCAACCCCCCGGAGGTGATCGACCGGGGCCAGGTGGTGTGCGAGATCGGCATCTGCCCGGTCAAGCCCGCCGAGTTCGTCGTCTTCCGGCTGGCGCAGTTCTCCGACAGCACCAGCCTGGTCAGCGACTGACCGAACAAACCCTGACGAAAGGCGGCCACGATGGCCAGTGGTGACACCCTTATCGTGCACAGCTTCCAGGTGGAGCTGGGCGGCATCCAGGTGGAGCTGGTGCAGGAGGTCAGCGGCCTGACCGTCGAGCTGGACTCGATCGAGGTCAAGTCGGTGACCGCCACCGGCGAGCTGATCATCCGGAAGATCCCGGGGGCCCGGAAGGCCGGCGAGGTCACCATCACCCGGGGGCTCGACAAGAGCAGCGCCTTCACCGACTGGATCAAGGAGACGTTCCTGAAGGGCGCGGTGGAGGCGGCCCGGCAGAACATCAGCATCATCCTCAACAACGCCGACAAGTCCGAGACGCGACGCTTCGACCTGTCCAACGCGTGGGTGAGCAAGTGGGAGGGGCCGGGGCTGAAGGCCGGCGACCCGACTGCGGCGACCGAGAAGGTCACCGTGGTCTACGAGGAGATCAGCGCGCAATGAGACGCCGTGGTGTCTCGGCCGGGGGCCTCGACACCCTCGTCGACCCGGCCGGCGGCCCGGAGGAGGCCGCCTCGCCGGTGGTCGCGCCGGTCGCGCCCGTCCGGCTCCAGACGGAGTTCACCTTCCAACTTCCCCGGGGGTACGTCGACGAGGACGGCACCGTGCACCGGGACGGCAGCATGCGGCTGGCCACCGCCCGCGACGAGCTGGCGCCCCTGGTGGACCTGCGGGTCAAGCAGAACCCGGCGTACCTGTCGATCGTCCTGCTCAGCCTGGTGATCACCCGGCTGGGCACGATCACCCAGGTCCGGGCGGAGGTCGTCGAGCGGCTCTTCGCCTCCGACCTGGCCTTCCTGCAGGACCTGTACCGGCGGATCAACGCCGAGGGGCACACCCTCGCCGAGGTCACCTGCCCGGCGTGCGAGTCGGTCTTCGAGGTGGACCTGGCCGGTGGTCGCCCGGGGGAATCGTGACGTACGGGGCCGACCGGCTCCACGAGGAGGTCTCGTACGTCGCCTACCACTTCCACTGGCCGCGCACCGAGATCCTCGCCCTCACCCACGCCGAGCGGGCCCGGTACGTCGCGGAGATCGCCCGCATCAACACCAGGATGAACGAAGGTCAGTGAGGCGCGATGGGGCTACGCGACAGGATGCGGCGGCTGGCCGCCGGCACCCGCGCCCGGGTGGCCGGCACCGTCGGTGACGCCCGCCCGTCCCCCACCCCGGCCGGGCCGGCGGGCCCGCCGCCCGGCGACACGGGCAGCGTCCCCACGGATGCCGGCGACCCCGGCTGGCGGGCGCTGCCGCCGCTGATGCGGGCGGTGTCCACGGGTCCGCTCCAGGTTGCCGACCTGCCCCGGTTCACCGACCGGCTGGCCACCTACCGCGACCCGACCCTGCGCACGCCGCTCGACCACCTGGTCAGCGACCAGGGACCGCTCGGGGTCGTCCACGACCTGGCCCGGCCCCGCCCGGCCCGACCGGACGCCGGCCGGGGGCCGGCTCCACAGTTGCCCGCCGTCCAGCGGAGGGGCGCCGGTCTCCCCGCCGGCGACCGGGGGGCGGGCTACCCGGCCGCCGATCCGGCCACCGGCGGCACGCCGGCCGTGCCGACGCCGGTCCCGCCCCTGGCTACGGCACCGCCCCCGACGTCGGCCCCGGCCTCGACGTCAGCTCCGGCCCCGGAGCCGGCGGGGGTTGCGGCACCGGCGGGTGCCTCGGGCCTGCCCATGGTGGCGGCCCCGAAGCCGGCCGGGGCAGGGACAGGGCCAGGGGCAATGGTCACCGCGCCGATACCGGGCCCGGTCCGCAGACTGGCCGGTACGCCGCTACCGGCCCATCGGCCGGCCACGGTCCAGCGGGCCACGCCGCCCGCGACGGCGGCGGCCGTCCCCCCTCCGACGGGCCGCCCCCCGACGGCCGCCGATCCGCGCCCCGCCGGGCCCGTCGCTCCGACCGGCGGCCGGACCCGCACCGTTCCGGCCGCCCCCAGCCCCGCCCCCACCGACGCCGCCCACTCCACCGGCGCCCATCTCACCGGCTCCCCGCCCAGCGGTGCCACCGGCAGCATGCCGCCCGGCCGACCGGACGCCACGGCTCCGCCCGCCGGGCCCGACGGCGGATCCCCACCGGGTGCTCCGGATGGCGGGCCGGTCGCACCGGTCGTCCACAGTGGATCAGCGCAGGGGCGCGGCGGGCCACCGCCGATGCGCCCCGCCCGGCTCGGCCTCGGCGACCCGCTGCCCGCGCTGCCCGGGACCGCCCGACCCGGCGCGGCCGGGCGACCGGCTGCACCGGGACCCTCCATCGGCACGACCGTTGGCGACCTGGCGGGCCGGGGGCCGTCCGGCCACCCGCCGACGGTGCAGCGCGCCCCGGCCGGTCGGGAGCCGGCCGGGACGAGCACCGGCCCGGGCCCACGACCGGGGGTCGACCCGCGCCGGTCGACCGGTCCCGGGTCGACCGATCCCGGTGAGCGCCGTCCCGGACGCGCCGGCCTGGGGCCGCCGCTGCCCGCCGACGCC
Source organism: Micromonospora haikouensis (assembly GCF_900091595.1). Lineage (GTDB taxonomy): Bacteria > Actinomycetota > Actinomycetes > Mycobacteriales > Micromonosporaceae > Micromonospora > Micromonospora haikouensis. The sequence continues at coordinate 16,098 of NZ_FMCW01000038.1, forward strand.
CCGCCCCCGGTCGTGCGCCCGGCCCCGCCCACCAGCCACGACGCGCTCCCGAGCGACGCCGCCCGAGGCGGGTCCTCCCGGCCCGGCACACCATCGGCCGTCGCCCCCGCAGGCGGTGCCGACCGGCCGGCCCCCGCGCCGCCGCGTCCCGCCCCGACGGGCGACACCCCTCGGCCCGCTCGCCCGGCCCCGGCCGGCGCACCGGCCACCCGGGCGGAAGGAACCCGGCCGTCGCCGGGCACGCCGGACGACCCCCACCGCGCCACCGGCGGCGACCGGCACCGGGCGATGCCCGTGCCGGCACGCGTACCGGTCCGGCCCCCGGTCGGCGGCGCGTCGGGCGGTGCCGCCGGCACCCCGTCGCGGCCGGTGGTGCAGCGGCTCCGGTGGCGGCCGGCGGACCTGCCCGGGACCGCAGGCGGTCCCCCGGCGGTGGTCGCCCCGTCCGGTGACGCCGGCCCGGACCCGGCCGCCCGCGCGGTGCCACCGCCCGCCCCGGTGCCGCAGGGCGTGCCGTCAGCCGGCGTCGTCCCGCAGGGAGCACCGCCGCCCGCACCGGTCCGACCCCGCGACGCGCCGCCCGCCCGGATACCGCACGACGCGCCGCCCGCCCCCGACGCGCAGGGCGCGCCGTCCACTTCCGCAGCGCAGGGCGTGCCGGCTACTTCCGTCGGGCCGGGCGCGCCGCCCGCCTCCGGCACACAGGGCGCGTCGCCCGATCCGACCGGTCCGCGCCGGGTTCCGCTGCTGACCGGACGCGGGCTGCCCCTGCTGACCGGGGCGCCGGCACTGGCCGGCGCGGTCCCGGCCGGTGCACGGACCGGGGTGCCCGTGACCTGGCGGACACGGGGCGCGGCCAGCCCCGAACCGGCCTCCGCCGGGCTGTCCGGCGGGGCGGGACCCTCGTCCGGCAGGGCGGGAACGTCGTCGGGCAGGGCGGGAACGTCGTCGGGCGGCCCGACCGCCGTCCAGCGGGCCCCCCGGGTCGGCGCGGGCAGCACGCCCCGTCCGGCGGCCACGGCCGGGACCGGCCCCGACGGCCGGACCTGGCAGGGCGAGCACGGCAGGCAGGGCGGGCACGGCAGCAGGCGGGGCGGGCAGGGCGGGCAGGGCTCGCAGGGCGGGCAGGCGGAGGGTGGGCCGGGCACCGGGCGGGGCTCGGCTCCCGTGCTCCTCCTCGCCGGGGCGGCCACCCCGGCACCGCACGCGTCGCCGGGCACGTCGCGTCGGCAGGCCGGCTTCGCGGGCGTACCGCTGCCGACGCGGCGGGCGGCGGGCCCGGTGGCGGCCGGCGGACCGGACGGCACCACGGGCCCGGCGCGGCGGACGAGCACGGCGACGGGCGTCGCCAGCGGCACCCCGGCGGCCGTCCAACGGGCCACGGCCCGGCCGGACGCGACGAGCGGCACCGGCACGACGAGCGGCGCCGGCGCCCGGCCGGGCGGCGGCGGGCCGGCGCGGCGCGCCGCCCCACCGGCGGCCGTCCAGCGGCGGGAAAGCGCCGTGACCACCGGCACCACCCCTGAGCGGGACCCGGGGCCGGACCCCGAGACCCTGCTGCGGGGCTTGGACCGGCGGCACCTGGACGCCCTGGCCCACCGCCTGGTCGAACCGGTCAGCCGGCTGGTCCGGGCCGACCTGCGGGCCGCCCGGGAACGGACCGGCCGGTGGCGGGACGGCACCCGATGAGCCGGCGCACCGATCAGCACGAGAGGGGAGACGGCGATGGCCGGTGACGACCCGGGGACCAGCGTCCACTTCCGGCTCCAGATCGACGGCATCGATTTGGGCGACTGGAGCGGCTGCGACGGGCTCGGCTGCGAGGTCGAGCTGGAGCAGTACCAGGAGGGCGGCAACAACGAGTTCGTCTGGCAGTTGCCGTCGCGGCTGCGCTACTCCAACGTCACCCTGACCCGCCCGCTGACCAGGGACACCGCCAAGGTCTCCAGCTATCTCGCGCAACTGCCCAGCGGGGTGCGCCGGGGCACCGCGCAGATCGCCGCGCTCCGGCCCGACCTGGCGATGCTGGTGCAGTGGGGACTGGCCGACGTGGTCCTGGTGCGGTGGTCCGGGCCGTCGTTCGACCCGAACCGCTCGGAGGTGGCCACCGAGAGCATCGAGCTGGCGTACCACGGCTTCCTGGAGGTCGGCGGATGAGATCACGGGCCGGGAAGGTGGCGGCGCACCTGCAGCGGTACCAGCCGCCCGCCTCGGGCGGGAACCAGCCGGGCGGTGCCCTCGGCGGGCCGATCACCTTCATGTTCAACCCGCAGCAGCTCGCGCTGACCAAGTCGGCGAGCTGGATCCCGCACGTCGTACGCGGGGCGGCGGACGTCGGGGTCGCCGAGTTCAGCGGGTCCGGGCCCCGGACGCTGACCCTGGAGGTCTTCCTCGACGCCACGGACACCCACTCTCGCACCGTCCAGGACCGGGTCGACGCCCTGCTCACCTGCTGCGTGCCGACCAAGGCGAGCATCGCGGCGAAGGCACCGTCCCCGCCGTGGGTGAAGTTCGCCTGGGGGCAGTTCCAGACGGTGTCGTTCTACTCGTACGTCAGCCAGGTCAACGCCACCTACAGCCTGTTCGACCCGGACGGCACCCCGCTGCGGGCGACCTGCTCGCTGACGCTCAACGAGGTCAGCGGCTCCACCCCGGGGCAGAACCCGACGTCGGGCAGCCGCACCGCCCGCCGGGTGCACCGGCTGGTCGCCGGGGACTCCCTGGAGCTGCTGGCCCACCGCGAGTACGGGGACCCGACCGCGTGGCGGGTCATCGCGGAGGCCAACGACATCGACGACCCGGTGCGGCTGCGCCCCGGCCGCCAACTCCTGCTGCCCGCGCCGGAGGAACTGCGTACCGGGGAGGGCTTCGATGTCCAGCGGTGACCACACCAACAACCTGGTGGTGGGCCTGCCCGGCGCGCTGCCCCGGGCCTGGGCCGACCGGCTGGTGTCGGCGGTGGTGGAGGACAGCACGAACCTGGCCGCCACGGCGACCCTGCGCTTCCGCGACCAGCAGAGCCGGTTCCTGCGGGACAACGGGGTGACCATCGGCACGGACGTGACCGTCCGGGTCCGCACCGGCCGCGACGCCGCCCCGCTGCCGCTGTTCGCCGGTGAGGTGGTGACGCTGGAGTCGGAGTACGACGGGGTGGGCACCTTCACCACCGTCCGGGCGCTGGACCTGTCGCACCGGCTGATGCGGGGGCAGCGGGTGCGCAGCTTCGTCAACCGCAAGGCCTCCGACATCGCCCGGGAGGTCGCCGCCGCCGCCGGGATCCCGGTGGGCCGGATCGACCCCACCCCCACCGTGTACGAGACGGTCACCCAGCCGAACGTCAACGACTGGGAGTTCCTCAAGATGCTCGCGGTCGACAACGACGCCGAGGTGGTGGTGGTCGACGGCCGGTTCTTCTTCCGCCGGTCGGTGCGGGCCGCCGCCGCGCCGGGCGCGGGGGTCACCGCCGAGCAGAGCCCGTTCGTGGTGGAGATGAACGAGAACCTGCTGTCGGTGCGCTCCACCGTCACCTCCGTGGGTCAGGTGGCCGGGGTGACGGTGCGCGGCTGGGACGTGCGGGCGAAGCGGCCGGTGAGTACGGAGGTCGCCACCGACGCCAGCGACGAGGTGCAGATCGGCACCACCCCGGCGAAGGCGGCCCAGCCGTTCGGCGCGGCCCGGCTCTGCGTGGCGGACGTGCCCTACCGGACGGTGGCCGAGACGCGGGCGGTTGCCGGGGCGGTGGCGGCCGACGTGACGGCGGCGTTCGCGGAGCTGGAGGTGGGGATCCGGGGCAACCCCCGGCTGCGGGCCGGGGTGCCGCTGTCGTTGCAGCAGGTGGGCGCCCCGTTCGAGGGGAAGTACACGATCACGGCGAGCCGGCACCTCTTCGGCCCCGCCCAGCTCTACGAGACGTGGCTGACGGTCAGCGGCCGGCAGGACCGGTCGACGTGGGGCCTGGCCACGGGGGCCGCCGCGCCCGCGCGGGCCACCCGGATCCCGGGGCTGGCCGTCGCGATCGTCACCAACACCAAGGCCGACGTGGACCGCCGGCACCCCGAGCGCGTCGGCCAGGGCTGGGTGCGGCTGCGCTTCCCGTGGCTGACGGACGCGCCGGACTACGAGACGGACTGGGTGCGTACGGTGCAGCTCGGCGGCGTCGGCGGGGGCGGGGTGTTCTGCCCGGAGGTCAACGACGAGGTCCTCGTGGGCTTCGAGCAGGGGCTGCTGGACCGCCCGTACGTCATCGGCGGGCTCTACAACGGGGTGGACAAGCCGTCGGTGCACGAGGGCGCGCTGGTGGACGCCTCGTCGGGGCGGATCAACCGGCGCTCGTTGGCCTCGCGTCGCGGGGACCGGATCGAGTTCCTGGAGTCGGCGCTGCCCGCGGGGCCCCGTGGGATCCGGCTGACCACGGCCCGGGACCGGCTGACCGTGCACCTCGACGACCGGCGTACGGCCGTGGTGGTGCACAGCGACGGCAGCGTCGAGATCGAGGCCCGGCAGCAGGTCACGGTGAAGGGGCGGGGGATCACCCTCGATGCCGGGGCGGGCGAGCTGACCCTGAGGGGCCGGTCGGTCAGCGTCGACGGCGGCACCCAGGTCGACATCCAGGCACCACTCGTGAAGCTCAACTGACCGGAGGGACGCTCATGCCGCCGGCCGCGCGCATCGGTGACAAGATCAGCCACCTGGCCACCGGGGTCACCCCGGGGCTGCCCACGGGGACCATCGGGCCGCCGGGCGGGCAGGCCCTGCCGCCGGGCACGCCCGGCGCCCCGCTGCTCGGGGTGTCCAGCGTGCTCATCGGCGGCAAACCGGCCGCCGTGGTCGGCACGGTCTGCGTCTGCGAGAAGCCGCCGCAGCACGCCGTGCTGCTGCTGACCAACCGGATCGTGCCGGCGGTGCCGCCGCCGCTGCGCCGGGTGCTGATCGGCGGGCACCAGGCGGCGCGGCGCGGCGACGCCACCACCTGCAAGGCCGTGGTGAGCACCGGGGCGACGACCGTGCTGATCGGCGGGTGAGGCGGCGGTGGCCGAGCAGTTCATCGGGGCGGGCTGGGCGTTCCCGCTGCGCACCGACGCCACCGGCGGCATCGCCCTGGTGGACCGGGAGCGGGAGATCGTCGAGGCGATCGGGCTCATCCTCGGCACCGCGCCGGGCGAGCGGCCGATGCGGCCGGAGTTCGGCTGCGGGGTGCACGACTACGTCTTCGCCCCGGCCGACGAGAACACCGCCGGGCGGATCGCCTTCGAGGTGCGCCGGGCGCTCGACCGGTGGGAGCCCCGCATCGACGTCACCGACGTGGTGATCAACTTCGATGCCGGGGACGCCGGGGTGCTCTACATCGACGTCCGCTACTCGATCCGGGGCACCAACGACCCGCGCAACCTGGTCTTCCCGTTCTACGTCATCCCCTCCCACGAGGAGAGCGCCCTCTCGCGCGGGGGAAGCAACCACGAGGAAAGCGCCGCCTGATGCCGCTGCCCGCGCCCAACCTGGACGACCGCCGCTTCCAGCAGCTCGTCGACGAGGCGAAACGCTTCATCCAGCAGCGCTGCCCGGAGTGGAGCGACCACAACGTCTCCGACCCCGGGGTGACCCTGGTCGAGACGTTCGCCCACATGGTCGACCAGCTGCTCTACCGGCTCAACCGGGTGCCGGAGAAGAACTACCTGGCGTTCCTCGACCTGATCGGGGTGCGGCCGTTCCCGCCTACGGCCGCGCGGGGCGACGTCACGTTCTGGCTGTCCGGCCCGCAGACCCAGCCGGTGCTGCTGCGCGCCGGCACCGAGGTCGGCACCGAACGCACCCAGACCGACGAGGCCGTCGTGTTCACCACCACGGCGGACCTGGCGGTGGTGCCCTGCGAGCTGACCCGGCTGCGCAGCCACCCCGCCGAGGGCCCGCCGGCGGACCGGACCGAGGAGCTGCTCGACGGCCGGGACGTGTCCTGCTTCCCCGCCGTCCCGTCGGTGGGCGACGCCATGCTCGTCGGCCTCTCCGCCGCCGTGCCGTCCTGCGCGGTGCTGCTGCAGATGGACAGCCGGGTGGAGGGCGTCGGCGTCGACCCGCGCCAGCCGCCGCTGGTGTGGGAGGCGTGGACGGGTGAGCGCTGGTCGCCGTGCGACATCGACCACGACGACACCGGCGGGCTGAACCGGCCCGGCGAGGTGGTGCTGCACATGCCCGCCACCCACGTCACCTCCGTGGTGGCCGGGCAGCGGGCCGGCTGGCTGCGGTGCCGGCTGGTGGCGGCCCGCCCCGGCCAGCCGTTCTATGCCGCCTCGCCGACGGTGCGTTCCGTGGAGGCGGCCACGATCGGCGGCACGGTCGGCGCCGTGCACGCCGAGACGGTCCTCGGCGAGCAGGTCGGCGAGGCGGAGGGAGTGCCCGGCCAGCGGCTGACGGTGGCCCGGCCGCCCATCGTCCCCGACGAGCACCCGCTGGTGGTGGAGAGCAGCGACGGCACGGGGTGGCTGGAGTGGACGGAGGTGGAGACGTTCGGCGGCTCCGGGCCGGGCGACCGGCACATCGTCGTCGACCGCACCGCCGGGGAGATCCTGTTCGGTCCGGCCGTCCGGCAGCCCGACGGCACCCTGCGCCGCTACGGTGCCGTGCCGACGGCCGGTTCCCGGATCCGGGTGCGGCGCTACCGCACCGGGGGCGGGCACAGCGGCAACGTCGCCCGGGGCGCCCTGGCCGTGCTGCGCAGCTCGATGCCGTACGTGTCGCGGGTGGAGAACCGGGCTCCCGCCACCGGCGGCGTCGACGGGGAGACCGTCGCGGAGGCCCGGCTGCGCGGGCCGGTGCAGCTGCGGGCCCAGGACCGGGCGGTCACCGCCCGCGACTACGAGCTGCTGGCAAGGCAGGCCTGCCCGGCCGCCGCCCGGGTCCGGTGCCTGCCCGCCGGTGACGGCAGCGCGGCCGGCGGCGTACGCCTGCTGGTGGTGCCGGAGGCCGTCGCCGACGAGGAGGGCCGCCTCCACTTCGAGGACCTCGTCCCCCCGGACGGGATGCTCGCCACCATCGCCGAACACCTGGACGCCCGCCGCCCGATCGGGGCGCGGCTGGTCGTGGAGCCGCCGTTCTATCAGGGCGTCACGGTCGTCGCCCGGCTCGTCCCCCGCCCCGACACCGCCGTCGCCCAGCTGCGGGCCGAGGCGACGGCCACCCTCTACCGCTATCTCGACCCCGTGCACGGCGGGCCGGAGGGGACCGGTTGGCCGTTCGGGCGGCAGGTGCACTCCGGCGAGGTGTTCGGGGTGCTGCAACGGCTGCCGGGGGTCGAGGTCGTCGAGGAAGTACGCATGTTCCCCGCCGACCCGCTGACGGGCCGCCGGGGCGAGCAGGTGACCCGGATCGAGCTGGACCGGCACGCCCTCGTCTTCTCCCACCAGCACCAGGTCCGCGTCGACGAGCACCGGTCGGGTGCCTGAACAGGAGGGGGCTCGCATGCGCGCCGCCGTCGAGGGGCTGGCCACGCCCGATCCGCTGGGTCGGCGGCTGCCCGCCGTCTACGCCGCCGACGACCTGGCCCAGCGCCTGACCGGCGCGTACGACCAGGTGATCGCGCCGGTGCACGCCACCCTGGACAGCCTGTGGGCGTACTTCGACCCGGCGCTGGCCCCGCCCGACTTCGTGGACTGGCTGGGCGGCTGGGTCGCCGCCGGTGGCCCGCCCGACGGGGCCGGCGACGACCGGCGGCGGGTGGTCGCCGGTGCGGTCGGCCGGCACCGCGTACGCGGCACGGCCGCCGCGCTCGCTGAGGAGGTGCGGCTGGCCACGGGGATCGCTGCGGAGATCGTCGAGAGCGGCGGCACCGCCTGGTCGGCCACCCCCGGCGGCGCGCTGCCCGGGTCGCCCGAGCCGGCCCTGACGGTGCGGATCCGCGTCGCCGAGCCGGGCCCGGCGCTCGCGGCGCGGCTGCGGGCGGTCATCGAGGCGAACCGGCCGGCGCACGTGCCGTACACGGTGGAGGTGCTGCTGCCCGACGGCGGACCGGCGACGGGCGGGGCGCGGTGAGGACCTGCGACAACTGCGGTGCCGAGGTTTCCCCCGGCGACGGGTTCTGCGGCAACTGCGGTGCGTTCCTCGCCTGGAACGACCCCACGCCGCCGCCCGCCACGGCGGCCACAGTCCACGACGCCACGGCCGAGCCCGCCGCGGCCGTCGAGGACACCGCCGCCGAGCCGGTCGCGGACGCCGGGGACACCGCCGCGCGGCGGGCCGCCGCGCTCGTCGTACCGGTGCGCCCCGCCGACGACGACGGCCCCGGCGGGCCGCCCGACCCGGTGCCCGCGTCGGCCCCCGCCGAGCCGCCGCCCGCCGCCGACCAGCCCCGCGCGGTGCAGCCGGGGCTGCCCGTGGCCCCCGCGCCGGTGGTCCGCGACTTCGCCGGGGACACCGCCGGCGCGCCGGGCGACGTGGTCTGCCCGGCCTGCGGCACCGGCAACCCGGCGGGCCGGTCGTTCTGCCGCCGCTGCGGCGGGCCGCTGGCCGCGCCGACGGGCCCGGCGGGAGCCGTGCCGTGGTGGCGTCGCCTGCGCTGGCCCCGGCGGCGACCCGGCCGGGGCGGGCTGCGCCGGCTGCTCGCGGTGCTGGTCGTCCTGGCCCTGCTCGCCGCGGCGGTCTGGGCGGCGGTCCGGTTCGGTCCCCGGGCCGTCGACGCGGTGCGGGACCGGACGGCGACGCCCGAGGCCGTCCTGCCCAGCGCCGTGGTGGCCTCCAGCGAGGCGCGCGGGCACCCCGCCCGGTCCGTCGTGGACGGGCTGAACAACCGCTACTGGGCGCCCGCCGCCGACCGGCCCGCCACCGGCCAGTACGTGGAGCTGACCTTCGACCCGCCGATCCGGCTGATGGACCTGATCGTGCACACCGGGGCGTCGCCGCAGCAGGACGCCTTCGTCCGGCAGGCGCGACCGGCCGAGCTGACGATGACCCTGTGGACCGGGGACGGCCCGAGCAGCGCCCGGCAGCTGCGGCTGACCGACCGGCCGGGGCCGCAGACCTTCCACCACGTGGTGGGCGGGGTGACCCGGCTCCGGTTGACGATCGACGCCAGCTACGGCGCGCAGCGGGGGCGGGAGGTGGCGCTGGCCGAGGTGGAGGTGTTCAGGCGGCCGTGACGTGCACGGGCCGGGCGGCCGACGGGTGGGTCACGCCCAGCGAGCGCAGCACCCGCTCGTACGTCTGCTGGCTGCGCCGGGACGCGGCCACGTCGCCGGCCCGCCGCTGCGCGGCCACGAGCAGCCGCCAGCCGTCGTCGTGGTAGCCGTCCAGCTCCAGCGCCCGCCGGGCGGCCAGCACCGCCGCCCGCGCCCGCCCTCGGTCCAGTTCCACCCGGGCGAGCAGCGCCGCCGCCTCCGTCGCTCGCGCCCGGTACCGTTCCCGGTCGGCGACCACCCATTCGGCGGTCCCGTCCTCGGGCAGCAGGTCACCGCCGTAGTGGTCGAGGGCGCCGCGCAGCGCCCCGGTGACCGCGGTGGCGTCGCCGGTCGGCCCGGCGTGCCGGGCGACGGCCAGCGCCGCCTCGAAGGCCAGCACGTCGCTGCCGCCGCCCGGCCCCGGGTCCAGCAAATACGACGACCCGTCCCGGACGACGAACCGGGACGCGCCCCGGGCCACCCCGGGCTCCAGGAAGGTGCGCAGCGTCGACACGCTCACGTGCAAATTGTTGACGGCGGCCCGTTCCGGCAGCTCCGGCCAGAGCGCCGCCATGATCCGTTCCCGGTGCACGGGCCGACCGGCCTCGGCCGCCAGGTAGCGCATCAGGGCCCGGACCCGGGGCCGGACGCCCGACCAGGCCACCGGGACGCCGTCCAGTTCCAGCCGGAATCCGCCGAAGCACCGCAGCCACAGGCGGGGGTGTTCTGCCGCAACGATCGGGCGATCCCTCGAAATCATGTGATCTGTCTCCCTTGCCGCCACGGCGACGCCGACCGCGCGCCGGCACGCGCCGGACGCCGACACCGGGCCGCGCGGGGCGACGACGCCGGGGCGGCCCAGGCGCGACGGCCGGTGCTGGGGAGGTGGCGACGTCGACGCCGCGGGGGACAGTGTGCGCGGCGCGCGGGGGACATGGACAGCCGTCATTTTGGGGACTTCTCCGGCATCTACCATCGGTAGCGCTCGGTACACGCTGGAGTTCGGGCACCCCTCCTTCCCGGGAGCAACCTGATGCCGACCGTCGATCCACCCGACGCCGGCCCCGCGCCGGTCGTCGTCCGGTGGGACCGCCTGACCGGCGAACGCTGGCCGGAGCTGGCCACGCTCACCGCCGACGGGCTGGTGCTGCTCGTGCTGCCCCGCGCCACCACGGTCGACCCGCTGGCGTTGCTCGCCGCCGGGGCCCGGGCCGTCCTGCGCGACGGCGACGGCATCGACGAGCTGGAGCTGGCCCGGTCGGCGGTGCTCACCGGCGGGTCGTACCTGTCGCGGAGCGTGGCGGCGCTGGTCGGCGGCCGACCGGACGGCGGCGGCCGGGCGTCGCCGGGCGGGCCGGAGGTGTCGCTGGGCCCCCGCGAGGTGGAGACCCTGCGGTGCATCGCGCAGGGCCTCACCCACCGGCAGGTCGCCCACCGCCTCGGGGTGACGGAGCAGACCGTCAACACGTACGCCAAGCGGCTGCGCCGCAAGCTCGGGGCGGCCAACAAGGCGGAGCTGACCCGGCGGGCGGTGGAACTCGGCTATTTGTCGGTGTGAACCCGTTCTTGCCGGTCATCTTGCCTCGCCCCACCAACCGCACCGTAGTTGACTGCTCACCGAGGGGTGGGGCGATGTTCGACGTGTGTGTGGTGGTGGCCGAGCCGTTGGCCCGGCGCGGGGTGCGCCAGCTCATCGACGGCAACGACCGGGTGCGGAGCCTGTGCACCGTCGACGCGGTGGGCGAGGTGGCGGCCGGGACGGTGGCGGTCGTGGTCCTGGTCGACCCGCCACCGCAGGTGCTCCGCTGGTCGTGCGCCCGGCATCCGACGCTGGTGATGGTGCCGGAGTCCGCGGAGGGCGCGACGCTGGACGCCATCCGGGCCGGCGCCCGCTCGGTGGTGACCACCGCGACCGAGCGGGTCCACCTGTGGACGGCCCTCGACGTGGTCGCGGCCGGCGGGTTCTACCTGTGCCCGACGCTGTCGGCGCGGCTCCGGGCCTGCGCGACCGGCCCGGAGGCGGGGCGGCCGGCGGCCGGCGGAGGTCGGGCCCCGGCCTGCGCGCCGGGGCCCGGCCCCGGCCGCGACCGGGCGCGCTTCCGGCCGCCCGGCCGCCCCGCGCTCGCCCCCCGGGAGGCGGCGACGCTGACGCTGATCGCCCAGGGGCTGACGCACGCCCAGGCCGCGCGCCGGCTGGGCATCTCCGAGGCGACGGTGAACACCTACCTCACCCGGATCAGGTCCAAGCTGGACGTCGGGAACAAGGCGGAGCTGACCCGCGAGGCGATCACCCTCGGCCTGGTGCGGCGGCGGTCGGGGGGCACCGACCCGGTCACCTGAGGGAGCCGGGCCCGCCGGCCCCCGGGCTGGCTGCTGGTCGTGTCGCCGCGCCCCGACCCCGCAGGTGGGCGGCCAGCCGCCCCCGGGCCGCCTCCCGGTCCCCGGCCACCTCGTCACCGGCGAACCGCTCGGCGGCGAACAGCGCCAGCAGCGTGTGCAGGACGTACCGGCCGGTCGCCGCGCCGGTGCCGAGCAGTCCCGCGTCGACCAGCCTGTCGAGCCGGTCCTCGGCGACCGGCACCGGCTCGCCGGACAGCGCCGCGACCACCGGCGCGGTGTACTCCGGCAGCGGGGCCGCGCCCAGCAGCCGGAACGTGCGCCGGACGGACGGGTCGAGTAGCCGGTACGACCGTTCGAACGCCCCCCGCACCTGGATGTCGCCGGCCCGCAGCAGGTCGAGCCGGCGCTGCTCGTCGCGGAGCCGCTCGACGAAGCACCGCGCGCTCCACTCGGGCCGGACCGCGAGTCGGTTCGCGGCCGCCCGGACGGCGAGCGGCAGCCCGCCGCAGAGCCGGCCCAGCTCCGCCGCCGCCGGGTCGTCGGCGGCGATCCGCCCGCCACCCACCGACGCGGCGAGCAGGGTGCGCGTCTCGGCGTCGGACAGCACGCCCAGCGGCATCCGGTCCGCCCCGACCAGCCCGGCCAGGGCGTTGCGGCTGGACACCAGCACCAGCCAGCCCGGCCCGCCCGGCAGCAGGGGCCGCACCTGCGCCTCGTCGCGCGCGTCGTCCAGCACCAGCAGCCCGCGACGGTCGGCCGCGAGGGTGCGCCACAGGGTCAGCCGGGCGTCCGTGGCGGGCGGTGGGGCCGTCACGCCGAGGGCGGTCAGCAGTTGGTCGAGGGCCTGCGCCGGGGTCGTCGGCTCGTCGTCCAGGCCCCGCAGGTCCACGTGCAGGGGGCCGCCCGGGAAGCGGCGCGCCAGCTCGTGTGCGGCGTGCACCACCAGGCTGGACTTGCCGACCCCGGGCGCGCCGCTGACGACCACGACCCGGCTGACGCCGGACCGTCCGGCCGCCTCGGCCGCGCCGGCCAGCCGGCGCAGTTCCCCGGCCCGGCCGGCGAAGTCGGCCAGGTCACCGGGGAGGGAGCCCGCCCCGTCGTCCCACCCGCCCCCACGGGCCGCGGTGAGCAACCGGGACCGGTCCGGCTCGGAGAGGCTGAGGCGGTCGGCCAGTTCCTGCACGGTGCGGCGCTGCGGCCGGGCCACGCGGCCGAGCTCCAGGTTCCGCACCGTACGCACGGCGACGCCCGCGAGGTCGGCCAGCTCCTCCTGGGTCAGGCCGGCGTCCGTGCGGTGTCGCCGCAGCAGGGCCCCCAGCCGGCCGTTCATCCCGACGCCACCGAGACGCCGACCCCATCCGTGAACGTCACCCCACGGATAGTTACAGAAACCGAGGGCCGGTGCCCAACCCCGGTCCCGCCCGACGGGGTCACGGGGCGTCGACGGTCCTGCGGCGCTCGGCCCGGAAACGCGACGGGGTCACCGCGTAGTGGGTGAGGAACGCCTGGCGCAGCGACTCGGTGGAGCCGAAGCCGCACCGTTGGGCCACCGCCGCGAGCGGCAGCGCGGTCGACGTCAGCAGGTGCGCGGCGGCCTCGGTGCGCGCCCGCCGCACGTACTGGGCGGGGGTCGACCCGGCGTGGGCGTGGAAGAGCCGGGAGAGCTGCCGCTCGCTGACCCCGGCGAGCCGGGCCAGGGCGGCGGTGCCGAGGTCGTCGGCCAGGTGGGTGGCGATGTGGCTGCGGGCCCGGCGCACCACGAGGTCGTCGGTCGAGCAGCGGGCCAGGAACATGCTCAGTTGCGCCTGGGCGCCGGGGCGTTGCAGGTAGGTGACCACGCCCAGCGCGACACCCCGCGCCAGGGCCATGCCGTGGTCCTCCTCGACGAAGGCGAGGGTGAGGTCGAGGGCGCTGGTGACGCCGCCGGAGGTGGCGACGTTGCCGTCGCGGATGTAGATCGGCTCCGGGTCGACGGTGACGTCGGGATAGCTGCGGGCGAGCTGGTCGGCGTACATCCAGTGGCTGGTGGCCCGGCGGTTGGCGAGCAGGCCGGCCTCGGCGAGCACGGTCGCCCCGGTGCACACCGACGCGACCCGGCGGGCCAGCGCCGCCAGCCGGCGCACGTGGCCGGTCACCAGCGGGTTGGCGGCGGCCCGCGTGTGGCCCAGGCCGCCGGAGACGACCAGCGTGTCGACGGGGCCCGTGCACCGCTCCAGCGTCTCCTGGGCGCAGAGTCGCAGGCCGGAGTCGCAGGTGATGGGCTGCCCGCCGGGCGTGGCCAGCACGATCCGGTACGGCGGGTCCGCGCCGATGCGGTTGGCGATGTCCAGGCTGGAGCTGACGCAGGCGATGTCGATCAGCTCCGCGCCCTCGTAGCCGACGATCAGGACCGTTCTCTCCCCCATCGCCCCACCGTACGAGACGACCGGAAAAGATCGATCGCGACTTATAGTGTGGCCATGGCGTGGCAACCGGTGATGGCGATCGACGAGGCGCGGGCGTGGCTCGCCGAGATCCTGTCCGGCACCGACCGGCTCCGGGTGGAGGCGATCGACGGCGGCCGGGTGGTCTGCGCCGCCGGCCCCGACGGGCTCGAACGCCGCATCGACGGGGCGCTGTCCGGGCCGGCCATGTTCTGGGCGATCGACCTGGCCGGCTTCGTCGCGGTGAACGTGCTGGTCGGGCCGGCGCCCGCGATGGCGCTGGCCAACAGCAGCATCAGCTTCCTGGAGCCGGCCGAGCCCGGCGTGCTGCGGGTCGCCGCCGAGGTGGTCAACATCGCCAGCCGCTCGGCGGTCGTGGACGCGCGGGCCACGGACCACCGTGGCCGCCTGGTCGCCATGGCCACGCTGCACTTCGCGCTGCCGTCGCGGGCCGCCCGCGCGGCCACGCTCGCCGCCCAGGCCGGGGCGGAGAGGGCTCAGGCCGGGGCGGAGAGGTAGGTGCCGCGCTGCCACGGGTAGCCGGGCAGCGAGACGACCGCCCGGCCGGGCGGGGCCGGCACCGGCTCGTCCGCGCCGAGCGCCCGCACGGCCGGGTGCGCCTCGCCTGCGGCCAGGGCCGCCAGCGCCGCCGCCGCGCCGGCCGGCTCGGCCGCCTCGACCCACACCGCGTGCTTGAGCCGGGTGCGGCCGCCGGTGGCGGTCGACACGAACGCCGGGTAGTCCGCGTCGGGCACGGCGGCCAGGTGCGCCGCGTACCGGCCGGCCAGCTCGGCGAGCGCGCCCGGGGCGGCGGCCGACACGGGGAAGCCGCGCGGGGCGGGCACCGCTGCGGCCGGCTCGGGCGGCGGTGCCGGGGACAGCACCGCGAAGGCGTTGGTGCCGCTCATCCCGTACGAGCTCGTCGACGCGCACGGGCCCAGCCGGTCGTCCCAGGGCACCGCCGCCGCCGCGATCTCGATGCCGGTGCCCGCGAGGTCGACGCGCGGGTTGAGCGCCCGGTAGTTGGCCTGCGGGGCGATCGTGCGGTGGTGCAGGCACAGCACGGCCTTCACCAGCCCGAGCACCCCGGCGGCCGACTCGGTGTGGCCGACGTTGCCCTTCACCGAGCCCACGTACAGCGGGCGGCCGTCGCGGCGGCCGAGCGCGGCCACGACCGCCTCCAGCTCGGACGGGTCGCCCAGCGGGGTGCCGGTGCCGTGCGCCTCGTGGTAGCCGACGTCCCGCGCGGACACGCCGGCCGCCGCGAGGACGGTGTCGATGAGCCCCGCCTGGGCCGACACGTTCGGCGTCGTGAACGTCGCCGTACGCCCGTCGTGGTTGATGCCGGTGCCGCCGATCACCGCGAGGACGCGGTCGTGGTCCCGGCGGGCGTCGGCGAGCCGCTTGAGCACCAGCAGGCCGCAGCCCTCGCCCCGGACGAACCCGTTCGCATCGGCGTCGAACGGGCGGGAGCGGCCCTGCGGCGACAGCGCGCCGGTCTGCGCCACCGCCCGGGTGGTGCCCGGGGCGAGGACCAGGTTGACGCCGCCCGCGAGGGCGACGTCGCAGTCGCCGGCGGCCAGCGCCCGGCACGCGGTGTGCACGGACACCAGCGACGACGAGCAGGCCGTGTCCAGCGCGAACACCGGACCCCCCAACCCGAGGGTGTACGCGACCCGGCCGGCGGCGAACGCGTGGCCGTTGCCGATGGTCCAGTACGAGTTGGGGTCGCCGGAGAGCCACTGCCAGTAGTCCCGGCCGGTGATGCCGACGAACACGCCGGTGGACGCGGCGACGGCGGCGACGGGGATCGCCGCGTGCTCGAACGCCTCCCAGGCGACCTCCAGCAGCAGCCGGTGCTGCGGGTCGAGCACCCGGGCCTCCTTCGGCGCGATGCCGAAGAACTTCGGGTCGAAGTCGAACGCCGCGTCGAGGTATCCGCCCCGGGTGACCATGCCGTCCCACGCCGCGCCGAACGCGTCGCGCCGGTCGGCCGGCAGGTCGCCGGTGAGGTCGCGGGCGTGCAGGATGGCCGACCAGTACGCGTCGAGGTCGGCGATGCCGCCCGGCGCGCGGACGGCCATCCCGACCACCGCGATGGGTGCGCCCACTACAGGACCCGGTGCATCCAGCCGTGGGTGTCCTCGGCCCGGCCGTACTGGATGTCCAGCAGGTGGGTGCGGAACTGGCGGGTGTACTTGCCGGGGGTGCCGTCGCCGACCGGGGCGGAGAACTCCTCGCTCTTGAACCCGATGATCGGGGTGATCACGGCGGCGGTGCCGGCCGCGAACGCCTCCGTGACCGTGCCGTCGGCGAGCCCGTCGCGGATCTCGTCCATGCCGATCGACCGCTGCACCGGGTCGAGGCCGTGCTCGGCGGCGAGCGCCAGCACGCTGTCGCGGGTCACCCCGTCGAGGATGGTGCCGAGGCTCGGGGTGACGAGCTGCTGGTCGCGGGTCACGAAGAAGACGTTCATGGTGCCGGACTCGTCGATGTCGCGCCGCTGCTCGCCGCCCAGGTAGAGCACCTGCTCGCAGCCGTGCCCCAGCGCCTCGCGCTGCGGGGCGAGGCTCGCGGCGTAGTTGCCGCCGCACTTGGCCGCGCCGGTGCCGCCGATCGACGCCCGGCTGTACTTCGTGGAGATCCACAGGGTCACGCCGGTGACCCCGTTCGGGAAGTACGACCCGGCCGGGCAGGCGATCACGCAGTAGGTGACCTGCTGCGCCGGCCGCACGCCGAGGAACGCCTCCGCGGCGAACATGAACGGGCGCAGGTAGAGGCTCTGCTCCCCGCCGTACGGCGGCACCCACGCCTCGTCGGCGCGGACCAGCGCGGCGACGGACTCGACGAAGGTCTCCTCGTCCAGCTCGGGCAGGACCAGCCGGTCGGCGGACGCGGCGAACCGGCGCGCGTTGAGGCCGGGCCGGAACAGCCAGATGCTGCCGTCGGCGCGGCGGAACGCCTTGAGCCCTTCGAGGATCTCCTGGGCGTAGTGCAGGACGGCCGCCCCGGGGTGCAGGGTGAACGGGGCCAGCGCGGTGACCTGGTGGTCGTGCCAGCCCGCGTCCGGCGTCCACGTCACGGTGACCATGTGGTCGGTGAAGTGCCGGCCGAACCCGGGATCGGCGAGGATCTCCTCCCGCTGCTGCTGGGGAGTCGGGTGGTCGGTTCGCCTCAACCGGAACTCGGCGGTCATCTGGGCTCTCCTCGGGACGGTGGCTCGGTGAAGACGGCGACGCAGTTCTGCCCGCCGAAGCCGAAGGCGTTGGTGAGCGCGGCCCGCACCGGCATCTCCCTGGCCTGGTGCGGCACGTAGTCCAGGTCGCACTCCGGGTCCGGCTCGTGCAGGTTGATCGTGGGCGGCACGACCTGCTCGCGGATCGCCATGGCGCACACCATCGCGCCGAGCGCCCCGGCCGCGCCGATCAGGTGGCCGAGCATCGACTTGGGCGCGCTGACCGCCACCCGGTCGGCGGCGTCGCCGAGCGCGGCGCGGATCGCGACGGTCTCCGTGCGGTCGTTGGCCTTCGTCGAGGTGCCGTGGGCGCAGATGTAGTCGACGTCGTCGGGGCGCAGCCCGGAGCGGGCCACGGCCTGCCGGATCGCGGCGGCGGCGTGCACGCCGCCCGGGGCGGGGGCGCTCACGTGGAACGCGTCGCTGGTCAGCGCGCCACCGGCGAGGGTGGCGTAGGGGGTGGCCCCCCGGCGGCGGGCGTGCTCGGCCGACTCCAGGACCAGCACCACCGCGCCCTCGCCGAAGACGAAGCCGTCGCGGTCGGCGGAGAACGGCCGGCTGGCGCCCGCCGGGTCGGCGTTGCGCTCGGACATCGCGCCCATGCTCACCAGGCCGGCGAACATGGCCGGGGTGATCGCCGCGTCGGTGCCGCCGCAGACGACCACGTCCGCCTCGCCGCTGAGGATCAGGCGGCGGGCGTCGAGCAGCGCGTACGCGCCGCTGGCGCAGGCCAGGGCGCTGGCGTTGACCGGCCCGTGCGCGCCCAGGTCGATGGCGATCTCGCAGGCCGGCATGTTGGTCAGGGAGGACGGCACGAACTGGGCGCTGGGCGCGGACGGCACGGGCGCGAGGAGCCCCCGGGTGGCCGCCTCGACGGTGTCGAAGCCGGCGACGGCCGCGTTGACCACCACGCCCACCCGGTCGGCGTGGTCGGGGTCGACGGTCAGGCGCGCGTCGGCGACCGCCTCCCGCGCGGCGACGACCGCGAACTGGCTGAACCGCGCCATCCGGCGGGCCCGCTTCGGGGTGAAGTGCGCCGCCGGGTCGAAGCCCCGCACCTCGGCGGCGATGCGGGTGGGCAGGTCGGCGGCGTCGAACGCGGTGATCGCGCCGACGCCGGACTTGCCGGCCAGCAGGCCGTGCCAGGTGCTCTCCCGGTCGAGGCCGAGCGGCGTGACGGCGCCGATGCCGGTGATGACGACGTCGCCCCCTACCATCCCGCCACGGCCCCACTTCTCAGGCATCGAACGACCCACCGCAGACTATCAATCGCCGTGACCGCGCGGCAGGCGTCCGTGCGGCGGTCGCCGCTCCCGCCGACCGCTCCGCCGCGCATGCCGGCCGCCGCGCTGGTCGTCCCGGAGAGCCCGCCGGTCATGCCGGCCGCCCCGGGCCGCGCGCCGCGACGGGCACGCCCCGCCAGGCGTCGGGCCCGACCCCGGCGGGCGGGGCCGCCACGCAGGCGACGTACCCGTCGGGGGCGGCCACGCCCGTGCGGCCCGGCAGCAGGTCGAGCACGCGCCGGTGCAACTCCTCCGGTACGGCCGAGGCGTCGGCGACGTACGCCGTCAGCCCGGTGCCCGGCGCGGGCCCGGCGGCGAGGACGGCGACCTCGACGCCCCCGGCCGCCTCGCGGACCAGCTCCGCCACGTCGGCGGGGCGCACCCAGCCGGCGGGGGTACGCACCCAGTCCGCCCCCCGGACGGCGGGGGTGAGGCCGATCCGGCCGGGGATCTCGGCGACGCCGATCTCGTCGGCGACCGCGTCGCACAGCAGCGTCTCGATGCCCCGCACGATGGTCTCGCCGAGCCCGCCCGGCAGGTACGTCGTGTCCACCAGCAGGCCGAGGCGGCAGATCCCCTCCCCGGCGTTGCTGGCGGCGACCATGAACTTCATGTCGCTGCGGGGCAGGGGGTCCAGCCGCGTGTAGCGGGACCCGGCGCGCAGCTCGGCGAGCCGGTCCGGCCCCGGTTCCGGGCCGGTGACGGCCCAGTCGTTGCCCCGGTGCCCGTTGTTGAAGTAGGTGGACAGGTCGAACGACACGCCCCGCCGCCGGCCCACCTCCTCGACCACCGTCCGGACGGCGCGCGGGTCGCACTGCGCCCGGCGGTACGCGTCGAACGCGGGCCGGTGCGTCTGCCGGATGGCGGTGAGCAGGTCCACGTCGCGCGGGACGGTGAACGCCAGCAGCGCGTCCAGGGTGTTCAGCGCGATCAGGTCGCGGCTGCGCCGGTCGAGCCGGTTGCCCGTGATCAGCTTGAACACGGCGGTGTCGTGGCCGTTGTAGGCGGTCAGGACGAGCGTGGTGAGGCAGAGCAGCACGGTCGAGAACGACGTGCGGGTGCGCGCCGCGAGGGTGGCCGCCGCCGCGGCGACCGCCGCCGAGTCGAGCAGGTGCCGCTCGATGGGTTGGTCGCCGGTGGCCGCGCGCGGCAGGTCGAACATCGACGCAGGCGCGGCGGACAGGCCCTGTTCCCAGTGCCGCAGCCCGAGCCGGCTCTGCTGCTGGCCGGCGGGTGAGCCCTCGAAGGCGGCCTGCTCCAGCGCCTGCGGCACGCCCTCACCGGCCGACGGCTGCGCACTGACGGGCGACGCCGGCTGCGGCACGGCGGCCGGCGGCGACGCCTGCTCCGGCTGCTCCGGCTGGTCCGGCTCGCCGGTGAGCCCGGCGAGCAGGAGGTCGACGATCGTGTGGAACGCCCAGCCGTCGAACGCCAGGTGCGACCCGACGAGCGCCACGGCGGTGACCCGGCCGTCCCCGTCGACGACGCAGCCGACCCGCAGCGGCCACTCGGCCTCGTGGTCGAACGCGGTCTCCGCCAACCGCCCGGCCAGCTCCTCCGCGACGCGCGCCGGGTCGTCGTGCCCGTCGGCCACCACGACGTCGTACGCCCCCGAGGCGTGGACCTCCTGGCGGGGCTGGCCCGACCGGGCCACGTACCGGGTCCGCAGCGTCTGGTGCGCCTCGACCAGGCCCCGCAGGGCCGCGAGCAGCCGGGCCTGCCCGACGGGTTCGGCGAGCACGAGGGGCTGGCCGATGTTGAACTGGTTCGCCTCCTTGCCGAACCACTGCATCGCGTCCCACATCACGCTCTGCGCCCAGGTCAGCGGCCCGGACGCGGCCTCGCCGACGGCGAACGGCAGGTCGCGCACGGCCGGGTCCGGCGGGCCGCCGGTGGTCGCGTCACGCACGGTGCCCCCCGTTCACCGGCCCGGCGGCCGGGCGACCGCCCTTCGGGGTGAGGCGCAGCGGCAGGTGGTCGAGCCCCCGGAACGCCGGGCTGGGGATCTTGACCAGCTCGCCGATCAGCTCGATGTCGTCGGTGCGTTCGATGAGCAGGCGCAGGAACGTCGCCGCCTGGAGGCGGGCCAGGTGCATGCCGACGCAGGTGTGGATGCCCGCCCCGAAGCCCAGGTGCCCGTCGGTGCGGCGGTCGATCCGGTAGGCGTTGGGGTCGGGGAACTTGCGCGGGTCGCGGTTGGCCGCCGCGAACGACAGCTCGACCCGGGCGTCCCTCGGGATGGTGGTGTTGCCGACGACGACGTCGGTCGTCGCGGTGCGGAAGACGTTCTGCACGGGCGGGTAGAAGCGGGCCGTCTCCTCGATCGTCGCCGGGATCAGGTCGGGCCGGCTGCGCACCAGGCGGAACTGGTCGGGGTGGTTGAGCAGGGCGTCCAGCATGTTGCCCAGGAAGTGCGTCATGGTCTCCTGGCCGCCGACGAGCAGGGTGAGGCAGAGCCAGAGGATCTCGTTCTCGGTCACCCCGCCCTTCTCGGCGGCGGCGAACAGCTTCGACACCACGTCGCTGCGGGGCGGCTGCGCCCGGCGCTCCTCCAGCAGCCCACCGAGGAAGGTGGACAGGCCGGCGACGGAGGAGAGCGCGGACTTGGCGGCCCGCAGCCGCAGCGCGTTCTCGTCGGGGTCGTCCGGGGCGTCCTCGCCGACCTTCGCGTTGGCGATGAAGCTCTCCAGCACCCCGGCGGTCAGCTTCAGCTTGGCGAGGTTGTCGCTGGGCACCCCGACGATCGTGGTGACGACCTTGACGGGCAGCAGGATGATCGCCTGCTGGACGAGGTCGATGTCGCCGGTGGCGACGGCCTCGTCGAGCAGCTCGCCGCAGACCTGCTCGATGAACGGCCGCCAGAACTGCACGCCACGGGGCGAGAAGTCGTGCCGGATCAGCCCGCGCATCCGGGTGTGGTCGGGCTGGTCGAGCCCGAACAGCACGGGCAGCGTGGACCGGTGGTAGGCGATCCCCTCGGCCGAGGAGAGGCCGCCGTGGTCCTTCGCCGCCGCGCGGACGTGGTCGTACCGGATGACCAGCCACATGTCGCGGTCGGCCAGGTACAGCGGCTCCTCGTGGCGCAGCAGCTCCGCGTACGCGGGGTAGGGGTTGTCCATGGCGCTCGGTGAGAAGGGGTCGAACTCTGCGGTGTGCGTTGCGCTGGTCACTGACGGGTCCTCCGGACTTCGCTGTGGCTGGTGGGCCGGACGTCGGCGTCCACCCCGGTCACCGGTACGCCCTCGCCTGCAGCTCGAACATCTCCGCGTAGAGGCCGTCGGCGGCGATCAGGTCGGCGTGGCCGCCCAGCTCGGCGACCCGGCCGTCGGCGAGCACCACGATCAGGTCGGCCAACTGGACGGTGGAGAAGCGGTGCGACACGAACACGCTGACGGCGCCGGTGGCGGCGGCGACCCGGGCGGCCTGGAGCCGGTACCGCTCGAACATCGCGTGTTCGGCCTCGGCGTCGAGGGCGGCGGCGGGCTCGTCGAGGACGACCAGCAGGGGGTCGTCGCGCATGAACGCCCGGCCGAGGGCGAGCTTCTGCCACTGGCCGCCGGAGAGTTCGGCCCCGTCGGCGTACTCGCGGCCGAGCTGGGTGTCGAGGCCGGCTTCGAGTTGCCCGACGAGGTCGCCGGCGCCGGCGCGCTCCAGCGCGGCACGCACCGCCGGCTCGTCGTCGAGCCGGGGCAGGTCGCCGACGCCGATGGTCCGCCGGGCCGGCAGTTCGAGGCGGACGAAGTCCTGGAAGCCGGCCGCGATCCGGGCCCGCCACCCGGGCAGCGGCAGGTCGGCCAGGTCGACGCCGTCGACGAGGACCCGGCCGGCGGTCGGGCGCAGCAGCCCGCAGACGAGCTTGACGAGGGTGGTCTTGCCGGCGCCGTTGTCGCCGACGATCGCCACGGTCGCGCCCGCCGGCAGGTGCAGGTCGAGGTTGGCGAGCACCGGCTGTTCCCCGCCGGGGTAGCGCAGCTCGACGCCGACGAGCCGGATGCCGTCGCGCAGCCGCTCCGGCGGCGACCCGGCCGGCGGGGCGGGTGAGCCGGCGGGGCCGGGCGGGTCAGTGGGGCCGGGCGGGTCAGTGAGGCCGGGCGGGTCAGCGGAACCGGCGGGGCGGGCCTCGTCCCGGTCGGCGCGCTCCCCGGCCCGGACCAGTTCGTGGACCTCGTCGAGCCGCTGGTAGACGCTGCGCAGCCGCTGGAGGTCCTGGAGGACACCGACCGCGGCGGCCACCTGCTGGTTGACCTGCGCCGCGATGGTGATGACCAGGATGACGTCGCCCACGCCCCGGCGGCCGGCGACGGCGTCGCGCAGGATCAGGAGCACGGCGGCGATGTAGCCGCCCGCGAACGCCAACTGCCCGAGCATGCGGACGAGGCTCGCCACGGCCTGCGTGCGCCACAGCCGCCGGGTGGCGTCCTGCCAGAACGCGCCGTGCCGGCGGCGTGCCTCCTGTTCCAGGCCGAAGACCCGCAGCTCCTTGCCGGACGCGGCGTGGGTGGCTAGGCGGAACAGGCCCAGGGCCCGGCGGGTGGACTCGGCGCTGGCCTCCCGAGACCGGTCCACCATCCGCTCCGCCCGCCGGCCGGCCAGCAGCGGCGGCACGGCGACCAGCGGCAGCAACAGCAGCAGCGGGTGCAGCGAGGCGAGCACCGCCGTCGTCAGCGTCATGGACACGGCCAGGCCGACGCCGGTCAGCACGGCCTGGAGGCCGACGCGGAGCTGCTCGACGTCCTCCTCCAGGATCCTGACCTTGTCGGCGAACTCGGGCTGCTCGAAGTGGGCCATCCCGGCCGAGCCGTTGGTGGCGTCCATCAGCTCCTGGTGCAGGTGCAGGACGTCCAGCTCCGACAGCTCGAAGTAGGCGATGTGCGCGAAGTGGCCGAGGGTGAGGCCGGCGATCAGCAGCACCGCCACGGCGACCCCGGCGAGGCTCGCGGCGACCGGCCGCCCGGCGTTCGCGGCCTCGAACAGGACGCGCAGCATGATCGCCACCAGGGGCCACGCCGCCGCGCCGGCGACGACGAGCACCAGCGCCGTGACGGCCTTGCGCCGGTCCTGCCGCAGCGAGGTCCGCCACAGCGACCAGGCGGCCGACAGCAGTCCGCGACTCATCCGAGGCTCCGTTCCTGTCCGATCTCCACCGGCGCGCCGTCGCCCTCCGGGCCGCCCGGGTCGTCGCCGTCCCGGCCGTCCGGGCCGTCGCCGTCCGGGTGGTCCGGGTCGTCGTCCGGGCGGGCGTCGAGGAACCGGGCCGCCTGCAACTCGAACAGCCGGGCGTACCGGCCGCCGTGGCGCAACAGTTCGTCGTGCGAGCCCTGCTCGACGACGCGCCCCTCGGCCAGCACGACGATGTGGTCGGCGCGGCGCACGGTGGCGAACCGGTGCGAGATGAGGACCGTGGTGACGCCCGCCGTGGCGGCGATGATCTCGTCGAAGA
Organism: Micromonospora haikouensis; assembly: GCF_900091595.1. GTDB lineage: Bacteria > Actinomycetota > Actinomycetes > Mycobacteriales > Micromonosporaceae > Micromonospora > Micromonospora haikouensis. Next base: position 39,962 of record NZ_FMCW01000038.1, read on the forward strand.
ACCGCGCCTCGGCGCGGACGTCCAGGCTGGCCGTCGGCTCGTCGAGGACGAGCACCGACGCGCCGTGGCGGACGGCGAACAGCGCCCGGGCGATGGCGAGCCGCTGCCACTGGCCGCCGGAGAGGTCCACCCCGCCGCGCAGCTGCCCGGACAGCGGGGTGTCCAGCCCCTGCGGCAGCGCGTCGAGCGTGCCCAGGATGCCCGCCGCCTCGGCCGCCGCCCGGATGCCGGCGAGGTCACCGGCGTGCCCGGCGGCACCGAGCGCGATGTTGTCGGCGGCGCTGGCCTCGTACCGCAGGTAGTCCTGGAAGATCACGGCGAGGTTGCCGCGCCAGCGTGCCACGGGCAGGGCGTCAACGGGCTGCCCGCCCGCGGTGATCCGGCCCGAGGTCGGGGTCGCCAGCCGGGCGAGCAGCTTGACCAGGGTGGTCTTGCCGGCGCCGTTGAGCCCCACGATCGCGGTGCACCTGCCCGGGGGCAGGGTGAGGTCGAGATCGGTGAACACGGGCGCGGACCGGTGCGGGTAGCGGTAGGACACCGCCTCGAACCGGATCGGCACGGCGGCGGGCGGCGCGCCCGGCTCCCCGGCGGGGCGCGGCGCGGGCACCGGCGGGGGTGCCGATGCGGGCCCGGGAACAAGGGCGGGGGCTTGGGCGGGGGCCTGGTCCGGGGCTGATCGGGCCCGCATGCCGGCGCGGAACTCGTCGACCGCCCGGTAGGCGTTCATGCCGAACTGGGTCTGCACGTCGGCCTCGGGATAGAACTCACCGAGCTGGATCGCCGCCAGGACGGCCTGGATAACCAGCGCCAGCCGGGTGAGGTCGACCTCCCGCTGCCCGCCGGCCAGGCCCAGCGCGGCGAGGACCGCGACGAGCACCACCAGCCCGAGGGCCGTGTAGCCGAAGTAGGGCCGCAGGTAGACGCGGCGGCGCTCGGCCCAGACCGGGCGCATCCAGTCCAGGTACGCCGCCGCGTACTGCTCGCGCAGCCACGGCAGGAGACCGAAGACGCGGATCTCCTTGGCGGCCGGCTTGCCCGTGGCGACGGAGCGGAAGTATGTCAGTCGGCGCACCTGGGCCACGATCGTGCCGTAGATCGCCGCGTACTTGCGCAGGCCACCGCGCTGCCCGTGGCGGAACGCCAGGACGGCGGCGAGCAGGCCCACGCCCGCGAACCAGGAGAACACGACGCCGACGACCACCGCGTACCCGGTGAGCTGGCCGTAGCGGGCGAGCAGCGCCAGCATCCCGGCGCAGGCGGCCCCGGGGCTCTGGAATCCCTGCTCCACCTCGCGGGACGCCTCGCTGAGCCGGTCGGTCAGCGCCCGGTCGTCCAGCGGTTCCATGCCCGGGCTGCTCAGCGCGGCGGCCATCAGCTCGTCGGCGACCCACCCGTCGACGCGGCGCTGGACCAGCAGCCCGGTGGTGAGCTGGAGCTGGGCCAGCAGCTGCTGCGCGCTGAGCGCGGCGGCGGCGACGACGAACGCGGTCACCAGCCGCCCGAACGCCGGCGAGTCCACGCCGTCGCGGACGGCGGCGGGCAGCCGCCCGACGAGCAGGCTCGTCATCACGATGAACAGCACCGGCGCGGCGGCCAGCAGCACGTTGTTGACGACGGCGGCGGTCACCGCCGCCCAGCCCGCGCGCGGCAGCAGCCGCACGATGCGCCACCGGTCCACGGCGGTGCGCCGCAGCACGCCGAGCGCGGTAATGCGTTCCTGCCCGTCGACGGTCATACCCGTTCCTCGATCCCCGCGAGTTGGTCGGCGCGGTCCTGCGCGCGCCGGAACGCCTCCGCCGCCGCCGTGCCCTCGGCGAAGGCCCGCACCGCGTCCAGCCCGGCGGTGTCCCGCGCGCCGCCGACGACGTGGTGCCAGACGCCGGCCGCGCGCACCGTCGCCACGAGGCCGTCGTCGGGCACCTGCCCGGCGGCGATCACCACGGTGTCGGCGGGTACGGTGCGCGGCTGCCCCTCGGCGTCGGCGAAGTGCACCCCGGCCGGGCTGATCCGCAGGTCGCGGACGCCGGGCACGACGTCGACCCGCTGCCGGCGCAGCTCGGCGAGCACCGCCCACCGCGTCGAGCGCCCCAGCCGGGGGCCGAGCCGGCGGCCCCGGTGCAGCACCGTGACCCGCCGTGCCGGCCCGGCCGGGTGGCTGGCCAGGTGCGCCACGTCCACGGCGACGCCGCCGCCGCCGATCACGACGACGCGTTCGGCCAGCGCCCCGTCGGCGAAGGCGGCCGGATAGTCGAGCACGTGCGGCAGCTCGACGCCGGGGATCGGCACCGGCCGGGGCAGCACGCCGGTGGCGACGACCACCCCGTCGTAGCCGCCGAGCAGGTCCCGGTCGGCGGCGGTCATCCGACGGCCGGTGCGCAGCTCGACGTCGAGCCGGGCCAGCTCGGCGACGAGGAAGCCGATCGCGGCGAGGTAGTCGGCCTTGCCGGGCACCCGGCCCGCCAGCCGGAACTGGCCGCCGGGCTCGTCGGCGGCCTCGTACACGGTGACCCGGTGCCCGGCCAGCGCAAGCTCGCGGGCGGCCCTGAGGCCCGCCGGTCCGGCCCCGACGACGGCGACCCGGCGGGGCGACGCGGCGGGCGTCGCCGCCGGCTCGTGCTCGCGCCCGACCCGGGGGTTGACCATGCAGGACACCGGCTCGTCGGCCAGCGACCGGTCGATGCAGGACTGGTTGCAGGCCACGCAGACGTTCACCGGCCGGCCGGCACGGGCGTTGGCGACCAGCGCCGGGTCGGCGAGGAACGGCCGCGCCATCGACACCAGGTCCAACGGCGTGCCGGCGAGGACGGCCTCGGCCTGCGACAGCCGGTTGATCCGGTTGCTGGCCAGCACGGGCAACGCGCCGACGGCCTGCTTGACCGCCGCCGCCACCGGCACCCAGTGCCCCGGCGGGACCACGGCCTGCACGGTGGGGACCGGGGACTCGTGCCAGCCGACCCCGACGTTGAGGGCGTCCGCACCGGCAGCGGCGAGCGCGCGAGCGTACGCCAGGACGTCGTCGCGGGTCGTGCCGCCGGCCATCAGGTCGTCACCGGTCATCCGCATGATGACCGGAAAGTCGGTGCCGACGGCCGCGCGCACCGCCCGGACCACCTCCACCGGGAAGCGGGACCGCCGCCGCGGGTCGCCGCCCCACTCGTCGTCGCGAAGGTTGGTCAGCGGGGAGAGGAACTGGTCGAGCAGGTAGCCCTCGGAGCCCATGATCTCCACGGCGGCGAAGCCGAGGTCGCGGGCGTGGGCGGCCCCCCGGGCGAAGTCCGCGACCGTGTGGGCGATGCCGGCGGCGTCGAGCGCGGTCGGGGTGTGCCGGGAGAACGCGCTGTAGACGGCGGACGGGGCGACCGGGTGGGGGCCGCCCGCCGCCGGCCGGGCGTACCGGCCGGCGTGGAACAACTGCAGCGCGAGCAGCCCTCCGGCCGCGCGCACCTCGGCGGCGACGCGCCGCAGCCGGGCGCGGAAGCGGGCGTCGTCGAGCACGCCGTAGCCCGGCCCCCCGGCGCCCTCCGGGCTGACGGCCGCGCCGCCGGTGACCATCAGCCCGGCCCCGCCCCGGGCCCGCTCGACGTAGAACGCCGCCAGCGCCGCCCCGCCGTCGTCGCGGGCCTCCCAGCCCAGGTGCATGGCTCCGGTGACGACGCGGTGCGGCAGCGCCAGCCGGCCGATCCGGCCGGGGCGCAGCACGTGCTCCAGGCCGGACGTCATGTCAGGGGGGCGGTCAGGTCCTGGACGAACGGCGGCGAGACGATCGACAGGCCGCCGTCGGCGACGATGGTCTGCCCGGTGATGTACTCGGCCGCCGGGGAGAGCAGAAACGCGACGACGTCGGCGATCTCCTGCGCGGTGCCCATCCGACCCTTGGGGATCTTGGGCAGCACCGTGGACAGCGGGGCCATCCCGGGCACGTCGTAGAAGTACTGCGACGACTCCGTGTCGATGATGCCGCCGTTGACCGCGTTGACGTTGATGCCGCGCCCGCCGAACTCCAGGGCCATGTAGCGCACCCACGCCTCGATCGCGGCCTTGGCCGCGCCGAGGTTCGCGTACGTGGGGTAGGCGCGGATGCTGCCGTAGCTGGACAGGGCCACGATCCGGCCGCCGTCGGGCATCAGCCGCACCGCGTGCTGGCAGCCGAGCACGAACGCGCGCAAATTCATCGCGTACGAGCGGTCGAGGTGGTGCACCTTCAGGTCCATGATGTTCTTGAACGAGCTGGCCGCCGCGTTGCAGACGAAGTAGTCGAGGGTGCCGAACTCCTGCTCGGCGGCGGCGAACAGCCGGTCGATCTCCTCGGGCTGCTCGACGTCGGCGGCCACGGTGAGCGCCCGGCCGCCGAGCTGCTCGATCTCCTTGCGGACCTGGTCGGCCAGCTCCGCGTTCTTCTTGTAGTTGACGACGACCGAGCCGCCGCCCCGGGCCAGGGTGAACGCGAGGGCCCGCCCGATGCCCCGGGAGCTGCCGGTGATCAGTGCGGTCTTGCCGTGGTAGCTCGTCACCGTTGCTCCGCCAGGATCTCTCGTGCGATGACCGTCTTCTGGATCTCGTTGGTGCCTTCCTCGAACCGCTGGGCGCGGGCGTCGCGGTAGACGCGCTCGATGGGGCTGCCCTCCCAGTAGCCGATGCCGCCGTGCGCCTGCAGCGCCTTGTCGGTGACCCGGGTCAGCATGTCGACGGCGACCAGCTTGGCCATCGAGGACAGCGCGTCCGCGTCGGCGGCCCCCGCCTCCCACCGCCGCGCCGCGTGCAGGGTGAGCTGCCGGGCGGCCTCGATGTCGGCGGCGTTCTCGGCGAGCGCGAAGGCGATCGCCTGGCGGGCGGTCAGCGGCTTGCCGAAGGTGACCCGGCGGCGCGCGTGGGCGACCGCCAGCTCCTGGGCGCGGCGGGCCAGGCCGACGCAGGTCATGGCGACGCCGATGCGGCTGGGGGTGAGGAAGCCGCCGAGGGCGACCGCGAGGCCCGCGCCCTCCTCGCCGAGCCGGTTGGCCACCGGCACCGGGGCCCCGTCGAAGATCAGGTGGGCGTGGTCGGTGCCGCGTACCCCCATGGTGTCGGCCATCGGCTCGACCCGGACGCTTGGGACGTGCCGGTCCACCATGAGCGCGACGGTGCCGTCCTTACCGGTGGTGCCGGCGAGCCGGGCGAACAGCAGCCAGTAGTCGCAGCTCACCCCGAAGGTGATCAGGTGCTTCTCGCCGGAGAGGAGATAGGTGTCGCCGTCGCGGACCACGCTGGCGCGCAGGTCGGCCCCGGTGCCGGCGGTGGGCTCGGTGAGGGTGAACGCCACCCGCAGGTCGCCGGCCACCTGCGGGAGGACGAACCGCTTGCGCTGCTCGTCGGTGGCGAACTGGTCCATGGCCCGCCAGACGCCGTTGCAGACGTGCACGATCATCCGCAGCGACGCGTGGGACATGGAGAACAGTTCGAGCAGCCGCAGGTACTGCGTGAAGGAGAGCCCGGCGCCGCCGTACTCGGCCGGGGCGGCCAGCCGCAGGTAGCCACGGTCGCGCAGGTCGTCCCAGAGCTGCGGCGGCACCGCCCGGGTGCGCTCGATGGTCTCGGCGTACTCCTCGCCGGGCCCGCGGACGAACGCCTCGACCTCGCGGGCGAGCGTCGCGAACGCCTCGCCGTCGTCGTCGGTCACGTGGCCTCCTCGCTGATGATCTGCTTGAGCTGGTCTCGCAGCACGAACTTCTGCACCTTGCCGACCACGTTGCGGGGCAGCTCGGGCACGGTCTCCAGCCGCTCGGGCCAGTACTGCTTGGCGACCTTGCGCGCGTCCAGGAACCGCCGCATCCCGTCGAGGGTGAACGGCTCGGACGAACCCCCCGGCCCGGCCGCCTCTGCCGGCCCGGTTGCCTCCGGTGCCGGCTGCGGCACGACGAAGGCGCAGGCCCGCTCGCCGAGGCGCGGGTCCGGCATCGCGACGATCGCCACGTCGCGGACGGCCGGGTGGGTGTGCAGGAGCTGCTCCACCTCGGCCACCGGGATCTTCTCCCCGCCCCGGTTGATGACGTCGCGCACCCGGCCGGTGATCCGGACGAAGCCGGCCTCGTCGATGACCGCCAGGTCCCCGCTGCGGTACCAGCCGTCCGGCGTCAGGGCGGCGGCCGTCCACTCCGGATGGTCGAGGTAGCCGGCGAAGAGGCAGTCGCCGCCGACCTCGAAGTTGCCCTCGGTGCCGGCGGGCAGGACGCTGCCGTCGTCGCCGGTGACCCGGATCCGCACGCCGCGCAGCGCGCGGCCGTCCGTGCCCCAGGCGCGGGCCGGCTCGTCGGTCGGCGCGGCGAGCGTGCCGAGGCAGGACTCGGTGGAGCCCCACGCGCCGCACACCGCCGCCCCCAGGGTGCGGGTGGCCCGCTCGGCCAGCGTGCGGGGCACCGCCGCGCCGGTGGCGACGAAGACGCGCAGCGCCTCGGGCGGCCCGCCGCCGGTCTCGACGGCGTCCACCAGGTCGGCGAGGAACGGCGTGGCGGCCTGGACGAAGGTCGCGCCGGTGCGGTGCAGGGTGGCCAGGGCGGCGGGGCCGCTCCAGATGGGCTCCAGCACGACCGGCGCGCCGAGGACGAAGCCGACCCACATGCCGTAGAGGAAGCCGGTCTGGTGCGCCAGGGGCGACGGCACGTACAACCGGTCGGCTGCCGTGAGCCCGAGGTGGCGGGCCTGCATGGCCGCCGCGCGGGTCAGCGTGTCGGCGCGGTGCAGCACGCCCTTGGGCTGGCCGGACGTGCCCGAGGTGAACATGAGCTGGGCGAGGGCGTCCGGGGCGGGCCGGCGGGCGGAAAGGGCCGCCGCGTCGGGGCGCTGCCGGGCGAGGGCCGCGTCGAACCGCTGCCACCGCGCGGCCGGGCCGCCCTCCGGCGCCGGACCGGGCGACGCCGGGCCCGCCGGCTCCGGCCCCTGGGACGCCGGGCCCGGCGGCAGCGGGCCGTCGCCGCCGACGACGAGGACGTGCGCCACGGCCGGCGCGCCGGGCGCGGCCAGCACCGACGCGGTCTCGGCGACGTGGTCGCGCCCCCGGAATGCGGCGGGCACCACGAACACCCGCGCCCGCGAGCGGCGCAGCAGGTCGTCGACCTCCCGCTCGCGGAAGAACGGCATCATCGGGCAGCAGACCGCGCCGACGCGCAGGGTGGCGAGGGAGAGCACGACGAACTCGTGCCAGTTGGGCAGCTGCCAGGCGACCACGTCGCCCGGCCCGACGCCCAGCTCCAGCAGCAGCGCCGCCGCGGCGTCCGCGCGCCGGTCCAGCTCCCGCCAGGTGAGTACGCCGCCCGGCCGCCCCGGCGAGGCGGCCTCGATCACGGCGGCGGTGCCCGGGTGGGCGCGGGCGTGCCGGCGTACCAGGTCGGCGGGGCCGGTGGCGGCCAGCCGGGCCGGGGACGGCAGCGCCGCCGGCCGGGCCGGCTCCCGGTCGGCCGGCGGCCTGTCGACCGGTGCCCGGTCGACGGACATGTTCAGGCCGACCGCGTTCATCTGGTCGAGGAACTGCGGGTAGGAGATCCGGTGGGCGTTGGGGTAGGTGAGCCGGCTCTCGCCGGAGGCCCGGGACGCGGCCACGGCCAGGGCCATCAGCACCCGGTGGTCGTTGAACGACGACAGGTCGGCCTCCCGCAGCCGGTCCACGCCGTCGCAGACGAGCCGGTCGGCGTCCAGCCGCACCCGCCCGCCCATCCGGTTGAGCTGGAGCATCGCGGCCACCCGGTCGGACTCCTTGAGCCGCACGTGCGCCACGTTCTCCAGGACGGTGCTGCCTCGGGCGTGGGCCCCGAGCACGCTGAGCACCGGGAGCATGTCGGGCACGGCGCGGCAGTCGACGCGTACGCCGGCCAGCCGCGACCCGTCGTGCCGCACCCGCGTCCAGCCGGTGGCCGGGTCGCGCAGCAGCGGCAGGCCCATCTCGCGCAGGTGGTCCAGCAGGTCGGCCTCGGGGTGGTCCACCTCGCCCGACGGGCCGGCCGCCAGCCCCCGGAACAGGACGTCGGACGGGTGCAGGGCCGCCGCCGCCAGGCCGAAGGCCGCCGCGCCGACGTCGGGCGGCAGGTGGATCTCGGCGGGGGTGGCCCGCTGCCCCGGCTCGATCTCGAACCGCCGCCCGTCCGCGCCGACGCTCACGTGCAGGCCGAACCGTCGCATCATCGCGATGGTCAGGTCGACGTAGGAGCGCTCGTTGAACGGGCCGACGACGTCGACCACGGTCGGGCCCGTGGCGAACGGGCCGACCAGCAGCAGGCTGGAGATCCACTGCGAGAGGGTGCCCGGGATCTCCACCCGGCCCCCGGTCGGTGGACGGGCCGGGACCCGGATCGGCAGGAGCCCGCCGGTGGACCCGATCTCCACGCCGATGCCGGCCAGCGCGTCGAGCAGCGGGCCGATGGGCCGCCGCCGGAAGTACTTCTGGCCGGTGATGGTGACCGGCGACCCGGCCAGCGCGGCCAGCCCGGTCAGGAAGTAGAGCGTCGTGCCGGAGCTGCCGACCGAGACCTCCGGCCGGACCGGCCGGTAGGGGCCGCCCCGCACCACGAACGTGTCGTCGTCGACGGTGATCGACGTGCCGAGGTCACGCAGGGCGCCGATGGTGTGGCGCACGTGGCCGGCGCCGCAGGCGCCGTGGATGCGGCTCGTCCCGTCGGCGAGCGACGCCAGCATCAGCGCGCGGTGGGCATGGTATTTCGATGCCGGTATGTCGAGTTCCCCCACGAGGGGTTCGCTGGTCCCCTTGATGACAAGACGCACGGTCGCTCCCCGCAGTGTGTGTCAGCCGGTCGCGGTCTCGCCGCGCGACGCCGTCGTCCCGCCGGCCTGAGCCGTCGCGGCGGGGGGCACGCCGGTGCCCGTCGCCGGCGACACGCCGACCCCGCCGAAGACGGCGTGCATGCCGCCGTCGGCGTGCACCACCTGCCCCGTGGTGTGCCGGGACAGGTCCGACAGCAGGAACAGGACCGCGCCGACGACACGCGCCGGGTCGGCGCGGTCCCAGCCCAGCGGGGCCCACCGCTCGTACTGGTCGGCCAGCTCGGCGAAGGTGCGCACCCCGCGCGCCGACACGGTCTCGACCGGGCCGGCGGCGACCAGGTTGACCCGGATGCCGGACGGCCCGAGGTGCAGCGCGAGGTAGCGGGCGACGGCCTCCAGCGCCGACTTGTAGACCCCCATCCAGCCGTAGCCGGGCAGCGCGCGGGTGGAGTCGACGGTCAGGCCGACCGCCGCGCCGCCGCCCGGGGCGCGCGCGAGCAGCGGCGCGAGCGCGGTGGTGAGCTGCTGGAAGGAGTACGCCGAAGCCCGGAACCCGTCGAGCACGCCGCTGGCCGGCGCGCTGACGAAGCCCGGGCCCAGCGCGTCGGGCGGCGCGGCGGCGATGCTGTGCAGCACGCCGTCGAGCTGCCCCCAGCGGCTCTCGATCTGCTCGGCCAGGGACGCGACGCTCTCGTCGGACATGACGTCCAGGTCGAGCACCTCGGCCGGGGACGGCAGCAGGTCGGCCACCTTGCGGGTGATGCGGGCCACCCGACCGAACGAGGTCAGGACGACCTCGCAGCCCTCCCGTTGCAGGGCCGCCGCCACGTGCCAGGCGATCGACTCGTTGTTGAGGACGCCGGTGACGAGGTAGCGGCGCTTGTCCAGGCTGAGCAGGGAGGTCAATGTGACGCGCCCGCGACGATCCGCGTGACGAGTTGCCCGATGGTGACGTCGGCCAGCTCGCTGCGCGGGATCTCCACCTTGAACTCCTTGACGACCATGGCCATCAGGTCGGCGACGTCCAGCGAGTCGATGTCGAGCTGGTCGAACTTGGCGTCCGGGGTGATCGCCTCCTCGTCGACGCCGAGGTCGATCAGCTCCACGCGGAGCCGGTCGGCGACGACGGACTCGGTGATCGGGGCAGAGGGGGAAGACATGCGGGGCGCTCCTTCGATCGGATGGGTTGGCTACGCGGCCAGCGGCGCGCGGCGGGCGAAGTTGGCGTGGTGCCGCTGCGCCCAGTACCACTGACGCCAGTAGCTCTCCGCCAGGTCCAGCCAGGTCTCCAGCCGGCCGACGTCGTCGAGGAACCGGTTGGCGCTGACCAGGAGCCAGCTGTAGACGCCCTGGCTGTCGCGGCAGTCGGCGCAGTTGCCGGACGTGCAGCAGAACTGGAGGGTCTGGTAGTCGGCGCCGTAGACGGCGAAGCCGTCCAGGACGGGGTTGCCGTTGGCGATCCGGTCGGCGTGGTCGGGGTGCTCGACGCTGATGCTCGGGCAGACGTCGTAGCCGAACTGGCCGCCCCAGTGGCTGCGCCCGGTGATCAGCGTCTCGATGAAGTACGGGTGGCTGACCACGGTCTCCGGATACTTCTCCTTGATCCGCAGCGCCTCGGCGAGGGTGCGCTGCTCGTTGTCGATCCGCAGTGCGTGGTCGCTGCCGTGGTCGGAGTAGAAGTTGAAGGTGACCTGGTTGCCGTTGTCCTGGATCGCCCGCACCGTCGGCTCGACGTACTGCAGGCCCTCCTCGGACAGCGCGTACACGAAGATGACGCGCGGGTCGTTGCGGTAGTGCCCGAGGGCGGTCTCGAAGAGCCCGGTGAACGCCGACCCGTTCGGGCGGTAGCCGCGCAGGGAGTCGTCGAGCGGGCCGCCGCCGAACAGGCTGATCGCCACCGCGACGTCCTCGAACCCGGCGCGCGGCAGCGGCCGGATCCCGTTGGTGGAGATCGTGACGTACGGGAGCCGCTCGACGAACGGCACGACCCGGTTGAGCACCAGCGTGGGCTCGCCGCCGATGAGCGTCGCCTGGGTGACGCCCCGGGCGACGAGCGAGTCGACGAAGTCGGAGATGACGACGGGGTCCGACGTCTCGGGGACGGCCGCGTCGAAGCCTCCCTCGAAGTACCAGCAGCCCTTGCACCGGATGTTGCACGTGGTGGTCAGGTGGACCTCGGACGCGGTGACCCGCAGGCCCATGTCCCGGACGGCGGCGAGCCGCCCGGCCAGGTCGGGGCGGCCGGCGAGCAGCGCCTGGAGCCGGGCCTTGGCCTCCTTGCGGGAGGGCGGGCGTGGATTGATGGCGACAGGGGTGGGCATGACGCGGTCGTCCCTTCCGTCAGTCCGGTACGACGAGCCCGAGGGAGTGGATGCGGGGCGTGACCGTCTGCAACCACTTCTCCAGGGCCTCGCGGTTGGTCGTCCTGCGCAGGCCGAACCGGACCGCCCGCTTGGAGCGCTCGGAGTCCGGCGTGCCGAAGAGGCCCTGGAACACCGGCCACAGGCGGTTGAGGCCCGCCTGGAGCTGCTCGCGGCCCTCGTCGGTGGTGGCCAGGTTGCGGCAGACCCGCGCGCCGTGCGCGATGTGGATCTTCTCGTCCAGGATGATCGTGCGGACGGCGTCGGCCCAGGGCTTGTAGCTGCTCTCGGCGAACTCCCTGATCATCAGCAGGGCGCTCTCCTCGCCGATGTAGGAGTAGATCCCGCGCTCGGCCCACGTGGTGCACTGGTGCAGGCGCTTGTCGGAGAAGAGCCGCCGCTCCTCGATCGTCTGCTCCTCCATGTAGGTCGTGTCGATGCCGATCTCGGCGAGGACCCGCTTGCCGATCTTGTAGTGGTCGTACTCCTCCGCCGCCCGCTCGGCGCACACCTGGCGCTCCTCGGCGTTGGGGGCCAGCGGGATGAACATCATGGTGTAGTCGTCGCCGCCGGAGAGCTCGCCCTCCGTATTGATCATGACCTGGCTGATGAGCGCCTTCTGGTACGCCCGGGGCATGCGCTTGAACTCTTCGGGGGTGCGCACCACGACTTCCTCGTCGTCGAGAATCTCGACTGACATGACAAACCACCTCCTGTCGACTAAAGCCCGAATGGTGCCGGCCGGAAAGAAAGGGATCTGCCGCACCGTTACGGCATTCCCGCCGAATCGCGTGGAGTTCTGGTGGCCCGAATCAGGTCCGGGTCGGGGAAAGACTGTCGGCGGCCAGCCGCTGCACTTCCGGCCGCTGGATCTTCCCGAGCGGGGTACGGGGGAAGGCGTCGACGCCGATCTCCTTGAGCGCGACGAACCTGCGGGGCACCTTGAACGGGCTCAGGAACCGCAGCAGCGTCGTGCGCCAGGCGTCGTCGTCGGCGACGGCGCCGGGCAGCAGCGTGTAGACGAGGATCAGCTCCACGCCCGTGACCGGGTGCGGCAGCGCCGCGACGACGGCGTCCTCGACGCCCGCCAGGTGGGACACCGCGTTCTCGATCTCGGCGGGGTAGACGTTCTCGCCGCTGACGATGACCATGCTGTCGATCCGGTCGACGATGGACAGCTCGCCGCGCTCGTCGAGGTGCCCCAGGTCGCCGCTGCGCACCCAGCCGTCGTCGAGCCGCTTCGCGGTGAGCTCCGGCGCGGCCTCGTAGCGGGTGAAGATGCTCGGGCCGCTGAGCAGGACCTCGCCGTTCTCGCCCGCCGGGACGTCCCGCCCGTCCGGGCCGACCACGCGCACCCGGGCGAACGGCACGGGCAGCCCGGCGCTGCGGGGCTCCCCCGGCCGGCGGTCGCGCGGCTCCACCGTCGTCAGGGAGGTCATCTCCGTCATGCCGTACACCTGGTGGACGCCGATGCCGAAGGTGTCCTCGAAGCGGTGGATCAGCTCGGGGCCGAGCGCCGAGCCGCCGGCGAGGACGCCCTTGAGGCTGCCGGTCGCCGGCCGCTCCGGCCGCTCCACCAGGTTGGCCAGGTAGGCGTTGACAACCAGCGTCCAGGTCGGGCGGTGCCGGTCGACGTAGTGCCAGAACCGCACCAGCGCCGTCTCGGAGCGCACGCAGACCGACCGGCCGCCGCTCCACAGCGGGGTGAGCGTCGGGAACCCCTGCCCGCCGGCGTGGAACAGCGGGACGACGTTGAGGAAGACGTCGTCGGGGCCCGCGTCGGCCCACTTCACCATGGCCAGCGAGTTGGCGAGCAGGCTGCGGTGCGACAGCACGACGCCCTTGGGGACCCCGGTCGAGCCGGAGGTGTAGACGATCTCCGCGTCGCCCGCCCCGCCGTCGCGGGGGGCGGTCAGCTCCCCCTGGTACGCCGCGCCGCGCGCCAGCACGTCGGCCAGGAGGGCTGCGGCGTCGTCCACGGCGACCCGGCGGGACCCCGGGCCGATCTTCGCGGCGACCGGCGTGGGGGCGAGCACCAGCGCGGGCGCGCAGTGCGCGAGCAGCGCGTCCAGCTCTCCCGGCCCCGACTTCGGGTTGAGCGGCACGAGGACGCGCTGCGCGGCGATGACGCCGATGAACAGCAGCGCCGTCAGCGAGGAGTTGTGCATGACCACCGCCACCCGGCCGCCCGGTGGCACCCCGTGCTCGTCGAGCAGCGCGGCGCAGCCCCGGGTGAAGGTCAGGACGTCGGCGAAGCTCGCCGCCCGGCCGCCCGGCTCGGCGGGGACCAGGTACGGGCGGTCGCCGTGGCGCTCGGCGGCGGCGCGGACGAGGTCGAGCAGGTTCGTGGTGACCGCGAGATCCGGCTCGTCCAGCGGACTAGGCATGTGTGCTGTCGCTGCTGGCGGTCGCCCCCACCAGGTCACAGAGGCGGTTCACCGTGGGGTTGTCGAAGATGACGTCGACGACGTCGACCCCGTAGGCCGTCTCGACGCGGGTCACGATCTCCACCGCCGCGACCGAGTCCATGCCCAGCGCGACGAGGTCCTCGTCCGGCCCGAGGGTGGAACGGTTCAGCACGTCGGCGCAGATGGATGTCATCTTCAGTTGCAAATCGGTCATAGTCACTGAAGCGGTCTCCATGTCAATGTGATTCCACGGGCCACCGCGACCTTGCAGCAGCGAGCGAGTCCCTCGCTTGGGAACTCGTCGGGACCATACCGAGGGGGCCTGACGCTGTCCAGAAGGGACATCGATTCGTCCCACCACCTGCGACGTCCGGATATCTGCGCCACAAATTCGTTTACATATATGTATCATCGGCCGCATGGGGGAAAGGGCCGGCCGAAGGCCGAGCTGATGCTGAGCGAGGAGGAGCGGGCACGGCTGGCGCGGGGCGCGCGGGCCGCCCGTTCGACACAGGCGTACGCGCTGCGTTGCCGGATCGTGCTGGCCTGCGCCGACGGGGCCAGCAACGCGGAGGTCGCGGCCCGGTTCGGCGTGTCACCGCCGACCGTGGGCAAGTGGCGGTCCCGGTTCGTGACGCGCGGGCTGCCGGGCCTCGCCGACGCACCGCGCGCCGGCCGGCCCCCGACGATCGGGCCGGGCCGGGTGGAGCAGGTGGTGGCCGCCACCCTGGGTTCGCAGCCGGAGCGGGCGGCCCGCTGGTCCCGGGCGTCGATGGCCGCGCACAGCGGGCTGTCCGCCTCGACGGTCGGCCGGATCTGGCGGCGGTTCGACCTGCGGCCGCACGTCCAGGACGGGCACCGGCTCGCCGCCGACCCGCGGTTCGTGGCGCGGGTCGGCGGCCTCTGTCGGCATCCGCCGGGATCGTGAACGGACTTCGGGCGCGGAGCCGCCGCCCGACGAGCCTCAGGGCTTGCGGGCCACCCCGCCGACGATGGTGTGGTAGGTGGCGGTCTGCTTGGGGTCCTCCTCGCCGTCCGGGTGCCACTCCGCCAGCGGGACCAGCCCGGGCGGCAGCAGCTCCAGGTCGCCGAAGAAGCCCATGATCTCCTCGCGGGTGCGCCACCGGCCGGTGCCGAGGGTCGCGTTGAACACCTTCTCCACCGCGCGCGCCCGCTCCGAGACCTCCGGCTGGGCGTCGCCCGGATCGTGGAAGTGGGAGATGGCCAGGTAGCTGCCGGAGGGCAGGGCGGCGACGAGCCGCCGGGCGACGCCGGCAGGGTCGTCCTCGTCGTTGAGGTGGTGCAGGATCGCCAGGAGCAGCAGGCCGACCGGCTGGTCGAAGTCGATCAGCTTGCGTTCGGTGAGCTGCGCCAGCAGCTCCTCGGGCCGGCGGGCGTCACCCCCGAGCACGGTGGTGGTGCGGGCGTCGGCGAGCAGGGCCCGGCCGTGGGCGAGGGCCATCGGGTCGTTGTCCACATAGACCACCCGGGCGTTCGGGTCCACCTCGTGGGCGATCTCGTGCACGTTGCCCTGGGTGGGCAGCCCGGAGCCGATGTCGAGGAACTGCCGGATGCCGGCCTCGGCCGCGAGGAATCTGACCGATCGCCGGAGGAAGGCCCGGCAGGCCAGCCCCGCCTCGGGACCGTCCGGCGTGATCTGCATGGCCATCTGGGCGGCCTGCCGGTCGACCGCGAAGTTGTCCTTGCCGCCTAGGTAGTAGTCGTAGACCCGGGCAATGCTGGGCCGGGTGGTGTCGACGCCCGGAGGCGCCACATTCTCGCTGGTCAACGCTTCGACCCCTCCGCACACGGCCATGGTCGCTCACAGACTGGCGGGGAGACCACACACGACACCCATGGCTGCCAAACCGACGCCGGCCCACGAAAGTTGAGACCGGATGTGCCCTGAGGGTAGATGAGCAACCCTGAAACGTCGATTCCACCCACGACAGTCCGGACGGCCGGGGCGCAGGAGTTGCCCACCTCGACGACTATCCATTGAAGGGTGACGATGTTACCGGGCCATTTCGCTGAACTCAAGCACTGCGACCCACCCCGCCCCACATGGGAAGTTGGCGGCAACGAAATCATGCAGATCGATGGATTAGGACTTATGCTGCCCGATGTCCCCATCGCGCCCGACGGGCTCGTCCGCCACCACCGGAGCCACTCGGCGGATCCGTCGCCGCGCCACCCCGCGCCCGCCATCGGCGGCGGGCCCTCGCCGATCGGAGCCCCCGATGGTCCCGACTCCCACACTCGCCGCACTGGCCAGCCTCTGCCTCGCCCTGCCCACCGCCGTCCCGGTGGGCGCCGCCGCCTCGCCCCCGCAGATTCTTCGCGCCGGCCATGTGAGCGCTCACACCACGACCGCGCTGGCCGGGCCACCCGGGGCCCCGCCCGGCGTCTGCCCGTCCGGCGCCAGCTACGGCCCGCCGCTGCCGGCGACCTCGGTCACGGCGGCGAAGATCCGGGGCGGCTTCTCGTTCCTCGAAGGGCCCGTCTGGCTCGCCGACCGGGGCTACCTGCTGGTGTCCGACATGGGCGCGGCCACCGGGCCGGAGCGGGTCCAGCCGTCGACCATCCGCCGCTTCACCCCGCCGGCGACCTTCGACACGTTCCTCGCCAACTCCGGCAGCAACGGGCTCGCCCTCAGCCCCGACGGGCGGCAGCTCGTCGCCGCCACACACGACCAGCGCAGCGTCTCGTCGTACCGCATCGACGACCTGGCCCGCGGCGTGGTCGCCGCCAACTACCAGGGCCGGGCGTTCAACTCGCCGAACGACGTGGCGGTCCGCTCCGACGGCGTCGTCTACTTCACCGACCCCAACTTCCAGCGCGGGGCCCGCGCCGACCAGATGAGCGGGCGCACCAGCGTCTTCCGCGTCTCCGGCGGCCAGGTGTCGCTCGTCGACGACGCGCTGCGCCAGCCCAACGGCATCGCGCTCTCCCCGGACGGCGCGACGCTCTACGTGGGCGCCTACGGCGAGAACAAGATCTACAAGTACGCCGTCGCACCCGACGGCAGCACCGGCCCCCGCAGCGTCTTCGTCAACTACGTCGGCGGCCCGGACGGCGGCACGATCGACTGCGCCGGCAACGTGTACTGGGCGTCGGGCTTCGACGGCCTGGTCCACGTCTACTCGCCCACGGGCGTCGAGCTCGGCACCGTCCGCTCCGGCTCCACGGGCACCACCAACGTGGCATTCGGCGGGTCCGACCGGCGGACCCTCTACGTCACCTCCGGCCCGACGAACGACTCCGGGCTCTACAGCGTGCGGCTGAACGTGCCCGGCTACCCGTACTGACCGCCAGGATCCACCGGAAGGGACGAATCACGTGCCAACCCGCCCCCTCGCCACCCTCGCACTGCTGACCAGCGCCTGCACCGTCCTGGCAGGTGCACCCGCCATCGCCGCGCCACCGCCGGCCGGCGGGTCGACGGCCGCAGCCGCCCGGTCCGCCGCCGACACCAGGCCGCCCACCCCGCCGACGAACCTGCGCAGCAGCAGGCTGACCTGCCAGTCCGTCACGCTCACCTGGTCCGCGTCCCGCGACGACGTCGGCGTCGCGAGCTACGACGTCTACCACGACGGGCAGCTCGTCACCTCCGTCGGCGGCAGCACGCTGACCGCCACGCTCACCGTCGCGCAGGGCGTCACCTGGGGCTGGTACGTCAACGCCCGGGACGCCGCCGGCAACGTGTCGCAGGCCAGCGCCACGCTCACCGTCACGCCACCGTTCTGCCAGGTCGACACCACTCGGCCCAGCACGCCGACCAACCTCGCCGCCACCGCCAACGGCACCGACGTGCGCCTGACCTGGTCGGCCGCCACCGACAACGTCGCCGTCACCCGGTACGACGTCCTGCGCGGCGGCACGACCGTCGGCTCCGTCACCGGCACGGCCACCAACCCGCCCGCCACCACGTTCACCGACACCGGGCTGGCGGCGAACACCCAGTTCAGCTACACCGTCGTCGCCCGCGACGCCCAGGGCAACGCCTCGGCGGCGAGCGCCCCGGTGACCGTACGCACCGGCTCGGCCTGCACGAGCGCGGTCTGCGGCACGACGGTGGTCACCACCGAGCGGGACCTGCCGTGGGGGCTGGTGCAGCTCTCCGACGGCACCGTCCTCTACGGGCGGCGCGACCTGTTCGACATCGTCGCCATGAACCCCGACGGCACCAACAAGCGCAGCATCGGCTCGGTGCCGAACGCCGCCGGCACCAACGGCGAGGGCGGCGTCCTCGGGCTGGCCGTGGCGTCGACCTTCGCCACCGACCGGTGGCTGTACATCTACCACACCACGGCGACCGACAACCGGATCGTCCGCATGCGCTACGACGGCACGCTCCAGACCAGCAGCCTCCAGGTGCTGGTGACCGGCATCCCGCGCAACAAGTACCACAACGGCGGTCGGCTGCGCTTCGGCCCCGACGGGATGCTCTACGCCGCCACCGGCGACGGGCAGACCCCGGACCGCGCCCAGGACGTCAACGACCTGGCCGGCAAGGTGCTGCGGATCCGCCCCGACGGCAGCGTGCCGGCGGACAACCCGTTCGGCAACCAGGTGTGGAGCTACGGCCACCGCAACCCGCAGGGGCTGGCGTTCGACTCCCGGGGCCGCCTCTTCGAGCAGGAGTTCGGCAACAACGTCATGGACGAGACCAACATCATCGTCCGGGGCGGCAACTACGGGTGGCCGGCCTGCGAGGGCACGGTCGGCGACTGCGCCAACCCCAACTACCTCGCACCGGTACGCACGTACCCCGTCGCCGAGGCCTCGTGCAGCGGCCTCGCCATCGTCCGCGACGTGGTGTACCTCGCCTGCCTGCGCGGCAACCGGATGTACCGGGAGGTGATCAGCGGCGACACCCTCACCGACGTGCAGCAGTACTTCGTCGGCACCTACAGCCGCCTGCGCACCGTCGAGCCGACCATCGACGGGAACCTGTGGCTGACGACGAGCACCGGCGGCGACAAGGACAGCGTCCCGAACAACAGCAACGAGCGGATCCTCAAGGTGACGCTCGGCGGCTAGCCCCACCCCACCACCATCCCCGTCCCACCAGATCGGAGCCCATGTCCGTGAAGCGTCTACTCAGGGCGGTGGCGGCCCTCGCGGTCGTGCCACTGCTCGCCATGACGGTGCTGATGGCCGCGCAGCCGGCCTCGGCGGCGGCCCTGACCCAGGTCACCAACTTCGGCAACAACCCCAGCGGCCTCAACATGTACCTCTACGTGCCCGACAACGTCGCGCCCAGGCCGGCGCTGCTGGTGCTGATCCACTACTGCGGCGGCTCCGGACCGGCGATCTTCAACGGCAACGGCCGCGACTACGTCACCGCCGCCGACCGGTACGGCTACATCATCGTGCTGCCCGAGGTCACGCGCAGCAGCAAGTGCTTCGACGTCTACTCGCCGCAGGGGCTGCGGCGCGGGGGCGGGAGCGACTCCGACGGCATCATCTCCATGGTCAACTATGCGAAGCAGCGGCACAACGTCGACCCCGCCCGGGTCGTCGTCAGCGGCTTCTCCTCCGGGGCGATGATGACCAACGTGATGGCCGCCGAGTATCCGGACGTGTTCGCCGCCGGCTCGGCGTTCAGCGGGGTCCCCGCCACCTGCTTCGCGACCGGCAGCAGCACCAACACCTGGAACGGCCAGTGCGCCGGTGGGCAGATCACCAAGACCGCCCAGCAGTGGGGCGACGCCGCCCGCGCCATGTACCCCGGCTACACGGGCCGGTACCCCCGGATGCAGTTCCTGCACGGGACCACCGACACCACCCTGTCGTACGTCAACTTCGGTGAAGAGATCAAGCAGTGGACCAACCTGCACGGGTTGAGCCAGACGCCGGCGTTCACCGACCGCCCGCAGTCGAACTGGACCCGCACCCGGTACGGCGACACGGGAACCCGGGCGACGGTCGAGGGCATCAGCATCAGCGGCGTCGGGCACGAGCTGCCGCAGGCCGGTCAGATCGCGTACTCGATCGCCTTCCTCGGCCTCGACGGCACCACCACCACGCCGACCCCGACCCCGACGACCCCGCCGCCGGCGGCCGGGGTGATGGTTGTCGGCACCCAGTCGGGCCGTTGCCTGGACGTGCCGACCAACGGCGGCAACGGCGTCCAGATCCAGCTGTGGGACTGCCACGGTGCCACCCAGCAGCGCTGGACCTACACGGCGGGCAGGCAGCTCACGGTCAACGGCACCAAGTGCCTGGACGCCAGTGGCGCCGGCACCAGCAACGGCACCCCGGTGATCATCTGGGACTGCCACGGCGGCGCCAACCAGCAGTGGAACGTCAACGCCGACGGCACTATCACCAACGCCCAGTCCGGGCTCTGCCTGGACGCCAGCGGGTTGGGCACCGCCAACGGCACAAAGATCATTCTCTGGTCCTGCAGCGGCCAGGCCAACCAGCGCTGGACGCTGCGGGCCTGATCCACGCGCCGCAGTCGGCCGCCCGGGCGCTCGAGCCCGGCCGGCCGGCCTGACGCCGGGCCGGGCAGGCACGGGCGGGGCGGGGTCGCGTCGACTCCGCCCCGCTAGCCCCAATGCCGGGTAGTTAAGGTTCCGGGCTGGTTGTCAAGACCGGCCCGGCGAGGATGTTGAGACTGATGGTGGCCTGGTAGGTGCGTCG
>NZ_FMCW01000004.1 GCF_900091595.1 Micromonospora haikouensis
CGAGATCCCCTCACCGCTGTCGACTCGACTCCACTGCCGAGCGATGAACGCCCGTCCCGCATCGACCGAGAACACTCCCGGAACCGTGGTGGCCTCGACAATCCGCAGATCCTGGGCCGCGGCTCGAACACAGTCCAGATCATCCTCCCGCCAACAACGAAGACGAACAGCCTCATCAACAAGATCGACAGCGGGGTAGGCCAACGACACCGAACCAAGCTACGCCACAAGCCGCCCCCGGTCGTCCCCGCCGACGCTGCCCCAGCCCGATTGACCTCCCAGGACAGCCTGGCCACGCTCATCCGTACCTACCTGGGGACACAAACTCGTACGCCGACAGCACCTGCACTTCGAGGTGCACCAGGGCCAGATGTGGAACCAGATCGACCCCGCGCCGTTCCTGCGCGCCCGGGGCATCGACGTGGCCTGCTGACCGCCCGGCGACGCGCCGGCCGCCGAGGCACCACCGGCGGCCGGCGCCCACCGGTCAGCCCAGTTGCTGCGCCAGCCTGTCGAGGCCGCCCCTGATCAGCTGCCCGTAGGCGTCGTCGCCGAGCGCGCCGATGCCCGCCCGGGCCTGCCGGAGGCACTCGCGGGCCCGGTCGAGGTCGCCGAGCCGGCGGTAGCACTCACCGAGGTTGAGGTGCAGCGACGGATAGAGAGCGGCCACCGACATCGGCACCCCGGCCTGCGCCACCCGGTCGTCGGTGAGCAGGTCGGCCGCCGCCAGGGCACGCTGGTCCCAGAGCAGCTCCTCGCGCCGGCCCTGCTGGTGGTGCAACTGCACACCCTCGTTGATCCGGGTGAGCGTCTCGTCCATGGTCGTCGGCCGGCTCAGAGCTTGTCGATCGGGGCGTGCCGCAGCACCAGCCACATCGTCTGGTCACCGAAGTCGATCTGCGCCCGCGCCCCCGGGCCGTGGCCCTCCACGGCGAGCACCCGGCCAAGGCCGTACCGCTGGTGGTTGACCCGGTCCCCGGCCGCGACCTTCGGGCCCTGGGGCAGCTCGCTGGCCGTGGCCAGCCGGCTGCCGTCGACGCCGAGCCGCTTGGCGAGCTGCGCGGCCTTCGGGGTGCCCCCGGTGAAGCCGCCGCCGCGCGGCGTGCGGTCCGCGCGCCCGCCGACGCCGCCGCCACCGCCGCCCCACGAGGTGTACGTCCCCTCGGTGCGCTCCCAGCGGACCAGCTCCGGCGGCAGCTCCTCCAGGAACCGCGACGGCGGGTTGTAGGCCGGCTGCCCCCACGCCGAACGGGTCACCGCCCGGGACAGGTAGAGGCGCTGCCGGGCGCGGGTGATCCCCACGTACGCCAGCCGCCGCTCCTCCTCCAGCTCCCGGGTGTCACCCAGCGCGCGCAGGTGGGGGAAGACGCCGTCCTCCAGCCCGGTCAGGAACACCACCGGGAACTCCAGCCCCTTGGCGGTGTGCAGGGTCATCAGGGTGACCACGCCCTGGTGGTCGGGGTCGTCGGAGGGGATCTGGTCGGCGTCGGCGACCAGCGCCACCTGCTCCAGGAAGCCGGCGAGGGTGGCCCGCTCCCCCTCCTCCCCCAGCGCCTCGACCCGCTCCGTGTACTCCCGGGCGACGCTCACCAGCTCCTGGAGGTTGTCGACGCGGCCGGCGTCCTGCGGGTCGAGGCTCTCCTCCAGCTCGGTCAGGTAGCCCGAGCGGGTCAGCAGCGCCTCCAGCACCTCCTCCGGGGTGCCGGTCTCGGCCAGCTCCCGGGCCCCGTCGAGCAGCGCCACGAAGTCGCCGATGCCGTTGGCCGCCCGGGTGGAGATGCCCGGCGCGTCGCCCGCCCGGCGCAGGGCCGCCCCGAAGGAGATGCGGTCCCGGCTGGACAGGGCCTCCACGCACGCCTCCGCGCGCTCGCCGATGCCCCGGCGGGGGGTGTTGAGGATGCGGCGCAGGCTGACCGTGTCGTCGTCGTTGACCACCGCCCGCAGGTAAGCCAGAGCGTCGCGGACCTCCTTGCGCTCGTAGAAGCGCACCCCGCCGACCACCTTGTAGGGCAGGCCGATCCGGATGAACACCTCCTCGAACACCCGGGACTGGGCGTTGGTGCGGTAGAACACCGCCACGTCGCCGGGGCGGGCCTCGTCGTCGTCGACCAGCCGGTCGACCTCCCGGCCCACCCAGTCGGCCTCGGCGTGCTCGGTGTCGGCGACGTAGCCGACGATCTGCTCGCCGGCACCGGCGTCGCTCCACAGGCGCTTGGGCTTGCGGGAGGTGTTGCGGTCGATCACCGCGTTGGCGGCGTTGAGGATGGTCTGGGTGGAGCGGTAGTTCTGCTCCAGCAGGATCGTGCGGGCGTCGGTGAAGTCCCGCTCGAACTCCAGGATGTTGCGGATCGTCGCGCCCCGGAACGCGTAGATCGACTGGTCGGCGTCGCCGACCACGCACAGCTCCGCCGGCTCGATGCCCTCGGTGCCGGAGACCAGCTCCTTGATCAAGGTGTACTGCGCGTGGTTGGTGTCCTGGTATTCGTCGACCAGCACGTGCCGGAACCGGCGGCGGTAGCCCTCCGCGACGTGCGGGTGCGACTGGAACAGGTGCACCGTCGTCATGATCAGGTCGTCGAAGTCCAGCGCGTGCGCCTCGCGCAGCCGCCGCTGGTAGAGCGTGTACGCCTCGGCGAGGGCCCGTTCGTTGGGCCCCTTGGCCCGGCCGGCGAACTCCTCCGGGTCGACCAGCTCGTTCTTCAGGTTGGACACCTGGGCGGCCAGCCCGCGCGCCGGGTAGCGCTTCGGATCCAGGTCCAGCTCGCGGGCGACGAGCTGCATCAGGCGGCGGGAGTCGTCGGCGTCGTAGATCGAGAAGCTCGACTTCAGGCCGGCGTGCTCGTGCTCGGCCCGCAGGATGCGCACGCACGCCGAGTGGAACGTCGACACCCACATCAGCCGGGCGCGCGGGCCGACGAGGTGGGTCACCCGCTCCTTCATCTCGCCGGCGGCCTTGTTGGTGAAGGTGATCGCGATGATCTCGCCGGGGTGGACGTCCCGGGCCGCCAGCAGGTAGGCGATCCGATGGGTGAGCACCCGGGTCTTGCCGGAGCCGGCGCCGGCCACGATGAGCAGCGGCGAGCCGGCGTGCACGACGGCGTCGCGCTGGGGCCCGTTCAGGCCCTCCACCAGGGCCTGCGGGTCGAGGCGGACGGCCGGGCCGGACCGGCGCGGCGGGGCCGGCGCGGGCTCGGGCTCGGACGGGGACGCGGGGATGTCGAAGAGAGGCTGCATCGCACGGCGAGTCTATGCCGCCGGCCGGACACTTCCCGACAGCGCGGCCCCCGACGCGACCGGTCGGGGCGAGCGGGGAGACCGGGGGACACCAGGAAGAGACCAACCCGTCACCCGTCCGGCTCTGGCGCGGCCGTCCCCGATCCACAACGATGGCTGATGAACCCCCACTTCCTCCCCCGTACACGATTTTGGGAGAAAAACCATGAGTCAACCGCGCTCGCGCGGTCGGGCGGTGCTGCGTCACCTCGCCGCGCCGGCCCTCGCACTGGCTGTCGTCGCCACGCTGCCGGCCGCCACGCGGCCCGCGCCGGCCCCGGCCGCCGACCCCTGGGCGGCCCTCGCCCCGGTCTCGGTCTCCTACGCCAAGCCCACCGGCGGCGAGGTCAAGGGCAACTTCCTCAGCTACAACGACTTCCACGGCGCGATCGACCCGCCGGCGGGCAGCGGTGCCGTGGTCAACGGCACCCCGGCCGGCGGCGTGGAATACCTCGCCACCTGGCTCAAGAAGCTGCGCGCCGAGGCCAAGGCCGAGGGGCGGGTCACCACCACCGTCGGCGCGGGCGACCTGATCGGCGCGACGCCGCTGGTCAGCGCCGCGTTCCACGACGAGCCGACCATCGAGCTGATGGACCAGATCGGCCTGGAGATCAGCTCCGTCGGCAACCACGAGTTCGACGAGGGCGTCGACGAGCTGATCCGGCTCAACAAGGGCGGCTGCCACCCGGTCGACGGCTGCCAGGACGGCGACGGCTTCAAGGGCGCGAAGTTCACCTACCTCGCCGCCAACACCATCAGCAAGAAGACCAAGCTGCCGATCCTGCCCCCGGTCGACGTCAAGTTCGTCGGCGGCGTGCCCGTCGGCTTCGTCGGGGTCACCCTGGAGGGCACCCCCGGCATCGTCAACCCGGCCGGCATCACCAGCGTCACCTTCGCCGACGAGGTGGAGACCGCCAACAAGTGGGGCGGCCTGCTCAAGCTGTTCGGCGTCAAGGCGATGGTGCTGCTGGTGCACGAGGGCGGCGCGCAGTCCCCGCCGCCGAGCACCCCCGGCGTCTCCGACTGCGCCAACTTCTCGGGCCCGATCGTCGACATCGTCAAGGGCCTGCGGCCCGAGTTCGGCCTCGTCGTCTCCGGCCACACCCACCGGTTCTACTCGTGCTCGCTGCCGAACTCGTCCGGCCAGCCCAGCGTGGTCACCAGCGCCGGCAACAACGGCCAGCTGATCACCGACGTCGACTACTCCCTCAACCGGCGCACCGGCCGGTTCACCGGGATCTCGGCCCGCAACGTCATCGTCGAGAACGGCGTCCGCAACGCCGACGGCACCTGGCAGCAGACCAGCCCCGGCGTGTACGCCCGCAACCCCGACCTGGTGGACGCGGGCGCGAAGGCGCTGGCCGACAAGTACCGCACGGCGGTCGCCCCGATCGCCAACAAGGTGGTCGGCAAGATCAGCGCCGACATCGTCCGCGACGCCCTGCCCAACGGCGAGAGCCCGCTCGGCGACGTGATCGCCGACGCGCAGCTTGCGTACACGAAGAGCAACGGGGCGCAGATCGCGCTCATGAACCCGGGCGGTGTGCGGGCCTCCATGTCGTACGGGGCGTCGGCCGGTGGCGAGGCGCCGGGCGAGGTGACGTACGGCGAGGCGTTCGCCGTGCAGCCGTTCAACAACCTCGTGGTCACCCAGACCTTCACCGGGGCGCAGCTCAAGAACGTACTGGAGCAGCAGTTCGTGGGCTTCAACGGGCAGACCGCCCAGCGGATCCTCCAGGTCTCGGCCGGGCTGACCTACTCGTACGACAGCACCGCCCCGGCGGGCTCCCGGGTGAGCGCCCTGGCGCTGAACGGGACCCCGATCGACCCGGCGGCCAGCTACCAGGTCACCACGAACGACTTCCTGGCCAACGGCGGCGACGGCTTCACCGAGCTGAAGGGCGGCACCGGCCGCACCACCGCCCCCGGCTTCGACGTCGACGCGCTGGTGGCGTACGTGGGCGCGGGCGACCCGGTCGCCCCGGGCCCGGCGAACCGCATCACCCGCCTCGGCTGAGCTGTGTAAGGAGGGGCCCCTTGTTAACGCATACGGTCGAGAAGGGGCCCCTTCTCACACCTCCCGCCCGGGGAGTCGGCGCGAGTGCTTGCGCGGGGGGTCGGGAGGTCGGCATACTCGACGACGTGTTCGGTCAGCGCTTCTACTTTTACTACGGCTCCGGGAGTCCGGCAGCCGTGGGTCGCGCCTGATCAGATCAGACCTACGAAAGCCCCGGGCTCTGGAGAGCCCGGGGCTTTTCCGTCCCGGGATCCGGGCACCGGGCCCGACGTCCGAGGGGTACGGCGATGATGACAGACGTGATGGAGCAGAACGGCAGCTTGGCGCGGTCGCGGTCGCAGGGTGACCAGAGCGGCGGCGTCCAGGCCAACGCCGGCAACGGTGGCACGGGCAGCGGGAACGCGGGCGCTGTCGGCGGCGCGAACGCGGGCGCTGGCCTGCCCGCCAACGGGAACGCGGGCGCGGGTGCCGCCGGCAACGGGAACACGGGTGCCGCCGGCGGTGGCAACGCGGGTGCCGCCGGCAAGGCCGGCAACGTGGGTGGCGGCAGCGGCGGCCCGGTTTCCGCCGGCAAGGCGGGCAACACGGGCGTCGGGCGGGGCGAGGCGACGCCTCCGGTCGCCGGTTCGACCCGGACCGGCACCGACGACTCGGCGGCGGCGGAGCGGATCGTCGCCATCCGGGAGCGGATCGACGAGATCGACCGCACGCTGATCGCCCTGTGGCAGGAGCGGGCCGCCCTGTCGCAGGAGGTGGGCGCGACCCGGATGGCCTCCGGGGGCACCCGGCTGGTGCTGTCGCGGGAGCGGGAGATCCTGGAGCGGTTCCGGCAGGTCCTCGGGGCTGACGGCACCCAACTGGCCCTGCTGCTGCTCCGCGCCGGCCGGGGCCCGCTGTAGGGGCGCAGGCGGGACCAGTGGAAAACCGCCTGCCGGCGTCTTCAGGACGCCGGCAGGCGGTCGGATGTCGCAGGCCTGCCGAAGCTTCGGCAGGCCAGCCGGGATTCGGTCGGTCAGCTGGGGAGGCTCACACCTCGTGGCTGGCGACGATCTCGCGCTTCTCCGCGAAGTGGCAGGCGCTCGGGTGGTCCGAGCCGGAGCGGATCTCCAGCAGCGGGACCTGCTCGGCGCAGACGTCCTGCGCCTTCCAGCACCGGGTGCGGAACCGGCAGCCCGAGGGCGGGCTGACCGGCGACGGCACGTCGCCGGTGAGCCGGATGATCGCCTTCTGGTCTCGCAGCGTCGGGTCCGGCACCGGCACCGCCGACAGCAGCGCCTGCGTGTACGGGTGGGTGGGGCGCTCGTAGATCTCGTCCTCGGTGCCGATCTCGACGATCTTGCCGAGGTACATGACCGCGACGCGGTCCGACAGGTGCCGGACCACCGACAGGTCGTGGGCGATGAAGACGTACGACAGGCCGAGCTCGGCCTGGAGCTTCTCCAGCAGGTTCATCACCTGGGCCTGGATGGACACGTCCAGGGCCGACACCGGCTCGTCGCAGATGATGATCTCCGGCCGCAGGGCGAGGGCCCGGGCGATGCCGATGCGCTGCCGCTGGCCGCCGGAGAACTGGTGCGGGTACCGGTTGATGTGCTCCGGGTTCAGGCCGACGAGGTCGAGCAGTTCCTTGACCTTGTCCCGCCGGCTGCCCTTCGGGGCCACCTCGGGGTGGATCTCGAACGGCTCGCCGATCAGGTCGCCGACCGTCATCCGCGGGTTCAGCGAGGTGTACGGGTCCTGCATGACCAGCTGGATCTGGCGGCGCAGCCGGCGCAGGGCGCCGCCGGAGAGCTTGGAGATGTCCTGGCCCTTGTAGTTGACGCTGCCGGCGGTCGGCCGTTCCAGGTTCATCAGCACCCGGGCCAGCGTGGACTTGCCGCAGCCGGACTCGCCGACCACGCCGAGCGTCTCGCCGGCCTTGAGCTCCAGCGACACCCCGTCGACGGCCTTGACGTGCCCGATGGTCTTCTTGAACACCACGCCGCGGGTGACGGGGTAGTGCTTGACCAGGTCACGGACTTCGAGGATGTTCTCAGTCACGGTTCACCAGATCCTCAGCGAAGTGGCAGGCGCTCGCCCGGTCGGTGCCGATCTGCAGCAACGGTGGCAGCTTCTCCCGGCAGACCGGCTGCGCCATGGGGCAGCGCGGGTTGAACGGGCAGCCCGGCGGGATGTTCATCAGGTTCGGCGGCAGGCCCTTGATGGTGCGGAGCTGCTGGCCCCGCTCGTCCATCCGCGGGATCGAGTCGATCAGGCCCATCGTGTACGGGTGCGCCGGCTTGGCGTACAGGTCGTAGACGTTGGCTTCCTCGACGATCCGGCCCGCGTACATGACCGCGATCCGGTCCGCGACGTCGGCGACCACGCCGAGGTCGTGGGTGATCAGGATCATGCCCATCTGCCGTTCGCGCTGGAGCTCGGCGAGCAGGTCCATGATCTGGGCCTGCACGGTCACGTCGAGCGCGGTGGTGGGCTCGTCGGCGATCAGCACCTCCGGGTCGAGCGCCAGCGACATCGCGATCATCGCGCGCTGCCGCATGCCGCCGGAGAACTGGTGCGGGTAGTTACTGAACCGGCCCTTGGCGTTCGGGATCTTGACCTGGTCGAGCATCTCGATCGCGCGCTTCTTGGCGTCGGAGCGGCTGAGGCCGCGTCGGATGCGGAACTGCTCGGCGATCTGGAACCCGACGGTGAAGACGGGGTTCAGGGCGGAGAGCGCGTCCTGGAAGATCATCGCGATGCCCTCGCCGCGGATGCGGCGGCGCTCCTCGGCGGACATGGTGAGCATGTCCTTGCCGTGGAAGCGCACCTGGCCGCCGGTGACGAAGCCGGGCGGCGTGTCGAGGATGCCCATGATGGTCTGCGCCGTGACGCTCTTGCCGGAGCCGGACTCGCCGAGCACGGCGAGGGTCTCCCCCGCGTCGACGTGGTAGGTGACGCCGTTGATGACCTTGGCGACGCCGTCGCGGGTGCGGAACTCGACCCGCAGGTCCTCGACCTCCAGGAGGCGACCCGAGGGGCGGCCGGATCCGGCGGCACCCGGCTTGGACTGCTCGGACACGAGAATGTCGGACAACTCAATCTCCCCTAGCGCAGTTTCGGATCGAGGGCCTCGCGGACCGCCTCGCCGAGCATCACGAAGCTGAGCACGGCGGTGACGAGGAACGCGGAGGGGAAGAAGAGCAGGAAGGGCGAGACCCGGATGTAGTTCTGCGCCTCGCTGATCGAGATGCCCCAGGAGACCACCGGGCTCTTCAGGCCGATGCCTAGGAACGAGAGCGTCGCCTCCGCGCCGATGAACGACCCGACCATGATCGTGCCGTAGACCAGAAGCGGGGCGAGGCAGTTCGGCAGCAGGTGCTTGAGGATGATCCGGCCGTGGCCGGCGCCCAGCGCCCGGGCCGCGACGATGTAGTCGGCCTCCTTGGTGGCCAGCACCGAGGAGCGCATCAGCCGCATCACGACCGGCCAGCTCAGCACGACCAGGGACATGATGACCAGCCCCATGATGTACCACTCACCGTTGCTCGACCCGGCGCCGTTGAAGGTGGTCAGGATGACGATCGCGCCGAGCACGAACGGCAGGCCGAAGAAGATGTCGGCGAAGCGGGAGAGCAGGGCGTCGACCCAGCCGCCGGCGTAGCCGGCGATCATGCCGATGGCGCCGCCGATCAGCAGCGTGCCGATGGTGGAGATCAGGGCCACCACGATCGAGGCGCGGGCGCCGTAGATCGTCCGGGCGTACACGTCGCGGCCCTGCACGTCGTAGCCGAACCAGGCGTCGGCGGACGGCTTGACCTGGCTGTTGGCCAGGGTGCCGTTGACCGGGTCGCCGGAGGTGAACAGCGACGGGAAGGCCGCCATCAGCACGAAGATCAGGATGAGGACCGCGGAGACCCAGAACAGCGGCTTGCGGCGCAGGTCGCGCCAGGCGTCGCCGAGCAGGCCGCGCGGCTTCTCCTTGCGGGCGTTCCCGGGCAGGCCGGCGTCGACGGGCGCGCCGGAGCCCGCCTCGGTGGGCATGGTCGCCGGCGGGGTCGAGACGATCGATGCGGTGCTGGGGTCACTCATGCCGCCACCTCGCTGCGCTCGGTGTCGGGGCGGTGGCCCCGGCACGCTGCGTTCATGACTCGTTCGCGACGCTGCTCACTCATAGCGGATCCTCGGGTCGAGAGCGGCGTAGAGCAGGTCCACCAGGAGGTTCATCAGGAGGTAGACGAGCACCAGGACCACCACGATGGAGACAACGGTAGCGCTCTCCTTCGTGACGATCGCCCGGAGCACGGCCCGGCCGATGCCGTTGATGCCGAAGATGCCCTCGGTGACGATGGCGCCGCCCATGAGCGCGCCGAGGTCGGTGCCGAGCAGGGTGACGACCGGGATCAGCGAGTTGCGCAGCAGGTGCACGCCGACGACGCGGCGCATCGGCAGGCCCTTGGCGATGGCGGTGCGGACGTAGTCGGCGCGGCGGTTCTCCGCGATGCTGGTGCGCGCCACGCGGGCGACGTACGCCATGGACGCGCTGCCCAGGACGAAGCCCGGCAGGAGCAGCTCGGTCAGCCGCATCTCGCTGGAGACCGTCGGGTGGACGATGCCCCACTTGACGCCGAGCAGCCACTGGAGGATGAAGCCGACGACGAAGACCGGCAGCGCGATCAGGAAGAGCGTCGAGATGAGGACCAGGTTGTCGAGGAAGCCGTTGCGCCGCAGGCCCGTCAGGACGCCGGCCGTCAGGCCGATGACCGCCTCGATCGCCAGGGCCACCACGGCGAGCTTCAGGGTGTTCGGGTACGCGGTGGCGATGATGTCGGCCACCTCGCGGTTGTTGAACGTGATGCCGAAGTCCCCCTGGAACAGGTTCTTCATGTAGGTGGCGTACTGCACCCAGATCGACTGGTCGAGCTGGTACTTCTCGGTCATGAAGTTGATGTACGAGTCCGGGCACCGGCGGTCGCCGCACTTGCCGGCGAACGGGTCGCCCGGCACGGACCAGACGAGCCAGTAGATCAGGAACGTCGTACCGATGAAGACCGGGACGAGTTGCAGTAGCCGTCTCAACAGATAACGGCCCATGGGGGGGGTCCTCCTGACAGGGGGCGCGTCGGACGACCGCCGACACGGGGTGACGTCAACGTGGCGGGGAGTGTTGTGCACTCCTCGCGGAACGGCCCCGGGCCGGACCCACCGGTAGGTGAGCCCGACCCGGGGTCAGACCGAACGGATCAGAGCTCGACCGAGGTGATGTCGAGTTCGCCGACGTTGCTCAGCTCCATCTTCTTGACCTTCTCCGAGTGGCCGGACTGCTGGCCACCGAAGTAGATCGGCATCGACGGAACGTCCTGGTCGATGAGCTTGACGGCCTCGGCGAACTTGGCGTGCGAGGCGTCGAGGCTCGGCGCGGAGCTGGCCTCCTTGGCCAGGGCGTCGACCTGCTTGTTGCTGTACAGACCGTCGTTGGAGGAGCCGCCGGTCACGTAGAGCGGGTTGACCCAGTTCTCCACGTCCGGGTAGTCCTGCTGCCAGCCGGCGCGGTAGGCGCCCTTCATCTTGTGGGCGTTGATGTTCTGGCGGAACACCGCGAAGGTCGGCACGCCCTCGGCGCGGGCGTTGATGCCGAGGTTGGTCTTGACCTGCTGCGCGACGGCCTCCATCCACTCCTTGTGGCTGGCGTCGGCGTTGTAGTACATGACCAGCTCGCCCGAGAAGCCACCGGCCTCGGCGAGCAGCTTCTTGGCCTCGTCCACGTTGAACTGGCACGCGGTGCAGTTGCCCGGCGCCGCGCCCGGGGTCAGCGGGTTGGCCCAGCTGTCGGCCGGCTTCCGGTTACCGAAGAAGATCTTGTCGGTGATCTCCTGCCGGTTGATCGACAGGGAGATGGCGCGACGCAGCTTCGGGTCCTGGAAGCGCTTGTCGTAGATCGGGAAGGCGATGATGCCGGTCGACGGGGTGGTCGATGCGATGGCGCGGTCGGCCAGGTCCGACTTCCACTTGTCGCCCGCGAGGGCGGAGACCGGCACCTGCTGCATGAAGTCGAGGTTCCCGGAGACCAGGTCGCTGTACGCGGCCGTGTCGTCCTGGTACATCTTGACGGTGACGTCCTTGATCTTCATCTTGTCGCGCAGCTGGTAGTCGTCGAACCGCGTCAGCTTGATCTGGACGTTGTTCTCCCAGGACACGAACTTGACCGGCCCGTTGCCGATCGGCTTCTTGCCGAACTCCTCGGCGCTGCCCGAGAAGAAGGCGTCCGGCAGCGGCATGAAGGTGCTGTAGCCGAGCTTGGTCGGGAACACGGCGGTCGGCGCGGCGAGCGTGACCTCGAAGTTCCAGTCATCGACGACCTTGAGGCCGGACATCTCCTTGGCCTTCGGCTCCGGGGCCTTCTGCGGGCCCTCGGGGCCGTCCGGGTCCGCCGTGTTGACGTCGGCGAAGCCCTCGATGTCGGCGAAGAAGCTGGAGTTCTGCGCGCCGTTCGGCGAGTAGGCGCCCCAGTTCCAGGCGTCCACGAAGTTCTTGGCCTTGACGACGGTGCCGTCGTGGAACTTCGTGTCCTGCTTGATCTTGATCTTGTAGACCTTGGAGTCGGCCGTCTCGATCGACTCGGCCAGGGCGTTCTGCGGGGCACCACCGTTGTTGGGGTACTCGACCAGACCGGTCCACATCCAGTCGATGATCTTGCCGCCACCGGTCTCGGTGGTGTTCGACGGAACCAGCGGGTTCTCCGGCTCGGTGCCGTCGACCGTGATCGCGCCGTCCGCGCTGGTGGCTTCGCCACCCTCTCCGTCGCTGCTGGAGCAGCCGGACGCGACGAGCGCGAAAGCCGCGCCCAGCGCGATCGCGCCACTCGCCCGCTTCGAGACTCTCATTCCGAGGGGCCTCCTCTTTCTAACCTGTTCCGTCGTGGGTTTCACGCACGCATGGGGGGTGACACCGCCGGCGGTCGCAACCACCGACCGCCGGTTACCGCAGGAAATCGGGACACCCCTGATGTACCGATCCGCCGGGCTGCCGCACCGTACCGGATTCGACCCCCGCGCAGGAATCGACGACCACGAACCGTGACTTCTCGACACATCCGTGGTCGCGCGACCGTGCATGGGCGCCTCACACCGGGGGTGAGGTGCTGCAACTGTGACACCTGCCGGCCCGTTACGTGAAGGTGCCGTTATCAAGCCGTTAGTTGCCCGCAGTGCGGCCGATACTTGGGAAATGATCTTGAAACAAGCCGGCCGCGCCCCGCTGAACAGCCAAGATACAACCGACTTTCGCGTTCCGCCCAACGCCCACGACCAGCCTGCGAGCTTCCCCGCCCCCGTGCTGCGGGCAGGGTGGAGCGGGACGGACACCGACACGGTCTGCCCGTCCGGGCGAGGCGGCCTTCGGCCGCCCGGGGAGCAGCACCGACCGAGCGGGGGATGCGAGCCGAATGACCAGGCTCACAGTTACGCTGCGTCACACCGGCCGACACCGAGGATCATCGCCGGGGCCCGGCCGGAACCAGGAGTCGATCACACCAGGCGGCGGTCCGCAGCCCAGCGCGACAATTCATACCTGTTGGACATCTGGAGCTTGCGTAGGACGTTCGACACGTGCGTCTCGACCGTCTTGATCGAGATGTAGAGCTCCTTGGCGATCTCCTTGTACGCGTACCCCCGGGCGAGCAGGCGGAGCACCTCGCGCTCCCGGTTGGTGAGCTGGTCCAGCTCCGGATCGGCCACCGGGGCGTCCGGCCGGGCGGCGAACGCGTCCAGCACGAACCCGGCCAGCCGGGGGCTGAACACGGCGTCCCCGTCGGCCACCCGGCGGATCGCCGCGGCCAGCTCGTCCGGGGAGATCGTCTTGGTGACGTAGCCCCGGGCACCGGCCCGGATCAGGCCGATCACGTCCTCGGCGGCGTCGGACACGCTCAGCGCCAGGAAGCGCACCTGCGGGTGGCTGCGCCGCATCGCCTCCAGCACCGCCCGGCCGCCGCCGTCGGGCATGTGCACGTCCAGCAGCACCACGTCGGGGACGCTGGCGGCGATCCGGGCGACCGCCTCGGCCACCGTGCCGGCCTCGCCCACCACGTCGACGTGCACGCCCAGCTCGGCGCGGACCCCCGCGCGGAACATGGCGTGGTCGTCGACGAGGAAGACGCGCAGGCGCGCAGGCGCGCCCGCCCCGCCCTCGACCGGTCCGGTCGGCTGCTCGGCCATGGTCATCTGTCCCTTTCCGCCGTGGACTGGTCGCGGGAGATCGGCAGGATCAACCGGACCTCCGTCCCCTCACCCGGCTCGGAGCGGATCTCCGCCCGGCCGCCGTGCCGCCTCATCCGCCCGACGATCGACCCCCGGACCCCGTGCCGGTGGTCCTCCACCGTATCGGGATCGAAGCCCTTGCCCCGGTCCCGGACGAAGACGCTCACCTGCTCCGGTTCGACCTCGGCGTACAGCGAGACCGTCCGCACCCCGGCGTGCCGGGCCGCGTTCACCAGCGCCTCGCGGGCCGCCGCGACCAGCGCGCCGACCCGCTCGTCGGTGCCCCGGTCGCCCACCACCACCGTCTCCACGGTGATGGCGTAGGTGTCCTCGACCTCGGCCGCCGCCTGCTCCAGGGCCGCGGCGAACCGCTCCGTCGGCGAGGCGGTCGGCTTGTAGAGCCAGTTGCGCAGCGACCGCTCCTGCCCGCGCGCGAGCCGCTGCACGGTCGTGGTGTCGGCGGCGTTGCGCTGGATCAACGCGAGGGTGTGCAGCACCTGGTCGTGCACCATGGCGGCCAGCTCCGCCCGCTCCTGCTCGCGGATGCGCCCCTCCCGCTCCGAGCGGAGCTGGTTGTAGGTCCGCCAGAGCACCGGGGCCGCCACCACCCCCACCCCGGCCAGCCCCACCAGCGCGAAGATGACGCCGTTGACCACCGCGTCGAAGTTCTGCGCGGGCGAGTAGACCGCCGCCACGCCGATGATGCCGACCGCGACCAGCACCCCGCCGCCGATGAACCGCAGCACGAACGCGCGCCGGTCGTTCTCCTCGATCACCGCGCCGAGCCAGGGCACCGGCATCCGCTCGTCCCACTGCCGGCGGCGCTCCGGCGCGGACTGGTGCCAGATCACCCCGGCCCCGACGGCGATGATCGCGACCAGCCAGCCGGCGGTCCCCGCCGCGCCGACGGAGTCGAAGAGCACCGTCTGGAGCACCAGCACCACCAGCCCGATCGCCACGAACGGCAGGAGCTGGCCGAGATCCCGGCGGGCCGGGACGGCGGCGTCACCGGGCCGCAGCGGGACCACCGCCCAGAAGGCGGCGTAGAGCAGCAGCCCGAGCCCGCTGAGGCCCAGCAGCACCATGAACGCGATCCGCACCCGGACCACCGAGATGCCGAGGTGCTCGGCGATGCCGGCGGCGACGCCGGCGGCCATCCGGTGCTCGGGCGCCCGGTAGAGGCGGGGCGGCTGGGTCACGGCGCTGATCGGAGGCTCCCTGCTCGGGCGGGGCGCACGCCGGGCCGCCGTGCGGCGCGGGCGCGGGCGCGCCGGGGCCGGCGACGCCGATCCGATCGTCACACGCCGCGAGGGCCGCAGACCACGGGGAACGCCCGGACATCCGGGCCCGCCCGATCTCAGGGTGGGGTCAGGGTCGGTTCCGGAGGTCTCTCGCCGGCCCGCGCAGCAGGATCGAGGCATGACCGAGGAAGCTGCCCCGCCGCCCCGCCCCGGGACGGCACCGCCGGGCGGGCCACCACCGTCCCCGCCGCCGGCTCCGGCGGCCCCCACCACCCCCGCCGCCTGGACCGCGCCGACCGACTTCGGCCCGGCGGCGGCCGCGCCCGGTGACCCGGAGGCGACCGCCGTGCCGGGCCCGCCCGGGCAGACCGGCCAGGCCCCCGGGGGCTGGCCGCCGCCGCGGACGCCGGGCCCGGGCGCGCCACCGCCGCCGCCCGGGGGTGACGGTCCGGGGGCGGGCGCCCCACCACCCGGGGGGTACGCGGCCCCGCCGCCCCCGCCGCCCGAGGGAGCCAGCTTCACCTCCCGGTACGGGCTGGTCCGGCCGCGCGAGGGTCGCTACCTGGCCGGCGTCTGCGCGGCGATCGGCCGGGCCACCAACACCGACCCGGTGCTCTGGCGGGTGCTGCTGGCGGTGCTGGGCTTCTTCGGCGGCATCGGCATCCTGGTGTACGTCACGGCCTGGCTGATCATCCCCGGCGAGGGCGACACCGCCTCCCCCGTCGAGTCGATGCTCGGCCGGGGCCGGTCCAGCATGTCCCCGGTCACCGTGATCGTGCTGAGCATCCTGGTCGCGGTGAGCTTCGGTTACATCGTCACCGACGCGTTCCGGGCGGTGCTGCTCGGCGCGGCCATCCTGGTCGGCGGCGCGCTGCTGCTCAACCGGGACCACGCCGCGGCAGGCCGGGGCGCGGCCACCGGCACGCCCGCCGCCGCCCCGCCGGGGCCGGTGCCGCCGGCCGCGTGGCCCACGCGGGGCACCGTCGTCCCGCCCGCGCCGGGGCTGTTCACCCCGCCCGCCGGCCACGGGGCCGTGCCTCCGACGCCGCCGGCCGGCCCCGGCGTCCCCGGTCAGCCGTCCGGAGCACCGCTCGCGGGACAGCCCGCCGGGGCCCTGCCGAGGCAGTCGTTCGGGGCGCCCGTCCCCGGGCAGCCCGCCACCGGGTGGGCCGCACCCGCCCGGCCCCCGGGCGGGGCGACCGCCGGGCTGCCGGCCTGGCCGCCCGCGCCGGCCCCGTCGACCGGTCCACCCGCCCCGGTCGCCTACCCGCCGGTCACCCCGCCCGCGCCGCCCGGCTACCGGCCGCCGTTCGCCCCGCACGGCCCGTACGCCCAGGGGCCGCAACCGGCCCCGGCGGCGCCGCACCCGCCGGCCCGGCCGCCGAAGCGGCCCCGGGAGCGGTCCCCGCTGGGTGCCGTGACCTTCTCGCTGATCTTCCTGGCGCTCGGCGTGGTGGCCGTGCTCGACCTGCTGGACGTGGTCGAGGTGGGGGCGGCGGCGTACTTCGCGGCGGCCCTGGCGACCATCGGGCTCGGCCTGCTCGTCGGCGCCTGGTTCGGCCGGGCGCGGTGGCTGATCGCGCTCGGGCTGGTCACTGCGGCGGCGCTCGGCGTCGCCACGGTCGCCGAGTCCTACGACCGGGTCCGGGGCGTGGACGGGGACGTCACCTGGGCACCCACGGACCGCCGCGACCTGGCCGACCGGTACGAGAACAACTTCGGCGACGCCGTGCTGGACCTGCGCGCCATCGACTTCGACAAGCAGGAGACCCAGATCACCGTCGCGATCAACTTCGGCAAGGCGACCGTGGTGGTGCCGCCGAACGTCGACGTCACCACGATCGCCGACGTCAACGCCGGGGACTCGACCATCTTCGGCAACCGCTCGGGCGCCCTGGACGGTCGGCTCCGGGAGATCACCGACCTCGGCGCGGACGGTCCCGGCGGCGGGAAGCTGCGCCTCTACGTCCACGTCAACGCCGGAGACCTGGAGGTGGCCCGGTGAAGGCGCACCGCACCGACGTCGTATCGCTCGGCTTCGGCCTGTTCTTCGTCGCGCTGGCCGCCTGGTGGCTGCTCGCCCAGCTGCTCGGCCTGGCCCTCCCCCCGGTCGGCTGGTTCCTGGCCGGCGGGCTGCTCCTGATCGGCGTGCTGGGGCTGGTCGGCGCGTTGCGCTCCGGCCGGGGCAACCGGACGGCCGGCCCGCAGGGGGCCACCCCCGGGACGGCACCGGCCGCCGAGCCCGGTGCCGGAGCCGGTGTCGCGACGGAGGCCGAGGAGCCGGGTGCCGCGCGGACCGACGAGTGGCCGGCCGCCGCCGTCTCCGACGACCTGCCCGAGGCGGTCGAGGACCGGCCGGTCACCGACGGCGGGGCGCCCCGCGGGGACGAGCGGGCGGGCGGTTGACCGCTGCGGTGCGGGCCCCGGCGGAGGGCGCATATGCTGGCCGTGGAGATCTCGCCTCCGCCGGCCGGCCCACGCCGCGGGCCTCGCCCGCGACGAGCCGCCGGGCCGTCGACGACCGGGCCGCGTCGCGGGGCCTCGCCCCGGCCCGCCGCCCGGTCGTCGGGCCCGTCCGCGGTCGACCCCGACCGGTTCGCCGTGGCGATCCCGCCGCGATTGCCGTCTCTACCCCGTCAGGAGCCCGTCCGACATGACCCAGTCCCCCGCCGTGCGCACCTCCGGCCGGCCCGGTCCGGTCCGCATCGGCGAGCGTGCCGCCCGTACCCTCGTCACCGAGCTCGCCCGGCGCAACGACCCGAAGGCCGCCCTGCTGGTCGGCGCGACCCCGGACTCCGCGGTCCTCGCCGCGGCGATCGACGCCCTGCTGCCCGGCGACGCCCTCACCGTCGTGCCGGCCGGGTCGGCGACGCCGGCCGCGCTGCGCGAGCACGTGACGGCCCAGGGCCCTTGGGTCGCCGACCGGGTACGCGTGGTGGACTCCCTCGCCGAGGCCGACGCCGTCGAGGTGGTGATCGCCGCCGAGCCGCTCACCGGCACCGCCGACGAGACCCGCACGACCGTCGACGGCCTGGCGAAATACCTGGCCGACGGTGCGGTGCTCGCCGTGGCGGTGCCGGCGACACCGGCCCGGACGGCCGGCGCGGCGGCCGAGCTGGAGCGGCAGGCCGCCCTGCACGGCGCCGGGAGCGACCTGGTGCTGCGCAACTCCCCGCCGGTGCGGGTGCACCGGCTCCGGTTCACCCCGGCCGACGCGGCGGTCGCCGCCCGCCTCGCCCCGGCCCACCGGCCGTCGAGCGTCCCGCTGACGCGGGGCATGCACATCGACTCCAACGGGGTCGCGGCGGCCGGCATCACCCTCGGTTTGGCCGCGCTGACCCGGGTCGCCCGGCCCAAGTCGAAGCTGTGGCTGGTGCCGGCCCTCGCCGCCGTCCCGGTGGCCGCGTTCTTCCGGGACCCGCAGCGGGACGTCCCCGAGGACCCGTCGGCCGTCGTGGCCGCCGCCGACGGTCAGGTGCTGTCGGTGCAGCGGCTGCACGACGAGCGGTTCGGCGACGGCGAGTGGCTGCGGGTCGCGGTGTTCCTGTCGGTGCTGGACGTGCACGTCAACCGCTCCCCGGTGGCCGGCAAGGTGGTCGACTACTTCGTCGCCGACGGCGGGTTCGTCAACGCCATGAAGCCGGACGCCGAGCACAACGTGGCGGCGTACACGGTGCTCGACACCGACCACGGGACGGTCGTCGTGGCGCAGCGCACCGGGCTGATCGCCCGGCGCATCGTGCAGCGGGCCCCGATCGGGTCGCTGCTGGCCCGGGGCGAGCGGTTCGGCCTGATCCGGTTCGGCTCGCGCACCGACGTCTACCTGCCGGCCGACGCCGCCGACCCGCTGGTCGGGCCGGGCGACCGGGTGGTCGGCGGGTCCACGGTCATCGCCCGCTGGCGCTGAGCCGGGCACGACGAAGGGGGCGCCGCGACTGCGGCGCCCCCTTCGTCGTCGAGCGTCGGATCAGGCGGTGCGGCGCTGGTGCAGCCAGAGCACGGGGCCGCTGACCAGGTAGCCCACCACGATCAGGGCGAAGGTGAGCCGGATGTCGACCAGCGCGCCGACCACCGGGGCCAGCCAGAGCCACGGCGGCAGCTTCACCAGCCGGGCCAGCTTCGCGTACGGGAAGCTGGAGACCATCGCGAACGCCAGCAGCGCCACCCCGGCGATCTGCACGAGGCCGGGCAGCGGCAGGCCCAGGGCGACGGTCAGGGCCAGCACGGCCGCGGCCATCGTGGTCGGCACGCCGCAGAAGAAGCGGCCGTCCTTCGGCGAGACGTTGAACCGGGCGAGCCGGATCGCCGCGCAGGCGGCGACGAGCGCGGCGGCGACCGCGGCGGCGGCGCGCGGCGCCTCGCCGGCGAGCGAGGCGTAGACCACCACGGGGGCGGCCAGGCCGAACGAGCACATGTCGGCCAGCGAGTCCATCTGGGCGCCGAACGGGCTGGCCACCCCGAACCGGCGGGCCAGCGCGCCGTCGAGCCCGTCGAACGCCACGCAGGCGATCAGCAGGAGCGCGGCGAGGCGCACCTGGCCCTGCATGGCCACGAAGATGGCGTTGATGCCCAGCACGAGGCTGGCCAGGGTGCAGGCGTTGACCAAGGCGAACTTGACCCGGCGGGCCGTCGTCCGCGCGCCGGGCAGCAGCGGGATCGACATCGACGCCGCGTCGTCGACCGGAGCGGCGGGGCCCACGGCCGGGCTCACCGGCACGACCGCCTCGACCTCGGTGCGCTGGTAGCGGTCGAGGCCGTAGCGGCGGCGCTGCCGGTCGAGGTAGCGGTGCTCGGGCGAGGTCAGGTCGGTGCCCGCGGCGGCGACGCCGTCACGGCGTCCCACCCGGACGAGCAGCACCTGGCGGGCGAACGTGCTGCTGCGGCGCAGCGGGCCCGCCCAGCGACGCCCTGCGGGGCGCGGACTGTCAGTCGTACGACGCCGGCGCCATGGGGCTCTCGGCACGTTTCCTCCATCACCGGATCGGGCTGGCCGCCACGAGGGCGGGTGTCCGGCTGTCTCGTGCCGGACCGCTTCGGGCCCGGCAGCCGTCAAAGCGGAGTACACCATTGCACAGGGGTAGGGGGCTTGGCGATAGCTGCCGGCGGACCTTATATCTCCGTTAAACCGCGCGAATCGCCTCTTCTATTCCCATCTCGGGCCTGATCGCCCGATCCTCCATCAACCCCGCCTTCAGCCTACCGGAGGTCGTCGATACCGGCTCGGCGGGCGGGCGCTATGCGACCCCATGTCCGGTTACCAGGGCCGCCACCTCGGTCAGCGGCAGGTCGCCGAGCGCGTCCGGCGGGAACCAGGCGGCGGCGGCCGTCGACCCCCCGGCCAGCTCCGTGACCCGGGCCTCGGTGGGGTCGTCGACCACCACCCGGTAGACCACCCGCACCCCGTGCCAGTCCATCGGCCGGCCCTCCGGCCCCAGCGCGCCGGGATCGTAGCGGTGGTGGACGGTGAGCAGCTCGACGACCCGGCCGAGATGCCCGGCCTCCTCGACCAGCTCGCGGAGCAGGCCGGCGGCCGGCTGCTCGCCGTGGTCGGTGCCGCCGCCGGGCAGGTGCCACAGCCCGGCCCCCGGGTAGCCGTCGGCGATCAGGGTGAGCAGCACCCGCCCGCCCGGGTCGGTGACCAGCCCGTACGCCGCGAAACGCTGCCGCCGGTCGGCCGGGACCGGCGGGTACGGCGTGTCGGGGGACGCCCCGGGATCGGGCCGCCGAAGCGGGGTGACCGGCAGGCCGAGCGCCTCGGCGGTGAACGGCAGCAGCGGCAGCCCGGCGGCCTCGTCGAGGGTCGACCAGCGCGCCAGGTCGGTGGTGCCGTCGGGCTCGTCGCGCAGCGTGCCGCCGGTCGCCTCGACGGCGAAGACGATCCGGTCGGTGTGCAGCGCCACGCCCGGCAGCCCGGTGACGTCCGAGACGGCGGCGAGCAGGCCCGTCACCCGGACGTCGAGGCCGGTCTCCTCGGCGAACTCCCGGACCACGCCGGCCTCGGGGTGCTCCCCGTGCTCCAGCCCGCCCCCGGGCAGCTGCCACACGCCGGGGTGGTCGGCCGACGCGGAGCCGCGCACGAGCAGCACCCGCCCGTCGCGGCCCCGGCACACCCCGTAGACCCCCACCCGCCGTCGCTGTTCCCGCACCCCGCGCCTCCCGGTCCCCGGGCGGGACGCCCGGTCGATCAAGAAGCTATCGCGGACGACGGCCGCGCGGGCGACGACGTGGGGCCGTAGGGCCGCGCCCCGGGTCGGGCGACCGGTCGGGCCCGGCTCGGGCGGCGGTCAGGCGAGGCGGGCGGCCTGGACGGCCTCGGCCGTGACCTCGGTGAGCCGGTCGGCGGGCAGCGCGCCCAGCTCCTCCCGGGCGAACCAGCGGGCCTCGCAGGTGGAGCCGCCGACGTCGGTCACCGTGGGCGGGGCGGGCTGGTCGACCATCACCCGGTAGAAGGCGCGCACGCCGTGCCAGTCGATCGGGTAGCCCTCCGGGCCGAGGGAGGCGGCGTCGCGGTGGCTGGCCACCCCGAGCAGCTCGACGAGGCGGCCCCGCTGACCGGTCTCCTCGACCAGCTCCCGGATCAGCGCCGCGCCCGGCTGCTCGCCGTAGTCGGTGCCGCCCCCGGGCAGGTGCCAGCAGCCGGCCCCCGGGTAGCCGTCGGAGACCCGGGTGAGCAGCACCCGGCCGTCGGGGTCGGTGGCCACCGCGTACGCGGCGAAGCGCTGGGCGCGGTGCAGCCCGTCGGGGCCGGGCACCGCGTAGAAGGAGGGGAACTCCGGGGGCTCGTCGGGCACCACGTCGGCCGAGGAGGCGGGCAGCCCGAGGGCCCGCGCGGTGAACGCGCGCAGCGGCAGCTCGCGCGCCTCGGTGGGGGTGACCCAGCGGGCCAGGTCGGTGGGGCGGTCGACCCGGTCGGTGAGCGTGCCACCCCGCACCGACACCCGGTAGATGAGCCGGTCGGTGTGGATGGTGATGCCGCGCTCGGGCAGGGCCCGCATGTCGGCCAGCACGTCGTCGAGGCCGGAGACGGCGACCGAGAGCCCGGTCTCGGCGGCGGTCTCCCGGACGACGGTGTGGTTGGGGTCCTCGCCGTGGTCGACCGCCCCGCCGGGGAGGGACCACGTGCCGGGGGTGCCGGAGCGCTCCGATGCGCGGACCAGCAACACTCGGCCGACTGAGTCAGCACAGACTGCGTATGCCGCGATCCTGCGGAGCGGCTCCAGCATGGTGGTCACGGGGCCAAATTCTCCCCGCACCTCGTTACCGGCATCGAAAAGTGTCAGATTCCTGACTGAATACTGGATCATCAGGGATCGGTCAGGGTAATGATCCGGGCCGTCACCGAGGTCGCCCCGCCGCCCGGCGCGGAACGTGGAGGCATGACCTCGACACCGCACCAGGCCCCGTACAAGCAACTCCGCCGACCCACCACCGACCGGATGGTCGCCGGGGTGGCCAGCGGCCTCGGCCGCTACTTCGCCGTCGACCCCACCCTCGTCCGGGTGCTCTTCGCCGTCGCGACGCTCGCCACCGCCGGGGTGGCCGCGCTCGCGTACCCGATCATGTGGTTCCTCATGCCGGAGGAGCCGGCCGACGCCCCGGCGTGGCCGCACCCGACGGACCCCGCGTCGCCCACCGGCGGCTGAGCCGGCGGGCGGGTGGGGTCACTCCCACTCGATGGTGCCCGGCGGCTTGCTCGTGACGTCCAGGACCACCCGGTTCACCTCGGCCACCTCGTTGGTGATCCGGGTGGAGATCCTGGCCACCACCTCGTAGGGCAGGCGGGACCAGTCGGCGGTCATCGCATCCTCGCTGGAGACCGGGCGCAGCACCACGGGATGGCCGTAGCTGCGCCCGTCGCCCTGCACCCCGACGCTGCGCACGTCGGCCAGGAGCACCACCGGGAACTGCCACACGCCCCGGTCCAGGCCCGCGGCGGTCAGCTCCTCGCGGGCGATCAGGTCGGCCTGGCGCAGCAGGTCCAGCCGCTCCCGGTCGACCGCCCCGATGATCCGGATGGCCAGGCCCGGCCCCGGGAACGGGTGCCGCCAGACCATCGCCTCGGGCAGGCCCAGCTGGAGGCCCAGCGTGCGCACCTCGTCCTTGAACAGCGTGCGCAGCGGCTCGACCAGGGCGAACTTCAGGTCCTCCGGCAGGCCGCCGACGTTGTGGTGGCTCTTGATGTTGGCGGTGCCGGTGCCGCCCCCGGACTCCACCACGTCGGGGTAGAGGGTGCCCTGCACCAGGAACTCGACGTCGCCGTGCGCGGCGATCTCCCGGGCGGCGGCCTCGAAGACCCGGATGAACTCCCGGCCGATGATCTTGCGCTTCTGCTCCGGGTCGGTCACCCCGGCCAGCGCGCCGAGGAACCGGTCGGCCGCGTCGACCACCTTCAGCTTGATCCCGGTGGCGGCGACGTAGTCCTTCTCCACCTGCTCGGCCTCGCCCGCCCGCAGCAGGCCGTGGTCGACGAAGACGCAGGTGAGCTGGTCGCCGACGGCCTTGTGCACCAGCGCGGCGGCGACGGCCGAGTCGACCCCGCCGGACAGGCCGCAGATGACCTCCTTGTCGCCCACCTGGGCGCGGATGCGGGCCACCTGCTCGTCGATGATGTTCTCGGGCGTCCAGGTCGGCTCGATGCCGGCGATGTCGTAGAGGAACCGGGTGAGCATCTCCTGGCCGTGCGCGGTGTGCCCCACCTCCGGGTGGAACTGCACGCCCGCGCGCCGCCCGGCCAGGTCCTCGAACGCGGCGACCGGGGCACCGGCCGACTCGGCCGTCACCGCGAAGCCCGCCGGGGCCTCGGTCACGCAGTCGCCGTGGCTCATCCAGACCGGCAGGTCGGCCGGCAGGTCGCGCAGCAGCACCCCGGGCTCGGTGAGGCGGGGGCGCAGCGGGGTGCCGCCGTACTCGCGGTTGCCGGTGCGCGCGACCGTGCCGCCGAGGGCCTGGGCCATCGCCTGGAAGCCGTAGCAGATGCCGAAGACCGGCACGCCCGCGTCGAACATCCCCGCGTCCACCTGGGGGGCGTCGGGCGCGTAGACGCTGGCCGGGCCACCGGACAGGATGATCGCAGCCGGGTCCTTCGCCAGCATCTCCGCCACCGGCATCGAGTGCGGCACGATCTCCGAGTAGACCCGCGCCTCACGCACCCGGCGCGCGATGAGCTGGGCGTACTGGGCTCCGAAG
Source organism: Micromonospora haikouensis (assembly GCF_900091595.1). Classification (GTDB taxonomy): domain Bacteria; phylum Actinomycetota; class Actinomycetes; order Mycobacteriales; family Micromonosporaceae; genus Micromonospora; species Micromonospora haikouensis. Next base: position 23,952 of record NZ_FMCW01000004.1, read on the forward strand.
TCCACCACGAGGACGGGGCGAGGCGTGCTCATGGGCAGGAAGCCTACCGACAGTCACCCCCGCCCCGGCACGGACCCCGCCGCGCGCCCGGCGCGCCCGGCGCGGCCCGCGCGGCCCCGCGCGCCTGCGGGTGAAGTGGTGAGAAGGGGACCCTTCTCTACCGTAGGCGTTAACAAGGGGCCCTTCCTTACGCGCGCAGCGCGCCCGGGGCGTGCGCCGGCACCGCCGGACGCACCGGCGGCACCGCCGCCACCCGCCGGTACGCCTCCCCCAGCGGCGGCCGGGGATCCGCCTCGCCCCGGTTGGGCCAGCACGACATCGCCCGTTCCGCCTGGGCGGTGATGGTCAGCGACGGGTTCACCCCCAGGTTCGCCGACACGGCCGCCCCGTCCACCACGTGCAGCCCCGGGTGCCCGTGCACCCGGTGGTACGGGTCGATCACCCCGTCGGCCGGGGTGGCCCCGATCACCGCCCCACCGAGGATGTGCGCGGTGATCGGGATGTCGAACGGCTCGGTGAGCGACCCGCCCGGCGTGCCGCCGATCTCCTCGGCGAGCAGCCGCGCGGCGGCGTTGCCGGCGGGGATCCACGTCGGGTTGGGCTCGCCGTGACCGGGGCCGGCGACCAGCCGCCGCCCGAGCGGGCCGCGCCGCCAGCGGGTGGTCAGCGAGTTGTCGGCCGACTGCATGACCAGCGCGATGACGGTGCGCCGCGACCAGTCGCGGACGGTGAGCATCCGCGCCGCGAGGCGGGGCTGGGTGAGCAGCCCGACCAGCCAGCGGCGGACCCGGTGCGGCCCGCCGTCGACCAGCAGCGACTGGAGCAGTCCCATCGCGTTGGAGCCCCGCCCGTAGCGGACCGGCTCGATGTGGGTCTGCGGGTCGGGGTGGAACGAGCTGGTGATCGCCACCCCCTCGGTGAAGTCCAGCCCCTGCGCGCGGGCCGGCCCGGGTGGCACGGACGCGCCGAGGATCGCCTCGGAGTTCGTCCGGGTCAGCTCGCCGAGGCGGTCGGACAGGTGGGGCAGCGCCCCGGTGGCCTTCATCTCGTGCAGCAGCCGCTGGGTGCCGAGCGCCCCGGCGGCGAGGACCACCTGGTCGGCGTGCCACACCCGGCGGCGCCTGCGCAGCCAGGCCCCGGTGCGCACGGTCTCGACCCGGTAGCCGCCCCCGTCGGCGGGGCGCACGGCGGTGACGGTGGTCAGCGGGTGCACCTGCACGCCGAGCCGCTCGGCCAGCCACAGGTAGTTCTTGACCAGCGTGTTCTTCGCCCCCTGCCGGCAGCCCGTCATGCACGCCCCGCAGTGCGTGCAGCCGGTGCGTTCCGGGCCGGCGCCGCCGAAGTACGGGTCGGCGGCCCGCTCCCCCGGCCGGCCGATGTGCACGCCGACGGGGGTGGGGTGGAAGGTGTGCCCGACCCCCATCCGGTCGGCGACCGCCCGCATCGCGGTGTCCGCGCGGGTGTGCAGCGGGTACGTGGTGACGCCGAGCATCCGCTTCGCCTGGTCGTAGTGCGGGGCCAGCTCGGCCCGCCAGTCGGTGACGTCCCGCCACTGCGGGTCGGCGTAGAACGCGTCGAGGGGCTCGTAAAGGGTGTTCGCGTAGACCAGGGAGCCGCCGCCGACCCCCGCGCCGGAGAGCACCAGCACCCCGCCGCCGGCCTTCCGGTCGGCGGAGCGGAGCAGGGTGATCCGTTGCAGGCCGTAGCAGCCGAGCTTCGGTGCCCACAGGAACCGCCGCAGCCGCCACGAGGTCTCGGGGAACTCGTCGTCGGCGAAGCGCCGCCCGGCCTCCAGGACGCCGACCGAGTAGCCCTTCTCGGCCAGCCGGAGCGCGGTGACGCTGCCGCCGAAGCCGGACCCGATGACGAGCACGTCGTACCGCATGAACGCATCATTACCGACGGGTAGCTCTCGCGCCATAGCCGGTTTTCGCGGGACCATGCACCCCGCCGCCGGTGATCCGCGGCTCAGCGGCCGCAACCCGGCGTGGCCCTCGGAGCGTTGTAGGGGCGGGGGTGCGGACATGGCCGGACAGACGGGTACCGGACGGCGGCGGTGGCGGGTGGGGCTGGCCGTCGTCGCGGCGGCCGTCGTGCTGGCGGTCGGCGGCACGGTGGCGGCCCGGCTGGTCGCCGACCGGCAGACCGAACGCGGGGCGGGGCGGGTCACCGCCGCGCCCACCCCCACGCCGTCGCCGACACCGAGCCCGACCCCGCCGCCGGGGGCCGACGTCACCGGGCCGCTGAACCTGCTGCTCGTCGGCGTGGACACCCGGGTCAGCGTGCCCGGCTGGGAGCCGCACGGCGACGCCGTGCTGGTGGCGCACGTGCCGGCGGGGCTGGACCGGGCGTACCTCTTCTCGCTGCCGCGGGACCTGCTGGTCGACATCCCGGCCTACCCGAAGGCCGGCTACTCCGGCGGGAAGACCAAGCTCACCCACGCGATGAGCTACGGCAGCCGGGTGCCTAGCAAGCCCAAGAAGCCGAGCACCGCCCAGGGGTACGAGCTGCTGCGCAGCACCGTCAGCGGCTACACCGGGCTGCGCTTCGACGCCGGCGCCGTGGTCACCTTCACCGGCTTCGAGAAGCTGGTGGACGCCGTCGGCGGGGTCGACCTCTACGTCGACCAGCGGACCGTCTCGCTGCACCGGCGGCCGGACGGCCGGCACCGCGAGGCCGCGCCGGGCGGCGGCGGCTACGTCGGCCCGCAGATGGTCTACGAGAAGGGCGAGCGGCACCTCAACGGCTGGCAGGCGCTGGACTACGCCCGGCAGCGCTACGGCCTGAAGAACGGGGACTACGACCGGCAGCGCCACCAGCAGCAGCTCATCCGGGCCATCGTGGCGAAGATGCAGTCCGAGAGCCTGCCCCGGCAGCCCGACCGGGTCGAGCAGGTCGTCGGGGCGCTCGGCGACACCCTCCGCTACGCCGGCGGGCCACGCATCGTCGACCTCGCGTACGCCCTCGGCGGGCTGCCCGCCGACCGGCTCGTCCTCGTCGGCCTGCCCGGCGAGGGGGTGGGCAAGGGCAGCGGCTACCGCGGCGAACAGCTCAAGCCGGTCGGCCGGCAGTTCCTCACCGCGCTCAAGGAGGGCCGGGCCGAGCAGTACCTGGCCGACCACCCGGAGCTGGTGGTGAAGAACTAGGCCCGGCGAGAGGCCGAGCGCCGTCCGGGTAGCGGCGGGCGACGCGCCGGGGGTCAGCGGGCCGTGGGGCGTTCCGGCTGCTCGGTGCCGTAGAGCCAGGCGTCGAAGAGCGCGTCGAGCTGCCTGCCGGAGACCTGCTCGGCGTGGGCGACGAAGTCGGCGGTGGTGACGTTGCCGTCGCGCCGGTCGGCCGCCCAGCCCCGGACGATCCGGAAGAACGCCTCGTCGCCGACGGTGGTGCGCAGCGCGTGCACGGTCATCGCGCCCCGCTGGTAGACGGAGTCGCCGAACAGGTTCGCCGCCCCCGGCCGGCCGGGCGGCGTCCGCCACACCGACGCCGACGCGCCGACGTACTCCCCGTCGAACGACTGCTGCACCGTCCGGCCGCCGTCGTGCTCCAGCCAGAGCCATTCGGCGTACGTGGCGAAGCCCTCGTTGAGCCAGATGTCGCTCCACCGGGCCAGCGAGACGCTGTCGCCGAACCACTGGTGGGCCAGCTCGTGGGCGACCACCCCGCTGTTCTCGCCGCGGCGGAAGAAGTTGGCCGAGTAGACCGGGCGGCTCTGCGTCTCCAGGGCGAACCTGATGCCCGGATCGTCGACGACCACCCCGCCGTACGACCCGAACGGGTACGGCCCGAACACGCCTTCGAGGTAGTCGGCCACCTCGACGGTGCGGGCGATCGAGGCGTCCGCCGCGCCCTCGGGCAGCCCGGTGGTGACCGCGCTGAACACCGGCCGTCCCTTGTGTTCGGCGCGGGTCACCCGGAAGTTGCCGATGGCCACCATGCTCAGGTAGCTGGCCATCGGGGACCGCTCGGCCCACTTCCAGGTGGTCCAGCCGGCGCGGGTGGTCTTGCCCACCGGCACCCCGTTGCTGACGGCGGTCAGCCCCTCCGGGACGGTGATCTCGAAGTCGTAGGCGGCCTTGTCGGCGGGGTGGTCGTTGACCGGGAACCAGGTGCTCGCCGACTCGGGCTGGCCGAGGGCCACCGCGCCGTCGGAGGTGTGCCGGAAGCCGCCCTCGCCGAGCGCCTCGTTGGTCAGCGGCTTCGGCGAGCCCTCGTACCGGATCTCGGCGGTGAAGCCGTTGCCGGAGGTCAGGCCGGCGGCGGGGGTGACGACCAGCTCGTCGCCGTCGCGGGCGTGCCGGGCCGGGACGCCGTCGACCGTCACCCCGCGCACGGTGAGCCCGGCCAGGTCCAGGTTGAACGCGGACAGGCTCGCGGTGGCCGTGGCCTGCACGGTGGTGGTGCCGGTGAGGCGGTCCGTCGCCGGGTCGTAGCGGACCTTCACCACGTACCGGGTCACGTCGTACCCGCCGTTGCCGTACCGGGGGAAGTACTCGTCGCCCAGCCCGGCCGCGCCGGGCGTGAACTGCCGCGACCCCGTCGGCGACGGGGTGGCCTCCCGGGCGGCCGGCTCGGGCGTCGAGGAGCAGGCGGCCAGCCCGAGCGCGCCGGCCAACAGCAGCCCGGTGCGCAGGCGCAGGCCCCACAGGCGCAGCGTCATCGCGTCGTCCCTCCCGGCGGAGGCCCCCGGCCCGGCGGCGGCCCTCGGCCCGCCCGGCCGGCCCGGCTCGTCCGGGCCGCTCCACCCGCGGCAGCCTACCGAGCGCGGGCGCGACTCGGGGTGGCGCGGGCGCGGCGGGCCACCGGGCCGGCGGCCCCGGGTGCCGGCGCCGCTCAGGGCAGCGCGGGCGCGGTGCCGCCGACGAGCCAGGCGTCGAGCAGCGCGCCCAGCCGCCGGCCGGCGACCCGCTCGGCGAGGGCGACGAAGTCCGCCGTGGTGGCGTTGCCGCCGCGCCGCTCGGTGGTCCAGGCGCGCAGGACCCGGAAGAAGACGTCGTCGCCGAGGGTCCGCCGCAGCGCGTGCACCGCGAGGGCGCCCCGCTGGTAGACGGCGTCGCCGAACATGTTCGCCCGGCCCGGGTCGACCGACGGCTGCGACCAGTCCGTCGCGGCGTAGCGGGCCGCGACGGTCTGCTCGACGGTCCGGCCGCCGTCGTGCTCCAGCCAGAGCCATTCGGCGTACGTGGCGAAGCCCTCGTTGAGCCAGATGTCGCTCCACCGGGCCAGCGAGACGCTGTCGCCGAACCACTGGTGGGCCAGCTCATGGGCGACGACCCCGGTGTCGGGGCGGCCGGAGCGGAAGAAGCCCGGCCCGTAGACCGGGCGGGACTGGGTCTCCAGGGCGTACGAGATGCGGCCCTCGGCGAGCGCGATCCCGCCGTACGACTCGAACGGGTACGGCCCGAAGCGGTCGGCGAGGAAGTCGACGACCTCGCCGGTGCGGGCCAGCGAGGCGGCGGCCGGCCCGTCGGCGGGCAGGCTCGCCGCGACGGCCGTGACCATCGGCTTGCCCTGGTGGGTGCCGGTCGTGACCCGGTAGTCGCCGATCACCAGCGTGCTCAGGTAGCTGGCCATCGGGGACCGCTCGGCCCAGCGCCAGGTGGTCCAGCCGCCGGCGCTGGTGCGCCCCACCGGCACGCCGTTGCCGAGCGCGGCCAGCCCGTCGGGGACGGTCACCTCGACGTCGTAGGTGGCCTTGTCGGACGGGTGGTCGTTGACCGGGTACCAGGTGCTCGCCGAGTCGGGCTGGCCGAGCGCGACCGCGCCGTCGGCGGTGGCGAGGAAGCCGCCGAGGCCCAGCGTGCTGCTCTCGACCGGCTGCGGCACCCCCGCGTACTCCACGTCGACGGTGAACCGGGCGCCCCGGGCCAGGCCGCGCGCCGGGGTAACCACCAGTTCCTCGCCCTCGCGGGCGTGCCCGGCCTTCGCGCCGTCGACGCGGACCGCGCCGACGGTCAGGCCGGACAGGTCCAGGTTGAACCGGGACAGCCCGGCCGTCGCGGTGGCCGTGATCGTGGCGTGCCCGGTGAGCCGGTCGTCGGCGGGGTCGTAGCGGACCCGCAGCCGGTACGCGGCCACGTCGTAGCCGCCGTTGCCGCGCCCGGGGACGTACGGGTCGCCCGCGTCGGCCGCCCCACGGCGGGCGCGGTCGGCGTCGGGCGGCGTCCCCGTGCAGGCGGCGAGGGCGCCCACGACGAGGCAGGCGGCCAGGGCGGCGCGGCCGACCGGTCGTCTTCCTGTGCGGACCATCGCTCTCCCTCGCCTGTCGGGGGCGAGCCTAGCCCACGCCGGCCGACAGAAGCGTCTATAACCGGCAATAGGCCCACAATCGACCCCGCCCGACGCGAACGGCCCCGCCGCTCTCCCGCGGCGGGGCCGTTCCCCGTGCTCTTCCGGGTCGCCCCGGAGCCAGGGTCAGCGGTCGAGGACCAGGCCGACCTTCTGGAACTCCTTGAGGTCGCGGTAACCGCACTTGGCCATCGCCCGGCGCAGCCCACCGAACAGGTTGAGCTGGCCGTCCGGCTCGTCGGCCGGGCCGAACAGCAGCCGCTCCATCTCCCCGAGCGGCTCGCCGGCCACCTCGAACGCGCCGCGCGGCAGCGACGGGTGGCTGGCCGCCGAGTGCCACCACGCGCCGCCGGCCGGGGCCTCCGCGCACAGCGACAGCGGCTCGCCGAGCATCACCGCGTCCGCGCCGCAGCCCAGCGCCTTGGCGATGTCGCCGGAGGTCTGGATGTCGCCGTCGGCGATCAGGTGCACGTACCGGCCGCCGGTCTCGTCGAGGTAGTCGCGGCGGGCCGCGGCGGCGTCGGCGATCGCGGTGGCCATCGGCACCCGGATGCCCAGCACCGACTCGGTGGTCGACCAGCCGTCGCCACCGATGCCGACGATCACGCCGGCCGCGCCGGTGCGCATCAGGTGCAGCGCCGTCTTGTAGTCGGTGCAGCCGCCGACGATGACCGGCAGGTCGAGGTCGGCGATGAACTCCTTGAGGTTGAGCGGCTCGTCGGTGGTGGAGACGTGCTCCGCCGAGACGATGGTGCCCTGGATGACCAGGATGTCCACGCCCGCGTCGAGGATCACCGGCGCCAGCGCCAGGGTGTGCTGCGGGGAGACCCGCACGGCCACCGTGCCGCCGCCGGCCCGCAGCTCGCGGACCCGCTCGGCGATGAGGTCCGGGCGGATCGGCTCGGCGTACACCTCCTGGAGCCGCTTGGTGGCGCGGGCGTCCTCGCCGAGGCCCGACAGCTCCTCCAGGATCTTGGTCGGGTTCTCGTACCGGGTCCACAGGCCCTCGACGTTGAGCACGCCCAGCCCGCCGAGCTGGCCGAGCCGCACGGCGGACGCCGGGCTCATCGTCGCGTCCGAGGGGTGCCCCACGCAGGGGATGCCGAACTGGTACGCGTCAAGCTGCCAGGCGGTGGAGACGTCGTCGACGTCCCGGGTGCGGCGGCTCGGCACGATGGCGATGTCGTCCAGGTGGTAACCGCGCTGCGCGGTCTTGCCCAGGCCGATCTCGACCACGTCACGCATGGTGGCTCCAGGTGGTGTCGGGGTGGTGGTGGGGTCAGCGGGAGTGGTAGTTCGGCGCCTCGACGGTCATCTGGATGTCGTGCGGGTGGCTCTCCTTGAGCCCGGCCGCGGTGATCCGGATGAGCTGGCCGCGCCGGTGCAGCTCGGGGATGCTCTCCGCGCCGACGTACCCCATCGCGGCCCGCAGCCCGCCGGTGAGCTGGTGGGCGACGGCGGCCAGCGGGCCCCGGTAGGGAACCTGGCCCTCCACGCCCTCCGGGACCAGCTTGTCCTCGGCGAGCACGTCCTGCTGGAAGTAGCGGTCCTTCGAGTACGACTTGGCCTGCCCCCGCGACTGCATCGCGCCGAGCGAGCCCATCCCCCGGTACGCCTTGTACTGCTTGCCGTTGATGAAGATCAGCTCGCCGGGGCTCTCCTCGCAGCCGGCCAGCAGGCTGCCGAGCATCACGGTGTCGGCGCCGGCCACGAGGGCCTTGGCGATGTCGCCCGAGTATTGGATGCCGCCGTCGCCGATGACCGGCACGCCGGCCGGGCGGGCGGCCCGCGCCGCCTCCATGATCGCGGTGATCTGCGGCACGCCGACCCCGGCGACGATCCGGGTGGTGCAGATCGCGCCCGGACCCACCCCGACCTTCACGCCGTCCGCGCCGGCCTCGACCAGGGCCTTCGCCCCGGCGTACGTGGCCACGTTGCCGCCGACGATGTCGATCGTCACGTCCTTCTTGAGCTGGCGGACCATGTCCAGCACCGCCCGCTGGTGGCCGTGCGCGGTGTCCACGATGATCACGTCGACGCCCGCGTCGACCAGTGCACGCGCCCGCTTGTACGCGTCCTCGCCCACGCCGACGGCGGCGGCCACCCGGAGCCGGCCGGCGTCGTCCTTGGTGGCGTTCGGGTACTGCTCGCTCTTGGTGAAGTCCTTCACGGTGATCAGCCCGCGCAGCCGGCCCGAGCCGTCGACGATCGGCAGCTTCTCGACCTTGTGCTGACGCAGCAGGGCCAGCGCCTCGTCCTTGCTGACCCCGACCGGGGCGGTGACCAGCGGCGTGCGGGTCATGATCTCGCGGACCGGGGTGGCCGGCTCGGAGACGAAGCGCATGTCCCGGTTGGTGACGATGCCGACGAGCTGACCCTCGCCGTCGACCACGGGGACGCCGGAGATCCGGTAGCGCCCGCAGAGCGCGTCGACGTCGCGCAGGGTGTCGTCGGGGCTGGCGGTCACCGGGTTGGTGATCATGCCGGACTCGGAGCGCTTGACCAGGTCGACCTGGAGCGCCTGGTCCTCCAGGGAGAGGTTGCGGTGCAGCACGCCGATGCCGCCCTGGCGGGCCATGGCGATCGCCATCCGCGCCTCGGTGACCGTGTCCATCGCGCTGGACAGCAGCGGGACGGTCAGCTCGACGTTGCGGGTGAGCCGCGTGCGGGTGTTGACCCGGCTGGGCACCACGTCCGACTCGCCGGGCTGGAGGAGCACGTCGTCGAAGGTGAGGCCGAGCGGGACCACCCGGGCCGAGCCGGCGGGCAGCTCCGGCAGGTGGCCGCCCAGCTCGCCGGTGTCGGCGCCGGCCGGAAGATCGATGCTGGGCGAATTGTCCACGATTGCTCTCCTGAGCTGGGTCGGGCGGGCTTCGGCGAGGAGGCGCGCGCGGACGTCCGGCGCGCGCCGGGTGAGGACGCGTCAGTGTCATCGTACCCATCGGCCCAGGCCGGCCCCGCCGGTGCCGGGCCGGTGGACGACGCTGCGTGACGTTCACCCCCGCCGGGGCCGACGCGGGGTGACCGGCCGGACGGGGGCGGGCGTCCGGCCGGCGCGGGGTCTACGGTGAGGGGGTGCACGACGAGCCCATCGACCCGTTCAACGGCGACCCGGCCGATCCGGCGGCGGAGCTGCACGACCCGGCGGACGACGACACGCTCGACCCGCTGACCGAGGTCGAGCGGCAGGACGTGCTGGAGGACCTGGCCGACCTGGAGATCTACCAGGCCCTGCTGGCCCCCGTCGGCGTGCGCGGGCTGGTCATCGAGTGCGAGGACTGCCGCGAGCCGCACTACTTCGACTGGGACCTGCTGCGGGGCAACCTGCGCCACCTGCTCAGCTCCGGCCGCCCCCGCGTGCACGAACCGGCCTACGACCCGGATCCGGACCACTACGTCACGTGGGACTACGCCCGGGGCTACGCCGACGGTGTGCACGACACCCTCACCGAGGGCACCGACGACGACCCGACCCCCTAGGGTCCCCGTCACCACACCCCCACCGCGCGGCCGTCCGCTGCGTCGCCACGTCTGCGCGCCACCCGGCTCCCGCGCGGCACCTACGCGGCACCCGGACCCGACACCCGAACCCCCGTCGAAGACTTTCCGTCACGATCGCCGGGGCGGGCCACCGCAGCCCGCCACTTGACTCTGGGTAAGGGTCGCCGGACTCCCCCACACATCGCCCCCTCCCTTTGCTCTGCACCCACCCACGCATCACCGGCACTGAGCTGGCAATACGCCAATCGCGCACGGCACGCACCCGCCACGGCCGCATACCCAGCGTGGGACGTTGCGTATCCGGGTGCAGAGCAAAGGGAGCGGTGGGGTTGGTGTTGCCGGACAGGGAGACCACGTTGTGTCACCAGCGGGGCGAGACGGACGGCAGCGGACAGCGCCACGGCGATCGTGCACTCGCGGCCCGACGGGCCGGTCTCGCGGCTTCTGCCCAGGCCGTACCTCCTGCGGGGTGGGCGGGAAGGCGCGCGGGTGGGCGGACAGCTGGGTGGGTCAGGTGACCAGCCCGGCGCGGAAGCCGGCGGCCACCGCGTGCGCGCGGTCCCGGGCGCCGAGCTTGCGGAACAGCCGGCGGGCGTGCGTCTTGACGGTGTCCTCCGAGACGAACAGCTCACGGCCGATCTCGGCGTTGCTCTTGCCCTCGGCCATGCCGAGCAGCACCTGGAGTTCCCGCTCCGTCAGGCCGATCGCGCTCCGGCCGCCCCTGGCCGGGGCGGGACGCTGCCCCGCCGCGGCCGGGGTCTCGCCCTCGCCGCCCGCCTCCACCTCGTCGTCGCCGCGCTGCACCGGCACCACCGGCGGTGTACCACCGGGCGGCTCCTCGGGGCCCGCCGGCCAGGCCGGGCCGGGCTTGGCCGGGGGGCGTCCGGCCGGGGCGGGGCGGGCGGGTCCGCCGACGGAGGCGGCGTCGCGGGCCGGGTCGGTCACCCGGCTGCGGGTGGCGCGGCCGGGCGCCGAGAGCAGCAGCAGCGCCTTCGCCACCGCGCTGGTCAGGTCGTGGTCGGTGCCCTGGATCAGCCCCCGGGCGCCGGCGCCGATGGTCGCGGCGGCGGCCTCGGACTCCTCCGCGCCGAGCAGCAGCACCGCGGCCTGCGGGGCGCGGGCCAGCACCCGCCGGACGAAGCCGGCGCTGTCCGGCCGGGTGAGGGCGGTGTCGGCGAGCACGACGTCCGCCGGGACCTCCGCCAGGCGCAGCATCACCTCGGGATCGGAGACGGCCGTACGAACGGCGGCGGACAGCCCTAGCCGCGCCGCCGCGGAGTTCAGTTGCTGCGCGGCGAGCGGTGTCCGAACGCACACGAGGACAGTACGCACTGTGGTCTCCTCTCCGACCCCGAGCAGACCATGGGGAGGCGGCGTCGGGTGGGCGTTCCCGGCAATCCTTCGAACTTTTCCGACAGTTAGGGCATATCAGTCAGGTTGTCCGACCTTTTCGATCACAGACGTGTGAGCGGAAGCGAGGCGGGGTAACGGGGAGCCCGAGCCGGAAACGGTGCGCCAGCGCGGCCGCCGCCCGGACACCGGTCAACTGAGGATCTCCGCGGTGCCGCGCGGGAGGAGGGGTGCTGATGTCGAACGTACGCAGGCTGCCCGGACCCATCGTCGACCTCTGGGACTGGCAGCGGCTCGGTGCCTGCCGGGGCCGCGACAGCGCCCAGTTCTTCCACCCCGACGGCGAACGCGGCTCCTCCCGGCTGCGCCGGGAGTCCGGCGCCAAGACGGTCTGCCGGGCCTGCCCGGTACGCGCCGAGTGCGCCGCGCACGCCCTCGCCGTCCGTGAGCCCTACGGGGTGTGGGGCGGCTTCAGCGAGGCGGAGCGGCTGCGGCTGCTCGCGGTGGGCTGGGAGGACCTGGCCGACCGCCGGCACTCCCGCGTCGACGTGGCCCGCCTGGAGGCCCGCCTGGGCCGTCCGCACAAGTCCACCGTGCCGGCGCAGCGCAGCGTCGCCTGACGACCGCCGCCACGCCCACCGTCGGGCGACCGGGACACCGGCGTGTCGCCCGCCACGCCCACGGCCGGGTGACCCGTTTGCCGGCGCGGGGCAGCCCGGCGGTCAGCCCACGGTGACCCGGACGGTGTGCCAGCCGGTCGCGCCGTCCGGGTCGACGCGCTGCCGGCGCTCGGTCTGCGTCTCGCCGTCGGCGTCGGTGGCCCGCACCTGGAGGGTGTGCTCGCCGGAGGTGGCCGCCCACTGCCAGGACCACTGCACCCAGGTGTCCACCGACACCGTCGGGGCGAGCGTCGCTTCCCGCCACGGGCCGTCGTCGACGCGTACCTCGACCCGGCGGATGCCCCGGCGCTGCGCCCAGGCCACCCCGGCGACCATGACCGGGCCGGCGGTGAGCCGGTTGCGGGGGCGGGGCGTGTCGATCCGCGACTGGGTCTTGATCGGCCCCTGCGCCGACCAGCCCCGGGGCACCCAGTACGCGTCGAAGTCGGCGAAGCTGGTCAGCTCCAGCTCGGTCACCCACTTGCAGGCGGAGACGTAGCCGTAGAGGCCGGGCACCACCATGCGTACGGGAAAGCCGTGCTCCACCGGCAGCGGCTCGCCGTTCATCCCCACCGCGAGCAGGGCGTCCCGGCCGTCGCGCAGCGCCGCCGTCGGGGTGCCGCAGGTCCAGCCGTCGACGGAGCGCCCGACGACCTGGTCCGCGCCTTCCTCCGGCTGCGCCTCGTCGAGCAGTTCCCGGATGGGCACGCCCAGCCAGCGGGCGTTGCCGATCAGGTCCCCGCCGACCTCGTTCGACACGCAGGCCAGGGTGACGTACCGCTCGACCATGGGGCGGGCCAGCAGGTCGGCGAAGCTCAGCTCGATCGGGTTGCGCACCCGGCCGTGGATGCGCAGCCGCCAGGTGTCCGGGTCGACCTGCGGCACCACCAGGGCGGTGTCGATCCGGTAGAACCCGGACGTCGGGCTGACGTAGGGGGCGAGCTGGGTGAGGGAGAGGTCCGCCCCGGCCGGCACCGCCGGCGCGGGCGAGGCCGGCGCGGGCAGGGCGACCGCCTGCCGGGCCTGCGACACCCCGCGCCGCCCGGCCAGCCAGTGCCCGCCCAGCCCGGTCACCACCGCCGCGCCGGCCAGCGCGCCCACGCCGGTGAGGAACCGCCGCCGCCCCTCCGGGCGCTCAGGGTGCAAGGAAGGGCCCCTTGTTAACAGGGGGGTGTTAACAAGGGGCCCTTCCTTCTCACCGGGCGGGGTCCACGGCCAGGGGTCGGGGTGCAGGGGGCCGGCCAGCAGGAGCCAGAGCGTCAGCGCGCCGAGGGCCGCCCCGGCCAGCGCCGGCAGCGCGTCGGTGGCGTCCGCGCCGGCCCGGGTCAGCGCGGCGGCCACCCCGAGGGCCGCGAACGCCCCGATGCCCGCCAGGCCGAGCCACAGCCGGCGGGCGGCGAGGACGCCGAGCAGCGCCGCGAAGCCGGCCAGCAGCAGCGCCGTCCCGACCAGCAGGGCGATCTTGTCGTACGTGCCGAAGACGGCGATGCCGAACTGCTTGACCGGTTCGGGGACGGTGTCGACGACCAGCCCGCCGACCGCGACCAGTGGTGCCGACCGGGGGCCGGTCAGCACCGCCACCGGTTCGGCGGTGCCGATCGCCACGGCGGCGGCGGTGATCCCGGCCAGCGCGGCGTACCCGCGCGAGATGGTGCCCATCCGCCCAGTGTTTCCGACGGGGCCGGGAAGCGACAGGCACGTCAGCGTTCCGTAAGCAACCAGCCCCGGGCGAACGCGGGGCGGAGACGCGTCAAGGCACGCCGTGGGGAGCCGGCGTGCCTTGACCGTGTGGTGTGGCTGGGTCAGCCGTCGCGGGTCAGAAACCCGGGCCGTGCTGGTGGCCGTGGCCGTGCGAGTGGCCGTGGCCACCGGCGGCGGCCGGCTCGGCCTTCTCCGGCTTCTCCACCACCAGGCTCTCGGTGGTGAGCAGCAGGCCGGCGATCGAGGCGGCGTTGGTGACTGCGTTGCGGGTCACCTTCACCGGGTCGATGACGCCGGACTTGACCAGGTCCACGTAGTCGCCGATGGCGGCGTCGAGGCCGTGGCCCCACTCGCTGCCGACGACCTTCTGCACCACCACGTAGCCGTCGTGGCCGGCGTTCTGGGCGATCCAGCGCAGCGGCTCGACCAGCGACTTGCGCACGATCGAGACGCCGGTCTTCTCGTCACCGGTGAAGCCGAGGTCGTCGTCGAGCACCGGCAGGATCTGCGCCAGGGCGGCGCCGCCACCCGGGACCGTGCCCTCCTCGACGGCGGCCTTGGTCGCGGCGATGGCGTCCTCGATGCGGTGCTTGCGCTCCTTCATCTCGACCTCGGTCGCCGCGCCCACCTTGATGACCGCGATGCCGCCGGAGAGCTTCGCCAGCCGCTCGGCCAGCTTCTCCCGGTCCCAGTCGGAGTCCGAGGCCTCGATCTCCTTGCGGATCTGGGCGACCCGGTCGGCGACCTCGCTGGCCTGGCCACCGCCGTCGACGATGGTGGTGGTCTCCTTGTCGACCACGACGCGCCGGGCGGTGCCGAGCACCTCCAGGCCGACCTGGTCAAGCTTGTAGCCCAGCTCAGGGGCGACCAGCTCGGAGCCGGTGAGGATCGCCATGTCCTGGAGCATCGCCTTGCGGCGGTCGCCGAAGCCGGGGGCCTTGACCGCGCAGACCTTGAGGGTCTTGCGGACCGAGTTGACCATGAGCGTCGACAGGGCCTGACCCTCGACGTCCTCGGCGACGATCAGCAGCGGCTTGTTGTTCTGGAGGACCTTCTCCAGCAGCGGCAGCAGCTCCTCGATCCCCGAGATCTTCTGCGTGGTGATCAGGATGTACGGGTCCTCCAGGACCGACTCCTGACCCTCCGCGTCGGTGACGAAGTTGGGGGAGATGAAGCCCTTGTCGAACTGGAGGCCCTCGGTCACGTTGAGCTCGGTGGTGAGCGCCGAGCCCTCCTCGACGGTGATGACGCCGTCGCGGCCGACCCGCTCCATCGCCTCGGCGATCAGGTCGCCGATGGTCGCGTCCTGCGCGGAGATCGTCGCGACGTGCGCGATCGACTCCTTGCCGGCGACCTCGACGGCCCGGTCGAGCAGGGCCTCGGAGACCTTCGTGGCCGCCGCGTCGATGCCGCGCTTGAGGCCGGACGGGTTGGCGCCGGCGGTCACGTTGCGCAGGCCCTCGCGGACCATGGCCTGGGCCAGCACGGTCGCGGTGGTGGTCCCGTCGCCGGCGACGTCGTTGGTCTTGGTCGCCACCTCCTTGACCAGCTGCGCGCCGAGGTTCTCGTACGGGTTGGTGAGCTCGATCTCCTTGGCGATGGTCACGCCGTCGTTGGTGATCGTGGGCACACCGAACTTCTTGTCCAGGACGACGTTGCGCCCGCGCGGGCCGAGAGTGACCTTGACCGCGTCCGCGAGGGCGTTGACACCGTGCTCCAGCAGGTGCCGGGCGTCGTCCGAGAAGCTCAGGATCTTCGCCATCTGTATCCCTTCGAAGCGTCACTGCCCCGGCCCGGCGAGCCGGACCGGGGCAGTGACACGGATCGGTTGCTTACTTCTCGATGACCGCGAGGACGTCGCGGGCGGAGAGCACCAGGTACTCCTCGCCGGCGTACTTGACCTCGGTGCCGCCGTACTTCGAGTAGAGGACGGTGTCGCCGACCTTCACGTCGATCGGCACGCGGTTGCCCTTGTCGTCGATCCGGCCCGGGCCGACAGCGAGGACGGTGCCCTCCTGCGGCTTCTCCTTGGCGGTGTCGGGGATCACGATGCCCGACGCCGTGGTGGTCTCAGCCTCGTTCGCCTGGACCACGATGCGGTCCTCGAGCGGCTTGATCGCAACCTTGGTCGCGGTAGTCACGGGCATACCCTCCTGGGGTACTGGTTTCGTTGCCGGACGGCGGGGCCGACCAGCGTCAATCTGCCACATGCCACCGGGCGGGGCCGTCGTCGCGGGTGCCGGTCCGCCTGGCGTCAACCCCCGGGCACGGGGCCCGGAAGCTGGCACCCTCGATGGGAGAGTGCTAATCGCAGGTTAGGCCGTGGCTAGCACTCCGTCAAGGAGAGTGCCAACGCGTCGCCCGTCGTGTCGCCACTGTTCCGCCACTCGTCACCGCGACACGCCCCCCCGGACCTCGTCGACCTCCGACACCACCACCGCCGTCGGTCCGCCGCCGCCCGGGCCCGACAATGGGCGCGTGGATCTCGACCAGCTCGCCGCCCTGCGTACCCCCGAGGGGTCGGCCGCGCTCGCCGCGGCGACCGAGGTGGCCGGCGGCGACCCGCTGGCGGCGGCGGCCGCGCTCCGCTCGGCCGGGGTGCCCGCCGGGCTGGCCGCCGCCGCGCTGACCCAGGCCGAGCTGCGCCGCCGGGCCGTCGCCAAGTTCGGGCCGGCGGCGGCCGGCATGTTCCTCACCCGCGCGGGGCTGGAGCAGGCGACCCGGGGGGTCGTCGCGGCCCGGCGGGCCGACCGGCTGCGCGCCGCCGGGGTGCGCACCCTGGCCGACCTGGGCTGCGGCCTCGGCGCCGACGCGCTCGCCGCCGCCCGCGCCGGCATCCGGGTGTACGGGGTGGAGGCCGACCCGGTCACCGCCGCGATGGCCGCCGCGAACGCCGAGGCCGCCGGGCTGGCCGACGTTTTCACGGTGGAGTGCGGCGACGCCACGGCGTTCGACGTGTCCGCCGTCGACGCGGCGTTCTGCGACCCGGCTCGGCGCAGGGCCGGCACGGGCCGGCGGATCTTCGACCCGAACGCCTACTCGCCGCCGTGGGACTTCGTCACCGCGCTGGCCGAGCGGGTGCCGCACACGGTGGTGAAGGTGGCCCCCGGACTCGACCACGCGCTGATCCCGCCAGGCGCGGAGGCGGAGTGGGTCAGCGTGGGCGGCGACCTGGTCGAGGCCGCCCTGTGGTGCGGCCGCCTCGCCGAGGTCCCCCGCCGCGCGACCGTGCTGAAGGAAGGGCCCCCTGTTAACGCTTTCTGTATAGGAAGGGCCCCCTGCAATCACCCCCAGCCCGCCTGCCACCACCAGCTCACCGGTTCCGGCACGGAGGAGGCCGCCGTCGGGCCCGTCCGGCGGTACGTCCACGACCCCGACCCGGCCGTCGTCCGCGCGCACCTCGTGGCGGAGCTGGCCGGCGAGCTGGACGCCACGCTCGCCGACCCGACCATCGCCTACCTGTACGCCGACACTCCCGGCGCGACGCCGTTCGCCCGCTGCCTGGAGGTGACCGACGTGCTGCCGTTCTCGCTGAAGCGGCTGCGCGCCCTGCTGCGCGAGCGCAGGGTGGGCCGGGTCGAGATCCTCAAGCGCGGCTCGGCGCTCGAGCCGGAGCGGCTGCGGCGCGACCTGCGGCTGGCCGGCCCGGAGGCGGCGAGCCTGGTGCTGACCCGGGTGGCCGGCGCGCCGACCGTGCTGGTCTGCCGCCCGGTGACGTATCCGCTGGATCAGGAGGCGGCGGCCGGCTAGCTTGTCGGCATGGCGGGACAGGGGACTCCGGCGACGGCGCTGTTGACGAAGCGGAAGATCCGGCACAGCACCCACCCGTACGACGTGTCGCCGGACGCGCCGAACTACGGCGCGCTCGTCGCGGCGGCCCTGGGTGTGCCGCCGGAGCGGGTGTTCAAGTCCCTCGTCACCGAGGTCGACGGCGCGCTCGCGGTGGCGGTGGTGCCGGTGACCGGCGAGCTGGACCTCAAGGCGCTCGCCGCCGCGCTGGGCGGCAAGCGGGCGACGATGGCCGACCGGGCGGTGGCGGAGCGGGCCACCGGGTACGTGCGCGGCGGGATCAGCCCGCTCGGCCAGCGCAAGCGGCTGCCCACGGTGCTGGACGCCTCCGCGCTGGCCCACGACACCGTGTACGTCTCGGCGGGCCGGCGCGGCCTCCAGCTCCAGCTCGCCCCGGCCGACCTGGTCGCGCTCACCGACGCCACCACCGCCCCCATCGCCGCCGGCTGACGCGACGCCGCGAGCCGAGCGGCACCAAGGGCCGAGAGCACCCCGGCCGAGCGGCACCCCAGGCCGACACCCCGCGCCCGGCGTCCCGGGCCGGCACCCCCGAGCCGAGGCGTCGGCCTGCGGCAGGTTTGGCGGCCTGCGGCATCGGTAACTCTCATGATCGCCGCGTCGAGGCGCGGCCCTTCGGCCTGCCCGCTTTCGGGGCGGTTAGGGCAGAGTGTCGATCACGTTGCTGAATTGTTACCGCCGCCAACAAACTTCTGACCTCGGCGGCCTTGTGCCGGCAGCGCGGCGCGCAATACGTTGCCGGACACAACAAAACACCGCTCCACTCCCACTCCCCCACCCCCGAAAGGACCCGTGCAGATGCGCAAGGGCTTCCTCACCTTCGCCGCCGTGGGCCTGCTGGCCGCCGGCAGCATGGCCGCCTGCGGCGAGAACTCCGACGGCGGCAACCAGGCCGGATCCTCCGAGAAGAAGCCGAAGATCGGCGTGATCCTGCCGGACAGCAAGTCCTCCGCCCGTTGGGAGGGTGCCGACCGCAAGTTCCTGGAGGCCGCGTTCAAGGCCGCCAACGTCGAGTACGACATCCAGAACGCGCAGGGCGACAAGACCGCGTTCCAGACCATCGCGGACCAGATGATCACCAACGGGGTGACCACCCTGATGATCGTCAACCTGGACTCGGGCACCGGCAAGGCCGTGCTCGACAAGGCCAAGTCGCAGGGCGTCGCCACGATCGACTACGACCGGCTCACGCTGGGCGGCTCCGCGCAGTACTACGTCAGCTTCGACAACGAGGCCGTCGGCAAGCTCCAGGGCGAGGGCCTCGCCAAGTGCCTGACCGACAAGGGCGTCAAGAACCCGGCGATCGCCTACCTCAACGGCTCGCCGACCGACAACAACGCGACCCTGTTCAAGAACGGGTACGACTCGGTGCTCAAGCCGAAGTTCGACTCGAAGGAGTACACCAAGGTCGCCGACGACTCGGTGCCGGACTGGGACAACACGCAGGCCGCCACGATCTTCGAGCAGCAGTACACCAAGGCCAGCGGCAAGATCGACGGCGTGCTGGCCGCGAACGACGGCCTCGGCAACGCGGCCATCTCCGTGCTGAAGAAGAACAAGCTCAACGGCAAGGTCCCGGTGACCGGGCAGGACGCCACCGTGCAGGGCCTGCAGAACATCCTCTCCGGTGACCAGTGCATGACCGTCTACAAGGCGGTCAAGAAGGAGGCGGACGCCGCCGCCGAGCTGGCCATCGCGGTCGCCAAGGGCGAGAGGAAGGACACCGGGCAGACCGTCAAGGACGTCGAGGGCAACCGGGACGTCCCGGCCGTCCTGCTGGAGCCGAAGGCCATCTACAAGGACAACGTCAAGGACGTCGTCGCCGACGGCTTCGTCACCAAGGAAGAGCTCTGCACCGCCGCCTACACCAAGCTCTGCACCGAAGCCGGCATCAGCTGACCCGTACGCCGACCGTCGTACCCGCCAGGCGACGCCGCCCGGCACGGTGACCCCGTGCCGGGCGGCGGCCCGCGCCGGACGGGCTCCGCGATCTCCCCTCCGCGCGTTAGGAGACCCTTGTGTCCGCAACCCCCCTGCTGGAACTACGAGGGATCGACAAGAGCTTCGGTCCCGTCCAGGTGCTGCGCAACGTCGCCCTCACCGCCCACCCCGGCGAGGTCACCGCGCTGGTCGGCGACAACGGCGCCGGCAAGTCGACCCTGGTGAAGTGCATCAGCGGCATCTACCCGACCGACTCCGGCGAGTTCCTCTTCGAGGGCCGCCCGGTCAGCATCAACAGCCCCCGCGACGCCGCCGCCCTGGGCATCGAGGTCGTCTACCAGGACCTCGCGCTCTGCGACAACCTCGACATCGTGCAGAACATGTTCCTCGGCCGGGAGAAGCACACCGGCATCGTCCTCGACGAGCCGACCATGGAGCAGATGGCCGCCGAGACCCTCGCCGGGCTGAGCGTCCGCACGGTGAAGTCGCTGCGCCAGCACGTCTCCAGCCTCTCCGGCGGCCAGCGGCAGACCGTCGCCATCGCCAAGGCGGTGCTCTGGAACAGCCGGCTGGTCATCCTCGACGAGCCGACCGCCGCGCTGGGCGTCGCGCAGACCGCCCAGGTGCTGGAGCTGGTCCGCCGGCTGGCCGACAACGGCCTCGCCGTCGTGCTCATCTCGCACAACATGAACGACGTCTTCGCGGTCTCCGACCGGATCGCCGCCCTCTACCTCGGCCAGATGGTGGCCCAGGTGAAGACCACCGACATCACCCACTCGCAGGTCGTCGAGCTGATCACCGCCGGGCGCTCCGGCGCCCTCGGGCTCGCCGCCGAGCTGACGGGTGGCAACGGCACCGGCGGCGCGGCCGTCGGCACGACCCCGGGAGCCCTCCGATGACCACCACCGTCGTGAAGAAGGTAGGGCCGGCGGCGGTCACCCCGCCCGTCACCGTCGGCGGCCACGTGCGCGGCTACCTCAGCCGGGTACGCGGCGGCGACATCGGCTCCCTGCCGGCCGTGCTGGGCCTGATCGTGCTCTGCACGGTCTTCGCGATCATGCGCCCGTCGTTCCTGTCCGCCGGCAACTTCGCCAACCTGTTCACCCAGGGCGCGGCGGTCACGCTGATCGCGATGGGGCTGGTCTTCGTCCTGCTGCTCGGCGAGATCGACCTCTCCGCCGGCTTCGCCAGCGGCGTCTGCGCGGCCGTCCTCGCCAACGTCGTCACCGTGCTCGGCTACCCCTGGTGGGTCGCGGTACTCGCCGCGCTCGTCACCGGCGTGCTCATCGGCACGGCGCTGGGCTTCCTGGTGGCGAAGGTCGGCATCCCGTCGTTCGTGGTCACCCTCGCCGGCTTCCTCGCCTTCCAGGGCATCGTGCTGATGCTGATGAAGGAGGGCGCCAACATCTCCGTACGCGACGAGACGCTGGTGGCGATCTCCAACCGCAACCTGCCGCCCGCGATCGGCTGGGCGCTGGCCGCCGTCGCCGTCGCCGGCTACGCGGCGGTGCAGCTCATGCGGCACCGCAACCGGTCCGCCCGGGGACTCGTCACCGACCCGCTGGCCGTCGTGGCCGCCCGGGTGGGCGTGCTGGCGGTCATCCTCGGCGTCGCCGTGTACGTGCTCAACCTGGAGCGCAGCCGCAACGTCCTGATCACCTCGCTCAAGGGCGTGCCGATCGTGGTGCCGATCATCGCGGTGCTGCTGATCGTCTGGACGTTCGTGCTCCAGCGCACCAGCTACGGCCGACACGTCTACGCGGTCGGCGGCAACAAGGAGGCGGCCCGCCGCGCCGGCATCAACGTCGACCGGATCCGCATCTCGGTCTTCGTCATCTGCTCCTCGATGGCCGCGATCGGCGGCATCGTGGCGGCGAGCAGGGCCAACTCTGTCGACCCCAACACGGGTGGCAGTAATGTGCTGCTCTACGCCGTGGGCGCGGCGGTGATCGGCGGCACCAGCCTCTTCGGCGGCAAGGGCCGGGTGCTCGACGCCGTGCTCGGCGGCGCGGTGGTCGCCGTGATCGACAATGGCATGGGTCTGATGGGCTACAGCTCGGGGGTCAAGTACGTGGTCACCGGCGTCGTGCTGCTGCTCGCCGCGAGCGTGGACGCCCTGTCCCGCCGCCGGTCGGCCGCCACCGGCAACCGTTGACGCCCGCACGGAAGTACCGGTAACGATGCGCGTGGGACCGAGTCAGGACGAGATCCGTCGGCAGAACCTCGGTGCCCTGCTGCGCTACGTGCACGTCCACGGCGCGACGACCCGCGCCGAGTTGACCACCACGCTCGGGCTCAACCGCAGCACCATCGGCGCGCTGACCGCCGACCTGGCCGGCGCCGGGCTGGTCAGCGAGGGCGCACCGAAGGAGACCGGCCGGGCCGGACGACCGTCGCTGGTCGTCCGGCCCGAGTCGGAACGGGTCTACGCGTACGCGTACAGCGTGGAGGTGGACCGGCTGCGGGCCGCACGGGTCGGCCTGGGCGGCGCGGTGCTCGATCGCCGGGAACTGGACCGGCCCCGCAACCTGGTGGCCGGGGAGGCCGCGCCCCTGCTGGCCGGCGCGGTCAAGGAGATGCACCAGTCGGTGCCCGCGGGCGCGGTCTGCGTCGGCGCCGGGGTCGCGGTCTGCGGCATGGTCCGCCGCGACGACGGCCTGGTCCGGCTCAGCCCGACCACCGGCTGGGTGGACGAGCCGATCGGCGCGGCGCTCGCCGCCGAGCTGGGCATCGACGTGCCGATCACCGTCGGCAACGTGGCCGACGTGGCGGCGTTCGCCGAGCACGCCCGGGGCGTCGCCGCCGGCTGCGACAACGTCATCTACCTGTACGGGGACGTCGGCGTCGGCGCGGGCATCATCGCCGGCGGCCGGCGGCTGACCGGGCACGGCGGGTACGGCGGCGAGGTCGGCCACATGGTGGTGGTGCGCGGCGGGGAGCCCTGCGAGTGCGGCTCCCGGGGCTGCTGGGAGACCGAGATCGGCGAGCACGGTCTGCTGCGGGCCGCCGGCCGGTCCGACGCCCGGGGGCCCGACGCGGTGCTGGCCGTCTTCGAGGCCGCCGACCGGGGCGACGCACGGGCCCAGACGGCGGTACGGCAGGCCGGGGACTGGCTCGGCTTCGGCGTGGCCAACCTGGTCAACATCTTCAACCCCGAGATGGTCATCTTCGGCGGCACGATGCGGGACCTCTACCTGGCCGCGGCGGCCCAGGTGCGCAGCCGGCTCAACTCGATGGGGCTCCCGGCCTGCCTGGAGCACGTGCGGCTGCGTACCCCGAAACTCGGCGACGACGCGGCGCTGATCGGCGCGGCCGAGCTGGCGTTCGAACGGCTCCTCGCCGACCCCCTCGACGCGGCCTGACCGCCCCGTTCCGCGCGGGGTGCCCCGGGCGGGCGCGGCTGCGTACGCTGTCCGGCGTGGACGTCGAGCTGCGCGCCTCCGACGACGACCGGCAGCGGGTGGTCGCCGACCTGCAACGACACGCCTCGGCGGGCCGGCTCACCCTGGACGAGTTCTCCGAGCGGGCCGCCGACGCCTGGTCCGCCCGCACCCTCGGCGACCTGGCCGCGGTGACCCGGGACCTGCCGGCCGACCCGGTCCTGTCCGCCTCGCCCGCGCACGGCCGGCGGGACCTGCTGGTCGTCTTCGCGGTCGCCGTCGCCACCCTGATCCTGCTCGGCCTGCTGATGGCCGCCACCCGTTGACCCGCTCCCGCCGCACCTGACCCGCCGCGCCCGCGCCCGCCCCCGCCGCCGCGCGCCCGCCGCCGGATTCACTCCGCCCGATTCCCCCCGCCTGATTTCGCGAGACGCTCTTCCGGGATTCGGATGAACTGATCGCGGCGGCGATCCGTACCAGTGACCGGAGGGGCGGCCCGGGAGACCCGGCCGCCCGGACGGACGCGTTCGGCCCGGACCGAGGAGGCACCGCACCCATGGCACCGCTCAGATCCGCACGTCGCCGGCCAGGGCACCGGACCCACCGGATGGCGGCGCTGGTGGTCACCTTCGTCGCCGCGCTCGGGGTGCTACCCGGCGTGGCCGTCGCCGCACCCGCCAACGCCCAGCTCAACGCCGCCGACATGACGCTGCTCGCCGGCGTACGGCTGGCCGGCCTGTGGGAGATGCCGGCCGGCGAGATGGCCGCCGAGAAGGGCCAGTCGGCCCGGGTACGCGAGATCGGCGCGGAGATCTCCCGGCAGCACGGGGTGCTGGACCAGCTCGTCGTGGACGCCGCCAACAAGCTCGGCGCGACCCTCCCGACGGACGCCACCGCCGAGCAGAAGGGGTGGCTCAAGGAGATGCAGGAGTCCACCGGCGCCCGGTTCGACCAGATCTTCGTGACCCGGCTCCGGGTGGCGCACGGCAAGATCTTCCCGGTCATCGGCGCGGTGCGCGCCAGCACCCGGGACGCGACCGTCCGCAAGCTCGCCGACGAGGCGAACAGTTTCGTCGGAGACCACATGGCGATGCTGGAGAGCACCGGCCTGGTCCGCTGGGAGCAGCTCCCGCCCGCCGCCCTGCCGCCGGCGCAGAGCGACTCGCTGGTCGCGGCGGCAGCCGCGAACGTCGGCAGCGGCGGTCGGCTCGGCGTCAGCACGACGGTGGTGTGGCTGGTCTTCATCGCCGCGCTCGGCACCGGTGGCATCGCCACGTACCGCATCCTGCGCCGGAGTTGACTGCTGCCTGGTTAGGAAGGGCCCCCTGTGCAACAGAAAGCGTTAACAGGGGGCCCTTCCTTGCGCCCTTGCGCCGTCAGCGGTCGACCTCGGTGAAGTCCCACGCGTGCGGGGGGCGGGCCAGCAGCGTCGCGGGCGGGTCGGGCAGCGGCCGGGGGCTGCTGCGCCACTTCGAGATCACCACCACCCGGTGGTCGGTGGAGCTGAACACCTCGCTGGACACGTGCAGCGGGTCGTGCTCGACCTCCGGCAGCGCCGTGTCGCAGACCCAGGTGATCAGGTCGGCGAAGCCGTAGGGCTCCGCCCGCGCCTCCCACATCCGTACGATCACGTCGTCACTCCCCTCGCTCCTGTCGGGCCGCCGGCGGCGCTCCCGGGTCGGGCCGGGCCGCCGGCGGCGCTCCCCGGCCAGATCGGGCCGTCGGCGGCGTTCCCCGGCCGGATCGGGCCGTTGGCGGCGCTCCCCGGCCGGGTCGGGCCGTCACACGCTGACCGTGGTCAGCGGCAGGGCCGAGTCGGCCGGCAGGTCCAGCCGGCTGGGCGCGACCCCCGCCGCGACCAGGTGCGAGCCCAGCGCGGCCACCATCGCCCCGTTGTCGGTGCACAGCTTCGGCCGGGGCACCCGCACCCGGATGCCGAGCTTCGCCGCCCGCTGCTCGGCCAGCACCCGCAGCCGCGAGTTCGCCGCCACTCCCCCGCCGATCACCAGCGTGTCCACCCCGTGGGCCTGGCACGCGGCCAGCGCCTTCGCGGTGAGCACGTCGCACACCGCCTCCTGGAAGGACGCGGCCACGTCGGCCACCGGCACCGGCTCGCCGGCCCGCTGGCGGGCCTCCACCCAGCGGGCCACGGCCGTCTTCAGGCCGGAGAACGAGAAGTCGTAGCGGTGGGCGGCGAGGTCCTTCGCGGCGGTGAGGCCGCGCGGGAAGCCGATCGCGGCCGGGTCACCGGCGGCGGCCTCCCGGTCGACGTACGGGCCGCCGGGGAACGGCAGGCCGAGCAGCCGGGCCACCTTGTCGAACGCCTCACCGGCGGCGTCGTCGATCGTCGCGCCGAGCGGGGTCACGCCCCGGGCCAGGTCGTCGACGAGCAGCAGGGACGAGTGCCCGCCGGAGACCAGCAGGGCGATCGCCGGCTCGGGCAGCGGCCCGTGCTCCAGAGTGTCCACGGCGACGTGCGCGGCGAGGTGGTTCACCCCGTACACCGGCTTCTCGGCGGCCAGCGCGTAGCCCTTCGCGGCGGCCACGCCGACCAGCAGCGCGCCGGCCAGCCCCGGGCCGGCCGTCACCGCGATGGCGTCGATGTCGGCGATGGTCACCCCCGCCTCGGCCAGCGCCCGGTCCATGGTGGGCACGATGGCCTCCAGGTGGGCGCGGCTGGCCACCTCGGGCACCACCCCGCCGAACCGGGCGTGCTCGGCGACGCTGGAGGCCAGCGCGTCCGCGAGCAGGGTGTGCCCGCGCACGATGCCGATGCCGGTCTCGTCGCAGGAGGTCTCGATGCCGAGGATGAGCGGTGCGTCGGCCATGGCTCCTCAGTCCTGGTCGCGCCGCATGACCAGCGCGTCGGTGTTGCTGGGTTGGTAGTAGCCGCGGCGGACGCCGATCGGCTCGAAGCCGTACGTCGCGTAGAGCCGCTGGGCGGGGCCGTTGTCCGCCGCCACCTCCAGCAGCGTGCTGCGTACGCCCCGGCGGGCCGCCTCGGCGAGCAGCGCCTCCAGCAGCGCCCGGCCCACCCCGCGCCGCTGGGCGTCCCGGGCGACGGCGATGTTCTGCACCCATGCCTCGTCCGGGGCGGCGACGGCGAGCCCGGCGTAGCCGAGCACCCGCTCCCCGTCGGCCGGGGTGGCGACCAGATAGAAGTGGCCGTTGGCCAACTCGTTCCAGAACATCGCCGGCGACCACCGCTCGGCCCCGAACAGGTCCGCCTCGATCGGCAGCACCTCGTCGACGTGCCACCAGCGGAACCGGCCCAGCCGGATCCCGTCCGGGCCGGGCCGCTCGGGCCCGCTCACGGCAGGCGCTCCCGCCGGCTCACAGCAGGCGCTCCTGTCCGCCCGGCCTCCCGCCCGCTCACGGCAGGACCGACTTGCGGGCGGTGGCGGCCACGGCGTCGGGGCGGCGCAGGTACAGCGGGGTGAGCGGCTCGCCGGGCGCGCCGGCCCGGATCCGCTCGGCCGCCAGCAGGACCAGCGCGGTCGGGTCCGGGTAGCGGGGTTCGTCGCGCAGCGGCAGGCCGAGCACGTCGGCGTACCGGTGTGCGCCGTCGCCGACGGCAGCGGTGACCCCCAGATCGCGGGCGCGCTGCGCGGCGACCGCCGGGGCGTCGACGTCGGGGCCGGCGATCCGCTGGCCCGCGCCGTCGTACACCGCCCAGTAGACCTCGCGGCGGCGGGCGTCGCTGGCCGCCAGGACCGGCTCGCCGGCCGCCACCGGGTGGCCGATCCCGTCCAGCGAGCAGACGCCGTACGCCGCGACGCCGAGCACCTGGGCCATGGTGGCGGCGGTGACCAGCCCCACCCGCAGCCCGGTGAACGGGCCGGGGCCGAGGCCGGCGACGATCGCGGTCAGGTCGGTCGGGCGGGCGTCGACCTGGGCGAGGACGGCGTGCACCTGTGGGGCGAGCAGCTCGCCGTGCGCGCGGGCGTCGACGGTGCGCCGCTGGGCGCGCGGCGTCACGCCGTCCGCCGTGACCTCCACCAGCGCCGCGGTCACCGCAGGGGTCGAGGAGTCCACCACCAGTACGAGCACGAACGCAACCCTAACCGCCCGCCCACCGCCCCTCCCGCACCCCCACGCCGCGCCCCGTCCTGGCAGGGCCGATCTCGACGATGGCGCGAACCTCCTGATCGACAGGCGGGGCGGAGTCAGCTGGGGGTGCGCAGGACCCGGAGGAAGGGGAACAGGAGCCAGGGGCGGCGGCCCCGGATCGAGACGCCGCCGGTGAGGGCGGTGCGGACGCGGCTCACGCGGCCGAACAGCATCAGGTTGAGCGCCGCCGGGTCGAACCGCACCCGCACGTCCGGGCGGGCGCCCGGCGCGGCGATCGACACCAGCCCCCGGTGCAGGACGAGGGTGACGTCGGCGCAGTACGCCGAACGGAACTCCACCGTGATCGGGCGTTCCCGGGGCGGCTCGTCGTTGTCGAGCAGCCGCCCGTAGCCGGCACGGACCACCCCGAGGAGGAACACCTCGAAGAACAGCACGGCCTCCCGGCCGGGCATCTCCCACGGCCGGCCGGTGGCGCGGGCGATGTCCCACCCGTGCACGAGCAGCTCGTTGACGAGGTGGCCGAAGAGGCCGGCGAGCGGGGCGCGGGCGTCGCCGAACCAGGGCAGCAACTCGTCGGGGCCGCGGTCGGCGGCGATCGAGAGGATCTTCGCCACGTCGGCGCGGAACTGCGCCAGCAGCGGCGCGGGATCGCGCTCCGTCAGGTGGGCCAGGACCAGGTCGTTGACGCCCTCGATGGTGTCCACGGTGACCGTCGGCAGCCGGGCGTCGAGACCCGGGATCGGCAGCGGCGGGTGCTCCGGGTCGAGCTTCGTCGCATACCACCAGGCGACCGAGACCAGGTGGACGACGGTGTCGGCGACCGACCAGTGCGCGGTCACCATGGTCTGCGGCCGGTCGACCGACTCGACGAGCCGGGCGAACCGGTCGGTGGCCGCCGCCAGCGCCTCCTGGGCCGCGCGCCACTGCTGCGGGTTGACCGTCGCCGTAGCCGCCACGTGCCGCCTCCGATCCGTGGAGCCGCCGGGATACCGGGATGCCGACAGTCTAAATCAGACGGTGATCGCCCGGTCACTCCGAAAGTGCGGTGTGACCGGGCGACGCGACCCACGCGCCGGGCAGCCCTCCCCGCCGGGCGGTCCACCCGGCGGTCCACCCGGCGATCCGCCGGGCCGGGCGGTCCATCTGCGGCCTGCCCGGCGGCCCGCCCGGCCGGCGGTGGAGCCCGCTCAGCCCGCCGAACGCTCCCAGTCGATGGTCGGCAGGCCCGCGTCGGCGAGGGCCTTGTTGGTCGCGCTGAACGGGCGGCTGCCGAGGAACCCGCGCGGGTTCATCGGGCTCGGGTGACCGGCCTCCAGCACCACGTGCTGCGGGTTGGTGACCAGCGCCGCCTTCTTGCGGGCGTACCCGCCCCAGAGCAGGAAGACGACCCGCTGGTCGAGGGCGTCGAGGGCGCGGATCGTCGCGTCGGTGAACTCCTCCCACCCCTTGTTGGCGTGCGAGCCGGGGGTGGCCTGCCGGACCGTCAGCACCGAGTTGAGCAGCAGCACCCCCTGCGCGGCCCAGCCGTCGAGGTTGCCGCTGCGCGGCTTCGCCACCCCCAGGTCCTCGGTCAGCTCCTTGAAGACGTTGCGCAGCGACGGCGGGACGGAGACTCCCTCGTGGACGCTGAAGCTCAGCCCGTGCGCCTGCCCCGCCTTGTGGTACGGGTCCTGCCCGAGGATCAGCACCCGGGTCTGACCCGGCCCGCACAACCGGTACGCGGAGAACAGATCCTCGACCGGCGGGAAGACGGTCTGGGTGGCGTACTCCCCGGCGACGAACTCGGCCAGCGCGGCCGTGCGGGCCGGGTCGAGGTGCGGGGTGAGCAGGGCGCGCCACTCCTCGGGCAGCAGGGAGAGCAGGTCGAGGGTGGGGGCGTCGTGGGGCATCGGCAACCTTTCGCAGTCGGTCGGCCCCCTTCCTACCAGCCCGGTCCGACACCCCCGCGCGGGGCGGGCCGACGGCGGGCACGGAAGCCTCGGGCCGACGAAAGCCCACGGAATGCCTCGGGCCGACGGCGTCCGGTCAGGCGAGGGCGGCCAGCCTCGCCGCCCAGTCGCCGCCGACCGGCTCCAGCTCGACCAGCCGGGTGTCGTCGTCGCGCCTGTCGATCCGGACCCGCAGGTGTGCGTCGACCAACTGCTCGACCAGCCCCTCGCCCCACTCGACGACGGTGACCGAGTCGTCGACCGACGCGTCCAGGTCGAGGTCGTCGATCTCGGCGCGCGGGTCGGCCGCGTCCCCGAGCCGGTACGCGTCGGCGTGCACCAGCGCGACGCCCCGGCCCCGTACCGGATCGGGCCGGTGCACCCGGGCGATCACGAAGGTCGGCGAGGTGATGTCGCCGAGCACGCCGAGGCCCGCGCCGATGCCCTGGGTCAACGCGGTCTTGCCGGCACCGAGTGGACCGGTGAGCAGCAGCAGGTCACCGGCGTGCAGCACCCCGGCGAGCCGGCGGCCGAACGCGTGGGTGTCCGCCACCGTCGGCAGCGTCACGCGCACACCGGCACCGGCCGCGTCGGCTCGGCTCACAGCCCCTCCAGGAAGCGGGCCAGGGCTCCGTTGACCTCGTCGGCGTGCTCCAGCATCACCACGTGCCCGCTGTCGTGGATCTTGAGGTATTCGGCGTGCGGCAGCCGCCGGACGATCTCCTCCGAGTGGGTCACGGGGGTGATCATGTCCTTGTCGCCGACCACCACCAGCACCGGGGTGCCGGCCAACGCGGCCAGCGCCGGATATCGGGAGTGGGTGGCCAGCGTGCGCAGGTAGCGGGTGACCGTGTCGGCCGACGTGCGGGAGTTCATCAGCTCGACGTACGACACGAGGGCCGGGCTGGGCTTCGGGGTGCCGAAGCCGTACTTGCGGGTGAGCAGCCACGCCACGTTGGACGTCGACTTGCGCGCGGCGTCGATCGCCGGCCCGCCGTAGCGGGTGGCGTTGCTCACCATGTAGAGCACCGGCGCGCCGACCCGGCCGAGCAGTGCCGGGGCGACGAGCTTCGTCTCGGCCAGCAGCCCGCCCGAGGTGGCCATCAGCACCGTGCCGACCACCCGGTCGCCGAACAGCTCCGGGTAGAGCTCGGCGAACGCCATGATGGTCATGCCGCCCATCGAGTGGCCGACGAGCACGAGCGGGCCCTCCGGGGCGGTCCGGTCGATGACCCGACGCAGCGTGCGGCCGAGCGCGGCGAGATCGTATTCGCCGGTCTCCAGCCGCCCCGACCGGCCGTGCCCCGGCTGGTCGTACGCGACGATGCGGTGCTCGCCCCGCTCGGCGAGCATCTTGCGCTGGAAGTGGAACGTGCCCATGTCCAGGCAGAAGCCGTGCACCAGCACCACCGTCGGGTGCCCGGGGACGGGCCGGGTCGGCTCCACCACTTCGACGTGGATGTCGGTGCCGTCGGGCAGCTCCAGCCGGAACGCCTCGTCGTAGCGCTGCTGGCCGAAGACCTCGTCGGCGTACGGGTCGGCGGGATCCGCCTTGAGCCGACGGACCAGGGCGCGCTCGCTCACCACGCCCGCCGCGAGCCCGGCGGCGGCCACCCCGACGGCCGCTCCGACGACCCCGGCCACCCGGCCGGCGGCGGTGCGGGGCCGGGGGATGCGGAAGCCCCTGCGCTCGCTCACGGCCGCTCGCCGTCGTAGACGCGGGGCACCCGGACCCCGCCGAAACGGGTGACGATCTCGTAGTTGATCGTGCCGACCGCCTCGGCCCAGTCGTCGGCGGTGGGCTCGCCGTCGGCCCCGGGGCCGAACAGGGTCGCCACGTCGCCGGCCACCACCGGGTCGTCGCCGCAGTCGACCACGAACTGGTCCATGCAGACCCGGCCCGAGACCGTCCGCCGCCGGCCGGCGAGCTGCACCGGGCCGGTGTTGGAGGCGTGCCGGGGCACCCCGTCGGCGTAGCCGAGCGGCACCACGGCCAGGTTGGCGTCGGCGTCGGTGAGGTAGGTGTGCCCGTAGGACACGCCGCTGCCGGCGGGCACCCGCTTGGTGAGCATGACCCGGGCCCGGGCGGTCATCGCCGGGCGCAGCCCGAACCGCTCGCCGGCCACCGGGGACAGCCCGTAGGTCGCGAGCCCGGGCCGGACCAGGTCGAAGTGGGTGTCGGGGCGGGTCAGGGTCGCGGCGGAGTTGGCCAGGTGCCGGTAGCGCGGGCGCAGCCCCGCCCGCTCGACCATGGCCAGCCCCTCGTGGAAGACCGCGAGCTGACGGTCGGTCGTCGGGTGGCCGGGCAGGTCCGCGTAGACGAAGTGGCTCCACACGCCGACCACCTCGACCAGGCCGTCGGCCTGGGCCTTCGCGGCGGCCTCCAGCAGCGCCGGCCAGTCGGCGACGGTGGCCCCGCCCCGGGCCAGCCCCGTGTCGATCTTGAGGTGCAGCCGGGCCGGGCGGTCGGCGAGCCGGCTGGCCTCGACCATCTCGTCGAGCTGGGTGAGGCTCGCGGCGGCCAGGTCCACCCCGGCCGCGACGCCCTCGTGCAGCGGCAACCCGGGGGCGAGCAGCCAGGCCAGCACGGGCGCGTCGAGGCCGGCCCGGCGCAGCGTCAGCGCCTCGTCGAGGGTGCAGACGCCGAGCCAGTCCGCGCCGGCGTCGAGCGCGGCGCGGGCCGACGGCACCATGCCGTGGCCGTAGCCGTCGGCCTTGACCACCGCCATCAGCTCGGCGCCGGTGCCGGCCCGCAGCCGCGTCACGTTCTCCCGGATCGCGTCAAGATCGACCCGCACCTCGGACTGCCACATGTGCCCAGCCTACTGACCGGGGTGCCGGAGGCTTTGCCATGTCGGGCGGATGGCGGTATCCGGGGGCGAAGGACCCCGCCACGTCGCCGGCATGGTGTCGATCAGCCCGAGCCCGGCCGCCCGTGGAGCAGGCCGGCCACGACCGGGCGGAGCGCGGCGGCCACGTCGGGCGCGGTCACCGGGCCCGACCGGGCCGCCTCCCGCCCGGCCAGCCCGTGCAGGTACGCCGCCGCGGCGGCCGCCCGCTCCGGGGCCAGCCCGGCGGCGAGCAGCGAACCGAGCAGCCCGGCGAGCACGTCGCCGGTGCCCCCGGTGGCCAGCGCGGGGGTGCCGGTCGGGTTGACGTACGCCCGGCCGTCGGGGGTGGCGACGATCGTGCGGTCCCCCTTGAGCAGGACCACCGCGTTCATCCAGGCGGCCAGCCGCAGCGCGGCGGCGGCCCGGTCCGCGCCCGGCTCCTCCCCGCAGAGCCGGGCGAACTCCCGGTCGTGCGGGGTGACCACGATCGGCGCGTCCCGCTGGCGCAGCCGGTCCGCCATCGACCCGTCCACGAGCAGGGTCAGCGCGTCGGCGTCGAGCACCACCGGCACCGGGGCGGCGAGCACCGCCCGCAGCTCGGCGGCGGCCTCCTCGCCGGTGCCCAGCCCCGAGCCGCAGACCCACGCCTGGACGCGGCCGGCGTCGGCGACCCGGCCGCTCGCGATCACGGAGGGGTGCTGGAGCAGCACGTCGGCGCGGGCGCTGCCGGCGTAGCGGACCAGGCCCGTCGGGCCGGCGAGCGCGCCGCCGACGGAGAGCACGGCCGCACCCGGGTACGCCGCCGAGCCTGTCGCCAGGCCCACCACGCCCCGGGTGTACTTCTCGGCGGCCGGGCCCAGCTCGGGCCACCAGTCGACGACGTCGGAACGCTCGGTGACCCGCAGCGCGGGCGTGCCGCGCAGCCACGGCCCCAGGCCGATGTCGACCAGCTCGACCTGGCCGGCCAGCGCCGCCGCCGGGCCCACCACCAGGGCGGGCTTCAGCGCGCCGAACGCCACCGTCACGTCGGCCCGGATCGCGGTCAGCCGCCCGGAGGCGGCCGGCGGCACGTGGCCGGTGTCCACGGCCACGCCGCTGGGCACGTCCACGGCGACCACCGCGGCCCGCCCGCCGTCGCGGCCGCGCAGGCCGGGCAGCTCGCCGGCCAGCCGGTCGGCCGCCTCGCGCAGCCCGCCGGCGCCGCCGATCCCGACGATCCCGTCCACCACCAGGTCGACCACGGCGGGCGGCCGGTCCACCAGGCAGCCCCCGGCGGCACGCAGCGCGGCCAGCCCCGCCGCGTGCGCCCGGCCCGGGGTGAGCAGCAGGACCGAGACCGCGGCGCCCCGGCGGGCCAGCCGCTGGCCCGCGTACAGGGCGTCGCCGCCGTTGTCTCCCGTGCCGACCAGCAGCAGCACCCGGGCCCCGTACACCCCGCCCCGGTCGGCGAGCAGCAGCGCGCAGCGGCGGGCCAGCCCGGCCGCCGCCCGGTGCATCAGCGTGCCGGCGGGGAGGGTGGCCATCAGCCCGGCCTCCGCCGCCCGGACGTCCGCGACCCGCCACACCGGTTTCATGCCGCCACGCCCCGTCCGGCGGTCGCGCCGGGGCCGCCGTCGCCGGCATCGTCCGCGTGCCGGGTCCGCCCCGGCCCGTCGAGGATCATGGCCTCACCCTACCGGCGGGGGCGGCCGCAGGTTACCCGTCGGGTCGACTGTGGGCAATGCCTGTGGACAACCCGAGGGTACGACCGTCGCCCGTTGTCCACAGGGCGTTCCGGTCGGCGGGGCGGCTGCCTAGCGTCGACGGCGTCGCTGTCCACCCGTCGACGGCGGGGTCGCCGGCCCACCCGGGCCGCCGCGCCGCCCGTCATCTCGTGACGGGGCACCGAGCCGGAGGAGTCCGCCGATGACCGAGGAGCCGTTCACCGTCCGCCCGGAGCTGCTGCGGGAGGTCGCCGGCGCGCTGGGCGACCTCGCGTACCAGCTCGGGCACGGGCTGTCCGGCGTGCCCGGGCTTGCGGTGCCGGCGCCCGGCTGGCGGTCGGCGGGCGCCCTGGCCGGCCTGGAGTCGGCCGCGCACGCCTGGTGTGGCGCGCTCGGCGCACGGGTCGCCGCCGCCCAGGGGGCGCTCACCGTCGCCGCCGAGGGCTACCAGGCGGCCGACGAGCGGGCCGCCCACCGGCTCACGACGCTGCCCCGGTGAGCACGGCGGCGCGCGGGCGCGCGGGCGGCGGGAGCCCGGCGGCGGCCGGCGGGGATGGCGGCCCGGCCAGGGCCGGTGCCGGTGGGGCTGGCCGTGCCGGCGGCACCGACGCGGCCGGCGGGCGGGCGTCCCCCGACGCCGGGGGCGACGCCTACGCCCGGCTGTGGGCGGCCGACCCGGGCCGGTGGGCGGCGGCCGGCGCGGCCTGGCGGGGGCTGACCGGGCTGGTCGACCGGCGGGCGGCCGAGCTGGACGGGGCGGCCCGGGCGCTGCGGGGCGGCTGGGCGGGCGCTGCGGCCGGGGCGGCGGGCGGGCGGATCGGCGCGCTCCGGTCCGAGCTGGCGGCCCTCGCGCCGGCGGTGATCGAGACCGACCAGGTGCTCGCCGAGCTGGCCGGGCGGTTGCAGCGGGCCAAGGCCCGGCTGACCGAGGCGGTCGCCCTCGCCGACGACGGCGGGGTGCGGCTGGACCGGCGGGGCCGGGCGAGCGCCGACCCGGCGCGGGCACAGCCCGGCGGGCCCGCCCCCGTGGCGCGGGTCGCCGCCGCCGTGGCAGCGGCCCTGGAACTGGCCGACGCGGCCGACCGGGAGGCCGCCGGCCGGCTCGACGAGCTGACCCGGGCGGCCGGCGCGGGCTGGGTGGCCCCGCCCCCACCCTGGCGTCCGCCGCCGGGTGCCAGTCCGGCGACCGTCCGGTCCTGGTGGGCCGGGCTCACGCCCGCGCAGCG
Source organism: Micromonospora haikouensis (assembly GCF_900091595.1). GTDB lineage: Bacteria > Actinomycetota > Actinomycetes > Mycobacteriales > Micromonosporaceae > Micromonospora > Micromonospora haikouensis. Next base: position 58,335 of record NZ_FMCW01000004.1, read on the forward strand.
CCGCTGGCTGGTGGCCCGGGAGCCCGAGCTGGTCGGCCGCCTCGACGGGGTGCCCGTGGCGGCCCGGGACCAGGCGAACCGGCTGCTGGTCGACCGGCGGCGGGCGGTGCTGCTGGCCGAGCGCCGCCGGCTGCTCGACCGGCTGCCGCGCGGGCCGGTGGAGCTGGCCGGGCTGGCCCGGGTGGAGGGGGCCTTGACGGGGCTGGACGCGTTGGCGGCCCGGCTGAACGGCGGCGGGCAGCCCCGGGCGTACCTGCTGGGGCTGGACACGGGCGGCGAGGGGCGGACGGTCGTGGCGCTGGGCGACCCGGACCGGGCCGACCGGGTGCTGACCTACGTGCCGGGGATGACCGCCGGCCTCGCCGACGCCACGGGTGAGCTGGGCCGGGCCGCCCAGGTGCAGGCCCGCTGCGCGGCGCTGGACCCGACGGCGTCCACCGCGGCGGTGCTCTGGCTGGACTACGACGCGCCGGACTTCCTACACGAGGCCGTGCTGCCCCACCAGGCCCGGGACGCCGGCCCGGCGCTGCACCGGTTCCAGGAGGGGCTGCGGGCGACGCACGAGGGCCCGCCGGCCCGGCAGACGGTGCTGGGGCACAGCTACGGCTCGCTGGTCGTGGGCACCGCCGCCCGCGACCACGGGCTCGCCGCCGACGCGCTGGTCTTCGTCGGCTCGCCGGGCGTCGGCGTGGACCGGGCCGACGGGCTGCGGCTGCCCAGCGGCGAGGTCTGGGCGAGCACGGCGCCCGACGACGGGATCCGGCTGGCCCCCGCCCCCGACGAGCTGCCCCGCCGCGTCCTGCGCGGGCTCAGTCCGCTGGCGGCCGTGCTGACCGGCCGGGACGACCACGCGCTGTGGTTCGGCCACGACCCAGCCGACCCGGGCTTCGGCGGGCGCACCTTCCCCAGCGGCCGATACGGCCACACCGGCTACTGGGACCCGGCCAACCCGGCCCTGGACGGCATGGCCCGCGTCGTCCTGGGCCGGTGACCGGCCCCTCCCGCAGGCGGCGAGCCGCCGGCCCGTCGCCCTGGCGGGCAGGCCGGTGGCGCGCGACGCTCCGGGAGGGCCGGCCCCGGGCCGCTACTCGACGGTGACGGACTTGGCGAGGTTGCGGGGCTGGTCGACGTCGTGGCCCCGGGCCGCCGCGATCTCCGCCGCGAGCACCTGCAACGGCACGGTGGTCACCAGGGGCGCGAGCAGCGTCGGCGTACGCGGCACCCGGATCAGGTGGTCGGCGTAGCGGACGACCGCCTCGTCGCCCTCCTCGGCGATCACGATGGTGCGGGCCCCCCGGGCGCGTACCTCCTGGATGTTGGAGACGACCTTGTCGTGCAGCATGCCCCGGCCGACGGGCGACGGCACGATGCAGATCACCGGGGTGCCCTGGTCGATGAGCGCGATCGGGCCGTGCTTGAGCTCGCCGGCGGCGAAGCCCTCGGCGTGCATGTACGCCAGCTCCTTGAGCTTGAGCGCGCCCTCCAGGGCGACGGGGTAGCCGACGTGCCGGCCGATGAACAGCACGGTCGGCTCGGACCTGATCTCCCGGGCCAGCTCCCGCACGGGCTCGATCCGGCCCAGCAGCTCGCGCAGCTTGCCGGGCATCTGGTGGAGCTGGTCCACGACGGCGGCCACCTCGTCGGCGAACTTGATCCCGCGCACCTGGGCGAGGTGCAGGCCGATGAGATAGCAGGCGACGAGCTGGGTGAGGAACGCCTTGGTGGAGGCGACGGCGATCTCGGGCCCGCCGTGGGTGTAGAGGACGGCGTCGGACTCGCGCGGAATGGTCGAGCCGTTGGTGTTGCAGATGGCGAGCACCCGGGCCTTCTGCTCCTTGGCGTGCCGCAGCGCCATGAGCGTGTCCATGGTCTCGCCCGACTGGGAGATCACGATGATCAGCGTGGACCGGTCGAGGACGGGGTCGCGGTAGCGGAACTCGCTGGCCAGCTCCACCTCGCACGGGATCCGGGTCCAGTGCTCGATGGCATACTTCGCGACCAGACCCGAGTGGTAGGCGGTGCCGCACGCGACGATGAAGATCTTGTCGACGTCGCGCAGGTCCTGGTCGCTGAGGCGGACCTCGTCGAGCATGATCTCGCCGCTGTCGGTGAGCCGGCCGAGCAGGGTGTCGGCGACGGCCTGCGGCTGCTCCTCGATCTCCTTGAGCATGAACCAGTCGTAGCCGCCCTTCTCGGCGGCCGAGGAGTCCCAGTCGATGTGGAAGTCCTTGCCGGTGGCCGGCAGGCCGGCGAAGTCGGTGATCTCGATCGAGTCGGCGGTGATCAGGACGATCTGGTCCTGGCCCAGCTCGACCGCGTCGCGGGTGTGCTCGATGAACGCCGCGACGTCGCTGGCGAGATAGTTCTCCCCGTCGCCCCGGCCGACCACCAGTGGCGAGTTGCGGCGGGCCCCGACCACCGCGCCGGGCACCGCCGCGTCGACGGCGAGCAGCGTGAACGCGCCTTCGAGGCGCTGGCAGACCACCCGCATCGCGGCGGCGAGCAGCTGCGGGCCGTCGGGCTCGCCGGCGGCGCGCAGGTCGGCCAGCGCGGCGGAGAGCAGGTGGGCGGCGCACTCGGTGTCGGTGTCGCTGCTGAACTGGACGCCGTCGTCCTCCAGCTCGGCGCGGAGCTTCGCGAAGTTCTCGATGATGCCGTTGTGGATCACGGCGACCCGCCCGTCCGGGGCGAGGTGCGGGTGGGCGTTGCGGTCGGTGGGGCCGCCGTGGGTGGCCCACCGGGTGTGCCCGATGCCGGTGGTGCCGTCCCCGATGCCGATCGGGCTGGCGGCGCAGGCCTCCGGGTCGGTGGCGGCCCGCTCGGCGAGCACCTTCTCGAGGTTGGCCAGCTTGCCCGCCTTCTTCTCCATCAGCAGCTCGTCGGCGCACACGACGGCCACCCCGGCCGAGTCGTAGCCCCGGTACTCCAGGCGGCGCAAGCCGTCGAGCACGATGCCGAGCGCCGGGCGCGCGCCGGCGTAACCCACGATTCCACACATGGTCCGCAGCCTAACCCAGTTTCGCTCACCACGCGTGCGCAGAAGCCGGGTAAACAAGCATCGAGCTTGAGCGAATTGGTGGGGCGGGCCGCTCCGGGGACGAATCTCCCGGCCCGCCCAGGCACCGTGCCGACGCGTGCCCGCTGGCGGCCACCCGGCCGTACCCCCTCGGCGGGCCCACCGGGCACCCTCCGCCGGCCGGCCGAGGGTGGGCGCGGTCGGGGCGAGCCCGTAGGCTGACGCGGGTGACGACGACGCCCGCCGATGTCGATCCGCTGGTGGCCCGGATGCGGCCGTTCGGGACGACCATTTTCGCCGAGATGTCCGCCCTGGCCGTCCGCACCGGCGCGGTCAACCTGGGGCAGGGCTTCCCCGACACCGACGGGCCGCCCGAGATGCTCGCCGCCGCCGCCGAGGCGCTGCGCGGCGGCCAGAACCAGTACCCGCCCGGTCCGGGCATTCCCGCGCTGCGGGCCGCCGTCGCCGCCCACCAGCGCCGGTTCTGGGGCCTGGAGTACGACCCGGACGGCGAGGTCGTGATCACCGCCGGGGCCACCGAGGCGATCGCCGCGAGCATCCTCGCCCTCTGCGAGCCGGGCGACGAGGTGGTCTGCTTCGAGCCGTACTACGACTCGTACGCGGCCTCGATCGCCCTCGCCGGCGCGGTGCGGCGGCCGGTGACGCTGCGGCCCGAGGCAGACGGCCGGTACGCCTTCGACCCGGCGGCGCTGCGCGCCGCGTTCGGGCCGCGTACGCGGCTGGTCCTGCTGAACTCCCCGCACAACCCGACGGGCAAGGTCTTCACCCGCGAGGAGCTGACCCTGGTCGCCGAGCTGTGCCGCGAGCACGACGCGTACGCGGTGACCGACGAGGTGTACGAGCACCTGGTCTTCGCCGACGCCGCCACGCCGCACGTGCCGCTGGCCACCCTGCCCGGCATGCGCGAGCGCACCCTGCGGATCTCGTCGGCCGGCAAGACGTTCTCCTGCACGGGGTGGAAGGTGGGCTGGATCAGCGGGCCGGCGCCGCTGGTCTCGGCGGCGCTGCGGGTCAAGCAGTTCCTCACCTACGTCAACGGCGCGCCACTGCAGCCGGCGGTGGCGGTGGCGCTGGCCCTGCCGGACGCCTACTTCGCGGAGTTCGCGGCCGGGATGCAGGCCCGCCGGGACCAGTTGGTCGCCGGGCTGACCGACGCGGGCTTCGGCGTTCTCCCGCCCGAGGGGACGTACTTCGTCACGGCCGACATCGGCCCGCTCGGCGGGCGGGACGGGGTCGAGTTCTGCCGGTCGCTGCCGGCGCGGTGCGGGGTGGTGGCCGTGCCGACGCAGGTGTTCTACGACGACGCCGAGGCGGGCCGGCGGCTGGTCCGGTTCGCGTTCTGCAAGCGACCGGAGGTGCTCGCGGAGGCCGTCACCCGGCTGCGCGACCTGACCTGACCCGGGCTCCCTGCCCCGCTCGCACCCGAACCCGCCACCACGACGCCGGCGTTCCCGCCGGGCGGGTGTGAGAAGGGGCCCCTTCTATGCAGAAAGCGTTAACAAGGGGCCCTTCCTTACCCCTACTGGGCGGGGCTGGCGGCGCGGACCTGCTCGGCGATGCGCTCGGCGACCTCGCGGGCGGCCTGCTCGGTGGCCGCCTCGACCATCACTCGGACGAGGGGCTCGGTGCCCGAGGGGCGCAGCAGCACCCGGCCGGTCTCGCCCAGTTCCGCCTCGGCCCGCTCGACCTCGGCCCGGACGGCCGGCGCGGCGGCGCCCACCGAGCGGTCCCCGACCGGCACGTTGATCAGCACCTGGGGCAGCTTGGTCACCACGGCGGCCAGGTCGGCGAGGGTGCGGCCGGTGGCGGCCATCCGGGCCATCAGGTGCAGCCCGGTGAGCACCCCGTCGCCGGTGGTCGCGTAGGCCGGCATGACGATGTGCCCGCTCTGCTCGCCGCCGAGGGCGAGGCCGGAGCCGCGCAGCTCCTCCAGGACGTACCGGTCGCCGACCTTCGTCTCGATCAGCCGGATGCCCTGCGCGGACATGGCCAGCCGCAGGCCGAGGTTGCTCATCACGGTGGCGACGAGCGTGTCGTCGGTGAGCGCGCCGGCCTCCCGCATGGCCACGGCGAGGATCGCCATCACCTGGTCGCCGTCGACCTCGACCCCGTCGGCGGTGACCGCCACGCACCGGTCGGCGTCGCCGTCGTGGGCGATGCCCAGGTGCGCCCCGTGCTCGACCACGGCCTCGCGCAGCGCGTCGATGTGGTTGGAGCCGCAGTCGTCGTTGATGTTGAGGCCGTCCGGCTCGGCGTGGATGGCGACGACCTCGGCCCCCGCCTCCCGGTACGCCACCGGCGCGACCTCGGCCGCCGCGCCGTTGGCGCAGTCGACCACGACCTTGATGCCGTCGAGGCGGTGCGGCACGGTGCCGACGAGGTGCTGCACGTAGTGGTCCGCGCCGTCGAGCAGGTCGTGCACGCGCCCCACCCCGGCGCCGGTCGGCCGGTCCCACGCGGTGACGGCGTTCGCCTCGACGGCCGCCTCGATCCGGGTCTCGATCTCGTCGGGCAGCTTGTGGCCGCCGGCCGCGAAGAGCTTGATCCCGTTGTCGGGCATGGGGTTGTGCGAGGCGGAGAGCATCACGCCCAGGTCGGCCTTGGCCTCGGCGGTGAGGAACGCCACGGCGGGGGTGGGCAGCACGCCGACGCGCACGACGTTGGCGCCCGCGCTGGTGAGGCCGGCGACCACGGCGGCCTCCAGCATCTCGCCGCTGGCCCGGGTGTCCCGGCCGACCACGGCCAGCGGCGGATGGCTGCGGTCCGTCTCGGCCAGTGTGTGGGCGGCGGCCACCGCCACCGCGAGCGCGAGCTCCGGGGTGAGATCCGCGTTCGCGCGCCCGCGTACGCCGTCCGTGCCGAACAACCGGCCCATACCCGCCAACCTCCGATGAAATGGTGCAAGAGAGAAAGCGAAACGGCCGGGCCACCTCCCGGCGAGGAGAGGTGGACCCGGCCGTTTCGTCAGAAGTACAACGTGCCGCTGTTGGTCAGCGCTTCGAGTACTGGGGAGCCTTACGGGCCTTCTTGAGGCCGTACTTCTTGCTCTCCTTGACCCGGGCGTCACGGGTCAGGAAGCCGGCCTTCTTCAGGGCCGGGCGGTCGTCGGGCTCGCTGACGATCAGCGCCCGCGCGATCGCGAGCCGCAGCGCACCGGCCTGGCCGGTGGTGCCGCCGCCCCGCAGGTTGGCGATGACGTCGAAGGCCTCGGGCTTCTCGGCGGTCACCAGCGGGTCCTTGATGAGCTGCTGGTGCACCTTGCTCGGGAAGTAGGCCTCGAGGTCGCGGCCGTTGCAGGTGATCTTGCCGCTGCCGGGGACGATGCGCACCCGGACGATGGCCTCCTTGCGGCGGCCAACGGTCTGGATCGGGCGGTCGCCGCGGGGCGCGCGGACGACGGGCGCCGGCGCCTCGGTGGCCTCGGGGGCAACCTCGGTCTCGGTGATGTCGGTCATGCTGTTTCCTTCGCCCGCGCTCACTGCGCGATCTGCTTGATCTCGAACGGCGTCGGCTGCTGCGCGCCGTGCGGGTGCTCGGCACCGGCGTAGACCTTCAGCTTCTTGATGAGCTGACGGCCGAGCTTGTTGTGCGGGAGCATCCCCTTCACGGCCAGCTCGATGGCCCGCTCGGGGCGCTTGCTGAGCAGCTCCTCGTAGCCGACCTGCTTGAGGCCGCCCGGGTAACCGGAGTGGCGGTAGGCGACCTTCTGCTGGCGCTTGTTGCCGGTCAGCGCGACCTTGCCCGCGTTCACGACGACGACGAAGTCGCCCGTGTCGACGTGCGGCGCGAAAGTCGGCTTGTGCTTGCCACGCAGCAGCGTGGCGGCGTGGGTCGCGAGGCGGCCCAGCACGACATCAGAGGCGTCGATGACGTGCCACTGACGCTCGATCTCACCCGGCTTCGGGCTGTACGTACGCACAGGTCTACCTTGTCTCGTCGTCGGTCTGGGGTCGCGCGCCGAGGTGACCAGGACAACCCGGCCGGACCAGCGCGCACGAACGACCAAGCGTACCTGATGCGGCACGCCTCTAGATGTCGTACAACAGCAGGCAACGATACCCGGGGCCGGGTCGGCAGGTCAAAACGGGGGGCCGCCCGGCGCGGCCCCCCGTTTCGATCATGACCAGGGTCACACTCCGGCGCGGGCCATCCGGGAGCCGGGCCGCACGTACGCGACCCAGGTGACCACCAGCAGCACCAGGAAGAAGCCGACGTAGAAGCGCAGCGCCGGCTGGATGCCGCCGTAGGTGGACTTGGCCCAGGCGTAGCAGATCGGGACGAGGAAGCCACCGAACGCGCCGACGGAGGAGATGATGCCCAGCGCCCCGGCCGCCTGCCGGCGCATGGACAGCATGGTCTCCGGGGAGCCGCCCAGGTCCTCCCCCTTGACCCGGAAGATCTTGGAGATCATCCGGTACGTCGACCCGTTGCCGATCCCGGTCGCCACGAACAGCAGCATGAACGCGGCGAAGAACACGCCCAGGCTGCGCTCCTGCACCGACCAGAGCGCGCCGTACGCCCCGACGGCCATCAGCACGAAGCTGCCGATGGTGACCCGGGCCCCGCCCATGCGGTCGGCCAGCCGCCCGCCCAGCGGGCGGAAGAACGAGCCGATCCCGGCGCCGATGAACGCCCAGCTCAGCGCGATGTCGGGCCGGCCGAACACCGAGTTGAGCAGGGTGGGGAAGGCGGCCGAGTAGCCGATGAACGAGCCGAAGGTGCCGATGTACAGCAGCGACATGATCCAGGTGTCGGCGTGCCGCAGCGAGGACAGGACCGGCTTCACGTCCGCCTTCGCCTCGGCCAGGTTGTTCATGAACAGGTACGCGCAGACGGCCGCGGCGACGGCGAGCGGGACGTACATCAGGCCGGCCCGGGAGAGCGCGAGCCCGCCGCCCAGCACGACCACCTGGGGCACCAGGAACTGCACGACCGCGACGCCGATGTTGCCGCCGGCGGCGTTGAGGCCCAGCGCCCAGCCCTTCTCCCGCTCCGGGTAGAAGAAGGAGATGTTGGCCATGCTGGAGGCGAAGTTGCCGCCGCCGAGGCCGGCGGTGGCGGCGATCAGCAGCAGCGGGACGTACCCGATCTCCGGGTTCTCGACCGCCCACGCCAGGCCGAGGCAGGGCAGGACCAGCAGCAGCGCGGAGACGATGGTCCAGTTGCGGCCGCCGAAGATCGGCACCGCGAAGGTGTACGGCAGCCGCAGCAGCGCGCCGACCCCGCTGGGCACGGCGGTGAGCCACAGCGCCTGGCTGGTGCTGAGCTGCCAGCCGACGTCGTCGAGCCGGACGACGACGATGCTCCAGAGCAGCCAGACCGAGAAGCCGATGTGCTCGGCGAAGATCGAGTAGACGAGGTTCCGGCGGGCGATCGACCGGCCCACGGTCCGCCAGAAGCCCTGGTCCTCGGGGTCCCAGTGCCCGATCCACCGGCCCGGCCGGCGTTGCAGGTCGATCTCACCTGTGGGTTCGGTCTCGACCACCGTGCTGGTCATCCGCTGTCTCCTCCCGGCCGGGCGCTGCGTCCACGTCACCCGACGCCGAGGGGACGGGCGACGGGCGGTTCCGCCAGCAAGTTAGGAGGCCGGGATTACCGGAAGATTCGTCGCGGGAGTCGCCGACGCAACAGCCGCCGCACAGGGCGGGTCGGGACAATGGTGAGATCCCGGTCAGGGCGGGGCCAGCGGCGCGGGGTGCGGTCAGAGCTGTTGCAGGATACGCAACGCGCGGGCGACCCGCTGCATGGTGTCCGCGTCGGCCACGTCCACGCACTCGGTGAACCACTGCTTCATGGGCGAGGAGAGCCGGTCGGGCATCACCACGTGCCCGCCCATCGGCACGGCCAGCGGCGAGTCGCGCAGCAGCGCCGCCTCGACCACCTCGGCGACCATCACGATGGGCACGTCGGTGGAGTTGTAGACGTCGGAGCTGATCACCAGCCCGAGCCGCTCCCGGGCGCCGGAGATGCGCCAGACCTCTCCCCTACGCAGCACGCGGCCGCCCGCCGAAGAGCACGTCGTCGACCATCGCCACCTCGCGTGCGTCGGCGACGGCGGCGGTCTCCAGGTCGAGCCCGGCCCGGTTGACGGCGTCGGCGTGCGCCGTGAAGACCTCGCGCAGCGCCTTCTCCCGGGCGGCCTGGTCCATCCAGGCGGAGAGCGACAGCCCCTCGCGCTTGGCGAACCGGCGCGCCTCCTCGATCGTGTCGTCGGAGAACGAGAGTGTCACCTTCGCAGTCATGCCGCCCAGCCTACTCCCGGTATGACCGCAGGTCATCCCCTGCACCCGCGCTACCGAAGGGGGCTCGAGGCCAAATGCAATATTCGCAATCCCTTGCGGTTGCTTCAGATACGGGCGACCATGACTCCGGGTGGGGGTTGTCCACATCGCTGGCCAACCCACGAGGAAACAGGGGGATCGGCCATGAGCGTCACCGCCACGACGTCCGTCCTGCCCACCGAGGGCCCCGAGCGGCAGCGGGTGGCCGAGATCGACGACTTCCTCCGCCGCCACCCACGCCACCACGGCGACGGCCCGGCGCGACTCGTCTCGGCCGACGGCGAGGAGGTGCGGGTTCCCGCCCAACTGTTCGACCTGCTGCGCGAGATTGCCGCCATGCTCGCGCGCGGCGACGGCGTGGCCGTCAACGCCATCTCCCGGGAGCTGTCGACCACCGAGGCGGCGAAGCTCCTGGGCATCTCCCGCCCCTCGCTCGTCCGCCTGCTCGACGACGCCGCCATCCCGGCACACCGGGTCGGCAGCCACCGCCGGGTGTTCCTCCGCGACGTCCTGGACTTCAGGCAGCGCCAACTGGAGGAGCGCCGCCGGTCGTACGAGGCGCTGATGCGGGAGTCGGACACGCTCGGACTCGACGACGAGTAGGGCGTGCTCGATCGGTCACCTTCGGTAAGGTGACCCGGTGATCCCCAGCTCCCCCTGGTGTTCCTGGATGCCAACGTCCTGTATTCACGGACGCTCCGCGACTGGATCTGCCTGCTGGCCCTGGAGAGCGCCTACGACCTGCGCTACAGCGAGGACGTCCTGGCAGAGTGGATGTACCGCCTGCGCCGCAAGCGGCCCGAGCTGTCCGAGCACGCGATCGGCGGGCAGCGGCGCAAGTTCGTCGCCGCTTTCCCCAACGGCATGGTCACCGGCTGCTCCCCCGGGTCGGTGCCCTGCCCGCCCGACCCTGACGACCGCCACGTGCTCGCCGCCGCGCTCCACGGCGGCGTCGACGTGCTGGTGACGAACGACCGGCAGGGACGCGAGGCGTTCCCCCCGGAGTGCGTGCGTGATCACCTTGAGGTGCAGACCGCGGACGAGTTCCTGGACCACGTGGCGGAGGCCTCGATGGACCTGGTGTGGCGGGTCCTGGCGAGGCAGCTCGACTACTACCGGCGCACGCGGGGCACCGGTGACTAGGACGAGGCGGAACTGGTCGCCTTCCTGCGCAAGGCCGGTGCCGCCCGCTTCGCGGAGCGGCTGGAGCGCCTGGCGACCTGATGACATCGACCGTTACGCCAGCGAGCCTGCGCTCAGCAGGAGGTCCGGCGGGTTTCTCCTGTGCGGTGTGAGGTGCTCTTGACAGGACCGAAACAAACGGGACGCTGACCCGAAACCGCCCGGCGGCACGCTTTGCCGACATGACAGACGGTGCGCGACCGGCGACTGCCCCGGGGGGCTCCCCCCGGGAGGCGGCGACGCACTGCCCGTACTGCGCCCTCCAGTGCGGCATGACGCTGCGCGAGACCGGCGGGCGGGTCGAGGTCCTTCCCCGGGACTTCCCCACCAACCGTGGCGGCCTCTGCCAGAAGGGCTGGACGGCCGCCGAGCTGCTCGACCACCCCGACCGCCTGACCACCCCGCTGGTGCGCGACGTCGGCACCGGGCAGCTGCGCCCGGCGTCCTGGGCCGAGGCGATGGAGCGGGTCGCGGGAGGCGTGCGCGCCGTCCAGGACCGGCACGGCCGCGACGCGGTCGCCGTCTTCGGCGGCGGCGGGCTGACCAACGAGAAGGCGTACGCGCTGGGCAAGTTCGCGCGGGTGGCGTTGCGGACCCGGCACGTCGACTACAACGGGCGCTGGTGCATGTCGTCCGCGGCGGCGGCCGGCAACCGCGCGTTCGGCGTCGACCGGGGGCTGCCGTTCCCGCTGGCCGACCTGGGCCGGGCGCGGACCCTGCTGATGGTGGGCGCGAACCCGGCCGAGACGATGCCGCCGCTGATGCGCCACGTCGCCGACCAGCAGGCCGCCGGCGGGACGCTGATCGTGGTGGACCCCCGGGCCACCGCCACCGCCCGGCAGGCCGACCTGCACCTGCAACCGGTGCCCGGCACCGACCTCGCGCTGGCCAACGCGCTGCTGCACATCGCGCTCACCGAGGGTTACGTCGACCGGGCGTACGTCGCCGAGCGCACCACCGGCTTCGACGAGGTGCGGCGGACGGTGGCCGGCTACTGGCCGGCCGAGGTGGAGCGGCTGACCGGCGTGCCGGTGGCCGACCTGGAGGCCACCGCGCGGGCCCTGGCCACGGCGGGCGGCGCGATCATCCTCACCGCCCGGGGGGCCGAGCAGCACGCCAAGGGCGTCGACACGGTCACGGCGTTCATCAACCTGGCCCTCGCGCTGGGCCTGCCCGGCCGGCCCGGCTCCGGCTACGGCTGCCTCACCGGCCAGGGCAACGGCCAGGGCGGGCGGGAGCACGGCCAGAAGGCCGACCAGCTTCCCGGCTACCGCAGCATCACCGACCCGGCGGCCCGCGCGCACGTCGCCGGGGTGTGGGGGGTGAACGCCGACGAGCTGCCCGGGCCGGGCGTGCCCGCGTACCAGCTCCTGGATTCCCTCGGCACCCCGGCGGGCCCGAAGGCGCTGCTGGTGTTCGGCTCCAACCCGGTGGTGTCCGCGCCCCGCGCGACCCGGGTCGAGGGCCGGCTGCGCGACCTGGACCTGCTGGTCGTCGCCGACCTGGTGCGCTCCGAGACCGCCGAGCTGGCCGACGTGGTGCTGCCCACCGCCCAGTGGGCCGAGGAGGACGGCACGATGACCAACCTGGAGGGTCGGGTGCTGCGCCGCCGCGCGGTGCGTACGCCGCCGGCGGGCGTACGGACCGACCTGGCGATCATCGCCGACCTGGCCGACCGGCTCGGCGCGAAGGCGGGCTTCGGCGACGACCCGGCGGAGGTCTTCGGCGAGCTGCGCCGGGCCTCGGCCGGCGGGGTCGCCGACTACGCCGGGGTCAGCTACGACCGGATCGACGCCACCGGCGGGGTGTTCTGGCCCTGCCCGGATGCGGACGCGCCGGACACCCCGCGGCTGTTCGCCGACGCGTTCCCCACCCCCGACGGGCGGGCCCGGTTCCGTGCCGTCGACCACCGGCCGGCCGCCGAGGAGGTGTGCGCCGAGTATCCGCTGCGGCTGACCACCGGCCGGGTGCTCGCCCAGTACCAGTCCGGCGCGCAGACCCGCCGGGTGGCGGCGCTGCGCCGGGCCGCGCCGGGTGCGTTCGTCGAGCTGCACCCGGACCTGGCCGCCCGGCTCGGCGTCGGCGACGGCGAAGACGTACGCGTCACCTCGCGGCGCGGCGAGCTGCGCGCCCCGGCCCGGCTCACCCCGACGATCCGCCCCGACACGGTCTTCGCGCCGTTCCACTGGGGCGGTGCGGCGCGGGCGAACTCGGTCACCAACGACGCCGTCGACCCGGTCTCCGGGATGCCGGAGTTCAAGATCTGCGCCGTCCGGGTGGAGAGGGCTCAGCAATGACCGCCGTCGTGATCGTGGGCTACGGGATGGCCGGCGCGCGGCTCGCCGCCGAGCTGCACGCCCGCCCCGGGGACCGCAAGGTGACCGTGCTCGGCGCGGAGCCGCACCGGGCGTACAACCGGATCATGCTCTCCACCCTGCTGGCCGGGAAGGTCGACGAGCCGGACGTGGAGCTGACCGAGGCCGCCGGGCACGGCGTGGACGTGCGCACCGGGGTCGCGGTGACCGCGATCGACCGGGCCGCCCGCGAGGTGCGCACCGGCGACGGCGAGCGCATCGGGTACGACCACCTCGTGCTCGCCACCGGCAGCCGGGCCGTGGTGCCACCGCTGCCGGGGCTGGACCCGGCGCGCCTGCCGGACCGGGTGGCCGTGTTCCGCACCCTCGACGACTGCCGACGCATCCTCGCCCTGTCCCGGGGCGCGCGCCGCGCGCTGGTGCTCGGCGGCGGCCTGCTCGGGCTGGAGGCGGCCCGGGGGCTCGCCGCCCGGGGGCTGGACGTGACGGTGGTCCACCCGAACGGGCACCTGATGGAACGGCAGCTCGATCCGACGGCCGGCGCGGTGCTCGCCGGCACGCTCGCCGACCTCGGCGTGCGCGCCCACCTCGGCGCGTCCGCGACGGGGCTCGCCGCCGACGCCGACGGCGTCCGGCTCGACCTGTCCGACGGCTCGTCGCTCGCCGCCGACCTGCTGGTGCTCTCCTGCGGGGTGCGCCCCGACACCGCCCTCGCCGCCGCGGCGGGGCTGGCGGTGCAGCGGGGCGTCGTGGTCGACGACCGGCTGCGCACCAGCGACCCGCACGTCTCGGCGATCGGCGACTGCGCCCAGCACGACGGCACGCCCAGCGGGCTGGTCGCGCCGGCCTGGGCGCAGGCCCGGGTGGTGGCGCAGCTGCTCAGCGGCGCGGACGCGCACGCGGCGTACCGGCCCCGGCCGGCGGTGACCCGGCTCAAGGCGGCCGGGATCGACCTCGCCGCGATGGGCGACACCGCCGCCGGGGGCGACCGGGCCGGCGACGGGCCGGTCGAGGAGCTGACCTTTGCCGACCCGGCCCGGGGCACGTACGCCCGGCTGCGCATCCGCGACGAGCGGCTGACCGGGGCGATCCTGCTCGGCGACAACCCGGCCGTCGGCACGGTGGTGCAGCTGTTCGACCGGGGCGCGCCGGTGCCGTCCGACCGGCGGGCGCTGCTGCTGGGCCGGGCGCTCGGCGGCGCGTCGGCCGCCCCGGCCGCGTCACCGGCGCTGATGCCGGACGCGGCCACCGTGTGCCAGTGCAACGACGTCAGCAAGGGCGCGCTGGTGGCCTGCTGGCGGGCCGGGGCCCGGACGGTCGCGGCGATGTCGGTGGCGACCCGGGCCGGCACCGGCTGCGGCGGGTGCCGCGACGCCCTCGCCGGCATCGTCGGCTGGCTCGCCGAGGTCGACCCGGCGGCCGACGAACCTGCGGACCCGACCGACGACGACAGCCCGAGGGCGCGACACGACCGCGTGGAGGTGGCGTGATGAACGGCGACACGACAGGGCCGGGCACCGCCGGAGGCGACGCCGCCACCGGCGGCAGGGTGGTCGTCATCGGCAACGGCATGGTGGGGCAGCGGTTCACCGAGGCGCTGCGCGCCCGGGACACCGACCGCCGCTGGCAGGTCACGGTGCTCGCCGAGGAGCGCCGGCCCGCGTACGACCGGGTGCGGCTGTCGGCGTTCTTCGACGGGGTGTCCGCCGAGGAGCTGAACCTGCACACCCCCGACGACGGGGTGGAGCTGCGCCTCGGCGAGCCGGCCACCGCCATCGACCGCGAGCGGCGGGTGGTGGTCACGGCGGCCGGCGAGCATCCGTACGACGCGGTGGTGCTGGCGACCGGCTCGTACCCGTTCGTGCCGCCGGTGGCGGGCCGGGACCTGCCCGGGGTGTTCGTCTACCGCACGCTCGACGACCTGGAGGCGATCCGGGAGCACGCCCGGGGCCGGCGCGTCGGCGCGGTGATCGGCGGCGGCCTGCTCGGCCTGGAGGCGGCGAACGCGCTGCGCCTGCTCGGCCTGGCCACCCACGTGATCGAGTTCGCGCCCCGGCTGATGCCGGTGCAGGTCGACGAGGCCGGCGGGGCGATGCTGCGCCGCTACGTCGAGGAGCTGGGGGTCACCACCCACCTTGGGGTGGCGACCACCGCGCTGCGGCCCGGCGCGGACGGGGCGGTGACCGCGCTGGAGCTGTCCGACGGCCGCACGGTCGACGCCGAGCTGGTGGTGGTGGCGGCCGGCATCCGGCCCCGCGACGACCTGGCCCGCGCGGCCGGCCTGGAGCTGGGCCCGCGCGGCGGGGTGCTGGTCGACGCGACGTGCCGCACCGGCGACGAGCGGATCTGGGCGGTCGGCGAGTGCGCCGCCGTCGACGGGGTCTGCCACGGCCTGGTCGCCCCCGGGTACGCCACGGCGGAGGTGGTGGCCGACCGGCTGCTGGGCGGCGCGGCGACGTTCCCCGGCGCGGACACCGCGACGAAGCTGAAGCTGCTCGGGGTGGACGTGGCGTCGTTCGGCGACGCCCACGGCACCACCGAGGGCAGCCTGGACGTGACGTTCACCGACCCGGCGACCCGGTCGTACGCGAAGCTGGTCCTCTCCGACGACGCGAAGACGCTGCTCGGCGGCGTGCTGGTCGGGGACGCGAGCGCCTACCCGACGCTGCGGGCCAGCGTCGGCGGGCCGCTGCCGGCCGCGCCGCTGGCGCTGCTGGCCCCGGCCGGCGGGGCGGCGGCCGGGGCCGGGGCGCTGCCCGGCAGCGCGCAGGTCTGCTCGTGCAACGCGGTGACCCGCGACGACATCGACGCGGCGATCGCCGGCGGCTGCGCGGACGTGCCGGCGCTGAAGGCGTGCACCCGGGCCGGCACGAGCTGCGGGTCGTGCGTGCCGATGCTCAAGCAGCTGCTCGACGCGGCGGGGGTGAAGCAGTCCACCGCGCTGTGCGAGCACTTCGACCTGAGCCGGCAGGAGCTGTTCGACGTGGTGCGGGTACGCGGCATCCGCACCTTCTCGCGGCTCGTCGCCGAGCACGGGCGGGGCCGGGGCTGCGACATCTGCAAGCCGGTGGTCGCCTCGATCCTCGCGTCGCTGGGCACCGGGCACGTGCTCGACGGCGAGCGGGCGTCGTTGCAGGACACCAACGACGCGTACCTGGCGAACCTGCAACGCGACGGCAGCTACTCGGTGGTGCCCCGGATCCCCGGCGGCGAGATCACCCCGGAGAAGCTGATCGTGATCGGTCAGGTGGCGCAGGAGTTCAAGCTCTACACGAAGATCACCGGCGGGCAGCGCATCGACCTGTTCGGGGCGCGGGTCGACCAGCTCCCGCAGATCTGGCGGCGGCTGGTGGACGCGGGCTTCGAGTCCGGCCACGCGTACGGCAAGGCGCTGCGCACGGTGAAGTCGTGCGTCGGCGAGACCTGGTGCCGGTACGGGGTGCAGGACTCCGTCGGGCTGGCCGTGGCCCTGGAGCTGCGCTACCGGGGGCTGCGCGCCCCGCACAAGCTCAAGTCGGCGGTGTCGGGCTGCGCCCGGGAGTGCGCCGAGGCCCGCAGCAAGGACTTCGGCATCATCGCCACCGACACCGGCTGGAACCTCTACGTCGGCGGCAACGGCGGCTTCCGGCCCCGGCACGCCGACCTGTTCGCCACCGACCTGTCCACGGCGGAGCTGATCCCGCTGATCGACCGGTTCCTCATGTACTACATCCGCACGGCGGATCGGTTGCAGCGCACCGCCGCCTGGATCGAGGCGATGGAGGGCGGGCTCGACCACCTGCGCGCGGTCATCGTGGACGACTCGCTGGGCCTCTGCGCCGAGCTGGAGGCGGAGATGGCCCGGCACGTGGCGGGGTACTCGGACGAGTGGCGCGACGTGCTCGACGACCCGGAGCGGCTGCGCCGCTTCTCGTCGTTCGTCAACGCGCCCGACGTGCCGGACCCGTCGATCACCTTCGCCGTCGAACGCGGCCAGCCCGTGCCCGCCGGCCGGGCCCGGCCGGTCGCGGCGGCAGCGGCACCCGACGGCGAGGCGCCCGCCCGCCGCCGGCAACCGGTCACCCTCGGCCTTCCGGAGGTACGGCGATGAGCATCGCGACGGACACGTACACGCGCCGCCCGGCGGCGGACACGCAGGGCTGGAGCCCGGTCTGCCCGCTGGAGAAGCTGGAGCCGGAGCGGGGCGTGGCGGCCCTGGTCGACGGGGCGCAGGTCGCCCTGTTCCGCGCCGGCGACGAGCTGTTCGCCCTGGACAACCTCGACCCGGTCGGCGGCGCGTACGTGCTGTCGCGGGGCATCGTGGGCAGCCGGGGCGGCACGCCGACGGTCGCCTCCCCGCTGCACAAGCAGGTGTACGACCTGCGCACCGGCGCCTGCCTGGACCTGCCCGGCGTGGCGGTGCCTCGGCACGACGTGCGCTGCCGGGACGGCCTGGTCGAGGTGCGGTTGAGACGGGAGGGGTGAATGGCCGACGAGCTGGCCGGCTTCACCATCGGGGTCACCGCTGACCGCCGGCGCGACGAGCTGGCCGCCCTGCTGCAACGGCGCGGCGCGCGGGTGGTCATCGCGCCGGCCCTGCGGATCGTGCCGCTGACCGACGACACGGACCTGCGCGAGGCGACCCGGGAGTGCCTGGCCCGCCCGCCGGACGTGCTGATGGCCAACACCGGCATCGGGATGCGCGGCTGGCTGGAGGCGGCCGAGGGCTGGGGGCTGGCGGAGCCGCTGCGCGGCGTGCTGTCGCAGGCGTACGTGGTGGCCCGGGGTCCCAAGGCGCGGGGGGCGATCCGCGCCGCCGGCCTGCACGATCAGTGGTCGCCGGACTCGGAGAGCTGCGAGGAGGTCGTCGAGCACCTGGTGCGGCGCGGGGTGGCCGGGCAGGTGATCGCCATGCAGTTGCACGGCGACCGGCAGCCCGAGTGCACGAGCGCGCTGGAGGACGCCGGGGCGACCGTGATCGAGGTCCCGGTGTACCGGTGGGCCCCGCCGACCGACCCCGCGCCGCTGCACCGGCTCATCGACCTGGTCGCGGGTCGGCTGGTGGACGCGGTCACGTTCACCTCCGCCCCGGCGGCCGAGGCGCTGCTGCGCGCCGCCGGGGACCGCACCGAAACGGTGCTGGAGGCGCTGCGCGGCGACGTGCTGGCCAGTTGCGTGGGCGCGGTCACCGCCGAGCCGCTGGTGCGGCGGGGGGTGCCGGTGAGCGCGCCGAGCCGGGCCCGGCTGGGCGCGCTGGTCCGGACCATCGTGGACGAGCTGCCCCGGCGTACGGTCAGCATCAAGGCCGCCGGGCACCTGCTGACCCTGCGCGGGCACGCGGCCGTGGTCGACGGGGAGCTGCGCCCCCTGGCCCCGGCGCCGATGGCGGTGCTGCGGGCCCTGGCCACCTCACCGGGTCGGGTGCTGTCCCGCACCGCCCTGCTGCGGACGCTGCCGCGCGGCGCGGACGAGCACGCGGTGGAGATGGCGGTGGCCCGGCTGCGGGCCGGGCTGAAGGCCCCCCGGGTGGTGCAGACGGTGGTGAAGCGCGGCTACCGCCTCCGGATCGACTGACCGGCCTGCGCTGGGGCCGGCTGGCCGGTGGGGCTGCCGGCGGCGAAGTGCGCCGACCACGGGCCGGGAACGGTGGCTGCCTCCGGGACACGACACGCTGACGCGATTCCACCGCAACCAGCCATCGATCGTGCATCCCGCAGCACCCAGGCGACCCGCACCGCCTTCGGGGGCGCCGCGCCCGGCCCGGTCAGGCCTTGGGACTCGTCGGCTGCCGGCCGCCCTTCTTCGCCTCTTCGCCGCCCGACCCGCCGAGCGACAGGTCGACCAGGGCCCGCAGGAACGCCGACGCATGGTCGGCCTCGTCGTGGGCGATCTCGGCGAACAGCGCCGCCGCCCGGTCGTCGCCGGCCGCCGCCGCCTGCCGGGAGAAGGTCGGGTACATGGTGGTCGCCTCGTACTCCTCGCCCGCGATCGCTTTGCGCAGGTTGTCGGCGTCGCTGCCGACCAGCCCGGCCAGGATGGCGGTCTGGGCGAAGTGCTCGCCGAGTTCCTGCCCGGCGGTGTTGTCCCAGAGCCGGGCCAGCCGGCGCTGCCCGGTGGCGCGGGCGTGCTCGGCGTACAGGGTGTACTTGGCGTTGGCGAACGCCTCGCCGCGCAGCGTGGTCTCCAGGTTGTCCTGGGTCCGCCCCGAGCAGGCCGGCGTGCTGCGGACGATCGGCACCGGCGGCACCACCTCACCGACGGGGACGACGATGCCGGACCCGGGGTTCAGCACCGCTTCGAGCGCGACCCGGAACCGGGCGGCGTGCGTGGCCTCGTCGCCGGCCAGCTCGGTGAACAGGTCGGCCGCCTCGGGGCAGTCGTCCAGGCGGGCCTGCTCGGCGTACGACGGGTAGACGACGGTCGCCTCGCGCTCTTCCCCGGCGATCGACTCGCGCAGGTTGTCGGCGTTGCCGTGCACGAAGTTGATCAGCTCGGCCTCGGCCGCGAAGTGGTCGTACCGTTCGGTCTCCGCCGTGGCGCGGAACAGGCTGGCGATGCCCTCCTGGTCGGTCCGCTCCGCCTCCTGCGCGTACGCGAGGTAACTGGCGTGGGCGTACGCCTCGCCCTCCATCGCGGTCAGGGCGTTGCGGCGGGTCTGCGGGTCCAGGCCGGCGGCCTGGGCCGGGCCGGCGAGGCCGATCACCGCGCCCGCCACGACGGCGGACACCACTGTGGCTCTGCGCATGTGCTCCTCCTGTGTCGAGCGCGCCGTGGCGCACTGGTCACGCTGCGTCAATATCTTGGAGAAGCGTATGTTGCCGCAGGTCAAAGGCGGTGTGGGGCGCGCTGGCCCACGCGTGGGCCCGCGAACGTGAACGCGGAGGGTCGCGCCCGTAACGACAAACCGGACCCGCGCGGCAGCGCCACGCCCGACCGGCCCTGCGAGGCAGGGGGCCGCCAGACGGCGCTGGCGGCGGTCCGGACGACCCGGACCGCCGCCAGCCTTTCCGACGTCAGCCGACCGGGGTCGGGAAGCCCCGGCCGTGCTCGGCCTGCAGACGCATCATCGCGTGCTCGACGACCGTCACCAGCACCTGCTTGACGGGCTCGCGATGCCGGGCGTCGGTCATGATCAGGGGCACCTGGGGCGAGATGGCGAGGGCCTCGCGGACCTCCTCCAGCTCGTACTGCGGGGCCCCGTCGAACCGGTTGAGCGCCACCACGTACGGCAGGCGGCGGTTCTCGAAGTAGTCCAGCGGGGCGAACGCGTCGGTGATCCGGCGGGTGTCGACCAGCACCGCCGCGCCCACCGCGCCCTTGATGATCTCGTCCCACATGAACCAGAACCGGGTCTGGCCGGGCGTGCCGAAGAGGTACAGGATCAGGTCCTCGGCCATGGTGATCCGGCCGAAGTCCATGGCGACCGTCGTCGTCTGCTTCCCCGGCACCTTCGACGGGTCGTCGATGCCGACGCCGGCCGAGGTCATCACCGCCTCGGTGGTCAGCGGAGTGATCTCCGAGACCGCGCCGACCAGGGTCGTCTTGCCCACGCCGAAGCCGCCCGCAACCACGATCTTCGCGGAGGTGATCCCGCGGTTGCGGCGCGCCCCGGCGGGGTCATAGCCTGCGAAGTCCACTTAGCACCCTTCCAAGAATTTCCATCCGCTCCTCGTATCCCTCGGCGGGAGCGGCAGTATGCAGGGTCAGCAGGCCCTCGGCCACCATGTCGGCGACGATGACCCGGGCGACACCCAGGGGCATCCGGGTGTACGCGGCAACCTCGGCCAGCGACTGGGGCCGACCCTCGCAGATCGTGGCGATCCGGTGCTTGTCGTGACCGGCGAACCTGGACTCGGCGACGGCTGTCGGGCTGGCCGTCAGCACTGCCTCCAGCGCGATGTCCTGGCGTGGCTCGGTACGGCCCCGGGTGACCGCGTACGGACGCACCAGCGCGCCGCGCGGGTCCTCCCGTCGTTGGTCCATCCGCGATCACCTCCTCCCGGTCGACGTCGTCGCTCGACGTCTGGTCATCTGTCCGTGCAGCCCGGCCGCGCTACGCGCGCACCGCGTCGCGGGGCAGCGGCACCAGCGCGGCGCCCACCCGCTCGACCAGCAGCGCCATCTCGTAGCCGACCTGCCCCACGTCGCAGCTGCGGGCGGCGAGCACCGCCATCGACGAGCCGTCGCTGATCGACATGAGGAACAGGTATCCGCTGTCCATCTCGATGACCGTCTGGAGCACCCCGCCGGCGCTGAACATGCGGGCCGCGCCCTCGGTCAGGCTCACCACGCCGGAGGTGATGGCGGCGAGCTGGTCGGCCCGGTCCGCGGGGAGGTCCCGGGACGAGGCGAGCAGCAGCCCGTCCGCGGACACCGCCACCACGTGGGCGATGCCCGCCACGCTGTCGGCGAAGTTGGTGAGCAGCCAACCCATGTCCTGCATGGCCGCTGGCCTGTTCATCGGCTCGTCTCCTTGGTCGAATTGCTGGTCTGGTCCGCCCCGCCGGCCGTCCGCCCCCGCTGCACACCGCGGTGATAGGCCGACAGCAGGCCGCGTACCTCGTCGGGGGTGCGCCGGCTGCGGTCCCGGCCGCTCTTCTGTTCGATCCCCCCGGGGACGAGCTGGGCCTGGGGCACCCGCTTGGGCAGGCCGGAGCGGGTGGTGCCGGCGGCCGGCGGTTCGGCTGCCCGGCTGGCCCGGGACCAGCCCTCGTCGGCAGCGGTCCGCCACGCCTCCGGGTCCACCGCCGGCGGCGGGGTGGGTGCCGCCGGCCCGCCGGTCGCGGAGGCGGCCGGCTGCGGGGGCGGTGCCACCGGCATGGTGCTGGCCGGCGGCGCGGTCGTCGCGCTCGGGCCGTCCGTGGCGGTGGCCCCCGGGGTACGGGTGGGCAGCGGAGCCCGCGGCGGGGCGGTGGCCTGCGCCGGCGCGGTGGCCTGCGGCAGGGCGGTGGCCTGTGCCGGGGCGGGCGCGTCGTCGAAGTTGGGGCGCTGGAAGATCGCGGTCACGTCATCACCGTGCGAGCGGAACCATACCGCCTCCATCTCGCGGAAGATCGGCGCCTCCGCCTGCTGGGCCGGACGGGCGACCACCGGGGTGGCCGGGGCTGCCGGCACGGGCGGGGCGGAAGGGGCGGAGGGTGCCATCCCGGCGACCGGCCCACCCGGCAGCGCCGGGGCCGCCGGCGCGAACGACGCCGGGGTCGCCGGCGCGAGCGGAGCGGCCGGCGCGAACGACGCCGTCGGGGTGGCCGGGGCGAGCGGGGTGGCCGGCTGGGCGGACTCCCCGTTCGGCGACCGTCGGGGCAGCGGATCGATCGCCGGGAAAGCCACGGTCGGGCTACCGATCGCGCCACCGCCGGGCGCGTACGCCGGCTGGGCCGGCCCGGCCGGCTGCGAGGCGGGCGGCTGCGACACGGGTGTCACGGTCGGGATCGTCGGCTGGGACACGGTCGGGTTGCCGAACGGCGCGGCCGGCGCCGCGTCCCGGGCGTCGCCGGGCACCTGCCACCGGGCCGGCGTCGGCGCGGAGGTGCGCCACTGGTCGGTCAGGGTGGCGGTGCGGCCGGCGGTCGCCGGCTCACCGAAGCTGGCCGGGCTCGGCGGGGCCTGCTCCACCGCGGCCGGCTGGCGTGCCGGGGTGAGCGGGGCCGGGGCCGGCTCGCGTCCCCGCAGCGACGGCAGCACGACGGTCGAGGCGGGCAGGGTCACCTGGGCGACGGTGCCGCCCTCCACGTTGCGCCGCAACTCCACCCGGATGCTGTACCGGGAGGCGAGGCGGCTCACCACGGCCAGACCCATCAGCCGGAACGCGGCCACGTCCACCGTCGACGGCGCGGAGAGCCGGCGGTTGAGCGAGTCGAGCTGCTCGTCGGTGAGGCCGAGGCCCCGGTCCTCGACCTGGATGAGCACGTAGTCGCGGATCCGCCGGCCGTCGGCGACCACCACCGTGTTCGGCGGCGAGAAGCGGGTGGCGTTGTCGAGCAGCTCGGCGACCAGGCGGACGACGTCGTTCACCGCGTGCGCGGCGACCGAGATGTCGGTGTCTACGGTGCCGAACTCGATGCGGTTGTACTGCTCGACCTCGGACTGGGACGCCCGCAGCACGTCGATCAGGAGGGCGTCGTCGCGGCGCGGCACGGCGGAGTCGGCACCGGCGAGGACCAGCAGGTTCTCGTCGTTGCGGCGCATCCGGGTGGCCAGGTGGTCCAGCTCGAAGAGCTGGGCGAGCCGCTTCGGGTCCTCCTCGCCGCGCTCGATCGCGTCCAGCTCGCCGATCATCCGGTCGACCAGCGTCTGACTGCGCCGGGCCAGGTTGAGGAACATCGCGGAGACGCTGGTGCGCAGCGCGGCCTGCTCGGCGGCGACCCGGACCGCCTCCCGGTGGACGACGTTGAACGCCAGGGCCACCTGGCCGACCTCGTCGCGGTTGGTGAGCTTGATCGGGTCCCGGACCTGCCGGACGATCTCCTCCACGCCGCCGTCGCCGACGTTGCCGATGGACTGCAGCCGCTGCACCGCGTCGGGCAGGTCGTGGTTGGCCACCGACAGCGCGCCCTCGCGCAGCCGGCGCAGCGAGTGGTTGAGCGAGCGGGCCAGCACCACGGCCAGCGTGACGGCGATGATCAGGGTCAGCAGCACCAGCACCGACTCGATGACGGCCTGCTGGATGACGTCCGCGCGGGCCTGCTCGGTCTGGTCGAGCAGCCGCCGCTGGAGCTGGATCTCCGCCCACCGCATCAGGTCGTTGACCGAGCCGACGGAGGCGGACACGTCGGCGGCGGTGACCAGCGGGGTCTGCCCGACCGACCGGGTCAGGTCGGCGGCCACCCGGTCGGCGAGCACGACGGCGTCGCCGGAGACGGTGCCGTCGACCAGGGCCCGCTGGGCCGGGTCGGCCGACAGCGAGAAGGAGACCAGGGCCTCCTGCTGGCTGGTGAGAGTGGCCACGAAGGAGGAGAACTGCTCCTCGTCGAGCCGGCCGGAGGACAGCGCCGTGTAGGCGACGGCCTGCTCCTCGGCGACCGCGGCCTTGGCGTGGGCGAACGCGGCCACCGCCCGGCGGTTGTCGGCCAGGGCCTCCTGGCCGGGCAGCTGGGCGAGCGTGTCGTTGTAGGAGACCAGGTCGGTGACGATGACGCCATAGCGCAGCGACGCCTCGGCCACCGGCATCTGCTTGCGGTCCAGCACCTCCTGGCGGGTGCTGTTCAGCGTCTTCAGGTGGTCGTCGATGACCTTGAGCCGGTCCCGCACGTCGGCCGGGACCTCGCCGATGCCGGCCCGCTCGGCGTTGTACGCCTCGATGCGCGCGTCGGTGCTGCGGACCCGCAGGTTGAACTCGTCGACCCGGCCCTTCTCCCCGGGACGGGCCAGCAGGGTGGCCGCGGCCATCCGCTCCTTGTGCAGGTCCTGGGTCAGCGCCGAGACGTCGATCGACAGGGCGGTCAGCGACCGCAGCTGGGTCGCCTCCAGCGCGCCCTCACCGGTGGAGATGAGTCGGATGGTGGCGAGCAGGATCACCGCCGCGACGGGCACCACCAGAATCAGCGCCAGCTTCGAGCGGATCCGGGCATCCCGGAGGCGGGGCAGCCGTCGCCGGCCCCGCTCGTTCGACTCGCCGCTCTCGGGCAGGGTCGTAGGTCCGGTGCTCACGACATCGCCTCCGTCGTTTCTTCCACGCCTGAACCGCCGACCCGTGCCCGGTGCAGCGGACAGCGCCGCGCGCGGCACGGCCGCGATTTCATCAGAGAAGATCGTGTTTGGGAAGCCGCGGTGAGGTAGGAAACGGTCGCACGGCACTCATCGCGTGATCCGGTCAACTAATACCTTCATTTCCCCAAGCCCCTGATCAGGGGATGTGACTCCAGAGTGGTCGCGCGCTTATGCAAAGTAAGCGTTTGCAAACATCGGGTTACCCCAACATGTGGGACGCCCGTCCCGAAAAGCTTCGGAGCATCCGCGCTTGACCACAGGGCCCGGCATTGGCAAGGTTTTGCAGGCTTCGCGCACACCGTACGGCAGACCAATCCCGTTTCTCCACTGAGGACGGAACAAGCGGCGGTGACCGGGCATCTGCCCGCGCCGCACCTGGAGGACAGAGTTGACTCCCATCCGCTCCGCGACCATCGCGGCGCTCGCCTCGGCCGTCCTGGCCACCACGCTCACCGGCTGCCAGTTCGGCGCGGCGGAGCAGGATACGAGCCCGATCGTGATCGCCGTGGACCTGGAGCTGTCCGGCTCCGCGGCCCCGGTGGGCAAGGCTTACCAGCGCGCGCTGGAACTGAAGGTCGACCAGATGAACGCCTCGGGCGCGCTCGGCGCCCGCAGGATCGAGCTCAAGGTGAAGGACAACCGGTCGGACGCGAGCGAATCGCTGCGCAACATCGGTGACTTCAGCAACGACTCCCAGGTGAGCGCGATCATCATGGGCGGCTGCAACGAGTGCGCCGTCGGCGCGGCACGTACGATCAACGAGAAGAAGATCCCGACGATCGCGCTCGCCTCGTCCAGCGCCGTGGCCACCCCGGTCGCCGACCGGCGGTACCTGTTCAAGCTGGCCCCGAACGCGGCCGACAGCGCCGCCGCCCTCACCACCGAGCTGCGCCGCCGTGGGATCCGCAAGGTGACCGTGCTCAACAGCGACGACAGCTACGGCCGGGAAGGGCTGGACGTGCTGCGCCGCGAGTTCGACAAGACCAACATCAAGCTGCTCAGCGACCAGTCGGTGAAGACCACCGACACCGACGTCAGCCAGCAGGTCGCCACGCTGGCCGCGCGGGAGCCGGAGGCGATGGTGGTCTGGACCCCGCCGGAGCAGGCGATGCTCGCCGCGGGCGCGGCCCAGACGGCCGGGTTCACCGGCTCGCTGTTCTTCGACGCCTCGGCCGCCGGGGAGCTGTTCCTGGGCGCGGCGTCCCGGTCGGCGGAGCGGGCCACCCTGATCTTCACCCAGACGATGGTCATCGACGATGTCATCGCCACCACCCCGGCCAAGGCGGCCCGCCGCCAGTGGTTCCAGGACTACACGGCCCGCTTCGGCGGCTACAACGGCTTCTCCTCGTTCGCCGCGGACGCCGTGCAGCTCATCGCCGACGCCGAGCTGCGGGCCGGCGGCGCGCCCGGCAAGGCCGGCCGCGACGGGCTGCGCAACGTGTTGGAGACGTCCCAGATGGACGGCCTCTCCGGCCCGATCCGGATGACGCCGGACAACCACTCGGGGCTGATGCCGCAGGCCCTCACGACGCTGGTCGCCCGGGGCGGCCGCTGGCGGCTCGCCGGCTGACGGCACGCACGACGCCGATGGGCCCGCCGGTCGACCGGCGGGCCCATCGGCGTCTCACCTCGACGAGGTGGTCGCCCGCACCCAGGGCAGGGCCAGGCGCTCCACGAACACCAGCGCCGAGTAGAGCAGGATGCTGACCAGCGCCACCAGCATGATCGCCGCCCAGGCGGTCGCGGTGTCGCCGATGCCGGCGTACTGGGTGATGACGTAACCGAGGCCGCTCTCGCCGGCCTGGAACTCCCCGATCACCGCGCCGATGGCGGCCAGCGGCATCGCCACCTTCAGGCCGACGAAGATCTGCGGCAGCGCGGCCGGGAAGCGCACCTTGCGGAACGCCTGCCACCAGGAGGCGTTCAGGGAGCGGACCAGCTCGGCCAGGTCGGACGGCGTGGTGGTCAGCCCGGTCGCGGTGGAGAGCACGATCGGGAAGAAGCAGAGCAGGAAGACCATGGTCAGGATCGGCTTCTGACCCCAGCCGAGCGCCACCACGAGCAGCGGCCCCAGGGTGATCTTCGGGACCGCGTTGACCGCGACGAGCAGCGGGGTGAACATCCGCTCGACGGTGCGCGAGGCGGCCAGCGACAGCCCGAGCAGGACGCCGGCCACGGCGGAGAGCGCGAAGCCGATCAGGATCTCCAGCATGGTGTCGAGCGTGTGCTCCAGCATCCGGTCGGGCTTGTCGGTGAACGCCGACAGCACCGAGCCGGGGGTGGGCAGCGCGGCGGGGTGCACCAGTTCCAGCCGGGCGGTGAGCCACCACACCGCGAACGCGACCAGCAGGCCCGCGCCGGGCAGCAGCAGGCCGTTCGCGCCGGCCCGCGCGCCGGTGCCGAGGGCGCCGCGCCCCACGGCGGTGCGGCGCTGGACGGCGGGCGGGCCCGCGAGCGCCGGTTCCGGTGACCGGAGATCGGTCATCTTCTTCTCCTCATCCATCCGGCGCGGCGGCCGGGAACGGAACGGGGGTACGTCCCGCCGGAGGCCGGCGGGACGTACCCCTGCTGACTTGTCGGGCCGGTCAGGACTGCGGCACGAGGTTGAAGTCGATGATCTGGTCGGGGGTGATGTTCTGCTTGAGCGAGCCCGCGCCCTGGAGGATCGCGATGCTCTTGGCGACCCGGCCGCTGTCCAGCGTGCCGATCTTGGTGCCGGAGTTGTTGGAGCGGACGTACCCGGCCATCAGCTGGAGCTCGGCGGCGGCCGCCGCCGGGTTGGTGGCGTCGACGTTCTTCTTCAGCAGCTCGGCGGCCTCCTGGGGGTTCGCCAGGGAGTACTCC
Organism: Micromonospora haikouensis; assembly: GCF_900091595.1. GTDB lineage: Bacteria > Actinomycetota > Actinomycetes > Mycobacteriales > Micromonosporaceae > Micromonospora > Micromonospora haikouensis. The sequence goes on from NZ_FMCW01000004.1 coordinate 85,682, forward strand.
AGGCCCTTGATCAGCGCGGCGCTGAACCGCTTGACCATCTCCGGCTTCTCCTTGGCGATCTTGCTGGAGGTGATCAGCACGTTGCCGTAGAGGTCCTGCATCACGTTGCTGTAGGGCAGCAGGACGGCCTTCTTCTTGGTGACCGCCTCGACCGTCGGCTGGCCCACGACGAACTGGCCGATGCCGTCGACGGAGCCGGAGGCGAGGGTGCCCATCAGGGTCTGCGGCTCGCCGTTGACCCAGGTCACCTTGTTGACGTCCACGCCGGCGAGCCGGGCGTACGTCGGGAAGAGGTTGCGGACCACGGACGCCGGGGCGTCGGCGAGCTTCTTGCCCTCCAGGTCCTTCGGCGAGGCGATGTTCTTGCCCTCGACCGTCACGATGGCCGCCATGGTGCGCTGCTGGATCGCCGCGACGGCGACGAAGTCCTTGGCCTGGCCGTTGCCGAGCTGGAGCAGACCACCGGTGAGGTCGATGGGGCCGAAGTCGGCCTGACCACCGACGATGGTCTGGATCACCGCGCCCGTACCCTGACCGGGCTTGATCTCGACGTCGAAGCCGGCTTCCTTGAAGAAGCCCTTCTCCTTCGCCACCCAGGCGTAGGAGTCCCGGCCGAAGTTGCCAAAGGAAGTGAGGTACGTCACTTTCTCCAGTGACTTGCCGTCGCCGCCCTTGGCGTCGGACGCGTCCGAGTCGCTGCTGCACGCGGACACCAGGGTGAGGGCGGAGGCCAGGAGGGCCGCGGCGACCGTGCGGGTCAGCCTGTTCATCTGTGCACCATGTCCTTTCCGACCAGGGGCGATGCGCCTCCGGGCGGGTCGTCGAGAGCAACGGCGTCGACAGAGGGGGGAGCCGACGCCATCGTCGTGAGGGGACTCTTCGCCGGCACAGACTACGCAAGAGACCTGCCGGTGTAGCGAGGAGTGCGTGTTTCGGAACGGAAACGAACTGATCTCCACCCCGGACCGTTGCCTCCGGACGGCGGCGGGCTACTCTAGCTGCGATCCTGATGGTCCACTCAGGGAGGACACCGGCGATGATCCGACTGTCCGGCGTGTCCCGCACCTTCGACGGCCGGGCCGGCCGGGTCGAGGCGCTGCGGGGCATCGACCTCGACGTCGCCGAGGGCGAGTTCGTCGCCGTGCTCGGGCGCTCGGGCTGCGGCAAGTCCACCCTGCTGCGGATGATCGCCGGCCTGCTGCCGGCCACCGCCGGGGAGATCACCGTCGCCGGCACGCCCATCACCCGCCCCCGCCGCGACATCGCCATGCTGTTCCAGCGCCCCGCCCTGCTGCCCTGGCGGTCGGTGCTGGACAACGTGCTGCTGCCCGTGGAGATCTTCGGGTGGAAGCGGGCCGGGCACCGCGAGCGCGCCCGGGAGCTGCTCGACCTGGCCGGGCTCGCCGGGTTCGAGAAGCGGCTGCCGCACGAGCTGTCCGGCGGCATGCAGCAGCGCGTCTCGCTGTGCCGGTCGCTGATCGGCGACCCCCGGGTGATGCTCATGGACGAGCCGTTCTCCGCCCTGGACGCGCTCACCCGCGAGGAGCTCTCCGGTGAGCTCCAGCGGGTGCACATGACCAGCAGGGCCACCGTCGTCTTCGTCACCCACTCCATCGACGAGGCGGTGCTGCTCGCCGACCGGGTGGTCGTGCTCAGCCCCCGGCCGGGCCGGATCCGCGCGATCGTCGAGGTCGACATCCCCCGGCCCCGGACCCTCGGCCGGAACGCCCACCTCGCCGACGTCGCCCGGGTCAGCGCCGAGCTGCACGAGCTGCTGATGGAGCGCGACGCCCCCGCCGCGCCCGCCGCCTCCGCGCCCGCCGCCACCGGGGCCGGCGCGGAGGGGCGGTGACCATGCGGGTCAGCGTCTTCACCGAGCCGCACCGGGGCGCCACCTACGACGACCAGTTGCGCTTCGCCCGGGCCGTCGAGGCGGGCGGCTTCGAGGGGTTCCTGCGGGCCGACCACTACCAGTTCCTGGGCGACGATCCCGGCCTGCCCGGCCCCACCGACGCCTGGCTCACCCTCGCCGCGCTGGCCCGGGAGACCACCCGGATCCGCCTCGGCACCCTCGTCACCTCGGCCACCTTCCGGCTCCCCGGGCCGCTCGCCGTCATGGTCGCCCAGGTCGACCAGATGAGCGGTGGCCGGGTCGAGCTGGGCATCGGCGCCGGCTGGTACGAGCGGGAGCACACCTCGTACGGCATCCCGTTCCCCGCCGTCGGCGAGCGCTTCGACCGGCTCGCCGAGCAGCTCGAAGTGGTCACCGGCCTGTGGCGCACCCCCGTCGGCGAGACGTACAGCTTCACCGGCGAGCACTACCGCCTGGTCGACGCGCCCGCCCTGCCCAAGCCGGTCCAGCGGCCCGGCCCACCGGTGATCGTCGGCGGGAGCGGCCCCAGGCGCACCCCCGAGCTGGCCGCCCGGTACGCCGACGAGTTCAACGTGCCGTTCAAGAGCGTCGCCGAGACCGCCGCCGCGTACGAGCGGGTGGTCGAGGCGTGCGACCGGCACGGCCGCCCGACGTCGGGGCGGGGGCCGCTCGTCCTCTCCGCCGCCATCGCGGTGGCGATCGGGCGCACCGACGCCGAGGCGCGGCTGCGGGCCGCGCCGCTGCACGCCAGGAGCGCCCTGCCGCCGGAGGATGCGGTGGTCGGCTCGCCCGCCCGGCTCGTCGACCGGATCGGCGAGTTCGCCGCCGTCGGGGCGACCCGGGTGCACCTGCGGCTGACCGACCTCGCCGACCTCGACCACCTGGAGCTCGTCGCCGCCGAGGTGCTCCCGCACCTGGGGCACGCCGACGCTCCCGCCACTGGAGGCTGACCGCATGACCGACGTGATCGACGGGACCGAGCTGGGCCCGGTGGGCCAGGAGATCGTCTACGAGAACGACCGGGTGCGGGTGTGGCACATCCGGCTGGAGCCGGGCGAGCGGCAGCCGCTGCACCGGCACGACCACCCGTACCTGGTGATCGCCGTCCAGGGCGCGAAGAACGTGGTGCAGACGATCGACGGCACCACCATCGACGCGGACGAGCCGACCGGCGGCGTCGTCTACCGCGACCCGGGTGCCGTCCACATGCTCACCAATGTCGGGGATACGACGTACCTGGCGCGGCTGGTCGAGCTCAAGTAGTCCCAGGCCGGGCGCGTCGGGCGCGCCGCGCGGTGCCAAGGTGGCGATCGGGCGCACCGGGCCGTAACGTGCCCGACATGGCCTTTCGGACGTGGGGCAAGCCGCTGTCCACCGCGCTCGGGGTGAGCATGCTGGCCGGGGCCGGCCAGCTCGGCGTCGCGTACGGCTTCGGCATCGTGCGGATCGCCGGCGACTTCACCGACGCCACCGTCAACCGGTGGCCCGCCCAGCTCGTCTGGGTGGGCTGGTGTGCGGCGCTCGCCGCCGTGGTCGGCGCGGTGGTCACCGAGCGGCTCGTCAGCGCCGACCCGGTCACCGGCACCACGACCGGGCGGCTCGCCCTGGCCGGCGCGGCGGCCCTGGGCGCGACCGTCGTCGCGCCGCTGTGCATGCAGCCGGCCCGGGCCACCCAGCTCAACAGCGTGGACCCGGTCTGGGCGATGGGCATCTGCGCGACCCTCGGCGCGGTGGTCGGCGCCGGCGCGGCGCTCGCCGTGCTGCTGCGCCCACCGCTGGGCTGGAACGTCGCGGCGGTCGCCGGCACGGTCTGGTTCGTCGCCCTGGTCTCGGCCCTGCCGGCCCTCGCCGGCACCGGCCCGCTGCCGACCGTACGCCTGGGGGTGTTCGAGCCGGGCTGGCTCGCCGCCGACGCGGCGCAGGGGCTGGCCACCATCGTCCTGCCGTTGGTGGCCCTGCTCGCGGGCGCGGCCTCCGGCGCGTTGGCCCGCCGACGTGGGCACCCGCCGCTGATCGCCGGCGCGACCGGGGCGGCGGGCCCCGTGCTGGTCGCCTTCGCCTACCTGACCGCCGGCCCCGGCGACTCGGCCGACCGGTACCAGCTCGCGCCCTACTACGGTGCCCTGCTCGCGGTCGCCACCGGCCTGCTCGGCGCCACGGCCGCCGCCCTGGCCCGCTGGCCCCTCTTCGCCCGCTCCACCAGCGCCGACCCCCTGGCCGACGGGCCGGCCGGCGTCGATCCCGCAGCCGGTGTGCCGGCGGCCGACCTGGCCCGGGCCGGGGGCGCGCCCCTGCCCGGAGCGCTCGGCTCCCGCCCGCCCGGGACGCTCCGCGCGGCCCTGTCCGGGATGCGCGCCGCCGGCCTGACCAGGGGACGCGGCGTCGGCCTGCCCGGCTCGCCCCGCACGGGCGGGCAGCAGGGCGCGATCGAGCCGACGGACATCCTCCGGCCGCTGCCGACCGGGCCCACCCCGCCGGTGGCCGGCGACGCCGACGGGCCCGACGGCCCGGCCGACCTGGCCGCCCCGCCGGGCGTGACCACGGCCCGCCGGGTCCCGGCGACCATCGGCGACCCGCTGCCGGACGACCGCACCGGCGACGCCGCCCGCAGCGGACGCCCCCGCAGTCGGGGCGACGAGGGCCGGGTCGGGGTCGACGGTCCGGCGGGCGCTCCCCCCGCCCACTGGGAGTGGCCGATGGCCTCCGGCACGACCGCCGCCCGGCCCACCGACGCGGCCAGGACCACCGACGCCGCCAGGAACGGGACCGGCGAGGCGGCCGGGACCGGCGAGGCGACCGGGCCCACCGACGCGACCGGGACCGGCGGGGCGACCGATCCGACCCCGAGCGGCGGGGTCGTCGACACCACCCCGGCTGGCGAGCCCGCCGCCGCCCAAGCCGGCGAGCCCGTCACCTTGACCCAAGCCGGTGGGCCCGCCACCTTCACCCAAGCCGGTGGGCCCGCAACCTTCGCCGAAGCCGGCGAGGCCGCCGGCCCCGCCCAGGCCGGTGAGGTCGCCGCCGCAGGTCAGGTCCCCGCCCAGTCGGCGGGCGAGGCCACCAGCGTGAGCGGGACCGGCGAGGCCGCCGGCCCGGCCCTGACCGGCGGACTGAGCGACCCGGTCCCTACCGGCGGACTGAGCGACCCCGTCCCGACCGGCGAGCTGATCGACCCGGCCCTGACCGGCCAGGCCACCGAGCCGGCCCTGCGGCCCCGCCCCCGGCTGCCCCTGCCCGACCTCGACCAGGCGGCGAGCTGGGACGCGTTCGGCAACGCCGCCCGGCGGTTCGCCAGGCCGGCGTCCGAGCGCCACGTGGTCGGCGATACGCAGCTTCCACGCGGTGAACCGGGCGAACCGGGTGAACCGGGCGGCCTCTGGCAGGCCGCAGCGAGGACGACCGGCGCGGCCCCCGCCGACGGGGCGGGACCGGCCCCGGCCGGCGAGCCCGGTGCCGCCCTCCCCGCAGATGCCGGTACGTCTCCGGACGACGCGCCCGCCGGCCGGTCCCGGCTCCTGCGGCCCCTCTTCCGGCGCGGCCGGACGCGGGCGGGAGACGACGTGGGCCCGGCCGCCGAGCGGGACGACCGCCACGACCCGGAACCGCTGCCGGCGCAGGACGAGGAGTACGTCGACTGGGTCACCGGCCTCGCCCGCCCCGTGTCGGGCGAGGACGGTGGGTCGACGGACGCCGACCGGCGCTCGCTGCGCCCCTCCGGCCGACACCACCGGGACTGACCCCGCCGCCATGTCGGCGACGTGGCGGGGTCAGCCCCGGCGGGACACCCCCACGTCGCCGACATGGCGCCGGGCTCCGGGCGCCACGGGCGCCGGGCGCCGGGCGCCGGCAAAGCCAGCCCGGCGGGGCGCGGGCGGGCCGGGGTCAGGCCAGCGGCAGGTACACCCGGCCGCCGGAGGAGACGAACTCCGCCGACTTGTCCTGCATGCCGCGCGCCGCGTACTCCTTCAGCTCCTGGGTGATCTTCATGGAGCAGAACTTCGGGCCGCACATCGAGCAGAAGTGCGCGGTCTTCGCCGGCTCGGCCGGCAGGGTCGCGTCGTGGTACGACCGCGCCGTCTCCGGGTCCAGCGAGAGGTTGAACTGGTCGGACCAGCGGAACTCGAACCGCGCCTTCGACAGCGCGTCGTCCCACGCCTGCGCGCCGGGGTGGCCCTTGGCCAGGTCCGCCGCATGCGCCGCGATCTTGTACGCGATCACGCCGGCCTTCACGTCGTCCCGGTCGGGCAGGCCGAGGTGCTCCTTGGGCGTGACGTAGCAGAGCATCGCGGTGCCGAACATGCCGATCATCGCCGCGCCGATCGCCGACGTGATGTGGTCGTACGCGGGGGCGATGTCGGTGGTCAGCGGGCCGAGGGTGTAGAACGGGGCCTCGTGGCACCACTCCTGCTGGAGGTCCACGTTTTCCTTGATCTTGTGCATCGGCACGTGGCCGGGGCCCTCGATCATCACCTGCACGTCGTACTCCCAGGCGATCCTCGTCAGCTCGCCGAGGGTGCGCAGCTCGGCGAACTGGGCCTCGTCGTTGGCGTCGGCGATGGAGCCGGGGCGCAGCCCGTCGCCGAGGGAGAACGTCACGTCGTAGCGGGCGAGGATCGCGCACAGCTCGCGGAAGTTGGTGTAGAGGAAGTTCTCCTCGTGGTGCGCCAGGCACCAGGCCGCCATGATCGACCCGCCCCGGGAGACGATCCCGGTCACCCGGTCCACGGCCAGCGGCACGTACGGCAGCAGCACCCCGGCGTGCACCGTCATGTAGTCGACGCCCTGCTCGGCCTGCTCGATCACCGTCTCGCGGAACACCTCCCAGCTCAGCCTGACCGGGTCGCCGCCCACCTTCTCCAGGGCCTGGTAGATCGGCACCGTCCCGATCGGCACCGGCGAGTTGCGCACGATCGCCTCGCGGGTCTCGTGGATCCGCTTGCCCGTGGACAGGTCCATCACGGTGTCCGCGCCCCACCGGGTGGCCCAGGTCAGCTTCTCCACCTCCTCGGCCACCGAGGAGGTGACCGCCGAGGTGCCGATGTTGGCGTTGACCTTCACCAGGAACGCCTTGCCGATGATCGCCGGCTCGCACTCCGGGTGGTTGACGTTGAGCGGCAGGACCGCCCGGCCGGCGGCGATCTCGTCCCGGACGAACTCGGGGGCCATCCCCTCCCGGATCGCCACGAACTCCATCTCCGGGGTGACGACCCCGGCCCGCGCGTACGCGAGCTGCGTCGGGCGCTTCCCGTCCGCCCCCGCGAGCGGGGTGCCCGCCCCCCGCACCGGTGCGACGTCGCCGCGCTCGGCGATCCACGGCCCGCGCAGCGGCGGCAGCCCCACCTCGGGGTCGGAGCCGGGGCCGGACGTGTCGTAGAGCCGGACCGGCGGGTTGTCGCCGGTCAGGTCGACCTCGGCGAACGGCACCCGGACGTCCGGCCGGGCCCCCTCGACGTAGACCTTGCGTCGTGCCTGCATGACTGCCTCCCAGGTGGTGGTCAGGACCAGCCGAAGTGGTCCAGCGGGCCGCGTCCCGCGCCCAGTTCCCAGTCCCGCGCGCCGGTCAGCGCGCGGGTGACGTACTCCTTGGCGGCCGCGACCGCCGCCGGCACCGGGTCCCCGGCCGCCAGCCGCACGGCGATCGCCGCCGAGAACGAGCAGCCGGTGCCGTGGCTGTGCCGGGTGCGCACCCGCCGGGCGCGCAGCAGCGTGGTCGCCCCGCCGCCGACCAGCACGTCCACCGACTCGCCGGCCGCGTCCAGGTCGCCGCCGGTGACCACCACGTGCGCCGGGCCACGGGCGGCGAGGGCCTCGGCGGCGGCCACCATCTCCTCGACCGTGGTCACCGGGCGTCCGGTGAGGGCGGCGGCCTCCGCGCAGTTCGGCGTCGCCACCTCGGCGTACGGCAGCAGCCGCTCGACCGCCTCGACCACGCCGAGCCGGTGCCCGCTGGTGGCGACGAGCACCGGGTCGACGACGAGGTGTGGCAGGCGTCCCGCCCGCGCGGCGTCGGCGACCGCGTCGGCGACGGCCGGGTTGCCGAGCATCCCGCTCTTCACCGCCCGCACCCGGAAGTCGCCGAGCACGCTGTCGAGCTGCTCGGTGACCGTGCGCGGCGGCAGCGGCAGGACGGCGTCCACGCCCCGGGTGTTCTGTGCGGTGACGGCCGTGAGGACGCTGGTGCCGTACGCGCCGAGCGCCGCGAAGACCTTGAGGTCGGCCTGGATGCCGGCGCCCCCGCCGGAGTCTGAGCCGGCGATGGTGAGCACGGTCGTCGGGGTCACTTGTTCGCCTCGCTCGCTCGGTCTACCGGGGTCGCGGTCGGGGCTGCGGCGGTGGTCGCGGTTGAGGGCTGGGGCCGACCGTGGGAGGTCTCCGCGCACGATTGGCCGGCTCGCGCCTCGGCCCAGACGGTCGTCAGCGTGGCGGCTGCCTCGGCCGGGTCCGGGGCGCGCATGATCGCGCCCTGCACCGCCACCCCCGCCGCGCCTGCCGCCAGGCAGGCGCGCACCTGCTCCGGGGTCTCGATGCCACCGAGGGCGAGGACCGGCACGGGGCTGAACCGGATCAGCTCGCCGAGCCGCCGCGGCCCGAGGGGTGGGCCGTAGCCGGGCTTCGACCTGCTCGGATACACCGGGGAGAGGGTCGCGTAGTCCTCGGTGGTCAGTCGCGCCAGCTCGGCCGCGTCGTGGCAGGAGCGGCCGACGAGCCACGGGCGGGGACGACCGGCGGGGCCGGGGCGATCAGCGGGGCCGGGATAGCCGGGGCGACCGGCGGGGCCGGGGCGGTCGGCACGGTCGGCGCGATGGACCGGTTCGGCGAGGGCGCGGTCGGGGTGGTCGGGGCGCGGCGGCGGGTACGGGCCGGCGGCCGGGAGGTGCACGGCGTCGCCGCCGAGCGGGTCGGGGCCCGCCACGATCAGGGTGCCGCCGGCCTCGGCGAGGATCGGGCGCAGGTCGGCGGCGAGCGCGGCCCGCTCGGCGCGGGGCAGGTCCTTCTCCCGCAGCACCACCCAGCGCACTCCCCCGGCCACGGCACCCGCCACCACCCGCACGAGCGCCCCCGGCGCGCACCCTCCCGTGGCGTCCCCTCCCCGATCGGCGAGCAGGACGACGCCGCAGGGCGTCGGTGGCAAGATCTTGGAAGATTCCGGCCCCTGGAGGGGCCGTTTCCTTCCAAGATCCGCAAGGGGCGGGGTGGGGGGTGAGGCGGGAGGCGGGGCAGAGGGCTGGGTGGGGGGTGGGGTCACAGGGCGGGCCTTCCCTCGTCGGGGGTGGAGGCCAGCGCGTGGAAGCGGCGCGGGATGCGGCCCGCCCCGGCCGCCAGGCGGCCCGCCTCGACCGCGTACCGCATGGCGCTCGCCATGGCGACCGGGTCGGCGGCGCGGGTGACGGCGCTGGCCAGCAGCACGGCGTCGCAGCCCAGCTCCATGGCCAGCGCCGCGTCGGACGCCGTGCCGATTCCCGCGTCGAGGATCACCGGCACGTCGACGCTCTGCCGGATCAGGCGGATGTGGTGCGGGTTGTTCACGCCCAGGCCGGAGCCGATCGGCGCGCCCGCCGGCATCACCGCCGCGCAGCCGACGTCGGCGAGCCGCCGCGCCAGGATCGGGTCGTCCGACGTGTACGGCAGCACGGTGAACCCGTCCGCGACCAGGGTCTCGGCGGCGCGCAGCAGCTCCACCCCGTCGGGCAGCAGCGTGCGCTCGTCGCCGATCACCTCCAGCTTCACCCAGTCCGTGCCGAACGCCTCGCGGGCCAGGTGGGCCACCTTCACCGCCTCGCCGGCCGTGTAGCAGCCGGCCGTGTTCGGCAGCAGCCGCACCCCGCACCGGTCCAGCAGGTCGAGCAGCCCGCCGCCCATGCCGGGGGCGGTGTCGACGCGGCGCAGCGCGAGCGTCACCAGCTCGGTGCCGGACGCCCGGATCGCCTGCTCCAGCGCGTGCAGGCTGGCCGCGCCCCCGGTGCCGAGGATGAGCCGGGACCCGAACGTCACGCCGCCCAGCTCGAACGCGGAGCCCTCGTGGGACATGTCGTCACCCGCCCTGGGCGGCGCTCAGCACCTCGACGTGGTCGCCGTCGCGCAGCGGGGTCGCCGGCCAGCCGCCGCGCGGCACGACCTCGCCGTTGACCGCGACGGCGAGGCCGCGCCGCTGGTCGGTGACCAGGCCGACCGCGTCGGCCACGGTCGCGCCGGCGGGCAGCGTACGCCCGGTGCCGTTCACCGTCAGTTCCATGTGCCTGTTCCTCCTCGGATGCGTCCTGCGGCCCGCCACCGGGACGCGATGCGCCGGGCCGGGCCGGACCCGATCGGCCGGGTCGGCGGCGGCCCGGTCGGACCGGTGACGCGGATCGGTGACGCGGATCGGTCGCGGATCGGTCGCGGATCGGTCGGGTCGGTCGGGGCGACGGCGGTCAGCCGGGCCGGCGCTGGCCGGCGAACCGCTCGGGGGTGCAGGGGGCGAGCAGCGGGTCCGCCGTCGTGCGGGCCGTCGGCCCGGTGACGATCAGGTCGGTGACGAGGTCCGCGGTGACCGGGGTGAGCACGATGCCGTGCCGGTGGTGGCCGGTGGCGACGAGCACGCCGGGCCGGCCGGGCAGCGGCCCGATGATCGGGGCGTTGTCGGGGGTGCCGGGGCGCAGCCCGGCGGTCGCCTCGACCAGCTCGTACTCGGCCAGCTCGGGGACGAGATCCACGGCGGCGCGGAGCAGCCGCAGCACCGCCCCGGCGGTGACGTCGGTGTCGGCGCGTTCCTCGACGGTCGCGCCGACCACCACCTCCCCGTCCTCGCGGGGCACCAGGTAGACGGATTCGCCGTCGGCGTACCCCCGGACGACGTGCCGGAAGCCCGGCGGGCCGCCATCGGGCGCGCGCAGCCGCAGGATCTGGCCCTTGACGGGCCGGACCGGCAGCCCGGTGAGGGCGGCGGCCCCGCAGCCGGCGGCGACGACGGTGACCCCGGCGTCCAGGTCGGACAGCGCCCGCACCGCGCCGGTGACGAGGGTCGCGCCGGCCCGCTCGGCGGCGGTGCGCAGCGCCGTGACCAGCCGCCGGGGGTCGACCTGGTGGTCGCCGGGGGCGACCGCGCCGCCGCGCACCCGGGTGGCGAGCGCCGGTTCGCGGTCGCGCAGCTCCGACGGGCGCAGTGGGCTGATGGGCAGCCCGAGGTCCCGCTGGTACGACCAGAGCCGCTGTGCCTCGGCCAGGTCGTCGCCGGTGAGCCCGACGACGAGGGTGCCCTCGGTGCGGTATCCGAGGTCGACGCCGCTGGCGGCGGTCAGCTCGGCGGCGAACGCGGGCCAGCGGGCGGCCGAGGCGACCAGCAGCCCGGTCAGCTCCCGCTCGCCGAAGTAGGCCTCGGCGACCGGCGACAGCATCCCGGCGGCGACGTGGGACGCGCCCGACCCGGGGTCCGGGTCGTGCACGGTGACGCGCAGCCCGCGCGCCGCGCACCGCCACGCCACCGCCAGCCCGACGGCCCCGCCCCCCACCACCGCCACGTCGGCAAGGAAGGGCCCCCTGTTAACGCTTTCTGCATAGGAAGGGTCCCTTCCTAACCCGTCGGCGCGGACTGGCACCTCGGCGCCGGCTAGCACGTCAACGCCCCGAGCAGCTCGGCGGTGGCCCGCGCCGGATCGGCGGCGGCGGAGAGCGCCCCGACCACCGCCACCCCGTACGCCCCGGCGGCGCGCAGCGCCGGCACCGCCGCGGCGGTCACCCCGCCGATGGCGATCACCGGCACCGCCACGGCCCCGGTCACGGCGCGTACCCCCTCGGGGCCGATCGGGTCCGGCAGGCCCGCCTTGGTGTCGGTGGCGTGGCAGGGGCCGACGCCGAGGTAGCTGGCACCGCCGGCCACCGCCTCGGCAGCCGGCCCCGGTGCGCGGGCGGTCGCGCCGAGCACGGCGGTGGGGCCGAGGACCCGGCGGGCCGCCGCGACCGGCAGGTCGTCCGCGCCGACGTGGCCGCCTGCGGCGCCGACCGCGAGCGCCACGTGCAGCCGGTCGTTGACCAGGCACATCGCCCCGTACGGGGCGCACAGGGCGACTGCCCGCCGGGCCAGGTCGTACGCCTCGCGGTCGGTGGCGTCGTCGGTGACGCGGACCTGGACGACCAGCTCGGCGCGGGCCACCGGCAGGGCGGCGCGCAGCACGGCGAGCGGGTCCCGCCCCGGCCGGGTGTCGGTGATCAGATGCAGTCGCCCAAGGGACGGCACGGCAACTCTCCTCCCTGCGCCGGCATTACCCGGATCAGGTTCGACGGTCGGGGGCTCCAGCCCCCCTCTCAGCCCGGTACACCGGGCTCCCGTGGGTTACGTCCGTGTCACCGTACGACGAATCGGCTGATCCGCCAAGGGATCCGACCGGTGGTCCAGACCACGGTCAGCCGGCCGGCGAGCCGCTTCTCCCCATTCCTCCGCATGCGCCGGATAGGTCGATCGCCGATACCGAATCGTTACACGCCGACGCCTTGCCGGAAACGAGTCCAGCGGCGCTAATTTGTTCAACCGATCGACATATTTCGGCGCGTGGCCTCGGCGTGGCCCGCACCGACGTTACAGGTGCCTGGGCCCTGGTCTGACCCAGGCACCGCACCGACCGGGGACGGTCTGCGGCGAAGTCCTCCCCGAGCCCACCACTGTCCAGCTCGGACAAAAGGAGCATGGAGTGTCTCCATCCCGCCGCCGCCGCATACCTCGCGGCATCCTGAGTTCCTCACTTCTCAGCCTGTCCCTCGTCGCCACCGGCCTGGTCGCCGGCACCCCCGCGCAGGCCGCACCGGCCGCCGCGCAGGCGGCGCCCCTGGCGGCCCCCGTAGCGGCCGCCGCCACCGACCCGTTCTCGGTGCTCGTCTTCTCCAAGACCGCCGCCTTCCGGCACGACGCGATCCCGGCCGGCATCGCCGCGATCCAGAAGCTCGGCGTCGACAACGGCTTCACCGTCGACACGACCGAGGACGGCGCCGCGTTCAACGACGCCAACCTCGCGAAGTACCAGGCCGTGATCTGGCTGTCGACCACCGGTGACGTCCTCAACGCCGACCAGCAGGCCGCGTTCGAGCGCTACATCAAGGCCGGCGGCGGCTACGCCGGCGTCCACGCGGCCTCGGACACCGAGTACGACTGGCCCTGGTACGGCAAGCTGGTCGGGGCGTACTTCAACAACCACCCCGCCAACCAGCAGGCCACCGTCAAGGTCGAGGACCACGCCCACCCGTCCACGGCCACGCTGCCGGACAAGTGGTCCCGGTTCGACGAGTGGTACAACTTCCGGACCAACCCGCGCGCCAACGTGCACGTCCTGGCGAGCCTGGACGAGAAGTCCTACACCCCGGGCAGCGGCGCGATGGGCGCCGACCACCCCACCGCCTGGTGCCAGGACTACGACGGCGGCCGGTCCTGGTACACCGGTGGCGGTCACACCCAGCAGTCGTACGTCGAGCCCGAGTTCCTCACCCACCTGCTCGGCGGCATCCGCACCGCCGCGGGCGTGGAGAAGGCCGACTGCGGCGCCTCGAAGACCTCGAACTTCGACAAGGTGACGCTGGACAGCAACACCAACAACCCGATGGAGCTGGACATCGCTCCGGACGGTCGGGTGTTCTACGCCGAGCGTGACGGCCGGGTGCAGATCATCAAGCCGGACACCAGCAACACGGTCACCGCGACCAAGCTGGACGTCTTCACCGGCAACGAGGACGGCCTGCTCGGCCTCCGCCTCGACCCGGACTTCGCCACCAACAAGTGGATCTACCTCTACTACGCGCCGGCCGGTGGCGGCCCCCGCAACTACCTGTCCCGGTTCACCGTCAATGGTGACGCCATCGACAAGGCCACCGAGAAGGTCGTCCTCCAGGTCGACACGCAGCGCAACACCTGCTGCCACGCGGGCGGCAGCATGACCTTCGACTCGAAGGGCAACCTGTACCTGGCCACCGGCGACAACACCAACCCGTTCGAGTCGAACGCGTTCACGCCGATCGACGAGCGGGCCGGCCGGCAGGACTACGACGCGCAGCGCAGCGCCGGCAACACCAACGACCTGCGCGGCAAGGTGATCCGGATCCACCCGGAGGACGACGGCACCTACACGATCCCCACGGGGAACCTGTTCGCGCCGGGCACCGCGAAGACCCGCCCCGAGATCTTCGGCATGGGCTTCCGTAACCCGTTCCGGATCGGCGTCGACCAGAAGACCGACACCCTCTACGTCGCCGACTACGGACCGGACGCCAACTCGGCCAACCCGGACCGCGGCCCCGAGGGCCTGGTGGAGTGGAACATCGTCGCCACCGCCGGCAACTACGGCTGGCCGTACTGCACCGGCAACAACAAGGCGTACAACGACTACACCTTCCCGAACGGGCCGAGCGGGGCGAAGTTCAACTGCGCCGCGCCGGTGAACGACTCGCCGAACAACACCGGCCTGACCAACCTGCCGCCGGCCATCCCGGCGACCGTGGACTACGGCTACGCGGGTGACCCGCGCTTCCCCGAGATCGGCGGCGGCGGCGCCCCGATGGGCGGCCCGGTCTACCGGTACGACGCCGACAGCACGTCGGACCGCAAGTGGCCGGCGTACTACGACGGCAAGGCGCTCCTCGGCGAGTGGAACCAGTCGAAGATGTACACGATGCAGGTCAGCCAGGACGGCAAGTCGCTGATCGACATCAACCAGCTGCTCACCGGCATGACCATGGTCCGCCCGATGGACTTCGAGTTCGGGCCGGACGGCGCGCTCTACCTGATCGAGTGGGGCAGCGGCTTCGGCGGCAACAACGACAACTCCGGGGTCTACCGGATCGACTACACCGCCGGTTCCCGGGCCCCGATCGCCCAGGCCAGCGCCGACCCCACCTCCGGGCCCGCGCCGCTGACCGTGAACTTCTCCAGCGCCGGTTCCCGCGACCCCGACGGCGGCACGCTGACCTACTCGTGGGCGTTCGGCGACGGGCAGACCTCCACGCAGGCGAACCCGACGCACACCTACGCCACCGCCGGCGACTACACCGCCCAGCTCACCGTCACCAACCCGTCGGGTCGTACCGCCGTGGCGAACGTGCCGGTGACGGTCGGCAACACCGCCCCGACGGTGACCATCGAGTTCCCGCCGAACGGCGGGTTCTTCGAGTGGGGCGACCAGGTCAAGTACACGATCAAGGTGACCGACCCGGAGGACGGCACCATCGACTGTGACCGGGTCCAGCTCCAGGTGCTGCTCGGCCACGACGAGCACGCCCACCCGCTGGAGCAGCACACCGGCTGCACCGGCACCGTGCAGACCTCGCTGGCCTCCGGCCACGGCGCGGAGGCGAACGTCTTCGGCGTCTTCGAGGCGACGTACACCGACAAGGGCGGTGCCGGCGGCGCCGGCGAGCTGACCGGCCGGGCGATCGAGCAGCTGCAGCCCAAGCGCAAGCAGGCCGAGTACTTCACCGCCACCGGCCGGGCCCCCGGCAGCACCGGCGGCGGCGACCCGGGCGTGCAGAAGGAGACCACCACCGACACCGCCGGCGGCAACCAGAACATCGGCTTCATCGAGGACGGCGACTGGTGGTCGCTCGCTCCGGCCAGCCTGACCGGAATCGACTCGATCCGCTTCCGGGCGGCCTCGTCGGTCCAGGGCGGGCGGATCGAGGTCCGTTCGGGCACCGTCGACGGCCCGCTGGTCGCGTCCGCGAACGTGCCGGGCACCGGCGGCTGGCAACAGTTCGTCGACGTGACCGCCCCGGTCACCGGCCCGGCTGAGGGCACGCTGTACTTCCTCGCCAAGGACCCGGCCGGCGGCACCGGTTCGCTGTTCAACGTCAACTGGATGGACTTCATCGGCCGCGGCGTCACCGAGAACGCGCCGCCGCAGGTCAGCGCCACGGCGACGCCGACCACCGGCATCGCGCCGGTCACCGTCGCCTTCGACGGCACGGCCACCGACGCCGAGGGCGACACCCCGCTGACGTACGCCTGGGACTTCGGCGACGGCAAGACGGCGTCGACCCTCGACGCCACCCACACGTACACCGTGCCGGGCACCTTCACCGCCACCCTGACGGTGACCGACGCCCGGGGCGCGAAGGCGTACGTGACCGTCCCGGTGAAGGTGGAGGCGGCCAACACGTCCTGCTTCGGGGCGCGTTCGGACGACTTCCTCGGCACCAGCCTCGACAAGAGCCGCTGGACCGTGGTCCGGGAGAACCAGCTCTACTCGGTCTCCGGCGGGTCGCTGCGGCTGCCCACCGCCTCCGGTGACCTGTACGGCACGACCAACGGCGCCACCAACCTGGTCCTCCAGCCCGCGCCCAGCGGGTCCTGGCAGGCCACCACGAAGGTCACGCTGCCCGTCACCGCCAACTACCAGCAGGCCGGCCTGCTGATCTACGGCGACGACGACAACTACGCCAAGCTGGACCTGCTCTACTCCGGCTCCCGCCGGGTGGAGTTCATCCGGGAGACGGCCGGGTCGCCCCGCAACGAGGGGGCGGACGCCACCGCCGCGCCGGCCGGTGACACCATCTGGCTGCGGATGACCAGCGACGGCACCAACCTGACGGCGGAGATGTCCGGCGACGGGATCACGTTCACCCCGGTCGGCCGGTCCGCCGCGCTCGCCGGGATCAGCAACCCCCGGATCGGACTGTTCGCCCTCAACGGCGGCACCACCGCCCCGGTGGTGGACGCACAGTTCGACTTCTTCCAGGTCACGCCCGACGAGCCGGCCGGCCCGGTCGACCCGTCGGACGAGTTCGGTGGCACCGCGCTCGACAAGTGCCGCTGGAACGCGATCCTGCGGGAGGACGCGGCCACCTACCGGGTGACCGGTGGCGCGCTGCAGATCGACGTGCCGAAGGGTGACATCTACGGCACCGGCAACACCGGGCCGACGAACTTCATCCTCCAGACCGCGCCCTCGGGCGACTGGACCCTGGAGACGAAGGTCGACGGCAGCCTGCTGGCCGAGCAGTACCAGCAGGCGGGTCTGATCGTCCACGCCGACGACGACAACTACGTCAAGTTCGACTTCATCGTGGACAACCAGGCCGGTCAGACGGTCTCCCGGCGGCTCGAGTTCCGCAGCGAGGTCGGCGGTACCGTGCAGAACCCGCAGCCGCAGGTCTCCAACCTGACCTCGGGCGTGTGGTACCTGCGGGTGGCGCGCACCGGGAACGACTTCACCGGGTCGTACTCGGCTGACGGGCAGGAGTGGACGACGCTCGGCACGGTGAGCAACACCGCCGTCGGGGCCACCCCGAAGATCGGTCTGTTCACCCTCGGGGCCAACGCGGCCACGTCGAAGACCGCGTCGTTCGACTACTTCCGGCTCTCCACCAAGGTGGCCGACACGGCCGCGCCGGTGACCACCGCCACGGTCTCCGGCACCCCGACCGAGGGCTGGCACACCGCGCCGGTCACGGTCACCCTCGCGGCGGCCGACGAGGCCGGCGGCAGCGGGGTGGCCGCCACCGAGTACCAGCTCGACGGTGCCACCACGTGGACCGCGTACACCGAGCCGGTGCAGGTCACCGGTGACGGCGCGCACGAGGTGCGGTTCCGGTCGACCGACAAGGCCGGCAACGTGGAGGAGGCCAAGAAGGTCGCCGTGAAGATCGACGCCACCGCGCCGGTCAGCTCGGCGGCGTTCGCCCCGGCGAACGACGACGGCTGGCACGCCGGCACGGTTCCGGTGGTGCTCACCTCCACCGACGCCGGTTCCGGGGTCAAGAAGCTGGAGTGGTCGCTCGACGGCGGGGCCTGGACGGCGTACACCGCGCCGGTCGAGGTGACCGGGAACGGCTCGCACGAGCTGCTCTACCGGGCCACCGACACCGCCGGCAACGCCGAGTCGCTGAAGTCGGCCGTCGTGAAGATCGACGGTGACAAGCCGACGCTGCTGGTCTCCGGCATCGCCGACGGCCAGCTCTACGGCGACAGCCAGGACGTGCGAATCTCGTGGCAGGCGGTCGACCCGACCTCCGGCGTCAAGACGATGTCCGGCAAGTTGGACGGCAAGACGTACGCCAGCGGCACCCTGCAGCCCATGTACGAGCTGCCGCTCGGCCTGCACGAGCTGGTCGTGACCGCGACCGACAAGGCGGGTAACTCCACCTCCTCGACGGTCCGGTTCTACGTCACCACCTCGTTCCGGGACATGCAGAACCTGCTGGACCGGTTCAAGGCGACCGGACGACTCTCCAACGTGGCGCACCGCAAGCTGTCCAACAAGCTGGACGCTGTGCGGGCCTCCGAGGCGGAGGGCAACGACAAGCGGGCGGTGCAGCAGTTGACCGCCTTCAAGGCGTTGGCCACCGATGCCGCCCTGGTGACCGACACGGACGTCCGGGACGTGCTGGTCCGGGACGCCGACGCCATGATCGTCCGGCTCGGTGGCGCGGCCACCAAGGCCGGCGTCAAGGCGAACGACAACAAGTCGGTCGACGGGGCGGGCCGGCTCGGCGCCGACCCCACCCGGATCGCCGAGGGCGGTTCGCTGTAACGGAAGACGGGGCCGCTCCCGCCGTGCACCACGACGGCGGGGGCGGCCCCACCCGAACCGAACGAGTGGAGCACGGGTGATGCGTACCCTCAGGATCCTCGCCGCCGCGCTCGTCGCGGCGTGCCTGGTGGCGCTGCCGGCGGGCCCGGCGGCGGCGCACGGCGGAAAGCTCAAGCTGTCGGTGGGCGGCGACGGGGCCGGCGGGGTCACCGTGCTGGCCGTCTACTCCGACGGCCACCGACTGGATCAGCCGGTGCGGTTGACCCTCACCGCCAAGGGCGAGGGCGACCGGACGGCAGGTCCGGTGCAGCTCGAAATGTCCGGGGAGGGGCAGGGCTTCTACTCCAGCGGCCCGCTGCTCTCCCCCGGTCGCTGGCGGGTGACGGTCACCGCGCCGGCCCCGTACAAGACGTCGGCGACCGCGACGGTGCAGGCCCGCCCCGCCCAGACGGCGCCCGCGCCACGGCCCGTCGCCGTGCAGGCCGGGCCCGACGAGCGGGACCGGTCGGGGGGCGGCTGGTGGACGTACGCGGCCGGCGGGCTCGTCGCCGTCGCGCTGCTGGCGGCGGTGCCGCTGCTGCTCGTGCGGCGGCGTCGGCCGGCCGGGCCCGGGGGGCCGGCTGCCTGACCGGGCCGGAAGCCGGACGAGGGACGCCGGGGGCGAGTCGCCCCGGCGTCCCTTTCGTTTCGGCCCTGCCGGTCGGCCCTGTCCCTCGTCGGCCGGCCCCGTCCCGTCGACCGGCTCAGAGGATGGCGTCGAGCGCGGCCAGGTCGTCGTCGTCGGGCTGCCACCCGCCGGCGCCGGCGTTGGCGCGCACCTGCTCCGGGGTGGTGGCCCCGGCGATGACCGAGGTCACCGCGGGCCGGGCGGCCAGCCCGCCGATGGCCACCTGCAGCATGGTGAGCCCTCGCTCGGCGGCGTACGCCCCGATCGCCTCGATGGTGTCCCAGCGGGCCGCGGCGAGGCGCTCGGCGTACCGGCCGCCGCCGGAGAGCCGGCTGCCGGCCGGGGCGGCCTCCCCGCGCTGGTACTTGCCGGTGAGCAGGCCGTTCGCCAGCGGGAAGAACGGCAGCATGCCGAGGCCGAAGCGCTCGCAGGCGGGGATGACCTCGGCCTCGACGCCCCGCTCCAGCAGCGAGTAGTGGTTCTGCGCGCTGACGAACCGGGTGTGCCCGTTGGACGAGGCGACCCAGTCGGCGTCGGCGATCTGCCAGCCGGCGAAGTTGGAGTTGCCCAGGTAGCGCACCTTGCCGGCGCGCACCAGGTCGTCGAGGGCGGCAAGCGTCTCGTCGATCGGGGTGCCCGGGTCGGGCTCGTGCATCTGGTACAGGTCGATGTGGTCGGTGCCGAGCCGCCGCAGCGACGCCTCGACCGCGCGGGCGATGTAGCGCCGGGAGCCCCGGGCGCCGAAGTCCGCCCCGTTGGCCCCGTGCATGTCCATGCCGAACTTGGTGGCCAGCACCACCTCGTCGCGGCGGCCCTTGAGCGCCTGACCGAGCAGCTCCTCGGAGGCGCCCTGCGGCTCGCCGTAGATGTCGGCGGTGTCGAACAGGGTGATGCCGGCGTCGAGCGCCGCGTCGACCACCGCCCGGGTGCCGTCGAGGTCGAGTTTGCGGCCGAAGTTGTTGCAGCCGATGCCGACCACGGACACCACGAGCCCGGAGTCGCCCAGCCGGCGGTACGTCATCTCAGTCACGCGCCCAACCCTATGCCAGGTGCAAGGAAGGGCCCCTTCTACACCGTTGTGCGTTAACAGGGGGCCCTTCCTTACCCCTCACACGTCCCAGACCGGGTCGGGGGTCTCAGTGACCTCGCCGTCCTTGCCGAACAACACGAAGCGGTCGAAGGAGCGGGTGAACCAGCGGTCGTGGGTCACCGCGATCACCGTGCCCGCGAACGCCGCCAGGCCGGCCTCCAGCGCCTCCGCGCTGGCCAGGTCCAGGTTGTCGGTCGGCTCGTCGAGCAGCAGCAGCGTCGCCCCGGACAGCTCAAGCAGCAGCACCAGGAACCGGGCCTGCTGGCCGCCGGAGAGGGTGCCGAAGCGTTGGTCGCCCTGCCCGGCCAGCTCGTACCGGCTCAGCGCGGCCATCGCCGCGTGCCGGTCCATCCCGGCCCGGTGGTCGTCGCCGCGCCACAGCACCTCGACCAGGGTCTTCTGCATCAGCTCGGGCCGGTCGTGGGTCTGCGAGAAGTGGCCGGGCCGGACCCGCGCGCCGAGCCGGACCACCCCGTCGTGCACCACCGGGGCCAGCGCGGCGGCCCCGTCGACCGGGCCGTTGGCCGGGTCCGGGTCGGTGCCGCCCCGGGCCAGCAGCCGCAGGAAGTGCGACTTGCCGGTGCCGTTGGCCCCGAGCACCGCGACCCGGTCGCCGAACCAGATCTCCAGGTCGAACGGGTAGGTCAGGCCGTCCAGCTCCAGCTGCTCGGCGATCACCGCGCGCTTGCCGGTCCGCCCGCCGGTCAGGCGCATCCGGATGTCCTGGTCCTTCGGCGGTACGGGCGGCGGCCCGGCCTCCTCGAACTTGCGCAGCCGGGTCTGCGCGGCCTGGTACCGCGACGCCAACCCGTCGTTGTACGCGGCCTTCTGCTTGTACATCAGCATCAGCTCGCGCAGCTTCTGGTGCTCCTCGTCCCAGCGGCGGCGCAGCTCGTCGAGGCGGGCGTGCCGGGCCACCCGCGCCTCGTGCCAGCTCGCGAAGCCGCCCGGGTGGACCCAGGCGCTGCCGCCCTCGACGGCGACGACCCGGTCTGCGGTGCGGGCCAGCAGCTCCCGGTCGTGCGAGACGTAGAGCACCGACTTGGCCGACTCGCGCAGCCGGTCCTCCAGCCACCGCTTGCCGGGCACGTCGAGGAAGTTGTCCGGCTCGTCGAGCAGCAGCACCTCGTCGGGGCCGCGCAGCAGCAGTTCGAGGGCGAACCGCTTCTGCTGGCCGCCGGAGAGGGTACGCACCGGACGCTCCCGGGCCGCGTCCCAGGGCATGTCGAGGACGATCGTCGCGACGGTGTCGAAGACGACCTCGGCGTCGTACCCGCCGGCCTCGCCCCAGGCGGCGAGCGCGTCCGCGTACGCGAGCTGGGCCTTGGCGGCGGCGTTGCCGAACTTGCCGCGCAGCTCGGCCGCCCGCATGGCCGCCTCGGTCTCGGTGAGCCGGCGGCCGGCGTCGCGCAACGCCGGCGGGGCGAGCGACAGGGCCAGGTCGGCGAGGGTGGAGTCGTCGCCGATCATGCCGATGAACTGGCGCATCACGCCGAGCCCGCCGGAGCGGGCGATCCCGCCGCTGCGCACGGGCAGATCGCCGGCGACCATCCGCAGCAGCGTCGTCTTGCCCGCGCCGTTCGGCCCGACCAGGGCCACCTTGGCGCCCTCGCCGACCCGGAACGACACGTCGGTGAAGAGCTCCCGGCCGTCGGGGAGGATGTGCCCCACGGCTGCCACGTCCACGTATCCCACGCGGGCATCCTGCCTGAGCGGGCCGGCCCGGCGACAGCCGATTACCGGTGCGCAGGTCAGCGGGTGACCCGCAGCACCCGGTAGCCCTTCTGGCTGGCGTGCCGGCCCACCTGCCAGCCCTGCTCGGTCAGCCAGCGGTGCAGCGAGTCGCCGCCGAGGTGGCGGGCGACCACCAGCCAGGCCACGCCGTCGGGGGCGAGCCGGGGCAGCCAGCGCAGCAGCAGCTCGTGCAGGCCCTCCTTGCCGATCCGGATGGGCGGGTTGGACCAGAGCTGGGCGAACGTCACGTCGTCCGGCACGGCGTCGGGGGCGGCGACCCGGACCCGGTCGGCCGCGCCGACCCGCTCGGCGTTGGCGGCGGTGAGCGCCCGGGCCCGCTCGTTGACGTCGACGGCCCAGACGGTGGCGGCCGGGGCGCTGCCGGCCAGCACGCAGGCGATCGGGCCGAAGCCGCAGCCCAGGTCCAGCAGGTTCCCGGCGGCGTCGGGGGCCGGCAGGTCGGCCTTGCGCAGCAGCACGGCGGTGCCGGCGTCGAGGCGGTCGGCGGAGAAGACGCCGCCGGCCGAGGTCAGCGTGTAGTCGCGCCCGGCGACGGTGAACTCGACCTCCCGGGGGCGGGCGGCGGTTCCGGGTTCAGCGGAGAAGTAGTGGTCGCCGGTCACGCCCGGCATTCTCGCACTGGCGTCGCCGCCCGCCGGGCGGGGTCCGGGGCGGCGGCCCGGCCGCGTGCCCCCGGGGCGGCCCGACGGACCCGCCGCAGTTTCCGGGTATTACCCCCTAAAGGGACAATAGCCCCTACTCTGGGTCGCATGGTGTATCGGTACGAGTCCGATGAGGACGCTTTCGAGGGGCACCCCGGGCCGGGGTCGGACCTGTCGGTGGCCTGGAACCGCCCGCCCGCCCGTACCGGGCCCGCGCCGTCCCGCTTCCCGACGCCGTCACTGCCCCGGACCAGCCGGATCGCGCTGCCCGCGGCCGCCCCGCCCCCGGCGTCGGCCTTCGCACCGCCGCCGGCCGCGCCCCGCCCCGCCCCGCCGGCCGGCGGGTACGCCACCACGCAACCGCTGCACCTGCCCCGGTCCCGGCGCGCCCGGGACACCGGCCGCCACGGCGCCCGGCTCTGGCAGGTGGTGTTCGGCGGGGCGGCGGTTCTGGCGCTGTTCGCCCTCTGCGGCCTCGGCGGCGCCGCGCTGCTGGCCAACCGGGCCACCGACCCCCAGGTCGCGCCGAGCCCGCCGGCCGCCGCCGCCCCGTCGCCGTCCCAGACCGAACGGCAGGACATCGACTCGCGGGACACCGACTCCGCTCCCCTCACGGTCAAGGAGGTCTTCCCCAGCCGGCAGGTCACGGTCGGCGACGGCGCGGACCCGTACGAGGTGCTCAAGACCCAGTCCAGCGGCAGCTGCGCGGTCGCCGCCAGCGGCGAGGTGGCGGACCTGCTCGCCACGCTCGGCTGCAACCAGGTGGTCCGGGCGAGCCTGCGCTCCCCCGACGGGGACCACCTGCTCACCGCCGGGCTGTTCAACCTGACCGACAAGGCCACCGCCCAGCGCGTCCGGGACCGGCTGCGGCAACTGCTCGACGAGCGGGAGGGCCGGTTCCGCGGCCTGCCGGCCGGGGACGACACCGAGGCGCTGACCGAGGCCCCCGCCCGGGTCGGCTGGCAGGTACGCGGCCACTACCTCGCGTACTGCCTCGTGGTCCGCGCCGACGGTGAACCGGTCAAGGCCGCCGACCCGGCGGTACGCGAGATCCTCTTCGACCTGATCGAGACGCACCTCACCAAGGGGGTGCTGGAGCGCCGGGCCACCGGCGGCAGCGCCGGCCAGCCGACGACCACCCCGAGCGGCAGCGACGAGGACGACAGCGACAGCGACAGCGACAGCGACAGCGACAGCGAGAACGACTGAGGCGACGGCGGGAACGGCCGGGGCGGCTCTCAGCCCTCGACGGCGAGCCCGCCCGTGGGCACGCGGAGCCGGCGGGTCGCCTCGGCGCGGCGGGCGTACTCGGCGGGGTCGTCGGGATAGCCGACGGCGACCAGCGTGAGCCCGTGCGCCGGGGCCACCGTCACCTCGCTGGACCGCTCCCGCCGGGTCAACAGGCCGCCCGGCCACTGCACCGGACGCCGCCCGTCCCCCGCCACCAGCATCGCCCCGACCAGGCTGCGCACCATCGCCTGACAGAACGCGTCGGCCTGGACGGTGGCGACCAGCAGGCCGTCGGGGTCGCGCCGCCAGTCCAGCCGGGTCACCTCGCGCAGGGTGGTGGCGTGCTCCTTACGCCGGCAGTACGCGGCGAAGTCGTGCTCCCCCACCAGCCCCGCCGCCGCGGCGTTGAGCAGGTCGAGGTCGAGCGGCCTCGGCCAGGCCAGCACCTCGTGCCGGCGCAGCGGCTCGGCGCCGAAGGGCGCGTCGGTCACCCGGTACTCGTAGCGCCGGAAGGTCGCCGAGAACCGGGCGTCGAAGTCCGCTGGCACCTCGGTCATCGCCCGCACCCGCACGTCGGTAGGGAGCAGCCGGGCCAGCCGGCGCAGCAGCCGCCCCTCGTGCTCGGCCCACACGGCGGCCGGCAGGTCGAGGTGGCAGACCTGGCCGGTCGCGTGCACCCCGGCGTCGGTCCGCCCGGCCACGGTCAGCCCCGTCGCCACGCCCGCGCCGAGGACCAGGTCCAGGGTCTCGGCGAGCACGCCGGCCACCGTCCGCCGGGTCGGCTGGGCCGCCCAACCGGAGAAACCGGTCCCGTCGTACGCGACCGCCAGCCGCAGCCGGACCCGATCGTCCACCTCGTACCTCCTCACGGGTCGGGCCCGGCACCCCAGGAAGGGATGCCGGGCCCGACGGTGCTGCCGTTGCTCAGGCCTTGTTCTCGGTGCCCTCGGCGGCCTCGTCGCTGTCCTCGCGGGCGGCGGCGGTGTCACCGGACGCCGACACCGGCGCCTCGGAGTCCTGGTCGGCCTCGGCCGACGCGGGGGTCTCCTCGGCCGGGGCGAGCGCCTCGACCTTGTCCTGCTGCGCGGCCTTGCGGGTCGCGGTCTTCTTGTTCGCCTTCGGCTCGGCGACCTGAAGCTCCTCGACCAGCTCGATGATCGCCATCGGAGCGTTGTCGCCCTTGCGCGGACCGGTCTTCACGATCCGGGTGTAGCCACCCGGACGGTTCGCGTACCGGGGCGCGATCTGGTCGAACAGGGAGTAGACCACGTCCTTGTCCTTGACGACGCCCAGCACCCGCCGACGGGAGGCGAGGTCGCCCCGCTTGGCCTTGGTGATGAGCTGCTCGGCCAGCGGACGCAGCCGCCGGGCCTTCGTCTCGGTGGTCTTGATCTTGCCGTGCTGGAACAGCGCGGTGGCCAGGTTGGCCAGCATCAGCCGCTCGTGCGCGGGGCTGCCGCCGAGGCGGGGGCCCTTGGTGGGCGTGGGCATGCTTGGTGCTCCTCAGGTGTGGCGGCAGCGGGGACTAGAGCTGCTCGGTCTCGCGGTAGTCGTCGGTGTCGTAGTCGGCCTCACCGAAGGCGTCCACGACGTGCGCCGGGTCGAAGTTCGGGGCCGAGTCCTTCAGCCCCAGACCCATCCCGGCCAGCTTCATCTTGACCTCGTCGATCGACTTCTGGCCGAAGTTGCGGATGTCGAGGAGGTCGGCCTCGGTGCGCCCGATCAGCTCACCGACGGAGTTGATGCCCTCGCGCTTGAGGCAGTTGTAGGAGCGGACGGTCAGGTCCAGCTCCTCGATCGGCAGGGCCAGGTCCGCCGCCAGCTGGGCGTCCTGCGGGGACGGCCCGATGTCGATGCCCTCGGCGGTCTCGTCCAGCTCCCGGGCCAGCCCGAAGAGCTCCACCAGCGTCGAACCGGCGGAGGCCAGCGCGGTGCGCGGGCCCATCGACGGCTTGGTCTCGACGTCGATGATCAGCCGGTCGAAGTCGGTCCGCTGCTCGACCCGGGTCGCCTCGACGCGGTACGTCACCTTCAGCACCGGCGAGTAGATCGAGTCGACCGGGATCCGGCCGATCTCGGCGCCGGCCTGCTTGTTCTGCGCCGCCGTCACGTAGCCACGACCCCGCTCGACGGTCAGCTCCATGTCGAGCCGGCCCTTGCCGTTGAGGGTGGCGAGCTTCAGGTCCGGGTTGTGCACCGAGACGCCGGCCGGGGGCTGGATGTCGCCCGCCGTCACGTCGCCCGGGCCCTGCTTGCGCAGGTACATGCTGACCGGCTCGTCGTGCTCGGAGCTGACGCACAGCTCCTTGATGTTCATGACGAGCTCGACCACGTCCTCCTTGACACCGGGGATCGTGGTGAACTCGTGCAGCACGCCGTCGATCTTGATGGAGGTGACCGCCGCACCCGGGATCGACGACAGCAGCGTGCGCCGCAGCGAGTTGCCCAGGGTGTACCCGAAGCCCGGCTCCAGCGGCTCGATGGTGAACCGGGAGCGGGTCTCGTTGATCGACTCTTCGGACAGAGACGGTCGCTGGCTGATGAGCATGTCTTCTCTTCTCTTCCGGGACGCCCGCTATTTGACGTCCGCGACACAAACCGTTCCGGTGGCCCGCCCCGCAGGGCGGACCACCGCAACGAGCCCGACTACTTGGAGTAGAGCTCGACGATCAGCTGCTCCTGGACCTGGGTGTCGATCACCTGGCGGGCCGGGAGCGAGTGCACGAGCACCTTCATCTGGCTCGGGATGGCCTCCAGCCACGCCGGAACCGTCTTGGAGCCGGCCTCGGCCTGCGCCACGATGAACGGGGTGAGCTCCTTGCTCTTGCCCCGGACCTCGATGATGTCGTGCTCCTTGACGCGGTACGACGGGATGTCGACCTTCTTGCCGTTCACCGTGAAGTGACCGTGCTTGACCAGCTGGCGGGCCATGTCCCGGGACTTGGCGTAGCCGGCCCGGTAGACCACGTTGTCCAGCCGCGACTCGAGGATCTGCAGGAGGACCTCACCGGTCTTGGCCTGCTTGGCCACGGCCTCCTCGTAGTAACCGCGGAACTGCTTCTCCAGCACGCCGTACACGCGGCGGGCCTTCTGCTTCTCACGGAGCTGGAGCAGGTACTCCGTCTCCTTCGTGCGGCCGCGGCCGTGCTGCCCGGGCGGGAACGGCCGGGACTCGAACGGGCACTTCGGGCCATCGCACTTGCTGCCCTTGAGGAACAGCTTCATCTTCTCCCGCCGGCAACGGCGGCAGTCAGCACCGGTGTAACGAGCCATCTCTCTCTAACCTCTCAGACCCGGCGACGCTTCGGCGGACGGCACCCGTTGTGCGGCTGCGGGGTCACGTCGGAGATCTGACCGACCTCCAGCCCGACGGCCTGCAGCGAACGGATGGCGGTCTCCCGGCCGGAGCCGGGGCCCTTGACGAACACGTCGACCTTGCGCATGCCGTGCTCCATCGCCCGACGCGCGGCGGCCTCGGCGGCCAGCTGAGCGGCGAACGGGGTCGACTTGCGGGAGCCCTTGAAGCCCACCTGGCCGGCCGAGGCCCAGGAGATGACCGCACCGGTCGGGTCCGTGATGGACACGATGGTGTTGTTGAAGGTGCTCTTGATGTGCGCCTGCCCGTGGGCGACGTTCTTGCGTTCCTTGCGCCGGACCTTCTTGACGGCGGCTCCGGCACGAGCCTTCGGTGGCATAAGTCTGTGCGCTCCTAATTACTTCTTGCCGGGCTTCTTCTTGCCGGCGACGGTCCGCTTCGGGCCCTTGCGGGTGCGGGCGTTGGTCCGCGTCCGCTGGCCACGCACCGGCAGACCACGGCGGTGGCGGATACCGGCGTAGCAGCCGATCTCGACCTTGCGGCGGATGTCAGCGGCGACCTCGCGGCGCAGGTCGCCTTCAACCTTGTAGTTGCCCTCGATGTGGTCGCGGAGCTGGACCAGCTCCTCGTCCGTGAGGTCCCGAGCGCGCTTGTCCGGAGAGATACCGGTCGCGGCGAGCGTCTCCAGGGCACGGGTGCGGCCGACCCCGAAGATGTAGGTGAGCGCGATCTCCATCCGCTTCTCGCGGGGGAGGTCCACGCCGACTAGACGAGCCATGTGCGGGCGTACTCCTTGTGGTTTCCTGGCGGAGGTCTGCACCCGCCCCACCCCGCTCCGGTCGTCCGACCGGCGCCGTGGCGCCGGGAGGAACGACCGCTGCCCGAGCGGGCCCCGGCCTCCGACCGGGGGTCAACCACGCAGGGGTACGCGATGCGCACCGCTCGCGGCTGGGACGAGCTGATGATGTGTTGGCTGGATCTGCGACGCCGGGACCGGACCGACCGGCCGTGGATTCACGGTCGGTCGGGCTGGATCAGCCCTGGCGCTGCTTGTGGCGCGGGTCGCTGCAGATGACCATGACCCGGCCGTGCCGGCGGATGACCCGGCACTTGTTGCAGATCCTCTTGACGCTCGGCTTGACCTTCACGGTTGCCTTACTTCCCATCTGGCCCGGAGGCGCGACGACGCGCGACGCCGGACGTCGAGGACGGACACGGGGACTACCCGGCCGTCGTCAGGTCGCTTACTTGTAGCGGTAGACGATGCGCCCGCGGGTCAGGTCGTACGGCGAGAGTTCGACGACGACGCGGTCCTCCGGCAGGATGCGGATGTAGTGCTGCCGCATCTTGCCACTGATGTGAGCCAGCACCTTGTGACCGTTCGCGAGCTCCACCCGGAACATGGCGTTCGGCAGGGGCTCGATGACCCGACCCTCGATCTCGATGGCTCCGTCTTTTTTCGGCATGTCCTCCGCTGTCCTGACGTCGGTTACTCCGGACGGCCCACAACGTCTTACACGGGCCCCGACGCTTGTCGGGTGCCCGCGCCAGCCGCGGCTCCGGCCCCACCGAAGCGCAGGGTGGGCATGCCGGAGTGGACGCTGTGCGCCGATCAGAAAGTGTACGCCCGCCTGCACGCCGCCGCCAAACCGGCCACCCGTCAGGTCACCCGGCCGGATTACTTCCCGCCCCGACCCGAGTCGGGAGTGACCGGGGTCACCCCTGCTCGCCGGCCGGAGGGGCCCCGGCGATCAGATCGCCGGCGAGTCGGCGGGCTGGCGGGCGGTGACCAGATCGCCCAGGCGCCCCCGGCCGCCGTCGAACGCGGTCAGCACCCAGACCCCGTCCGGGAGCAGCGCCATCGAGTGCTCGACGTGCACCGCCATCGACCCGTCCCGGGTGACGACGGTCCAGCCGTCGGCCAGCTCGACCGTGCGGGGCGAGCCCATCGTGATCATCGGCTCGATGGCCAGCGCCATGCCGTGCACCAGCCGGGGGCCCTTGCCGGGCCGGCCGTGGTTGAGCACGTGCGGGTCCTGGTGCATCTCGGTGCCGATGCCGTGCCCGCCGTATCCGTCGACGATGCCGTACCGGCCGCCCCGGCGGACCGCGTTCTCCACCGCGTGCGAGATGTCGGTGAGCCGGCCGCGACCGTTGGCCGCCCCGCGCGCCGCCGCCGCGATCCCGGCCCACATCGCGTCCTCGGCCACCGCGGCCATCTTCAGCAGCGCCGGGTCGACCTCCCCCACGCCGACCGTGATCGCCGCGTCGCCGTGCCAGCCGTCGAGCACCGCGCCGCAGTCGATCGAGATCAGGTCGCCCTCGCGGAGCACCTGGGCGGGCGACGGGATCGCGTGCACCACCTGCTCGTTGACCGACGAGCAGATCGAGGCCGGGAAGCCGTGGTAGCCCTTGAACGACGGGACCGCCCCCGCCTCCCGGATGGTCGACTCGGCGATCGCGTCCAGGTCGGCGGTGCTGACCCCGGGGGCCACCGCCTCCCGCATCCGACGCAGCGCCTCGGCCACCACGAGGCCGGCGGCGCGCATCTTCTCGATCTGGTCGGGGGTCTTCAGCTGGATGTCCAGCTGGGGACGACGCATGGGGCCGTTACCTTTCGTCGCGCGGAGCAGCGGGGCACGTCGCACGTACCCCGCTGTTCGCACTCTATCCGCCGGGACCCCGGCGTCCGCCAGTCGCCGGACGACCTTCCGTCAGCCGCGGTGCGACCGTTCGTCAGCCGCCGTACGAGCGCAGGGCGTCGATGGCGCGGACGGTGACGTCCTCCACCGGGCCGGTGGCGTCGATGCCCACCAGCTTGCCCTGGGCGCCGTAGTAGTCGACCAGCGGCGCGGTCTTGTCCGCGTACTCGCGCAGCCGGGCGGCGATGGTCTCGGGCTTGTCGTCGTCGCGCTGGAACAGCTCGGCGCCGCAGCGGTCGCAGATGCCGTCCCGGGTGGTCGCGTCGAACTCGACGTGCCAGATCTTGCCGCAGCCCCGGCAGGTGCGCCGGCCCGACAGCCGCCGGATCACCTCGTCGTCGTCGACGACCAGCTCCAGCACCAGGTCCAGCGCGGTGCCCAGGTCGGCGAGGAGCTTGTCCAGCGCGGCGGCCTGCGGCGTGGTGCGCGGGAAGCCGTCGAGCAGGAAGCCCTCCGAGGCGTCCGGCTCGGCGAGCCGGTCCCGGACCATGTTGATGGTCACCTCGTCCGGGACCAGCTTGCCCGCGTCCATGTAGCGCTTCGCCTCGACACCCAACGGCGTGCCCTGCGAGACGTTCGCCCGGAAGATGTCACCGGTCGAGATCTTCGGCACCGAGAGGTGAGCGGCGATGAACTCCGCCTGTGTGCCCTTGCCCGCACCCGGCGGGCCAACCAGAACGAGTCGCATCTACCGCAGGAACCCTTCGTAGTTCCGCTGCATGAGTTGGCTCTCGATCTGCTTCACGGTCTCCAGACCGACGCCGACCATGATGAGCACAGCGGTGCCGCCGAACGGGAAGTTCTGGAACTGCTCGCTGTTCAGCCAGATGAAGAAGAAGTTCGGCAGGATCGAGACGATGCCCAGGTAGAGCGCGCCCGGCAGGGTGATCCGGCTGAGGATGAAGTCGAGGTAGTCGGCGGTCGGCTTGCCGGGGCGGATGCCCGGCACGAAGCCGCCGTACTTCTTCATGTTGTCCGCGACCTCGGTCGGGTTGAACGTGATCGACACGTAGAAGTACGTGAAGAAGATGATCAGCAGGAAGTAGATCGCGATGTGCAGCGGGCTCGACGGGTCGACCACGTTGTTCTGGATCCAGGCCTGGGTCTTGCCCGGGTTCGTCTGGTCGAAGAACTGGAGCGCCAGCTGCGGCAGGTAGAGCAGCGACGAGCCGAAGATGACCGGGATGACACCCGCCTGGTTGACCTTCAGCGGGATGTAGGTCGAGGTGCCGCCGTACATCCGCCGGCCGATCATCCGCTTGGCGTACTGCACCGGGATCCGGCGCTGCGCCTGCTCGATGAACGTCACCGCGGTGATGACCACCAGGACCAGAGCCAGCACCAGGAAGAACTTCCACCAGCCCTGCTGGGTCTTGATCCGCCAGCCCTCGCTGGGGAGGCGGGCCGCGATCGAGGTGAAGATCAGCACCGACATGCCGTTGCCGACGCCCCGGTCGGTGATCAGCTCGCCGAGCCACATCACCACGCCGGTGCCGGCGGTCATCGTCATGACCAGGATCGTCAGCGTCAGCCAGTCCGGGATGCCGGTGCCCTTGGGCACGATCGGGAACTGGTCGCACTGGTTGTTGAACAGCTGCCCCGAGCGGGCCAACGCCACGAACGCCGACGACTGGAGGATGCCCAGGCCGAGCGTGAGGTATCGGGTGTACTGCGTGATCTTCGCCTGGCCGGCCTGGCCCTCCTTGCGGAGCTGCTCCAGCCGCGGGATGACCACGGTGAGCAGCTGCAGGATGATCGACGCTGTGATGTAGGGCATGATGCCCAGCGCGAAGACCGAGAGCTGCAGCAGCGCCCCGCCGGAGAAGAGGTCCAGCAGGTTCAGCACCCCGGTGTTCGCGCTGCCGATGGTGTCGAGGCACTTCTGGACGTTGCCGTACGAGACACCAGGGCTGGGCAGGGTGGCGCCGAGCCGGTAGACGGCAATGATGCCTACCGTGAACAGCAGCTTCTTGCGCAGGTCAGGCGTACGGAACGCACTGAGAAAGGCGGACAGCAACTTCTTCCTCCTGCGCGAGGCGGGCCGCCGGTGGTGGTCCCTGGCGGATCGGGGTGGGTGCCGGGCGAGCGCCCGATATCCATAGCTGGGATGGGAGCCTAACAGCCCCGTCCCGGTCCGGGCAGGTGTGCCCGGCTACATAAATCGAATCCGATATTACCCGGTGGAGACGCCCGGGGTAGACCGAGGCGCCCGCCCAGTCACGAAGAACTGAGCGGGCGCCACAGACACTGCCTTACAGCTCGGTGACCGAGCCACCGGCGGCGGTGATCTTCTCCTTGGCCGACGCGCTGAACGCCTGCGCCGACACCTGGAGAGACACGCCGTTCAGGTCGCCGGTGCCGAGCACCTTGACCGGGTGACCCTTGCGGACCGCGCCGGACTCGACCAGCTCCTGCGGGCCGACCTGACCGCCGTTCGGGAACAGCTCGGCGAGCTTGTCCAGGTTGACCACCTGGAAGACCACCTTGAACTTGTTCTTGAAGCCCTTCACCTTCGGCAGGCGCATGTGGATGGGCATCTGCCCACCCTCGAACGCCGCCGAGATGTTCTTGCGGGCCTTGGAACCCTTGGTACCGCGACCGGCGGTCTTGCCCTTGGAGCCCTCACCGCGACCCACGCGGGTCTTCGCGGTCTTGGCACCGGGTGCCGGGCGCAGGTGGTGGACCTTGATCGTCATTACTCGACCTCCTCGACCTTCACGAGGTGGTTGACCGCGAAGATCATGCCCCGGATCTCGGGACGGTCCTCCTTGACCACCACGTCGTTGATCCGCTTCAGGCCGAGCGAACGCAGCGACTCACGCTGGTTGCGCTTGGCACCGATCTCGGACCGGAGCTGGGTGACCTTCAGGCGAGCCATCAGGACGCCACCCCCGCCCGCGACGCGAGCATCGCGGCCGGCGCGACGTCCTCGACCGGCAGGCCACGACGGGCCGCGACGGCCTCCGGGGACTCCAGCCCCTTCAGCGCCGCCACCGTGGCGTGCACGATGTTGATCGGGTTGGACGAGCCGAGGCTCTTGGAGAGCACGTCGTGGATGCCCGCGCACTCCAGCACGGCACGCACCGGGCCACCGGCGATGACGCCCGTACCGGCGGAGGCCGGCTTGAGCAGCACCACACCGGCGGCGGCCTCACCCGTCACCGGGTGCGGGATCGAGGAAGCGATCCGCGGCACCTTGAAGAAGTGCTTCTTGGCCTCCTCGACGCCCTTGGCGATCGCCGCGGGCACCTCCTTGGCCTTTCCGTAGCCCACGCCGACGGTGCCGTCGCCGTCGCCCACGATCACCAGGGCGGTGAAGCTGAAGCGACGACCACCCTTCACGACCTTGGCGACGCGGTTGATCGCGACGACCCGCTCGATGTGCGGGGTCTTCTCGACGGGCGCGTTTCCGCGGCCGCCCTCACGGCGGTTGTCGCGGCGACCACCCTCGTTGCCACCGGACCCGCCGCCACGGCGCTGTTGACCTGGCATCAGCAGCCTTCCTTATCTCTCGTGACGGGGTTTCTAGAACTCGAGCCCGGCTTCGCGGGCGGCGTCGGCAAGCGCGGCGACCCGCCCCGCGTACCGGTTGCCACCGCGGTCGAAGACGACCTTCGAGACGCCGGCGGCCTTGGCCCGCTCGGCAAGCAGAGCGCCGACCTTGCCGGCCAGGGCGCTCTTGTCGCCCTCGGTGCCGCGCACCGACGCGTCGAGGGTCGAGGCCGACGCCAGGGTGTGGCCCTTGGTGTCGTCGACGACCTGCGCGACGATGTGACGCAGCGACCGGGTGACGACCAGGCGGGGACGCTCGGGGGTGCCGCTGACGTTCTTGCGGACCCGGAAGTGTCGACGCGCACGGCCGACGGCGCGCTTGGCGGCGACGCCGCGGCGACGCTTGAGCAGCGTGGCGCTCACTTCTTACCTGCCTTTCCGGCCTTGCGGCGGATGACCTCGCCCTGGTACTTCACGCCCTTGCCCTTGTAGGGCTCCGGCGGGCGGATCTTCCGGATGTTGGCGGCGACCTCACCGACGAGCTGCTTGTCGATGCCGGCCACGTGGAAGACGGTCGGCTTCTCCACCGTGAAGGTGATGCCGTCCGGCGCGGGGACCAGCACCGGGTGCGAGAACCCGAGCGCGAACTCCAGGTCCTTGCCCTTGGCCGTGACCCGGTAACCGGTGCCGGCGATCTCCAGGCTCTTGCGGTGGCCCTCGGTCACGCCGACGATCATGTTGGCGATCAGGGTCCGGCTCAGGCCGTGCAGTTCCTTGGCCTTGCGCTCGTCGTTCGGCCGGTTGACCTGAAGCTGACCGTCCTCGGCCCGCTCCGCGGTGATCGGCTCGGCGAGCACGTGCACGAGCTCGCCCTTCGGGCCCTTGACCTTGACGGCCTGGCCGTCGATCGTGATGTCGACGCCGGCAGGCACCGGGATCGACTTACGTCCAATACGCGACATTTCTACCTGTCTCCCGTTACCAGACGAAGGCGAGGACTTCCCCGCCAACGCTCCGCTTGCGGGCCTGCCGGTCGGTGAGCAGCCCCTGGGACGTCGAAATGATCGCCACGCCCAGCCCGCCGAGCACCCGCGGGAGCCCGTCCGACTTGGCGTACACCCGGAGACCGGGCTTGGACACGCGCTTGATGCCGGCCAGGCTCCGCTCGCGGTTCTGGCCGTACTTCAGCTCGACGACCAGTCGCTTGCCGACGGCGCCCTCCTCGGGCTCCTCGACCGACCAGGTGGCGATGTAGCCCTCGGACATCAGGACCTCGGCGATGTTCGCCTTGATCTTGGAGTAGGGCATCGTCACCCGGTCGTGGTACGCCTGGTTGGCGTTACGCAGACGCGTGAGCATGTCTGCGATCGGGTCGGTCATCGTCATGGATTTCGTCAGCCTTTCTCGCCGGGGTTCCCGGGGCGGTCAGCCCCGGGCCTACGGCGAAGAGCAATACATGATCGGTGCAAGGGGGCCCCGGCCGGCAGCCGGGGCGCGGTCGCCCTTACCAGGAAGCCTTGGACACGCCCGGCAGCTCACCGCGGTGGGCCATCTCCCGGATGCAGACCCGGCAGAGACCGAACTTGCGGTAGACCGCCTTGGGACGCCCGCACCGCTGGCAGCGGGTGTACGCGCGAACCGAGAACTTCGGCTTCGCGGCCGCCTTGAGGATCAGCGCCTTCTTGGCCATCTCAGTTCTCCTTGAACGGGAAGCCCAGGAGCTTGAGCAGCGCCCGGCCCTCGTCGTCGGTCGTGGCGGTCGTGACCACCGTGATGTCCATGCCCCGCTGGCGATCGATCTTGTCCTGGTCGATCTCGTGGAACACCGACTGCTCGGTCAGGCCGAACGTGTAGTTGCCGTGCCCGTCGAGCTTGCGCCCGTCCAGCCCGCGGAAGTCGCGGATACGCGGCAGCGCGATGGAGAGCAGGCGGTCCAGGAACTCCCACATCCGGTCGCCGCGGAGGGTGACCTTCGCGCCGATCGGCATGCCCTCGCGGAGCTTGAACTGCGCGATGGACTTGGTCGCCCGCCGCACCTGCGGCTTCTGGCCGGTGATGGTGGCCAGGTCCCGCACGGCGCCGTCGATCAGCTTGGCGTCCCGGGCGGCCTCGCCGACACCCATGTTCACGACGATCTTGACCAACCGCGGCACCTGCATGGGGTTGCCGAAGTTGTGCTGCTCCTGCAGCTTGGCCACGATCTCGTTGCGGTACCGCTCCTTGAGGCGCGGCATGGTCTTGGTTTCGGTAGCCGTGGTCATCACAGGTCCTTACCGGTGCTACGCGCGATGCGGACCTTCTGGCCGTTGTCGTCGATCCGGTACCCGACGCGGGTCGGGTTACCGTCGGAGTCCACGACCATCACGTTGGAGACGTGGATCGGTGCCTCCTGGGTGACGATGCCGCCGGTCTTGGCGCCACGCTGGGTGGTGCTGATGCGGGTGTGCTTCTTGACCCGGTTCACGCCCTCGACCAGGACCTTGTCCTGCCGCGGGTAGGCCGCGATGACCTTGCCCTTGGCACCCTTGTCCTTGCCGGCGATGACGACGACCGTGTCGCCCTTCTTGACCTTCACGGTCACAACACCTCCGGCGCGAGGGAAATGATCTTCATGAACCGCTTGTCCCGCAGCTCCCGACCCACCGGGCCGAAGATACGGGTACCGCGCGGGTCCCCACCGTCCTTGATGATGACGGCGGCGTTCTCGTCGAAGCGGATGTACGAGCCGTCCGGCCGCCGCTTCTCCTTGGCGGTGCGGACGACGACGGCCTTGACGACGTCGCCCTTCTTCACACCGGCACCCGGGATCGCGTCCTTGACCGTGGCCACGATGACGTCGCCGATGCTCGCGTAGCGCCGACCGGAGCCACCGAGCACCCGGATGCACAGGATCTCCCGGGCACCCGTGTTGTCGGCGACGCGCAGTCGCGACTCCTGCTGAATCACGTCTATCTCCTATGTCTGCCGGTTCTCCGGCCGCCTGCCGCGGCCGGAGCCTGGCGGAACCTGCGCCCGACTGACGCCGGGCGAGCTCGAGCCTTCGCTACTTGGCCTTTTCCTGGATCTCCACGATCCGCCAACGCTTGGTGGCGGACAGCGGCCGGGTCTCCATGATCAGGACCCGGTCGCCGATGCCGGCGGCGTTCTGCTCGTCGTGCACCTTCAGCTTGCGGGTACGGCGCATGATCTTGCCGTACAGCGCGTGCTTGACCCGGTCCTCGACCTCGACCACGACGGTCTTGTCCATCTTGTCGCTGACCACCAGGCCCTCACGCACCTTCCGGCGGGCCCGTGCGTCGACGGTGGTGTTCTCGGTCTCGCTCATGATGCAGTCACCTCAGTCGGCGCGACCGAGAGACCCAGCTCGCGCTCACGCATGATCGTGTAGATCCGGGCGATCTCCCGACGGATGACCTGCAGCCGCCGGTTGTTGTCCAGCTGCCCGGTTGCGGCCTGCACGCGGAGGTTGAACAGCTCCGCCTTGGCCTCACGCAGCTTCGTGACCAGCTCCTCCTCGGAGAGCTCACGCAGCTCGGAGGCCTTAACGCCCGCTGCCATCAGGATTCACCCACTTCGCGCGTAACAATGCGGCACTTCATCGGGAGCTTGTGGATCGCGCGACGCATCGCCTCTCGCGCGATCTGCTCGTTGGGGAAGGACATCTCGAACAGGATCCGCCCCGGCTTGACGTTGGCGACCCACCACTCGGGCGAGCCCTTGCCGGAACCCATCCGGGTCTCGGCCGGCTTCTTCGTCAGAGCCTGGTCCGGGAAGATCGAGATCCAGACCTTACCGCCACGCTTGATGTGACGGGTCATCGCGATACGCGCCGACTCGATCTGCCGGTTCGTCACGTACGCCGGCTCGAGAGCCTGGATCCCGAACTCGCCGAACACCACGCGGTTGCCACCCTTGGACGCGCCGTGGCGGTCCGGGTGGTGCGGCTTGCGGAAGCCCTTCGGGGGCTTGCGCGGCATCAGCATCTGTCAGCCCTCCTGCTGCGTTTCTGCCGCGGCGGCGACGGCGGACGCGTCCACCGGCTCGCCACTCGGCGTCTCGGCCTGCTGCGCGATCGTGGTCGCGGCAGCCCGGCCGGCCTCGGTGCCACCGGCGGTCGTGCCGGACGAACCGGACCGACCACGGCGCGGCCGCTCGGGGCGGTCGCCGCGCTCACGGCGCGGGCGCGACGGAGCCTCGGCCGGAGCCTCCCGACCCGGCACCGCGTCACCCTTGTAGATCCAGACCTTCACGCCGATCCGGCCGAAGGTGGTACGGGCCTCGAAGAAGCCGTACTCGATGTTGGCCCGCAGCGTGTGCAGCGGAACCCGGCCCTCGCGGTAGAACTCGGTCCGGCTCATCTCGGCGCCGCCGAGGCGACCCGAGACCTGCACCCGAATGCCCTTGCAGACCGGGTTCTTCATCGCCGACTGCATCGCCTTGCGCATCGCCCGACGGAAGCTGACCCGGCTGGAGAGCTGCTCGGCGACGCCCTGGGCGACCAGCTGCGCGTCCGACTCGGGGTTCTTCACCTCGATGATGTTCAGCTGCACCTGCTTGCCGGTGAGCTTCTCCAGCTCGCCGCGGATCCGGTCGGCCTCCGCACCCTTACGGCCGATGACGATGCCCGGCCGGGCGGTGTGGATGTCGACGCGGACCCGGTCCCGGGTGCGCTCGATGTCGACCTTGGAGATGCCGGCGCGCTCGAGCCCCTTGGACATCATCCGGCGGATCTTGACGTCCTCGCCGATGTAGTCCTTGTAGAGCTTGTCCGCGAACCAGCGGGACTTCCAGTCGGTCGAGATGCCGAGCCGGAACCCAGTGGGGTGAACCTTCTGACCCATTACTCGGCGCCCTCCGTCTTGCTCTCCGTCTCAGCGGCCGCAGGCTGCTGCGCCGGGGCGGCCTTCTTCGCCGCGGACTTCTTCGGCGCGGCCGGCGCGACCGCCTCGACCGCCACGGTGATGTGGCAGGTGCGCTTGCGGATCCGGTAAGCCCGGCCCTGCGCCCGCGGCCGGAACCGCTTCATCGTCGGGCCCTCGTCGACGAACGCCTCGCTGACGAGCAGCGCGTCGGGGTCCAGCCGCTCGTTGTTCTCCGCGTTGGCGATCGCGCTAGCGAGCACCTTGTATACCTGCTCGCTCGCAGCCTGCGGCGCGAACTGCAGCACCGTGAGCGCCTCCTTCGCGGGCAGGCCGCGGACGAGGTTGACCACCCGGCGCGCCTTCATCGGCGAGATGCGCACGTGCCGCGCAACCGCCCGCGCGCCCGGAAGCACCGGAGCGTCGCCCTTTCCTGGCATCGCTGTAACCCCTTGTTCCTCTATCCGTATGCCCGCGGCTCAGCGCCGGCGGCTCTTCCGGTCGTCCTTCTCGTGACCCTTGAAGGTGCGGGTCAGCGCGAACTCGCCGAGCTTGTGCCCGACCATCGCCTCGGTGACGAACACCGGGACGTGCTTGCGTCCGTCGTGCACGGCGATCGTGTGGCCGAGCATCTCGGGGATGATCGTCGAGCGCCGCGACCAGGTCTTGATGACGTTCTTCGAGCCCTTGTCGTTCTGCGTCTCCACCTTCTTGAGCAGGTGGTCGTCGACGAACGGGCCCTTCTTCAGGCTGCGAGGCATGTCTTATCTCCCTCAGCCGCGCTTACGCGTGGCGTAGCGGCGGCGGACGATCAGCCGGTCGCTCGGCTGGCCCTTACGACGGGTGCGGCCCTCGGGCTTACCCTGCGGGTTGACCGGGTGGCGACCACCGGAGGTCTTGCCCTCACCACCACCGTGCGGGTGGTCGACCGGGTTCATGGCGACACCACGGACGGTCGGGCGCTTGCCCTTCCACCGCATCCGGCCGGCCTTGCCCCAGTTGATGTTCGACTGGTCGGCGTTGCCGATCTCGCCGACGCTGGCGCGGCAGCGCACGTCGACCCGCCGGATCTCGCCGGACGGCATACGCAGGGTCGCGTACGCGCCCTCCCGGCCGAGCAGCTGGATGCCGACGCCGGCCGAGCGGGCCAGCTTGGCACCGCCACCCGGACGAAGCTCCACGTTGTGGATCGTCGTACCGACCGGGATGTTGCGCAGCGGCAGGTTGTTGCCGGGCTTGATGTCGGCGCCCGGACCGGACTCGACCGCGTCGCCCTGCTTCAGGTCCTTCGGCGCGATGATGTACCGCTTCTCGCCGTCGGCGTAGTGCAGCAGCGCGATGCGCGCGGTGCGGTTCGGGTCGTACTCGATGTGCGCGACCTTCGCCGGGACGCCGTCCTTGTCGACCCGCTTGAAGTCGATCAGACGGTACTGGCGCTTGTGGCCGCCACCGTGGTGCCGCGCGGTGATCCGGCCGTGGGCGTTACGCCCGCCCTTCTTCGGCAGCGGAACCAGCAGCGACTTCTCGGGCGTCGACCGGGTGATCTCGGCGAAGTCGGCGACGCTCGAGCCACGCCGGCCCGGCGTCGTCGGCTTGTACTTACGGATAGCCATTGTCTACACCCCTCAGCTGACCGGGCCGCCGAAGGCCTCGATACGGTCACCGTCAGCCAGCTTCACGATCGCCCGCTTGGTGGCCTTGCGCTGACCGAAGCCGGTCTTGGTGCGCTTGCGCTTGCCCTCGCGGTTGAGCGTGTTGACCGTCAGGACGCGGACGTTGAAGATCTGCTGGATAGCGATCTTGATCTCGGTCTTGTTGGCGTCCGGGTGCACCAGGAAGGTGTACCAGTTCCGGTTCAGCTCGCTGTAGCTCTTCTCCGAGACGACCGGCGCGATGATGACGTCACGCGGATCGGCGATCGTGCTCACTTGTCACCCTCCTCGGTGGTCTCGGCCGGGACACCCAGGAACTCGTCCAGGGCGTCCTTGGTGAAGACCACGTCGTCGGCCACCAGCACGTCGTACGTGTTGAGCTGGCCGGCCTCGATCAGGTGCACCCGCGGCTCGTTGCGCAGCGACACCCAGTTCAGCTCGTCGGTGCTGCTCAGCACGACCAGGACGCGGCGCGCCTCGGTCAGCTTGGCCAGCGTGGCCAGGGCGGCCTTGGTCGACGGCTTCTCGCCCGAGACGAACGCCTCGACGACGTGCACCTGGCCGGCGCGGGCCCGGTCGGAGAGGGCGCCACGCAGGGCGGCGGCCTTCATCTTCTTCGGGGTCCGCTGGCTGTAGTCGCGCGGCACCGGGCCGTGGACCACGCCACCGCCGGCGAACTGCGGCGCGCGGATCGAACCCTGGCGGGCCCGACCGGTGCCCTTCTGCTTGTACGGCTTCTTGCCGCCACCGGCGACCTCGCCGCGGGTCTTGGTCTTGTGCGTGCCCTGTCGGGCGGCCGCGAGCTGGGCCACCACGACCTGGTGCATCAGCGCGATGTTGGCCTGGACGTCGAAGACGTCGGACGGCAGCTCGACGGCGCCGCTCTTCGTGCCTTCGACGTTGAGCACGTCAACGGTGGTCACTTGGCCGCACCGCCCTTCTTCGCCTTGACCTTGGCCGCGGTGCGGACCAGGACCAGCGCGCCCTTCGGGCCGGGGATGGCGCCGCGGACGAGCAGGAGGTTGTTCTCGGTGTCGACCGCCTGGACGGTCAGGTTCTGGACGGTGTAGCGCACGCCACCCATCCGACCCGCCATCCGGGTGCCCTTGAAGACGCGACCCGGGGTGGCGCAGGCGCCGATGGAGCCCGGCGAACGGTGCTTGCGCTCGACACCGTGGCTGGCGCGCAGACCGTGGAAGCCGTGCCGCTTCATCGGGCCGGCGTAGCCCTTGCCCTTGGTCTTGCCGGTGACGTCGATGGTGACGCCCACCGGGAACTGCTCGACCGTGACCTCCTGGCCCAGCGAGTAGTCCGCGGCGTCCTTGGTGCGCAGCTCGACGATGTGCCGGCGCGGCGCCACGTCCGCCTTCGCGTAGTGCCCGCTGACCGGCTTCTTGACCTTGCGCGGGTCGATGGTGCCGTACGCGAGCTGGACCGCGGAGTAACCGTCCTTCTCGGCGCTACGAACCTGGCTGACGACGCACGGGCCGGCCTGCACCACGGTCACGGGCACAACCTTGTTGTTGTCCCAGACCTGGGTCATGCCGAGCTTGGCGCCCAGGATCCCCTTGACTTGCCTGTCCATTTGTCCGGTCCCTACAGCTTGATCTCGATGTCGACGCCAGCCGGCAGGTCGAGGCGCATGAGCGAGTCGACCGTCTTCGGGGTCGGGTCGATGATGTCGATCAGCCGCTTGTGCGTACGCATCTCGAAGTGCTCGCGCGAGTCCTTGTACTTGTGCGGCGAGCGGATAACGCAGAAACGGTTGATCTCCGTGGGCAGCGGCACCGGGCCAGCGACCTGCGCCCCGGTACGCGTCACCGTCTCGACGATCTTCCGAGCCGAGGAGTCGACGACCTCGTGGTCATAGGCCTTGAGCCGGATGCGGATCTTCTGTCCCGCCA
Organism: Micromonospora haikouensis; assembly: GCF_900091595.1. Lineage (GTDB taxonomy): Bacteria > Actinomycetota > Actinomycetes > Mycobacteriales > Micromonosporaceae > Micromonospora > Micromonospora haikouensis. The sequence goes on from NZ_FMCW01000004.1 coordinate 127,347, forward strand.
TGGTGGCTTCTGTTCCTTCTCTCGATGCCGCTGTGTTGCGGGCGCCTGCACCGGCTGGTGCAGGCCCACTTCCGCCGACCCCCGCGGTCGGGCGTGTCGCGCCCTAGGACCAGGCTCCGCCCCGGGACCCCGGAGCTCTGCTGGCCATGCGGTGGGTCAATGGCGCCGATCGCGTTCACCGCGACCCGGACGCCGTGCGAGGGTGGTTGGCCGCACAGTGGCAGGCCAACCACCCTACGCGCGACTGTTCAACGACCCGGAGGTCCAGCGGATGCCGGACACGGGCGAGGAACTGCCGTTACGCAACCTGACTAGTATGCCGCACGACCGGCGGCGATGCTAATCGGGGTTACCCAGTTCACTTGACGATCTTGGTGACCCGACCCGCGCCGACCGTACGGCCACCCTCCCGGATCGCGAACTTGAGGTTTTCCTCCATCGCGATGGGCTGGATGAGCTTGACGCTCATCGTGGTGTTGTCGCCCGGCATGACCATCTCGGTGCCCTCGGGCAGCGTGACGACGCCGGTGACGTCCGTGGTGCGGAAGTAGAACTGCGGGCGGTAGTTCTGGAAGAACGGGGTGTGCCGGCCACCCTCCTCCTTGGAGAGGATGTAGACCGTCGCCTCGAACTCCGTGTGCGGGGTCGTGGTGCCCGGCTTGATGACGACCATGCCGCGCTCGACGTCCTCGCGCTTGGTGCCACGCAGCAGGAGACCGACGTTCTCACCCGCGCGCGCGTCGTCCAGGGTCTTCCGGAACATCTCGATCGCGGTGACCTTGGTCTTGAAGCCCTTCTCGCGGATGCCGACGACCTCGACGTCCTCGTTCGGGAGCAGCACGCCACGCTCGACACGACCGGTGACGACGGTGCCACGACCGGTGATCGTGAAGACGTCCTCGACGGGCATGAGGAACGGCTTCTCGGTCTCGCGCTCCGGCTGCGGGATCGCGGTGTCGACCGCGTTCATCAGCTCGAGCAGCTTCTCGGTCCACACCGGGTCGCCCTCGAGCGCCTTCAGCGCGGAGACCTGCACGACCGGCAGGTCGTCGCCCGGGTACTCCTGCGAGGAGAGCAGCTCGCGGACCTCGAGCTCGACGAGCTCCAGGAGCTCGGCGTCGTCGACCATGTCGCTCTTGTTGAGCGCCACGACGATGTACGGCACACCGACCTGACGGGCCAGCAGCACGTGCTCGCGGGTCTGCGGCATCGGGCCGTCGGTCGCCGCCACCACCAGGATCGCGCCGTCCATCTGCGCGGCACCGGTGATCATGTTCTTGATGTAGTCGGCGTGCCCGGGGCAGTCGACGTGCGCGTAGTGCCGCGCCTCGGTCTGGTACTCGACGTGCGCGATGGAGATCGTGATGCCGCGGGCCTTCTCCTCCGGCGCCTTGTCGATCTCGTCGAACGGGGTGTACGGGTTCAGGTCCGGGAACTGGTCGTGCAGGACCTTGGTGATGGCCGCCGTCAGCGTCGTCTTACCGTGGTCGATGTGACCAATGGTGCCGATGTTGACGTGCGGCTTAGTCCGCTCGAACTTCGCCTTCGCCACTGGTGTCCTCCTGTGGACTTCTTGGTTCTTCTCGCCCCGGCACGCCAGGTAGGCGCTTAGGACTCTGTCGACAGCCTTTCCGGCCTGACGGCCGGAGAGCTTTTGTGGGTTCTGCGGCGATGAAGCCTACAGGCCCGGTCTCACACAACCCGACCGAGGTGGCCGCGGACGGGAATCCCTCCCGCGACCAGCCCCGATTCATCGGATCAGCTCAGGCGAGCGTCACTCACCAGTCGCCTTGGCGATGATCTCCTTGGCCACCGAGGCCGGAATCTCGGCGTAGGAGTCGAACTGCATGCTGTAGCTAGCCCGGCCCTGGGTCTTCGACCGCAGGTCGCCGACGTAGCCGAACATCTCCGACAGCGGCACCAGCGCCCTCACGATGCGGGTGCCGCTGCGCTCCTCCATCGCCTGGATGATGCCACGGCGGGAGTTGAGGTCGCCGATGACGTCACCCATGTTCTCCTCAGGAGTGGTGACCTCGACGGACATCACCGGCTCCAGCAGCGCCGGGTCGGCCTTGCGGGCCGCCTCCTTCAGCGCCATCGAGCCAGCGATCTTGAACGCCATCTCGGACGAGTCGACCTCGTGGTACTGGCCGTCCACCAGGGTCAGCTTGACACCCACCAGCGGGAAGCCGGCGAGAATGCCGTACTGCATGGCGTCCTGGGCGCCCGCGTCCACCGACGGGATGAACTCCCGGGGGATGCGGCCACCGGTGACGGCGTTCGCGAACTCGTAGGTCGGCGAGTCGTTGTCCAGCGGCAGCGGCTCCAGGCTGATGATGACCCGGGCGTACTGGCCGGAACCACCGGTCTGCTTCTTGTGGGTGAACTCGACCTTCTCCACCTTGCGGCGGATGGTCTCGCGGTACGCCACCTGCGGCTTGCCGATGTTCGCCTCGACGTTGAACTCGCGGCGCATCCGGTCGACCAGGATGTCCAGGTGCAGCTCACCCATGCCGGAGATGACCGTCTGGCCGGTCTCGTCGTCCAGCTTGACGCGGAAGGTCGGGTCCTCCTCGGCCAGCCGCTGGATGGCGGTGCTGAGCTTCTCCTGGTCGGCCTTGGTCTTCGGCTCGATGGCGACCTCGATGACCGGCTCCGGGAAGGTCATCGACTCCAGGATGACCGGGTTCGCCGGGTCGCACAGCGTGTCACCGGTGGTGGTCTGCTTGAGACCCTGCACCGCGATGATGTCGCCAGCCTGGGCCGAGCCGCGCTCTTCCCGCTTGTTGGCGTGCATCTGGTAGATCTTGCCGATCCGCTCCTTGCGGTCCTTGGTGGAGTTGACCACCTGGGACCCGGACTCGACCACGCCGGAGTAGACCCGGACGTAGGTGAGCTTGCCGAGGTGCTTGTCGGTCTGGATCTTGAAGGCGAGACCGGAGAACGGCTCCTTCTTCGACGGCTTCCGCTGCAGCGGCGTCTCGCCGTCGGTCGCGGTGCCCTCGATGGCCGGGATGTCCAGCGGCGACGGCAGGAAGTCGACCACGGCGTCGAGCATGGGCTGCACGCCCTTGTTCTTGAACGCCGAGCCGCACAGCACCGGGTTGGCCTTGCTGGCGATCGTGGCCCGCCGGATGGCGGCCTTGATCTCCTCGACGGAGATCTCCTCGCCCTCCAGGTACTTCTCCATCACCGCGTCGTCGACGTCGGCCAGGGTCTCCATCAGCTTCTCGCGCCACTCCGCAGCGGAGTCGGCGAGGTCGGCCGGGATCTCCTCGATCGCGTAGTCCTCACCCTTCTGGGTCTCCCCGCGCCAGGTGAGGGCACGCATGCCGATCAGGTCGACGACACCGATGTGGTCGCCCTCGAGCCCGATCGGGATCTGGAGCACCAGCGGGGTCGCGTTCAGCCGGTCGATCATCATCTGGACGCAGCGGAAGAAGTCCGCGCCGGTCCGGTCGAGCTTGTTGACGAAGCACATCCGCGGGACGTTGTACTTGTCGGCCTGACGCCAGACGTTCTCCGTCTGCGGCTCCACGCCGGCCACGCCGTCGTAGACCGCGACCGCACCGTCCAGCACCCGCAGCGACCGCTCGACCTCGACCGTGAAGTCGACGTGACCGGGCGTGTCGATGATCTGGATCGTGTGGCCCTTCCACTCACACTTGGTGGCAGCGGAGGTGATGGTGATACCACGCTCCTGCTCCTGCTCCATCCAGTCCATGACGGCAGCGCCCTCGTGGACCTCACCGATCTTGTACGTGATACCGGTGTAGAAGAGGATCCGCTCGGTGGTAGTGGTCTTACCAGCATCGATGTGCGCCATGATGCCGATGTTGCGTACGTTGGCGAGCGCGTCTGCGGCGGCCACTTCAATCCCTACTTATCGTCGTCTCGACACAACTGGTGGTGGTTCCGGCGCCACGCGGGCGCCGGAACCAGATGTGTTACCAGCGGTAGTGCGCGAAGGCCTTGTTCGACTCGGCCATCTTGTGCGTGTCCTCGCGCCGCTTGACGGCGGCACCGAGGCCGTTGCTCGCGTCCAGCAGCTCGTTCATCAGCCGCTCGATCATGGTCTTCTCGCGCCGGGCGCGGGAGTAGGTGACCAGCCAGCGCAGGCCCAGGGTGGTCGCCCGGGCCGGCCGGACCTCGACCGGGACCTGGTAGGTGGCGCCACCGACACGGCGGCTGCGCACCTCGAGGGTCGGCTTGACGTTGTCCATCGCCCGCTTCAGGGTGACGACCGGGTCGGTGCCGGACTTCTCGCGGCAGCCCTCCAGGGCCGCGTACACGATACGCTCGGCGAGCTGGCGCTTGCCGCGCAGCAGGATCTTGTTCACCAGCTGGGTGACCAACGGCGAGTTGTACACCGGGTCAGCGACCAGCGGCTTCCGCGGAGCGGGTCCCTTACGCGGCATCTCAGCTCTTCTCCTTCTTCGCGCCGTAACGGCTGCGCGCCTGCTTGCGGTTACGGACACCCTGGGTGTCCAGCGAACCGCGGACGATCTTGTAACGCACGCCGGGGAGGTCCTTCACCCGGCCGCCGCGGACGAGCACGATGGAGTGCTCCTGCAGGTTGTGACCCACGCCCGGGATGTAGGCGGTCACCTCGATCTGACTGCTGAGCTTGACACGAGCGACCTTGCGCAGCGCCGAGTTCGGCTTCTTCGGGGTGGTGGTGTACACGCGGGTGCACACGCCGCGCCGCTGAGGGGAACCCTTCAGCGCCGGGGTCTTGGTCTTACTCGTCTTCGCCTGGCGGCCCTTTCGGACCAGCTGCTGGATCGTGGGCACCGGGTTTCTCCGCTCCCTTCGGCCGCCTTCCGGCGACCGCGCCGTCTGCTCGTAGCCATCCCTCGTGGAAAGGCTCTCCTACATTCCGGCCAGGCCCGCCTTGCGGAGGTCCCGGCACCCGCGGTCGGGCGTGTCGCCCGGCTCACGGTCCCGGTGCAGTCGCTCGCGCGCGCACCGGATTTCTGTCACCGGCACACGGTCACCGCGCGCCGGGTCTTCTGGCTCTCTGTCGTGCTGCCGCGCGATCACCGGGAACCCGGTTCCGACGCACGCACGAGTTGCCCGGGCGAGCCCGGGCACAAGGGGAAAGAGTACCTATCACAGCCGCACAGGTCAAAACGGAGAGGTCCCGGAGATCAGCGTCACCGCCCTGCCGGCCGAACCGTCGCGCCTGCCCACTTGCGATGGGCACCTACAGAAACAAGTGTAACGGCTACCGCGGCACCCGGCCCGTCGGCCCTGGGTAACGCCGCCGCCCCACGCTGCCCCTGAGCCGCCGGCCCGTTTCCGCCGGAGCCACCGCCCCCGGCCCGGCCCCCGCCGGAGCGGCCCCGGGCCGGGCTGCCCCGGACCGGGGCCGCCATGTCGGCGACATGGCGGCATCCAGGCACCCGCGACCCCGCCATGTCGCCGACATGGTGTCGATCAAGCCGGACCAGCCGGAGGACGGGGCGGCCCAGCACGGGCCAGCCGCAGCACGGGCGGAGACTCAGCTCAGGGCGAGCAGCAGCCCCAGGCCGAGGCCCAGCAGGCTGAGCACCACGCCCACCGCGCCGCAGCTGATCCCGGCCACCGCCAGCCCCCGGCCCGTGAAGCGCACCGCCGGCGGGGGTGCCGGACGCCGGATCTGCCGCCGGCCGAGCAGGCCGGCCACCACCGCCGCCGTGCCGGCCAGCAGCCCGAGGACCGCGAACACACCGGCGGCCCAGGCCCCCTGGCTGCCGGCGGTCGCCCCGAGGCAGATCACCAGGAGCGACACCAGCGCGGAGGCGATGCCCGCCACCAGGGACCCGATCGCGAGGCCGGACGTCACCGGGGGCACGTCGAGATGCACCACGCCGAACGGGGTGCCCGGCACCGGGTCGACCCGCTTGGGCGGTCGGGCCGCGTCCTTCGGCGGCGGGGGCACCGCCCCCCGGCCAGCGCCCGGTCCGCCCCAGCCGCTGCTCGGTCCGCCCCAGGCACCGCCCGGCGCCTGACCCGGGTAGCCGCCCGGCGCGCCCCCCGGATGGGTGGTCGTGCCGGGGTGCCCCGGCCAGGAAGCGGGAGCCGGATGCGGCCCGGCCGCCGACTGTGGCGCGTGGCCAGGCTGCACGAAGGAAGCCGACTGCGCGGGAGAAGCCGGCGATGCCGGGGGGCCCGGCTGCACGAAGGCAGCCGGCTGCACAGGGGAAGACGGCGGCGCGAAGGAAGCTGGCGGTGCCGGGGGGCCCGGCTGGGCAGGAGAAGCCGGTGGTGCCGAGAGACCCGGATGCGCGGGCGGAGCCGGCTGCGACGCGGAACCCGACGCCGAGGGGGACGGCGACGCGGCGGGGCCCGGCTGCGCCGAGGGAGACGACGGCGCGGCGGGGGACCACGGCACGGGCGAAGTCGGCGGTGCGGCGGGGGCCGGCGGTGGCCCGGAACTCGGCTGCGCGGCGTCGCCGGCCCCCGGGCCTGGGCCGAACTGCGGCGGGGAACCGGCCGCCGGGCCGGGACCCGGCCCGGGAAACGGGTCGGGCTGCGGGAACGCGCCGGCAGAGGGGTCGGTGCTCCCGATCGGCGGGGAGGCCGACGAAGGCGAGACCGACGGCGGGGCGGGGACGGCAGGGATGCCCGGTGCCCCCGGATCGGTGCCGGCGGCGGGCCGGGCCCACGGGCTCTCCTCCGGCGCTGCCGGCGACCCCGCCGGATCCGGGTGCGCGGCGGATCCCTCCGCCGACTCGCCCGAGGGCCGCGCCGGTTCCGTCACGAGGGCCTCCTGTCACCGGTCGTCGTCCACCGCCGCGCGGCGGACACCGGCCAGGCTACCGCCGCCCGGCCAGCCCCGTGGGCGCGCGTCGGCGTCTCCCCCGCGCGGGACGGTCAGTCCACGTTCGGGGCGTAGTCGTGCCCGAACGGCGCTCCGGCCAACCGCACCAGGCCGATCACCAGGGCCGCCACCACGGCCGCCGCGACCAGGACCAGCCCGGCCCAGGCCAGGCGCTCCCCGCGCCGCAGCCAGGCCGCCCCGGTGAGGAAACCCCCCGAGGCGTACGCCTCACGGCGGGCCTGCCGGGCCAGCACGAGAGCGAGCGTGGCCGGCACCACCCCGCCGACGAAGAGCCCGGTCAGCGCGCCCATCAGGCCGAGCGCGAAGACCGCCCGGGCCTTGCTGGAGCGCACCGGGTCGGGGTCGAGCGGATGGCGTGCCCCGTGCGGGGCGACGGGCACCTGCCCGGGTGCGATCGTCATGCCCTCCATCATGCCCGTCCCCCGCGACGATCCCAGCCGACCACGGAGAGATAGCGGTATCCCGGGCCGGCGACCCCGCCAGCTCGGCGACATGGCGGTGTCGCACGGCCCGACGCAACGAGGCCCCCGGCGGTGTGCCGGGGGCCTCGTCGTCAGTGCGTGATCTTTAGCGGTACGACCCGAAGTCGAAGTCGTCCAGCGGCACGGCCTGCCCGCTGGCCGGCCCGAAGCCGTAGTCGGTCTCCGGGTATCCGGTCATCGAGTAGACCTTGGCCTTGGCCTCCTCGGTCGGCTCGACCCGGACGTTGCGGTACTTGCTGATGCCCGTACCGGCCGGGATGAGCTTACCGATGATCACGTTCTCCTTGAGGCCGATCAGCGAGTCGCTGCGGGCGTGGATCGCCGCGTCTGTCAGCACCCGGGTGGTCTCCTGGAAGGAGGCCGCCGACAGCCAGGAGTCCGTGGCCAGCGAGGCCTTGGTGATACCCATCAGCACGGGGCGACCGGCGGCGGGCTCGCCGCCCTCGCCGACGAGCCGACGGTTCTCCGACTCGAACAGCGCCCGGTCGACCAGCACGCCCGGCAGGAACTCGGTCGAGCCGGAGTCGATGACCGTCACCCGCTTGAGCATCTGGCGGATGATGATCTCGATGTGCTTGTCGTGGATGAGCACACCCTGCGAGCGGTAGACCTCCTGGACCTCCTGGGTCAGGTGGACCTGGACCGCGCGCGGGCCGAGGATGCGCAGCAGCTCGTGCGGGTCGATGGTGCCCTCGGTGAGCTTCTCGCCGACCTCGACGTGGTCGCCGTCGTGGGCCCGCAGCCGGACCCGCTTGGAGATCTTGTCGTAGACGATCTCGTCGGAGCCGTCGTCCGGCACCACGATGATCTTCCGCGACCGCTCGCCGTCCTCGATCCGGATCCGGCCCGGGGTGTCGGCGATGGGCGCCTTGCCCTTCGGGACGCGGGCCTCGAAGATCTCCTGGACCCGGGGCAGACCCTGGGTGATGTCCTCACCCGCGACACCACCGGTGTGGAACGTACGCATCGTCAGCTGCGTACCGGGCTCACCGATCGACTGGGCGGCGATGATGCCGACCGCCTCGCCGACGTCCACGGTCTTGCCGGTCGGCAGCGAACGGCCGTAGCACGCACCGCAGACGCCCAGCTTCGACTCGCAGGTGAGCACGCTGCGCACCCGCACCGTCTCCGTCCCGGCGGCGACGATCGCGTCGACCAGGATGGAGTTGATGTCCTGGCCCCGGTGGGCGACGACCGTGCCGTCCGGGCCCTTGATGTCGTCGGCCAGGGTCCGGGCGTGGACGCTGGTCTCGGCGTGCTCGTGGACGTACAGCTTGCCGTCGCGCCGCTCGCCGATCTGCATCGGGATGGCCCGGTCGGTGCCGCAGTCCTCCTCGCGGATGATGACGTCCTGCGAGACGTCCACCAGACGACGGGTCAGGTAACCCGAGTCGGCGGTCCGCAGCGCGGTGTCGGCCAGACCCTTACGGGCACCGTGCGTGGAGATGAAGTATTCCAGCACGGAGAGACCCTCCCGGTACGACGCCTTGATGGGTCGCGGGATGATCTCGCCCTTGGGGTTGGCCACCAGACCACGGATCGCGGCGATCTGGCGGAGCTGGAGCAGGTTGCCGCGGGCACCCGAGTTGATCATCTTCCACAGCGGGTTCTCCTGCGGCAGCGCGGTGTCCATCTCCTTGGCGACCTCGTTGGTCGCCTTGGTCCAGATCTCGATGAGCTCGCCGCGACGCTCCTCGGCGGTCATCAGACCACGCTGGTACTGCTTGTCGATCCGGTCGGCTTCCTTCTCGTACCGCTCCAGGATCTCCCGCTTGCGCGGCGGAGCGATGACGTCCTCCATGCCGATCGTCACGCCGGACCAGGTGGCCCAGTGGAAACCGGCCTCCTTGAGCCCGTCGAGGGTCGCGGCGAGGGCGACCTTCGGGAAGCGCTCGGCGAGGTCGTTGACGATCGCGGAGAGCTGACCCTTGCGGATCTCGTAGTTCACGAAGCGGTAGCCCTGCGGCAGCGTCTCGTTGAACAGCACCCGGCCCAGGGTGGTCTCGACGGTGAGCGGCTCACCCTCGACCCAGCCCTCCGGCGCGACCCACGGCTGCGCGCCGGCGCCGTTGTCGACCCCGACCAGCCCGCGCAGCCGGATCCGCACCGGCGCCTGCAGGTGCAGCTCGCTGGCGTCGAACGCCATCCGCGCCTCGGCGTCCGAGCTGAACGCCCGGCCCTCGCCCTTCTCACCGGTGGTGAGGTGGGTGAGGTGGTAGAGGCCGATGACCATGTCCTGGGTGGGCATGGTGACCGGCTTACCGTCGGCCGGCTTGAGGATGTTGTTCGACGACAACATCAGGATCCGCGCCTCGGCCTGCGCCTCGGCGGACAGCGGCACGTGCACCGCCATCTGGTCGCCGTCGAAGTCGGCGTTGAACGCGGTGCAGACCAGCGGGTGGATCTGGATGGCCTTGCCCTCGACCAGCTGCGGCTCGAAGGCCTGGATGCCCAGGCGGTGCAGGGTCGGCGCGCGGTTGAGCAGCACCGGGTGCTCGCCGATGACCTCTTCCAGCACGTCCCACACGACCGGGCGCTGCCGCTCGACCATCCGCTTGGCGGACTTGATGTTCTGCGCGTGGTTGAGGTCGACCAGCCGCTTCATCACGAACGGCTTGAACAGCTCCAGCGCCATCTGCTTGGGCAGGCCGCACTGGTGCAGCTTCAGCTTCGGGCCGACCACGATGACCGAACGGCCGGAGTAGTCGACGCGCTTGCCGAGCAGGTTCTGCCGGAACCGGCCCTGCTTGCCCTTGAGCATGTCGGACAGCGACTTGAGCGGGCGGTTACCCGGGCCGGTGACCGGCCGGCCGCGGCGGCCGTTGTCGAACAGCGCGTCGACGGCCTCCTGGAGCATCCGCTTCTCGTTGTTGACGATGATCTCGGGCGCGCCGAGGTCGATCAGCCGCTTGAGGCGGTTGTTCCGGTTGATCACGCGGCGGTACAGGTCGTTCAGGTCGGACGTCGCGAAGCGGCCACCGTCGAGCTGCACCATCGGGCGCAGGTCCGGCGGGATGACCGGGACGCAGTCCAGCACCATGCCGAGCGGCGAGTTGCGGGTGTTCAGGAACGCCGCGACGACCTTGAGCCGCTTGAGCGCCCGGATCTTCCGCTGGCCCTTGCCGGAGCGGATGGTCTCGCGCAGGCTCTCGGCCTCGGCGTCGAGGTCCATGTTCTGGACCAGCGCCTTGATCGCCTCGGCGCCCATGCCGCCCGTGAAGTACTCGCCGAACCGGTCGCGCAGCTCCCGGTAGAGCAGTTCGTCGGTGACGAGTTGCTTCGGCTCCAGCTTGCGGAAGGTGTCGAGCACCTCGTCGAGGCGGTCGATCTCGCGCTGGGCCCGGTCGCGGATCTGGCGCATCTCGCGCTCTCCGCCCTCCTTGACCTTGCGCCGGACGTCCGCCTTCGCGCCCTCGGCCTCCAGCTCGGCCAGGTCGGCCTCCAGCTTGGCGGCCCGCTTCTCGATCTCCGAGTCGCGGCTGTTCTCCGACTGCCGCTTCTCGGCGAGGATCTCGTTCTCGATGGTCGAGAGGTCACGGTGACGCGACTCGGCGTCCACGCTCGTCACGACGTACGAGGCGAAGTAGATGATCTTTTCGAGGTCCTTCGGGGCGAGGTCCAGCAGGTAGCCCAGCCGGCTCGGCACGCCCTTGAAGTACCAGATGTGGGTCACCGGAGCGGCCAGCTCGATGTGCCCCATACGCTCCCGGCGAACCTTGGAGCGGGTCACCTCGACGCCGCAGCGCTCGCAGATGATGCCCTTGAACCGGACCCGCTTGTACTTACCGCAGTAGCACTCCCAGTCCCGCTGCGGACCGAAGATCTTCTCGCAGAAGAGCCCGTCCTTTTCCGGCTTGAGGGTGCGGTAGTTGATCGTCTCGGGCTTCTTGACCTCGCCGTGCGACCACTGACGGATGTCGTCGGCGGTGGCGAGACCGATGCGCAGCTCGTCGAAGAAGTTGACGTCGAGCACTATGTCCCCTATGTCGTCGTCTTTACAGCTAGATCACGGGCGGGGTCGGGGGCCGGTCGCCCGGCCCCCAACCCACACCACTTACACCTCTTCGACCGAGCTCGGCTCGCGCCGGGACAGGTCGATGCCCAGCTCCTCCGCGGCCCGGAACACCTCGTCGTCGGTCTCGCGCATCTCCAGGGCCACGCCGTCGCTGGAGAGCACCTCGACGTTCAGGCACAGCGACTGCAGTTCCTTGAGCAACACCTTGAACGACTCCGGAATGCCCGGCTCCGGGATGTTCTCGCCCTTGACGATCGCCTCGTAGACCTTGACCCGGCCCAGGACGTCGTCGGACTTGATGGTCAGCAGCTCCTGCAGGGCGTACGCGGCGCCGTACGCCTGCATCGCCCAGCACTCCATCTCACCGAAACGCTGGCCACCGAACTGCGCCTTACCACCCAGCGGCTGCTGCGTGATCATCGAGTACGGACCGGTCGACCGGGCGTGGATCTTGTCGTCGACCAGGTGGTTGAGCTTCAGGATGTAGATGTAGCCGACCGCGATCGGGTCCGGCAGCGGCTCGCCGGAGCGACCGTCGAACAGCTGCGCCTTGCCGGAGGAACCGATCAGCTGCTTGCCGTCCCGGTTGGGCAGGGTCGACGCGAGCAGACCGGAGATCTCCTCCTCGCGGGCACCGTCGAAGACCGGCGTGGCCACGTTGGTGTCCGGCTCGGACTCGTGCGCCTCGATGGAGCGCAGCTGGCGCTTCCACTCGGCGTCGTCGCCGTCGACGCTCCACCCCGTCTTGGCCACCCAACCGAGGTGCGTCTCCAGCACCTGGCCGATGTTCATCCGGGACGGCACACCCAGCGGGTTGAGCACGATGTCGACCGGGGTGCCGTCCTCCAGGAACGGCATGTCCTCGATCGGCAGGATCTTCGAGATGACGCCCTTGTTGCCGTGCCGGCCGGCGAGCTTGTCGCCGTCCTGGATCTTCCGCTTCTGGGCGACGTAGACCCGGACCAGCTCGTTGACGCCCGGGGGCAGCTCGTCGCCGTCCTCGCGGGAGAACGTGCGTACGCCGATGACCGTGCCGGTCTCGCCGTGCGGCACCTTCAGCGAGGTGTCCCGGACCTCGCGCGCCTTCTCGCCGAAGATCGCGCGGAGCAGCCGCTCCTCCGGGGTCAGCTCGGTCTCGCCCTTGGGCGTGACCTTGCCGACCAGGATGTCGCCGGGGACGACCTCGGCGCCGATCCGGATGATGCCGCGCTCGTCGAGGTCGGCGAGCATCTCCTCGCTGACGTTCGGGATGTCCCGGGTGATCTCCTCCGGGCCGAGCTTGGTGTCCCGCGCGTCGACCTCGTGCTCCTCGATGTGGATCGAGGTGAGCACATCCTGCTGCACGAGGCGCTGCGACAGGATGATCGCGTCCTCGTAGTTGTGGCCCTCCCAGCACATGAACGCGACCAGCAGGTTGCGCCCGAGCGCCATCTCGCCCTCGTCGGTGCAGGGACCGTCGGCGATGACCTGGCCGGCCTCGACGCGGTCGCCCTCGAAGACGACCGGCTTCTGGTTGACGCAGGAGCCGGCGTTGGAGCGGCGGAACTTGTGCAGCAGGTACGTCCGGCGGTGGCCGTCGTCCTGGTGGATGGTGATGTAGTCGGCGCAGAGGTCCTCGATGACACCGCCGACCTCGGCCACGACCACGTCACCGGCGTCGACGGCGGCACGGTATTCCATGCCGGTGCCGACCAGCGGCGACTCCGCCTTGACCAGCGGCACCGCCTGACGCTGCATGTTCGCGCCCATCAGGGCCCGGTTGGCGTCGTCGTGCTCGAGGAACGGGATCATCGCGGTCGCGACCGAGGTCATCTGCCGCGGCGAGACGTCCATGTAGTCGACGGCGGCCGGGACCACGTCCTCGGTCTCGCCGCCCTTACGGCGGCAGAGGACCCGGTCCTCGGCGAACGTGCCGTCGGCCTTCAGCGGCGCGTTCGCCTGGGCCTTGACGAACCGGTCCTCCTCGTCCGCGGTCAGGTAGTCGATCTGGTCGGTGACCCGACCGTCGACGACCTTCCGGTACGGCGTCTCGATGAAGCCGAACGGGTTGACCCGGGCGAAGGTGGACAGCGCGCCGATCAGGCCGATGTTCGGGCCTTCGGGCGTCTCGATCGGGCACATCCGGCCGTAGTGGGACGGGTGCACGTCGCGGACCTCGAAGCCGGCCCGCTCCCGGGACAGACCACCCGGGCCGAGCGCGCTCAGCCGACGCCGGTGGGTCAGGCCCGCCAGCGGGTTGGTCTGGTCCATGAACTGGGACAGCTGCGAGGTGCCGAAGAACTCCTTGATCGCCGCCACGACGGGGCGGATGTTGATCAGGGTCTGCGGCGTGATCGCCTCGACGTCCTGGGTGGTCATCCGCTCGCGGACGACCCGCTCCATCCGGGACAGGCCGACGCGGACCTGGTTCTGGATGAGCTCGCCCACGGTGCGCAGGCGCCGGTTGCCGAAGTGGTCGATGTCGTCGGCCTCGTAGCCGTCCTCACCGGCGTGCAGCCGGCAGAGGTATTCCACGGTGGCGACGATGTCGTCCTCGGTGAGCGTGCCGGTGGTGATCGGCACGCTCAGCTCGAGCTTCTTGTTGAACTTGTACCGACCGACCTTGGCGACGTCGTACCGCTTCGGGTTGAAGAAGAGGTTGTCGAGCAGGGTCTGGGCGTTCTCGCGGGTCGGCGGCTCGCCAGGGCGGAGCTTGCGGTAGATGTCTAGCAGCGCCTCGTCCTGGCCGGCGATGTGGTCCTTCTCGAGCGTCGTCATCAGCAGCTCGGACCAGCCGAACTTCTCGCGGATCCGCTCGGCCGACCAACCGATGGCCTTGAGCAGGACGGTGACGGCCTGCCGGCGCTTGCGGTCGATGCGGACGCCGACGGTGTCGCGCTTGTCGATGTCGAACTCGAGCCAGGCACCCCGGCTCGGGATGACCTTGACGCTGGAGAGGTCACGGTCGGAGGTCTTGTCCGGCTGCTTGTCGAAGTAGACGCCCGGGGACCGGACGAGCTGGCTGACCACGACGCGCTCGGTGCCGTTGATGATGAACGTGCCCTTGGGCGTCATCATCGGGAAGTCACCCATGAACACCGTCTGGCTCTTGATCTCGCCGGTGGTGTTGTTGGTGAACTCCGCCGTCACGAACAGCGGGGCGCAGTAGGTCAGGTCCTTCTCCTTGCACTCCTCGATCGAGGCCTTGACCTCGTCGAAGCGCGGCGCCGAGAAGGAGAGCGACATGGTGCCGGAAAAGTCCTCAATGGGACTGATCTCGTCGAGGATTTCCGCGAGACCCGAGCGTGCGTGCGGGTCGTCCGCCGACCGGCCCTGCCAAGCCTCGTTGCCGACGAGCCAGTCGAAGGACTCGTTCTGGATGGCGAGGAGGTTGGGGACCTCGAGGTGTTCGGTGATCCTGCCGAATGAAACTCGGCGGGGTGCGAAAGCGCTCGACGTACGACTGGTCTTCGCAGGGCGGGAAGCTGCCAAGATGCGTCCTTCCGAGGACCGGTGCTGCAGAACGGCTGGTACGCGTGCACTCCAATGACCCCACCAGAAATATCCGTAATCGGACATTTCTGCGCAGGGGTCAAGTCGGAAGGCAGCGCAAACTAGCAGTGTAGCCGAGAGGCTAACCGCTGTCCAGCCCAACCCGCAGGTCACCGCGGAACGTGCCTCGGGGCCCCCGAAACGGGGCCTCACCGGGCCGCTCGGAACGCGGCATACCCACGGACCGCCCAGGTGCAGCGGACGATGGTGCCGCCGCTGCCATTACCCGGATGGTGGCCGTCGCAAGCGCGGAAGGTCTTGCTGGTGTCAGCGTGCCTGGCAGCCGGGGGCCGCGTCAAGGGCCCGTCTCGTGCGCGACAGGTGTTTCCCACGCGTGGGCGACGACCCCGGAGCGCCCCGCCGAAGGGCGTGGAGCGTCGCCGCCCTGCTCACGACGCTGTCAGGGAGTCACGACACGAACACGGCGGGCGGTGATCCGAGTCCGGATCACCGCCCGCCGCGACGCGATGTGCCCTGGCTCACGTGCGGCGAGCCAGGCGCACGCCTGAGTCCAACCTCAATTACTTGAGGGTGACCTTGGCGCCCTCGCCCTCGAGCTTGGCCTTGGCCTTCTCGGCGGTCTCCTTGTTGACCTTCTCGAGGATGGCCTTCGGCGCGGCCTCGACCGCGTCCTTGGCCTCCTTGAGGCCCAGGCCGGTCAGCTCGCGCACGACCTTGATGACCTGGATCTTCTTGCCACCGTCGGCCTCGAGGACGACGTCGAACTCGTCCTTCTCCTCCTCGACCGGCGCGGCGGCGGCGCCACCGGCACCACCGGCGGCGGCGACCGCGACCGGGGCGGCCGCGGTGACCTCGAAGGTCTCCTCGAACTGCTTCACGAACTCGGAGAGCTCGATCAGCGTCATCTCCTTGAACGCGTCGAGCAGCTCGTCGGTGCTGAGCTTCGCCATGGCTGGCGTCCTTTCTAACGGTTGTCTAAGAACGTGGGTGCGCCGGACGCGGCCTCAGGCCGCCTCGGCGCCCTCCTGCTCGCGCTTCTTGTCCGCCAGGGCGGCCGCCGCGCGGGCGGCCTTGGAGAGCGGAGCCTGGAACAGGGCCGCGGCCTTGCTCAGGTTGCCCTTCATCGCGCCGGCCAGCTTGGCCAGCAGCACCTCGCGGGACTCCAGGTCGGCGAGCTTCGTGACCTCGGCCGCGGAAATGGCCTTGCCCTCGAAGACGCCGCCCTTGATGACGAGCTTCGGGTTGGCCTTCGCGAAGTCGCGAAGCCCCTTCGCCGCCTCGACGACGTCGCCCGAAACGAAAGTCAGCGCGGTAGGACCGGTGAACAGCTCGTCGAGGCCGGAGATGCCCGCGTCGGCCGCGGCACGCTTCGCCAGCGTGTTCTTCGCGACCGTGTAGGTGGTCTCCTTGCCGAGCGAGCGCCGCAGCTGGGTGAGCTGGGAAACCGTCAGACCACGGTACTCGGTCAGCACCGTAGCTCCCGCGTTGCGGAAGCTGTCGGTCATCTCAGCGACTGCCGTGGCCTTGTCGGCCCGGATCGGCTTGTCCGCCATGTCCCTCCTCTCTCGTTGCTCCAGGCTGATCCACCGAGAAGCCAGCAGGCCTCCCGGTACCGGAGGGCCACGACAACGAGAAAAGCCCCGGCGCAGGGCGCACGGGGCGAGGGCCGGCCGGTCGCGCCGCAGTCGGCGGACCACGGGAACACAGCCGAGTTTCGCTTGCCGCCCTGCGCGGGTCGCCCGTCGGATCGGGACCTTCGACCGTGCCTAGGCACGGTGACCAGCGGTCTCTGGGTGGTACTTCGCCGCAAGGTTACGCGACACGCCCCGTGAGCACCAAATCGCCCCCGGGTGCGCCCCGTCACTCCCCCGCCGCCCGCGCCCCTCAGGCGCGGGCGCGCCGCCGCCAGGCGTACCCGGCGAGCGCCGTCGCGCTCCAGGCGACGGCCCACGCGGTGAGCAGGACCACCGAGGCGGGGGACGGGCCGGCCGCCGTGGCCCGGGCGACCGGCAGCACCGGGGGCGCGAGCCAGGGCGCCACCGAGGCCGACAGGCCGAGCACCAACGAGCCGACCGCGCCGAGCGCCAGCACCGCCACCCCGTAACCGGCGCTGCCCGTCACCGCCCGGCTGGCCAGCGCGCCCAACGCCACCGCGGCGGGCAGGGCGAGCAGGTGCGCCCAGACGCCGAGGGCCACCCCGGCGGCCACCGACGGGCCGCCCGGCTCCGCCTGGCCGGTCACCCCGCCCACCAGCCAGGGGAAGACCAGCGCGACGGCGACCGTGCCGAGCCCGGCCACCAGCGCCGCGAGCAGCCCGGCGGCCCGCTCCCGGGCGGCACCGGCGAGCACCAGGGCCAGCCGGCGCTGCACGTCCGGCTCGACGTCGAGCAGGAGCTTGGTCTGCCACGCCAGCACCGGGAAGAGCACCACCGCCGACACGCCGTAGGCCTCCGCCGGCTGGGCCCGGCCGCCGCCGTAGAGGACGCCGAGGGCGAGCAGGCCGGCCAGCAGCGGGGCGACCGCCCGTCCGGTACGCAGGAAGCCGGCCAGCCGCAGCCGCACGAGCGCGGTCACCGGGGCACCTGCCCGCCCGCCCCGGGGTCGGGGGCGGGGTCGGGTGGCCCTCCGGCGGGCACGGGGGCGTCGGGCGGGGCGGGGTCGGCGCGTACGCGAAGGACGTGGTGACCGTCGGCGCGGAGCCGGGCCACGGCACCCGCGGCGCGCGCGGCCGGGACCGCCACCTCGACCACGACGAGCGCCCCCGGCGACGCGTCGGTCGGGGCCTGCGCGGTGACGGTGCCGTCGGCGACCGTCCAGCGGGCCGCGCCCGGCAGCCGGGCCGTCTCGCCCCGGTGGTCGCTGACCAGCACCGAGCCGCCGGCGGCCAGCACCTCGTCGATCAGGGCGGGGACCAGGTCTCGGGCGGCGGCGTCGAGGCCCTCCCAGGGCTCGTCGAGGATGAGCAGGCCGGGCCGGCGGAGCATCGCCTGGGCCAGGCCCACCTTCTGGGCGGTGCCCTTGGACAGCTCGGGCAGCCGCACCCCGTGGAACGGACCCAGGCCCAGCCGCTCGGTCCACCGCCGCACGGCGTCGCCGGCCTCGGCACCGCCCAGGCCGGCGACGCGGGCCATGCCGGCGAGGTAGCGGCCCACGGTGAACGGCTGGTCGGCGGGAAACCGCTCCGGGACCCAGCCGACGTGCCGGGGCCGGTCGACGACGCGGCCCCGGGACGGCCGGAGCACCCCAGCCGCGAGCTGGAGCAGCGTGGACTTGCCGACGCCGTTGCGGCCGAGCACCACCGCGGCCTCGCCGGCGCCCAGCCGCAGGTCGACCTGCCGCAGCACCCACGGACCGCGCCGGTGGTAACGGAGCCCGACGTCCTCCCAGCGCATGGCGTCAGCCTGCCACACCGGACAGACGGACGGGGCCCCGCCACGAGTCGTGGCGGGGCCCCGGCGAGGCGGTGGTGCTCAGGCCTCGACGCCCTCCTGGAGGTTCTTGATCAGGTTGGGGTCGACCGGCACGCCCGGGCCCATCGTGGTGGTGAGGGTGACCTTCTTGAGGTACTTGCCCTTGGCCGCCGAGGGCTTGGCCCGCAGCACCTCGTCGAGGACCGCCGCGTAGTTGTCGATCAGCTGGGTCTCGGAGAACGAGGCCTTGCCGATGATCAGGTGGAGGTTGGAGTGCTTGTCCACCCGGAAAGTGATCTTGCCGCCCTTGATGTCCGAGACGGCCTTGGTGACGTCCATGGTCACCGTGCCGGTCTTCGGGTTCGGCATCAGGCCGCGCGGGCCCAGGATCCGCGCGATCCGGCCGATCTTGGCCATCTGGTCCGGCGTGGCGATCGCCGCGTCGAAGTCGAGCCAGCCGCCCTGGATCCGGGCGACGAGCTCGTCGGTGCCCACCTCGTCCGCACCCGCGGCGACGGCCTCCTCGGCCTTCGCGCCGGCGGCGAAGACGATCACGCGGGCGGTCTTACCAGTGCCGTGCGGCAGGTTGACCACGCCGCGGACCATCTGGTCCGCCTTGCGGGGGTCGACGCCGAGGCGCATGGCGACCTCGACCGTGGCGTCGAACTTGGTGCTGGTGGTGTCCTTGGCGATCTTGACCGCCTCGGCCGGCGTGTAGAGCTTCGACCGGTCGATGACCTCGGCGGCCTTGCGGTAGGTCTTGCTGCGCTGCATCTCTGCTTACTCCTGTGGTCTATGGCGGGCCGCGGCGCTCCGCGTGCCCTCCCACGAACTGATCGGGTGAGGCGGTGGGGCGAGGTCAGTCGCCGACGGTCAGGCCCATCGACCGGGCGGTGCCGGCGATGATCTTCTCAGCCTGGTCGAGGTCGTTGGCGTTGAGGTCGACCATCTTCTTCTCGGCGATCTCCCGCAACTGGGCGCGGGTGACGGAGCCGACCTTCTCCTTGTGCGGGTTGCCCGAGCCCTTCTGCACGCCGGCGGCCTTGATCAGCAACTGGGCGGCGGGCGGGGTCTTCAGGACGAAGGTGAAGCTGCGGTCCTCGTAGACGCTGATCTCGGCGGGGACGATGTCGCCCCGCTGAGCCTCGGTCTGCGCGTTGTAGGTCTTGCAGAACTCCATGATGTTGACGCCGTGCTGGCCGAGCGCGGGGCCGACCGGCGGCGCCGGGGTCGCCTGGCCCGCCTTCAGCTGAAGCGTGAACGTCTTGACGAGCTTCTTCTTCGGAGGCATGTCACTTCCTGGGGCTTGGAACTGGGAAAGGTGCCGGCCGGGGGGCGCGCACGGTCAGCGCGATGCGACGGCCGACGTTCTAGGTTAGCGCAAGGCTCCGCCCCCGGATGCGGCGAGGTCCGCCGAGGCCGGCACGGGGGCGGAAACGGCCTCGCCGGCGGCGGGCCGCTGCCCACCGCCGGCGAGACGGAACGTCAGATCTTGGTGACCTGGTTGAAGTTCAGCTCGACCGGCGTCTCCCGGCCGAAGATCGACACCAGCACCTTGAGCTTCTGCTGGTCGGCGTTGATCTCGCTGATCGTCGCCGGCAGCGAGGCGAACGCGCCGTCGGTGACGGTGACCGAGTCGCCCACCTCGAAGTCGAGGACCTTGATCTCGGGCTTGGCCTTCTTCTGCTCGGTCTCGACCGCCGGGGCCAGCCACTTGAGGACCTCGTCGAGGCTCAGCGGCGCGGGCCGGTCGGCCCGGTCGGTCGCCCCCACGAAGCCGGTGACCCCCGGGGTGTTCCGCACGCAGGAGTAGGACTCGGCGGTCAGCTCCATCCGGACCAGGATGTAGCCCGGGAAGACCTTGGCCTGGATCTGGGACCGCTTGCCGTTCTTGACCTCGACCTCTTCCCGGGTCGGCACCTCGACCTGGTAGATGTAGTCCTCCATGTCGAGGGACGTGATCCGGGTCTCGAGGTTGGTCTTGACCTTGTTCTCGTAGCCGGCGTACGAGTGCACCACGTACCAGTCGCCCGGCGCGTAGCGCAGCTTCTGGCGCAGCTCCGCGACCGGGTCGTACTCCTCGTCCGGGGCGGGCTCGGTGGTCGGAAAGTCCGGCTCGCTGGCGGCCTCGACCGACTCATCGTTGGCCGCCGTCGCCACCGCGGACTGCTCGTCCGTGGTCTCGGCGGTCTCGTCGTACTCAGGCACGCTCGCTCACTTCCGTAACTATCGGCTTGATCAGCCGGTCAGCTGGGGTTTCCGAAGACCCACAGCACGCCCTTCGCGAAGGCGTAGTCCAGGCCGGCCACGATCGTCAGCATCACGGCGACGAAGGTGACCACCACCGCGGTGTAGGTCAGCAGCTCCTTGCGGGTCGGCCAGATGACCTTACGCAGTTCGGCCACGACCTCGCGGAAGAACCGCGCGATGCGGGCGAACAGCCCGATCCGCTCGGTGTCCTTGCGGGTCTTCCTCTCGTCGGCCGACTCGGCCTTGGCCCGCGCCCGGGTGGCCGTGCCACCGCGGGATACCGGCTCGTCCGCGTCGGAGGCGTCGTCGGCGGCCACGTCGTCGGCGACCTCGTCGTTCAGACGGTCGTCGTCGCCGGCGTCCTCGCTGCGCCGCTTGTTCTCGGCCACTTCGCCCTCCGTCGCGGGAATCGGGTCGCACACCGGTGCGGCGTGCGCGGCGCTGGTCACGCCGGCCGGACCAACCGTCCCGCGACGGGCCGCGGCCGGCGGATCGACGGACGGGCCCCGATGCCTCGGAACCCACCCCGCCGATGCCACCACCACGGGCCGGACGCCGCCGGTTGGCGGCGCGACCCACGGGAACGGTCAGGCCTGAGGCGCAGGGGTGACAGGACTTGAACCTGCAGCCTGCGGTTTTGGAGACCGCTGCTCTGCCAATTGAGCTACACCCCTGTGCGGCAACGCTCGCCCGACCCGGCCATGACGCACCGGGCGGGGTCACTTGCCCCACGGCGGACCAGTGTACGGGTACGGACCCGACTTTCCCAACCGGTCTGCCCCCGCGCGTGGCGCGACCTTCTCAGCGGGGCGTCCGGATCACCGCCCGGGCCTGCGAGAGCACCTTCTCGCCCCGGCACGTCGCGGTGATGTCGAGCCTGGTCAGGCCCTCCCCCGCGCCCTCGCGGACCTTCGCGGTCACCTCGATCTCGGTGCCGGCGTCGTCGTCGGGGACGACCACCGGGCGGGCGAACCGGACCCCGTAGTCGACCACCGCGTCGGGCGCGCCGGCCCACTCGGCCACCGCCCGGCCCACCAGGGCCATGGTGAACATGCCGTGCGCGATCACCCCGGGCAGGCCGACCCCGGTGGCGACCCGGTCGCTCCAGTGGATCGGGTTGAAGTCGCCCGACGCGCCCGCGTAGCGGACCAGGTCGGCCCGGGTGACCCGGAAGGTCTGGGTGGGCAGCTCCATGTCAGGCCTCCCCGCGTACGACGAGCTTTGACCAGACGGCGACCACCGGCTCGCCGGCGGCCGTGCTCACGTCGGTGCGGGTGGTCAGGAAGTCGTGCCCGCCGCGGCTGGTGATGTCCTCGATGGTGTTCACGCAGACCAGCTCGTCGCCGGCCACCACCGGCCGGGTGTAGGCGAACCGCTGGTCGCCGTGGACCACCCGGCTGTAGTCGACCCCAAGGGCCGGGTCGTCGACGATCTGCCGGGTGGCGGCCATCGTGATCACCACGGGGAAGGTCGGCGGAGCCACCACGTCCGGGTGCCCGAGCGCACGGGCGGCCTCCGGGTCGTGGTGCGCCGGGTCGGCGGCGCCGATCGCCGTGGCGAACTCGCGGATCTTTTCACGGCCCACCTGGTAGGGGGCGGTCGGCGGATAGGTCCGGCCGACGTAGGACGGGTCCAGGGACATGCCCGAGAACCTACACGGGAAGCACGAAAGCCGACCCGGGGGCGGACGGTCGGCCGGTTGGCCTTGCGCTCGCTCCGGATCGGCGATCGGGTGTCGTGCTGGCCGGGGTGCGCCGGCGACGGTCAGCGGGTCTCGCGGTGGACCGTGTGCTTGCCGTCCCGGGGGCAGAACTTCTTCAGCTCGATGCGGTCCGGGTCGTTGCGGCGGTTCTTGCGCGTGATGTAGTTGCGCTCCTTGCACTCCACACACGCCAAAGTGATCTTCGGCCGGACATCGGTAGCCTTCGCCACGGCGGAGTGCCTTCCTCGCTAACGGACAACAACTACAGCGCCTCAGCCTACGCGCTGGCGACGCGGACATGCAAAGTGGGCGCCTATGGCGCCCATCCCACCGACCACCGGAAGCTGGCCCGGAGGACGAGAGTAGCGGTGGCCGGACTTGAACCGGCGACACAGCGATTATGAGCCGCTTGCTCTGCCATCTGAGCTACACCGCCGTGGCGGGTCCAGCCGGACCCTTTGAGCCCCCTTACGGAATCGAACCGTAGACCTTCTCCTTACCATGGAGACGCTCTGCCGACTGAGCTAAGGGGGCCTGCGCGATCACTCGGTGGCCGCGCAGGGGTAAGAGTACACGGCCCCGCGCCGGAGGTGAAATCGGATCCCCCCACCCTCGCGCGTCGCAACGTTCCCCCAGCTCAGCTGGCGTATCCCTGCTGAAATCAGGGGACGATGCGCAGCCGCCGGACGTCCGGGGTGACGAGGGCCTCGGACTCCAACTGGGCCCCGAACCACGCCTCCAGCCGCTCGTACGGCAGCGGCCGGCTGAACAGGAATCCCTGGCCGATCTCGCAGCCGATGTCCTGCAGCAGCTCCAGGGTCAGCTCGCTCTCCACCCCCTCGGCCACCACCGCGAGGCCGAACTGCTGGGAGAGGGTCACCACGGCGTTGACGATGGCCAGGTCCCCCGGGTCGGTCGCCATGCCCTGCACGAAGGAGCGGTCGACCTTGACCTCGTGCACGGGCAGCCGGCGCAGGTACGCCAGCGAGGACGAGCCGGTGCCGAAGTCGTCCACCGACAGCCGCACCCCGAGGTCGCGCAGCCGGCGCAGCGTCGGGATCGGGCGGTCGGTGCCGTCGAGCACCCCGGCCTCGCGGATCTCGAAGGTGAGCCGCTGCGGGGGCACGTCGTACTCGGCGAGCAGCTCGCGCACACGGTCGGGGAAGTGCCGGTCGGTGAGCGTACGCGCGGAGAGGTTGACCGCGACGGCGAGCGGCTGCTCGGCGTGCGCCCAGTCCCGGCTGCGCCGCAGCCCCTCCCGCAGCACGACCTCGGTCAACCGGCCGAGCTGGCCGGTGTGCTCCGCCACGGCCACGAAGTCCTCCGGGGCGACCTCGCCGTGCGCCGGGTGCTCCCAGCGGGCCAGGCACTCCACCCCGACCAGGCGGCGGTCCCGCAGCGTCACCTTCGGCTGGAAGTAGACCTCCAGCGCGCCGTCGTCGAGGGCCTTGCGCAGGTCGCCCGCGAGGCCGAGGCGGCGCAGCGACCGCGACTCCAGCGCCGGGTTGAACAACTGGATGCTGCCCGGCATCGACTTCGCCGCCATCGCGGCCAGGTCGACCCGTTGCAGCAGGGTCGCGGCGTCGCTGCCGTGGTCGGGGTGCACGGCCACGCCGACGGCCGTGTCGACGTCCAGCGTGAACGCGTCGAAGACCATCTCGGCGCGGATCTCCTCGCGCAGCCGGGCGGCCAGCTCCAGCGCTGCCTCGGCGTTCTCCAGCCGCAGCGTCACCAGGAACTCGTCGCCGCCGGCCCGGCCGACCAGCGCGGAGGAGGGCGCGGAGTCGCGCAGTCGGACGGCGACCTCGGCGAGCACCTGGTCGCCGGCCGCGTGGCCGAGCGACTCGTTGACCTGACGCAGCCCGTCCACGTCGAACAGCAGGACGGCCACCACCTCGCCGGGGGCCCGGATGCTCACGGCCTCGTCGAGCGCCGCGCTGATCCGCCGCCGGTTGGGCAGCTTGGTCAGCGTGTCGTGGTAGGCGTCGTGGCGCAGCCGGTCGACCAGCCGGGAATTCTCCAGGGCCACCGCCGCATGCGCGGCGACCGTCTCGATCACCGGCACGTCCGACGGGGTGAAGTGGCCGACGTCGCTGAGCCGGTTGACCACCTCCAGCGTGCCGATGACCGCCTCGCCGGAGCGCAGCGGCACGACGATCGCGTCCTTCGTCGACGCCGCCCGGAGCATGGCCAACTGCACGCGGTCCCCGCCGAGCCGGGCGCCGAGCGCGACGGTCTGCCGCTGCTGCACGACCTGTTCCCGCACCGACGCCGGGATCTTCGAGAAGTCGAGCAGGCCCCGCCCGTCGATCCGGGCGGTCAGCAGCACCTCCGGGTGCCGGCCCTGCGCGGGCAGCCACAGCGTCGCGTACTCGGCCTGCATGAGGGCGCGGACCCGGCCGAGCAGCGCGTCCGGCAGCGTGCCGTCCTGGCCGCTGCGGGTCATCGCCCGGGTCAGGTCGTAGATGTCGGCCAGCGTGCGGTGCTGGCGGAGGAACTGGGCGTACGCCCGGTAGACCAGCGCCACCGTGAGCGCGAGCGCGGCGAGCAGCAGCAGCGACCAGTAAGTGGCTTTGAGCGCGAGCAGGATGATCAGGCCGACGGTCGCGTTCACCGCCGCCGCGAGCAGCGGCACGGTGGACGTCCGGACCACTTCCAGCCCGGCCTGCCAGCCCTGGAGCAGGGTGATCACGCCGACCACGGCGGCGAGGGTGACCAGGGTGACGGTGCTGACCGCCGCGAAGAGGATGCCCCACGTGCCGGGGCCCACCCCCCGGATCGGGGGCAACGCCAGCAGCACCAGGCCGGCGAGGGACGTCGCCGCGGCGGACCGGGCGACGTTGAACGCGAACTTGGCCGGGCCGAGCCGCCGCCGGAGCTGGGCGATCAGGGCCGCCAGGGTGGCCACCAGCACCAGGGTCAGCGGCGGAAGGTAATAGAGCGCCAGGACCAGCGGGATCTCGGTGATCGTGGCGGAGAGCGTCTGCCGCCGGACGATGAAGCTCAGCACCGGCAGGTGGGCGGCGACCAGGGCGGTGAGCAGCAGCAGGCCCAGGCCCCACTCGCCGTAGGCGTCCTTCTTGTCGTCGGTGACCAGCGCGATCAGCAGGCAGCAGATGACCGCCAGGAACGCCAGCGGCCCGGTGATCAGCCAGGCCAGGTCAGTCCCGCGTCGTCGCACGGCTGCCGCTCGGCTCGTCATCCTGCTCCCTTGTTGTCACCGAGAGTGAACTCCGCGCCGATGCCTGGCCCGTGTCTCGCCGCTACCGCCGCCGCCCGGTGGGTGGCCGGGCGACGGCGGTGTCACACGAACTGCGAAGAACCTAGTTCCACTCGAACTCGAGGTTCACCAGGCCGCCCGAAGCTGAGGCCGGGGCACCGGCGACAGAGGCGACCGAGGCGACCCCGGAGGCGAGCGCGAACAGCATCAGGGTCATGCCGAGCAGCCGACCCAGCTTTTGAGTAGGCATCTGTGGGGCTCCTGTCACGAAACGGGCAGCACGGGGGGCGTGAAGATTCCATGATGGTGCCACACGCACTGAGGGCAACAAAGCCCTCGGTGGCCTGGCTCCGCCTGGACGGCAACAAGTCCGACCGATCGGCAGGACGCCCTGCCTGGCGGGGTGATACCCCTGCGTTCCCGCGTTCCACGCGGTCCTTCATTTGGCGAACACTCGGACCTAGCGCGCCAATCATGGAAATTCATTGAATGCATGCTCCAGCCCCCTGGCGCCACGCATCGGGAAACAGCACACCACAGACGACGAGATATCGAAAGGGACCTTCGTCCCGAACCCGCGCTGGGCGGGGCTGAGCCCCGGGCTGGGCCCGTGCTGGGCCCGTGCTGGGCCCGTGCTGGGCCCGCCATGTCGGCGACATGGGGGTATCCGGCGGCCGGGATACCGCCACCTGCCCGACATGGCTGCGCCCCGCCCGATGACCTGCCGCAGCCAGGAGCGGTAGGTCGACGCGTCGGCATGGCTCCACCACATGGCGGCGGGGCCGCCGAGCCAGTTCTCCTCGGCGCCCGTCCAGGCGCTGTCGCCGACGGTGGCCAGCAGCCAGCCACCCGGGCGCAGCCAGGTGAAGATGCGCCCGACGAGGCGGGGCTGCTCGGGCAGGGGCAGGTGGATGAGGGCAGGTCGACGCGGGTGGCGTCGGTGCAAAGCGGCGAGCCACGGAGCGTATTGGCCGTCCCCGGCATCGTCCGCTCGGTAGTGGCATGACAACGCGTCGTATCCGCGCTCGACCAAGGCGCGCCCGTCAGGATCGCCCATCTTCGCGAGGCTAGGCGGCGCGATGCCGCGCGCCCATTCGATTTCCCCGGAATGGGCGGAGTCGCCGCCCATTGCCATTGCCCCGGCGGGCGGCTTCTGCCGCGCATAGGGAGCTGAGTCAGATACGACATCACTCACGACGCCCGGCCGCACTCCCGAAGCGCCACCCCGACCCCACTCGTTCCCGGTTGGCAACACCTTGGTCGCTCGCTCGTCACCGGCGCGACATGGCGAACCGGATGCCGGCACACGGCGGACGATCCTCGTGGCCGACCGTCGGGCGGTGCCGGAGCCGGCAGCACCGTCGGGCAGGGCCGCAGGGCCGGCGGCGCGACGGCAGCGCGGCACGATCGGGCGGATCCCTACTGCCGGGTGAGGCCGATGGTGGCGGCGAGGCGGGCGACGTCGGCGGCGGTGAGTCCGGTGCGGACGACTGCGGTGAGGGCGGCGCGTGCGGCGGGGCGGGTGCGAGCCTCGGCGGGGGCGATCTGGTCGGCGGCGATCAGGGCGCGGCCGGCGGCCCGCGGGTCGCCAAGATCGAGGTGGGCGCGGGCGATGTCGATGAGATGTGCGGCGCGGTGCTCGGCGGGAAGCATGGGCCAGCCGTCGCCGCTGGTGGCGTACCCATGGATTGTCACGGCCTGGTGGTGGTCGCCGAGCCGGGTGGCGACCAGGGCGCGGGCGAGGGTGACGGCGGCGGAGCCGAAGGCGATGCCGTCGCCGTCACCCTGATGGTGGCCGTCGTGCGCGGCGGCGAGGTGGGCGGCACGCTCGGTGAGGTCGTGGGCGGTGGCGGCGTCGCGGTAGCTTGCGGCGGCGAGGGCGGCTTCGAGCAGCAGCGTCCCGGCGAGGCCCGGGTCCGGCGGGCGGTCGTGCGCCGCCGGGTCAAGCTGGCGTACGGCGGTGAGCGCGGCGGCCTGCGCGAGGCGGCCCCGGTGCAGGGCGCGCAGGGCCTGGGCGAGGGAGACGGCGGCGAGCGCGGTGCGGTGGGGGTCGCCCGTCGCGGCGGTCATGGCACGGTCGGCGGCCAGCCAGGCGAGGTGGGGCTGGCCGAGCTTGACCAGCGTCTGGGCGGTGAGCCGGTAGACGCGGACGGGCGGGTCGGCCGCCGACTCGGCGCGGCCGGTGTGCCGGGTGGCGGCGAGCAGGTCGGGCAGGGCGCGCAGGACCTGGGCGTGGTGGCCGTTGCGGTACGCGGCCCAGGCGTGACCGGCCCGGTCGTCGAGCTGCCGCGCGGTGGGGCTGTCGGCGTCGGCCCCGGGTGGGTCGTGGCGGGCCAGCGCCGCCCGGATGCGTTCCACCGCGGCGTCGGTGTCGGTGACGCCTTCCCGGCGGGGCCTGCCGGTGAGCAGGATGGTCGGGGTGACGCCGAGGGCGGCGGCCACGGTTTCGATGACGGAGAGCCGGTCGAGGGTGCGTACGCCTCGTTCGACCTTGTCGACCCAGCTCTTCGACCTGCCGATCCGGTCGGCGAAGACCTGCTGGCTCATGCCCCGGCGGGCGCGCAGCTCGGCCATCCGCCGCCCGATCGGCACCTCGTCGCGGCCACTCATCTGTCCTGCTCCACCGGCGGCATGGCCAGGGTGGACTCGCCACAGCGCGGGCACCAACGGGACTTGACGCGGAAGGCGAGCAACCCGAGCAGGAAGCCCGGCACCAGCCCACCGAACACAATCGACACGACTCCGGAGATCACGAGCACTCCCGCTTCGTGGACAGGTCAGAGGTGCCCGCAGGCGAGGTCGCCCGCAGTCCTGCCCACGTATGTGGAAGCCCACTACCGGCTTCACACCTGGGCACCGCACAGCCTGCGGAAGGACACCGTCGATCGGATCGGAAGCTTGATCGTGTTCGGACCATGCCCCTGCCTCCTTGTCGCGTCGGTCTCCACCGACGTCTGCGGACAGCTGCCAACCGGGTCGCAACTGGCTTAAGCCAGATTGCGTGAGGGTGACCCAACTGTCAATAGCTGGCTTGAGCCAGTTGCGCTAGCCTGGAGCCACATCGAGAAGCAGGTGATCTGATGAGCGATCAGGAAGACCGACGACCCCCGAGCCGCCGCATCGCCGACGACCTACGGGCCGCAATCACCAGGGGCGATCTCATGGACGGCGACCGGCTGCCCTCGGAGCGCGAGCTGGCGTCCCGGTACGCCACCGCCCGCAACACAGCCCGTGAGGCGTTGGGCATCCTGCAAGCCGAGGGCCTCGCCGTCGCCCAGCACGGCCGAGGCGTGTTCGTGCGTCAGCGCCGTCCACTCGTGCGGATGGGCCGGGACAGGTACTCCCGCCAGGCACGAGACGAAACCGGGCTGTCGCCGTTCCGCATCGAGGTGCAGCAGCAGGGACGCACACCGCACACCGAGTGTCGATCGGTCACCGTCGTGCCGCCGCCGGCCGACGTAGCTGACCGGCTCGGGCTGAGTCCCGGCCAGGACGTCGTCCGCCGCGAGAACTGGTACTTCGCGGACGACGAGCCCGTGCAGGTCGGGGTGACCTTCATCCCCACTGCGATCGTCGCGGGGTCGCCCCTGGCAACCGAGAAGAAGCTCGGTCGGGGAAGCATCTACCAGCGGTTCGAAGACCTCGGCTACCCGATCGCCCGCATCCGGGAAGAGGTCAGCTCCCGCATGCCGACCCCGGAGGAGTCGAAGGGCCTCGCGATGCCGCCGGGCGTGCCGGTGATCGAGGTGCTGCACACCAGCATCGACGGCAACGGGCGGGCCTTCGAGGTGACGCGGTTCGTCCTGCGCGCTGACGTGAACGGCCTGGACTACGAGATGCCCGTTGACGACTGACCACCAGGGCGTCAGCCGGGCTGGACTCGTCCGGGTAGCCGCCCTGGCTCTGCTGTGGGGTTCCAGCTTCCTATGGATCAAGCTCGCGCTACGCGGCTTCAACCCCGTACAGATCGTCTTCGGGCGGCTCCTGCTCGGCTTCGCGGTCCTGGCTCCCATCGCCCTGTCGCGCGGTCTGCGCTTCCCCCGGCAGAGACGCACCTGGGCACACCTGTTCGCCGCTGCCCTGGTCGCCAACGCCGTGCCGTACGTGCTGTTCGGCATCGGAGAGGAAACCGTCGGTTCGAACGTGGCCGGTGTACTCAACGCCACTACCCTGCTGTGGACCCTGCTACTGGCGTTCCTTGTCGGCGTCGACCGAGCCGTCACCGCGAAGAAAGCCGCCGGCATCGTCCTCGGATTCCTCGGGGTGGTGGTCATCTTCTCGCCCTGGAGGTCCGCTGGCGAGATCGCGAGCTGGGGCGGGCTCGCCTGTCTCGCCGCAGCCGCGAGCTACGGCGTCGGCTACGTCTACATGGGCCGCTTTCTGACCGGGCGTGGCATTCCGCCTCTCATGCTGTCGGCCAGCCAACTCGGCGCAGCGACAGTGTTGCTGGCCATCGCAATGCCGTTCGCTGGGCTGGAGACACCGACGTGGCGGATCGACGCCGTGGCGAGCCTGCTGGTACTCGGCGCGCTCGGCACCGGAGCGGCCTACGTCCTGAACTACCGGATCATCGACGACGAAGGACCGACCGCCGCATCCGCCGTCACCTACCTGCTGCCCATCGTCGCCATCGTCTTCGGCTGGCTGTTCCTTCGGGAAGCCATCACAGCCGCCGTCGTGGTCGGCATCGTTCTGGTGCTCGCCGGGATCACCCTCAGCAAGATGCTACGAACAGCGGGCCATCCTCGACGGACAGCACCCGACTGACACGCACCCGAGACGCACCCTCCGTCGGCCGCACCCGACGGACGCTGACCAGGCTGCCGGCTGAGCGCGCAACCAGGGCCGGGTGACGAGAGTTCCTCCCGGGACGCCCCGCCACCCGGCCCTGCCAGTCCCGGAAACGCTTGATCGCCAGAGCGAAAGAGTCAGGATCAGGCAGGGCGGTGCCGACTGGAAAACCGGTGCTGCGACTGCTGGCTAGGTGCAGCAGGAATTCTTCGTGGCCGCCACCATTGGCGTTGAACTGACAGTTGACGATCCCACCGCCAGGCTCGGAGGTCCACGACCAATCTCAACACGTGACCCAAGGACACATTCCGGGGGTGCAGCCTCCGCAATGAAGGTGCAGAATGGTGCGATGGGAAAGAAGAAGGCCGAGGCGTTGCGCCGCCGGGTGGGCCACCAGCGCGAACAAAACCGCCAGCAGCGCAAGAGCCGGTCCGCCGAGATTCAGCGAGCAAGCCGGCTAAAGCTGGACGCATCAAGCCTCGAATCGGCCTTCAATGCCAGAGGAGACAAGGGTGCTGAGCTAGTCGGCGGTTTGGCAATGGCCCGCCATGTCGCCCGCTTCAAATGGTGCGAGACGCGTCCCGAACTCCTCCCGCCCGAGGCTTGGTCTGCATTGGCGATAGTTCCGATCTGCGATATCGTCCTGACCGAGGCTGGGCGAGGGTGGCCAACCGGTCCGGACATGATGAACAGGTTGAACTGGCCCCACCAAGTGCTGTGGGGAGTGGATCAAGCGGTCGAAGCTTGTCGCCACCTCCGGATGGGCAACGTCATTGGTGCAATAACTATCGCGCGGGCTCAAATTGAGCGCTGGTCCGCGAACGTGGCCCATCATCACGAAATAGACCGGCGAGAGGGCGAGGAGACTAAAGATTATTTTAACCGCGTCTGGTCCACTTATCCATGGCTTCGAGATTTCGCATTGGGCGATACGTGGGCAAACCTTTCTGAATGGATCCACGGCCGGGAGGGGATTGCCCAAGCGCTGGAATTTGGCACAACTCCCGCAATTCCATCGCCCGACCGGTCAGGCCTTCCGGAAACAACAACCTCCATTATTAAGCGAACCGCCACTGCACTGGAGGTAGTTTTTCGTCAGGTCAGAGGGGCCACCTCTGTGATTGCACAGGAAAGTGGGCAAGAGAAGTACAACCACCTCCTGCAACTCAGCCCCAGGATTGATGAGCAGCCTTACATTGACCTCAACTTCAAGAACCTCGCTCCGCTTGATCTTGCATTTTCTACCGGACGTGTAGGCCATGCAGTCGAGCAAAGAGCCGAGACATATCGAGCGGTTCTTCAGCTCGAAGAAATCAAGGATGCCCTCTCCAAGACCCCTAATTGGCTCTTGGCTGCTGATTCCGTCACGGAACGTCGAGGCAGAGCCACCGCGTTTGCCCGCGAAGCTTTCATCCATGAGGCCGAGCAACTCGGCGAGGACTTCGCGCCTCACGTGCTGCATGCGCGACTCTTTCAATACATCGCCATAAGTGAGATCGCCGAAATCTCTGCGACCTGGCTGACAGGCCCCGAGAGGGACGCTTTGATGTTGGCGGCGAACGCGTTGAGGTCGGCTTGGATAATGTGGCTAGAGGACACTGACAACTCTCTCGCGTGTATGCGGATCGTGCTTGAGCAAGCTTGTCGGGCGAGAGCTTGGCGCAGAAATGCGCATCGAGCGGCACGAACCGAAGCGGGCAGAGGAACACCTACTCGGTGGGTGGAAGCGGCCGGATGGGGCCGACTTTCACTACTCACGAGAGCATTGGGTGAGTTCTCGCACATTAATTCGCGCATCCGATGGTCTGGCGCACGCGATGCGTTAGCCGCTCTCCTACGTGAGGGGGAGCGCTACCCCGAGCTAATCGCCCGAGGTCACGCCCTCGACGCCTCGGCACTTCTGCTCGCACACGAGGTCGTGACGCGACTGGAGCAACGTGCCCCCAGCGTCGCCGCCGCCTTCCGTGAGGGGGTCACGCTCCTGGAGGCAGAAGATCACGACTCTCAAGTCGAAGGACTCTTGGAGCGGGCGCTAGCCGCAAGAGGGTTAACCTTCGGTGAACCTGACCTCGTTGAAGTTGCTACCAATGGATTGGATACCTCGACTAGGAGGCAATGGCTGCCTCACCTGTTCGATTAGCCCTGGTCCGGTTTCCTGGGGATTGACGTCTAGGCGGCGGCCTATGTCTACCAATTCACCCGGCGGGCCGCCTCTATTTAAGGCAGCGAACCCGGGTTCCACTTCCGAAAAACCTTCTTCCGCTGGAAGGGCCACCGGCCGCGCCTCCAAGACCATCAAGTACCCGAACGGCAGTCTGTACGTCCGCCGCCGCGACCTGGCCGCCTGGCTCAACGATCACGTGAAGGCCGCTTGAGCACCTACGGGTACGCGTACACGGCATCCTGAAGGACCCGCTCCGCAAGGGCTACTCGTACGTAGTCCGGTGGAAGGCAGCCGGCCGGGCGTTCCGCAAGACGTTCGCGACCCGCGCACTAGCCGAGAGCTTCCGATCCAAGCTGGTCGTCGCCCAGCGCGAGGGCGTCGCGTTTGCTGAGGCCAGCGGCCTACCCGAGCCGATGGCGCGAGCACGCGGGTGCGCCGTCCATCCGAAGGGCGAGCGTGTCGAGGGCTTTCCGGACCAACGCGGCGTTGGCGAGCGCGGCCAGATCGACCGTGTTGGCCTTGAGCCAGTGGACGGCGGGGGCAAGGTCGGCCGGCGGCTCTCCGGCGTCACGGCGGGCCTTGTTGAACACCCACCCGTAGAGCGCGGCCCGTAGCGCTTTGTCGCTGGGCACGCCCCAGTCCGTCGCGAGCAGGGCCGGCGTGACAGTGGCCAGCGTTTCGGCGATGCCCTTGCGATGCTTGGCCGATGCGCGGGGCCACTTCATGTCGACGTAGGCCACGGCGTGCTCGTACCACGATCGCGCGTTGGCCGCAGCTCTACGGCGTACTTGAGGGCACCGGAGAAGACTGCCCGCTTCCGGGCGATCGTGCTGGGCGACGACCGTACGACCTGCGACACGCCGCTGTGTCGCTGTGGCTCAACGCCGGTGTGCCGGCTACCCAGGTCGCCGAGTGGGCCGGGCACAGCGTGCACGTCCTCATGCGGGTCTACGCAAAGTGCGTCTACGGCCAAGAGGACGCGGCCTTCCGGCGCATCGAGGCTGCGCTCGCCTGGAGCCGGAGCGGTCACTGCACTAGTTCTGACGGGAGGTAGGACGGACGGTCGAAAACTCGACCGAACACAGTGGCTCCTCAGCCTCTACGCTGCACCCCGTGCAGTTGAGCGTGCAAGTGAAGGAAGCGCAAGGGCGCAGACGGCGATGGAAACGAGCAGCCTCGGACCTCCTGATGCCAGCCATGGCGGTCGTCGGGACCACAGCGGTTGTGCGGATACAGGACGGCTTAGACGTACAAGAGTGGTTCATCATCGGCGGCACCGGTCTGCTAACCGTTCTTAGCCTCGCCCTCGTCGTTATCAAGGCCCGGAGGGAGCGAGCAAGGGCAGCAAGACGATTCCAGGAGGCAATAAAAGCAGCTCTCGCCGTCGTCAAGGAGAACCGCCCCGAGTCACCGTCGCTCGAACAGGAAATTTCCGATGTATCGCAAACTTTGACGCAAACCGTAACAAGACTTCGGGATATCAGCGTTCGGGCAGAGGCATTCGAGACCGAGGTACGGACGCTGGTCGAGCGAGCGGAAGCCGCGCAAGCGGTGGCTCAACTTAGCGAAGACCAAGCGAACAAGATCTCCTTGCTACTTAGCGAGCGCACAGAGCAGCAATTGAAGGACGAGATCGAGAAACTTAAGGCTGCGAACGCGGAGCAGGCTGAGCAGCAGCGGCGCAGCGGAACACGGCTGGCACTCTGGACTTTTGCCGGTGGCGTGATCCTTGGCGTGCTCGGGAACGTCTTGACCAACCTGATCATGCTGTAGCGCTCGCTTCGCCCGCCGAGGCCTCAGGGCCGGCGACACGTATGCGACACAGCCAGCGAGTCTGAGCGGGCTAGAGCGAGACCGAGCGAGACTCACATAAGAGGCCCCTGACCAGCGTTCTCGCTGGTCAGGGGCCTCTTTGTGCACCTGGTGGCGGGTAGAGGATTCGAACCTCTGTAGCTTTCGCGACGGATTTACAGTCCGCTCCCATTGGCCGCTCGGGCAACCCGCCAGGGCGTCACCGCCGCGCCGTGGCGCGGCAGCGGAGCCAAGGATAGCGGTTGCTCCCGGGGCGAGCGCAACCGGGTACCGTCAGGGGGTCGTGCCGCTGGTTGGCGGCGCGTACGTGCACTGACCGCCGGACAGCAGGAGCATCAGCATGGCAGCGAACCCGTCGTTCGACATCGTGAGCAAGGTCGACCGGCAGGAGGTCGACAACGCCCTCCGCCAGGCGGAGAAGGAGCTCTCGACGCGGTTCGACTTCCGGGGCACCGGCGCGGAGGTCTCCTGGTCGGGTGAGGAGGCGATCAGCCTCCAGGCGGAGACCGAGGAGCGGGTCCGGGCCGCCCTGGATGTCCTGAAGGAGAAGCTGGTCAAGCGGAACATCTCGCTGAAGTCCCTGGACGCGGGCGAGCCGCGGCCCTCGGGCAAGATCTTCAAGATCGACGCCAAGGTGGTCCAGGGCATCGACTCGGACAAGGCCAAGGCGATCAGCAAGAAGATCCGCGAGGAGGGCCCGAAGGGCGTCCAGGCGCAGATCCAGGGCGACCAGCTCCGGGTCACCGGCAAGAAGAAGGACGAACTCCAGACCGTCATCGCCCTGCTCAAGAGCGAGGACTTCGGCATCGCCCTCCAGTTCACCAACTACCGCTGACGAGGGGCCGCACGGCTACGGTCGGACGCATGACGGTCGCCCGCTCGATCCTGCTGTTCCTGCTCGCCGCCCTCGCCGAGATCGGCGGGGCCTGGCTGGTGTGGCAGGGCTGGCGGGAGCACCGGGGGCTGCTCTGGATCGCGGGCGGCGTGGTCGCGCTCGGGCTCTACGGCTTCGTCGCCACGTTCCAGCCCGACGCGAACTTCGGCCGCATCCTCGCCGCCTACGGCGGGGTGTTCGTCGCCGGGTCGCTCGCGTGGGGCATGGTCGTCGACAAGTTCCGGCCCGACCGCTACGACGTCGTCGGCGCGGCCATCTGCCTGGTCGGGGTCGCCGTCATCATGTACGCGCCGCGCAGCGGCTGACCAGCCCCCACGCACCGGCCGAGCAGAACGCTCAGGCGGCGAGGGTCTGCTCGACGCGTACCGCCGTGGCTTCCGCGCGGGCGATGGGGCCGGCGGGCAGCGCGGCGACGGCGGCCCCGACGGCGACGGCCGACCCGGCGAAGACGAACGCCCACGGCACGCCGCCCGCGTGGTCGATGATCAGCCCGGCGACCGCGCCTCCGGCGGCGCTGGACGCGACCATGATGGTCACCGCCCAGGTGTACGCCTCGTTGAGCATGCCGGCCGGGGCGATCCGCCCGACGAGGGTGTTCTCCAGGGTGAGCGCGGGGGCGATGGCGGCCCCGCCGACGACCAGCGCGACGCCGAGGGCGAGCGGGCCGGGCATCACCGCGTACACGGCGAAGGTGGCGGCGACGGCGGCGAGCAGCCAGGCGAACTGGCGGGTCATGTTGGCCGCGGGCTTGCGGACGCCGAACCAGAAGCCGGCGACGGCGCTGCCGATGCCCCAGACCGCGAGCAGGACGCCGGCCATGCTCTCCGGGTCGTCGGTGGGCTGGTTGCCGGCGAACGCCGGGACGATGACCCCGGCAGCCCCGAACGCGATGCCGAGGCCGGCGATGCAGAGCAGCAGCGCGGGGAAGCCGCCGACGCGCAGCGGGCCGAGCCCCCGGGCGTGGTGCTCCTTCGGGTGCGGCTGCCAGCCGCGCATGACCCGGCCGAGCGCGACGGCGGCGGTGCCGACGAGGGTGAACACGGCCGCGCCGACCAGGGCGGCGGCCGCATCGGCGATGAGGACGAACGCGGCCACCAGCAGCGGGCCGAGCACGAAGACGACCTCGAACAGGGACGTCTCGGCGGCGAGGGCGGTGTTGCGCAGGTGGTGCCGCCCGGTGGCAGGGCTGGTGAGGTCGTTCCAGGCGCCGCGCAGCGCGGCGGTCAGCGGCGGGTACGTGGCACCGGCCACCCCGGCGGCGAGGTAGATCAGGGCGATGCTGGCGCCGTCGGCGCGGCTGGCCCAGAGCAGCCCGCCCAGGGCGAGGGGGTGGGCGACGGCGGTGGCCAGCAGCACGGGGGTGGGGCCGACCCGGTCGGCGACGCGGCCGGCGACGGGGCTGAGCGCGGCCCCGGCGAGGGCGTAGATGCCACCGGCGACGGCGGCGAGGGAGTAGCGCCCGGTGACCTGTTGCACGACGAGCAGCAGCGCCAGCGGCGTCATGCCGATCCCGAGCCGGCCGATGACGCCGAGGACGAGCAGCATCGGCGCGCCGGGGATCCGCCATACGCCGAGGTACTGGCGCAGTGCGGCCACGGGAACCTCCAGGGGGTGCAACGAAAGGGGTGCAAACGAGAGGGGTGGAACGAGAGGGGTGCGACGAGAGCATGTAACGAGCCGGAAACGTCCCGACCCTAACGCCGCAGCCTGGCGGGAGCGCAGTGGTTATGGTGCGTGTCTCGCCGCGTACCAGACGAAACGCCCGCGCCCGGTCGGACCGGGCGCGGGCGGGATCGGGGTCGGGACGGGTCAGCGCTGGAACTGCACGGGGCCGGCGCTGGCGGCCATCCGCTCCAGCCGGGCGACCCGCTCCTCCATCCGGGGGTGGGTGGAGAAGAGCGCGGCGATGCCGCCGCCCCGCTTGAACGGGTTGTCGATCATCAGGTGGGCGGTGCTGGTGAGCTGCCCCTGGGCCGGCAGCGGCCGGGCCTGGGTGCCCAGGTGGATCTTCCGCAGGGCGCTGGCCAGGGCCAGCGGGTCCCGGGTGAGCCGGGCCCCCGACTCGTCGGCCTGGAACTCGCGGCTGCGGCTGATCGCGAGCTGGATCACGGTGGCCGCGAGCGGGCCGAGGATCAGGGTGAGCAGCAGCACGATCGGGTTGGGGGCGTCCTCGTCGTCACCGCCGCCGAGCGGGATGAACCAGGCGATGTTGGCCAGCATGGTGATGATGCCGGCGAGGCCGGCGGCGACGCTGGAGATGAGGATGTCCCGGTTGTAGACGTGCGACAGCTCGTGCCCGATCACGCCCCGCAGCTCCCGGTAGTCGAGGATCTCGGTGATCCCCTGCGTGACGCAGACCGCCGCGTTGGCCGGGTTGCGGCCCGTGGCGAACGCGTTGGGCTGGGAGGTGGGGCTGACGTAGAGCCTGGGCATCGGCTGCCGCGCCTCGGTGGCCAGCTCGCGGACCATCCGGTACAGCTCGGGGAACTGTGCCTCGCTGACCGGTTGCGCCCGCATCGAGCGCAGGGCGAGCTTGTCGGAGTAGAAGTAGGTCACGCCGTTCATCACCAACGAGACGACGACGGCGACGACGAGCCCGCCGCTGCCACCGAACCAGTAGCCGACCGCGAGGATCAGCGAGGTCAGCAGGCCGAGCAGCGCTGCGGTCTTCAGACGGTTGTGATGCACGATCGCTCCTTCGGTGCGCGGACCGCGCGGGATCCGCTGACCGGTACAACACCTCGGTACCCGCCAACCATCCGTCTCAACGCTGTGAGTTGCCTGGGATCGACCTGCGGAAACACTGCGGGCGGGGACCGACCCGGCGACCGCTCAGGGGCCGCTCAGCGGGCGGCGAGGTCCAGCACGAGCTGCGGGGCGAAGCCGACGGCCACGGCGACCAGGGTGGCCACGGCGAGGGTGCCGAGCACCGCCCAGGCGGGCCGGCTGCCGGCGGCGCCCCCAGCCCCGGCAGCCACACCGGCCTCGGCGGGCGCGGCGGTCCCCCCAGCCCCGGCGGTCTCGGCGGGCGGGGCGTAGAGGGTGGCGGCGAGGCGGAGGTAGTAGGCCAGGCCGATCACCGCGTTCACCGCCACCACCAGCGCCAGCCAGCCCGCGCCGCCGTCCAGCAGCGCCCGGACCACGGTCACCTTGGCGAACAGGCCGGCCAGCCCCGGCGGGAGCCCGGCCAGCCCGACCAGGGCCAGCGCGAACGCCCCCGCCACCCAGGGCCGCCGCCGGGCCGCGCCGCGCAGGTCGGCGAGGGTGCCGCCGTCGGCGCCCGCCGGGCGCAGCGCCACCAGCGCCGCGAAGGCGGCCAGCTCCAGGACCACGAAGAACACGGTGTACGCCACGGCGGCGGCGTACGCGGCGGCGCGGGCGTCGGCGGTGCGCCCGGCGGCCAGCGCGAGCGCGCCCAGCGGGGCGAGGATGTAGCCGGCCTGGGCCACCGACGACCAGGCGAGCAGCCGCACGGTGCGGCGCTGACGCAGCGCCACCAGGTTGCCCACGGTCATGGTGAGCACGGCGAGCCCGGCCAGCACCGGGCCGGTCACCTCGGCGGGCAGCGCCCGCTGCACCACCGCGAGCAGGGCCACCACGCCGCCCAGCTTCGACGCGGTCGACAGGTAGGCGGCCACGGGCAGCGGCGCGCCGTCGTAGGTGGCCGGGGCCCAGGCGTGGAACGGCACGGCGGCCACCTTGAACGCCAGCCCGAGCAGCACCAGCGCCACCGCCGCCGTGGTCAGCGGCACGTCCAGCAGGTCGGGTCGCCCGGCGAGCAGCGCGCCGAGCCGGTCGAGGTGCAGGCCGCCGGTGACCGCGTAGAGCAGGGCCGCGCCGAGCAGGGTGACGGTGGTGGCGACCACGCTCACCACGAAGAACGTGACCGCCGCCTCGGCGGAGGCGAGGCTGCCCCGGCGCAGGCCGACGAGCACGTACAGCGGGAGGGTCAGCGTCTCCAGCGCCACGATCAGGGTGATCAGGTCGCCGGCCGCGCCGAGCACCACGCCGCCGGTCATCGAGCAGGCGAGCAGGAAGCAGTATTCGCCGACGGGCGACCGCCCGGCGCGCAGCGCCGGCCCGGACAGGGCCAGCATCCCGAGGGTGAGCAGCGCGAACAGCGCCCCGACGAGGGCGGCCCGGCCGCCGTAGACGTACGAGCAGTCGGCGGCGACGCAGAAGGTGGCGCGCGGCCCGCCCGCCCCGACGACCGCGCTGCCCAGCCCGGTGGCGACCGCCCCGGCGGCGGCCACGGCGACCGTCGCGGCGGCGCGGGCCACCAGCAGGTCGGCCAGCAGCACCAGGACGGCGGTGCCGGCCGCCAGGTAGGCCGGGAGCAGCGCCACGTTGTCGACGCTCTGCACCAGACTCATCTGAGCACCCCCACGAGGGCCGCCACCGGGTCGGCGGCGACGCCGAGGACCAGGGTGGGGGCGAGGCCGACGGCGAGGGCGAGCAGCACCAGCGGGGCCCAGGCCGTCCACTCGGCGGCGGCGAGGCCGGGGCCGATCCGGCCGACCGCCGGGCTGGCCGGGCCGTGGGTGACCCGGCGCAGCAGCCGCAGCAGGTACGCGGCGGTCAGCGCCCCGCCGACGGCGGCCAGCACGCCGAGGGTGGTCCACAGCGGGCCGCCCCGCCCGATGGCGGCGACCACGGCGAACGCCTCGCCCCAGAAGCCGGCGAGGCCGGGCAGCCCCAGCGAGGCGACGGCGGCGAAGCCGAGCAGGCCGGCGAGACGGGGCGCGGTCTCCCGCAGCCCGGACAGCTCGGCCAGCGCCCCGGTGTGCGCGCGGTCCTTGATCGCCCCGGCGAGGAAGAACAGCAGGCCGGTGATCACCCCGTGCGCGACGTTGCCGATCAGCGCGGCCTGCAGGCCGGTGGCGGTGAGCGTGGCCACCCCGAGCAGCACGAACCCCATGTGGCCGACGCTGGAGTAGGCGATGAGCCGCTTCAGCTCGCCCTGCGCGAGGCAGACCAGCGAGCCGACGATGATGGCGGCGACGGCGAGCACCCCGAGCACCGGGGCCGCCCAGCGGGCCCCCTCCGGGGCCACCCCGACGGCGACGCGGATCAGCCCGTACGTGCCCATCTTGAGCAGCACCCCGGCGAGGATCACGCTGCCGACGGTGGGCGCCTGGGTGTGCGCGTCGGGCAGCCAGGAGTGCAGCGGCCACAGCGGGCTCTTCACCGCGAACGCGAGCCCCAGCAGGGTGAACGCGGCGAGCTGGGTGCCCCGCGACAGCCCCGTGCCGCCGGTGAGCGCGAGGAGGTCGGCGGTGCCGGCGGCGGACACCACCACGTAGACGCCGACGAGCAGCAGCACCGAGCCGAGCAGCGTGTAGAGGGCGAACTTGGCTGCCGCCCGCCGCCGGTCGGCCCCGCCCCAGCCGGCGATGATCGCGTACATCGGCAGGAGGACGACCTCGAAGAACACGAAGAACAGGACCAGGTCGAGGGCGAGGAAGGTGCCGAGGATGCCGACCTCGACGACCAGCAGCAACGCGACGAGGGCCCGGCCGCTGCCGCCGCCGTCGGGCACCCGCCACAGGGTGTACGCGCAGCAGAGCAGCGTGAGCAGCGCGGTCAGCACGACCAGCGGGTAGGAGATGCCGTCCACGCCGAGGTGGAAGCGCAGGTCGAGGGCGGGCACCCAGGGCAGGTCGAGCCGGTGCCAGGGGCGCACCGCCGGGTTCACCCCGTAGGCCGTCCAACTGCGGTCGCCGGTGGCCAGGGGCAGGGTCGCCAGCAGGGTCAACCCGGCCGCCACCGTGCCGACGACACGGGCCGCCCGGTCACCGGGCAGCAGCGCGACCACGGCCGCGCCGACGGCCGGGACGGCCAGCGCCGCGACGAGCAGGACCTGTCCGAGGCTCATCCGGCTCCCCCGATCGCCCGCACGCGACCCCTCCCGTGCACCCGCGCCGCACTCACGCGACGCCCCCGATCAGCACCGCGGCCAGGCCGATCAGCAGCGCCCCGGCCAGCACCCCGGCCGCCGCCCGGGGCAGCGCGGCCCGGTGCAGCCCGGCCAGCGCCCCGCCGAGGCCGGTCGCGCCCCGGCCGGTGCCCTCCACCGCGCCGTCGACCACCCGCTCGTCGGCGGCGCGGGCGAACCGGGCGAGGGCGGTCACCGGGCGTACGACGAGGGCGTGTTGCACGTCGTCGAGCCGGAAGCCGGCCGCGAACACCGGCCCCAGCGGGCCGAGGGCGCGGGCCGGGTCGGCGGCGGTGTCCCGCCGCCAGCCGGCCCAGGCGAGGGCGGCCCCGGCGACCAGCAGCGCCAGCGGCAGCAGCAGCGCCGGGCCGACGTGGGTCCACTCCCCCTCGGGTGCGCCGAGCCGACCGGTGAACCCCGGCCAGAACGCGGCGAGCCCGAGCAGCGCGGCCGGCACCGCCAGCAGCAGCATCGGCACCCGCAGCACGGCCGGCGGGTCGTGCGGGTGCAGCGCGATCGGCCGGTCGTGCGGGGGCAGCGGCGGGCGGGCCGCGCCGAGGAACGCGCGCAGCAGCAGCCGGGTGGCGTACCAGGCGGTGACGGCGACGCCGGCCAGCCCGGCCAGCCACACCAGCCAGCCCACCCAGGCGGGGGCCGGGCCGGCGGAGTCGAGCGCGGCGGCCTCGGCGGCGGCGAGCACGCCGTCCTTGCTCCAGAAGCCGGCCAGCGGCGGGACGCCGGCCAGCGCGCCGAGGCCCACCGCCGTGCACCAGAACGTCACCGGCATCGTCGAGCGCAGGCCGCCCATGCGGGACAGCAGCGGGGTGCCGAGGGCGTGGATCACCGCGCCGGCGGCGAGGAACAGCAGCGCCTTGAACGCGGCGTGGGTGAGCAGGTGGAACAGCGCGGCGGCGGGCGCGCCGACGGCCAACGCGCCCGTCATGTAGCCGAGCTGCGACACCGTCGACCAGGCCAGCACCCGCTTCAGGTCGTCCTGGGCGGTGGCGGCGAGCGCGCCGAGCAGCAGGGTCACCGAGGCCAGCACCCCGAGCACGGCCAGCGCCGCCGGGGCCCGCTCGAACAGCGGGAAGAGGCGGGTGACCGCGTAGACCCCGGCGGCGACCATGGTGGCGGCGTGGATCAGCGCGGAGACCGGGGTCGGGCCGGCCATCGCGTCGGGCAGCCAGGTGTGCAGCGGGAACTGGGCGCTCTTGCCGGCCACCCCGGCGAGCAGCAGCAGGCAGGCGGCGGTGAGCGTGCCGGCGGAGTGGTCGTGGGCGAGCACGTCGGCGATGCGGAAGCTGCCCGCCGAGACGCCGAGCAGGGCGATGCCGAGCAGGAAGCCGACGTCACCCACGCGGGTGACCAGGAACGCCTTCATCGCGGCGGCCGGCGCGCCGGGCAGCCGGCGGTCGTGGGCGATGAGCAGGTAGGAGCAGAGGCCCATCACCTCCCAGCCGACCAGCAGCATGACCAGGTCACCGGCGACGACCACCAGCAGCATCGCGGCGGTGAAGAGGCTGATCTGCGCCGCGTACGGCGGGTAGCGGTGGTCGACGTCGACGCCGGCCTCGTCGTGCGGGCCCGCCCGCAGGTAGCCCACCGAGTAGACCTGCACGGCCAGCGCCACCGCCGCCACCGCGACGGCGACCACGGCCGCCGCGCCGTCGAGCCGGACGCCGAGGGTGACCCGCAGGCCGCCCAGGTCGACCCAGGTGGTCGACGTCTCCACGGACGCGCCGACCCGGGCCAGCAGCGCGACCGCGACCAGCAGCGCCCCGGCCGCGCCCGCCACGCCGAGCCCGACGGCGACCCGGCGGGCCGGATCCGCCCCGGCCCGCGCGCCCCCGCCGCGCGACACGGGCGGCAGCAGCAACCCCACCAGACCCGCCACCAGGGGTACGGCCGGCAGCAGCACCCCCAGCAGGCCGGTCACCGGGTCACCTCGCCGGTGGTCGTGGCCCGCCCCGCCTGTTCGGCCGGCGGTCCGGCCGGCGGCTCCGTCAGCGGCACCTCGTCGACGGCGACGCTGGCCCGCAGCCGGTAGAGCTGGAGCACGATGGCCAGCCCCACGCCGATCTCGGCGGCGGCCAGCACGATCACGAACAGCGCGAACACCTGCCCCGCGTGCGGCAGCGCCGCCCGGACCGTCGCGTCGGCGGTGACCAGGATCAAATTGACGGCGTTGAGCATCAGCTCCACCGCCATCAGCACGAGCACCGCGTTGCGGCGGCGCAGCACGCCGTAGACGCCGAGGCCGAACAGGAGGGCGGCGGTGACGTACGGGACGACGGGCCTCACGGGCGGCCTCCCGCGCGGTCCTTCGCTCCCCAACCCTGGTTGTCCGCCCTTGCGGGACCCCGGCCGTCGGCCGGGCGGCGGCCGATGTCGGGGCGGGACAGCACGACCGCGCCGACCAGGGCGGACAGCAGCAGCACCGACAGCACCTCGAACGGCAGCACCCAGGTGCGGAACACCTGCTCGCCGAGCCGCTCGGCGGTGCCCGGCGTGGGCAGGTCCACCCGGGTCCAGCGGTAGGCGTCGACCAGCAGGGCGGCCAGCCCGAGGCCGGCGCCGCCGCCGATCAGGGCCGCCGGCCAGCCCGGCCGGTCCAGGTCGTCGGACGCGCCGATCGGGGCGCGGGTCAGCATCACCGCGAACAGCAGCAGCACCACCACGGCACCCACGTAGATCAGCACCTGCACCCAGGCCACCAGCTCGGCGGCGAGCA
The DNA here is from genome assembly GCF_900091595.1 of Micromonospora haikouensis. Taxonomy (GTDB): domain Bacteria; phylum Actinomycetota; class Actinomycetes; order Mycobacteriales; family Micromonosporaceae; genus Micromonospora; species Micromonospora haikouensis. Next base: position 171,072 of record NZ_FMCW01000004.1, read on the forward strand.
CCAGGTAGACGCCGGCCAGCGCGCCCAGGCAGACCACCAGGTAGAGGCCGGCGCGGACCAGGTGGCGGGTCGTCACCACCAGCGCCCCCGCGCCGACCGCCACCGCGCCGAGGGCCAGCAGCAGCACGTCCGCACCGGTCACGGGGCGGCACCCGGGTCAGTGGGGGTGCCGTCCGCCGGGGGCTCGGGGGTCGGGCGGGCGGCGGGGCCGGGCTCGGGGCGTACCCGGGCAGGGGTCGGCCGGGCGGCGGACCCGGCGGGGGCGGCGGCCTTGCGCGCGGCGGTGGCCTCCTCCTTCGCCGGCTCGCCGTTGCGGTCGTGCGCGGGCGGCGGCGGGACGGTGGCCATCCACTCGCCGAGGTGGTCCTTGTCGTGCAGCAGGTCCTTGATGTCGTACTCGGCGTACTCGAACTCGGGCGACCAGTAGAGCGCGTCGAAGGGGCAGACCTCGACGCAGATGCCGCAGTACATGCAGAGCGAGAAGTCGATGTCGAACCGGTCGAGCACGTTGCGCTGGCGGGGGCGGGCGGCACCGGGCACCGCCACCTCCTCCTTGTGCGAGTCGATGTAGATGCACCAGTCGGGGCACTCGCGGGCGCAGAGCATGCAGACGGTGCAGTTCTCGGCCAGCAGCGCGATCACGCCCCGCGAGCGGGGCGGCAGCTCGGGGGCGACGTCCGGGTACTGCTGGGTAGTCGAGCGGCGGGTCATCGTGCGCAGCGTGACCGCCAGCCCCTTCGCCAGCCCCTCGCCGGGCACGCCCCGCCCACTCGTCTCGCCCATGCCGCCCATCCTGCCCTGTGGCCCCGGCGCGCGCGACCACCACCCGGCCCTTCGCGCGGTACGGTGACGGCGGGGAGAACGACACGCCGGGAAGGACTTGTCCCATGACCGCCGCGTTGCAGAGCGACGTCCCGCCTGAGGGCGGGTGGACGACCGACGACCTCGACGGGCTGCCCGAGGACGGTCGCCGCCGCGAACTGCTCGACGGAGTGTTGCTCGTGTCACCCTCCCCCACCCGCATCCACCAGACCATCGCCGGTCTTCTCATGGCAGACCTCATCAAGGAGTGCCCCGACGAGTACGACGTGACCCAGGGCGTCGAGGTGCGGATCAACCGGACCCGCTGCTTCATCCCGGACGTGCTGGTCACCACGGCGGAGGCCGCCCGGCGCTCGCCGTCGCGGTACGCGCCGCACGAGGTGGTGCTGGCCGTCGAGGTCGTCTCCCCGAGCACCCGCTCGATCGACCGGGTGCTCAAGCCGGCCCTCTACGCGCAGGCCGGCATCCCGTTCTACTGGCGGATCGAGACCGGCGACGGCGAGCTGGCCGTCCACACCCATCGGATCGACCCCGTCAACGAGGTCTACACGGAGACCGGCCGCTGGACGAAGTTCGTCGACACCGGCGAGCCGTTCCCGGTGAACCTGTCGATCGCCCGGATCACGCCCCGGCACCTGTGAGCGGTCCCGCCCAGCGGGCCGAGCCGGTGAGCGGCGGCGGGGTCAGGGGCCGGTGAGCGGCGGGAGCATCTCGCCGCCGAGCTGCTGGAGCAGCTGGAACAGCTCGGTGGCGTGCCACACGTCGACGATCCGCCCCGCCGGGTCGAAGCGCAGGAACGTCGCCCCCGAGAAGCTCGCCACCCGCCCGGTGGGCGGCACCGGCCCGAACGGGCCGGCCTGGGTGCCGGCGGCCCGCCAGCGCACCGCCACCCGGTCGGCGGCGGCGACCACGTCGACGAGCTTGTAGCGCAGGTCGGGGAAGGCCGCCCGCCGCTCCCGGTGCCAGGCCAGGACCGCCTCCGGGCCCGTCCCGCCCAACCCGGGGCAGCCCGCCGCGACCAGCTCGTACACCGACTCCTCGCGCCCGGCGTTCCACACGTCGGCGACGAAGCGCCGGGCCGCCGCCGCCACGTCGTGCACCGCCGCCGCCTCCATGTCGCTCACCCGGGCAGCCTAGCCAGCCGGCCCCGGGCGGTCCGGAGGCGCGGCGATCGGCGCTCGGCGGGCTCGGGGCACGATGATCGGCGCTCGGCGGGCCCCGGGGCGGCGGATCGGTCAAGATGGGACGGACGGAGACGGCGAGGCGGACAGCAGGGGGCGACGTGGGCGACGAGGCAGGCGCGACGACCGGCGGCAAGGGCTCGGAGCCCGGCGCGAGCAGTGCCGAGCCCGGCGGCAAGTACGTGGAGCCCGGTGGGGAGTTCACCCGGGACCAGCGGTACATCGCCACCCGGATCGCCGCCGACGGGCGGGACGGCTGGCCGGTCGAGCCGGGTCGCTACCGGCTGGCGGTCAGCCGCGCCTGTCCCTGGGCCAACCGGCTGATCATCGTGCGCCGGCTGCTCGGCCTGGAGGACGCCATCTCGATGGCGGTGGCCGGGCCGACCCACGACGCCCGGAGCTGGACGTTCGACCTCGACCCGGGCGGGCGGGACCCGGTGCTCGGCATCGAGCGCCTCCAGGAGGCGTACTTCAGGCGGTTCCCCGGCTACGAGCGGGGGATCACCGTGCCGGCGATGGTGGACGTGCCGACGGGGCAGGTGGTCACCAACGACTACGCCCGGATGAGCCTGGACCTGTCGACGGAGTGGACGGCGTACCACCGGCAGGGCGCGCCCGAGCTGTACCCGGCCCGGCTGCGCGACCAGATCGACGAGGTCAACGCCGTGGTCTTCGCCGACGTCAACAACGGCGTGTACCGGTGCGGGTTCGCCGGCAGCCAGAAGGCGTACGAGACGGCGTACCGGCGGCTGTTCGACCGGCTGGACTGGCTGACCGAGCGGCTGTCCGGGCAGCGGTACCTGGTCGGCGACACGATCACCGAGGCCGACGTGCGGCTGTTCACGACGCTGGTCCGCTTCGACCCGGTCTACCACGGCCACTTCAAGTGCAACCGGAGCAAGCTGTCGGAGATGCCGGTGCTGTGGGCGTACGCCCGGGACCTGTTCACCACCCCCGGGTTCGGCGACACGATCGACTTCGACCACATCAAGCGGCACTACTACGAGGTGCACCGGGACATCAACCCGACCGGGGTCGTCCCGCTCGGCCCGGACCTGACGAACTGGCTCACCCCGCACGGCCGGGAGGCCCTCGGCGGCCGGCCCTTCGGTGACGGCACCCCGCCGCCGCCCCCGCCGCCCGCCGAGCGGGTCGACCCGGCGCACACCCCGCTGGACTGAAATCACATCGATGCTCTTCATTAGTTAACATTCGCTTCAATTCAGGCTGATCGACTTGAGTGGCCTGCGCCGCCGGCCTTTCGCCGGTGTTCGGCGCAGGCTGTCCACAGTTGAGGAGATCAGCCTTGCGGAAGCCAGGTCGCAGAACGGTACGCCTCGGCGTGCTGGCCGGCATGCTCACCGGAGCGCTCGTCACCACCCTCGCCGTACCCGCGTCGGCCGCCCCCGGCGCGGTGGGGCCCGGCCGTCCCGCGCCCGCCCCGCTGCGCCCGGGCGGGCCGGAAGCCGCGCCGGACCGGTACATCGTGGTGCTCGCCGATCCGCCCGCCGGCACCGACCGCGCCACGCGCACCGCCCGCACGAGCCGGGCCGCCGCCGTCGCCGAGCGCGCCGGCGGCACCGTGCTCAACCGCTACACCCGGGTCCTCGACGGGTACGCCGCCCGGCTCACCCCGGCGGCCCTCGCCGCCGTGCGGGCCGACCCCGCCGTCGCGTACGTCGAGCGGGACAGCCGCATCTACGGCGGCGGCACCGACGACTTCTCGACGTCTGCCGTCCAGTCGAACCCGCCGTCCTGGGGGCTGGACCGCATCGACCAGCACAACCTGCCGCTGAACAACAGCTTCGGCTACCCGTCGACCGGTTCCGGCGTCACCGTCTACGTGGTCGACTCGGGCATCCGGGCCACCCACGTCGACTTCGGCGGCCGGGCCAGCGGCGTCTACGACGCGGTCGGCGACGGCAACGGCACCAACGACTGCCACGGCCACGGCACGCACGTCGCCGGCACCGTCGGCGGCGCGACGTACGGGGTCGCCAAGGCCGTCACCATCAAGGCCGTACGCGTCCTGCAGTGCGACAACTCCGGCTGGACGACGGACCTGATCGAGGGCATGGACTGGATCGCCGCCAACCACGACCCCGTGTCGGTGGCGAACTTCAGCCTCCAGGGGTACGGCACCACCCCCAACACCGCCGCCGAGAACCTGATCGACTCGGGCGTGCACACCGTCTTCATCGCCAACAACTTCAACACCGACGCCTGCACCAACGGCCCCCGCTCGTCCCGGGGCGTCACCGTCGCCGCGACCGACGTCACGGACACCCGGGCCTCGTTCTCCAGCTACGGCACCTGCGTGGACGTCTTCGCCCCCGGCGTCGACATCACCTCCGCCGGCATCGCCTCGAACACGGCCGTCGCCTCCGGCTGGTCGGGCACCTCGATGGCCGCGCCGCACGTCACCGGGTGGATGGCGCGTTACCGGCAGCAGTTCCCGACGGCCACCCTCGCGCAGGCCAAGAGCGCGCTGATCGCCGCCGCCACCACCGGCGTGGTGATCAACCCGGGCCCCGGCTCGCCGAACCGCCTGCTCTACGCCGCCCCGTAACGAGTGTTAGGAGTGTTAGGAGGGGTCCCCTGTACAACAGAATGCGTTAACAGGGGGCCCTTCCTTACATCCAGACGCGGATGGCGGCCGTGAGGACGAGCTGGGCGAGGGAGGCCGGCACCAGCACCAGCCAGCACAGCCGCTGGAGCTGGTCCTCGCGCAGCCGGGGGTACGACACCCGCAGCCAGATGATCACGAACGAGACGGCGAAGACCTTCAGCAGCGTCCACAGCCAGCCGAGCTGGGCGTCGGCGAACGGGCCCTGCCAGCCGCCGAGGAAGAGCACGGTGGTCAGCGCGGCGATCACCACGATGCCGACGTACTCGGCGAGCAGGAAGAACGCGAAGCGCAGCCCCGTGTACTCCGTCATGTAGCCGAAGACCAGCTCCGAGTCGGCGACCGGCATGTCGAACGGGGGCCGGCGGATCTCGGCCAGCCCGGCGACGAAGAAGACGATCATCGCGGGGGCCTGCCAGAGCAGCCACCAGGGCCGCCACGCCTCGACGATGCCCGGCAGGCTCAGCGTGCCGGCCGCCATCGCCACCGACGCGGCGGCCAGCACCAGCGGCAGCTCGTAGCCGAGCAGCTGGGCGGCCCCGCGCAGCCCGCCGAGCAGGCTGTACTTGTTGGCCGACGCCCACGCCGACATCAGCACCGCCACCACGCCCACCCCGACCACGGCCAGGACGAAGAACAGGCCGATGTCCAGCGGCTGGCCCACCAGGTCGCCGGGCCCCAACGGGATCACCAGCAGGGCGAGCAGGTAGGGCACCAGGGCCACCACCGGGGCCAGCCGGAACACCGCCCGGTCCGCCTCCCGGGGGGTCACGTCCTCCTTCTGCACGAACTTGACCCCGTCGGCGACGAGCTGCGCCCAGCCGTGGAAGCCGCCCGCGTACATCGGGCCGAGCCGGCCCTGCATGTGCGCCATCACCTTGTGCTCGGCCTGCCCGACGACGAGCGGCAGGGTGAGGAAGGCGACCAGCACGCCGACCACCCGCAGCACGGCCTCCAACCAGTCGGGCATCAGGCCGCGCCCCCGTCGCCGTCGCCCCGCTGCGCGGCGGCGGGCGGGGTGGCGGCAGCGGGTCGCGCGGCTGGCGGCGCGGCGGCGGGCGGCGACGCCGGCCCCCACTCGCCCGGGGCCGGCACCCCCGGCGGGCGCACCGCCCGGCGGCCACCGGCCGCGGTCGACTCGCCCGGCTCCTTCGCGCCCGGCCACGGCTTGGCCACCCGGGAGGCGAGCACGAACTCCTTGCGCAACGGGTGCCCCTCGAACTCCGGTGGCAGCAGCAGCGGACGCAGCTCGCCGTGCCCGGGAAAGTCGACGCCGAACATCTCGAACGTCTCCCGCTCGTGCCAGGCCGCGCCGGGGTAGAGGTCGACGACCGAGTCCACCCGGGGCGCGTTCCACGGCACCCGGGTACGCAGCAGCAGGCCGTGCCGACGTCCCGTCGACCACAGGTGGGCGACCACCTCGCAGCCGTCGGCGAGCTGGTCGACGGCGGAGAGCCAGTCGAAGAAGTCGCAGCCCAGGTCGGCGTCGTCGCGGGCCGCGCGCAGCGCGTCCCGCCAGCTCGCCGGGGGTACGTCGACGGTGGCCCGCGCGTACGCCTGGCCGCCGGACACCGACGCGGTGGCCTCGACGGGCGCGAGCAGCGCGACCAGCCGCTGGCCGACCTCTTCGGGAGTCATGCCGCTGATCCTATGACCGACGCCGGTCCCCCGGGGCGGGCCGGATGCCGGTTCTGCCGGGCGGGCGGCGGGCCGGATGCCGGATTCGCCGAGCGGCGGCGCGCCCGGCGGGGAAGGATGGGGGTCGTGCGCGCCGTGACCGTCAACCCCGGAGTCCGCGACTCGCTGCGGCTGGTGGACGACTACCCGGAGCCGCACGCCGAGGAGGGGGCGATCCTCGTCGAGGCGCTGGCCGTGGGGATCTGCGGCACCGACCACGAGATCGTCGAGGGCACCTTCGGCGAGGCCCCGCCCGGCGCGTCGGCCCTGGTGCTCGGGCACGAGTCGCTGGGCCGGGTGCTGGAAGACCCGAGCGGCACCCTGCACCCCGGTGACCTGGTGGTCGGCATCGTCCGGCACCCGGACCCGGTGCCCTGCGCCAACTGCGCGGTCGGCGAGTGGGACATGTGCCGCAACGGCGAGTACACGGAGCACGGCATCAAGGGGCTGCCCGGCTTCGCCCGGGACCGGTGGCGGGTGCAGCCGCGCTTCGCCGTCGGGCTGGACCCCGCCCTCGCCCCGGTGGGGATGCTGCTGGAGCCGACCAGCGTGGTGGCGAAGGCGTGGGACCACATCGAGCGCATCGGGGCCCGCGCCGAGTGGCAGCCGCAGACCGCGCTCGTCACCGGGGCCGGGCCGATCGGCCTGCTGGCGGCGCTGCTGGCCACCCAGCGCGGGTTCGCCGTGCACGTGCTGGACCGCGCCGAGACCGGGCCGAAGCCGGACCTGGTCCGGGCGCTCGGCGCGACGTACCACACGGGGGCGGTCGGGCAGCTCGACCTCGACCCGGACGTGGTGGTGGAGTGCACGGGCGCGCCGTCGGTCGTGCTCGACGCGATGTGCAAGGCCGGGCCGACCGGCATCGTCTGCCTCACCGGCGTGTCCAGTGGCGGCCGGCCCCTCGACTTCGACGCCGGGGCCCTCAACCGGGAGCTGGTGCTGGAGAACAACGTGGTGTTCGGCTCGGTCAACGCCAACCGGCGGCACTGGGACCTGGCCGCCGCGGCGCTGGCCCGCGCCGACCAGTCCTGGCTGAACGCGCTGATCACCCGCCGGGTGCCGGTGGCGGAGTACGCGCAGGCGTACACCCCCACCGGCGACGACATCAAGGTGGTGCTCGACTTCACCCTGTGAGACTCGGCCCTGCTCAGATGCCGGGCAGCCGGCCGTTGCGGAACAGGTCGACGAAGAGCTGGTGGTCCTCGCGGGCCCGCAGCCCGTACGCGTGGGCGAACTCCACCAGGCCCGCGACGAACCCGTCGGGGTCCGTCTCGACCGCCGCGACGATCGCCTCCTCGGTGGAGTAGTCGACCAGGTCGTGGCTGGACTCGTCGTCGGCGACCGAGTGCATCCGGGCCACCGCCCGGCCCAGGTCGGCCAGCACCCCGGCCAGCTCCTCCGGCTCGTTGACGTCCGACCAGTCCAGGTCGGCGGCGTACGGGGAGACCTCAGCGACGAGCTGGCCCGCCCCGTCCAGCTCGGTGAAGCCCAGCCACGGGTCGGCGTGGGCCTGCAGCGCCCGCTGCGACTCCGCCGTCCGGTGCCCCTGGTGCCGGAAGTACGACCGCACCCGCTCGTCGTCGATGTGCCGGGCGACCGCCGGCACCTGGGCCTGCTTCATGTAGATGACGACGTCGTTCTCCAGCGCCTCGGTGTGCCCCTCCAGCAGCAGGTTGTACGACGGCAGCCCGGCCGAGCCGATGCCCACCCCCTTGCGCAGGACGACGTCCTTGATGTGCGCGGAGACCGGGCGCAGGTTCGCCGAGGACTCGGGCAGCGTGCCGAGGTACTCGGCGAACGCGGCGCAGACCTTCTCCCGGGTGTCGCCGTCGATCTCGAACACCCCGTCGCCGATTGAGAACCGGCGCTCGTAGTTGTCGACGGTGGTCTGCGCGGCGAGGAGGTCCACCCGGGTGTTGAGCCGGGCCTGCTGGAGCACCCGGCGCAGCACGCCGTCGGCGTTGTCGAGGGTGATCGAGCCGATCGCGTCGTCCCCGCCGGCGGCGATGGCCCGCAGCTCCGTGAGGTACGACCGGGCGAAGCCGGCGACCAGGTCACCGATCGCGCGGTCGGAGAGCGCCTTGGCGTACCCGAGCAGGGCGACGCTGGCGGCGAGGCGGCGCAGGTCCCAGGTGAACGGCCCGACGTACGCCTCGTCGAAGTCGTTGACGTTGAACACGAGCCGCCCGGAGGCGTTCATGTAGGTGCCGAAGTTCTCCGCGTGCAGGTCCCCGTGGATCCACACCCGGCTGGTGCGCTCGTCAAGGAACGCGTCGTCGGCGAAGTCGCCGCGCTGGTCGGCGTAGAAGAGCGAGGCGCTGCCCCGGTAGAAGGCGAACGGAGAGGCGGCCATCTTGCGGAACTTGCGGCGGAACGCCGCCGGGTCGAGCGCCATCGACGCGCCGAACTCCTCGGTCAGCACGTCGACGATGAAAGCGGAACGCTTGTCCGCAGACTGGTTCATGGCCGCAGGCTAATCCCAGCCCGCCACCGTCCCACCTACCCCCTGGGCCGCGCCAGCCGGTGAGGTCCAGCACGGCGGCCCGGTGCGAAGCGATCCGGGCAGGGGCTGCCGGCCGCGAAGAGCTGCGGGACCTGACTCTGCGTCACGTCTCCCCGGCCGCGAAGGACACCTGCGCTCCCCTTTGCTCTGCACCCACCCACGCAACACGCCACGGAGCTGGCCGCCTGCAAGATCGCGGACCGCCGGCGGGTGCGGCAGCCGGTTGCACTGCGTTGCCGTTGCGTATGCGGGTGCAGAGCAAAGGGGTGGGGTGAGGCTTGTGTCGCCGGCGCGGGGGGCACGTTCTGTCGCGCCTCCGGCCGGTGGGTGCGGGTGCCGTCCGCGGGATGTGGCCGCTCGACGCTGAGACCGCGCCGACCGGGGTGGACCGCCGGCCGCCTCCCGGAGCTGCCGCCGGACGGCGCCCGGACACGGGGTGGCGGGCCGGCCGAGGATCGATGATGATGACGCGGCCACGGTACGGGGGTACGTGGCGACGCGGGAAGGTCACGCGCGGCGGCGACGCCGTGGCGCGGCGACACCCGGGACGGACCACTCCCGACATCGCCGGGGCCGTCCCGGTGGTGCCGCTTCGTCGCCCGGCGCACCGCGCCGGACGCGCCCCACGGAGGACCCACACCGATGATCGAACGCACGGCGGGCCTGCTCGCCATCGCCCTGCTCGGCTGCACGGCCGCGCTGGCACCGGCCGGGGCGGCGATGGCCCGCACCGCCGAACCCGCATCGGCCCGCCCGACCGGGACCGCCACCGTCTCGGTGGGCCGGCTCGTCCTGGACCCGACCGAGCGCGGCTACCGGGGCAGCCTCCCGGTGACCATCACCAACCCGGGCCCGGCGGCCGACCACTTCTGGTTCCAGGTTCGTGAGCCGGTGCCCAGCTCGTTCGCCGACTCGCTCCAGTGCGACTACGCGGACCCGGTGGACAACCACGAGGTCCGGATCTGCGCCGTCCCGGGTGGCGGCGGCGACCTCGCGCCGGGCGAGAGCCGCAGCTTCTCCGTCGGCTTCCACGTGCTGGCCACCCCGCGCGCCTACCCGATGTCGGCCACCGGGGGTGTGCTCGACGTCTTCTCGGCCGCCGGGGCGAGCGTCAGCACATCGTTCGGCGCCCAGTTCCGGTCCACCACCGGGTCGCTGACCCGCCCCCGTCCGGTCCCGTACGTCCAGGACGCCCGCCCGGACGCGGCGATCGACGTGACCGGCCCGGTCACCGTCGACCCCTACGGCAGCTACCGGCTCCCGGTGCGGGTCCGGTACGCCGGCGACGCCCCGCACAGCAGCCTCTACCTCAAGGCCACCAACCTCCCGGCTGGCGTGGTGATCGAAGGCACCGATCCGACGTCCGGCCCGGCGTACTCGGACGAGACCCTGGTGCCGGGAACGCGGATGATGCCGGGCGAGGAGCGCGCCTTCGACGTGGTCTTCAGCGCCCCCACCAGCGCCCGGGACGTCACCCTGGAACTGTGGACCGCGTGGTTCGGGGTGAGCCCCGACGCGACCCCGGGGGACAACGTCGCCACGTTCACCCTGGCCCCGCAGTGACCGGCTGACCCCCCGCCCACCACCCCCGGGAGCGCCCCTGTCGCGAGGTGGCTTCAGGGGGTGGTGGGCCGGCGGATCGGCGGGGCCGTCAGCGAGTCCACCGGGCGGGGCGGCCGGGCGGCGGCGGGAGCGGCGTCGGCCGGGGAGGCCAGGGGGTCGGGGCGGGGGACGCCGCCGATGCCGGACTGCTCGGCGGCGATCTTCTCCTGCAGGCGCAGGATGCCGTGCAGCAGCGCCTCCGGGCGGGGCGGGCAGCCGGGCACGTACACGTCGACGGGGATGAGCTGGTCGACGCCCTTGGTCACCGAGTACGAGTCCCAGTAGGGGCCGCCGCAGTTGGAGCACGCGCCGAAGGAAATGACGTACTTCGGCTCGGGCATCTGGTCGTAGAGCCGCTTGATCGCCGGGGCCATCTTGTCGGTGACCGTGCCGGAGACCACCATGAGGTCGGCCTGGCGCGGGCCGTGGGCGAACGGGATCACCCCGAGCCGGATGAAGTCGTGCCGGCCCATGCTGGTGGCGATGAACTCGATCGCGCAGCAGGCGAGGCCGAAGTTGAACACCCACAGCGAGTAGCGGCGGCCCCAGTTCAGCACGAACCGGATCGGCTCCCCGAGCACTGCCGGCAGCTGCACGACCGCCTCCTCTCTCCCGCGCCAGTCAACCACAGCCGCCGCCCGCCCCGAACGGGACAGCTCGGGGCGGCGGCGCAGGGGCAGCTCAGTACGTGGGGCGTTGCAGCAGGCCGACGAACTCGACCAGCAGCCGCTCCCGCAGGGCCGGCGGGGCGGCGTCGAGCAGGGCGTTGACGGTGGCGTCCGGCGCGAAGCCGCCCGCACCGTCCGCCGCCGTGCCGTCGAGGCCGGCACCCGGCCCGCCGAGGCCGAGGGCGGCGGCCAAGCCGGCGACCAGTTCCGGGGTGAGCGCGTCCGGGGTCAGGGTCGCCGCGAGCGCGGTCAGCTCGGCGGGCAGCTTCACCGGGCCGGCGGCGCGGGCCGCCGCCGCCGCGTCGGCCAGGTCGGGGCCGAACTCCGCCACCCGGGGGGCCACCGCGGCGGTCACGGTGAGGTGCACGCTGGCCGGCAGGTCGGCGTACGAGAGTTGGGGCTGGGTGTGCCAGCCGCGCGCGGTCAGCTCGTCGACCAGCACGAACAGGTCCAGCGTCGGGTCGGTGGAGGTGAAGCAGACCACCGTCGACTCGGGCTCGGCCAGCAGCCGCAGCCCGTCGGTGCCGCGTACCGCGTCGGCGAGGCCGGCCACGGCGTCGCGGGTCGCCGCCGCCAGCCGCAGGTAGCCGTCCTCGCCGAGGTGGCGCAGCGTGGCGTACGCGGCGGCGATCGGGCCGCCCGAGCGGGTGGAGGCGATCACCGGGTTGACCATCGTGTAGCCGGGCCAGTCGGCGTACGCGAAGAACTGCGGGGCGCGCAGCGCCGGGGTGCGGTGCAGCAGCACGGAGACGCCCTTCGGGGCGTACGCGTACTTGTGCAGGTCGACGGAGATCGAGGTGACCCCGGCGACGGTGAAGTCGAACGGCGGCACCGGCTCGCCGAGGCGGCGCAGCCAGGGCAGCGTCCAGCCGCCGAAGCAGGCGTCGACGTGGCAGCGCACCCCGGCCTCGGCGGCCACCGCCGCGATCTCGGCGACGGGGTCGACGACGCCGTGCGCGTACGAGGGGGCGGAGCAGGCCACCAGCACCGTGTCGGGGCCGATCGCGGCGGCCACGGCGGCGGCGGACGGCCGCAGGGTCACCGGGTCGACGGGCACCGGGTCGAGGACGACCCGCAGGTAGTGGGCGGCCTTGGCGAACGCCGCGTGGGCGGTCACCGGCACGGCGATGCGGGGCGCGGCGACGTCGGGGCGGGCGTCGCGGGCGGCCTTCACGGCGAGGATCAGCGACTCGGTGCCGCCGCTGGTGACGCTGCCGACGACGTCCGGCGCGCCCGTGCCGGCGCCGCCGCCGAGCAGCCGGGACGCCGCCCCGACCAGCGCGTTCTCCATCGCCAGCAGCGACGGGAACGCCGTCGGGTCGAGGCCGTTGACGTGCGCGCTGCTCGCGTGGGCGGCGGCGGCCAGCTCGTCCAGGCCGGGCACGGCCGGGTCGTAGACGTACGCGAAGAGCCGCCCCCCGTGGGTGGGCCGATCCCCCGCGCGCAGCGCCCCGATGTCGCCGAGCACCCGCTCGGCCGGCAGCCCGCGCTCCGGCAGCGCCCGGCCGGTGTCCTGGCCGTTGTCCTGGTCGTCGCTCATGCGGCGGTGACGTTCCTCTCATGGTGGCCGGTCTCGTGGTGGCCGGTGGCGACGGTCAGCAGGTCGTCCCGGGTGAGCGTGTAGTGGCGCAGCAGGAGCAGGGGCGGGCCGACCAGCAGGGCCGGCAGCACCGTGAAGCCCAGCAGCACGCCGAGGCGGGCCGCGTCGGACTGCGCTGCCGCCGTGCCGGTGTCGGAGGAGACGTACCCGCTGAGCTGGAGCACCAGCCCGTAGATGCCGGGGCCGAGGGCGAGGCCGAGGGTCTCCCCCGCCGTCCACAGGCCGGTGAACACGCCGGCCTGCCGGCGGCCGGTGCGCGCCGTGTCGTACGCGATGCAGTCGGGCAGCATGGCCAGCGCGAAGACCTGCTGGCCGGCGTACCCGACGCCGATGACCGCGACCACGAGGTAGACCGCGACGGCCGGCAGCACCGGCGCGGCGACCAGGCCGGCGGCACCCGCCGTGAGCAGCGCGGACGCGGCGACCAGCGCGGACCGCTTGCCGACCCGCGCGCCGACGCGGGTCCACAGCGGCATCACCAGCAGCGCCGGCCCGACGAAGCAGGCGAACAGCACGGTGGGGCCGGTGGTCGGGTCGCGCAGCACCTGGTCGGCGAAGTAGCTGACCCCGGCCAGGATGGTGGCGACCCCGGCGGACTGGATCACGAAGCAGACCAGCAGCGCCCGGAACGGCCGGTTGCGGGCGGCGACGGCGAGCTGGGCGCGCAGCGTCGGCTCGCTCTCGCCGACCGTACCGGTGGGCGCGCCCCGGGTGCCGAGGAACGCGCCGAGGGTGCCGAGCACGATCAGCGCGGCGACGAACAGGCCCATCCAGCGGTGCCCGGCGACGCCGTCGCCGCCGGCGGTCACCACGGCGGGGGCCACCGCGCCGGAGACCAGGATGGCCACCGCCAGCACCGCGATCCGCCAGCTCATCAGCCGGGTACGTTCGGCGTAGTCGTCGGTCAGCTCGGCGGGCATCGCCACGTAGGGGACCTGGAAGAACGCGAACGCGGTCGCCGTGGCGAGGAAGGCGAGGGCGACGTACGCCCCGGCGGCCGGGCCGACGCCGAACGGGGCGGCGAAGATCGCGGCGAACAGCGCGGCGAGGGCGAGGCCGCCGAGCAGCAGGTACGGCCGGCGGGCTCCCCAGCGCGACCTGGTCCGGTCGGAGATCCGCCCGGCGACGGGGTTGACCAGCACGTCCCACGCCTTCGGCAGGAGCACCAGCAGGGCGGCCACCCCGGCTGCGACGCCGAGGGTGTCGGTCAGGTAGGGCAGGAGCAGCAGCCCCGGCACGGTGCCGAACGCCCCGGTGACCAGGGAGCCGAGGGCGTAGCCGGCGTGCACCCGGCGGGGCAGGACGTGGCCGCCGGACTGCGGAGCGGCCCCGCCCGCGCCGGGCTCCGGCGCCTGGGCCGCGGGCGGCGTCCCGGGTCCGGCGGGCGGCAGCGTCATGACGCCGAATGTTACTCACGTTATGGTCGCGGTCACATCCCCTCTTCCGGCGACCAGGCCGCCGCGGCCATGTCCACCCCCGTCCCGCCCAGCGGGGCGCCCTCGGCGCGCAGCCGGGCCCGCGCCTCGACCTCGTGACCGGGCGGCAGCCGGCCCGCCGAGGTGACCACCCGGTGCCACGGCACCCCGCCCCCGTGCCGGGCCATGATCGAGCCGACCAGCCGCGCCGACGCCCGCCCCGAGCGCTCGGCCAGCGCGTCGGCGACCGCGCCGTACGACATCACCCGCCCCGGCGGGATGCGCTCGACCAGCTCCAGGACCGCCTCGACGTACTCCGCAGGTGTCACGAGCTGCCACGATATGGGAACGCCGCCGGGCCCCGCCGACCCGACCGCGCAGAATGGGCGGGTGCGTCTCGCAGTCACCTCGGCCCGGCGGGTCGTCGTCAAGATCGGCTCGTCCTCGCTGACCACCGCGTCCGGGGGCCTCGACGACGCCCGCGTCGACGCGCTCGTCGACACCCTCGCCCGGCTCGCCGCCGACGGCCGCGAGGTGGTGCTGGTCTCCTCCGGCGCGATCGCCGCCGGGCTCGCCCCGCTCGGGCTCAGCCGCCGCCCGCGCGACCTGGCCACCCAGCAGGCCGCCGCCAGCGTCGGCCAGGGCCTGCTCATCGGCCGGTACGCGGCCGGCTTCGCCCGGCACCGCCTCACCGTCGGGCAGGTGCTGCTCACCGTCGACGACGTGACCCGCCGGGCGCACTACCGCAACGCGTACCGGACGCTGCGCAAGCTGCTCGACCTGCGGGCCGTGCCGATCGTCAACGAGAACGACACCGTCGCCACCGAGGAGATCCGGTTCGGCGACAACGACCGGCTCGCCGCCCTCGTCGCCGCCCTCGTCCACGCCGAGCTGCTGGTGCTGCTCTCCGACGTCGACGCCCTCTGGACCGGCGACCCGGCCCGGCCCGAGTCGACCCGGATCACCGACGTCCGCGACGAACGCGACCTGGCCGGCGTGCAGATCGGCGGGGCCGGGCGGGCCGGCGTCGGCACCGGCGGCATGGTCACCAAGGTCGAGGCGGCCCGGATCGCCACCGGCTTCGGCATCCCCGTGGTGCTCACCGCCGCCGGACTGGCCGCCGCCGCGCTGGCCGGCGACGAGGTCGGCACCCTGTTCCACGCCGAGCGCAGACGCCCGACCGCCCGGCTGTTCTGGCTGGCCCACGCCACCACCCCGCGCGGCCGGCTGCACCTCGACGCGGGCGCGGTGGCCGCCGTGGTGGGGCGGCGCAAGTCGCTGCTGCCGGCCGGGATCACCGCCGTCGACGGGGCGTTCACCGCCGGCGACCCCGTCGACCTGGTCGACGCGGGGGGCGCGCCGGTGGCCCGGGGGCTGGTCAACTACGACGCCGTGGAGCTGCCGGGGCTGCTCGGCCGCTCGACGGGCGAGCTGGCGGCTGCGCTCGGGCCGGCGTACGAACGTGAGGTCGTCCACCGCGACGACCTGGTGCTGCTGTAAGCAGGGGCCCCCTGTTAACGCATTCTGTTGTACAGGGGTCCCTTCCTAACACCGTGAGGAGTGAGCTGGATGAGCGTCGTCGAGCAGGCCAGGCGGGCCCGGGGCGCGGCGGAGGCCCTGGCGGTCGCCACGCGCACCACCAAGGACGCCGCACTGGTGGCGATGGCCGACGCGCTGGTCGCGCGTACCCCCGAGATCGTGACCGCGAACGCGGCGGACCTGGCGGCCGGGCGGGAGGCCGGGCTGAGCGCGGCCATCCTGGACCGGCTCGCGCTCGACGCCGCGCGGGTGGCGGGCATCGCCGAGGCGCTGCGCGAGATGGCCGCGCTGCCCGACCCGGTCGGCGAGGTGGTACGCGGCTCGACCCTGCCCAACGGGCTGGAGCTGCGGCAGGTCCGGGTGCCGTTCGGGGTGGTCGGGATCATCTACGAGGCCCGCCCGAACGTGACCGTGGACGCCGCCGGGATCTGCCTGAAGTCGGGCAACGCGGCGCTGCTGCGCGGCTCCGGCTCGGCGGCGCACTCCAACGCGGCCCTGGTGGCGGTGCTGCGCGACGCGGTCGCCTCGGCCGGCCTGCCGGCGGACGCCGTGCAGCTGCTCGACGCCAGCTCCCGCGACTCGGTCAAGGAGCTGATGCGGGCGCGCGGCCTGGTCGACGTGCTGATCCCGCGCGGCGGGGCGTCGCTGATCCGCACCGTCGTGGAGGAGTCGACGGTGCCGGTGATCGAGACGGGGGTCGGCAACTGCCACGTGTACGTCGACGCCGCCGCCGACCTCGCCAAGGCCGTCGCGATCACCCTGAACGCCAAGACCCAGCGCCTGTCGACCTGCAACACCGCCGAGTCGCTGCTGGTGCACGCCTCCGTCGCGGACGCGTTCCTGCCGGCGGTGCTGGCCGCGTTCGCCGAGGCCGGGGTGACGGTGCACGGCTCGCCGGAGGTCGCCGCGTACTCGTCGGCGGTGGTGCCGGCGACCGACGAGGACTTCGCCACGGAATACCTGTCGGCGGACATCTCCGTCGCCGTCGTCGACTCGCTCGACGCGGCGGTGGCGCACATCCGCCGGTACGGCACGGGGCACACCGAGGCGATCGTCACCGACTCCCAGTCGGCGGCCCGCGAGTTCGTGGCCCGAGTCGACGCGGCGGCGGTGATGGTCAACGCCTCGACCCGGTTCACCGACGGCGGCGAGTTCGGCTTCGGCGCGGAGATCGGCATCTCGACGCAGAAGCTGCACGCCCGGGGGCCGATGGGCCTGCCGGAGCTGACGAGCACGAAGTACGTGGTGACGGGCGACGGCCACCTGCGGGGGTAGGTGTAAGGAGGGGCCCCTTGTTAACGCATACGGTAGAGAGGGGTTCCCTTCTCACCCCGCTGGGCGGAGCCCGAGGCAGGCGGCGGGCCGGTCAGCGGCAGGCGCGGATCGCCGCCAGGGTGGTGTGCACGTCGAACTGGTGGCCGTCGTCGCTCTCCCAGCCGCCGTCGCTGCGCTGGGTCTCGGCCAACCGGCGGCGGGCCGCGACCAGCGTCCAGTGCTGCTCGTCGACGCCGACCCGCCGCAGGGCGGCGGCCAGCGACGCCGCGTTGGCCGGGGAGAGCTTCGGCATCCGGTCGGCCAGCGACACCTGGATCCGGGCCGACTCGTAGAACAGTTCCTGCTGGTGGAAGACCGCCGCGCTGAGCCAGCCGACGGCCAGGTACGACGGGAAGGTGCCGTCCGGCTGGAGCTGCCCGGCGAGGGCCTGAACGGCGGTCTGCACCACGCCCTGGTAGGCGCTGCCGGCGTACGCTCCGGCGGCCTGGTCGGGTGGTCCGGCCGGCCAGCGGGGGTCGGGTGAGTGTGCCGCGCGGCGGCCGGGCGCGGCGTGCCGCGCGTCCAGGTCGGCGACGGTGAGCCAGAAGGTGACGGTGGCGGTCAGGTACAGCCGCGCCTCGGGGTCGCCGGGCCTGGCCCACCAGGGGGCGTCGTCGGCGAGGGCGGGATCCTCCTCCCAGCCGCCGTCGGCCTGCTGCCGGGACGCCAACCAGTCCAGCGCCCGGCGGGCGGCGGGCCGGCCGAGAGCACCGAGGTCGTCCAGCTCGGCGAGGCGGAAGCAGGTGGCGTCGACCGAGGCGACGTCGGCGCCCCAGACGGCGGGCCAGCCGCCGGTGGGAGTCTGCCCCACCTCGGCGCTGTCGAGCAGTTCCGGCGACGGTGCCGCGCCGGCCCGCAGCCAGGACAGCCGGGCCCGTTCCACCGCGTCACCGTGCGCCACCACGAACCCGATCGCGGCGTCCAAGTCGACCACGGCAGGAACGCTACCGACGCAAACGCGATCCCACCTCGGATGGTCGGCCGGGCGACACTGGGCGAGCAGGTGCCAACGGTGGGCGAGCAGGTGCCGCCGACCGGCGGGTGGGTGTGAGAAGGGGCCCCTTCTCTGCCGAAAGCGTTAAGAAGGGGCCCTTCCTTGCACTCAGCCCGGTCGTGCTCAGTACGCGGGGAGCGAGGGGTCGATCTGCTTGATCCAGGACAGGACGCCGCCCTGGACGTGCACCGCGTCGCGGAAGCCGGCCGCCTTGAGCGCGGCGAGCGCCTCGGCGGAGCGGACGCCGGACTTGCAGTGCAGCACGATCTGCCTGTCCTGCGGCAGCTTCGCCAGCGCCTCGCCGGAGATGATCTCGCCCTTGGGGATGAGCGTCGAGCCGGGGATCCGGACGATCTCATACTCGGCGGGCTCGCGGACGTCGACGAGGAAGATGTCCTTGCCGGCGTCCTGCCACTCCTTCAGCTCGGCCGCGGTGATGGTCGCGTCGACCACCGCCTCCTGGGCCTCCTCGGAGACCGCGCCGCAGAAGTCCTCGTAGTCCTCCAACAGGTCGGTGACCGTCGGGTTCTCGCCGCAGAGCACGCAGTTCGGGTCCTTCCGGACCTTGATCTTGCGGTAGCTCATCTCCAGGGCGTCGTAGACCATCAGCCGGCCGACCAGCGGCTCACCGATGCCGGCGAGCAGCTTGATCGCCTCGTTGACCTGGATCGAGCCGATCGACGCGCAGAGCACGCCGAGCACGCCGCCCTCGGCGCAGGAGGGGACCATGCCGGGCGGCGGGGGCTCCGGGTAGAGGCAGCGGTAGCAGGGGCCGTGCTCGGCCCAGAACACCGACGCCTGGCCGTCGAACCGGTAGATCGACCCCCAGACGTACGGCTTGCCGAGCAGCACCGCCGCGTCGTTGACCATGTAGCGGGTGGCGAAGTTGTCGGTGCCGTCGACGATCAGGTCGTAGCCGGAGAAGATTTCCCGCACGTTGTCGCGGTCCAGCGCGGTGTTGTGGATCTCCACGTTGACCAGCGGGTTGATCTCGCGGATCGACGCGGCGGCGGACTCGGCCTTGGACCGGCCGACGTCGGAGACGCCGTGGATGACCTGCCGCTGGAGGTTGGACTCGTCGACGGTGTCGAAGTCGATGATGCCGAGCGTCCCGACGCCCGCCGCGGCCAGGTAGAGCAAGGCCGGCGAGCCGAGACCGCCGGCGCCCACACAGAGCACCCGGGCGTTCTTCAGCCGCTTCTGCCCCTCGACCCCGACGTCGGGGATGATCAGGTGGCGCGAGTAGCGGCGGATCTCGTCAACGGTCAGCTCGGCGGCGGGCTCGACGAGCGGGGGCAACGACACGGTGGACTCCCCGGGATCGGCGTGGGTGACGAGCCATTGTCGCTCGCCGAACCGCCGATCGGCCATGAGCAGGGACACCCGCCCGACATGCGGGAGCGGGAATAACTCAGGTGCCCGGGGTCGGCTCCCCCGCGTACCGCTTGCCGTCGAGGTAGGGCCAGGGGTTGGCGACGCAGCCGTCGAGGCCGTACGTCTGCTGCTGCATCACCGGCGCGGGCTCGCCCGGCCCCGGGCAGGCTTCGTGCAGCTCGCCGAGCTCGTGCCCGACCTCGTGGTTGACCACGTACGCGCGGTAGACGTCCAACGGGGCGCCGTAGTCCGGGACCGCCTCCATCCACCGGGCCAGGTTGATGATCACCTGGCCGGGCAGGCGGCAGGAGGTGTACCGCTCGGTGCGCAGCCCGCCGAGCGCGCACATCCGCTCGGAGGTGACGGGGGTCGCCAGGTAGACGGTGAAATCCGCCTCGGGTGCGGAAACGTCGGGGGTGTCGGGGGTGTCGGGGGCGGCGTCGGCGGAGGGGGCGGCGGCGGCCTCCGGGTCGGCGGCGGGCTCCGGGCCGGCGGGGGCGGCGGGCCCGGCCACCCGTTGCAGGCGCAGGTCGCCCGAGGCTATCCAGCTGCGCGGGTCGCCCAGCGCCTCGTCGACCACGGCGGCGAACGCGTCCGGGTCCTGGCCGGTGTCCCGCTCGACGAGCACCCGGTAGCGGCGCACCGGCCCGCCCGTGCCCTGGACCGGGGACTGACCCGCGGCGGCAGTGAACCGGCCGGGTCCGCTGGTCGGCCAGCCGCCCGACCGCCCCGGGGCGGCCCGCTCGGCCCGGCCGTCCTGGTCGGCCCGGTCTCCCTGCGCGGCCCCGACGCGGTGGTCGCCCGCCCCGGCCCCCGCCCCGCCGGGGTCCGCCCCCGGCCCGGTCGGCGGCACCGCGCCGAGGACCAGGAGCGCGGCGGCGGCGACGGCGACCAGGGCGGACAGGCCGCCGAGCGCCGTACGGGAGCGCGAGCGACCCGGCCGCCGGGGGCGGTACGCCCCGGATGGGGAGAGGGTAGTCACCCCGTCAGCCTGACAGACAAAACGCGCTCAACTGCGCTTTTGCTGCCCTCAGCGCGAAAAGCCCTCGCCTTTCCCGGCGCGCCGCGCCCCGGTCACAGCGGCGGGCCGGCGTAGCGGCGGCCGTCCCGGTACGGCCACGGGTTGGCCACGCAGCCGTTGAGGAAGAGGGTCTGCTGCATCATCACCGGCGCCGGCCGGCCCGGCTTCGGGCAGCGCTCGTGCCCGTGCCCCAACTGGTGCCCGACCTCGTGGTTCACCACGTACGTCCGATAGACCGCCAGCGGCACCCCGGCGTCGACGAAGTGCGGCACCGACAGCCGCCACCGGTCCAGGTTGATGATCACTTTCCCGGGCGCGCGGCAGGAGGTGTAGGGCCGCCCGCCCACCCGGATGTCGACCCCGCCGGCCGCGCACATCCGCCCCGCCGTGCCGGCCGTGGCCAGGTAGACCGTGAAGTCGTGCCGGGCCGCGCCGGGCACCCGTTGCAGCCGCAGCCGGCCGCTGTCCACCCAGCTCCCCGGCCCCGCCAGCGCCTCCTGCACCGCCGTGCCGAAGTCGCCCACGTCCTCGCCGGCCTCCCGTTCCACCGCCACCCGGTAGCGGCGCAGCGCGCCGGCCGCGCCGAGCACCGCGCCGGGGCGGTCGTCGTACCGGAAGCCGCCCCCGCCGGCCGACGGCACGGGCCCCGGGATCCGCAGCACCGGGGACGCGCCGGGCGCCGGCGGGGAGCCGGTGTCGACGGGCGGGGGACCGCCGAATGCCGCCGCCGGGGGGCCGCCGGGGCTCGGCGACGCCGCCGGGAGGGCCACGCCGCCCGCCGGGGCCGGCGTGCGGGCCGCCTGGTCGACGGCCAGCGCCTCGACGTCGGTCGGGGGACCGTCGCCTGTCGGGGGCCGGGCCGTCAGCAGGACCGCGCCGGCCAGGACGCACCCGGCGAGGGCGGCCACCGACAGCAGGGTACGCCGTCGGACGGCAGGGGCTGCGGGGGAATTCGGGCGGGAAGCGCGACGAGGCAGGAATCCGGGCATCCCGGTCAGGATGCCACGTCACGGACCGTCACGGGGTTCGCCACTTCGTCGAGCAACCCGAGCACCGCGCGGGCCACCGTGCGGGGCACCTCCAGCTGGGCCACGTGCCCCACGCCGCGCAGCATCAACAGCCGGCTGTCCGGGATCACCCGGGCGGCCTGCGGCGCCACCCGCACGTCGACCAGCCGGTCCTCGGACCCGCCGATCACCAGCGTCGGCACCCGCACCGCCGCGGCGAGCCGCCACAGCGACTCCGGCCCCCGCAGGTACGAACGCAGGAAGCTGGAGACCAGGCCGCGGAAGGTGCGCACGTACACGGAGGCGTAGTGCGCGGCCTGGTAGCGCAGCAGGATCTCCTCCAGCGCCTCCTGCCGGCGCTGCTCGCTGATCCGGGTCAGGTCGGCCACGCAGGACTCCATCACCTGCTGCGCCATCACCTTCGGGTCCAGCCGGGCCAACTGCCAGCCGACGAGCCGTTCCCCGCGCGGCACGGCCAGCAGGGGCAGCATCCGGCCCTGCAACGAGCGGCGGAAGTCCAGGAAGGGCAGCGCCGGGGAGATCAGGGTCAGCGTGCGTACCAGGTCCGGGCGCAGCGCGGCGACCCGCACCGAGACCGCCCCGCCCAGCGAGTTGCCGAGCAGGTGCACCGGCCCCCGGCCGGAGTGCTCGATCCAGCGGACCACGTGCTCGGCGAACGCGGGGACCGTGTAGCGCCGGCTCGGCTCGCTGTGCCCGAACCCCGGCAGGTCGATGGCCTGGCCGTCGAGCCGGTCGGCGAGCAGCCCGGCCAGGTCGGTCCAGTTCTGCGACGACCCGCCGAGGCCGTGGACGTAGAGCGCCGGCTCGGCCCCGGCGGCGGTGGCCGGGGTGTCCCGGACGTAGGTGACGGAGCCGTCGAGGCGTACCTCCCGACCGGGCCACGGCGGCGGGGTCCCGTGCGGGGGCAGGTGGTGGTCCGGCCCGAGGATGGCGGCTTTCATGGCACCAAGTCTGCCCGCGCCGCCGGCGTCCCGCCCGCCGTCGGTCACGCCAGCAGCGCCTCCAGGCGGCGGTTGACGGCCGCCAGGGTGGCCCGGACGACGGCCTGCCGGGGATCGCCGGCCACCAGCGCCGAGCCGGCGAGCTGCTCGACCCAGCCGTCGCAGACCAGCAGCACCACCACCGTGGCCACCTCGCAGTTGCCGAACGGCACCACCGCCGCGTGCTCGACGAAGCACCGGCCCCGGTCGGGCTCCTGCTCGCCGCCGCGCAGCAACCGGTCTACCGCCGCCGCCGCGGCGACGGCGCAGAGCCGCAGCACGTAGCCGTCCACGGCGGGCCCGGTCGCGTACCCGGATGCGGTTTCCTGGTCGGCGAGGAGGCGGACCTCGACGTTCGCGTCGAGGCCGAACGTGCTGACCTGGACGTGGTCGATCACCACGCGGGGCCCCGGCGCGCCGCCGGTGTCCAGCGGTCGCGACGGCGCGGTCTCCGTCGTGGTCATCTGCCCACCGGAGTACGAGGAGCCGAGCGTCGCCGGGCTGCCCGTCGCGAGGCCGGCCGGGGCGGCGCTGACCTGGCCCGGCTCCTCCACGGCGGCCCGGCCCCGGTGCGTGGTCGCCGGGCGACGCCGGCGCGGCGGCTCCCCCGCCGGGTCGGCCCGGCGGTCGAGCCGGGGCGGCGGGACGTCGGCGGGCGGTCGGGCCTCCGGCAGCCGGCCGGCGACTCCCCGGGGGTCGGCGGGGCGGCGCTCGGGGGGCCGGGGGGCGGCGCCCCGCAGGTCGGGGCGTGCCTCGGCGGAGCGACGACGCACGGGCGGCGGCGGGGCGCTCGGCATCCCCGGTACGTCCTGCGGGGCGGCGGCCAGCCCCATCCGCTCCTGCAGCAGGCGGGCCACCTGGCGGCTCACCTCGGCGGGGTCGGCACCGTCGGCGAGGTCGAGCCGCAGGCTGTGCGCGCCGGCCGGGGTGCGGCGCAGGGCCGCGTCCCGCACCCCGGCGACACCGCGTACGGCGTCGAGGATGGCGTTGACGTCGAACCCCTCGGGCCGCTCCTGCGGCGGGGCGGGCTCGTCGTCGCGACGAAGGTGGGTGGCGATGCGGGCGAGCTCCGGGGTCTCGGCGGGGGGCTCCACGGCTGGCGGCTCCGGCACGACGGGCACGTCCGGTTCGGCGGGGACGCGCTGCGGCAGCACCGCCGTGCGGTCCGGCTGCCGGCCCCCGTCGGCCGGGGCGGCCGGGGTCACCGGGTCGGGTGCGGATCGGCGGGCCGCGTACGGGGGTGCGCTCGTCGGGGCGGGCGCGGGTGGGGTGCGGACCAGCCGGCCGATCCCGCTCGTGGCGGGTGCGGCGGTCGGCCCGGCACCGGTGGCGGTCGGCGGTTGGCCGGGTGCGTCGGTGGGCGGGGCGTCCTCGGGGACCGGACGAAGCCGGAAGGGCCGGGCCGCGGCGGCCCGGACCTCGGCCGGGTCGACGGCTGCGGCGGCCGAGGTCTCGGGCCCGGCAGCGGGCGGGGCGGACGCGGGGCGGCCACCGGCCCAGGCGGGGCGCTCGGCCGGGTCCGGGGCGGGTCGGGCGGCCGGTTCGGCCCCGGCACGCGGCTCGGACCCGGGACGGGGCAGCTCGTACGGGCGGATCGGCTCGGCCCGCACCGGCTGGTACGGGCGGATCGGCTCGGCGCGCACCGGCTCGTACGGCCGGATCGGCTCGGCGGCGTAGGGGTGGTTCGGCTCCGGCGGGTGGCTGCGACCGGGCGGGGGGGCCCAGTCGGCCGCCCGGCCCTCGCGTGACGGCGGACCGGTCTGCTCGGTCTCCGCGCGCGCCGGGCCGACCGGCTCGGCCTCCGCGCGGGCCCGGCGCCCGGCCAGCTCGTCGATGCCGGCGTGGCGGTCGGCGGTGTCCTCGTCGGCGCGCAGGCGACGCCCGGCCGACCCGTCGTCGCGGGACCGGCGGGCGGGCTCGCCCTCGTCGTCGCGGGAGCGGCGGCCGGCCGGCTCGGCCTGGTCGCGGGACCACGGCGGGGCCCACCCCCCGCCCCAGCTCGGGCGGTTCCAGTCGGGGCCGGCCCAGCCCGGCGGCGGTGGCGCGGCGCTCTCGTCACGCCCCCGGACCGGCCCACGGTCGGGCTCGCCGGGAGGACCGGAATAGCCGCCGCGGTCGGGCTCGCCGGGAGGGCCGGGATAGCCGCCGCGGTCGGGCTCGCCGGGATGGCCGGCACGGCCGGGGTCGGCCGGATAGCCGCGCGGATCGTCGCCCTCGGGCGGGAAGCGGTGGGCCCAGTCGTACGGCCCGCCGGCCGTCGCGCCCTGATCGAAGGCGGCCCGGTCGGCGGGGAAGCCGCGCGGAGCGTCGAAGCCGGCGTCGGCCGGCGGCACCTGACCGGCGGGGGGCGCGGACGCCGGGGCGTCGCCGTCGGGCCAGTGGCCCAGGCGGGGGGCCGGCTGGTCGTCGGAGGAGTGCCGCGCGGCGGGGTCCGGGTCGGTGCCGCGCGACGGGCCGGCCGAGCGCTCCAGGGCGGGGGCCGGGCGCTGCGCGGGGACGGTCAGCCGGTCGTCGTCGGTTTCCCAGGCGGCGTCCTCCGGCAGGGGCGGCGCGCTGACCGGCGTCGGGCGGCCGGGACGCGACTCGTCCCCGGGGTGGGCCACGCCGTTGACGTGCGGGTGGCCGTTGACCCGGGTCGGGGGCTCACCCCGGGTGGCCGGGCCGGGCAGGGGGGCCGGCAGGTCGCCGTGGCGCGGCGACGAGGCGCCCCAGCCGGACGGCGGCTCGGTGCGGCCCCAGCCGGACGGCGCCTCCCGCGCCGCGCCGGCGTCGCCGCCACTGGACCAGCCGGTCGCCGAGGGCGCCCACCCGCTGACGGAACGGGCGAGGTCGTCCTGCTGACCCGTGCCGTCGCCGTGCTCTCCCGGGGTGGCGGCACCGGGTTGCCCTGCTTCACTCACCGCGCGCTCCTTGGTCGCCCCCGCTGAGGCTACCGTGTGGTGACAGTGGCGATAAGTTACAGCGGCGGGCCAATTCCGCGCGGGGTTCGTCGACCCCGACCGGTTCGGGCGATATGCCGGCTCGTACGACCAGTTTCGGAGGTTCCCATGACGGCTGTGGGGAACGGTGCCCAGACCGCCGGCCGGCCCACGCGTTTGCCCCGCTCCGCGCGGCGCAAGCAGCTGCTCGCGGCGGCGCAGGAGGTGTTCGTCGCGCAGGGATACCACGCCGCCGCGATGGACGACATCGCCGAGCGGGCGGGGGTTTCCAAGCCGGTGCTCTATCAGCACTTCCCGGGCAAGATGGAGCTCTACCTGGCGCTGCTGGACACGCACTGTGACGCGATCGTGGCAAAGGTGCACGACGCGATGCGGGGCACCAACGACAACAAGGAACGCGTCAGCGCGTCGGTCCGCGCGTACTTCGACTTCGTCGACCACGAGAGCGAGGCGTTCCGTCTGGTCTTCGAGTCCGACCTGCGCAACGACCCGGCCGTGCGGCAGCGGGTGGAGCGGGTGGAGCAGGGCTGCATCGCCGCGATCACCGACACGATCATCTCCGACACGGGGGTGAGCCGGGCGCACGCCGAGCTGCTCGCCTCCGGCCTGGTCGGCGCGGCGGAGACGGCGGCGCAGTTCTGGCTGGCCGGGGGCCGGCAGGTGCCGAAGGCCGAGGCGGAGGCGCTCGTGGCGGCGCTGTCCTGGCGGGGCATCGCCAGCTTCCCGCTGCAGGGTGAGTCAGCCTGAACATCCGGCCGTGAGATCGGATAGCCTTCCCACGGCGGCTTTTTCGCCCCAGTTGAGGAGGCACCGTGGAGGTCAAGATCGGCGTGCAGTACGCGCCGCGCGAGCTGGTTCTGGAGAGCGCGCAGTCGCCGGCCGAGATCGAGCAGATCGTGACTGACGCCTTCGCGAAGGACGAAGGGACGCTCTCCCTGACCGACGAGAAGGGCCGGCGGATCATCGTGCCGGTCAACAAGGTCGCCTACGTCGAGATCGCCGAGGCCTCGCCCCGGGCGGTCGGTTTCACCGTTCGCTGATCTCCCTGCGGGAGACCGGCGGCCAGAGGTGCTGGCCGGCCCGACCGCGCAGGTCGGCCGGCCGGACCTCCCCACCCATCCGAAACGCGTCGCAGCGGGCGCAATCGGGTAGGGCTGAAGTGACCCAGGTCACAATCACCGACCCCGACGTGGGGACCCTGTCCTGAACAGGGACGACACCGGGGCGGCTCAGGTAGTATGGGGCAGTTGCCGTGGGCGCCGATCTGGCGAAGGGTCGATTCCGACCCGAAGCCCTGCACCACGGCGCGCGTGCGGCCCGGTCCGGCTCGGCGATCTCCGCCCCCGACCGTGTGGCCCGCGCCACTACCGTCCGCGCCCTGAGGACCTGAGGGGCGCACCACGAGAGGGCACCCCCAAATCCATATGAGCGATCAGATCTTCGATCCCACAGCCGGCCAGGAGCTGGCACCCACCGCCCCGGTCCGCCCGGAGGCACCCACCTTCGCCGAGCTCGGCGCCCGACCGGAGACCGTCGAGGCGCTGGCGGCGGCCGGCATCACCCGCGCCTTCGCCATCCAGGAGTACGCGATCCCGATCGCGCTGCGCGGCGTCGACATGATCGGCCAGGCACCGACCGGCACCGGCAAGACCCTCGGCTTCGGCGTGCCGCTGCTGGAGCGCGTCTTCGCCCCGGCCGAGGGCGGCGACGGCGTGCCGCAGGCCCTCGTCGTCGTCCCCACCCGCGAGCTGGGCATCCAGGTCGCCAAGGACCTCGACGCCGCCGGGCGCACGCGGGGCGTCCGGGTGCTGCCGATCTACGGCGGCGTGGCGTACGAGCCGCAGATCGACGCGCTGCGCAAGGGCGTCGAGATCCTGGTCGGCACGCCGGGCCGACTGATGGACCTGCAGAAGCAGAAGCACCTGCGCCTCGACCGGGTGCGCGCGCTGGTGCTCGACGAGGCCGACCGGATGCTCGACCTGGGCTTCCTCGACGACGTCGAGAAGATCCTCGCGATGCTGCCGGAGGACCGGCAGACCATGCTCTTCTCGGCCACCATGCCTGACCCGATCGTCACGCTGTCCCGGCGCTTCCTGCGCCAGCCGATGACGATCCACGCCGGGCACACCGCCGAGACCGGGCCGTCGCCGCAGACCGAGCAGCTGGTCTACCGCACCCACTCGATGAACAAGATCGAGATCGTGGCCCGCATCCTCCAGGCGGAGGGGCGCGGCCTGACCATGATCTTCACCCGCACCAAGCGGGCCGCCGACCGGGTCGCCGAGGATCTCGACTTCCGCGGCTTCGCCGTGGCCGCCGTGCACGGCGACCTGGGC
Organism: Micromonospora haikouensis; assembly: GCF_900091595.1. GTDB lineage: Bacteria > Actinomycetota > Actinomycetes > Mycobacteriales > Micromonosporaceae > Micromonospora > Micromonospora haikouensis. The sequence continues at coordinate 198,691 of NZ_FMCW01000004.1, forward strand.
CAGGGCGCCCGGGAGCGGGCGCTGCGCGCGTTCCGGGCCGGCAAGATCGACATCCTGGTCGCCACCGACGTGGCCGCCCGGGGCCTGGACGTCAGCGGCGTCACCCACGTCATCAACTACGACTGCCCCGAGGACCAGGACACCTACACCCACCGGATCGGCCGCACCGGCCGGGCCGGCGCCACGGGCGTCGCGGTGACCTTCGTCGACTGGGACGACATGCCCCGCTGGCGGATCATCGACAAGACGCTCGGGCTGGAGATGCCGGAGCCGCCGGAGACCTACCACACCTCGCCGCACCTCTACACCGACCTGGCCATCTCCCGCGACGTCACCGGCACCCTGCCGACGGCGGAGCGGACCCGGGCCGGGCTGTCGGCGGAGGTCGAGGAGGACCTCGGCGGCCGGTCCCGGCGCGGCGAGTCCGGCGGCCGGGGCCCCCGGCGGGGCGAGCGGGGCGAGTCCCGTGGTCGCGGCGAGCGCCGCCCGGCGCGGCCCGCCAGCGACGGCGACGCCGCTGGCGTCCCGGCCGAGCAGGCCGCCGAGGGCGAGGCCCGCACCCCGCGCCGCCGGCGTCGCCGCCGGGTCGGCGAGGCGGGGGCCGGCGAGCCGACCGCGGTGGTCTCCGCCGAGCCGTCCGGCGCCGAGCCCGTTGCGGCGGCGGCCGACGGCGATCCGGCCAAGCCCCGCCGCCGCCGACGCCGCCGCAGTGGCGGTTCCGGCCCGGGTACGCCCGCCGAGGCGACCGCCGACTGACCCACGCGCGACCGTCGACATCCCCCGCTCCGGCCAGCCGGAGCGGGGGATGTCGCGTTCCGGCGCCGACCGACCGGGCGGGGCGACTCGGCACACCCGGCGTCCCGCCGACCGCCGCCCCACCGACGGATCGCCCGCCGCCCGATATCCCGCCGAGGGATCGGCCCGCTGCCCGTCGATCGCCGCCCGACGTCCCGCCGAGGGATCGGCCTGGCGTCCCGCCGGGGGCCGCCGCCCGCCGCGCCCGGGGGAATCCCGGCGAGGAAGATGGAGAGATGCCCGAACCCCTGGACGCCGCCCTGACCGAGGTCCGGGCCCTGCTGCTCGACCCCGCGCTGACCCGGGCCGTCGCCGCCGGCCGCCGCAAGGGGCACCGCCCCTCGGTGGTCCGCGCCGAGCTGCGCCCCGTCGTCCTCAAGGCGGGCCCGAGATTGCAGCTCGCCACCTCCGACGGGGCCCGCCCGCACACCCGCAACCTCGCGCCCGGCGCGGAGGCCGGCGCGGCCGTGGACGCCCTGCTGGCCGAGCCGTTCGGCAACTGGCACGTGGAGACGACCGACGTGACGCTCCAGCTCCGCGTGACCAAGTCCGGCGAGGCGCAGGTGCACCGGGCCGCCGCCGCCCGGCCCGCCGCCGAGCCGGGCGGGCACGACCGGGCCAAGGAGTGGCTGCTCGACCCGGGCGACCCGATCTTCGCCGAGATCGGCGGCACGGCGGCGAAGCGCCGGCAGGTGGACGCGTTCCTGCGGGCGCTCGCCGCGACCCTGCCGGACGACCTCGCCGGGCCGCTGCGGGTGGTCGACCTGGGCTGCGGCAACGCATACCTGACCTTCGCCGCGTACCGGTATCTCACGCAGCGCGGGCTGGACGTGCGGCTGGTCGGCGTCGACGTGCGGGAGGACCAGCGGCAGCGCAACACCGAGCTGGCCGGGCGGCTCGGCTGGGCCGACCGGGTGACCTTCGTGGCGGGCACGATCGCCGACGCGGTGGTCGACCCCGCCCCCGACCTGGTGCTGGCCCTGCACGCGTGCGACACCGCCACCGACGAGGCGCTGGCCCGGGCGGTGCGCTGGGACGCCCGCTGGGTGCTCGCCGCGCCCTGCTGCCACCACGACCTCGCCGCCCAGTTGCGGACCCGGCCGGCTCCGGCCCCGTACGACCTGCTGACCCGGCAGGGCATCCTGCGCGAGCGCTTCGCGGACGTGCTGACCGACTCGCTGCGGGCCGCGCTGCTGCGGCTGCACGGGTACCGGACCGAGGTGGTCGAGTTCGTCGACTCCCGGCACACGCCCCGGAACCTGCTGATCCGGGCGCGCCGGGCGGGCGGGCCGCCGACGGACGGGCAGCGGGCGGACTACCGGGCGCTGGTCGACCAGTGGCGGGTGACCCCGCGCCTGGAGACGCTGCTCGCCACGCCGCCGACCGGCTGACCCGGCGCGCCCCCGGGGGCCGCCGAACCCCGGCCCGCACCTGCTCACGGGCCCGGCCCACGTTCGCTATGTCGGGAATATGGCGGGGTCCGACGGGTCGGGATACCGCTATGTCGCCGACATGGAGTCGATCAAGCCCAGCGGGCAGGCCGGGCCGGGCCCGGGTCCGCTCTCGCGCCGGCCCGCGGCGCGCCTTGCCGTGGCCCCGGCCCGCGCCGGTCCGGCCCGGGGCCGCTCTCCTGCCGGTCCGCTCAGCGGCGGCGGTCGCCGCTGCCGCCCCGGTCCCGCCCCGGGGGCCGCTCGTTGCCGGCGCTGCGGTCGAAGGCCGAGAACCGGTCTCCGCGCCCCCGGCCACCGGGCCGCTCGGCGTCGGGCGACACCGTCGGGAACGGCACCACCTTGGCCGGGGTCTCCGCGTTTCCGGCGGCGGCGAAGGCGTTCCAGGAGATGTCGACCAGGAGCCGCTTGAGCTCGGCGTGCCGCACCGCCGCGTTGCGCTGCAGGGCCAGGCGCACGCCGAGCACCACGCCGACCAGCGTCGTGGCGACCGCGCCCGCGGCGGCCAGGACGTGCGCCCCGGTCACCCGGTCGACGTGGAGCACCAGGAAGGCGAGCCAGCCCCAGAAGCCGACGGCGAAGACGCCGGCCTTGGCGACGAAGAAGAGACTGACCGCACCCGGACGGTGCGGCACCGGACGGCTCGGCTCGGTCATGCTGCTCCTCATCGGGCGGTCACGGACGGCCACGGACGGTGGGCGGACGAGCATCGAGCTTAGTTGACGTACGGCAATCACCCGCAGCGACCGATACGCTTCCCGTGGGAACGTTCCCATTCGGCGGGAAAGAACATGAGGGATATTCGCAGGTAGCCGCCCCGGGACGGCACCGATCGGGACGAAGGGGGCGAGCAAACGCTTGCTTCCGCCACCCGTGGGACTACCCTCAGGGGGCACCGCCCGGTGCTCCGGCCCGAAGGAAGACCGCGCAGGAATGGCTTCGCCAGAGGTTTCGCCGCAGATGGCGTTCGCGCGTTTCGTGCGACGCGCCATCGACGACGCCCGCGAGGAACGGGGCTGGACCGTCAGCGACCTGGCGTCGCACACCGGCGTGGGCCGGTCCACCGTCTTCCGCTGGCTCGCCGGCGACTGGCAGGACTACCCCGAGCTGGCGAAGGTGCGCGGCTTCTGCGCCGCACTCGACCTGCCCGTGACGGCGGCCTTCCGGGCCCTCGGGCTGCCCGACTCCGGGCCCGTCCCCCGGCGGCGCGGTGACGAGGGGCCGGTCGAGGCCGACGTCCGGGTCATCCTCCAGCGGCTGGCCGACCCGGCCGTGCCGGCCGAGGAGAAGCACCACATCCGCGACCTGCTCCGCTACCTGGCCCGCCGTCCGGTCCGCCGCGCCGGCTGAGCCGCCCCTGCTGAGCCGCCCCTGCTGAGCCGCCCCGGCCCCGGCAGGGTCACGGGTCAGGGCACGTTCAGGGTGAACTCGGCCGTCCGCACCACGCCGGCCACCTGGAAGTCGAGGTAGAGCCGGTAACTGCCCGGCCCCGGCACGGTCGCCTGGAAGCTCACCCCCGCCGTCGGCGGCCCCGCCTCCGGGTGCACGTGCAGATATCCCAGGTCGCCCTCGCGCAACGCCACCAGGTGCCCGTACGCGCCCAGGTAACGCTCCAGCGGCGCGGCGGCGCCGTCGGCGGCGCGCACCTCGAACCGCAGCGGCCGGGTCACGCCGATGCCGGGCTCGCCGGACCAGCTCACCGCGAAGCCGTCCACGGTGGCGGTGCGGGCCGCCGCCGGCAGCGGCCGGGGAGCGTACTCCCCCGGGACGGCCAGGTCGGTGCCCAACGTCCGGGCGCTCTGCCCGCCGTCGTCGGTGACCAGCGTGAAGTCGGCGTACGCCCGCCAGACGCCCGGCTGCGGCAGGGTCAGCGGGACCGACCAGGTGCCGTCCGTCGCCATCGTCGGGTGCAGGTGCTGGTAGCCGGTGAGGTCGCGGCGCACCACGATCAGGTGCATCGGCTTGTCGTGCACGACCGCGAACCGGGTCACCGGCCGCCCCTGGGCGTCCCGGATCTGGAACCGAAACTCGCCGGCCCGCCCGGCGGCGAGGTCGGCCGCCAGCGGGGCCAGCGTCCAGCCGCCGGAGCTGACCGCGAGGCCGCCGACACCCGTCGGGTCGCTCCCGTCGGCGGTGCCCCCGTGGTCGTGCGCCCCGGTGCCCGGAGCATGGGTGTGGTCCGCGCCGGCCGGGGTCAGCGCGTAGCCGCCGGCCGCCGGGGGCGGGTTGAGCCGCCCGAGGCCGAACCCGAGCAGGACCGCGAGCACCAGCCCGCCGACGACCAGCGCGAGCCGCAGCGTGCCCCGGTCGACCAGCAACCCGGGCTGCTGCGGCTCCCCGCCGTCGGGAAGCTGATCGGTCATCCGACCACCGTACCGCCGGGCCCCGCCCAGCCTGGTCAGCGACCGCGCGGCGTGGCCCTGGTCGCAATCCGCCGCGCCCGGGAACTTTTGTTTGCAGGGGGCCCCTGTACAACAGAATGCGTTAACAGGGGGCCCTTCCTTGCACCCGTCAGCTGGCGACGGCCAGCGCCAGGGGGAGCACGTCGGGCGCGCCCGCCCGGCGCAGCAGCCGGGCCACCGTCGTCAGCGTCCAGCCCGTGTCGACCAGGTCGTCGACGAGCAGCACCGGCCCGTCCAGCCCGGCGAGCGTGTCCGCCAGCCCGTCCGGCAGGGCGAAGGCGTCGTGCAGCGCGCGTACCCGCTGGGCGCTGTTGCCGCGCGGACCGTCCGGGCCGGCGGCGCCCGTGGGCACGACCGCGCCGAGCAGCGGCAGCCGGCCCACGGCGGCGATCCGCTCCGCGAGCGAACCGACCAGCTCCGGCCGCCGCCGGGAGCCGACCGCGACCACGCCGACCGGGCGGCGCGGCCACGGGTCGTCGCCGTGCGCCCACGCCTTGAGCACCTCGACGACCGCGCCGGCCACGTCGTCGGGGACCGGCCGGTCCGCCGCGCCGGGGCCGACCAGCTCCCGCAGCCGGCCGCCCCAGCCCAGGTCGGACAGCCGCCCCACGGCCCGCCCCGAAAGCGCCTGCTCCGCCGGGGGGATCCGGCCCTTCAGGGGTACGCCCACCGCGTCCAACCCGGTCGGCCACAGCTTCTTCGGCGGGACGTCCACCCCGGGGCGGCCGAGGAAGCCCTGGGCCGAGCCCAGCGCCGGCGAAGACACGTCGGTGGTGAACAGCGGGCCCGCGCAGCGGTCGCACCGGCCGCAGTCGCCCGCCCCGGCGTCGTCGAGGCACTCCCGCAGGTACCGCAGGCGGCAGCCGGGCGTCGTCGCGTACTCGCGCATGGCCTGCTGCTCGGCGGTGCGCGCCTGGGCGACGCGGCGCAACCGGGCCTCGTCGTAGGCCCAGGGCTCGCCCGTGGCGAGCCAGCCGCCACGCACCCGGCGCACCGCGCCGTCCACGTCGAGGACCTTGAGCATCAGTTCGAGGCGGGCCCGGCGCAGGTCGACGATCGGTTCGAGCGCCTGGGTGGACAGCGGCCGGTCGGTGTGCAGGGCGGCCAGCACGGCGCGCACCTGCTCCTCGGGCGGGAACGCCAGCGAGGCGAAGTAGCGCCAGATGGCCGCGTCCTCCGCACCGGGCAGCAGCAGCACCTCGGCGTGTTCGACGGCGCGGCCGGCGCGGCCGACCTGCTGGTAGTACGCGATCGGCGACGGCGGCGCGCCCAGGTGCACCACGAAGCCGAGGTCGGGCTTGTCGAAGCCCATGCCCAGCGCGCTCGTCGCGACCAGCGCCTTGATCTTGTTGTCGAGCAGGTCCTGCTCGGCGGCCCGCCGGTCGGCGTCCTCGGCCTGCCCCGTGTACGAGGCGACCGGATAGCCCCGGGAGCGCAGGAACTCGGCGGTCTCGCCGGCCGCCGCCACGGTCAGCGTGTAGATGATCCCGGAGCCGGGCAGTTGGTCCAGGTGGTCGGCGAGCCAGCCGAGCCGGTGCGCGGGGCTGGGCAGGTCGAGCACCCCCAGCCGCAGCGACTCCCGGTCCAGCGTGCCGCGCAGCACGAGCGCGTCGCCGAGCTGCTCGGCGACGTCGGCCGTGACGCGGGCGTTCGCGGTGGCCGTGGTGGCGAGCACCGGCGTACGCTCCGGCAGGTTCGCCAGGAACGTGCGCAGCCGCCGGTAGTCGGGCCGGAAGTCGTGCCCCCAGTCGGAGACGCAGTGCGCCTCGTCGACGACGAGCAGCCCGGTCGTCGCGGCCAGCTGAGGCAGCACCGCGTCCCGGAAGTCGGGGTTGTTGAGCCGCTCGGGGCTGATCAGCAGCACGTCCACCGCGCCGTCGTGGATCTCCGCGGTGATCGCGTCCCACTCGTCGAGGTTGGCCGAGTTGATGGTGCGGGCCCGGATGCCGGCGCGGGCGGCGGCCTCGACCTGGTTGCGCATCAGCGCCAGCAACGGCGACACGATCACCGTCGGCCCGACGACGGCGGCTCCGGAGTCGGCGGGCTTCGAGTCGGCGGGTGGGCCCTCCCCGTCGCGGTCCCGCAGGAGGGCGGTGGCCACGAAGTAGACGGCCGACTTGCCCCACCCGGTGCGCTGCACGCAGAGCACCCGACGCCGGTCCACCACCAGCGCCTCGATGGCCCGCCACTGGTCCTCCCGCAGCCGGGCGTGGTCGCCGGCCAGCCGACGCAGCACCGCCTCGGCCCGTTCCCGCACCTGTCCCTGCTGATCCACCCCCCATTCCTACCAGCCCCGGCCCCCCGCCCCGTCGATCAAGGGCTGCGGCGGGCGGGCAGGTGGCGGGCCAGCGGGCCGAGGCGGGTGCGGAGGCTGGCCAGGCCGCCGGGGAAGAAGTAGACGGCCAGGATGAACACCGTGCCCAGCACGAACAGCGGCTGGCTCAGGGGGCGGCTCAGGAACGCCGGCAGCGACTCCACCGCGTCGCTGCTGCCGAACGCGGTGAGCCGGTGGTCCAGGTACATGTAGCCGACGCCGCCGAGCACCGGCCCCCAGCGGGTGCCAGGGCCGCCGAGCACCACCATCACCAGCAGCGACAGGGTCAGCTCGCTGGAGGTGATGTGCGGCGACGCGCCGCCGACGATCAGGCAGTAGACGACGCCCCCGCCCGCCGCGAGCCCGCCGGCCAGGGTGAACGCGACCAGCTTGAACCGGTACGGGTCGAGCCCGAGCACGCCGATGCGCCGCTCGTCGTCGCGCAGGCCGGCGAGCACCCGCCCCGTCGGCGACCCGGACACCCGGTGCACGACGAACACCACCAGGGCCAGGTACGCCAGCGCCAGCCAGTACAGGTTGACGGTGTTGGCCACCCCGACCAGCCCGGCGGGCAGCCCGGACACGTCCAGCGGCAGCCCCTCCTCGCCGCCGGTGAGCCCGCCGAAGTCCCGGGCCACCAGGATCGCCCCGACCTGCGCGAAGGCGAGGGTGACCATGGCGAACGCGATCCCGGCCGTACGCAGCGCCACCGCGCCGAGCAGCCCGGCGAGGATCGTCCCGCCGACGATCGTGAGCAGCGCGGCCTGCCACAGCGGCAGCCCGGCCCGGGTGACCAGGATGTCGGTGCCGTACACGCCGGCGGCGAAGTAGAGGGCGTGCCCGAAGGAGAGCATCCCGGTGCGCCCGAACAGCAGGTCGTAGCCGGCGGCGAGGCCGCCGAAGACGAGACAGACGGCGAGCAGTTGCAGGGTGCCGGGCGAGTTCAGCGGCCCCTCGAAGATCCCGGGCAGCTCCAGCGTCGAGTACGGCAGGACCGCCGCCACGGCCAGCGCCACCAGCGGCAGGTACGGCCGCAGCCCGTGCCAGCCCCGCCGGTGCGGGGTCAGCTCGTCCGGCACCCGCGCCGGGGGCGCCTCGACCATCGAGTCGGTCATGCGTGAGCCACCTTTCCGGCGATGCCCTGGGGGCGCAGCAGCAGCACCACGGCCAGCAGCGCGACGACGCACAGGTCGCCGACGCCGGACGCGCCGTAGTAGTTGACGAACTGTTGCAGCAGGCCGACGGCGACGGCCGCGTACGCGGAGCCGACGACGGAGCCCATGCCGCCGATCACCACCACGATGAACGCGAAGATCAGCAGCGAGCCGCCCTGGCCGGGCGAGACGGTGCCGAAGTAGACGCCGCCCAGCGCGCCGGCCAGCGCGGCGGCGGCCCCGCCGATGGCGAAGACCAGGGTGAACGCCTTGCGCACGTCGATGCCCAGCGCGGTGACCATCTCCCGGTTCTCCACGCCGGCCCGGATGATCAGCCCGTACCGGGTCCAGCGCAGGAACGCCAGCAGCGCCCCCAGCACCACGGCGGCGGCGACGATCAGCAGCAGCCCGCCGTTGGGCACCTGCGCGCCGAGGATCCCGGTGACCTGCCGGGTCCAGGCGGGGCGGGGGAACGGCCGGGCGTCCGCGCCCCAGGTGGCCTGGAGCAGCGCCACCCCGGCCAGCGACAGGCCGACGGTGACGAGCACCTGCTCGATGGTGCGCGAGTACAGCGGCCGGATCAGCACCAGCTCGACGAGCACGGCGACGACCGTGCCGGCGGCCACCCCGAAGGCGACGGCGAGCACGAAGCCGAGCCCCTCGCCGCCGGCACCGGGCAGGTTGCCCGCCGCCCACCACGTCCCGTACGCGCCGACGCCGAGGAACAGCCCGTGGGCGAAGTTGAGCACGTCGGCGAGGCCGAAGACCAGCGACAGCCCGGACGCGACGAGGAAGTAGAGCGCCGCCAGGCCGAGCCCGGTCAGCGTCAGCAGCACGATCGTGTTCACGCCCGCACCTCCCCCGAGCCCACGCCCAGCAGGGAGCGGGTCAGCTCCGCCGAGCCCAGCAGCTCGCCCGCGCCGCCGGCCCAGGCGACCCGGCCGGCGGAGAGCACCACGGCGTCGGTGGCGAGCCGGCGCACCACGGCGAGGTTCTGCTCGACCAGCAGCACCGGCACCGTCTCGGCGACGCGTTCCAGCACCTCGGCCACCTCGGTCACCACCTTCGGCGCCAACCCCTTGGTCGGCTCGTCGACCAGCAGCAGCCGGTTGTCGTTGAGCAGCACCCGGCCGATCGCGAGCATCTGCTGCTGCCCGCCGGAGAGCGAGCCGGCCCGTTGCCGTCCGCGCCGGTCCAGCTCCGGGAAGAGCGCGAAGACCCGGTCGTACGCCGGGGTGGTGCCCCGCCGCTCGGCGAGCCGCAGGTTCTCGGCGACGGTGAGCCCGGCGAACACGTCGCGGTCCTCCGGCACATAGCCGAGCCCGGCGCGGACGAGCCGGTGGGTGGGGCGGTCGAGCAGGTCCCGCCCGCCCATCCGCACGGTGCCGCGCGCCTCGCCGCCCCGGGGCGTCAACCCGAGGACGGCGCGCAGGGTGGTGGTCTTGCCGACGCCGTTGCGCCCGAGCAGCACGGTCACGCCGGTCGGCGCGACGGTGAACGACACCCCTTGGAGGATGTGCAGCCCGGCGATGCGCACCGACAGGTCCGCGACGGTCAGGACCGGTTCGCCCGTCACAGTGCCTCCCCCAGGTACGCCTCCTGGACGGTGGCGTCGGCCATCACGGTCTCCGGGGTGTCGCAGGCCAGCAGCGCGCCGTGGTGCATCACGGCGATCCGGTCGGCCAGTTCGAGGATCACGTCCATGTGGTGTTCCACCATGAGCACGGACCGGCCGCTGTCGCCGGTCAGCGACCGGATCACCGCGACCAGCTCGGGCACGTCCTCGGCGCTGACGCCGGCCATCGGCTCGTCGAGCAGCATCACCCGGGGCTCCCCGGCGAGCAGCAGGGCGATCTCCAGCTTGCGCTTCTCGCCGTGGGCGAGGGTGCCGGCGAGCGCCGTACCCCGGTGGTGCAGGCCGACCCGGTCGAGCGCCGCGTCGGCGGCGGCGGCCACCCCCCGGTCGGCCGCCGCCCGTCGCCACAGCTTCATCGAGCCACCCCGGTGCGCCTGTACGGCGAGCCGCACGTTCTCCCGCACGGTGAGCGACCCGAACACCGACGACGACTGGAACGTACGCCCCAGCCCGCGCCGGGCCCGCCGGTGCGGCGGGAGGGCGGTGACGTCCTCGCCGTCGAGCAGCACCTGGCCGGCTGTCGGCGGGCGCAGGCCGGTGATCAGGTTGAACAGGGAGGTCTTGCCGGCGCCGTTCGGCCCGATCACGCCGAGGAACTCGCCGGGCGCCAGGTCGAGGTGCACGCCGTCGACGATGGCGACCTCACCGATGCGCCAGGTCAGGGCGCGGGTGGCGAGCACGGGTCAGCCCTTCATCTGGCCGACCGGCGGCGCGGTCTCGTCGCCGGTCAGGCTCTTCTGCGCGGTCGCCGTGTACGCGCTGCCGCTGCCGGCCAGCTTCGCCTGGAACATCGGCTGGAGCAGGGCGTGGTCCTCGGCGCGGATCGTCATGGTGCCCTTGACGCCCTCGAAGCTCCAGCCCTCCAGGCCGGCGATCATCTTGTCCACGTCGTCGCCACCCTGCTCGACCGCGCGCACGACCATCTGGGCGGCGGCGAAGCCGTCGGGGTGGAACAGGTCGAGGGTGCCGCCGGGGACCTTCGCCTTGGCGGCCTTCGCGGCCTCGGTGTCGGCGGCCCCGTCGAACCAGTGCGACAGGAAGGAGATCTTGGCACCGGCCGCGCCGAACGTGGGCCAGGACGCGCGGATGTCCAGCCCGGTCACCACCGTGGTCGAGGAGAGCACGCCCTGCTGGTCGAGGGTCTGCCACATGGCGGGGGCGGTGGTGCCGGCCCAGGCGACGAAGAGCAGGTCGGGCTTCGCAGACCTGATCTGGCTGGCGAACGGGGTGAACTCGGTGGCGCTGGCCGGCGCGCGGACGCTGCTCACCGTGGCCCCGGCACCGCCGATGACGGCCTTGACGGCGGCCTCGTTGGCGTCGCCGAACGCGCCATCCTGGGCGAACACGACGACCTTCTTGCCGGTCGGGTCGCCGATGAACGACTTCGCGGTCACCACGTCCTGGTAGGACTGCCGCCCCGAGCGGAACGTGTACCGGTTCGCCCCGGTCACCGCGTCGGTGGCGGCCGGGCCGGAGATGAACAGGACCTTGTTCTGGGCGGCGATCGGGGCCACCTGGAGGGCCACGCCCGACGACGTCGAGCCGGCGATGATCTTCGTGCCCTTGCCGATCAGGTCCTTAGCCGCCGACACCGCCTTCGCCGGGTCGCCCGCGTCGTCGACCTCGGTGACCTCGATCGCCCGGTCGCCGACCTTGCCGGTGCCCCTGGTGGCGAAGTCGAGCCCGGCCCGGAACCCCTCGATGTACTGCTTGCCGTAGCTGGCCAGCGCTCCCGACTGGGAGTAGACCAGGCCGACCTTCACCGGGGCGGCACCGTCGCCGCCGCCGGAGGCGGTGTCCTGCGGGCTGCCACAGGCCGTGACGGCGAGCGTCGCGGCCATCATCGTGGCGGCGGAGAGGAACACCCGCCGCGTCGTCCGGACCGTCATTTCGACTCCACGTGAGGACTCGGAGAAAGTTAACGTCATGTGTCGGATCACGCTAGAAGTGACGTCACCCACGAGCCATGTGGCGGAAACACACAAGTACCGATGAATGGGTGGCCCGCCCGGACAGTCATGCGATGGCAGCACGGCCGCCCCGCACGTGCCGGGGGCCGATCGCCACGCCGGCAACCGGCCGGTGTGTCGCCGCCCGCCACCGCCACCTGCCATCTGCCGGCGGTCGGCGGTCGGCGGTCGGCGGTGATCGACTCCATGTCGGGGAGCTGGGCGTGTCCTGCCTCGCCGATACCCCCACCTGCCCGACATGACGGGCTGCGCCTGGGCTCGGGCCCCTGTTCTCGCCGGCTAGGGAGCTGATGTCGCAGATGACTCGGCACCGAGCCGGAGCTGCTCGACCCGGGTCGGACAGGTCTGCTGCACCGGCAGGTGACAGGTGTGGTCACGCGGCCTGACCAACCTGCGCCCGGAACGTGGCAGTGCGGGCCCGATCCACTTGCGCTCGGAACGTGACGGTGCGGGCCCGATCCACTTGCGCTCGGATCGTGACGGTGCGGGCCCGATCCATTTACGACATCAGCTCCCTAGTCGGCAGAACAGGGGGCCGCACCGCCAGCCGCAGCGCACCCGGCCAGCCGTAGCGCACCCGGCCAGCGCGGCACGCCCCACCAGCGCGGCCCGCCCCCGGCGGAGGGGGCGGGCCGCGTTCGTGCGAGTTCGGTCAGTGGCGGGGCAGGCCGGCGCGGGCGGCGACGGCGGTGTCCGGCTGGTCGGCGAAGACACCGTCCAGGCCGAGGCCGTAGAACAGCTCGTACTCGGCGGTGATGTCGCCGCGGGCGTTCGGGTCGGCGCCGATGCGGAAGTCGGCCGGGAGGAACTGGTTCTCGGCCCGGAACGTCCAGGCGTGCACCACCAGCTTGAGCCGGTGAGCGTCCCGGATCAGGGCGGTGGGGGCGAGCAGCTTGCCGGCGGCGTCCCGGGGGACGATGAGGTTCTTGTTCGCGCCGACGCCGTCGGCGTACCCGGCGATCCACTTGAGGCCGGAGGCGGTGGCCAGGTCGGCGTAGGTGCGGGGGTCGCCGGCGAGGGTGAAGTCGTAGGGGCAGCCCGATCGAGGCGAAGTAGCTCGGGTGCTTGGTCTCGGGGTAGACGCCGATCGTGCGGCCCCGGGCCTTGCTCTCGGTGCGGGCCAGGTCGATGACCTCCTGGAGGGTGGGCACCGGGAGCTTGCCGTCGAACGCGGTGTTGGCGACCCGCACCTGGGGCAGCCGCTCCTTGGCCCGCAGCGTCCTCAGCTCGGCGAGGGTGAAGTCCTCGGTGAAGCCGGTCACCGACACCCCGTCGATGGTCTTGGTGGCCTTGCGGGTGGCGAACTCGGGGTGGGCCGCCACGTCGGTCGTACCGGAGATCTCGTTCTCGTGCCGGGCGACGAGCTGGCCGTCCTTCGTCGGGACCAGGTCCGGCTCGATGTAGTCGGCGCCCATCCGGATCGCCAGCCGGTACGCCTCCAGGGTGTGCTCGGGCCGGTAGCCGCTCGCGCCCCGGTGGCCGATGACCAGCGGCCGGTCGGCGGCCCGGGACCGGTCCGCGGCGGCCGGCGGGACGGCGTCCGGGGCGGTACCGGGGGCGGCCTCCGGCTTCGCCGAGGCGCTCATGGCCGGCACCGCCACGGCCGCCGCGAGCAGCGCGCCGGCCAGGCCGAGGGCGGAAAGGGTACGTCGCAACGCCGTCTCCTGTCGTCGAGGGATCGCGCCCAGCAGACCGGGGCGGGTTGACGGACAGATGGCCGTTTCGGCACCGACGGTCGGCGGGGAACGGAAGATTGTCTGGTGCACCGGTTTCTCCGTCACCCCGTGCGGCTGGTGCCGTTCGGGTTCCTGGCGGCGATCCTGCTCGGCACCGGCGCGCTGATGCTGCCGGCGGCGACCAACGCACACCGGTTCACCCCGTTCAGCACGGCGTTCTTCACGGCCACCTCGGCGGTCTCCGTCACCGGCCTGTCCGTGGTCGACACCCCGACGTACTGGAACGGGTTCGGGCTGGTGATGATCACCGTGCTGACCCAGGTCGGCGGGTTCGGCATCCTCAGCGGCGCGACCCTGGTGGTGCTCGTGGTCGCCCGGCAGCTCGGGCTGCGCAACCGGTTGCTGGTGCAGGCCGAGACCGCCGAGTTCGGCATCGGCGACGTACGCGGGCTGCTGCTGCGCATCGCGGGGACCATGGCCGCCTGCGAGCTGGTGATGACCGCCGTGCTCGCCGGCCGGTTCTGGCTCGGCTACGACTACCCGCCGGGCCGGGCCCTCTGGTACGGCTTCTTCCACGCCGTGCAGGGGTTCAACAACGGCGGCTTCGCGCTCTTCTCCGACAGCCTGGTCGGGTTCGCGCGGGACCCGTGGATCTGCCTGCCGATCGCGTTCGGCACGATCGTCGGCGGGCTGGGCTTCCCCGCGCTGTTCGAGGCGTCCCGGGAGTGGCGGACGCCGGGCCGCTGGGCGATCGCCACCAAGCTCACCGTGTGGGGCAGCGCGGTGCTGCTGGTCGTCGGCTTCGTCGGGCTGCTCGCCGCCGAGTGGCCCGACCCGCGCACCATCGGCGGCTACGACGTCGCCGGCAAGGTGCTGGCCACCTTCACCCAGAGCGCGGTGATCCGCACCGGCGGGTTCGCCATCCTCGACACGGCGGGGCTGGACGAGGAGAGCGTCCCGCTGCTGGTGGCGTTGATGTTCATCGGCGGCGGCAGCGCCAGCACGGCGGGCGGGATCAAGGTCGCCACGTTCTTCCTGCTCGGCTTCGCCATCTGGGCGGAGCTGCGCGGCGAGCCGGACGTCATCGTGGGCCGGCGGCGGGTGTCCTCCGCCAGCCTGCGGCAGGCCCTGACCGTCGCCCTGCTCAGCGTCGCGCTGGTGGTCGGCGGGACCGTCCTCATGCTGCTGCTCACGGAGGGGATGGCCTACCACCGGGCGCTGTTCGAGGTGACCTCGGCGTTCAGCACCACCGGGCTCTCCTCGGGCGTCGCGTCGACCGTCGCCGAGCCGGGCCAGATCGTGCTGACCGTCCTCATGTACGTCGGTCGGGTCGGGCCGCTCACCCTCGGGTCGGCGATCGCGTTGAACACCCGACGACGGCTGTACCGCTACCCGGAGGAGCAACCCATTGTCGGCTAGGAACCCAGACGGCGGGGGCGTCGCGGTGATCGGGCTGGGGCGGTTCGGCTGCCACCTGGCCAGCTCGCTGACCCAGCTCGGCCACGAGGTGCTGGCCATCGACCGCGACGGCGAACGGGTGCAGCGCTGGTCGCCGTACCTGGACCGGGTGGTGCAGGCCGACGCGACCGAGGAGGGGGCGCTGCGGCAGCTCGGCGTGACGGACTTCCCGCGCGTGGTCGTGGCGATCGGCGCGTCCGTGGAGGCGAGCGTGCTGACCGTCCTCGGGCTGACCGAGCTGGGCGTGCCGGAGATCTGGGCGCGGGCCACCTCGGAGAAGCACGCGAAGATCCTCGGCTCCGTCGGCGCCCGCCACGTGATCTTCCCGGAGGCGGAGACCGGGGAACGGGTGGCGCACCTGATCGTCAGCAAGATGCTCGACTTTATCGAGTTCGGCGACGACTTCGCCATCGCCAAGGTGCGGGTGCCGGACGCGCTGGTCGGGCGGCCGCTGCGCGAGCTGGCCCCGGCGGACCGCTACGGGGTGATGGTGGTCGGGGCGAAGCTGCCCGGCGAGCGGTTCCGGTACGCCGACCCGGGCACCGTCCTCGCCCCGGGCAGCGTGCTGATCGTGGAGGGCAGCATCGCCCAGGTGCAGCGCTTCGCCGAGCTGACCTGAGCCAGCTGCGCTGCGCCGGGTTGAGCCGGGCCGGGCTACTTCCCCTTGCCCTTGCCGGGCGCACCGGGCTTGGCGGGCGGGCCGGGCTTCGCGGGCTTGTCCGGCTGGGCCTTCGCGCCGCCGCCCGAGCCGCTGTTCGCGCCGCCGCCCGGGCCGCCGGCCTTCGCGACCGTGGCCTTCTTCGTGGTGGGCTTCGCCGGGGCCTTCGTCGGCTTGGCGGTCGGCTTGACGGTGGGCACGGTCCCGGCGACGCCGGAGACGCGTACGCGGCACTCGGCATCGCCGAGGCGGAACTCCAGCGGCAGCGGGTTCGTGCCGGTGTACCGGCCGGTCAGCGCGACCTTCCGGGCCGCGCCGGGCGCCAGCGCGGGCTGCCCGGCGGCGGGACGCACCTCGACCGTGCGCCCCTGCTGGCGTACGGCCGGGTCGGTCTTCGTCACGGTCTGCTGGCCGGGGAACGCGAAGCTCATCGTCCAGTCGCGCAGCTCCCGCTCGGAGGTGTTGGTGAGGGTCAGCTCGGCGGTGAAGTCCTTCCCGGAGTCCTTGCGCAGCGCGTAGTCGACGGCGCAGGGCGGCGGCCCGGTCAGCCCCATCCGGGCCTCGATGGGCCGGTCGATGCCGCCGCTGGCCGGGCTGCGGGACGTCAGCCCCCACATCGTCGCGGTGACCGCCACCAGGCCGGCCGCCGCCACCCCCGCCTCGACCCGACGCCGCCGCGCCACCGCCCGCCGGGCGCGGGTGCGGCCGGGAAAGGGCAGCGCGCCGGTCTCCGTCGACCAGGGCAGGATCGTGGTGCCGGCGTTGGCGAGCACGTCCGGGTCGAGCCGGGCCGGGTCGCCCCCGGCCGGCGCGGACGGCACCGGAACCGTGGCGAGCATCCCGGCCGCGTCGGCGAGGGTGCGGGCCACCTCGGCGGTGGCCGGGCGGTCCTCGGGGCGCTTGGCCAGGCAGCGGTGCACCAGCCCGGCCACCTCGACGGGCAGCCCCGGCACGTCCGGCATCGGCTCGGGCTCGGCGTACATGTGGGCGCGCAGCATCTGGGTGGTGGTGCTCGCCTGCCAGGGCAGCCGGCCGGTGAGCATCCGGTAGAGCAGCAGGCCGAGGGCGTACACGTCGGTGGCCGGGGAGACCTGGCCGTTGTCCAGCCGCTCCGGGGCCAGGTAGGCGGGGGTGCCGAGCAGCGTGCCCTCCGCGCCCTTCTCGCTCTCCCCGGCCAGCGCCGAGATGCCGAAGTCGACGACCTTCACGCCGGTGGAGGTGAGCATGACGTTGCCCGGGGTCACGTCGCGGTGCACCACGCCCCGGGCGTGCGCGGTGGCCAGCGCCGAGGTGACCTCAGCGCCGATGGTCACGGCCTCCCGCCAGGGCAGCGTCCCGTCGCGGCCGAGCCGGGCGCTGAGCGGCCCGCCGTCGACCAGCTCCATGACGACGTACGGGACGGTCAGCCCGACCTGCTCGGACTCGCCGTAGTCGTACACGTTGGTGATGTTGGGGTGGCAGAGCCGGGCGGCGGCCTGGGCCTCGGCGCGGAGCCGGTGCCGGAACGCCCGGTCGCTGGCCAGCCGGGAGGCGAGCACCTTCACCGCGACCTGCCGGCCCAGCACCTCGTCGTAGCCGCGCCACACGACGGACATGCCGCCCGCGCCGAGCTGCTCGACGAGCCGGTAGCGCTCGCCGAGCAGCTGCGCGCCGTTACGGACCGCTCCACCCATGGTCGGAGGTTTTGCCCGACCCGCGCCGTCCTAACCCCGCACGGTCAGAATCGGTCAGGGTTTCACCCTTTCAGGCGGTAGCGAGCAGTTGGTCCACGGGGGCGTAGTCGTCGGTGAGCACCAGCGCGTCCCCGACGAAGGACGTCAGCACGTCGCCGGCGAGCACGATCGCCGCCTCGGGCAGGGCGTTGACCCGGCCCGCGAGCGGAGCCAGCGGCAGCGGCGCGTCGGAGGCGACGATGAGGAAGTTCGCGCCGGTCCGGCCGGCGACCGCGTCGGGCGGGGCGACCAGGGCGACGTGCCGGAACGCGGCGGCGACGGTGGCCAGTTCGCTGCGGACGAACCGGCCGGGCGGGTAGTCGATGACGTTCTGCACGTAGATCCCGCCGGGGCGCAGCACCCGGTTGATCCCGGCGGCCATCTCCCGGGTGGCGAGGTGCCACGGCACCACGAGGTGCCCGAACGCGTCGCCGACCACCAGGTCGCGGCTGTCGGCGGGCTCCGCGTCGAGCAGCACCCGGGCGTCGCCGGCCTCGATGCGCAGGCCCGGCCCGGGGCGCACGCCCAGCTCCCGGCGGTCCAGCTCGACGAGGCCGCCGTCGATCTCGAAGACCGCGTTGTCGGTGCCGGGCCGGGTGGCGGTCAGGTAGCGCGGCACGGTGAAGCCGCCGCCGCCCAGGTGCAGGGCGTCCAGGCGTTGCCCGGCGGGGGCGGCCACGTCGGCCGCCGCGCCGATCCACTGCGTGTACGCGTACTCCAAATGGGTGGGGTCGGCCAGGTCGACGTACGAGTGCTGGGCGGAGTTGAGCAGCAGCGTCCGCCCGGACGGCCGGCCGGGATCGGTCTCCACCGACGCGCAGTGGTACGCCGTCTCCACGTCGCACGGGTTCGGGGCGACGGTGGTCAGTCCCGCCCCGGCCAGCCCGAGCACCGCGAGGACGGCCTTCGTCCGGCCCGGGCCGGGCAGCCCCGCCCCCGCCCCGGCCAGCCCCGCCCGCCCCTGCCGGTGCAGGTACGCGCCGAGCCCCAGCCCGGTGCCGCCGAGCAGCACGGCGAGGGCGAGCAGGATGACGCTGCTGGGCAGCGCGGCGACGAGCACGAAGCCGGTCAGCAGGGTGGCCGTGATGCCGCCCAGCGTGCCGATGCCGGAGAGTCGGCCGACGACCTGCCCGGTGCGGCGCAGGTCGGCGAGTTGGAGCTTCACCACGAGCGGGGTGACCGCCGCGAGCAGCGCCGCCGGCACGAACACGGCGAGCGCGGTGAGCAGCAGCACGGCGCTGGCCGCCCCGCCGCGCAGCACCTCGCCCGCGTACCGGACGACGGGGAGGGTGACGGCCGTGGCGATGCCGGCCAGCACCAGCGCCGGGGCGATCAGGGCGCGCGGGTCCCGTCGGTCGGCCAGCCAGCCGCCCGTCCACGCCCCGTACGCGATCGCGCCCAGCGCGATGCCGATGACGGAGCTGGTCACCTCCAGGGTGACCCCGACGTACGGGCCGACGAGGCGCAGCGCGACGGTCTCCAGCACGAGCACCGCCCCGCTGGAGAAGAAGACCAGGAACGCGGCGAGACCGTTGGGCAGGGCGCGGGCGGGGGGCGGCGCGGGCCGCGCCTGCGCGACGGCGGCGGGCGACGATGAGCTGCTCACCGTCGCGATGGTACGCAGCGAAGCTGGGCCCCCGGGTCAGTACATCGAGAGATGAACATGGTTCGTGTGGTCGGCGGCGGGGCTGCCGCTGCCGCTGTACGCCCGCCACCCGGTGTTCGGCATCCAGATCTGCCTGTACCAGATCACGTAGAGCACGCCGAGCCGGCTGGCGTTGTTCTTGAAGTAGTTGGCCAGGCTGTCGCCGTACGCCTTGTCGCCGCCGGTGGCCGTCTCGTCCTTGAAGCCGTTGGTGGCGGCGGAGAAATCGCAGGCCCGACCCTTGGGGTGCTCGCCGCTGCCGCCGCTGCGGTAGCAGGAGACGTACCGCTTGTAGCCGGCGGCCTTGGCCTGCTGGAGGGCGTGCAGGGTGCGCGGGGTGATGCAGCCGGAGGTGGTCGGGTCGTTGACCGAGCAGGACTCGGACGGCCAGCTGCCGTCGGAGTTGCGCGGGGCCGGCTTGGCCGAGGCGGAGCCGCCGCTGAACCCGGAGCCGCTGCCGGAGCTGACCGCCGCGAGCGCGGTCTCGGCCTCCCGCTTCTTCTTGGCCAGCGCCGCGAGCTGCTTCTGCTGCTCCCGCACCTCGGCGTCGATGGCGATCTTGGCGCGGTTCGCCTCGTCCCGGGTCTCGATCATCTCGCGCAGCCGGCGGCTGTCCCGCTGGGCCATCACGTCCAGCTCGACGGCGCGGTTCAGGAACGCCTCCGGGGACACCGACTGGATGAGCAGCGCCGGCGCGGTCATCCGGCCCAGCCGGTACGACTGCGCGGCCACCTCGCCGACCTGCGCGGTCAGCCCCACCAGCCGGGTCTCGACGGTCTTGAGCTGGGTGGTGAGCAGCTGCTGCCGGCGCTTGGAGTTGTCGAGCTTCGCCTTGGCCTCGATGTGTCCCTTGGCGGCGGACTCCAGCGCCTCGCGCAGCTTCTTCGTGCCGCCCTCGTTGGGTTCGGCGGCGGCCGGCACGGCGCCCACGCCGAGCAGCAGCGCCACGGCGACGAGCAGCACGGTCAGCGGCTCCCGGCCGCGACGCCGGATGAGGCTGGTCCTGGGCACGGCGGCGTCCCTTCCCTCGACCACCGGCTCCCGGTGGTGCGCGGCGGCCCCCACCGACGCCGGGCGACGGCCCGCTGGCGGAGACCGCCGGTCAGGATACCGGACCGGACGGCGGCGGACGCCCCGGCGGAGGCTCCCACGGATCTCAGTCGAGGATCAATGCCTCGCGGGCCTCGGCCCACACCCGCTCGTTCGCGGCGACCAGCAACCCCGGCGCGTCCTCGGCCGGGTGGTAGTCGCTGCCGTCGAACCGGCGGGCCACCCCGCCGGCCTCGCGGACCAGCAGCGCCCCGGGTGCGTGGTCCCACGGCAGGGTGCGCCAGAAGAGCACGAACTGTTGCTCGCCGACGAGCATGTCGAGGTATTCCCGACCGGCGCAGTGCTGGCCGGGCAGCAGCGCGCCGATGCGCTCCCCGCCGGCCTCGGCCCGCCGCCGCAGCTTCGGCGGCAGGAACTGGGTCATCGCCGTGCCGCGCAGCTCACCGGGCGGCGGCACGGCATCGCCGATACGCACCGACGCGCCGTTCACCGTCGTGCCGTGGCCCGCGCGGGCGACGGCCAGGGTCCCGCCCAGCGGGTCCAGCACCCACGCGCCGACCTGCTCCCCGCCGGTCAGCAGCGCCACCATCAGCGCGAACGGGCGCCTGCCGGCGGCGAAGTTGGCGGTGCCGTCGACGGGGTCGACCAGCCAGACGTCGCCGCCGCTCAGGTGCCCGCCGGCCCCGCCGGGGCGCAGATGCCCGAGCAGGGACGGGTC
Source organism: Micromonospora haikouensis (assembly GCF_900091595.1). Lineage (GTDB taxonomy): Bacteria > Actinomycetota > Actinomycetes > Mycobacteriales > Micromonosporaceae > Micromonospora > Micromonospora haikouensis. The sequence continues at coordinate 219,327 of NZ_FMCW01000004.1, forward strand.
GTCGGCGACCGCCTCCTCGCCGACCACCACCGAAGCGGGGCGCAGCCGGCGCAACCCGGCGCTGATCAGCTCCTCGGCCCGCTGGTCGGCGACGGTGACCAGGTCACCGGGGGCCTTCTCCGTCACGTCGGCGTCGTCGAGCTGCTGGAACAGGGGCAGCACGACGTCCGTCGCCGCCCGGTGCAGCAGCTCGGCGACGTCGTCGGTCAGGGTGTCGGTGAGGTCAGCCACGCGGCGGCAACTTCACCACGCTGACGAAGAACTCGTCGATCTGCCGGACCACCGCGATGAACCGCTCGAAGTCGACCGGCTTCGTGACGTACGCGTTCGCGTGCAGCTGGTAGCTGCGCAGGATGTCCTCGTCGGCCTGGGAGGTGGTCAGCACCACCACCGGGATGCGGCAGAGCTGCTCGTCCTGCTTTATCTCCTCCAGCACCTCCCGGCCGTCCCGGCGGGGCAGGTTCAGGTCGAGCAGGATCAGGTCCGGCGTCACCGCGTCCGCGTACTTGCCCTCCCGGCGCAGGTAGGCCAAAGCCTCCGCGCCGTCGGAGACGACGGTCAGCCGGTTGCGGAGCTTGTGCTCCTCGAACGCCTCCTGGGTCATCAACACGTCGCCCGGGTCGTCCTCGACCAGCAGGACCTCGATCGGGCTCTTGCCGTCTGCGGGCGCGGTCATCCCACCGCCTCCTTCGTGCCGTCGCTGTCCTGGGTCCCGTCGGTCCCCTCCGCCCGCGCGCCGCGTGGCCGGGGCACCTCCACCCGGGCCCCGCCGTCGTCGGCCGGCTCGACCGGCGCGCCGCCCTCCACGGGGTCGGCCCCGGCCGCCGTCGCCTCGCCGGTCGCCGGCTCGTCGCCCGTCGTTGCCTCGTCGCCCGTCGCCTCGTCGGCCGGCGGCTGCTCGGCGGCCCGCGCGGCCGCCTCCACGTCCTCGGGCAGCGCCGGGAGGGTGAACCGGATCGCGGTGCCCTCGGCGGTGTCGGTGTCCACCCAGACCCGGCCGCCGTGGTATTCGACGATCTTCTTCACGATCGCCAGCCCGATGCCGGTGCCCGGGTACGCGTCCTTGGAGTGCAGCCGCTGGAAGATCACGAAGATCTTGTCCGCGAACTCCGGCTCGATGCCGATGCCGTTGTCCTGGCAGCTGATCTCCCACTCGTCGCCCACCAGCCGCGCGGAGACGTGCACCCTCGGCGGCACGTCCGGGCGGCGGAACTTGATCGAGTTGCTGACCAGGTTGGCCAGCAGGTTCGTCAGCAGGGGCTCCTCGCCCCGGATCGTCGGCAGCGCGTCCCAGGTCAGCTCGCCGTCGGCGTACTGCCGGGCGGCCTCGGTCTGCCCCGCCACGTCGCCCATCACCCCGTTGAGGTCGACCTCGGTGAAGCCGGTGGTGAGCCGCCCGATCCGGGAGAACGCCAGCAGGTCGTTGATGAGCCGCTGCATCCGCTGCGCGCCGTCCACGGCGAACGCGATGTACTGGTCGGCGCGCTCGTCGAGCTGCCCCGCGTACCGGCGCTGCAGGAGCTGGCAGAAGCTGGCTACCTTACGCAGCGGCTCCTGCAGGTCGTGCGAGGCGACGTACGCGAACTGCTCCAGGTCCCGGTTGGACCGGACCAGCTCCTCGGCCTGCTTCTGGAGCTGGCTGTTGACCCACTCGATGCGTTCCCGCGCCTCCCGCACCTCGGCCAGGTCCTTGGCGATCTTCTGGCGCATCGCGTCCACGTCGTCGGCGAGCCGCAGGAACTCCGGCGGCCCGGAGCCGGCGATGCGGTGCTGGAAGTCGCCCCTGGCCACCTCGCGGACCTGCTCGGCCAGGCCCGTCAGCGGCCGGACCACCATCCGCTCCAGCGAGATCAGCAGCACCGCCCCGGCGACCGCCACCACCATCGCCGCCCCGACCAGCAGCAGCACCAGCATGCTGCTGGTGCGGTAGATGTTGTCGGCGCCCTTCTCGCGCTCGACGAGGATGCCCTCCTGGAGCTGGCTCACCGACGTGCGGATGACGTCGAAGCGCTGCCGGGAGTCCTCCGTGATCAACGCCCGCCCGGCGGTGGTGCCCTGCTCCTCGGTGGTGCGGATCACCGGCTCGGCGACCGTGCTGCGCCACTGGCCCGCCTCCACCTCGACCGCGTCGAGCTGGCGGGCCAGCCCCGGGTAGACGCCGATCAGGCCGCGCATGCTGCGGTAGAGTTGCTGCTCGCGCTCGCCGCCCTGCACGTACGGTTCGAGGTCCCGGCGGTCGCCGGTCAGCGCGTACCCCCGGATCGCCGTCTCCTGGTCGACCAGCACGCTGAGCAGCTCCTGCGACTGGGCGCGCAGCGGGCCGGTGCGGTCGAGCACCGAGTGGGTGTAGTCGCGGTTCTTCGCGGCCACGGCGATCTCCACCGCCACCGACGCGCCCAGCAGCACGCCCACGACGGTGAGCAGCGCGACGACCCGGCGGCGCAGGGTCCAGCCGGCGGTGCGTGCCGTCACCGGCCACCGCCCCGGGTGACCAGGAGCATGGCGACGTCGTCGGCGAGCGGGCCACCGTTGATCTGCTCGGCCCGCCCGACCAGCCACGCCGGCAGCTCGGCCAGCGGCACGGCGAGATTGTCCCGGTCGCCGAGCAGCTCGGTCAGGCCGGGGACGTCGAGCCGCTCGTCGCCGTCGCCGACGCGCCCCTCGATCAGGCCGTCGGTGTACATCAACAGGGACCAGTCATCGGTGTCGAACTCCAGGTCGAAGGCCACGGGACGGCGGGGACGGACGCCCAGCAGCAGGCCGCCCGGCGCCGGGACGGGCGCGACCTTGCCCCCGGACAGCAGCAGCGGCGGCGGATGCCCCGCGAGGCGCACCGTGGCGGCGTTGCCGGCCAGGTCGAGCCGGGCGGTCGCCACGGTGGCGAAGATCTCCTGGAGCCGGCGCTCGCTCATCAGCACCTGCTCCAGGGCCGGCAGCACCTCGTCGTCGGGCACCCCGGCCAGCACGAGCGCCCGCCACGCCACCCGCAGCTCCACCCCCAGCGCCGCCTCGTCCACGCCGTGCCCGCAGACGTCGCCGACGATCAGGTCCACCCGGTCCGGGCGGGTCTGCACCACGTCGTAGAAGTCGCCGCCGATGAGCGCCGCGTGCCGGCCGGGCCGGTAGAACGTGTGCACCGCGACCTCGTCGGTCGACATCAGCGGCTGGGGCAGCAGGCCGCGCTCCAACCGGGCCGACTCGGCCTGGCGCAGCTCCACCTCGCGCAGCCGCCGCGCGTTGACGTCGGCCCGCTTGCGCTCCACCGCGTAGCGCAGCGCCCGGGTCAGCAGCACCCCGTCGACCTGGCCCTTGACCAGGTAGTCCTGCGCGCCCTCGGCGACCGCGACGATGCCCAGGTGCTCGTCGGAGCGCCCGGTCAGCACGCAGACCGCCGCGCCGCTGGACATCTCCAGGACCTGGCGCAGCCCGTCCAGCCCCTGCGCGTCGGGCAGGCCGAGGTCGAGCAGCACGCAGTCGACGCCCATCACCCGCTGCCGGGCCTCGCTCAGGCTGGTCGCGACCAGCAGGTCGATCGACGAGTTGGTCTCGGCGAGCAACTCGCCGACCAGGAAGGCGTCGCCCTCGTCGTCCTCGACCAGCAGCACCCGCAGCCGCTCGCCGGGCGGCAGCACCGGGTGGTGACCCAGGCCGCCGGCGGCCGGGAACGCCCGGGGCACGACGGAGGAACCGGCAGAGCCGGCCCCCCGGGGCGGCCGCGTCACCGCACCGGGACGCGGGAGATCGCTGGTGATGTCGGGCTCCTTCCGAGTGCCCTGCTGATCCTGTATTAGACAACGCTCCCACACAACACGACGGGTCCGGCACGGACGGGATGCCGCCGGTCACCACCCGGCGCGGACAAAGGGAACAAGTGCCGCGGGGAGTCCCGCCGCGGGGCCCGACGGTGCAGGATGGTGCCCACCCTGGCCCACCACCCCGAGGCCCGGCCCGGCCCCACCCCGAGGAGTACCCGTGGGCGCACCGCCCCCCACCCGCGCCGCCGACCGGGCGCTGGCCCGCCCCCGCCGCCGCCCGCTCGCCGCCCTCGCCGCGCTCGCCGCCCTGCTCGCCGTCGGCGGCACCGTCGCGTACGACCTGGACACCCCCGCCCCGCGCCCCGCCGACGCCCCCGCCGACGAGTTCAGCGCCGCGCGGGCGTACCGGACCGTGGAGACGATCGCGGCCCGGCCACACCCGGCCGGCAGCCCGGCCAACGACCAGGTCCGCGCGCACCTGGAGGGCGTGCTGCGCGGCCTCGGCCTGGAGACCTCGGTGCAGGACACCGTCGCCCGGGAGGCCGGCCAGCTCAGCGGGGCCGCCGCCGGGTCGACCCTGGCCCGGGTCCGCAACGTCGTCGCCCGGCTGCCCGGCACCGACCCCACCGGCAAGGTGTTCCTGGTCGCCCACTACGACTCGGTGCAGTCCGGCCCCGGCGGCAACGACGACGCCGCCGGCACCTCCACCATCCTGGAGGTGGCCCGCGCGCTGGCCGCCGGCCCCCGCCCCCGCAACGACGTCGTGTTCGTGCTCACCGACGCCGAGGAGGCGTGCCTCTGCGGGGCGTCCGCGTTCGCCGCCGACCATCCGCTCGCCGCCGACGGCGGGGTCGTGCTCAACCTGGAGGCGCGCGGCTCGACCGGCCCGGTGATCATGTTCGAGACGTCCCGGGACAACGCGAAGCTCGTCGACGTGTTCGGCCGCGCCGCCCCGCACCCCGTCGGCACCTCGTTCGCCGTGGAGATCTACCGGGCGCTGCCCAACGACACCGACTTCACCGCGTTCCTCGACCGGGCCGGCTTCGTCGGGCTCAACTCCGCCTACATCGACGGCGGGGCCGTCTACCACACGCCGCTGGACACCCCCGCCGCCATGGACCGAGCCAGCCTCCAGCAGCACGGCGACAACGCGCTCGGCCTCGCCCGCGAGTTCGGTCGGGCCGACCTCAAGGACCTCGACGCCGGGCACGACGCCACCTACTTCCCCGTCCCCGGCGGGCTCGCCCGCTACCCCGGCTGGCTGGTCCTGCCGCTGGCCGTCGCCGCCCTGCTGGCCGTGGCCGCGCTCGGCTGGCTCGCCCGGCGGCGCGGCCGGACCACGTACGGGCGGCTCGCCGCCGGGTTCGCGCTGGGCCTGGTGCCGATCGTCGTCGCCCCGCTGGGCGCGCAGCTGCTCTGGGCGGGCGTCACCGCCGTCCGGCCCGGCTACGCCGAGCTGCTCGACCCGTACCGGCCCACCTGGTACCGGCTCGCCGTGGTGGCGCTCGCCGCCGCGACCCTGTTCACCTGGTACGCCCTGACCCGCCGCCGCGTCGGCCCCGCCGCCCTCGCGATCGGCGGGCTGGGCTGGCTTGCCGTACTCGGCATCGTGCTGGCGGTGCTGGTGCCCGGCGGGGCGTACCTGACGACCCTGCCCGCCCTGGCCGGCGCGGCGGCCGGGCTCATCGCGCTCACCGTGCGGATCGACGGCCCGTGGCCCGTGGTCGCGGCGACCGCGGCCGGCGCGGTCGCCGTGGTCATCCTGCTGCCGACCGTCGTCCTGCTGTTCCCGGCGCTCGGCATGGCGATGGGCGGCGTCGCCGCGCTGTTCGCGGTGCTGCTCGGCCTGGCCGCGCTGCCGGTCGTGGACCTGCTGCACCCCGAGGCCGGCGGCCAGCGCGGCCTCGTCGCCGCCCGCGCCCGCCGGGCCGGCGCGCTCCCGGCCGTCGCCGCCGGGCTCGCGGCGGCGGTGTTCGCCGGGGTCGGGCTCGCCGTCGACCGCTTCGACGCCGCCCACCCCGTGCCCACCCACCTGATGTACGCCCTCGACGCCGGCACCGGCCAGGCCCGCTGGCTCAGCCACGAGACCGACCCCCAGCCGTGGACGGCCCAGTTCGTCGACGGGGCCACGACCGTCGCGGACTTCCCCGGGCTCGGCGACACCGAACTGCGCTCCGGGCCGGCGCAGGCGGCGAACCTGCCCGCGCCGAAGCTGGAGGTCCTCGCCGACACCAGGTCCACGGAACAGCGGACCGTGCGGGTGCGGGTCACCCCGCAGCGGCCGGTACGCCTGCTCACCCTGCACGTCGACGGCGCGACCGAGGTCGAGTCGGCGGTGGTGGCCGGCCAGGCGGTCCCCGGCGGACGCGCCACCGGCACCCCCTGGGGCTTCGGGATCGTGTTCCACGCCCCGCCACCGGAGGGAATCGAGGTCACCCTCGTGCTGGCCGGCGGCACCGGGCCGGCGGCGCTGCGCGCCATGGACGCCAGCGACGGGCTGGACGGCGTCCCCGGGTTCCGACCCCGGCCGGCGGACGTCGGGGTGGTCGGCTCGCACAGCTCGGAGATGCTCGCGGTGGCCCGCACGTACCCGCTGTAGGTCCTGCCCTTGTTGCTGGTCGGGGTGGGGTTCGCCGGGGCCCGCCCGCTCCGGGCGGTCAGGCTTGATCCCTCCGCGGGCGGGCCCCGGCGAACCCCTCGTGTCGTCCCGGTCCGCCCGCGTCGGCGGCGGGCCCGAACATGGGGAGATCTTGGAGCGAAACGGCCCCTCCAGGGGCCGAAATCCTCCAAGATCTCTACAACTCCGGCGCGTAGTTGGTCAGGGGGCAGCCCTGACTGCGGGTGTTCCCGCCAGCGGGAACACCGGCACTACTTCCAGCGGAAGTGGACGAAGAGGCGGCCGAAGTTCTTCGAGTCCTTCTCCACCCGGTGGTAGAGCTGCTTGACGTCCTTCTGGTCGAGGAAGCGCAGCACCCGCTTCTTGAGCTGGCCGGAGCCCTTGCCGGGGATGATCTCGACGAGGGTGGCCTTCTTCGCCACCGCCTCGTCCATGATCCCGCGCAGCGCGCGGTCGATGTCGTGGCCCTTGTTGAAGATCTCGTGCAGGTCCAGCTTGAGCTTCATCCCGCCTCCACCACCTGCGCGACTCCCATGGCAGCCCATGGTAGGCCCGCGGCACGGCGGGACACCACGCGAGCGATCCAGCCCGGCGGCACCACCGCCAGCATGCCCTTTGCTCTGCACCCACGCGCGCAACAGCCACTGAAAGTAAGCGCCACCATGTCCAGCTCCTCGCACCCAGGCCCGCATATTCCCAGGTCAGCAAAGGGTGTGCGTCGGTAGGTGCAGAGCAAAGGGGGAACGAGATGGCAGTTGAGGCCAGGGGGCAGTCACGAAGAGTAACGGCACCCCTGGTGCGCGGCGGCGGCGGGCGTGGGCGCTGATCAGCGGGCGGGGATACCCGGCCGGAGGCGGCGCGCGCCGGGGAAAGGGCGCCTTCCCCTCCCCCGGCGGCGCGGTCAGTGGCCGCCGCTGACCCGGTTCTCCACTCGGCGCAGCGCGGTCGTGTAGTCGGTGTTCGTCGAGTACATCGCGGCGGCGATGCGCAGGTGCCGCAGCGCGTCCGCCGGGCGGTTCATCCGCTCCAGCGTCCGGCCCAGCACGTGGTGCGCGTAGTGGTCGCTCGGGTCCCGGTCGACCAGCTCGCGCAGCTGCTCCTCGGCGCGGTTGAGCTGCGCCGTCTGGAAGTAGGCGCGGGCCAGCAGCTGCCGCACCGCGGAGTTGCCGGGCTCGGCCTCGACGATCGGCTCCAGCAGCCGCACCGCCCCGGACGCGTCACCCATCTCGAAGAACATGGTCGCCCGTCGGTAGTCCGCCAGAAGGTCCATCGACCCACCTCCTCGTCTCGCGCCGGCACCTGATCCGACGCTGGCACAACACCGGCCGGACCGCGAGTGTTCCGCCACAGGAAGTTGCAGCCGGACGAGGTGTTAGGAAGGGGCCCTTCCTATACAAAAGGCGTTAACAAGGTGCCCTTCCTTACGCGCGTAGCGCGGTGGATAGGCTCGGGTGCTGATGAGCGCGACGATGGTGGTCAAGGATCTTGCGGCCGGGCACGGCGAGCGGCTGCTCTTCTCCGGGCTGGACCTGGTGGTCGCCCCGGGCGACGTGGTCGGCCTGGTCGGGGTGAACGGGGCGGGCAAGTCGACGCTGCTGCGTACCCTCGCGGGGATGCTGCCCGTCGAGGCCGGCAGCGTCACGCTGAGCCCGCCCACCGCGACCGTCGGGCACCTGCCGCAGGAGCCGGAGCGCCGGCCCGGGGAGACCGTGCGGGACTTCCTGGCCCGGCGGACGGGGGTGACGGCGGCGCAGGCGGCCCTGGACGCGGCGACCGAGGCGCTGACGGCCGGGGCGGCCGGGTCCGACGACGCGTACGCCGAGGCGCTGGAGCGCTGGCTGGGCCTGGGCGGGGCGGACCTGGAGGAGCGGGCCGAGCAGGTGGCCGCCGAGCTGGGGCTCACCGTCGACCTGGACCACCCGATGACGGCCCTGTCCGGCGGTCAGGCGGCCCGCGCCGGGCTGGCCTCGCTGCTGCTCAGCCGCTACGACGTGTTCCTGCTCGACGAGCCCACCAACGACCTGGACCTGGCCGGGCTGGACCGCCTGGAGGGGTTCGTCACCGGGCTGCGCGCCGGCACGGTGCTGGTCAGCCACGACCGCGAGTTTCTCACCCGCACGGTGACCCGGGTGCTGGAGCTGGACCTGCACCAGCAGCTCGTCCGGCACTACGGCGGCGGTTACGCGGCGTACCTGGAGGAGCGGGAGGTGGCCCGCCGGCACGCCCGCGCCGAGTTCGAGGAGTACGCCGACACCCGGGCCGCGCTGGAGGCCCGCGCCCGCACCCAGCGGGCCTGGATGGAGAAGGGCGTGCGCAACGCCCGCCGCAAGGCCACCGACGGGGACAAGCACGTGAAGCACCACCGGGGCGAGACGTCGGAGAAGCAGGCGGCGAAGGCCCGGCAGACGGACCGGCTGATCGAGCGGCTGGAGGTGGTCGAGGAGCCGCGCAAGGAGTGGGAGCTGCGGATGGAGATCGCCGCCGCGCCCCGCGCCGGCGCCGTCGTGGCCGCGCTGCGCGATGCCGTGGTACGCCGGGGAAGCTTCACCCTCGGCCCGGTGACCCTGCAGATCGACTGGGCCGACCGGGTGGCGATCACCGGGGCGAACGGGTCCGGCAAGACGACGCTGCTCGCCGCGCTGCTGGGGCGGCTGCCGCTGGACGCGGGCCACGCCTCGCTGGGCCCGGGGGTGGTGGTCGGCGAGGTCGACCAGGCCCGGGGGCTGTTCCTCGGCGAGCAGCCGCTGCTGGACGCGTTCCGGCTGGCCGTACCGGAGCTGTCGCCGGCGGACGCGCGGACGCTGCTGGCCAAGTTCGGCCTGCGGGCCGATCACGTGCTGCGGACGGCGGCGTCGCTGTCGCCGGGCGAGCGGACCCGGGCGGCGCTGGCGCTGTTGCAGGGGCGCGGGGTGAACCTGCTGGTGCTCGACGAGCCGACGAACCACCTGGACCTGGCGGCCATCGAGCAGTTGGAGTCGGCGCTGGCCGGCTACCCGGGGACGCTGCTGCTGGTGACGCACGACCGGCGGATGCTGGACGCGGTCGCCGTCAACCGGCGGGTGCGGGTGGACGCCGGCCGGATCACCGAGGACTGACGCCGGGCGGCTCGCACCGTTCCGCCGCCGGACGGATCGCCAGGTCCGACGGCGTGCCGACCGGGGCCGGCGGGGTGACAATGACTCCATGCTCAAGTGGGAGTACGCGCTGTTGGTCCGGCGCCGCCAGGCGGCCAGCACGGACGTCGGCTGGGAGCTGGTGTTCGTCTGGTACGGCCCGGACGGCTCGATGGTCGACGTCACCCCGTACGGGGACACGGCGCTGGCGCACCTGAACCGGGCCGGCGACCAGGGCTGGGAGCTGGTCGGGATGAGCGAGGACCCGTCGCAGCCGGGCAGCAGCGAGCTGCACCGGTACCACCTCAAGCGGCCGAAGGCGGCTTCCGCGCCGCCCCGGCAGCGGATCCGGGGCGCGGGCCGGGCCGCCCGGCGCATCACCGGCTGACGGCTCGTCCTCGTTCGGGGGACGTTGCCCGGTCGGGGTGTAGCGCCCGCCCAGCCGGGTACGGGCGCACCGGAGGTGGCCCATGGTCGCGACGGCCCTGACCGCGCCCTCGGCCGAACGGCTGCGGGCGGTCGACGAGTTCCTCGCCGAGGCGTGGGCGGATCAGGCGGCCCACGACGCCCGGCTGCGTGACCTGGCGGTGCGGGTGCGCTTCGACCGGGGCGTGGCCCACCTGACCGGGGAGGTCGCCGACGCCGCGCAGCTGCGCCTGGTGCGGGAGCTGGTCGGCCGGCTCGCCGGGGTGTTCGGCGTCTGGGGCCGGGTGCGGGTCGCCGGCCGCGAACCGGTCGTGGTGGACCTGGGCTGCGGCGGCACCAAGCAGTATCCGCAGAACCTGGGGCTGGACATCTACCCCGCCCCGGGGGTGGACGCGGTGGCCGACCTGTCTGGGTCGCTGCCGCTGGCCGACGACTCGGTGGACGTGCTGTTCGCGGTGCACATCCTGGAGCACCTGATCGACTTCCTGCCGCTGGTGGACGAGTGCCACCGGGTGCTGCGCCCGGGTGGGGTGCTGCACGTGATGAGCCCCTGGTGGGGGCACGTGAACGCGGTGGCCGACCCGACGCACGTGCGGCTGCTGGACGTGCAGACGGTCAAGGGCATCTGTCTGCAACGCCCGCCGGGCACCCCGCGCTGGCATCCCCTGCACGTGGGCTGCGACGGTGCCAGCATCTTCGCCGACCTGACCCCGCTGGGCGCGGACGACCCGGCACCGGAGCCGCCGCACCTGGCCCGCTTCTTCAGCTGACACCCGGTCGGCCCGGCTGCCCCGGTCCCAGTGGCCCGGCGCCGGTCAGCCGGGCGCGTACCCCGGTGGGCGGGGCCACTGCTCCGCCTCGGGATCCACCCGTCGGGGCGTTCCGGGGGACGGCGGGGACGGGGCGACGGTCGGGGCCGGCGGTGCCGGCGGCAGCGCGGGCTCCGGGGCGGGGCCCGGGGCGACGGCGGCGGTGGCCGGGGCGGCCACGCCCGTCGGTTGCGTCGCGCGCGGCTGCCAGGGCCTGTCACCGGCGAGCAGGCTGCGGAAGTCGAACTGGCACTTCGGGCAGGTCCGCAGGGCCGTCTCGGCCCGGCGGTCGCCGCACCGCTGGCAGTACGTCACCACCGTCTCGTCGGCGTCCATGCCCTGACAGCGCGGGCAGGCGAAACTGGGCCCCTTGCCGTTGAGCTGCACCAGCCGTCCGGCCAGCACGTACGGGGTGACCACCGCGCTGATGCTGCTCGCCAGGTCCCGCGTCCGGCGGGTGCGTTCCTGCAACCGTTCCAGATCGGGATTGGTGACCTTCTCCAGCCGGCAGGTGGTGCAGGTGCGCAGGGTCCGCACCGGAAGCATGCCCCGGATCCGCGCCTGCTGGTGCAGGAAGGTCACCACCGGCACGTCCGCCGGGTCGACGGTGAACCGGGCGGCCGGGGCCGACCCGACGGTGCCGGCGACCGCGGCGAGGTGCTCCTCGATCCGGACGACCAGTGACTGCACCTGCGCCACCAGGTGGGGTGGCATCCCGTCGGGGCGGCTGGCCACCAGGGTGCCGACCATCAGCATGCCGTCGGCCAGTTCGGCCGGCACCTCCGCGACGGCCTGCGGTGTCTCGAAGGTGAAGGTCTCGGTGCCGGCGCGGCTGACCGATGCTCGGCGCGGGGTGGCGGCGTCCCCGTCGAGCAGGCGGGAGGCGTGCCGGGACAGCACCGCTTGGGCCCGGTTGGCGATGCCGGCCGCGTTCTGCATGATCGCCACGTCGCCGGGGCCGGTCTGCCGCCACCAGGGCGCGAACGCGGCGGCGGCGGCCGGGTCGAGCCGGCCCAGCACGCCGTCGACGGCGCTGAGGACGGACCCGAACAGCTCGACGTAGACGGAGGTCAGACCCCAGTTCCGGCCCACCTTGCCGACCCAGCGGTCGGCCAGCAGGACGGTGACCCGGGTGCCGGCCGCGTCGGCTTCGAGACCGACCCGCAGGAAGACGGGCACCCGGGTGGCGGAGAGGGTCACCCCGCCGAGCTTCGACCCACGGACCGCCTCCAGCAGGCTGAGCTGCTCGGCGCGCAGGTCGAAGGCGAGGTCCCGGATGACGCGGAGCAGGTGCTGCCGGGCCACGCTCGCCGGGGCGGCGACCCGGCGTTCCGCGCCGGCGGCGAGCCGGCCGGCCTCGGCGGCCAGCACGGCCGGCTGCGGCCGGCTGCCGGGGTCGTTGTCGTCGGCCCAGCTCATTCCGCGACGTCGAAGCTCGTGCCGGCGTCGAAGCTCGTCCCGGCGTCGTACGTGTCGTAGGGGGCGACCTCCGCGACGGCGGTGTCCAGGTGGGTGCCGGCCTGGGCGGCGTAGTCGAACGAGACGTCGTAGTTGCCGCCGGCCAGGTCGGCGTGGTTGGCGGCGGTGTCGAAGGCGCTGGCGGCGATGTCGGTGTTGCCGGCGGCCAGGTTCTCGTTGGCGTAGTCGACCCAGTCCTGCGCCGAGTCGGCCCACTGGTCGCCGCTGTCGGCATGCCAGGCCGACCAGTCCTGGTCGGCAGCCGCCCCGGCCAGTTCGCTCTCGACGGCGTCCACCACCGGCTCGGGCAGCACCGGCTCGATCGCGATCGGTTCGACCACCGGCTGGTCGAAGGTGGCGATGCCGGCGTCCGTGACGGAGGTGTCAGCGGACAGGTAGTCGCCCCAGCTCGAATCGGCGCTCATCTCGCCCCCACTTTTCTGCTCGTCCCCACGTGCCGCCACATCATCGCGACTCGCCGTCACCGCGCCCATCCCCTGTTCGGCGTCAGCCGGCGGCACGACTGTCGCATGTGGACGAACAGACGCCTCGGGCGGGGTCAGCGGCCGAGGGTGCTCTCCCGGGTGTCGAGCCGGTAGGGGACGGTGAGCGCGCGGGGCGGGCCGCTCCGGTCCCTGTCGATCCGGTCGGCCAGCAGGTCGACGGCCAGCCGCGCGAGGCGTTCCTTGTCGGGGGCGACGGTGGTGAGGGTGGGGATGGAGAAACGGCCGTCCTCGATGTCGCCGAAGCCGGCCACCGCCATGTCGGCGGGGACGCGCAGGCCGGCCTCGTGCAGCGCCCGCAGGGCACCGAGGGCGAGGGTGTCGTCGAAGCAGAGGACGGCGTCGGGGCGTACCCCCGAGGTGAGCAGGTGGCGCACGGCCGCCGCGCCGTCCGCGCGACGCCAGGCCGGCGCGGACGCGACGAGGCGCTCGTCGTAGGCGATTCCGGCCTCGGCGAGCGCGGCGGCGTAGCCGGCGAGGCGGAGCCGGGCGCCGGTGCCCTCGGCGGTGGGCCGCGCGCCGATCGCGGCGACGCGGCGACGGCCGAGGGCGATCAGGTGGGCGGTGGCCTCGCGGGCGGCGGCCACGTCGTCGATCGTCACGTGGTCGGCGGGGCCGGGGGCGACGCGCTCGCCGAGCAGCACCGTCGGGGTGCCGTCGTGGAGGTTGGCGAGGTCCTCGGCGGCGAGCGCCGGCGGGCTGAGGATCAGGCCGTCGATGAGGTGGCCGCCGATGCCGGCGGCGACGGCCCGCTCCCGCTCGGTGCCGCCGCCGGTCCGGCCGATCAGGACCGTCCAGCCCTGTTCGGCGGCGGCGGTGACGACGTGCCGGGCCAGTTCGGCGTAGTAGGGGGCGTCCAGCTCCGGCACGGCCAGGGCGATCATCCCGGTACGTCCCTTGCGCAGGTTTCGCGCCGACAGGTTGGGCCGGTAGCGCAGCTCGGCGATGGCCTGCTCGACGCGGGCCCGGGTGTCGGGCCGCACGTGCTGGTAGCCGTTGACGACGTTGGAGACGGTCTTCACGGACACGCCCGCGCGCTCCGCCACGTCCTTGAGCCGGTGTCGCACCGCCACCTCCGCGCTGGTGCCGCGAGCGCCCCTTTACACGTCGAGTACAACGTTATAGAACCGACGGGACATCGACGAAAGGCGGATTCCCCGGTGACCGCGAAGCTGACCATCGACCCGGCCTTCGCGATCGGCCCGGCCGACCGCCGAATCTTCGGCTCCTTCGTCGAGCACCTGGGGCGCTGCGTCTACGGCGGGGTCTACGAGCCCGGCCACCGCAGCGCCGACCCGCACGGCCTGCGCGGCGACGTCCTGGAGCTGACCCGGGAGCTGGGCGTCTCCGTGGTCCGCTACCCCGGCGGCAACTTCGTCTCCGGCTACCGCTGGGAGGACGGCGTCGGCCCGGTCGCCGACCGGCCCCGCCGGCTCGACCTCGCCTGGAAGACGATCGAGACCAATGCCTTCGGCCTCGACGAGTTCATGACCTGGGCGGCGGCGGCCGGCGTCGAGCCGATGATGGCCGTCAACCTCGGCACCCGGGGCGTGCAGGAGGCCTGCGACCTGCTGGAGTACGCGAACCACCCCGGCGGCACCCGACTGTCGGACCTGCGCCGCTCCCACGGCGCGGAGCAGCCGTACGGGGTGAAGCTGTGGTGCCTCGGCAACGAGCTGGACGGCCCGTGGCAGGTCGGGCACAAGACCGCCGAGGAGTACGGCCGGCTCGCCGCCGAGACCGCCCGCGCGATGAAGATGATCGACCCGTCGGTCAGCCTGGTCGCCTGCGGCAGCTCCGGCCGGGGCATGCCGACGTTCGCCTCCTGGGAGGCGACGGTGCTGGAGCACACCTACGAGCTGGTGGACTACGTCTCCGCGCACACCTACTACGACCCCGCCGACGGCGACCGGGCCAGCCTGCTGGCCTCGGCGGTGGACATGGACCACTTCATCGCCGAGGTGGTGGCCACCGCCGACCACGTGGCGGCCAAGCAGCGGCACCGGCGCAAGCTGAAGATCTCGTTCGACGAGTGGAACGTCTGGTACCAGTCCCGCCTCCAGGCCGACCTGGACCGGCGCGGCTGGGTCGAGGCCCCCACCCTGATCGAGGACGACTACACGGCCGTCGACGCGGTGGTCGTCGGCGACCTGCTGATCACCCTGCTCCGGCACGCCGACCGGGTCGGGGTGGCCTGCCAGGCGCAGCTCGCCAACGTGATCGCCCCGATCCGCACCCGCACCGGCGGTCCCGCCTGGCGGCAGAGCATCTTCCACCCGTTCGCCCTCACCGCCCGGTACGCCCGCGGCACGGTGCTGCGCACCGAGCCGGTCTGCCCGACGTACGCCACGAAACGCTATGGCGACGTGCCGGTGCTGGACACCGTGGCGGTGCACGACGAGGAGACCGGCGCGCTGACCGTGCTCGCGGTCAACCGGGGCACCGCCGACCTCCCCCTCGACCTGGACCTGCGCGGCCTGCCCGGCCTGGCCGGAGCGGCCCACCTGACCCTCGCCGCCGGGGACGACCCGGACGCCGTCAACACCGAGGCCGAGCCCGACCGGGTCACGCCCCGGGAGCTGGCGGCACCCACCCTCGACGGGGGTCGCTGCGCGGTGCTGCTGCCGGCGGTCTCCTGGAACCTGCTGCGCTTCACGCCCACGCCCACGGGCGCGTAGCACCGGTGGGGGCGAGTGAGAAGGGGACCCTTCTCTACCTCAGGCGTTAACAGGGGGCCCTTCCTTGCGGGCGAGGCGGTTGCGGCGGTAGCCGTAGCCGAAGTAGATGATCCCGCCGAGCACCATCCAGATCAGGAACCGGATCCAGGTCTCCACCGACAGGTTGAGCATCAGGTAGAAGCAGGCCAGCGCGGAGACGATCGGCAGCACCGGCGAGAACGGCACCCGGAACGGCCGCTCCAGGTCGGGGCGCTTGCGGCGCAGGATCGGCACGGCCACCGAGACCAGCACGAACGCGCAGAGCGCGCCGATGCTGACCAGGTCGGCCAGGGCCGACAGCGGCAGGAAGCCGGCGAGCAGCGCCACGGCCACCGTCATGACGGCCGAGATCCGGTACGGGGTGCCCCAGCGCGGGTGCACCTTCGCCACCGACGGCGGGATCAGCCCGTCGCGGCTGATGGCGAAGCCGATCCGGCCCATGGCCACCAGGTCCACGAGGATCACGCTGGTCAGGCCGGCGACGGCGGCGATGGAGACGAGGATGCCGGCCCACTCGGCCCCGACCGCGTTGAACGCGGAGGCGATCGGCGCGCCCCGGTCGATCTCGGTGTAGGGGACCATGCCGACGACGACCAGCGAGACGCCGATGTAGAGCACGGTGGAGATCAGCAGGGTGCCGAGCAGGCCGAGGGTGAGGTCCCGCTTGGGCCGCCGGGTCTCCTCGCCGAGGTTGGCCACGGCCTCGAAGCCGGTGTACGCGAAGAAGACCACGGCGGCGGCGCTGAGCACGCCGACGAACCCGAACACGGACGGCTCCAGCCCGAACAGGGCCTGGGTGACGGGCTGCTTGATCCCGTCGTCGCCGGCGCCGGCGGGCTCGGCCGGCGGGATGAACGGGGTGAGGTTGGCGGCCTTCACGAAGAACAGGCCGGCGACCACGATGAAGACGCAGATGGCCACCTTGACCAGCACGAGCAGGTTGGTCACCCGGGCGGACTCGCGGATGCCGACGATCGCCACGACGCCGAGCAGCAGCACGACGGCGATCGCGCCGACGTTGACGATGCTGCCCTCCTCGCCGAACCAGGCGGTGGGCAGGCCGAGCAGTTCGGCGAGGTAGCCGGACCAGCCGCGGGCCACCACGGCCGCGCCGAGGGCGAACTCCAGCAGCAGGTCCCAGCCGATGATCCAGGCGACGATCTCGCCCATCGTCGCGTACGCGTAGGTGTAGGCGCTGCCGGCGGTCGGCACGCTGGAGGCCAGCTCGGCGTAGCAGAGCGCGGCGAGCAGCGCGACCACTCCGGCGATGGCGAACGAGATCACCACGCCGGGTCCGGCGCTGTCGCGGGCCTCGATGCCGGTGAGGGTGAAGATGCCGGTGCCGATGACGATGCCGATGCCGAAGCCGGTGAGGTCACGCGCGCCGAGGCGGCGCTTGAGGCCGAGGCCGCCGTCCTCGCCGTCCGCCTCGCCCTGGGCTATCACGTCCTTGATCGGTTTGGTACGCAGCACGGACACCGCGCTCACCCCTCCCACCGTGCGACCACCACCGTGGCGGCCGGTGACCGGCCAAGCTACCCAGCCCGGCGATCCACGAATCACGACTTCGGGTGTCGATACGGTCACGGTCCGCCACGCGGCCCGGGGCGCGTCGGGCGGGGTTCGAGGTCGGGAGGGCATCGATCCGGCCGGAGGTCTTGCGCCGGGCCCGCCCGGTGTGAAAATTTCCTACCAGCGAAGGATTAGCTGCGACGGTTCTTGCCGCAGCAAGCATCGCGCCCGCCCGCCGAGCCCCACCGAAGGGACGCACCGGATGAAGGCAACTCGGCTCAGAGCCGCCGGGCTGGCCGTGGCCCTGCTCGGCACGCTCGCCGCCGCCCCACCGACCGCCGCCGCCGCGGCCACGAACGGCGGCGGCACCGCCACGCAGGCCGGCGCCACCGCCTCCTGCACCACCGACCCGGCCACCCCGAAGCGGCAGTTCCGGGCCATGTGGATCTCGTCGGTGGTGAACATCGACTGGCCGACCAAGGCGTCGCAGACCGCCCCGGACCGCGCCGCCGCCCAGCGGGCGGAATACCTGGGCTGGCTCGACCTGGCGCAGCGGCTGCACCACAACGCGGTGGTGGTGCAGGTCCGGCCCACCGCCGACGCGTTCTGGCCGTCGCCGCACGAGCCGTGGTCGGAGTACCTGACCGGGGTGCGCGGGCAGGACCCGGGCTGGGACCCGCTGGCGTTCCTCGTCGACGAGGCGCACAAGCGCAACCTGGAGTTCCACGCCTGGTTCAACCCGTACCGGATCTCCATGCCGGCCCCCGGCGGCGCGGGCGCGGACCTCACCCAGCTCGCGCCCGACCACCCGGCCCGCCAGCACCCCGAGTGGACGTTCGCGTACCCGCCGGCCGGCGTCGCCGGCAGCCGGCTCTACTACAACCCCGGCGTCCCGGCGGTCCGCGAGTTCGTCCAGACCGCCATGATGGACGCCGTCACCCGGTACAACGTCGACGGCGTGCACTTCGACGACTACTTCTACCCCTACCCGAGCGGCAGCTACCAGGTGCCCGACGACGCGACGTTCGCCGAGTTCAACCGGGGCTTCACCGACCGGGCCGACTGGCGGCGGGACAACATCGACCTGCTGATCCGGGAGATGAACGACCGGATCAAGGCCGCGAAGCCGTGGGTGAAGTTCGGCGTCAGCCCGTTCGGCATCTGGCGCAACGCCTCGGCCGACCCGAACGGCTCGGACACCACCGGCAGCCAGTCGTACGACATCATCTCCGCCGACACCCGCAAGTGGGTCAAGCAGGAGTGGATCGACTACATCGTGCCGCAGCTCTACTGGTACATCGGCCAGTACCCGGCGGCCGACTACGCCCGGCTGGTGCCGTGGTGGGCCGAGACGGTGCGCGGCACCCGCGTGCAGCTCTACATCGGCCAGGCCGACTACAAGAGCGGCGACCCGGCGTACGGGTCGTTCTGGATGAACCCGCGCGAGCTGTCCGACCACCTGACGCTCAACCGGGCGTACCCGGAGGTGCGGGGCAACGTGCACTTCTCGGCCGTGCAGGTGCGGGCGAACCGGCTCGGGGCGACCGACCTCTACGCCGCCGAGCACTACGCGCGCCCCGCCCTGGTGCCGGCGATGCCGCACCTGCCGGCGAAGCCGCTGCTGCCCCCGGTGGTCACCGGCGCGCAGCGGCAGGCCGACGGGGTGCGGCTGAGCTGGCGGCAGCCGGCCGACGGGGTGGGCCCGCTGGGCCGGGCCACGTCGTACGCGGTCTACCGGTTCGACGGGACCGGCCCGGCCGGGGCGTGCGGCTTCGCCGACGCGTCCCACCTGGTCGGCACCGTCCGGGCCACCCCCGGCGCGACCCAGTCCTGGGTGGACGTCACCGCCGAGGCCGGCGCGCGGTACACGTACCACGTGACGGCGCTGGACCGGCTGTCGAACGAGAGCCCCGTCAGCCCGCCGCGCTTCGTGCGCTGACGACTGGCGGCACGGACGAGTGCCCCGGGCGCCCCAGCGTCCGGGGCATTCGTCTGTTTCAACTGATGTCACCAGATGTTGGTTTATGACGTACTCGACCCTCCGCGATGTGATCGACACTTGTCGAATCCGGTGACCCGCCGGTAACCAGCCACACCGCACACCCCCGCGGAGGTCCCCCCGTGCCCAGACGCCTCGCCACAGTCCTCGCCTCCGGCGCGCTCGCTCTGCTCGCGGCGCTCGCGGTCGCCTCCCCCGCGACCGCCGCCGTCAGCACCAGCCAGAAGCTCAGCGTGCTGTCGAGCTGGACGCAGACCAGCGCCAGCAGCTACAGCACCTGGAACTCGGCCCGGCAGAACCAGTCAGCCTGGGCCGAGTACGCCTTCAACTGGTCCACCGACTACTGCTCGTCCAGCCCGGACAACCCGCTCGGGTTCAACTTCAAGCTCTCCTGCCAGCGGCACGACTTCGGCTACCGCAACTACAAGGAGATGGGCCAGTTCCCGGCCAACAAGGCCCGGGTGGACAGCGCCTTCTACGAGGACCTGAAGCGGGCCTGCGCCACGTACAGCTCGGTGGTCCGCCCCGCCTGCTACAGCCTCGCCTGGACCTACTACGAGGCGGTCAGCATCTTCGGTTCCGTCGCGGCGGTCCGGCAGGCCGACATCGACCGCGCCGCCCGCATCAAGGCCGCCGCCGCCCGCTGAGGCGCAAGGAAGGGCCCCCTGTTAACGCATTCTGCATAGCAGGGGTCCCTTCCTAACCGCAGCCCTCGGCGGGGCGCGCAGGGGCAGGGGCGGGCGCGGGGGCGGGCGCGGGGGCGGGCGCCGGCATGCCGGTGGCCGCGAAGCGCGTCGAGTCCACCCCGAGGTCGGGGTGCTCCACCGCCAACGCCAGCGCCGCCGCCTCCTCCAGCCCCAGCTCGCTCCCCTGCGCGTACGCCTCGTCGAACGCCTCGTCGCCCATCTCCCGACGCAGCGCGGCCTGCCGCTCCAGCCAGTACGCCCCGTAGATGCCCGGGGTCGACCGCAGGCTCTCCCGGGTCGCCTGCGCCGCGCCGAAGAGCCGGGCGGCGGTCAGCGGGTCGCCACCGGCCGCGCAGCGCACCGCGATCGCGTTCAGCGTGTCGCAGGCCCGGCGGTGGAAGCCGTGGCTCATCCGGGAGCGCAACGCCACCAGCAGGTGCTCGTGCGCGGCCACCAGGTCGCCCCGGGCCAGCGCCACCATGCCGAGCAGCATGTCCACCGACCGGCGCCCCCGGTCCGCCGGGCGGGCCGCCTCGACCGGGCGGGCCGCGCCGAGCAGCTCCGCGGCCTCCGCCAGCGCGCCGCGCCGCCAGAGCAGCTCGGCGAGGCTGAGCACCGCGAACAGGGCGTCCCCCGCCACCTCCCGCTCGTGCGCCCAGGCGATGACCTCCCGGCAGGCCCGCTCGGCGTCGGCGAACTGCCCCATGTCGACCAGCGGGGCGGCCCGCCCGGCCAGCACCCGGGCCAGCAGGCCGGCGTCGCCGGCCCGGCGGGCCGCCGCCTCGGCCTGCTGCGAGTAGCGCAGCTCCTCCGCGAACTCGCCGTCCGCGCCGGCGTGCAGCGAGTGCATGTAGTACGCGGCGGCCAGCTCGGCGTCCGGCACGTGCTCCCCGGTCTCGGCCATCCGGCCGTAGAGCCGGAACAGCCAGAGGCGGCCCTCCCGGGCCAGCCCGCGCTCCCGCCACCACTGGTCCAGCCCGCCGGCCAGGCACAGCCCGTTGCGGGCGCTGCCGCCGGTCGCGCACCAGCGCAGCGCGGCGCGCAGCTCGCCGGCGAGCGGGTCGAGGGCGTACAGGGAAAGGGTCGTCGGCCGGCCGTCCGGCCCGGGGTAGGCCCGCCGCAGCGCGCGCGTCGACCAGGCCAGGTGACGGTCCCGGGCGGCCCGCTCCTCACCCGCCTGGGCCAGCCGCCGCGCCGCGTACGCCCGGATCGGGTCGAGCATCCGGTACGTGCTGCCCGACGCGTGCAGCTCGGCCAGGATCATCGACTTGTCCACCAGCACCGACAGCGGGTCGAGCGGGTCGTCGTCGAGCAGCCACTCCACCGTCGGCAGGTCCACCGGGCCGGCGAAGACCGCCAGCCAGCGCAGCAGCCGGGCCGCCCGAGGCCCGAGCGTCCGGTACGACCACGTGACGGTGGCCTGCATGGTGAGGTGCCGCTCGGCGGCCGACCGCTGCACGGCCCGGGTCGCCGGGGTGGGCGGCGCGTTGCCCCGGGATGCCGCCACCAGGTCGACGGTGTCCTGCTGGTTGCCCGTCCAGCCGGGCTCGTCCCGGGGCGGCTGGGGGGCGGCGTCCCGGCCGGCGTCGAGGGTCCCGAGCACGTCGTCGAGGCGCTCGGCGAGCTGCCCGACGGAGAGCACCCGCAGCCGGGCGGCGGCCAGCTCGATGGCGAGCGGCAGCCCGTCGAGCCGACGTACCACCCGCCGCAGGTCGGCCGACTCGACCGGGGCCGGCTCCCGGCCGCCCCGGGCCGCCGCCGTGCGGTCCAGCAGCAGCGCCACCGCGTCGCTCTCCGCACCGCCCGGCCGGGGCTCCACGGACAGCGGCGGGATCCGCCACACCACCTCGCCGGGCAGGCCGAACGACTCGCGGCTGGTGGCCAGCACCCGGACCCCGCCCCCGCCAGCGAGCAGCAGGGAGATCAGCTCGGCGCAGGCGGCCGGCTGGGCGTCGCAGGTGTCCAGCAGGATCAGCATCCGGCGGGCGGCGGCGTACTCGACGAGGGTGTCCACCATCCGGCGGCCGGGCTCCGGCCGCAGCCCGAGCACGGCGGCCACCGCGAACGCCACCAGCCCCGGGTCGGTCACCGTGGCGATGTCGACGAACCAGACGCCGTCCGGATATTCCTCCACCATGCCGGCCGCCAGCTCGACGGCGAGCCGGGTCTTGCCGGCCCCGCCCGCCCCGAGCACGGTCACCAGCCGGTGCCCCGCCGTGAGCCGGCGCAGAGCGGCCCGCTCCGCCTCCCGGCCGACGAAGGAGGTGACCTGGGTCGGCAGGTTGTGCGCCACCGCGTCGGCGGTGCGCGGCCGGGGGAACTGCCGCTCCAGGCCGGGCGCGAGCAGCTGGAACAGCCGCTCCCGGTCGTCGAAGCCGCGCAGCCGGTGCAGGCCGAGGTCCAGCAGGGACGCGCCCGCCGGCAGCGGGGAGGCGAGCCGCGCGGTGGCCGCCGAGCAGAGCACCTGCCCGCCGTGGGCGGCGGCGGCGACCCGGGCGGCCCGGTGCACCTCGTGGCTGGCGTACTCGCCGTCGCGGGGCTCCGCCCAGCCGGTGTGCAGGCCCATCCGGACGCGGGGCGCGGCCTCCGGGGCCGGCCAGTCGTGCGTCGCGAGCGCGCGCTGCGCGGTGAGGCAGGCGGTGAGCGCGGCACCGGCGTCGGGGAACGCGATGAAGAACGAGTCGCCCTCGGTGAGCAGCTCCGCGCCGTCGGTGCGGGCCAACGTGTCCCGCAGCAACCTGCGATGCTCCCGCAGCACCGGACGGTACCCGGGACCGAGCAGCTGGGCCAGGCGCGTCGAACCCTCGATGTCGGTGAACACGAAGGTCACCCATCCGCTCGGGAGGTGGACCACTGGCGACATGCGTCGAACCTCCGCCCCCGTGACGACGGGTACATGCTGCCCTATGGTCGTGCCGTCACGCATCGTGAGAACGGATGGGCGAAATCCGCCCCAAGGTGCCAACCGGGGCCGGAAACGGCAGGACCCGGGCCGTTACGGCCCCGTCGGGCCAGGTCGGGCGGGCCTGGGCCGGACGCGGCGGGTCGGCCCGGGGGCCAGGGTCGTTCGGGGCGGGGCCGTTCGGGGCGGGGCCGTTCGGGGCGGGGCCGTTCGGGGCGGGGCCGTTCGGGGCGGGGCCGTTCGGGGCGGGGCCGTTCGGGGCGGGGTCAGCAGCCGCACCCGCCACCGCAGCAGCCGCCACCGCCGCCGGCGGAGGGGGCCGGTGCGGCCGCACCCGCGCCGCCACGGCCGGTCACGGCCACGGTGGACAGGAGCTTGACGGTGTCGGCGTGCCCGCTCGGGCAGGACGCCGGCGCACCGGCCTGCGCCATCGGACGGTTGACCTCGAAGGTGTCGCCGCACGCGCGGCAGCGGAACTCGTACCGGGGCATGGCACCAGGGTACGGCCGGGCCTGACTCCGGGCGGGACATGGGTGATACTCGACGGGTGGTGGACGGCGAGGACAGAGCGACGGTTCGGCCCCTGCGACCGGCCGCGCCGCCCGAGGGCCCGGGTGGTGTGCCGCCACGCGCCCGGGTGCCCCGCCCCCGCCGACCCTGGCTGCGGGGCGAGTCGCCCGCCGACGCCCCACCGCCCACCGCAGCCCCGCCGACCGCCGACGCCCCGCCGCCGGCCGAACCGGAGCCGGCGAAGCCCGAACCGGTGAAGACAGAGCCGGCCGAGCTGAAGACGGAGCCGGCCGAGCCGACGGCGAAGGAACCGGCCGAGCCGGAAGCGAACGAGACGACCAAGTCGACGGCGAAGGAAGCCACCGAGCCGGAGGCGGAGAAGCCGACCACACCGGAGGCCGAGCCGGAGAAGCCGACCGAGCCCGGGGCAGCGGAGGCCGAACAGGGGGCGGCGAAGCCGACCGGGGTGGCCCGCCGGCGTCGGGTGCCGTTCGCCCACGCCGTACGCATGCCGCCGCCCCGGCAGGCGGCGGTCGCCGCCGCCCGCGCCACCCGGGCCTGGTCCCGCCGCCCGAGCGGCCGGCTCACCCTGCCCGGCCTGTTCCTGCTCGCGCTGGTCGCCGGCACGGCCGCCGCCGGGGCGCTGCTGGTGCCGGCGTCCGCGCCGAAGCCCCGCCCGGTGGCGGTGGACGGCACCGCCGGCACGCCGGGGGCCGGCACGGCGACGCCGCAGGGCGGGCTGCTGCCCGGCGGGTCGGCCACCCCGCTGCCGCCCGGCGCGACGGCGGTGCCCGGCGCGAGCGCGGGGCCGGTCGTGCCGGTGCCGAACGGCCGGCCGGCGGACGCGCTCGCCGCGTGGGCCCAGCAGACCGGGGCGAAGGTCGGCATCTCGCCGGTGGCCATGCAGGCGTACGGGTACGCCGAGCTGGCGCTCGCCCAGACCACCCCGGGCTGCCGGCTGAGCTGGACCACCCTCGCCGCGATCGGGTACGTCGAGTCGAGCCACGGCCAGGCCAACGGCGCGACCCTCGGCCCGGACGGGCAGGCGCTCCCGGAGATCATCGGCGACGCGCTCGACGGCAAGGGCGGGCGGCAGCGGATCACCGACACCGACCGCGGGCTGTTCGACAACGACACCGTCTACGACCGGGCGATCGGGCCGATGCAGTTCATCCCGACGACCTGGCAGGAGATCGGCGCGGACGCCGACAACGACGGGCGCAAGAACCCGCACGACCTGGACGACGCGGCCCTGGCCGCCGGCAACTACCTGTGCAAGGGCGGCCGGAACATGACGGTCCCGGGCGACTGGTGGGGGGCCATCCTGTCGTACAACGACGTGCGCCGCTACGCCCAGGACGTCTTCGACAAGGCCAACGAGTACGGGCTGGCCAGCCGCCGCCTGTGAGGTGACCGCCGGGCCCGCGGGAGAAACCGGGCGCGTCCAGGAACTGGACACTTCCGTCAAGCTGCCGTAAGCGGCAAGCTAGACGGGTGATGGTGCGCGAATGGGACCCCCGGACCGCGTCGCCCGCCGAGCTCGCGTCGCTGCTGGACACGCTGAACGCGGTGCTGGCGGCCGACCTCCCGCAGGACCCGCCGTGGCGGGGGACCCACCTGCGGGAATACCTCTCCGAGGTGATGCCCGGCGAGCGGCGGATCTCCTGGGTGGCCCAGGCCGACCCGGCCGCCGGTGGCGCGCCCGGCCCGATCCTCGGCCACGTCCACGTGCTGCTGCTCGGCGACATCGGCGTGCTGGA
The DNA here is from genome assembly GCF_900091595.1 of Micromonospora haikouensis. GTDB lineage: Bacteria > Actinomycetota > Actinomycetes > Mycobacteriales > Micromonosporaceae > Micromonospora > Micromonospora haikouensis. The sequence goes on from NZ_FMCW01000004.1 coordinate 244,094, forward strand.
GGTGCTGGTGCATCCGTCGGTGCGCCGCACCGGCCTGGGCCGGGACCTCGCCCGGATTGCCGCCCGCCGGGTCTACCAGGAGGGCTTCCAGTCGATCGGGGTCGAGGTCGTCGGCGGCACCCCGGCGGTGGCGTTCTACGAGGCGTTGGGCTTCTCCCGGGAATACGTGGAGACCCGCAGCGTGCTCGACCTGTCCGGGGTGGACTGGTCGGCGCTGGCCGAGATGGCCACGGGAGTCGGCGCGGGATACCAGGTCCAGTTCTGCCCGGGCGGCCCGCCGGACGACCTCATCGAGGCGTACGCGCGGGCGAAGGCCGAGGTGCGCGACGTGGACGACGGCGAGCTGCGCCCCAGCTCGTACGACCCGCAGCGGCTGCGGGACAGCCTGGCCACGCTGCACCGGCGCGGCATGAAGCCGTACATCGTGCTCGCCACCCACGACCGCACCGGGGAGGTGGCCGGGCTGACCGAGGTGGTGGTGCCGGCGCAGCACCCCACCCGGGCCGACCAGTACGACACGATCGTGGTGCAGGAGCACCGGGGCTACGGCATCGACCGGGCGATCAAGGCCCGGATGCTGCTGGAGCTGCGCTCGGCCGAGCCCACCCTGACCGAGGTGCAGACCTGGAACGCCCAGGCCAACGAGGCGATGCTGAAGGTCAACGCCGAGCTGGGCTACCAACCGGACCGGGAGTGGTGCGAATACGGCGTGGACGTCGCCGAGCTGGTGCACCGCCTCGGCGGCTGAGTCGGCTATTCACCAAAGCGCCCCGTGGGGGATGGACGGCGGACAGCGCCGCCGCTTAACGTGCGTTCGTTCACGTCCACCCATCGTGGAGGCCCCATGCGCCCGCGCCGCAGAACTGCCGCGCTCGCGACCGCCGTAGCCGTCACCATCCCGGTCATCGGCGTCGCACCCACCGCGGCCAGCGCCGCGCCCACCGACCTGTTCATCTCGGAGTACGTCGAAGGCTCGTCCAACAACAAGGCGATCGAGCTGTACAACGGCACCGGTGCCCCCGTCGACCTCACCGCCGGTGGTTACCAGCTCCTGCTCTACTTCAACGGCAACACCACGGCCACCTCCCTGGCCCTCACCGGGACGGTGGCGGCGGGCGACACGTTCGTCTTCGCCGCCGCCTCGGCCGCGCCGGCGATCCTCGCCCAGGCCGACCAGACGACCACCGCCAGCCTGTTCAACGGCGACGACGCGATCGTGCTGCGCCGGGGCACGACGGTGCTCGACTCGATCGGCCAGGTCGGCGTCGACCCGGGCACCGAGTGGGGCAGCGGCCTGACCAGCACCGCCGACAACACGCTGCGGCGGCTGCCCACGGTCACCTCCGGCGACACCGACCCGTCGGACGCCTTCGACCCGGCCGCGCAGTGGGCCGGCTTCGCCACCGACACGTTCGACGGGCTGGGCGCGCACACCGTCGACGGCGGCGGCCCCGTCGACCAGCCCGCCACCGTCACCTGCGGCGGGGCGCTGACCACGTCCGCCGGCACCGCCGCCAGCCGCGAGGTCACCGCCACCGACCCGGACGACACGATCGTCGACCTGGCGGTCACCTCGGTCGCGCCGGCCCCGGCCACGGGCACGATCAGCCGCACCGGGTTCACCCCGGCCGACGCCGTCGGCGGCACCGCCCTCGCCACGGTCGCGACCAGCGCCGACCTGGCCGCCGGGGCGTACACCGTGACCGTGACCGCGACCGACGCGGACGGCGCCACCGCCACCTGCACGCTGGCCGTGACCGTGACCCGGGAGCTGACCGTCGGGGAGGTGCAGGGCCCGACCACCGACGCCGAGTCCGGCCCCGCCGACCGGTCGCCGCTCGCGCCGGCCTCCGGCAACGGCACGAGCAGCACGCTGTACGACGTGCGCGGCGTGATCACCCAGCGCACCCTGGCCCGGACGTCGGCCGGGGCCGACCAGCACGGCTTCTTCCTGCAGAGCCGCGCCGACGACACCGACGGCGACCCGAACTCCTCCGACGGCGTCTTCGTCTTCATGGGCGCGTTCACGTCGCTGATCGGCGGCTACGTGCCGACGGTGGGCGACGAGGTGGTGCTGCGGGCCCGGGTGTCCGAGTACTACAACATGACCCAGCTCTCCGGGGCCTCCCTGGTGCGCAAGGTCGCCTCCGGGCTCGACGTGAACGCCGTCGTCGCCGTCGACGACGCGGTGCCCCCGGCCGACCTGGCCGCCGCGCAGCGGTTCTGGGAGCGGCACGAGGGCGCGCGGGTGCGGGTCCGGGCCGGCAGCGGCGCGGTGAGCGGCCGGGACGTGTTCGCGTCCACGGCCGACTCGGAGGTGTGGGTGGTCGACCGGGACGACCCGCTGCTGGGCCGCGCCGACGCGTACGCCCGCCGGGTGTTCCGCGACGCGCACCCGCTGGACAACGACGCGACCCGCCGCTTCGACGACGGCAACGGCCAGCGGATCATGCTGGGCACCATGGGCGTCAAGGCCACCGCCGGGGACAACGCCGCGCTGCTGCCGCCGGCCCGGACCTTCGACACCCTCACCGAGGACGCGTACGGCGCGCTCTACTTCTCCTTCGAGAAGTACGGCGTCCAGGTCGAGCGGGCCGCCTTCGCGGCCGGGGCCGACCCGTCGAAGAACAACCCGCCGCAGCCGGCCGACCGGTCGCGGGAGATCGCGGTCGCCACGTACAACGTGGAGAACCTGTACGACTACCGGGACGACCCATTCGACGGCTGCGACTTCACCGGCAACGCCGGCTGCACCGGGGTCAGCCCGCCGTTCGACTACGTGCCGGCCAGCGAGGCCGACTACCGGGAGCACCTGACCGCGCTCGCCGACCAGATCCGCACCGACCTGCACGCGCCGGACCTGATCCTGGTGCAGGAGGCCGAGGACCAGGACATCTGCTCCGTCTCCGGCGGCGCGCTGGTGTGCGGCGACACGAACGACGCCGACGGCGCGCCGGACACCCTCCAGGAGCTGGCGCTGGCCGTGGCCGCCGCGGGCGGGCCCGCGTACGCCGCCGCGTACGACCGGACCGGCGCGGACGCGCGGGGCATCACCGCCGGGTTCCTGTACCGTACCGACCGGCTGTCGCTGCCCGAGGCGACCGCCACCGACCCGCTGCTCGGCTCCGCGCCGACGGTGCCGTACCGGTCGGCGGGGCTGCCGTCCAACGCGGACGTACAGAACCCGAAGGCGCTCAACGCGGTGCTGCCGGCCGACACCGACACCTCCACCGGCAAGGACGGCAACAACGTCTACACCCGGGCCCCGCAGCTTGGCAGGTTCTGGGTCAAGGCGGCCCCGGGCTCGTCCGAGGGCTACCACCTGTGGGCGCTGAGCAACCACTTCTCGTCGGGGCCGGACAGCCGGGTCGGCCAGCGCACGGAGCAGGCCCGCTACGGTGCCGCGCTGGTCACCGCGATCCACAACGCGGACCCGAACTCCCGGGTGGTGTACGGCGGGGACCTGAACGTCTTCCCCCGCCCCGACGACCCGATCGCCACCGGGGCCGACCCGACCCCGTCGGACCAGCTCGCCGCGCTCTACGACGCGGGCCTGCACAGCCTGTGGGACGACCTGGTCGCCGAGGTGCCGTCGTCGGCGTACTCGTACAGCTTCCAGGGGCAGGCGCAGACGCTGGACCACCTGTTCGTCAACGACGCGCTGCGCGACGACCTGGTCCAGGTGCGGGCGGCGCACGTCAACGCCGACTGGCCGGCGGAGTTCACCGGGGACGGGTCGCGCGGCTCCAGCGACCACGACCCGCAGGTGGCCCGGTTCCGCTCCCGCGCGTCGCTGAGCGTCGCCGACGCCACGGTGGTCGAGGGCGACAAGGGCACCCGCCCGCTCACCTTCACCGTCACCGTGTCCCGGCCGCTGTCCCAGCCGGCCCTGATCTGCGCCGCCACCTACGGCACCACGGCGCAGGCCGGGTCGGACTACGAGCCGTACGTCGGTTGCAAGGTCCTCGCGGCCGGGCAGACCTCGCTGAACTTCGCGGTCACCGTGCGCGGTGACCGCAAGCGCGAGGCCGACGAGAAGGTGAACCTGCTCGTGGCCGGCGTGCCCGGCCTGCACCTGGCCGACCCGCTGGCCGTCGGCACCATCGCCAACGACGACTGACCCGCACGGCGGCCCCACGGCGGCCCGTCACCCGGCTCCTGGCCGGGCGGCGGGCCGTCAGCCGTACGGGGGGACGGCGCGCGGCGGTGGCGGCACGTGCCGGAGCTTGGCGACCCGGACCTCCCACCGGCTGCGGCGGCGCATCGCGTCCCGGTAGGAGCGGTTGCGGTAGAAGGTCTCCGGCGGGCGGGCCAGCCCGTAGACGTCGGCCCACCACTCCCCCGGCTCGGGGTCGAGAATGGTGTCCAGGTGCGACGGGTAGCGGCGCTCGGCCCCGTCGCGGGCGTCGTCGCGGTCGCGCATCGGCTGGAGCACCCGGCCGAACTCGTCCACCACGGCCAGCCGGAAGCCCGCCGCCGCGAGGAGCCGGCGCAGCACGGCGATGCTGGGGGTCAGCGCGCCGGCCTCGATCCGCCCGATCGTGGACGGGTGCACCCCTGCGTAGGCGGCCAGCTCGCGTTGGCTGGCGTCGGCCCGCCGCCGCACGGCCCGGATGATGCCGGCCGCCGGCCACGGGATGTCGAACGGCTCGGTCAGCATCGCCGGCGGCTCGTCGCCGGCTGTGGGCTCGCCGGCTGCCGGGTCGGCGTCCGTGGGCTCGCCGGCTGCCGGATCGGCGTCCGTGGCCTCGCCGGCTGTCGGGTCGCCGGACTCGGCGTCGTCGCCTCCGGGGGCGTCGTCCGGCTGCTGTGGCGCGGTGTGGGCTGCCATGGGTTCACGTTCCCCGGCCGCGCGGACCGGCCGCAACCCCGCCCCGCGCGGCTGTGGATAACCGGGCGTCTGGCGGTAACCCCGCCGTCCGCGGCGGCTGCGGATGTGGCCGGGTCTGTGGCTGGGCTGTGGCCGGGGACCGGCGCGAGGGCCGGGGCCGATCGCGGCGCGGGCAACCACTCCCCTCGGCCCCTTTGCTCTGCACCCACCGACGCAGCAGTCACCCTAGGTGAGCGTTGCGCCCGTGGGTGCAGAGCAAAGGGGGCAGAAAAGAGGGTTGGGGCCCGGCGCAGAGGGCACACAAAAGGGACAGCAGAGAGCGGAAGGGAAACGAAGGCGCGCAGCCCCAGATGCGCTCAGTAACGCTCGCGGAGCAGGCGGGCAGCCTCGACCGCCCAGTAGGTGAGGATGATCTGCGCCCCGGCGCGCCGGATCGAGGTCAGCGTCTCCAGCATGACCCGCTCCCGGTCGATCCAGCCGTTCGCGGCGGCCGCCTCGACCATCGCGTACTCGCCGGAGACCTGGTAGGCGGCGACCGGGACGTCGACCGCCGCGCGCACCGCCGCCACCACGTCGAGGTAGGGCAGGGCCGGCTTGACCATCACGATGTCGGCGCCCTCGGCGACGTCGAGCGCGACCTCGCGCAGGGACTCCCGCAGGTTCGCCGGGTCCTGCTGGTAGGTGCGCCGGTCCCCGTCGAGGCACGACTCCACCGCGTCCCGGAAGGGGCCGTAGAAGGCGGAGGCGTACTTCGCCGCGTACGCGAGCACCGCCACGTCGGTGTGACCGGCGGCGTCCAGGGCCCGGCGGACCACGCCCACCTGCCCGTCCATCATCCCGGACGGGCCGACCACCCCGACCCCGGCGGCGGCCTGGGCCACCGCCATCTCGGCGTACGCGGCGAGGGTGGCGTCGTTGTCCACGTCGCCGTCGGGGGTGAGCAGGCCGCAGTGCCCGTGCGAGGTGAACTCGTCCAGGCACAGGTCGCTCATCACCACGGTCGCGTCGCCCACCTCGGCGACCACGTCGGCGATGGCGACGTTGAGGATGCCGCCCGGGTCGATGCCGCCGGAGCCCCGCTCGTCCCGCGTCGCCGGCACCCCGAAGAGCATGATCCCGCCCACGCCGGCCTGCACCGCCTCGGCGGCGGCCTTGCGCAGCGAGTCCCGGGAGTGCTGGAGCACCCCCGGGAGCGACGCGATCTGCCGCGGCTCGGTCAGCCCCTCCTTGACGAACATCGGCACGACCAGCTCGGCCGGGTCGACGCGGGTCTCGGAGACCAGCCGCCGCACGGCCGCGTTGCGGCGCAGCCGGCGGGGCCGGATCTCGGGGTACGGCATGAGGGGCCTCCCTGAACGAGCTGGCTGTGCGGCCGGTGCGACTAGCGGAACCGCAGGGCGGTCGGCCCCTGCACCTTCGAGCCCCGGCGCTGCTTGGCCGGCATGGCGGCCAGCTTCTCGCGCAGCTCGACGGCGTAGGCGGCGAGCGCCTCCACAAGGTCGGGCACCGAGGCGTGCTGAGGCTGGACGTCGACCCGCAGGCCGAACTCCGTCGCGGTCTCCGCCGTCTTGGGCCCGATGACCGCGACAACGGTACGCGCGTGCGGCTTCCCGGCGATGCCGACCAGGTTCCGGACCGTGGAGGACGAGGTGAACAGCACCGCGTCGAACCCGCCCGACTTGATCGCGTCCCGGATCTCGGCGGGCGGCGGGGCGGCCCGGACCGTGCGGTACGCGGTCACGTCGTCGACCTCCCAGCCGCGCTCGGTGAGCCCGGCGGCGAGGGTCTCGGTGGCGATGTCGGCGCGCGGCAGCAGCACCCGGCCCACCGGGTCGAGGATCTCGTCGTGCGGCGAGAACTCGGCGAGCAGCCCCTCGGAGGACTGCTCCCCGGCGGGGACCAGCTCCGGCTGGATGCCGAACGCGCGCACCGCGTCGGCGGTGGCCTCGCCGATACAGGCGATCTTGACGCCGCCGAAGTGCCGGGCGTCCAGGCCGTGCTCGGCGAACTTCTCCCACACCGCGCGGACGGCGTTGACCGAGGTGAAGACCACCCAGGCGTACCGGCCGTCGACCAGGCCCTTGACCGCCCGCTCCATCTGGGCGGGGGTACGCGGCGGCTCGACCGCGATGGTCGGCACCTCGCACGGGATCGCCCCGTACGCGCGCAGCCGGGCGCTCATCACCCCGGCCTGCTCCTTGGTGCGCGGGACCAGCACCTTCCAGCCGTACAGCGGGCGGTTCTCCCACCAGCTCATCTTGTCGCGCTGGCCGACGCCCTCGCCGACGGTGAGCACGACCCGGCCGGTGAAGCCGAGCGCCGCCGCGACGAACGAGTCCACGGTCGACGTGGTCGTGTACTGGGTCTCCCCGGTGCCGTCGCCGGTCACCCCGACGCCGGTGGCGCCGTCGACCCCGGCGGCGAGCAGGCCGTCGCGGATCGCGGCCAGGTCACCGGCGTCCACGGCGAGCGCCAGCGAGCCCCGGCCGACGGCGGCGGCGAGCGCGTCGAAGTCCAGCGTCGTGACGTCCTCGACGTCGGCGGCGGTGCGTACGCCCGGCAGCGGCACGCCCGCGTAGGTGGCGACGCCCTCGGCCTGCCCGACGCCCGGCACCACCTCGAAGTGCGCGGCGGTCCGGGCGACCGCCTGCACCTCCTTGACCACGGAGTCGTGGCCGAACGGGTCCCCGGCGACCAGGTGCACGGCGTTCAGGCCGGACCTCGCGGCCGAGATCAGCACCTTCGCCACGTCACCCGGCACGCCCTCCGCCGGGGAGAACTGGGCATCGGACTTGGCCTGGGCGCGCACGGCGTCGAGCAGCGACTCGGGGACTCCCCGGTCGTATACCACCTGGTCGGCGTCGACCAGGGCGTCGTGCGCCCGGCGGGTCAGCAGGCCCGGGTCGCCGGGGCCGGCCCCGACGAACGCGATACGGCCGACGGGCTTACGGGTGCGGGTCATTCTGTGCTCCCAAATTGCTGGGTCCCCGGACCGGCGTTTCCTTCGTGGCCGAGGATCGAGTCGGCGCCGAGTTCGAGGAGTTCGGCGGCGAGTGCCTTGCCGATCTCCGCCGCGTCGGCGGGCGTTCCGGTGCGGGACAGCCGGAGGTCTCGCGTGCCGTCCGGGCTGATCACCGCCCCGCGCAGGTAGATCTCATCGCCGGCGTCGCCTTCGGCGAGTTCCGCATAGGCGGCGACGGGTGCGCTGCACCCGGCCTCCAGGGTGGCCAGCAGCGCCCGTTCCGCGAGGACCGCGGCCCGGGACGGTGCGTGGTCGAGCACCGCGAGCAGCTCGACCAGGTCGGTGTCGTCGGCCCGGCACTCCACGGCCAGCGCGCCCTGGGCGGGCGCGGGCAGCATGAGCATCGGGTCGAGCGTCTCGGTGATCACGTCGGTGCGGCCGATCCGGGCGAGCCCGGCCCGGGCCAGGACCACGGCGTCGAGGTCGGCGTCCGGGCCGAGGACCCGCGCCAGGCGGGTGTCGATGTTGCCGCGGATCGGGGTGACCTCCAGTTGCAGCCCGAGCGCGTGCAGCTGGGCGATGCGACGCAGCGCGCCCGTGCCGACCACGGCGCCGGGCGGCAGCTCGGCGAGGGTACGCCCGCCCTTGGCGACCAGCGCGTCGCGCGGATCCTGGCGGGGCGGCACCGCCGCGACGTGCAGCCCGGGGGCCGCCGCGGTGGGCAGGTCCTTGTAGGAGTGCACCGCGAGGTCGATGGTGCGGGCGGTCAGGGCGTCGCGCAGCGCGGAGACGAAGACGCCGACGCCGAGCCGGTGCACGGGGGCGGACGAGCGGTCGCCGGCGGTGACCACCTCGACGAGTTCGACCTCGCGGCCGGTCGCCTCGGTGAGCGCCGCGGCGACCTGGCCGGACTGGGCCATCGCCAGCGTGCTGCCCCGGGTGCCGAGGCGCAGGGGGGCGGTCATCTCTCGCCTCCGGGGTACGGGGTGGGGTCGGTGTCGACCACGTCGGGGACGGTGTCGACGGGGGACGTCTGCGGGACCTGGAGGTCGAACAGCTCGCGCAGCAGCGCCGCGTACTGGTCGCCGCCGGGCTCGGCGGCGAGCTGGCGGACCCGCACGGTGGGCTGGTGCAGCAGCCGCTGCACGACCCGGTGCACGGTGCGGGCCACGTCGGCGCGCTGGTCGTCGCTGAGGTCGGGGCGGCGTTGGGCCAGCCGGCGCAGCTCGGTGGCGACCACGTCCTCGGCCCGGCCGCGCAGGGCGGCCACGGTCGGGGCCACGTCGGCGCCGCGCAGCCAGGTGAGGAAGGACTCCACCTCGGCGGTGACGATCCGCTCGACGGCGGTGGCCTCGGCGGCGGCGGGACCGCCGGCCAGGACGGCCGCCATCCGGTCGATGTCGATCACCTCGACGCCGGGCAGCCCGGCCACGCCGGCCTCGACGTCGCGGGGGACGGCGAGGTCGAGCAGCACGAGCGGGCCCCGGTCGGGGTCGCGGTCGGCGAGCGCCCGGGTGACCACCTCGCGGGTGAGGACCGGTTCAGTGGCCGCGGTGGCGGCCACTACGATGTCCACTGTGGAGAGCACGTCGGTCAGCCCGGCCATCGGCGCGGCGCTGGCCCCGTACGACTCGGCCAGCCGCACGGCCCGGTCGGCCCCCCGGTTGGTCACGGTAAGCGGCCCCGCGCCGAGCCGGGAGAGCGTCGCCACGCCCAGCGCGCCCATCGCGCCGGCGCCCACCACGAGGGCCGGGCGGCCGGCGAGCGCGCCGTCGAGGTGGCCGGCGGCCAGGTCGAGCGCGGCGCTGACCACGCTCTGGCCGGCCCGGTCGATCCCGGTCTCGGCGTGCGCGCGCTTGCCCACCCGCAGCGCCTGCTGCATCAGCTCGTGCAGCAGCCGGCCGGCGGAGTCGGCGCCGCTGGCCCAGTGGTACGCGTCGCGGAGCTGGCCGAGGATCTGCGCCTCGCCGACGACCATCGAGTCCAGCCCGGCGGCGACCCGGAAGACGTGGTCGACGGCGGCGGCGTCGTAGTGCACGTAGAGGTGGTTGGCCAGGCTCGCGGGCAGGGTGCCGGCCTGCTCGGCGAGGACGGCGCAGATGTCGCCGAGGCCGCCGTGGAAACCGGACACGGCGGCGTAGACCTCCACCCGGTTGCAGGTGGAGACCAAAACGGCCTCGCTCACGTACGGCTGGGCGAGCAGGTGGTCCAGGGTGCGGGTGAGGTCGGCCGGGCCGACCGCCAGCTGTTCCAGGGTGGCGACGGGAGCGGTGCGGTAGGACGCGCCGACGACGAGCAGTTTCACGTGCCGATCGCCTCCTGGGGGTCGGTGGCGGCGAGCCCGCCGGGCAGGGCCGTGAGGGCGGTGCCACCGGTGGCGGGCAGCGCGGTCAGCGACGCCTTGCGGTGCTCGTGGAAGGACAGGATCTGCAGCTCGATGGCGAGGTCGACCTTGCGCACGTCGACCCCGTCCGGCACCGAGAGTACGCACGGCGCGAAGTTGAGGATGCTCGTCACGCCGACGGCGACGAGCTGGTCGGCGACCGCCTGGGCGGCCCGGGCCGGGGTGGCGATCACGCCGATCGCGATCGGCTCCTCGGCGGCGATGCGGGGCAGCTCGTCGACGTGCCGCACGACCAGGCCGTTGATCTCCTCGCCGACCCGCCCCTGGTCGGCGTCCAGCAGGGCGGCGATGCGGAAGCCGCGGCTGGCGAAGCCGTCGTAGCCGGCGAGGGCGTGACCGAGATTACCCACCCCGACCAGGGCGACGGCCCGGCGCTGGGTGAGCCCGAGCACGAACTCGATCTGCTCGACCAGCAGGGCGACGTCGTAGCCGACCCCGCGGGTGCCGTAGGAGCCGAGATGGGACAGGTCCTTGCGGAGCTTGGCGGAGTTGACCCCGGCGGCGCTGGCCAGGCCCTCGCTGGAGACGGTCTCGTGACCGGACTCGGCGAGGTTGTGCAGGGCGCGGAGGTATTCGGGCAGCCGCGCGACGGTCGCCTCGGGCAGGTCCGGGAGCGCCGGTACGGCACCTGCGCGGCCGGACGCGCCAGGGTGACGGTGCTGCTGACTCATGAGACTCCGTGCGGTGCGATCCTCGGCCGGCTTCAGCGGCCTGCCGTATCGGGACTCCCGCTGGCGACCGAGATTGCCGGCTGTGCTAGCAGGACGCGTCGGAACTACAGAGTAGGCGCTTGTGAAGACACGCACAAATCGCGATCTTGAAGACCAGCGACCCGCCTCCACCTGCCCCTCCACCCCCCAAGATCGATCCGGTGCCTCGCGTGGCCCGCGCCGATTATTGCTCATTCCCGACTTCCGTCACCAATCGCGCGAGCGCCGCGCCCGCCGCCGGCCCGTCCCGCCCAGCGGCGCGCCCGGCCGGCGGTAGGGCTGGCACCACCAGCAAGAGGACGGCCGACGGGATTCCGACGGCGGGGCCGACGTCCCTAGCCTCGAACCATGACCGCCGCCACCACGGCCGAACCGGCCGCCCTCCCGCCCAGCGTCCCCCGCCGACTCCTGCGCGACTCCGGGTACGTGCTGCTCGGCCTCCCCCTCGCCGTGGCCGGCTTCGCGGTCCTGGTGGCGGGGCTGGCGCTGGGCGTGGGACTGGTGGTGACCGTGATCGGCCTGCCCGTCCTCGCCGCCACCCTCTACGCCGCCCGGGGCTTCGCCGACGTGGAGCGGCTGCGGCTGACCGCCGTGCTCGGGCAGGACCGGGTGCGGCCCGAGTACCGCCGGGCCGAGGCGGGTGCCGGCGCCTGGCGGCGGATCCTCGTACCCATCGGGGACGTGCAGTCCTGGCTCGACCTGACCCACGGCATCTTCAACCTGGTCGTGGCCCTCGTCACCTTCGTGGTGACCGTCACCTGGTGGGCCGCCGCGCTCGTCGGCACGCTCTACTCGGTCTACGACTGGGCGCTGCCGCACCCGCCCGACGACCAGCCCCTCAGCGAGTTGCTCGGCCTGGGCGACTCGGCCGCCGCCCGGATCGCGATCAACACCGCCGCCGGGCTGTTCTTCCTGGTCACCCTGCCGCTCGTGGTCCGGGGGTGCGCGCGCCTGAAGGCCGGCTTCGCCCGCGCCCTGCTCACCGGGGTGGCCGAGATGCGCAGCCGGATCACCGTCCTGGAGGAGCGGCGGCGGGCGGCCGCCTCCGCCGAGGCCACCGCGCTGCGACGGCTGGAACGCGACATCCACGACGGCCCCCAGCAGCGCCTCGTCCGGCTCGCCATGGACCTCAGCCGGGCCCGGCACCAACTCGCCGACGATCCGGAGGCCGCCGGCCGGACCCTCGACGAGGCCGTAGCCCAGACCCGGGACACCCTCGCCGAGCTGCGCGCCCTGTCCCGGGGCATCGCCCCGCCGATCCTGGTCGACCGGGGTCTGCCCAGCGCCCTGGCCGCCCTCGCCGGACGCGGCCTGATCCCGATCGAACTGCGGCTCGACCCCCGGCTGGACGCCCCGGGCGGGCGACTCGACCCGGCCGTGGAGAGCACCGCCTACTTCGTGGTCGCCGAGGCGCTGACCAACGTGGCCAAGCACAGCGGGGCGACGGAGTGCCGGGTCGAGGTCACCCGCGCCGACGACCGGCTGGTGGTCGCCGTCGCCGACGACGGCCACGGCGGCGCGCACCTGGCCAAGGGGCACGGCCTGACGGGAATCTCCGACCGGGTGCGCGCGGCGGGCGGCCGGCTCGACGTGCTCAGCCCGGCCGGCGGGCCCACCGAGGTCCGCGCGGACCTCCCGCTGTGACGACGGCGACCCCGGCGGCCACCGGCGACGGCACCGCAGGCGCTCCCCGCGACACCCCCGACAGCACCGCAGGCGCTCCCGGCGACGCCGTCGAGGGCCACGGCGTGATAGACAGCAGCATCATGCGGGTGGTGATCGCCGACGACGCCGTGCTGCTCCGGGAGGGGCTGGTCCGGCTGCTGACCGAGCGCGGGCACGAGGTGGTGGCCGCCGTCGGTGACGGCGACGCCCTGGTCGGGGCGGTCGTCGCCCACCGGCCCGACGTGTCGATCGTCGACGTGCGGATGCCGCCGTCGCACAACGACGAGGGACTGCGCGCCGCGGTCGAGGCCCGCCGCCTCGTCCCCCGTACGCCGGTCCTGGTGCTGTCCCAGTACGTCGAGGTGTCGTACGCCGACGACCTGCTGGCCACCACCGGCGGGGGCGGCGGCGGGGTGGGCTACCTGCTCAAGGACCGGGTGGCCGACATCGACGACTTCCTGGACTCGCTGGCCCGGGTCGCCTCCGGCGGCACCGTGCTCGACCCGGAGGTGGTCGGCCAGCTGCTGGTCCGCCGGCGGCGCGACGACCCGCTGCGGGAGCTGACCCCGCGCGAGCGCGAGGTGCTGGCCCTGATGGCCGAGGGGCACTCCAACACCGCCATCGCCCGGGCCCTCGTGGTCACCGACGGCGCGGTGGAGAAGCACGTCCGCAACATCTTCACCAAGCTCGGCCTGCCCCCGGACACCGCCCAGCACCGGCGCGTCCTGGCCGTCCTCGCCTACCTGCGCGGCTGACCGCCGCACCGCCCTTCCGCCCAGCCGGCCTCGCGGTCAGTGCAGGGCGGCGGCCAGGGCGACGGCCTCGGTGAGCGTGTCGGCCACCGGGTGGCCGGAGGCCCGCAGCCGGGTCGCGTCGGTGAAGCCCCCCGTGTACAGCACCGCCCGGCCGCCCACCGACTCGGCGGCGTCGGCGTCATCGATCGAGTCCCCGATCAGCACCACCGCCCGGCCGTCCAATCCCAGCTCGGACAGGTGCTTGGCCAGCGACTCGGCCTTGCGGTCGCCGCCGACGGTGGCGCGCAGCCCGTCGACCCGGGCGAACCGCCCCGTCAGCCCGTAGGAGTGCACGGCGGGCACCAGCTCGTCGTGGAACCACATGGACAGCAGGGACTGGCTGCCCGGCCAGGTCGACATCGCCGCCGCCGCGTCGTCGGCGAGCGCGCAGGTGGTCAACCCGCTGCGGTACGCGTCGTGGAAGATCCGGTCCAGCTCGCCGAACGCCTCGTCGTCGACCGCCCGGCCGAGCACCCCGGCGTAGTAGTCGGCGATCGGGCGGCGGAACCGCACCCGGTGCTCGTCCGCGGTGACCGCCGGCCCGCCCACGCTGGCGAACGCCGCGTTGGTGGCCGCCACCACCAGGTCGAGGTCGTTGAGCAGGGTGCCGTTCCAGTCCCAGACGAGGTGGGGGCGCGCAGAGGTCATCCGAGCACGATAGGCGGCGGACGGCCACCGTGGGGACCGCCGGGTCGCGGTCGATGCGGCGGGCACGGTCGGAGCTGCGGGATCGCGGTCAGCGTGGCGGGGCGCGGTCGGAGCCGCGCCGCCGCGGTCAGAGCTGCGGGGTGGTCAGGTCCCGCAACAGCCGCTCCTCCTCCACCCGCCAGTACCCGTGCTCCTTGCCGTCGAGCAGCACCACCGGCAGCCGGTCGCCGTACTCGCGCTCCAGCTCGACGTCGGTGGTCACGTCCTTCTCGATCCACCGGTCGCCGGTGACCGCGACCACCCGGCCGAGCGCCGCCTTCGCGTCCTCGCAGAGGTGGCAGCCGGGGCGGGTGATCAGGGCGAGCCGGGCGTCACTGGACATCGGGAAACCTCCGTGCGGGTGTCGGCCGGGACCGCCCTGCGGCGGCCCGCGCCCGGACAGTCTCCCCCGACCCGTCGGTGCGACACACCCGGTACCGCCGACTCGGCCACGCACCGTACGCGGACGCGCCCCTGCGGACGCGCGGGAGCGCCGGCGCCACCCCCGTGCGGGCAGGCGTCGCAGCCGTCGTCCCGGCCCCTCGCCGAGCGGGCCGATCGGGCGCTGAGCTGGGGTTATCCCTAACCAGCCCGGCGCGCGAAAGTCAACCTCCCCCGACGGACAACCGGTCCGGCACCGGTGCGACGGGGAAGCAAATACTTCTGCTCTGTGTAACGGACTTGCCACGCGCGGGTGACGTTGGCCCTATTATCACTCGGGTCGACTCACCCCATTTGCCGTGAGTCGACACCCCTCAGCCCGAGGAGGCCCCCCGTGCCTGTGAGCGCATTGGACCCGTACCTCAAGGGGATCTGCCGCCCGTCGGCACGTCCCGGACGAGCCCTGACCGACGGCCCCGGCCGCGCCCGCGCCGGGGCGCCCCAGCGGTCCGCGGCGACCCCGATTGGGGAGGCACGGTGACCAGTTTCGGCTACGCGCAACGACCGGTCGGGCTGGCCGCGGCGGCCCGTGCCGTCCTCAACGAGCGGCTGGGCGTCGGCCGGAGCCCCGCGGACGACGGGTCCAGCCTCGCCGTACGCGGCGACGGGGCATCCAGACGGTTACGCAACCGGTCCCATCACAACGAGGCGCTGCCCCGCCCGGCGACGCCGGGGGGCAACGGCGGACGGGTCGCGTCACCCGCCCGGCCGACCATGCCGGCGCAGGGCCGGCGCAGTGGCGACACGCCGCCGGTGACCGATCCGTCGGCCGGCGAGACGGCGGTGCTGCCGGCGGTGCCGGCCGGTCCGCCCCCGCCGCCCCCCGGGCCCCCGGGCGGCGGCACGCCGACGGGCTTCCCGAGCCGCCCCGACCCGTCCGACCCGGCCACCGAGGTCTGGAAGCTGGTCGAACGCGCCCAGGCCGGCGAGGCCGAGGCGTTCGGGCTGATCTACGACCGGTACGTCGACACCGTCTTCCGGTTCGTCTACTTCCGGGTGGGCAACCGGCAGCTCGCCGAGGACCTCACGTCCGACACCTTCCTGCGGGCCCTCAAGCGCATCGGCAGCTTCACCTGGCAGGGCCGGGACCTCGGCGCATGGTTGGTCACCATCGCCCGGAACCTGGTCGCCGACCACTTCAAGTCCGGCCGGTACCGGCTGGAGGTCACCACCGGCGACGTGCTGGACGCCGACCGGGAGGACCGCGGCCCCGAGGGCAGCCCGGAGGCGGCGGTCGTCGAACACATCACCAACGTCGCCCTGCTCACCGCCGTCAAGCAGCTCAACCCGGAGCAGCAGGAGTGCATCGTGCTGCGGTTCCTCCAGGGCTTCTCGGTGGCGGAGACGGCGCGGGCGATGGGCAAGAACGAGGGCGCGATCAAGGCGTTGCAGTACCGCGCGGTCCGCGCGCTGGCCCGACTGCTGCCGGACGGCTTCCAGCCCTGACCGCCGCCACCGGCTGCGTCCTTCCGCCTCGCCCCGCCCGTTCCACCCCGCGTGCCTCCCCGCCCGGCGGTTCGTCCTCCCCCGCGCGAGGCCGACCGCCCGGCCGGCGGCGTCCGCGAGGGGTCCGGCCCCGACGGCGGTTCACGCCCGTACGCCAGCCGGGGCGTGCGGCGCGGACGGGAGCGCCGACCGCGGCGACGTGACGGCCATAACTCTTCGTGATTTCGCTCCCGTCGGCCCCGTAACCCGTGCCCGGGGCGGAGCGTTTCTCCCGGTGCGACCGGTGGTTCTCCGGCATTCCCGGGCCCGACGGTCCGGACAGCGCAGCCGCCACAAGCTTCGTCCTGGGTGCACGCTGCCGCCGGTCGCTGGTGCCGACAGCGGCCGACCGACCGGCCGCCACCAGCGAGAGGAGGTGCCTGCGGTGACCAGCAACCTCTTCTCCCGCCGGCGCGCCGAGCGCTTCGCGCAGCTTCTCGACGAAGCCAACGGCGGCCGACGTCACCACGTCCGGTCCCGGGCCGACGATCATCTCGCCGCGCTCGTCGCGGTCGGCCGGCAGCTCAACGCCGACCCTCCGCCCGTCGCGGTGGACCCCGACTTCCACACCGGCCTGCGGGCGATGCTCGTCGCCGCCGCCGAGCGGGAGGGCGTCGGGGCCGGTGCCAGCGCCCCGGAGGCCGCGCCGGCCGCCCGACGGGGCGGACTCGGTCAGCGCGGCACCGTCGGCGCCGGCCCACGCGGCCCGTTCCTGCCGGCCGTGACCGCCCGCCGGGCCCGGGCCCGGGGTGCCATTCTCATCGGCGTGACCGCCGGCGCGATCGCCGTCTCCGGCATCTCCGCCGCCAGTGAGAACGCCGTGCCCGGCGACGCCCTCTACGGGATGAAGCGCTCGACCGAGCGCGCCCAGCTCGCCCTGGCCAGCTCGGATCTCAGCCGCGGCCAGCTCTTCCTCGACTTCGCCCGCACCCGGCTCGGCGAGGCCGCCGCGCTGCGCGGGGACCGGCTCGGGTTCGACGCCGTCCTCGACGACATGGACTCGGACACCCGTCAGGGCGTACGCCTGCTCACCACCACGGCTGCGCAGCGCTCCGACCCGGCGGGTCTGGACTCGGTGAACGCCTTCGTCACGGGGCAGCGCCGCGCGGTCGGTGACCTGCTCGACGGGGCCAGCCGCGCGGAGCGGGACCGGGTCCGCGAGTCGATCGCCCTGCTCGACGCGATCCGCAAGCGCTCCGACGGGCTGCGCGCCGCCATCGAGTGCGAGTTGCCCGCGCCCGCCGGCAGCGACGCGCTCGGCCCGACGCCGACGGCCTGCCCCGGCGACCGCTGAGCGCCCGATCTCCCGCTTCGCGGCTTTCCTGCTTCCTACTTCCTGCTCCCGCTGCGTTCCCAGCGTCGCCTGCTGTTAGGAAGGGGCCCCTCTACACCGTTATGCGTTAACAAGGTGCCCTTCCTTACCGAGCAGCGCGCGCCACAGTTCTCGCCGTGGCAGGTGGGGCGACCAGGACGCCCGGCTACGCTCGCGGGGAGGCACTCGTCGGGGTCGTCGAGCGAGGGAGGTCGGGTGGCCCGCAACGGCAGGATGACGGTCAGCACCGACCGGCGCGGTCACACCGCCGGCTGGGCCGAGACCGACGCCGCGCCCGCCACCCCGGTTGCCCCCGATCCGACCGCCGCGGCCTTCTTCGACGTGGACAACACGATGATGCAGGGCGCCTCGATCTACTGGTTCGCCCGCGGGCTCGCCGCCCGCAACTACTTCACCACCGGGGACCTGGCCCGGTTCGCCTGGCAACAGTTGCGCTTCCGGGTGCTCGCCACCGAGCACGCCGGGGACATGTCGCAGGCCAAGGAGGCGGCGCTCGCGTTCATCGAGGGCTGGCGGGTCGACGACGTGGAGCGGCTGGCCGAGGAGATCTTCGACGAGCTGATGGCCCCCCGGATCTGGGCCGGCACCCGCCGGCTGGCGCAGCGCCACCTGGACGCCGGGGAGCGGGTCTGGCTGGTCAGCGCCGCGCCGGTCGAGATCGGCCGGGTGATCGCGTCCCGGCTGGGGCTGACCGGGGCGATCGGCACGGTCGCCGAGGTGGTCGACGGGGCGTACACGGGGCGGTTGGTGGGCGACCTGATGCACGGGCCGGCCAAGGCAGAGGCGGTTACCCAGCTCGCCGCCGTCGAGGGGCTGGACCTGGCGCGCTGCTCCGCCTACAGCGACTCCGCCAACGACCTGCCGATGCTGTCGGCCGTGGGCCGGGCGGTGGCCGTCAACCCGGACGGCGCCCTGCTGCGGCAGGCCCGGCGGCGGGGCTGGGAGGTACGCGACTTCCGCACCGGCCGGCGGGCCGTGAAGATCGCGGTGCCGTCGACGGCGGCGGCCGGGCTGCTCGCGGGCGCGGTCGGCGCCGGAATGGCGCTGCAGAAGCGCCGCCGCCTCCGCTGACGACCCGCCGCCCCGCGTTCGCTGACGCCCCGCCGGCCCGCGCCCGGTGGGGCGCGACGGATGCCGGCGGGTCAGGGGCCGAACGGGTCCGGGCGGCGTTCCAGCAGGCTGTAGAGGGTCTGCTGGATGGTCTCCCGCACCTGGTCGGCGAGGTTGAACACGACCAGCGGGTCATCGGCCGAGTCGGTCAGGTGCGCGGTCGGGATCGGCGGGCAGAACTCGATGAGCCACTTGCTGGGCAGCGGCACCATCCCGAGCGGGCCCAACCACGGGAACGTCGGCGTGACCGGGAAGTATGGCAGCTTGAGCAGCCGGGCGAGGGGCTTGATGTCGGCGAGCATCGGATAGATCTCCTCGCCGCCTACGATCGCCACCGGCACGATCGGGGTGCCGGTGCGCAGCGCCGCCGAGACGAACCCGCCCCGGCCGAAGCGTTGCAGCTTGTAGCGGTCGGAGTAGAGCTTCCCGACGCCCTTGAACCCCTCGGGGAAGACGCCGACGACCTCGCCGGAGCGGAGCAGCCGCTCGGCGTCGGGGTTGCAGGCGACCGTGCCGCCGGTCTTGCGGGCGATCTCGGACACCACCGGCATCCGGAACACCAGATCCGCGCCGAGCAGCCGCAGGTAGCGGTGGGCCGGGTGCTGGTCGTGCAGGGCGGCGGAGAGGATCAGCGCGTCCAGCGCCACCGTGCCGGAGTGGTTGCCGACCACCAGGCCGGCACCGTCGGCCGGCACGTGCTCCAGCCCGGTCACCTCCGTGCGGAACCAGTCCCGGTAGAGCAGCCGCAGCATCGGGTGGAAGACGGACTCGGTCAGCTCCGGGTCGAACCCGAACTCGTCCACCTGGTAGTCGCCGGAGAGCCGCCGACGCAGGAACGCCAGCCCCGACGCGACCCGCCGGTCCCACACGTCGCCGGGCTGGTCCGGCACCGCCGCGTCCCGTGGGGCGCGGGCCGCCGACCCCGGCCGCTCGCGCTCCGCCGCCTCGGGCAGCTCCCGCTCCGCCGGCTGGTCCCGCCGGGTCGGCTGCGGGTCCGCCGGGCCACTGGCGGGGTCAGCGGCGGGCCCCGGGGCAGGGTGATGGCCGTTGCGCCGCGCCGGCTCCGCGCCCGGACCGGCCACCACCAGCGGTACGTCGTACCGGCCGTTGGCCCCGGCGCGCCCGCGCTCCTCGTCCGGCGGGGTCACGACCGCTCCCGCGCAACCGCGCGCACCTGGCGGATGCCGTCGAGGACGGCCCGCTCGGCGGCGGCCAACTGTTCCCGGGTGACCACCACGCCGCCCTGGTGGGCGCGGATGAAGTCGTCGAACGCGGCGGCGGTCGAGCGGGGCGCGAAGCCGTACTCGCGTTCGAGGGCGGAGGTGTCCACGACCCGACCGTGCACGAAAAGGTCGACCTGGTCCAGGCCGTACCGGCCGAAGCCGAGGCTGCGGGCCAGCGCGACCGCCCCGGACAGGCCCGGCTCGAACACCGGCACCCCGACCCGCCCGGCCCGCCTGATCGCCTGGGACAGAGACAGCACACCCGGCCCGGCGACGTTGAACGTGCCCGGGTGCTCCTCGGCGACCGACCGGTGCAGCACCTCCAGCACGTCGTCGAAGTGCACGAACTGCAACCGGGGGTCGCGCCCGAAGACGGTGGGGACGAACGGCTGGGAGAAATACCTGGTGAGCGTGGTGTCGGCGGTGGAGCCGATGAACGGGGCGAAGCGCAGCACCGTGGCGGTGACGTCGGGCCGGCGGCGGCGGAAGCCGCGAACGTACCCCTCGATGTCGAGGATGTCGCGGCCGAAACCGCCGCGCGGCACCTCGCGCGGCTCGGTCTCCTCGGTGAAGACGGCCGGGTCCCGGAACGACGCCCCGTACGCGGCGGTCGACGAGCGGACGACGAGCTTGCGCAGCCGGGGCGCCCGCTGGCAGGCGGCGAGCAGCTGCATGGTGCCGATGACGTTCTGTTCCTTCATCGCCGACCGGCCGCCCTGCTGCGGATCGGGGGCGGTGACGAGGGCGAGGTGCACCACGGCGTCGACGTCGAGGTCGGCGAGGAGGCCGCCGAGCGAGCCGAGGTCGAGCCGGATGCGCTCGACCCGGTCGAGCAGGCCGGCCACCTCGGGGTTGGGGGCGCTCGGGTCGACGCCGATCACCCGCTCGATGCGGGAGTCGGCGGCGAGCCGGGCGGCGACGTGCGCACCGAGGTATCGGTTGACCCCGGTGACGACGACCACCCCCGGGGCACCTGGGGTGCCACCGGGGGTCACGTCGTGCACCTACCCCGGCAGATGGGATCGAGCCGGGGCAACCGCGGCCTGATCACCTGAGCCTCCGAGGGTCGACTGTTGGCAAGCGACACGGGGTGCCGGGCCACGGTGGGCCCGGCCCCGGTCACTTGCCGAGACGGCGACGCTGGACGCGGGTCTTGCGCAGCAGCTTGCGGTGCTTCTTCTTAGCCATGCGCTTGCGGCGCTTCTTGACCACCGAGCCCATACGACGACAGCCTTTCGATGCAACGTGCGGGGCGGACCGGATGACACCACGCGGTGGCGTCGAGGGCCGCTTGCGGACAACGGACCGGACCAGCTGGCGTGCGGCGGGCGCACCGGTGTGCGGTCACGGTCCGGTCCAGGGTAGCGGGAGAGGCTCAGCAGGACCAACGCGCCCCCGTCGATGCCCGTTACGTCGCACTCAGTGCCCTTTGCGGGGTGCCGCTCCGTGGCCCTTGCGGGTTGCCGCTCCGCGCTCTTTGCGGGGTGCCCGCCTCGTGGCCCTTGCGGGGTGCCCGCCTCGTGGCATCGGCGGGTGGCGGAACAGCGGCAGGCGGATCAGGCGGTCTCCTGGAACGCACCCCGGAGATACTCGTGCACCGCGTGCTCGGGCACCCGGAACGACCGGCCGACCCGCACGGCGGTCAGCTCACCGCTGTGCACCAGCCGGTAGACCGTCATCTTCGACACCCGCATCACCGTCGCCACCTCGGCGACGGTGAGGAACCTGACCTCCGACAGCCTGCCGTCGGACTGCGAACCGGTCATGGCCCACCGCCCCATCCCATGCCCCGGCGCGTGCCGCCGGACGGGATCCTCCCGCCAGGACGGGCTACGCGCGTGTTACCAGTACGGTAGCGGGACGGCTGTGACCGGCGCGATCCCTTCGCGCATGTTGATCACGCCGGAGACGGGTTTCCCCCGACCGTGGCCTGCCGTTCTCGCCCCGCCCGGGACCGGTCGGGGCCGCCTGGGGCCGGCGTCCGGTTGGCACGCCATGTCGGTGACATTGCGGTATCCGGGCACCCCTGACCCCGCCATGTCGCCGACATGGAGTCGATCAAGGCACCCGGTGGCCCCGGCGGCGCCACCGGAGCCACCGGGCGGGGGCCCCGGGGCCGCTTCCGGACGCGGACCGGGGCCCCGCACTGGGAGCGCTTCAGTGTCGCAGGTGCCCGAGCTAGCCCGCACAGCGGTCGATCATGAACGTCGAGCACCAGCACTGTCACCACAGGTGGGACACTCGAGCCTACCGTTAACTTCGGCGGAAGAGTCAGTCGCCCGAGATCCAAACGTATCCCCTGGACTTAATCGCCTGATCGAAAATCGCCTTTAGCGTCGATACATCGGCTTCAAGGTCAGGGCGAGGATCGGCCCGCGCATCTAATTCAGCCTTCAGCTGACGCAGCTGGATCGTGTTAAACATCGTGTCGCCATATGGGTGGACGTTCGCCAGGAGCGAGCTATCCCTGCAGCCTTCGATTACCCTCTCAAGGGATTCCCCAGCCGCCGATCCACAATACGTTCGCCTATGAATCTGATCCTCAAGGAAGACTGCTAAGCCCATCGAAGCCAGCCCCTCTTATCCACGCCACAACTAGATCGAACGGAAGTGCCCCCCTGTGCGTAGCCGCAGCTAGGAGCCACTTGCGTCCCCATTCTACGACATGCGCTAGCGAGGAGCAGGGATTGGATGCATGGTGATTACGCCACCATACTTGTCCTGGACGAGGCGGTACCAACTCGTAGGCACCCCACCAGCATTCAACGAGGTGCGGCCAATAACTCTGCCCGCATTTACATCCCGCTCATAAAAGCCACTTGCGTTGGGCCCACGACAAGCACAGCCGTTGGCACGATCGACGAGACCATCCAAATCAACATCAGCGTCGAATATGCTCTTGTCCCGCGTGACCTGCGATCCTCCCGGCATATGCTTGCCCCGAACGTACGCCTCGGAAGCATCATCCAGCATCGCCGGAGCACAGCCGTTCGTGTTGTGCACCAGCACCGGCGTGTCGCCAGCCATCACATGGTACGTGTGGACACCGTCGACGGTGAGGTTGTAAGCAAGAGCCCTGTTCACCGAGTACTGCTTGAGTCCGCCGACCGAGCGGGCCCTGCCGTCAGGGCCGAGCGTCAGGTCACCCCGGTCGAGTTCGTCGGCGCGCTGCCATTCACGGTCCGTGTGGTTCCAGAACGGGTGGTCCTCCGTGGTGGTGACGAGGGCGTCCCCGATCTGAAGGTCGACGAGGTCGTCCTCGTGCACCCATACGTGGGTGACAATGCGAGGACCCTGCTCGCCCGTCTCCGGGTCGGCCGCCGTCACCTCGTCGCCGGCCTGGACCTCCTGGAGCTTCTTGGTGCTGCCGTCGGCCATCAGGACCTCGGTGTCACCACCGAAGCTGCACGCGCCGCCTGACCTGACGCCCCGGCCGCCGGTCCCCTTGCCACCCGCACCCATGCCGGGTATGCCAGGAATCAACCGCTCTTCGCCGGGCAGATTCTCAGCGCCCCACCGGAAATGCTCGTACCAGAAAAGTTCCTCGATCCACTGCTGGCATCCGCCCGGTCTGCCCATCTCGCTGCAGATGTTCATGGCGAGCCGGGCCGTGTCCGCCGTCATCCAGTCCTTGTTGTTGCCCTGGCTCATGGTGGAGAAGAACTCGGCGCGCTGCTCGCGCCAGCGGCGCATGAACTCCTCGAACGGCACGCTCTCCGGCACTTGGATGCCGTAGCCGAGGTCCCTCGGGTGGTTCTCCTTGTTGGGCTTGGAGCTTCCCTTACCGTTCTCCTCGCCCCACGTGACGTTGTCCGTCGAACCGCAGCCGTGCGGGCAGCCCTTGCTCGGGTCGTACCCGTAGCAGTCGAAGTACCTGCAGTCGTCCGGGATCAACCCCGACGGATCGCTGGAGGTGACCGGGGTGTTGTTGGCGTACGAGTAGCCGTTCCACTGCTGCGGGTCGGCCAGGTCCTGGA
Source organism: Micromonospora haikouensis (assembly GCF_900091595.1). Lineage (GTDB taxonomy): Bacteria > Actinomycetota > Actinomycetes > Mycobacteriales > Micromonosporaceae > Micromonospora > Micromonospora haikouensis. The sequence goes on from NZ_FMCW01000004.1 coordinate 267,716, forward strand.
GCGGGTCGAGCGAGACGAACCGGCCGATCGTCGGGTCGTAGTTGCGGGCGCCGACCTGGGTCAGGCCCGTGTTCGGGTTCAGCGGCTGGTTGAGGAACCCCCGGTTGTCGGGGGCCGTCACCGTCGCGCCGCGCGGCGCGCCGTACGGGGTGTACTGCCGCCAGGTCGGCACCTGCGCGGTGTTGTTGAGGTACAGGCTGGGCGTGCCCTGGTGGTCGGGCAGGACGAAGCCGTACGCGGTGCCGCTGCCCGTCCGGTAGGCCACCGCGCCGCTGGGCAGGGCGTGGTAGCGGATGCCGCTCAGCGCCTGGGTGCCGGTGTTCAGGGTGATCTGCTCGCCGGCCAGGTAGAGCGTGGTGGAGCCCGGGTCCCGCTGGATGAGCAGGTTGCCGTCGGCGTCGTACAGGAACGAGCTGTCCCCGTCCGTGCCGCCGGTCACCGAGGCCAGTTCGCCCGCGTCGTCCCAGGTGAGGGTCTGGGTGCCCTGCCCGGCCTGGCGGGTGGTCATGTTCCCGGCGCTGTCGTACGCGTACGACGTGCTGCCGGTGAGCCCGCCGCTGGTGGTCGTGCCGGTCAGCGTGTGCGGCTGCCCGCCGCCGTTGCCGTCGTACGCGTAGGTGGTGACGGTGTCGGCGCCGCCGGTCGGCGAGTACCGGGTCTCCTTGGTGCGGTTGCCGAGCGGGTCGATCTCCCACTCGGTCCAGTAGGCGCTGGTCGCGCCGATGCCGCTGCCGACCGTCGCGCGGTTGCCGGTCGCCGGTGTCGCGGCGCAGTCGTCGGTCGCGGTCCACGCCTTCGTGAGCCGCCGCAGCGCGTCGTACCGGTAGCACTCGGTCTCGGCGGCGGTGCCCGGCAGGTGGCGGGTGTCGACGTTCTTGACGATGTTCCCGAACAGGTCGTACGCGTAGTCCTGCCTGCCGACGTCGGTGGTCGTGGTCGTGGTCCTGGTGACCTTCTGCTGGAGCAGCCGGCCGTTGTGGTCGTCGTAGGTGTTGACGAGCGACGCGGCGCTCGTCGGGGGACCCTGGACGCCCCGGGTGACGCGGCCCCACGCGTCGTATTCCGTGGAGCTGGCGTAGGTGGCCAGGCCACCTAGGGTGCTGGGCAGGTCGAGGACGCCGCTGTAGCCGTGGATGGCCGTCTCGGCGGGCAGGCCGCCCCGGGTCTGGTAGGTGTCGCCGAGCGGCTTGCCCGTCGAGCTGTGGTAGCTGTGGGTGTAGCCGTAGGTGTTGCCGAGCAGCCCCTCCACCGCCGGAATGACGATCTTCTCGCCGGTCGACGAGCCGAACGCGTTGAAGCCCGTCCACTGGGTCCGGTACTCGGCGCCGTCGCGGAAGGCGATCTTCGTGGTCAGCTTGCCGACCGGGTTGGCCATCGTCGGCTCGGCGGCGTTGTCGTTGTCGTACACCCAGGCGGCGAGCCGGTTGCCGGTCGCCTGCGCGGAGAGGGCGGCGGCGTAGCTGCCGGTCCTGCGATTGATCTTGTCGTACGTGAAGGACGTCGTCCTGCCCCGGGAGTCGGTCGTCTCGACGGTGTTCCCGACGCCGTCGTAGCGCGTCGTGCTGGTGCCGGCGTCCGGGTCGTCCCGGCTCACGACCTGCCCGAGCAGGTTGTGCTGGCGGGTCCAGACGTTGCCGGCCGGGTCGGTCAGGGTGGACTGGTTGCCGCCCGCGTCGTAGCCGTAGCCGGTGGCGACGGTGGTGCCGCCGGTGAGCTGGTAGCTCCCGGTGAACGGGTCGGCCGGGCTGGTCAGGGTCGGTGCCGAGGTGTACTGGAGTTGCTGCTGCGTCCGGCCCATCGGGTCCGTCACCACCGTGGTGGTGGTGCCGCCCGTCGGCGGGACGACCGTCGTCCGGTCCCCGTTGTACACGGTCCGGGTCGCCGACCTGACCACGCCGTCGCGGGCCGCCTCGGCCAGGATCACCCGGCCGAGTCCGTCGTACGTGTTGAAGGTCTGGTTCAGCGCCTTCTTCAGCAGGTTGTCGGCGTACACCGGGGTGGTGTCCGGCGTGGTGGCGGCATCCCACCAGCCGTTGTACGTGGCCCGCACCCAGCCCCGGCTGTCGTAGAACGTGTCGGTGACCATGCGCCCGCCCTGCGGGGTGTCCGCCTGGACCTGCCGCACCCGGTGCAGGGCGTCGTAGATGGTGGTCGTCTTCTGGTAGCCACCGCTGTTGTTCAGCGTCTGGGTGGTGGTCGCCGACGGGCCGGTCTTCGACACCGTGTAGGTGTGCTTGAGGTGGGCCGAGCTGCTGGTGGCCCGGGAGGCGAGCCAGACGGACGTGCGGCGGCCCAGCGCGTCGTACTGCGTGCGGGTCACCACGCTGTTCGCGTCGGTGCTGCTGGTGGTCAGGTTCCGCATCGGCGTGACGACGCTGGTGGTGGCGTGGCCCTCCGCGTTCGTCACGGTCAGGCCGGTGGTGAGTCCGACGGCGTTGTCCGTGTAGGCGACCGTGCTCTTGTGGCCGTTGCCGTCCCAGGTGCCGGTGGCCCGGCCGTACGCGTCGAACTCCGCGCGGTCGGTCGTCTGGTAGGTGTACGCGCCGGAGGCCCAGCCGGACGCCTTGCGGACCATGGTGACGGTGCCCCTGGTGGGCGCGGCGGCCTGCGGGAACGTCGTGGCGAAGGCCGGGTCGTCGTAGTACGTCCGGACATGCGAGACGACCTGCGCAGGCCGGTTGACCGTGGTCGGGGCGGTCAGCGTGTTCACGCTGCCCGGCGACGACGCCGACGGGCCCTGGGCGTAGCCGCCGCAGGCCACCGCCACCGTCTCGGTTTCGCTGGTCAGCCCAACGAGGTTGAGGCCGGTGTTCGGGGCCGCGTACGACGTGGTGGTGCACCGGTCGTAGGCGGCGCTCGCCGGGACCGTGTGGTCGTAGGTGTGCCTCAGCAACCCGAAGGTGGCCGAGCTGGTCGACGCGTCGTACGAGTTGTCGGTCGCGCTGTACCGCCAGGTCGTCGCGCCGCCGGTGGTGACCGCCTGCCGCCGCCAGACCCGCGCGGGCGCGGCGAACGTCGCGGTCAACGGGGACAGTCCGGTACGCGTGCGGGTCGCGGTCGCCTCGGACACCCAGTAGGAGGTGACCGTCGAGCTGTCGACGGGGCCGCCGTCGCCGACGTGGCTGGTGGTCTCCAACTCCCGGCCGGCGAGCTGGTCGACGTCCTCGTGGACGCCGCCGGCGGAGTCGGTGAGGTTGACGACCGTGGTGTTGTTGTTGCGGCTCATGCCGCGGTGGTAGGTCGTCTCGGACAACGTCCGGCGGTCGTTGACCCCGTCGCCGCCACGCACCCTGACCTTGCCGTAGCCGCGGAACTGGCCGTACGTGCGGTACTTGGCCTTGACCACCTCGTTGTCGTCGTAGTGCCACGCGGCGCCGCCGACGTACTCGTAGCTGGTGGACGTGGCAGGGGCCCCGCCGGTGGGGTCCGTGGCGGTGACCCGGGTGACGGCGTACCGGTGGAACCAGTCCCGGATCTGGTCGGTGTACCCGTCGGGGGTCCAGTGGATCGGGTAGCAGGACCTGGTGTTCGCGGCGGGGCTGGTGGTGACGGGGGCGGTGCAGGGCAGCGGCAGCTCGTAGCTGGGTGAGACGACCGAGCCGGTCTCGGTGGTGATCGCCGAGATCCGCTGCCGGTAGAAGCTCGGCAGGCCACCGGTGACGTCGACGCGGTTGGCCAGCTTGATGCCACTGAACGACACCGACGGCAGCGCGACGGGCGCGGTGGATCCGCCGGAGGTGGTGTCGTGCCCGGTGCGGGTGATGGAGGACAGCCAGAGCGTCGGGGACGTGCCGTCACCGGTCGCCGGCATGGTGTGCGCGAGCGCGTACGAGTCGACCTTCTGGTACGTCGAGGTGGCGGTGTCGTACTGCTGGGTCTCGATGGAGGTCAACCGGACGGTGGAGAAGAACGACGGGCTCCACGCCGGGCAGTCGGTGCCGGCGTTGCAGACCAGGTCGAAGGGTACGTCCGGCCAGTTCGCCTTGTTCGCCGAGTTCAGCGGCTGGCAGGTGCCGGCGAGACACCGGTCTCCGGTGGCGAAGACGACCCGGTTCGGCACCGTGCCGTACGCCGAGCCGTCGCGGAAGCCGTAGTCGATCCGGGCGAGGTGGCTGTCCCGGACGTAGCTGACGTCGGTGGCGCCCATGTTGCGGCCGTAGCGGTTGGTGGCCTGGTCGTAGTAGTAGGCCATCGCGTTGCCGTGGACGTCGGTGACGTGGTCGAGGTTCCAGCGGTACGCCATGGTGCAGACCGAGGAGGAGAAGCCGGCCGGGTCGTAGCAGGGGTCGCCCGAGTGCGGGGAGTAGACCGGGACGGTGTCGACCGACTTCGTCTCCGGCTTCCCGGAGCTCCAGCCGGGCAGGCGGTTGCGGCCGAACTCGTAGACGGTGCCGTCGCGCTCGGTGACCCGCCAGTAGTCGGCGTCGTGCGTGCCGCTGCCGTTGCCGGAGTTGGTCACCCGGGTGACCTTGGCCCCGGTGTCGTTCTGGAGCTTCCACACCTGCTTGGTGGCGTCCCAGATCAGGGCGCTCGACGAACCGTTCAGCGCGATCGTCAGGATGGGGCCGGCGTAGCAGCGGTCGTGGGTCTCGACCGGGGAGGGGCTGCCGCCCGGGTCGTCCTTGCAGGAGACGAAGGTCTGCTCGACGTACGACCGCGGCGTCGTCCAGCCGTCGCCGACCCACGACGCCTGGGCGTTGGTCGAGGAGGTCTGCCCGTCGACGGCGCCCGAGTCGTACGACAGGGCCACCTTCGGCACCAGCTTGGAGCGGGTCGGCGGCACCGTCACGGGGTAGGTGTAGCTGAACGAGCCGGTGCTGCCGCCCGCGCTCCAGGACTGGGACGGCGACAGGTCGGTCGCGGCGTAGGTGCCGCCCGCCCCGCCCTCGTCCCCGGCGGTCGCGACCGCCGCCAGCACGGTCGTCGGACCGGCGGCTGTGGTGCCCGCAAGCGGGATCTCGGCCGACACGGTCTCGGCGGTGACGTCGTTGGTGGAGGGCAGCGGCGTCACCGTGCGGCACCCGGCCGCCGCCGGTGTGGTCAGGGCGCATGCGGGCAGGCGCACCAGCCTCAGCCGCGAGCCGTAGTTCCCGCCGTACGCCTCGGCGAAGCCGGCGTAGTCCACGCCGACCCGCACCCTCGCGGGGGCGGCCCCGGGCGAGGGGGTGACCGACAGCAGCATGCCGTCGGCCCCGGCGGCCTCCGCCGTGGCCCGATCCGCGACGCGCACGTCGAGCCGGCGGGGGCCGGCGTGCCGGCCACCCTCGGCGACCGGCTGCGCCCACACGGGCGTCCCCGCCGCCCGCGCCTTCGCCGCCGTTCGTACCCCGGCTGCCGCCGGCACGCTCAGGTCCACCCGCGCTGACGCGGCCTTCGGCCACGCCGTCCGTGACGGGCGATGGGTGGACCTCGCGTCGTCAGGCGGTGACACGAAGCGCGTCGGTAACGGCTTGACGCCGGTGACCGAACGGCCGGGGGACACCGGGGGCAGCTTCGCCTGCCCGCCGTCGTCGAGCGGCCTCGCCGACGCCGGAGCACCGGACAGCACTCCCGCCGCCAACGATGCCGCCACGGCCACCGCGACCAGCCGCCCCGGACCAGCCAACAGGCGTATGCCCCCGTGCCCGGCCATGCGTACCCCACTCCGCGAGAGACAAGTAAAGCCACGCAGAGTGTCCGAACGAGCACTCTCGTGGCGCGAACAATGTTTCATGTTCGCCGGAGCGGAAGGTCACGGCGCGGTAACGATAGGCCGAGATCACTTCGTCCAAATCGGTCGCAGAGAGTCGCAAAAGGACGACCGATGGTGAGATTCGACGTTCCCCGTGAGCAGGTGGGGCTGGTTCACTGTGGCCGCCCACCGGACGCCGCCCGGCGTCCACCGGCAATGGCCACGGGAGGAACCGCTTCATGCTCGCAGCTCACCCACCACGATGGGCCCTTCGAGGGAGGCTCGTCGCTGCCGGCGTCAGCTTCGGCCTCCTGGCCGCCAGCGTCGCCTCGCTGCCCGTCCAGCCGGCCGAGGCGGCACCCTCGACACCCACCGCGAAGCCGGCGCCCGGCCCGCTCGGCGTGGACCGGGCGGTGGCCGAGGCTCGGCGAACGGGCCGACCCGTCGAGGCGACCGCCGCAGGCACCTCCACCTCCACGGTGACCGCCCGACCCGACGGCACGGTCGAGCTGACCCAGACCGCGGTGCCGACCCGAACCCGGGTCGACGGACAGTGGAAGACGCTCGACGCGACCCTGGTCCGCCATTCCGACGGCAGCATCACCCCGGCGGTGACGACGAACCAGGTCCGGCTCTCCCCCGGCGGCACCGGCCCGCTCGCTGAGTTGACCAGCGGCGACCGGGCGCTCTCGCTCACCGCGCCGCTGGCCCTGCCCGCGCCCACGTTGTCCGGGCCCACGGCCACCTACACCGAGGTGCTGCCCGGCGTCGACCTGACCGTACGGGTAACCCCCGAGGGCGGCTTCTCCCACGTCTTCGTCGTCAAGAACCGTCGGGCCGCCGCCAACCCGAGGCTGTCCACCCTCGACCTGAGCACCACCGTCCGGGGTGTCACCCTCACCGCCGACAAGACCGGCAACATCACGGGCCGCGACCGCGCCGGCCACGCCGTCCTCACCGCCCCCGCGCCGACCATGTGGGACTCCACCGCCGGCGCCAACGAGCGAGGGACCGTCGCGTCGAGCGCCTCCGCACCGGGCAGGACCGCGCGGAGCGCTCCCATCGCCGTGCAGGTCACGCCCAGGAAGCTGCGCCTGACTCCCGACAGAGGGCTGCTCACGGCTTCTGCCACGGTCTACCCCGTCTACATCGATCCCACGTTCAACTGGACACCCGTCGGGCCGAAGATGTCCGGCTGGGCCACCATCTCCTACCAGCACCAGTCCACCAACTTCTGGAAGGACACCCCCGACCTCATCGGCCGCATGCAGGTCGGCAACTCCGGCAGCCAACGCTCCCAGACCCTGATCAACTTCCCCGTCCCCTACAGCACCCTCGCCGGGGCCGAGATCTACGACGCCATCTTCAAGATCACCAACACCCGGTCCTGGAACTGCACCGACAAGACCGTCAACATCTACGCCCCCGCGACCACCCTCACCTCCGGCAACGCCACCTGGAACCACTGGGAAGGCGTGTCCAACGGCCCCCTCGCCGCGTCGAAGAGCTTCGCCTACGGCTACAGCGGCTGCGACGCCGCTGCCGTCTCCTTCGACGTCACCAACCAGATCGAGGCCGACGTCACCGCCCAGAGGGCCACCCGCACCCTGCGGATGATCGCCGCCAACGAGGCCAGCGACACCCAGAGCTGGAAAGAATTCGACCAGACCACCCCCACCCTCACCATCCGCTACAACCACAAGCCGAACCAACCGGCCGGGCTGACCACCTCGCCGCCGACGACCTGCGCCGGCACCAGCACGGTCGGCGATGCCTCCGTGTCGCTGTACGCGCCGGTCTCCGACCGCAACGGCGGCACCCTCGGCGTGACCTTCAAGCTGTGGAAGACCGCCGACGCCACCCAGACCGCGCTGGCCTCCTCCAACCCGAACCTGCTCACCTACTCCTCCGGCAGCACCGCGGTGCTCGTCGTACCCGTCTCGACCCTGCGGACCGCAGCCAACGGAGCGAGCACCGGCTTCTCCTGGAAGGTGCAGGCGACGGACTTCGGCATGGCCGGCGACTGGTCGGGGGTCTGCTCGTTCACCTTCGACCCGACCCGGCCGGGAGCGCCCGCGATCCCCGAGATCGCCGACGGGACGACCACCATCGGCGAGTCCTTCACCGTGGACATCGCCAAGGCCGACGGCACCGACCCGAGCGGGTACGTCTACCAGCTCAACGCCGGCCCGCCCTCGGACGTGTCCGCCACCAACGGCGCGGCGACCATCGCCGTCACCCCGACCCGGTTCACCAACACCCTGACCGTCACCAGCGTCTCCGCGGGCGGCAACATCGGTGACAGCAGGAGCGTCACGTTCAACTCCAACCCGGCCACCGTGGCGGCCGACGGCGACCTCAACGGCGACTCCGCCCCGGACCTGGTCACCGTCGGGGCCACCCACGGGCTTCCCCCCGGGCTCTGGCTCGCGCCGGGCGGCAGCGAGCAGCTCGCCGTGGCCGGAACGAACATCGGGGCCCGCGGCAACGGGGTCACGGGCAACAACTCCCCCACGGACTTCGACGGCGCGCAGGTCGTCACCGGTCACTTCACGGGCACCGGCCTCCAGGACGCGCTCGTCTACTACCCCGCGACGGGCAACGGCGGGGTGCTCCGCAACAACGGCGACGGCTCCGTCATCCAGGCGCAGCTCAGTGGCAACCAGTTCAGCATCGCGGGAGACCTGCTCGCCGACGCCGACGGCACGCTGCCGCTCCAACTCGCCAACGCCGGGTACATCCGGGGGGCCGGCACCGGCTACCCGGAGCTGATCGGAATCAGCGGGAACAGCACCGTCGGACACCACCTGACCTACTACTCGAACTTCTACGCCACCGCGCTCTACGCCGACCCGCTCACCATCAGCCAGCCGACGCCGACCGGCGGGGCCGACTGGGACAAGTGGACCATCACCACGGCACAACTGTCCGACAGCACCGTCATGTTCCTGTGGAACCGTACGACCGGCGCCCTGTACCTGTGGACGGATCTGTCCTTCGACGGCGTCAACCAGCTCAGCCACACCTCGTACACGCTGCACGAGAACTGGAACACGGGCGCGGACCTGGGGCTACGGGCCGCCGACATCGACAGCGACGGCACGGCGGACCTGTGGACCGTGGGGGCAGGCGGCGTGACCACGGCCTGGCTGGTCGGCAACCTGGCCGGCGGGCTCGGCACGGTCACCGCCCAGCCGGCGAAGACGCTGGTCACCTCCAACCACAGCTGGCAGCTCAACGACGGCACGGACGGTCCGGTCACCACCGCGAGGGACAGCGCCGGCACGTTGCACGCCACCGCCACGACCGGCGTGTCGTGGAGCAGCGGCGACGCGTTCGACCCGGACGTCGTCCTCAACCCCCCGCCCGCCACCACCACCGGCACGCTCACCGCGTCGTCGGCGGTGAACACCAATGCCGACTTCACGGTCTCCGCCTGGGTCAAGCCGGCCGCCCTCGGTGGGACGGTGCTGTCCCAGAGCGGGACCAACACGGCCCGCTTCCGGCTCTGGACCAACGCGGGCGACGCGTCGTGGCGCTTCACCATGGCCCGCACCGACGTCGCGAGCCCGGTCCTCGACACGGCGACCAGCGCCCCGGGCACCGCCCGCGTCGGCGTCTGGACACACGTCATGGCGAGCTGGAACAAGACCACCGGCGCGATGACCCTGTACGTCAGCGGGGTGAACGCCGGACGGGCCACGCACACCACCGGCTGGACCGCCGCCGGGCTGTTCCGGATGGGCAGCCACCGCACCAGCGCCACCACGCACGGTGGCTGGTTCAGTGGCGAGCTGGCCCACGTCCAGACGTGGGACCGGATCTGGACCGTGGAGGTCGACACCCGCAGCAGCGGTGAGGTCGCGTCGGTCGCGTCGGCGACCGGAGCGGTGCTCGCCTACCGGCGCGGGGCCGACGGCTGGATCTGGGGCAGCGGGCAGGGCAGCGTCGGTGGCGCGTTCGGGCCCTGGGTGCGCATCGGCGACCGCAGCGGCTTCGTCGGCTCGCCGACGGCGCTGAAGGCGGCCAACGGCACCGTCGTGCTCTACGCGCGCGGCGTCGACAACCAGATGTACGGGGTGGGCCAGCCGTCCGTGGGCGCGGCCTTCACCACCTGGCGGGCCATCGGCACCGGCCAGCCGCCGGCCGGCTTCGCGAGCGACCCCAGCGCCGTGCTCACCACGAGCAACACCATCGCCCTGTACGCCCGTGCCGCCGACGGCTGGATCTGGGGCACCGCCCAGCCGGCCGTGGGGAGCACGTTCGGGCCCTGGGTACGCATCGGCGCGGGCGGCGCGGGCGTCACCGGCCGGCCGACGGTCACGAAGGCCGCCAACGGCGCGATCGTCATCTACGCGCGGGCCGGCGACAAGAAGATGCACGGGGTGTCCCAGCCGTCCCCCGGTGCCGCGTTCGGCACCTGGGTGACGGTCGGCACGGGCGGGCCGACCGGCGGGTTCACCGGCGATCCGACCACGCTGCTCGGCGCGAACGGCACGCTCGTGCTCTACGCCGTCGGCGCGGACGGCAAGCTCTACGGCGCGGGCCAGCCCTCGGCCGGGGCCGCGTTCGGCGCGTGGGGGGTCATGGGCACGGGTCAGCCGACCTTCGTCGGCGACCCGGCGGCGTTGCGTACCAGCAACGACAGGTTCGTCCTGTACGGACGCGGCACCGACGGCAAGTTCTGGGGCACGCAGCAGTCGGCTGTCGGCGGCAGTTTCGGTGCCTGGAGCATCATGAGTTCCGGCCAGCCGGCGGACGGTTTCGACAGCGACCCGACCGCCGTGCTCAACGGCAACAACGCGATCACCCTGCTGGGACGCGGCACCGACGGCCGGATCTACAAGACCGACCAGTCGTCCCCCGGGGCCGCGTTCGTCACCTGGGCGGAGATTCCCTGACCGACGGTGGTGTCGCGTCCGCCCACGTCGTGGGTGGACGCGACACCACTGCGGGGCCGGTCAGCCGACCGCCGTCCGGGCGTACGCGACGCACTCGTCGTGCAGGCCCGCCCACGGCTCGCCGAACGCCTCCCCGGACGCCTCCTCCGCGGTCCGCCGGTCGTGCACGACCGCCTTGAAGAAGGCGAGCACCCGCTGCTCGCCGAACCGGTCGACGAGGTGCCGTACGGCCAGGTAGCCGACGCCGTAGCTGCCGCCGACGCGCCGGGCGGACGCGTCCTCGGCCGGGGTGAGGTCGTCGAGCCGGCCGGTCCAGCCGCCGCCCGGCGCCAGCAGCTCGCGCACCTCGGCGAGCCCCTCGTAGCGACCGACCGGTGTTCCGCCGACGCCCGCGTACTCGGCGAGCCCCTCCACCAGCCACCACGTCTCCCGCCCCGGGTACCCGCGCTCGGGCAGGGAGGCGGCGTGCGTCAGTTCGTGCCGGAGCAGGTCGTCGGCGCCGGTGGCGGAGAGCCCGTCGGCGTTGAGGACCACCTCGTGGTGGCCGCCGCCGACGGTGACGGCGTACCCGCCGGTCCATGCCGGGCGGCCGCCGCCGTACCAGCTCAGCCACTCCGCCTTGCCGGCGTAGAAGACGCGGTACCGGTCGGGCGGCGGGCCGGCGACCGCGTACGCGTCGGCGGTCCGCGCCGCGGCCTCGGCCTGGCGGAGGAGGCCGGGAAGCTTCCCGCGCAGCGCCGGGGTGGTGGCCACGACCGTACGCGGGCCCACCGCCACGACCAGGTCGCTCACCTCCCACGGCCGGGTGCCGGTCTCGGCGGACCGGGACTCCTCCATGGCGACCAGCCGGACCTGCCCGCCGGAGTCCCGCCACCGGGTGCCGACGAGCACGGGGCTCGGCCGGCAGCCGGGCACCACGAAGCAGTACTGGAAGCGCACCACGATCCGCCACTCGTCGGGCCGCCCGGCCACGGTGGTGGGTAGGCCGGTCTGCTCGGGCCGCCAGACGGTGACCCGCAGGGCGCGCAGGGCGGCGTACCGGCGGGCCAGGGCGGGGTGGGCGGCGGGCTCGGCGATGGCGAGGAAGCCGGCCCGGTCGCCGCCGAGCAGGGCGGCGGCCTGGCGGTCGAGCTGGCCGGAGATCCGCTCGCCGAGCTGCCGGGCGGCCTCGACAGCGGGGTCGGCGGGCACGGTGGGCCCGAGGCGGCCGATCGTCGGCCGGTCCGCCGCCTCGTGCAGCACGCCGGCCAGCAGCACGGTCGGCAGGCCGCAGGTGAGCAGCACCAGCACCACGCCGAGCGCGGCCCACAGCGGCCAGGGCCGACGCCGTCGTGGTTGGTCCCACCGGTGCATGCCGTCCAAGCCGTCGGTCACCCGGCGAAGGGTACGACCTCCGGGGCGGATCGGGCGAACGCGCCACGGGCCGCCCGGGGCCGCCGACCGTCGAGCAGTCAGTCCGATGGTGCGGTGAGCGCCAGCAGGACCCGGTCGAGCAACCAGAGGCCGACCAGCACCGCGGCGGGCACCGGACGGCCGGCGAGAAGCAGCAGGAGCCCGCCGGTGACGAACCAGGCGGCCTGGAAGGCGAGCTTCGCCGGGCCGGGCAGCGGCACGGCGGCCTTCTGCGCGCCGAAGACCCCCCAGGCGGCGGCGAGGAGCACCGGCGCGCCGATCCCGGCGGCGGTCCGGACCGCCCAGCCCGCGTCCAGGGTGAAGCCCCACCAGCCGCCGGCGACGAGCACGGCGAGTTCGAGCAGGAAGATCAGGGCCAGGGCGAGCAGGTACACCGGTCAGTCCTTCCTGGGCCAGGAGCGGAACGCCATGTCCAGCCCGGCGACGAGCTGGTCGTACGAGCGATCGAGGTCACGCGGCAGCCCGAAGCCGCCGGCGGCCTCCAGGGCGAGGAAGCCGTGCAGGGCGCTGCGGAGCACCCGGGTGGCGTCGACGGCGTCGTCGCCGTCGAGGCCGTACCCCCGCAGGATGGCGTAGATCGCGCCGACGGCCCGCCCGGCGGCGGCGACGTGGTCGGGGTCACCGGCGTCGGGCGCGCGTTGCGCGGCGACGTAGCGCCCGGGGTGCCGGCGGGCGTAGTCGCGGTAGGCGGCGGCGACGGCGCGCAGGGCGTCTTCGCCCGCGCGGCCGGCGGCGGCCGAGGTGAGCGCGTCGGCCAGCTCGGCGGTGGCCAGCGCGGCGAGCTTGCGGGTCAGCGCGTCGGCGCCCTTGACGTGCTTGTAGAGGCTGGGCAGGGCGACGCCGAGCCGACCGGCGAGGGCGGCGAGGGTGAGCTGGTCGAGGCCGACCTCGTCGGCGAGCCGGGCGGCTTCGCGCACGACGATCTGCTGGTTGAGCCCGGCCCTAGGCACGGGCGGTGGCCTTGAGGAAGGCGACGAGCTGCGCGGCGGTCTCGGCCGGCCGGTCGGCGTGCGGGTAGTGACCGGAGTCGTCGATCATGCGGGCCTCGGCGGTGGTGAAGAGCCGGCGGGCGGCGCGGGCCTCGGCGCCGGGGTCGGGAAAGTCGGGGTCCTTCGTGCCCATCAGCACGAGGACCGGCTGGCGCACCTCGGGGGCCCGGGTGGTCCAGTGCGGCTCGGCCGGGGCCGCGACCCCGCGCATCGCCGCCATCCGGCCGGGTTCGCGCAGGTTGGCCACCATCGCCTTGCGGTACGCGGCGTAGTCCGCCGGCCGGCCGCTGGGGAAGAGGCTGCGGTGGAACATGCCGAACAGCCGGGGGCTGCGCAGCACCGCCGCCACGGCCAGCCGCAGGACCGGGTTCAGCTTCCGCTCGGTGACGAAGGCGCCGACCTGGACGATCGCGCCGACCAGGTCGGGGGCGTCGGCGGCGGCGAAGACCACGGCGGCGCCGCTGGAGGAGTTGCCGACCAGCGTGGCGGGGCCGCCGCCGAGGGCGCGGACGACGGCCAGCAGGTCGCCGCCGACCTCGGCCGGGGCGTACGTCGGCCAGCCGGCGCTGGACCGGCCGTGCCCGCGTACGTCCACCGACGCCACCCGGTAGCCGGCGTCGACCAGCAGCGGGACCAGGTGGCGGTAGGCCGCCCGGTTCTCCCCCATGCCGTGCGCGAGGACCACCAGCGGGCCCGCCCCGTGCACCTCGTAGGCGATCCGCCCACCGTCCCGCTCCACGTAGCTAACAGTCATAGCCTGAAAGCTAACTCGATTAGCCAATCGCGTCAAGCGCTTGGCGCCCGGTCCGCTCGGACGGGTGAGTTCATTCCCCCGCTGGGGTCACTTCTTCGACATCAGGGCCCGGCCGAAGAAGGCCAGGTTCGCGGGACGTTCGGCGAGGCGGCGCATGAGGTAGCCGTACCAGTCGGTGCCGTACGGCAGGTAGGTGCGCACGGTGTAGCCGTCGCCGACGAGCCGGGCCTGCTCCTCCGGCCGGATGCCGTAGAGCATCTGGAACTCGAACCGCTCCGGCCCCCGGTCGAACCAGCGCGCCCGGTCCTCGCCGATGGCGATCAGGCGCGGGTCGTGGGTGGCCAGCATCGGGAACCCGTCGCCGGACATCAGGATGTTGAGGCACCGCACGTACGACTTGTCCACCTCGCGGGCCGCCTGGTAAGCCACCGACTCCGGCTCCCGGTACGCGCCCTTGCACAGCCGCACCCGGGAGCCGGCGTACGCCAGCTCGCGGCAGTCCGACTCGGTCCGCCGCAGGTACGCCTGGAGGACCGCCCCCGTCGCCGGGAAGTCCTTGCGGAGCCGGGCCAGCGTGTCCAGCGTCGAGTCGGTGGTGGTGTGGTCCTCCATGTCCAGGGTGACCGTGGTGCCCGCCTCGTCCGCCGCGGCGCAGATCGCCCGCGCGTTGTCGTACGCGAGCCGCTCGTCGAAGCGCTGGCCGAGCGCGGAGAGCTTCACGCTGACCTCGGCGGCCGGGGTGAGCCCGGCGGCGGAGAGCAGACCCAGCAGCTTCAGGTACTCGTCTCGGGTGGCGGTGGCCTGCTCTGCGGTGACGGTGTCCTCGCCGAGGTTGTCGAGGGTGACCGCGAGGCCCTCGGCGACGAGTTCGCGGGTCGCGCGCAACGCGTCGTCGGTGCCGGCGCCGGCGACGAACCGGCGGACGACGTCCCGGGTGAACGGGGCCGTCGCAACGAGCCGCTCGACCTGGGATGACCGGGAGGCGGCAAGGATGACGGAACGGAGCATGAGCTGAGCGTAACGCCAGCGGGCACCACCCCGCCGGGCGGCGGCCCCGCCGGCGCAGCCCCGGGACGGGTGACGTGGCGCGGATCAGCTACAACGATGCCGTGGAACAACGCCCCCGACGCCGGCTCCGGTCGGCCACCGTGCAGCTCGGCGCGCTGACCGCCCTCGCGCTCACCATCTCCGGCTGCAACATGTCCTCCGGCGACGACGATGACGACGACTGCGCGCTCGGGCCGGTCGGCGGCGGGACGACCGTGGCGCTGGCGATGCACGTGCCCGCCACCGGCACCGCCGTCACCACCGACGCCGGGCGCGGCGACCCCCGGGCGGGTGCCGCCGCGGCGGTGCCGGAGCGCGGCGGCTTCGGCACCCATCTCGCCTCCTGCGGCGGCTGACGTGCGGCGCGAGGCGGCCACCCCGCGCGCCGACTGGGACGCCACGGTCCGCTCGCAGGGCCTCGTCTACATCGACACGGAGCTGCCCGACGGCGGGATCGTGTCGTACTGGGACGAGACCGCCGCGTACGTCTTCGGGCTGGAGGAGGTGCTCCGGCTGGAGGAGGCGACCGCCGAGCTGCACCGGATGTGCGTCGCCGCCGCCGAGCACGTGGTGGCCCGGGGCCGGTACGCCGAGTTCGGCATCCCCGGGTGGGCGGCCGAGGCGGTGGCCCGTTCGCTGCGCGAGAAGCCGCCGAGCCTCTACGGCCGGTTCGACCTCTGCTACGACGGCAGCTGGCCGCCGAAGCTGCTGGAATACAACGCCGACACCCCCACCTCGCTGGTCGAGGCGAGCATCGTGCAGTGGTTCTGGCTGGAGGAGACGCGCCCGGCGGCGGACCAGTGGAACAGCCTGCACGAGCGCCTCGTCGCGGCGTGGGCGCGCATCGGCGCGGGCCTGCACGACGACCGGGTGCACGTGGTGTGGTCCAACGAGGAGGAGTCGGGCGAGGACCAGATCACGGCCGGCTACCTCGCCGAGACCGCCCGGCAGGCGGGGCTGAAGGCGGAGCTGCTGCCGATCCAGGACATCGGCTGGGACGGCCGGCGCTTCGTCGACGCCGCCGACGGTCCGGTCACCACCTGCTTCAAGCTCTACCCGTGGGAGTGGATGCTCGCCGAGCCGTACGGGCCGCTGGCCCTGGAGCCGGGCACCCCGACGACCTGGATCGAGCCGGCCTGGAAGCTGCTGCTGTCCAACAAGGCGCTGCTCGCCGTGCTGTGGGAGCTGTTCCCCGGGCACGAGTACCTCCTCCCCGCGTACCTCGACTCGCCGCGGCAGATGACCGAGTACGTGGCGAAGCCGCTGCTCGGCCGCGAGGGCGGGTCGGTGCGGATCGTCACGCCCGCCGGGGAGGTCAGCAATCCCAGCGACTACGGCGACGAGGGCTTCTGCTACCAGGAGTTCCGGGCCCTGCCGAGCTTCGACGGCAACCACGTGGTGCTGGGCAGCTGGATCGTCGACGGCGAGCCGGCCGGCGCGGGCCTGCGGGAGAGCACCAGCCTCATCACCGACAACTACGCCCGGTTCCTGCCGCACTACATCGACACGCCGCGCCTGACGTGAGTCGTCTACCGTTGGGGTGTGAACTTCGACGCGTACGCCCGGACCGGGGTTGACCTCGTCAACGCCCGGCTGGACGACCTCGACGACCTGCGGGCCCTCTTCCCCGACGAGAACGCGTGGATGCGCGACGAGGTCGCGGACCGGGACCTGGCGATCTTCCGGCGGGCGCAGAAGCGGCTGCGGGACGTCTTCGACTACGGCACCTCGGGGCGCGACATCGAGGCGGTCGCCGAGCTGAACGCGCTGCTGGAGGCGTACCCGGTGCAGCCGCGCATCTCCGGCCACGACTCCAGCGACTGGCACATGCACGTCACCAGCCGGGGCGCGTCGGTGAGCGCGGAATACCTGGCCGGCGCGGTGTGGGGCCTGTCGGTGTGGCTCTGCCAGTACGGCAGCGCCCGGTTCGGGGTCTGCGCCGACGAGCGCTGCGGCAACGTCTACCTGGACACCTCGTCGAACTGCTGCCGGCGGTTCTGCTCGGAGCGCTGCGCCACCCGGTCGCACGTGGCCGCGCACCGGGCCCGCAAGCGGGCGGCGATCGGCGAGCAGCAGGTCACCGCCCCGACCGAGGCGCTGGCCCCGGCCCGCTGACCGGGTCGGGTCGACCCGGGCGCCGGGCCGGCCGGGCAGCGAGCGCGGGCTCAGGCGTCGACGGGGGACGGCGCGGTCAGGTTGGCGCGGGCGAACTCCAGGGCCTCGCGCAGGTCGGCCTCGCGGACGGCGCGGCTCTTCGCGCCCCGCGTGGTGACCTCGACGGCCACCGAGCCGGTGAAGCCGCGCCCGGCCAGGGAGCGCAGCAGCTCGCCGCAGGGCTGGCCGCCGCGCCCCGGCACCAGGTGCTCGTCGCGCCCCTCGCCGGTGCCGTCGCCGAGGTGCACGTGGGCGAGGCTCGACCCCATCCGGTCGGCCATGGCCAGGGCGTCGGTGTGCGAGGCCGCGCAGTGCGACAGGTCGAGGGTGTACGACGGGTAGCCGGTCTCGGTCGGATCCCACCCGGGGGCGTACGGGACGAACTGCCGGCCGGCCATCCGCACCGGGTACATGTTCTCCACGGCGAAGCGCAGCCCGGTGAACCGCCCGGCGACCTCGTCCAGCCCGTCGGCGAAGGTGCGGGCGTAGTCGCGCTGCCAGGTGAACGGCGGGTGCACCACGACGGTGGGCGCCTCCAGGGTGTCGGCCAGCTCGGCGGCGCGGCGCAGCCGCTCCCACGGGTCGGGGCTCCACACCCGCTGGGTGACCAGCAGGCAGGGGGCGTGGACGGAGAGCACCGGCACGCCGTAGTGCGCGGCGAGGCCGCGCAGCGCGCCGGCGTCCTGGCTGACGGCGTCGGTCCAGACCATGACCTCGATGCCGTCGTATCCGAGTGCCGCGGCCAGCTGGAACGCCGCCGCGGTCCGCTCAGGGAACACCGAGGACGTGGACAGGAGCACCGGGACGCGGGAAGTCACAGCTGCCAGCGTAGCCCGGCCCACGTTGCGGCATCGTGACGAGTAATCGCAAATCGCCCGTAGCGCCGCAACGGGCCTCCGGGACGTCACGGCAGGTCACCGGGCGTTCAGCGTTCGGTGAGCCGGTCGAGCTGGCGCAGGATGACCCCCTCCCGCAGCGCCCACGGGCAGATGTCCAACGCGGGCACGTCGAGCCGGCGCAGCACCGCCTCGGCCACCACCGCCCCGGCCAGCAGCTGGTGCGCCCGGCCGACGCTCACCCCCTCCAGCTCGCTCAGGTGGCGCGGCGGGATGTGCCGGACGAAGCCGAGCACCTGCCGCAGCCCGTCCCGGGTCAGGCTGCGCCGGGCCCACAGGCCGGCGCCGGAGGGGGCCGCCCCGGCCAGCCGGGCCAGGGTGCGGAACGTCTTCGAGGTGGCCACGGGGCGTTCCCAGCCCACCTCGGCCATCTTCTCCACCACCGGGTCGAGCAGCCCGTCGACGTACTCCCGCAGTTCCGCCACGGCCCCGGCCGGCGGCGGCTCCGCGCCGTCGGGGTCGATGCGCAGCCGCTCCCGGGTCAGCCGGCCCGCACCGAGCGGCAGGGAGACCGCGACGTCCGGGTCCTCGTCGATGCCGGCGGCGATCTCCAGGGACCCGCCGCCGATGTCCAGGGCGAGCAGCCGGCCCGCCGACCAGCCGAACCACCGCCGGACCGCGAGGAACGTCATCCGCGCCTCGTCCGCGCCGGAGAGCACCTCCAGCCGTACGCCGGTGGCCTCGCGCACCCGCGCCAGCACCTCGGCCGCGTTGGTGGCGTCGCGCACCGCGGAGGTGGCGAAGGCCAGCAGGTCGTCGCTGCCCAGCCGGGTGGCCGAGGCGCGGGCCGCGTCGACCGCCCGGACCAGCCCGTCCGCGCCGGCCTCGGTGAGCGCCCCGTCCGGGCCGATCTGCTCGGCGAGCCGGAGCACCACCTTCTCCGAGTGCGCCGGCCACGGGTGCGCGCCGTGGTGGGCGTCGACCACCAGCAGGTGCACCGTGTTGGAACCGACGTCGAGGACTCCCAGTCGCATGCCGAAGACACTAGGGCCTGCCCGGATCGGTGGCTCGCCGGTGCGAGCGGGGCACCGGGCGTACGCTGGTCCGGGTGACGAGCCAGATCGAGATCCAGGTGCTGGTGGACGACCCCGACGACCCGCGCAGCCGCGAGGTGGGGCTGGACTTTCCCCGGGAGTGGATCGAGTTCGTCGACCCGGCCGACGCCACGCACGTGATCCGCGCCGACCTGACCTGGCTGCTGTCCCGCTGGACCTGCGTGTTCGGCCAGGGCTGCCACGGCATCGTCGCCGGCCGGGCCGCCGACGGCTGCTGCTCGCACGGGGCGTTCTTCACCGACTCCGACGACGAGAAGCGGGTCCGGGCGGCCGTCAAGCGGCTCACCCCGGAAAACTGGCAGCACTTCCGGCGCGGGTTCAAGAACTGGACCGAGAACGACACGGTCGACGGCAAGACGCCGGCCCGGCGCACCGCCACCCGCGCGATCGACGCACCGTGCGTGTTCCTCAACGACGCCGACTTTCCCGGCGGGGGCGGCTGCGCGCTGCACGCGCAGGCCCTGCGCGACGGGGTGCACCCGCTGGAATACAAGCCGGACGTCTGCTGGCAGCTGCCGGTCCGCCGGGACCAGGAGTGGCACAAGCGGCCGGACAACACGAAGGTGCTGGTCTCCACGCTGGCCGAGTTCGACCGGCGGGGCTGGGGCGCGGGCGGGCACGACCTCGACTGGTGGTGCACCTCGTCGACGGACGCGCACGTCGGCACCGAGCCGATGTACGTCTCGTACGGCCCGGAGCTGACCGCGCTGGTCGGCGCGGCGGCGTACGCGAAGCTCGCGGAGCTGTGCGCGGCCCGGCTGCGGCAGGGCCAGATCGCCTCCCACCCGGCCAGCACGTAAGGAAGGGCCCCCTGTTAACGCTTTCCGCATAGGAAGGGCCCCTTCCTAACCACGCTGGCGAGTGCTCAGCGCACCGACCGGGTGCGGTCAGGCGGTGATCGGGCCCGTCACGGCTCGAACTTGTAGCCCAGGCCCCGGACGGTGACGATGAAGCGCGGCGCGGACGGCTCCGGCTCGATCTTCGAGCGCAGCCGCTTGACGTGCACGTCGAGGGTCTTCGTGTCGCCGACGTAGTCGGCGCCCCAGACCCGGTCGATGAGCTGGCCCCGGGTCAGCACCCGGCCGGCGTTGCGCAGCAGCAGCTCCAGCAGCTCGAACTCCTTGAGCGGAAGCTGCACGGTGCCCCCGTCCACGGTGACCACGTGCCGCTCGATGTCCATCCGCACCGGCCCGGCCGCCAGGGTCGGCGCCCCCGACTCGGCCACGTCGGGGGTCTGCCGGCGCAGCACCGCCCGGATCCGGGCCACCAGCTCCCGAGGCGAGTACGGCTTCGTCACGTAGTCGTCGGCCCCGATCTCCAGGCCGACGACCTTGTCGATCTCGCTGTCCCGCGCGGTGACCATGATGATCGGCACGTGCGAGCGCTGGCGGAGCTGCCGGCACACCTCGGTGCCGGACATCTCGGGCAGCATGAGGTCGAGCAGCACGATGTCCGCGCCCGTCCGGTCGAACTCGGTGAGGGCGGACGGGCCGGTGGCCGCGACCGAGACCTCGAAGCCCTCCTTGCGGAGCATGTACGACAGGGCGTCGGAGAACGACTCCTCGTCCTCGACCACCAGAACGCGGCTCAACGGGGTATTCCTTTCATAGCGGTCGGACCTGCCGGAGCTCGGCCGGGCCGGCCTCGATCCCATCCGATTGCGGTGTCGGCAGCAGGTCGTCCGGTGGACGGGCGGGCAGCCGGAGGGTGAACGTCGACCCACCACCAAGAGTGCTCGACACCTCGACCCGGCCGCCATGGTTGCTGGCGATGTGTTTGACGATGGCCAGGCCGAGGCCGGTGCCGCCGGTGGCCCGGGAACGGGCCTGGTCGGCCCGGTAGAACCGTTCGAAGATCCGCTCGACGTCCGTCGGCGCGATCCCGATGCCCTGGTCGGCGACGGAGATCGTGACGTGCTCGCCGTCGGACCGGGTGGTGACCCGGACGGTGGTGTCCTCGCCCGAGTAGGTGATGCCGTTCTCGACGAGGTTCGCCACGGCGGTGGCGAGCTGGGCGTCGCTGCCGTAGACCGTCAGCCCGCGCTCGCCCTCGGTGGCCACCTCGATCCGCCGGGCGGCGGCGGTGGTGCGGGTGCGGTCGATCACCTCGGCGATCACCCAGTCCACGGCGACCGGCTCCGGGGCGGGCTGCGGCTCGGCGCCCTGGAGCCGGGTCAGCTCCAGCAGTTCCTGCACCAGCCGCCCCAGCCGGGTCGACTCGTGCTGGATGCGCTCGGCGAACCGGCGCGCGGCGACCAGGTCCTCGGAGAGGTCGGGGGCCGCCGCGCCGGCCGGCTCGGTGGCGTCCAGCAGCGCCTCGGCGAGCAGTTGCAGGGCCCCGATGGGCGTCTTCAGCTCGTGGCTGACGTTGGCCACGAAGTCCCGGCGGACCCGGGCCAGCCGGTGCGACTCGGTGACGTCGGCCGCCTCCACGGCCACGTGCCCGCCGCCGATG
Organism: Micromonospora haikouensis; assembly: GCF_900091595.1. Taxonomy (GTDB): domain Bacteria; phylum Actinomycetota; class Actinomycetes; order Mycobacteriales; family Micromonosporaceae; genus Micromonospora; species Micromonospora haikouensis. The sequence continues at coordinate 289,050 of NZ_FMCW01000004.1, forward strand.
GCCATCGCCCGCAGGTGCACGCCGAGCGGGTCGGGGCCGGAGGCGTCGCGGCCGCGCGGCAGGTCCAGCTCGATCTCGCGCCGCACGCCGGTGCGCCGGACCTGCCCCGCGAGGGTACGGATCAGCGGGTGCGCGGCGATCGAGCCGGGCGTGGCCCCGGTGCGCAGCAGCCCCATCGCGCGGGCCGCCGGGTTGACCAGGACCGGCACGTCATCGGGGCCGAGTACCACGACGCCGGCGCGCAGCGAGTCCACCGTGCGGCGGCCCAGGCTGGAGAGGCCGGTCTGCTGCTCGTCGACCATCACGGGCCTCCCCCTGGTCCGGAACAGGCGGGCGGGGCCGCCGCTCCCGGCGGCCGGGCCGCGGCGACGCCACGACCGGACGAGCCGGGGCAGCAGCGACCCGATGGCCAGCCCGGCCACCAGTGTCACGACCGCCGCCGTCGTCACCGCCCACTCCACCCGGCGATCGTAGGGTCATTGTTCATCTGGACATCGCCACAAACGGGACGAAACGCTCTCGCTTCCGGCGATGTTCACCCGTCGGTCCCGCGTCGTTCACCAGCGTTCACCTCCGGTCATCTCCCCCGGCCTACGGTTGTCGCGCACCCTGCCAGACCAGCGCCGACGCCCGCAGCCCCGGGCCGGCGACCACCGACCACAGGACGTGATGATGCGCGACGAGTTCCGGGCCGACCTCCAGATTGTCAGCCAGCTGCTGGTGGACATGGCCGAGGCCATCCGCGCGGCCATGCGCCAGGCCACCCGCGCCCTGCTCACCGCCGACCGCCAGGCCGCCGAGAACGTGATCGAGCGGGACGCCGAGATCGACGAGCTCTACCGGCACGTCGAGGAGCGGGTCTGCGACCTGCTGGCCCGGCAGGCCCCCGTCGCCTCCGACCTGCGGGCCATGATCACCGCCCTGCACGTGGCCGCCGACCTGGAGCGGATGGGGGACCTGGCCGACCACGTGGCGAAGACCGCGCTGCGCCGGCACCCCTCGCCGGCCGTGCCGGCGGAGCTGCGGCCGGTCTTCGTCGACATGGCGTCGATCGCCGACCGGATGGCCGAGAAGATCGGCTCGGTGCTGGCCAAGCCCGACGCCGACCTCGCCGCCGAGCTGGACCGCGACGACGACGCCATGGACGACCTGCACAAGAGCCTGTTCGGGGTGCTGCTCGGCGACGACTGGCCGTACGGGGTGGAGACGGCGATCGACGCCACCCTGCTCGGCCGCTTCTACGAGCGGTTCGCCGACCACGCGGTCAACGCCGGCGAGCACGTCGTCTACCTGATCACCGGGGAGCCGGCCGCCGCGGCCGAGTGAGCGCCCCAGGCGTTAGGAAGGGCCCCTTGTTATCACGAAAGCGATAACAAGGGGCCCTTCCTTCGTCGGTCAGCGGCCCTGGTTGGCGACCGCGGCGGCGGCCTCCTTGGCGGCGGCCGGGTCGAGGTACGTCCCGCCGAGGACCTGCGGACGCAGCTGCGGGTCCAGGTCGTAGCGCAGCGGGATGCCGGTCGGGATGTTGAGCTTGGCGATCGCCTCGTCGCTGATCTGGTCGAGGTGCTTGACCAGCGCGCGCAGCGAGTTGCCGTGCGCGGCCACCAGCACCGTCCGGCCCGCCAGGATGTCCGGCACGATCGAGTCGTACCAGTACGGCAGCATCCGCTCGACGACGTCCTTGAGGCACTCGGTGCGCGGCATCAGCTCGGTCGGCAGCAGCGCGTACCGGGGGTCGCCCACCTGCGACCACTCGTCGTCGTCGGCGATCGGCGGCGGCGGGGTGTCGTACGACCGACGCCAGAGCATGAACTGCTCCTCGCCGTACTCGTCGAGGGTCTGCTTCTTGTTCTTGCCCTGCAGGGCGCCGTAGTGGCGCTCGTTGAGCCGCCACGACCGGCGCACCGCGATCCAGTGCCGGTCGGCGGCGTTCAGCGCCAGCTCGGCGGTGCGGATCGCCCGGCGCATCACGCTGGTGTGCACCACGTCCGGCAGCAGGTCGTGCTCGCGCAGCAGCTCACCGCCGCGGCGCGCCTCCGCCTCACCCTTGGCGGTCAGGTCGACGTCGACCCAGCCGGTGAAGAGGTTCTTCGCGTTCCAGTCGCTCTCGCCGTGCCGCAGCAGGACCAGCGTCCCGACGGTGGGCCCTTCGCTCGCAGTCATGCCGATCATCCTGCCGCACTCCGTCGACGGACACGCGGGGACCTGCGGTGACGACCACCACGTGGAAAAGCCGGTGACCGGCCTTCGGCCCCGCGACTAGGTTGTAAGGCGCTTTGGATACATCGGTCATTACCGAAAGCGGGGCGCGAGCGTGCGGGCGATGCGGGGCTGGTTCCGGGACACCACGGGCGGGCTGCCCAGGACCTTCTGGCACCTGTGGACGGGCACCCTGATCAACCGCCTCGGCTCGTTCGTCCTGGTCTTCCTGGCCATCTACCTCACCCAGGAGCGCGGCTTCGACGAGCTGGCCGCCGGCCTCGTGCTCGGCCTGTGGGGCGTCGGCGGCGCGGTCGGGACGACGCTGGGCGGGACGCTCGCCGACCGGTGGGGCCGGCGACCGACGCTGCTCACCGCCCACCTCGGCGCGGCGGCCATGATGCTCACCCTCGGCTTCGCCCAGCAGCTCTGGGCGGTGGCCGGCGGGGCGCTGCTGCTCGGCCTGTTCGCCGAGGCGGCCCGCCCGGCGTTCGGCGCGATGATGATCGACGTGGTGCCGGAGCGGGACCGGCTGCGCGCGTTCTCGCTGAACTACTGGGCGATCAACCTCGGCTTCGCCTGCGCGGCGATCCTCGCCGGCCTGGCCGCCGAGGCCAGCTACCTCCTGCTGTTCGTGATCGACGCGGCGACCACCCTGGCCACCGCCGTGATCATCTTCGTGAAGGTGGCCGAGACCCGCGCCCCGGCCCGCGTCACCGTGCGCCCCGCCGGGGCCGCCCGCCCCCGGGGGGCGCTGCGCACCATCCTCGGCGACCGGGTCTACCTGGGCTTCGTGGCGCTCAACCTGCTCGGCGCGCTGGTCTTCCTCCAGCACATCTCGATGCTGCCGATCGCCATGGGCGACGACGGCCTGAGCCCGTCCACGTACGGCGTGGTGATCGCGCTCAACGGGGTGCTCATCGTGGCCGGGCAGCTCTTCGTGCCCCGGCTGATCCGTGGGCGCAGCCGCTCGCACGTGCTCGCCCTCGCCGCCGTGGTGATGGGCGTCGGGTTCGGGCTGACCGCGTTCGCCGACGCCGCCTGGTTCTACGCCCTCACTGTGCTCGTCTGGACCCTCGGCGAGATGCTCAACTCGCCGTCGAACTCCACCCTGATCGCGGAGCTCTCCCCCGCCGACCTGCGCGGCCGGTACCAGGGCGTCTTCTCGCTGTCCTGGCAGGTCGCCGGGGCCAGCGCGCCGATCCTCGGCGGCCTGGTCCGGCAGCAGGCCGGCAACGCGGCGCTCTGGCTGGGCTGCGCGGCGGTCGGCGTCGTGGTGGCGGTCGCCCACCTGGCCTCCGGGCCGGCCCGGGAGCGGCGGGCCATGGCGCTGCGCCCGCCGGCCGAGCCCGTCGGGCCCGCGCCGGCGGAACGTGGACAGTTGACGTCCGTCGTGAACTGAAGCTGTCCAAGATCCGGGGGTACGAAAGGCCGGGGCGACGCAAAGCGCCCACCTCGACCAGTGGTCGTGATGGGCGCCCGCATCGTGCCGGCGGCGGCGGGCGACACTCACCCCCGTAAGCGTCGCCCGCTCGCGCCGCCGGTTCCAACGGGTGGCGCCGTCCCCCAACGGCGGGATCCACCCGTCCCTGCGCCTGCACTCGTGCACGGATCTGATCGATCCACCGCTCCCCCGAACGGTTACGAGCGTGGCGCGTGCAATAAAGCTAGTTTCCCCTGGTTGCGGATTCAACCCGGAACGGCTGTCTCGCCGGTCACAACATCACCGTCCGAAACCGTACCCGTTCGCCGGGTCACCACCGGCACACCGGGACTACCCGTGCGCCGGCCCCGCAAACGCCTAGGCGTCCTCACGATCGGGTGACTCCGTGCGGAAGAAGTTGCTCTGCCGGCCGTCGCGCAGCTGCTCCTGGTAGATCAGGTTGAGCCGGCGGCCGTCGAAGGTGCGGAACCACTCGTCCCAGGTGATCTCCCGCACCCGGCTGCTCTCCCGGTACCCCGGCAGGTTGAACGTGAGCACCCCCGCCCGGCCGTTGCGCTCCGTGCCCGCGATCGTGGCCGGCCGGGCGTTGCGCTCCCGCGCCCAGCGCCGGATCACGTCGTGGTTGGTGGTGACCAGGCTGCGCCCCGGACGCTCCGGCCGGTCCTGGAGCGAGGTGATCGGCTGCGAGGACCGCGCCGACCGGGACGACGACCGGCCGGTCCGGATCGCCGACCGCTGGGCCGCGCCCTGGCCGGCCCGCGCCGGGGCCGCCTTCCTCGCCGAAGCGGCCCGGCGCGCCGAGGCCGAAGCCGGGGCCGCCTTGGCCGCCCGCGTCGGGGTCGCCTTCGCCCGCGCCGGGGACGCCGTCGCCCGCGCCCGCGTCGGGGTCGCCTTCGCCCGCGCCGGGGACGCCGTCGCCCGCGCCCGGCTCTGGGCCGCCCTCGCCCGCGCCGGGGACGGGGCCGCCTTGGCCCGGCCCGGGGCCGCCTTCGCCCGCGTCGGGGCCGGGGAAGCCTTCGCCCGGGCCGGGGTCGCCTTCGTTCGGGCGGCGGCCGCGGTGCGCGTACCCCCGGCGGTCTTGGCCTTCGTGCCGCTGGCGCGGCCCGCGGGCCCGGTGCTGCGCCGCGCCGCGCCCCGGCCCTCGGCGCGCAGGGTACGGGCCAGGGCCTTCACCAGCTCCGGCTTGCGCAGCACGGAGATCCCGGCGACGCCCCGACGACGCAGCTGGCCGCGGATGTCGTCCACCCGCATGCGGGAGATCTCCGACTCGGAGATCGTCGGGGTGTTCGGGGTCTGGTTGCCCGTCTGCCGTCTCGTCCTGGTCGCAGCCCCGCCGCGACCTGAGCTGTTCCGCTGAGCCATGGGATGCTCCGCTCCTTGACAGTCCGTCCTCGGCGCGCGGTGGATCCCAGTGCCGCACCGCGCGGTGCGGCATACCCGTCAGGACGGCTCCGAACCTCCCGCCGTGGCCCGGCCGGCGGGCGACGGCTCGAAGAGGTGCGCGAACGCCGCCAGGTTGGCCGTGGACTCGCCGCGCTTGACCCGCCACTCCCACTCCCGCCGGATGGCGCTGCCGAAGCCGATCTCCAGCATCGTGTCGAACGACTCGTCGGCGTACGTCAGCACGCTGCCGAGCAGCCGGTCCAGCTCGTCCTCGTCGACCCCCGCCAGGTTCACCCGGCCGGTCAGGTAGACGTCGCCGACCGCGTCGATGGAGAACGACACGGCGTACATCCGCGCGTTGCGCTGCAGCAGCCAGGCCCACAGCTCCTCGCGTCGCTCGTCCGGCTGGCGCATCACGAACGCCTCGATCCGCAGCGCGTGCTCGCCGACGACGAGGTTGCAGATCGTCTTGAGCTTGTGGGTGCCGGGCAGGGTCACCGCGTACGACGCCTCGCCGGTGGACTCGACCGCCAGCTCCCGCTCGGCGCAGACCGACTCGATCAGGGCGGCCACCTGGCTCCTCGCGCTCATCCGCCCCACTCTACGGCCGCCAGCGGTGGCGCGACGGCGCGGCGGCGGCGCGGTGAGAAGGGTGCCCTTCTCTACCGTATGCGTTAACAGGGGGCCCTTCCTTGCACCTCACCAGGCGCAGGAGAGCGCCCGGTCCGCCGCGAGCCGGCTGGCGAACCGCTCCCGGTGCTCGGCGATCGTCTCGCCGTAGACGGCGAGCAGGTTGCCGACCGTGCGGTCCCAGGAGAAGTTGCGGGCGTGTTGCTCGGCGCCCCGCCCCAGGGTCGCCCGCCGCGCCCGGTCCGGCAGCAGCCCCGCCAGCGTACGGGCCCAGTCGACCGGGTCGTGGCTGTTGACGAGCACCCCGCTGACCTGGTCCCGGACGGCGGTCACCAGGCCGCCCACGGCGGCGGCCAGCACGGGCGTGCCGCACGCCTGCGCCTCCAGGGCGACCAGCCCGAACGACTCGTTGTGCGACGGCACGGCCACCAGGTCGGCGGCCCGGTAGACGGCCGGCAGGTCGTCGCCGGTGCACGGCGGCAGGAAGCGCACCCGGTCGGCGATCCCGAGCGAGGCGGCCAGCTCGATCAGGGCGGTGGGCCGGTCCAGCCCGCTGCCGCTGGGGCCGCCGACGATCACCACGGTCAGCTCGTCGGCGAGGAGCGGGTCCCGTTCCCGCAGGGCGGCGGCGGCGCGGATCAGCACGTCGGGGGCCTTCAGCGGCTGGATCCGGCCGACGAAGGCCACCACGTACCCCGTGGTGGGCAGGCCGAGCCGGCGGCGGGCGGCGAGCATGGCCGCGTGCCGGTCCCCGGCGGCGGGCCGGAACCGGTCCAGGTCGACGCCGGGCTCGACCACGGCGACCCGGGCCGGGTCGGCGTCGTACCGGTCGAGCAGGTCGCGGGCCTCCACCCGGGTGTTGGCGACCAGCCGGTCGGCCTCGGCGACGACCTGCTCCTCGCCGATGACCCGGGCCTTCGGCTCGGGGCGGTCACCGGCGGCGAGCCGGTCGTTCTTGACCTTGGCCAGGGTGTGCGCGGTGTGCACCAGCGGCACCCCCCAGCGCTCCTTGGCCAGCCAGCCGACCTGCCCGGAGAGCCAGTAGTGCGAGTGGATCAGGTCGTAGTGGCCCGGCGGGCGGGCCGCCTCGGTGCGCAGCACCCCGGCCGTGAACGCGCAGAGCTGGCCGGGCAGCTCCTCCTTGGTCAGCCCCTCCAGGGGGCCGGCGGTGACGTGCCGGACGTGCACGCCCGGGGACATCTCGACCACCGGTGGCAGGTCGCCGGAGGTGGCCCGGGTGAAGATCTCCACCTCGACGTCGGCCTCGGCCAGCCGGCGGGCGATCTCCAGGATGTAGACGTTCATGCCGCCCGCGTCGCCCGTGCCGGGCTGGTGCAGGGGCGAGGTGTGCACCGACAGGGTGGCGATGCGCCGGGGGCGCGGCCACGGCTGGATACCTCGCTGACGACCCACGCCGGTGTGCTGTTCCGCCACGTCCGCTCCCTCTGTCACGGTTGATGCCGTCCCGCACGACCGGCGCTCCTCGGTCAACCTGCGCGCCGCGTGTCATCTTCCCCATCGGGAACCGGAAATTCGTACCGGCGGCCCCCGGGCGTGACGGACCTCATCGACGCGGGCGGCCGGCCGGCGGCGCGCGCGGCGTCCCGGCGGGGTGAGAATGGCCCGATGACCTCTGTCGCGATCGTCACCGGGGCGTCCAGCGGGATCGGCGCGGCCACGGCCCGCCGGCTGGCCGCCGAGGGGTTCCACGTGCTGGCCGCCGCGCGGCGCACCGACCGGCTGGCCGCGCTCGTCGCGGAGATCGGGGCGGCCGGCGGGTCGGCCGCCGCCGTCGAGTGCGACGTCACGTCCGCGGAGTCGGTGGCGGGCCTCGCCGCGGCCGCGGCGGCGGCCCCCGGGCTGGTCACCCTGCTGGTCAACAACGCCGGCGGCGCGCGCGGGCTCGACCCGGTGGAGTCCGGGTCGGTGGGCGACTGGCAGTGGATGTACGACGTGAACGTGCTCGGCACCCTGCGGGTCACCCAGGCGCTGCTGCCCGCGCTGGAGGCGTCCGGGGCCGGCACGATCGTGATCGTCTCCTCGACCGCCGGCCACGTCGTCTACGAGGGCGGGGGCGGCTACAGCGCCGCGAAGCACGCGCAGACGGCGGTCGCCGGCACGCTGCGGCTGGAGCTGTGCGGCCGGCCCGTCCGGGTGATCGAGATCGACCCGGGGATGGTGCGGACCGACGAGTTCGCGCTGGTCCGCTTCGGCGGCGACGCCGACCGTGCCGACGCGGTCTACGCCGGGGTGGCCGAGCCGCTGGTCGCCGAGGACGTCGCCGACTGCGTCGCCTGGTGCGCGACCCGGCCGCAGCACGTCAACGTCGACCGGCTCGTGGTCCGCCCGCTGGCCCAGGCCGCGCAGCACAAGGTGCACCGGGCGGGCTGATGGGTCCCCGGTCGCGCGGGCGGAGGCGGCGGTGAGGCCGCAGGGGGTCGTCACCCGGGGCACGACCAACCCCAACCGGCTGCGTCGGGTCGACAACTGGATCGTCGAGACGTGCGGCGGCCGGCTGCGGGACGCGGCGGACCCGCTGGTGGTCGACCTCGGCTACGGCGCGACCCCGGTCACCGCCGTGGAGCTGCGCGCCCGGCTGGCCGCCGGGGTCCGCGCCGACGTGCGGGTGGTCGGGCTGGAGATCGATCCGGTACGCGTCGCCGCCGCGCAGCCGGCCGCCGACCCGCCCCGGCTCACCTTCGCCCGGGGCGGGTTCGAGCTGGCCGGGCTGCGGCCCGCCCTGGTCCGGGCGTTCAATGTGCTCCGGCAGTACGACGAGGCCGAGGTCGCCGCCGCCTGGCGGACGGTCACCGGGCGGCTGGCCCCGGGCGGGCTGCTGGTCGAGGGCACCTGCGACGAGCTGGGGCGGCTCGGCGGCTGGCTGCTGATCGACTCCGAGGGCCCGCGCACGCTCACCCTGGCGGCGAAGCTGACCACGCTGGGCAGTCCCGCCGAGCTGGCCGAGCGGCTGCCGAAGGCGCTGATCCACCGTAACGTGCCGGGCGAGGCGATCCACGACCTGCTCCGCGACCTGGACGACGCGTGGCGCTCCGCCGCCGCGTACGCCCCCTTCGGGCCCCGCCAGCGGTGGCTGCGGGCGGTGGCGGCGGTCCGCGACGCCGGCTGGCCGGTCGCCGACGGGCCCCGCCGCTGGCGGCACGGCGAGCTGACCGTCGACTGGTCCGCCGTCGCCCCCGCCAGGTCCGACGCCTGAGCCCGGGGCGGGCGGCTCAGCGCGTCTCCCCGGGCGGGGTCGAGCCGCCGGTGGTGGGCTCGGAGACGTGGGCGGTGACGATGCGCCAGCCGGCGGGCAGGCGTACCCAGGTCTGGGTCTGCCGGCCCCGGGCTGCGGCGTCGGCGTACCCGAACCGGGTGGTGACCACCGCGAGGTCGACGCCGAAGGTGGTGATCACCGTGTCGACGAGGCGGCGGCCGGGCGGCAGCGGCGGCTGGTCGGCCCGCCAGGCGCGCTGCGCGTCGAGCCCGTACTGGTGGTCGTCGATGCCGAACCGCACGGTCCGGTCGGCGTCCCAGAAGTGTCCGCAGATCCGGTCGGCGTCGCCGTCGACCAGCGCCTGTTCGTAGCCGGCGAAGGCCGCCGCCACCTCGGCGACCACGTCGGTCCGGTCGATCTCCACGCGGGTGTCCTCCTTCGCACGACGGGCCGGGCGTACGCGGGCGCGGTCGGGCGGCCGGTGCCGCCGGCCCGACCGGGCCGGCGGCCTCAGCCGCTCACCGCGCCCTCCCGCTGCCCGCCGTCGGCGGGCCCGGCGACGGTCGGCTCGGCGGCGGCTTCGCCGTGCAGGCGGTCCAGTTCGATCTCCTCCGGCTCGGGGACCCGGGGCGCGGGCCGGCCCAGCGCGAAGATCCCGCAGACCGCCGCGACGAAGAGGTAGCCGAGCGCCACGGGGCCGTTCGCGTTCCACTCGATCCGTTCGCCGTGGATGAGCCCGACGAACGAGAGCACCGCGCCGGCCCCGGCGAAGATCGCCGCCCGGACGAACCGCTTGTCGATGACGAAGACCACCACCGCGCCGAGCACCAGGCCGGCGAGGATCGCCCCCTGGCCGAGCACGAGCAGGCCGTCGTAGACCACGCCCGCGCCGGCCAGGGCCTCGTCGCCCACCTCGGCGGCCGTGGTGCCGGCCGCCGCCAGCGTGTTGTCGATCTGGCTGGTGGCCCAGGCCGCGATGTTCGGGATCAGCGCGGCGACCACGGCCGCGGCGTGCGCCCGGGGCGTCGCCTGGAACGCCTGCGCGCCGATCAGCAGCCCGATGTAGAGCAGGATCGGCACGATCGCCGCCGTCGGGAAGATCGTCGCCAGCAGGCCGAACATGCCGAGGAAGCAGAGGATCGCGATCACGATGCCGGTCGCCATCGAGTAGCCGCTCCGGCCACCCGCCGCCTTCCAGCCCGGGTGCCCGACGTAGACGGCGGGCGGGAACGGCGAGCCGAGGGCCGCGCCGATCACCGCGCCCGCGCCGTCGGCGAGCAGGACGCTGCGCAGGTTGTAGTTGTCGCCGGCGGTCGCCGCGCTCTCCACGTTGGACATGCCCTCGGTGAAGTTGTAGACCCCCAACGGGATCGCCGTCGCCAGCAACGGCGCCATGTCGGCCAGGCCGGTGAGGAGCAGGTCGAGCTTGACCGAGGGTACGGCGATCGCGATGTCCCGGGCGGCGGCCGTGACGTCCGGCACCGACATCGCGCCGCCGGCCCAGCCGAGCGCCGTGCCGACCAGCAGCGCGGCGAGCCCGATCGGAAAGTTGAACGGCAGCCTGACGTCGGTGAGCAGGCCGATCAGCAGCAACGCGAAGACGGGCAGCGCGATCCAGGCCATCCGCCACATCTGCCCGGCCGGGTTCATCGAGATGAAGGTGATGGAGATCCCGGCGAGGGTGCCCAGCAGCGCGGCCCGGGGCGCGTACCGGCGGATGTAGGGGCCGACGAACGCGCCGATCAGCACGATCACGCCGATGATGAAGGCCCACGCCAGCCCCGCCTCCCAGGCCCGCACCGGGTCCTGCGTGCGCAGGTAGATCGGGAGCATGATGACGAAGATGACGATGAACATGTGCGGCACGCTCGGCCCGTAGGGCAGGGCGGTCACGTCGGACCGGTTCTCCCGCCGGGCCAGCCGGCGCGCCAGGAAGGTGTAGTAGATGTTGCCGGCGACCAGCGCGATGCCCAGCGCCGGCAGGATCGTGCCGAACACCTCCCCCTCGGGGAGCTTCACCACGGCCAGGCAGAGCCCGGTCAGGGTGAGCACGTTGACCAGGACGTTGACGCCGAAACCGAAGAACGCGTTGGTGTCGCCGCGCACCCAGAACGGGAGCGGGGCGGCGGGGGGCTTGGGGGTGACCATGGCTGCTCCCGATTCAGGAGGAGGGTTGCGACATGGTGGTGCTGGGCAGCACGGCGAGCACCTCGGTGGACTCGGCGACCCACCCGAAGATCCCGCCCTGGGCGGCGATCATGTCGAGTCCGACCCGCTGGAACTCGGGGAAGTAGGACCCGACGCAGTCGGCGAGCACGAGGCACTCGTACCCGCGGTCGTTGGCCTCCCGGACGGTGGTGTGCACGCACACCTCGGTGGTGACTCCGGTGACCAGGAGGCTGCGGACGCCCCGCTCGGCGAGCAGGGCGTCCAGCCCGGTGGCGTAGAACGCGCCCTTGCCGGGCTTGTCGACGACCGGCTCGCCGGGCAGCGGCGCGAGCTCGTCGACGATGTCGTGGCCGTACTCGCCCCGCACGAGGATGCGGCCGTTGGGGCCCGGGTCGCCGATCCGCTTGCTCGGCGCGCCCCGGTGGAGCTTGGCCGGCGGGCAGTCGGACAGGTCGGGCAGGTGCCCCTCGCGGGTGTGCACGACGGTCAGGCCCGCGGCGCGGACGCCGGCCAGCAGCGCCGCCAGCGGGGCGATGGTGCGGCGCAACTGGCCGACGTCGTTGCCCAGGCTCTCGCCGAACCCGCCGGGCTCCAGGAAGTCGCGCTGCATGTCGATGACCAGCAGCACCGTGGTCGCGATGTCGAAGGTGTACGGGGTGGGCCGGGCGGCGGCGACGGTCGGCATCTCGCGACTCACCTCGCCGTCGCCGCGATAACGTCGTCGGACGTGGCGACGCAGCCGAAGACGCCGCCCTGCATGGTCACCATGTGCAGCGCCGCGTCGTGGTTGCCCTTGTCCGTCGCGCCGGTGCAGTCGGCGAGGATCAGGCACTCGTACCCCCGGTCGTTCGCCTCGCGCATGGTGGTGTGCACGCAGACGTCGGTGGTGATGCCGGTGAGGATGAGGTGCGTGATGCCGCGGGTGCGCAGCACCAGGTCGAGGTTGGTGGCGTAGAACGCGCCCTTGCCGGGCTTGTCGACGACCACCTCGCCGGGCGTCGGGGCGACCTCGGGCACGATCTCCCAGCCCGGTTCGCCCCGGACGAGGATCCGGCCGCACGGGCCGGCGCCGCCGATCTCGGCGCCGATCCGCGCCGAGCGCCAGCGCTTGTTCGGCGGCAGGTCCGCCAGGTCGGGGTCGTGCCCCTCGCGGGTGTGCACGACGAGCATCCCGAGCGACCGGGCGTGTGCCAGCAGCCGGGCGGTGGCCGGCAGGCCGGACCGGGTGAGGCTGATGTCGTACCCCATCGCGTCGACGTAGCCGCCCGGCCCGCAGAAGTCGGTCTGCCAGTCGATGCAGAGCAACGCGGTGCGGGTGGTGTCGACCGCGCCGTCGTACGGCCACGGGTAGGGGTTAGCGGTTACCGGCCCGATCCTTGCCATCCTCTCCTCCTCCTGTTGTCGTCGCCGCTCATCGCCGGGCGGCGCTGCGGTACGCCCGCCAGCCCCCGGCGGCGCTGATGTCCTCGGCGTCCGGCCCGGCGGCGTACGCCTCGCAGAGGAAGCCCAGGACGCTGCTCCCGTCGTCCAGCCGGACCCAGCCCAGCGAGAGCGGGGCGGGGACGCCGGCCAGCAGCCCGCCGACGGCGGACGCGGGCAGCCGCCACAGCTCGATGTCGATGCGGTGACCCCGGGCCGCCTCGACGCGGACCAAGCCGGGCAGCCCCTCGCCGTCGGGGGTGGCCATCCGGTAGAGCCGGTAGCAGGGCGCGGTCCGGGTGGCGGCGACGAGCGTGGCTCCCCGGTCGGTCAGCTCCCCGTTGCGGGACTCGCCGGTCAGGTGCCGCCCGACGACGGCGACGAGCAGTTCCGCCGGTCCCGGCCCGGTGGTGGCGGCTGCCGGCGGGGCGTCGGCCGCTCCCACGTCGGCCCCGGCGGCGAGGGCGGCGGCGAGCCGGGCCAGGGTGGTGTCGCTGAACGCCGGGCCGACCAGGGTCAGGCTCGCCGGCCGGCCGGCGGCGGTGAAACCGTTGGGCACGGTCACGCAGGCCAGGTCGAGCAGGTTGGCGAACTGGGTGTAGCGGCCGAGCACGGCGTTGCGCCCGATCGGGTCCTCGGCGATCTCGGCGAGCGTGAACGTGGTGCCGACGGTGGGCACGACGAGCGCGTCGACCTCCCGCCACACGCGGTCGACCCGGGCCCGCAGCTCGCGGAGCCGGTGCCGGCCCCGGAAGGCGTCGACCGCGTCGTAGCGCCGGCCGGTCTCCAGCACCGCCCGGGTGACGGGCAGGACCGCCTCGGGGCGCTCCCGCAGGAAGTCGTCCAGCCCGGTCAGCCGCTCGGCCACCCAGGGCCCCTGGTAGAGCAGGTCCCCGGCCTCGAAGAAAGGGCCCAGCGGCACCGGCTGCGCGTGGCCGACCAGGTCACGCAGCCGCCCGACGCCGGCGGCGAACCGCTCCCGCTGGCCGGTGTCGCCGAAGAACTCCAGGTCTTCCGCCCGGGGCACGCCGAGGCGTAGCGCCCCCGGCAGGCGGGCGGGCACCCGCTCGGCCGGCAGCGGACGCCCCCACGGGTCGGCCGCCGTGACGCCGCGAGCGGCGTGCAGCACGTCCACGGCGTCCGCCACGTCGGCGGCGAAGACCGAGACGCAGTCCAGCGAGCGGCAGGCCGGCACCACGCCGGCCGTGCTGAGCAGGCCGCGGGTGGGCTTGACCCCGACGATGCCGTTGAGCGCCGCCGGCACCCGGCCGGAGCCGGCGGTGTCCGTGCCCAGGGCGAAGCTGACCTGGCCGCTGGCGACCGCGACGGCCGAGCCGGAGCTGGAGCCGCCGGAGACGAGCCCCCCGCCGAAGACGCTCTCGCAGCTGCCGTACGGCGAGCGGGCCCCGGTCAGGCCGGTGGCGAACTGGTCGAGGTTGGTCTTGCCGACCAGCAGCGCGCCGGCGTCGAGCAGCCGGCGCACCACGGGCGCGTCGGCGCTGGCCTCGTACCCGAAGTCGGGGCAGCCGGCCGTGGTGACCATGCCGGCGACGTCGATGTTGTCCTTGACCGCGAACGGGATGCCGTACAGCGGGAGCGTCGCGGGGTCGCCGTCGCGGCCCAGCGCGGCGGCGTGGGCCCGCAGGCGGTCGGCCGGGACGGTGCTGATCCAGACCGGCGCGCCGTCGCGGCCGGCGAGCCCGGCCAGCACGCGCTCGGCCAGGGCGGCGGGGGTGAGGCCGCCCTCGCGGTACGCCGACCGCAGCTCCGCGAGCGATCCGATGCGTTCTGACATACAGTCGATTGTCGACAGTCCTGTTACAGGGAACGGCGCGACAGGTAACGACGACATGACGCCGGCGGCGGGCCGGCCCGCCCCGGCTAGTCGCAACGCCGTTCAGTTAGGGCGTGGCGGGGCTGGTCAAGGGGTGTGTTGATCAGGGTGTGAGAGGCGGGGTTCCGGTATCAAGGTTTGTCACTCCAAGACAACCCGAACCAGGAACCCCGCTCGGTGGAACAGATTGCCATAACACGGACGGTCACGGTAGCTGCCGGACCGTTCGCGGCGGGTCATCTCGGTGAGCTGACCCGCCTCGTGCCGTTCGAGATGGTCGATGACGTCCTCGCCGCGACCCGGCGTACGCAGCGACGTGTGCGCCTGTTGCCGGCCCGGGTCGTGGTGTACCTGCTGCTGGCCGGCTGCTTG
>NZ_FMCW01000063.1:0-3509 GCF_900091595.1 Micromonospora haikouensis
ACCTCGTCGTCACCCGCCAGGCGCACCGCCGCACCCAACAGCGGATGCCCCGGAGCGGCCAGTCCGGCACCGGACACGTCGCCGGCCCGCCAGGCTGCCGCGTCGGGCCAGTACCGCTGCCGCTGGAACGGGTACGTCGGCAGGTCCAGCGGGCGCACGGCCGCGCCGCCGCCGGTGAGGGTGGCCCAGTCGACGGGCACGCCGCCCGCGTACGCCTCGGCGAGGGCCGCGAGCAGCGCGGACGCCTCGGTGCGGCCCCGGCGCAGGGTCGGCACGACCACCGGCCCGGCGGCGGGTTCCGCGGCGTCGGCGAGGCAGTCGGAGATCATGCCGGCGAGCACCCCGTCGGGCCCGACCTCCAGGTACGTGCCGACGTTGCGCTGCCGCAGGTAGGCGATCCCGTCGGCGAAGCGGACGGCCTCCCGGACGTGCCGCACCCAGTACCCGGGGTCGCACAGGTCTTCCGGGGCGGCGGCGACGCCGGTGAGGTTGGACACGACGGGCAGCGTCGGCGGCTGGAAGGTGAGCCCGTCGAGGACGGCCCGGAACTCGGCCAGCATGGGTTCCATGAGCGGGCTGTGGAAGGCGTGGCTGACCCGCAGTCGGCGGGTGCGTACGCCCAGGTCCCGCCAGCCGGCCTCGACGGCGTCGAGGGCGTCGGCGGCGCCGGAGACGACCACGGCCGCCGGCCCGTTGACGGCGGCGATGCCGAGCCGGTCGGTCAGGCCCTCGATGGAGGCGCGGACATCGGCCTCGCCGGCGGCGACGGCGAGCATGCCGCCCCCGGCGGGCAGCGCCTGCATGAGCCGGCCCCGGGCGGCGACCAGCGCGCAGGCGTCGGCGAGGGAGAGCACCCCGGCGACGTGCGCGGCGGTGATCTCGCCGACGGAGTGGCCGCCCACGAGGTCGGGGACGATCCCGAACGACTCGACGAGGCGGTACAGGGCGACCTCGACGGCGAAGAGGCCGGCCTGGGTGAACACCGTCTGGTCGAGCAGGTCCGCGTGGGGGGAGCCTTCGGTGGCGAACAGCACGTCGCGCAGCGGGCGGGGCAGCAGCGGGTCGAGGTGGGCGCACGCCTCGTCGAGCGCGGCGGCGAACACGGGGAACGCCCCGTACACCTCCCGGCCCATGCCGGGGCGTTGCGCGCCCTGGCCGGAGAAGAGGACGGCGAGCCGGCCGGGCCGGACGGTGCCCCGGACGACGACGGACGACGGCTCGTCGGCGGCGACGGCGGCCAGGCCGGCGAGGAGACTCTGCCGGTCGCGGGGCAGCAGCACCGCGCGGTGTTCGAACGCGGACCGGCCGGTGGCGAGGGCGTGGCCGAGGTCGGGCAGGCCGACGGCCGGGTTCTCCCCCAGCCAGTCGCGCAGCCGGCGGGCCTGCTCGGCCAGGGCGTCGCCGGTGCGGGCGGAGAGCACGCAGGGCGTGGTGAGGTCGCCGGTGGTGACGGCGGCGGGGACGGTCACGGTCGGCGCGGGCGTCGCCTCGGGCGCCTGCTCCAGGATGGTGTGGACGTTGGTGCCGCTGATGCCGAACGACGACACGGCGGCGCGGCGCGGCCGGTCCACCTCGGGCCAGGGGCGGGGCTCGGCGAGCAGCGACACCGCCCCGGCCGACCAGTCGATGTGCTCCGACGGGGTGTCGACATGCAGGGTGGCGGGAAGCTGGCCGTGCCGCATCGCCATGACCATCTTGATCACCCCGGCGACGCCGGCGGCGGCCTGGGCGTGGCCGATGTTCGACTTGATCGAGCCGAGCAGCAGCGGCCGGTCGGCGGGCCGGTCCTGCCCGTACGTGGCGAGCAGCGCCTGCGCCTCGATCGGGTCGCCGAGGGCCGTGCCGGTGCCGTGCGCCTCCACGGCGTCCACGTCCGCCGGGGTCAGCCGCGCGTTGGCGAGGGCCTGCCGGATGACGCGCTGCTGCGAGGGGCCGTTGGGGGCGGTGAGGCCGCTGCTGGCCCCGTCCTGGTTGATCGCGCTGCCCCGGACGACGGCGAGGACCCGGTGGCCGTTGCGTTGGGCGTCGGAGAGCCGTTCCAGCAGCAGCATGCCGACGCCCTCGGCGAAGCCGGTGCCGTTGGCGCCCGCGCCGAACGCCCGGCACCGCCCGTCGGGCGACAGGCCGCGCTGGCGGGAGAACTCGGCGAGCATGCCGGGGGTGGACATGACGCTGACCCCACCGGCGAGGGCGAGGCCGCACTCGTTCTGCCGCAGCGCCTGCGCGGCGAGGTGCAGGGCGACCAGCGACGACGAGCAGGCGGTGTCGACGGTGACCGCCGGGCCTTCGAGGCCGAACAGGTAGGAGATGCGGCCGGAGGCGACGCTGCCGGCGCTGCCGTTGCCGACGTACCCGTCGATCTCGTCGGACGTGCCGAGGGCCTTGCCCGCGTAGTCGTGGTAGATCAGGCCGACGTAGACGCCGGTGCTGCTGCCCCGGGCGGTCAGCGGGTCGATGCCGGCCCGCTCGAACGCCTCCCACGAGGTTTCCAGCAGCAGCCGCTGCTGCGGGTCCATGGCGAGCGCCTCGCGGGGGCTGATGCCGAAGAAGGCGGCGTCGAAGTCGGCGGCGTCGTAGAGGAACCCGCCGCGCTGCGGGGTGGCCGTGTCGTCACCGGCGTCACCGTGCAGGTCGGCGAGGTCCCAGCCGCGGTCGGTGGGGAAGGGCGCGATGACGTCCGCGCCGGCGGTGACGAGGTCCCACAGTTGTTCGGGGGTGCGCACGTCGCCGGGGAAGCGGCACGCCATGCCGACGATCGCGATGGGCTCGTCGACGCCGGGCGCGGCGGCGGCGGTGGGGGCCAGCGCGGGGGCGGCCCGTCCGCCGATCTCCCGGTCGAGGAAGTCGGCGAGCACGGCGGGCGTCGGGTAGTCGAAGGCGACGGTGGCGGGCAGCCGCAGCCCGGTGGCGGTGGCGAGCCGGTTGCGCAGCTCGACGGAGGTGAGCGAGTCGAAGCCGAGTTCCTTGAACGGCCGCTGCGGGTCGACGGTGTCGGCGGAGCGGTGGCCGAGCACGGCCGCCACGGCACCGGCGACGAGGTCGAGGAGCTGGCCGCGCCGTTCGGCGGGGCTGAGGGCGGCGAGCCGCTCGCCCAGCGACAGGTCGGCGGCGGCCCGGGTCGCCGCCCGCCGCCGGGCGCGGGGCTGGCGCACGAGGTCGCGCAGCAGCGCGGGGACCGGTCCGCCCGTGGCCGCCGGCACCTTCATGAGTACGAGGTGCGCGCCGCCGTGCCGCTCCGCGGCGTCGAGGAGCGCCAGCCCCTCGGCGTCGGTGAGCGGGGCGCTGCCGGCGCGGATGGCACGCCGGTGTTCGGTGGCGTCGAGGTGGGCGGTCATGGTGCTGGTGGTGGCCCAGAGTCCCCAGGCGAGGCTGGTCGCCGGCAGCCCCTGGGCGCGGCGGTGCTGGGCGAGGGCGTCCAGGAACGCGTTCGCCGCCGCGTAGTTGCCCTGACCCGGCGAACCCAACGTCGCCGCGATCGACGAGAACACCACGAACGCCGACAGATCCAA
>NZ_FMCW01000063.1:4219-13186 GCF_900091595.1 Micromonospora haikouensis
CCACGCGGCAACAACCGCAACGACGCATCCACGAACTCACCCGCAAGGGCGTCGAGCACCACATCCACACCGGCGCCACCCGACGCGGACGCGAACACCTGCTCGAACTCCGTCGACCGCGACGACCCGATCCGCTCCGGCGCCACCCCCAGGCCCCGCAGCGTCCCCCACTTGCCGGGACTGGCGGTCGCGTAGACAGTCGCACCGAAGTGGTGCGCGAGCTGGATCGCCGCCATCCCGACCCCACCCGCACCCGAGTGGACCAGCACCGACTCGCCGGAGCGCAGACCAGCCAGATCGTGCAACGCGTAGTACGCCGTCAGGAACACCACCGGCACCGACGCCGCCTCAACAAACGACCAGCCGGCAGGGATCCTGGCCACCCGCAACCGCTGAGCCACCACCTGCGGCCCAAACCCAGGCTCGAACAACCCGAACACCCGATCACCCGGGCTCAGGTCATCCACACCCGGGCCGACCTCCAGCACCACACCCGCACCCTCGCTACCCATCACCGCCGACGGATCCGGATACATGCCGAGCGCGATCAGGACGTCCCGGAAGTTCACCCCGGCCGCGCGCACGGCGACGCGGACCTCGCCCGGGGCGAGGGGCTGGGCGGTGCCGGGCAGCGGGTCGACGCCGTCGATCGTGCCCGGGGCGACGGCGGCCACATGCCACAGGTCGCCCTGCGGGGTGAGGGCGTCGCCGGCGGGGCGGGTGACCCGGGGCGCGAGGACGGTGCCGCCCCGGACGGCGAGCTGCCCGCCGGTGGGGGCGGGGTCGGCGGCCACCGCCGCGAGCAGCGCCACCGCCTCGGCGTCCAGCGGGCCGTCGAGGTCGGCGAGCACGACGCGGTCGGGGTGCTCCGACTGCGCCGAACGCAACAGACCCCACACCGCCGCACCCGCCAGGTCGGTCGCCCGGTCGCCGGGCAGCGCCGCCACGGCGTCGCGGGTCGTCACGACGAGCTTCGTGTCGGCGAGGGCGGCGGAGGCCAGCCATGCCTGGACGGCCACGAGGACGTTCGACGTCGTGACCCGGACCAGCCCGGGCAGGTCGCCGCCGGGGGCCTGGTCCGGGGTGCTCCCGGGGGTCCGGTCCGGGGCGGAGCCGGCGTCGCCGGTCGCGCTCGGGCCGGCCGGCAGCAGGACGATGCTCGGCGCGGGCCGGCCCGCGTCGACGGCGGCGGCCAGGGCCGCCACGTCCGGGTACGCCGGCACGTCCGGAAGGTCGACCTCGCCGAGCGCCACCGCGCCCGACACGTCGGCGGCCGGGGTCACGTCCTCGGCGTGCCAGGTGAGTTCGAACACCGACCGGTCGGCGGCGCTGGGGGCGGCGACCCCGGTCAGTTCCCGCAGGACGAGGGAGTCGACGGAGACGACCGGCGACCCGGACTCGTCGGCGGCAACCAGCCGCACCCCGGAACCGGCACGACTCAACCGCACCCGCAACACCGACGCGCCGGCCGCGTGCACCTGCGCACCGGCGAACGCGAACGGCACCCGGGGCCCCGACGCCTCCTCCGCCAACAGCAACCCGATCGGGTGCAGGGCGGCATCCAGCAGCGCCGGATGCAGCCCGAACCGGCCGGCGCTCTCGGCGGCGTCGTCGGGCAGGGCCACCTCGGCGTACAGCTCGCCGTCGCCCGTCCACACCCGTCGGAGCCCCCGGAACACCGACCCGTAGGCCAGCCCGTGCCCGACAAGCGCGTCATACCAACCCGACAGGTCCACCTCGGACACCCCGACCGGCGGCCACGCCCCCACCACCGGCTCCTCGGCCACGGCCGGCTCCAACACACCCTCCGCGTGCCGGACCCACTCCCCATCCCCGTCCCCGTCGGGCTGGGCATACACGGCCACATCCCGGCCGCCGGAGTCGTCGGCCGACCCGACACGCACCTGCACCCGCACGGCCTCGGAGGCCGAAAGCGTCAACGGCGCGGCGATCGTCAACTCCCGCACCCGCGACGCACCCACCTCGTCGCCCGCCCGCACCACCAACTCGACCAGCGCCGCACCCGGCACCACCACCGCACCCGACACCACATGATCGGCCAACCACGAATGCGTCGACACCGACAACCGACCGGTCAACACAACCTCGTCGTCACCCGCCAGGCGCACCGCCGCACCCAACAGCGGATGCCCCGGAGCGGCGAGCCCCGCCCCCGACACGTCGCCCGCGTGCCACGTGCCCGCCTCGGGCCAGAAACGCTCCCGCTGGAACGCGTACGTCGGCAGGTCCACCCGGGACGCGCCGGAGCCGGCGAGGACGGCGGCCCAGTCGACCGGTACGCCGGCCGTGTGCAGGCCGCCGAGCGCGGCGAGGAGCTGGCGGGGGCCGTGCTCGTCGCGGCGCAGCGACCCGACCACGACGCCGCCGGGCTGGCCGTCGGCGGCCCGGTCGAGCGCGTCCTGCACCACCACCTTGAGCACGGGGTGGGGGCTGACCTCGACGAACGTGCGGTAGCCGGCGTCGATCAGCGCGTCCACGACGGGGGCGAGGCGCACCGGTTCGCGCAGGTTCCGATACCAGTAGTCGGCGTCCAGCTCGACGGTGTCGAGGGGCTCGCCGGTGACGGTGGAGTGGAACGCCACCTCGGTCGGGTGGGCCTCGATCGTGCCGAGCGCGGCGGCGAGGTCCTCGCGGACGGCCTCGACGTGCCCGCAGTGCGACGCGTAGTCCACGGCGATCCGGCGGGCCCGGATGTCGCGTTCCGCGCAGGTGGCGAGCAGTTCGTCGACGGGGCCGGCGTCGCCCGACACCACGGTCACGGCGGCGCCGTTGACGGCGGCGACGGACAGGGCACCGGCCCAGGGCGCGATGAGCTGCTCGGTGTCGGCGGCGGACAGCGGCACGGACACCATGCCGCCCAGCCCGGAGATGGCGAGCAGGCCCCGGCTGCGTGCGACGACGAGCCGCATCGCGTCGGGCAGGGTGAGCGCCCCGGCGGCGCAGGCGGCGGCGATCTCGCCCTGCGAGTGGCCGATGACGGCGTCGGGCCGTACGCCGCACGATTTCCACGCCTCGGCGAGGGAGACCATGACGGAGAAGAGCAGCGGCTGGACGACGTCCACCCGGTCCATCGGCGGGGCGTCGGGTGCGCCGCGCAGGACGTCCTCGGGGTTCCAGTCGACCAGCCGGGACAGTTCCGCCGCGCACTGGTCCATCCGGTCCCGGAAGACCGGCGAGGATTCCAGCAGGTCGAGGGCCATCCCGGCCCACTGGGAGCCCTGGCCGGGGAAGACGAAGACGACCTTCGGCGTACCGTCGGGGATGCCGGCGTGGTGGTCGGCCTCGGCGATCGCGGCGAGCCCGGCCAGCGCGGACTCCCGGTCGGCGGCCACGGTGACCTGCCGGTACGGGTGGTGGGCGCGGCCGGTGGCGAGCGAGTACGCGAGGTCGACGAGGTCGAGGGCCGGGTCGTCGGCGAGGCGGGTCCGCAGCCGGGCCGCCTGGTCGCGCAGGGCGCGGGCGCTGCGGGCCGACACGAGCAGCGGTACGGCGTCGGCGGCGACCAGGCCCGGCGACGGTGCCGCCGGGCGTTCGGGGCGGGGCGTCGGGGCTTCAGCGGGGGCCTGCTCGATGATGGCGTGGGCGTTGGTGCCGCTGATGCCGAAGGAGGACACGGCGGCGCGGCGGGGCCGGTCGACGGCCGGCCAGGGCGCGGCGGTGGTGGTGAGGGCGACGGCCCCGGAGGTCCAGTCGATGTGCTCCGACGGCGCGTCGACGTGCAGGGTCGGCGGGACGACGCCGCGCCGCATCGCCATGACCATCTTGATCACCCCGGCGACGCCGGCGGCGGCCTGGGTGTGCCCGATGTTCGACTTGATCGACCCGAGCAGCAGCGGCCGGTCGGCGGGCCGGTCCTGCCCGTAGGTGGCCAGCAGCGCCTGGGCCTCGATCGGGTCGCCGAGGGTGGTGCCGGTGCCGTGGGCCTCGACGGCGTCCACGTCGGCCGGGGTGAGCCGCGCGTTTGCGAGGGCCTGCCGGATGACGCGCTGCTGCGACGGACCGTTCGGGGCGGTGAGCCCGTTGGACGCGCCATCGGAGTTGACGGCGCTGCCCCGCACGACGGCGAGGACCCGGTGGCCGCGCCGCCGGGCGTCGGAGAGGCGCTCGACGAGGAGGATGCCGACGCCCTCGCCCCAGCCGGTGCCGTCGGCGGCGGCGGCGAACGCCTTGCACCGGCCGTCGGCGGCGAGGCCGCCCTGGCGGGAGAACTCGGAGAACATGCCCGGCTGGGCCATCAGCGCGACGCCACCGGCGAGGGCCATGTCGCATTCGCCGGAGCGCAGCGCCTGCGCGGCGAGGTGCAGGGCGACCAGCGACGACGAGCACGCCGTGTCGACGGTGACGGCCGGGCCCTCGAAGCCGAAGGTGTAGGCGACGCGGCCGGAGGCGACGCTGCCGGCGGTGCCGGTGAGCAGGTGCCCTTCGAGCCCTTCGAGGCCGTCGCTGCCGGTGGCGGCGTAGCCGGAGGAGGCCGCGCCGATGAAGACGCCGGTGACGGTGCCGTGGCTGGTGGCGGGGTCGATGCCGGCGTGTTCGAACGCCTCCCACGAGGTTTCCAGCAACAGCCGCTGCTGCGGATCCATCGCCAGGGCCTCACGCGGGCTGATCCCGAAGAACCCCGGGTCGAACTCCGCCGCCTCGTACAGGAAACCACCCTGCCGCGTCGTCGACGTCCCCGCCCGATCCGCATCCGGGTCATACAACGCATCGAGATCCCAACCCCGATCGGCCGGGAAACCACCGATCGCATCCCCACCCGACGCCACCAGATCCCACAACTGCTCCGGACTCGACACCCCACCGGGGAACCGGCAGGACATGCCGACGATGGCGATGGGCTCGTCGGTGCCCGCCGGGCCAGCGGCGCGGGCGGCGGCCGGGGCGGCGCTGGTGGTCTCGCCCAGCCGCTCGTGCAGGTGCTCGGCCAGGCGCTCCGGCGTCGGATAGTCGAACACCAGCGTCGCCGTCAACCGCAGCCCCGTCGCCGAGGCCAACCGGTTACGCAACTCCACCGACGTCAGCGAGTCGAACCCCAACTCCTTGAACGCCCGCCCACCCGCAACCGCCTGCGCCGACGCGTGCCCCAACACCGCCGCCGCCTGACCACACACCAGCTCCACCAACAACCGACGCGCCTCGTCCCGCGAGAGCCCGACCAGCCGCTCGGACCAGCCCGAGCCGGCCCCGGCCCGCACGGCACCCGCCTGGCGGCGTCCGCCGGCGCGGGCGAGCAGCCGCAGGATCGGCGGCACCTGGCCGGCGTCCCCGGTGATGCGGAGGCGGGCCGCCGCGATCGCCGGCAGGGCCCTGGCGGTGGCCGCGTCGAGGAGGGCCGCGCCCTCGTCCGCGGTGAGGCCGGTCATGCCGAGCCGCCGCAGCCGCTGCGCGTCGTCGCGGTCGAGGTGGGCGGTCATGGCGCTGGTGGTGGCCCACATGCCCCAGCCGATGCTGGTCGCCGGCAGGCCCTGGGCGCGGCGGTGCTGGGCGAGGGCATCCAGGAACGCGTTCGCCGCCGCGTAGTTGCCCTGACCCGGCGAACCCAACGTCGCCGCGATCGACGAGAACACCACGAACGCCGACAGATCCAACCCCGCCGTCGCCTCGTGCAACGCCCACGCACCGTCCACCTTCGGCCCCATGACCGCAGCCACGCCGTCGGCGGACAGGGACGTGACCACCGAATCGGCGAGGACCCCCGCGCAGTGCACCACGGCCGTCAACGGGTGGGCCGGGTCGATGCCGGCGACCAGGTCCGCCACCTGCCCCGCGTCGGCAACATCCACCGACACCGCGCTGACCTGCGCGCCCGCCCCGGTCAGGTCCGCCACCAGCGCCGCATAGTCGGAACCCTCGACCGGCAACCGACGCGACGCCAACACCAACCGACGGCTCCGGCCGGACTCGACCAGGTGCCGGGCGACGACCCCGGCCAGGGTGCCCGAGGCACCCGTGACCAGCGTCGTGCCCTCGGCATCAGCAGGCACCGGAACCGTCAGCACCACCTTGCCGACATGCTTCGCCTGGCTCAGGTGCCGCAACGCCTGACGGGCCTGCCGCACATCCCACACCCGCACCGGCAACGGCGACAGCGCACCACTCTCGAACAACGCCAACAACTCGCCGAGCATCTGCCCGATGCGTTCGCTGCCCGCCTCGTTCAGGTCGAACGCCTGGTAGGCGACCCCCGGGTGCAGCTGCGCGACCGCGTCGGCGTCGCGGATGTCGGTCTTGCCCATCTCGACGAACCGGCCACCACGCGGCAACAACCGCAGCGACGCATCCACGAACTCACCCGCGAGGGCATCAAGGACCACGTCCACACCGGCCCCACCGGACGCGGACGCGAACACCGCCTCGAACTCCGTCGACCGCGACGACGCAATCCGCTCCGGAGCCACCCCGAGGCCCCGCAGCGTCCCCCACTTGCCGGGGCTCGCGGTCGCGTAGACGGTCGCGCCGAAGTGGTGCGCGAGCTGGATCGCCGCCATCCCGACCCCACCCGCACCCGAGTGGATCAGCACCGACTCACCCGACCGCAGACCCGCCAGATCGCGCAACGCGTAGTACGCCGTCAGGAAGACCAGCGGGACGGATGCGGCCTCGGCGTAGGACCAGCCGGCGGGGATCCTGGCCACCCGCTGCCGCTCGGCGACGACCTGCGGGCCGAAGCCCGGCTCGAACATGCCGAACACCCGGTCGCCGGGCGCGAGACCGTCGACGCCGGGGCCGACCTCCAGCACCACACCCGCGCCCTCGCTGCCCATCCGGGCCGCCGCGTCCGGGTACATGCCGAGCGCGATCAGGACGTCGCGGAAGTTCACGCCGGTGGCGCGTACGGCGATGCGGACCTGCCCGGCCCCGAGCTTCGCGGCCGGGGCGGCGACCAGGTCGACGCCGTCGATCGTGCCGGGGGCGACGGCCGCGAGGTGCCAGAGGCCCGACGCCGGGGGCGTCAGCTCGTCGCCGGTCAGCCGCGTCAACCGGGGTACGCGCACCGCGCCCTCGCGGACGGCGAGCTGCCCCCCGGTGGGGGCGGGGTCGGCGGCCACCGCCGCGAGCAGCGCCACCGCCTCGACGTCGAGCGGGCCGTCGAGGTCGGCGAGCACGATGCGGTCGGGGTGCTCCGACTGCGCCGAACGCAACAGACCCCACACCGCCGCACCCGCCAGATCCACCACCCCGTCCTCGTCCCGCACCACCACGGCACCCCGGGTCACCACCACCAGACGCGAATCGGCGAGCACATCGGCGGCAAGCCACCCCTGCACCACACCCAACACATCCGCGACGACATCCCGCACCGCGCCCGGAACAGACGTCCCCGCAGCGGCGACGGGCAGCAACACGAAAGCCGGGGCGGGTTGCCCCACCTCCACGGCCGCCACCAGCGCCGGCACGTCCGCGTACGCGGGCACGTCGTCGGGCAGCCCGGCGTCGCCGAGCGCCACCCAGCCGGAGCCGTCGGCGGCGGGGGCGACGTCCTGCGGCTGCCAGGTCACCTCGAACAGGGAACGGTCGGCCGCGCTCGGGGTCGAGACGGTGCCCATCTCCCGCAGGACGAGGGAGTCGACCGAGACGACCGGCGACCCGGACTCGTCGACGGCAACCAGCCGCACCCCGGAACCGGCACGGCTCAACCGCACCCGCAGCGCACGGGCACCCGCCGCATGCACCTGCACACCGGTGAACGCGAACGGCACCCGAGGCCCGGTGCCGGTGCCGGCGTCGAGCAGCCCGATCGGGTGCAGGGCGGCATCCAGCAGCGCCGGGTGCACCCCGAAGCCGGTGGCGTCGGCCGCCGCCTCGTCGGGCAGCGCGACCTCGGCGTACACGTCGCCGTCGGGGTTGGTCCACACCCGGCGCAGCCCCTGGAACACGGGCCCGTACGCCAGGCCGTGCTCCGCGAACGCCGGATACCAGCCGGCCAGTTCCGCCTCGGTCGCCCCGGCGGGCGGCCAGGCGCCGACGGTCGGTTCCTCGGCGGCGGCCGGCTCCAGCACACCCTCGGCGTGCCGGATCCACTCCGCGTCCGGCTCGTCGTCGGGCTGGGTGTGCACCGTCACCTCGCGGGCACCGGAGTCGTCGGCCGCGCCGACGCGCACCTGCACCCGCACGGCCTCCGAGGCGGGCAGGGTCAGCGGCGCGGCGATCGTCAACTCCCGCACCCGGGAGGCACCCACCTCGTCGCCGGCCCGCACCACCAGCTCGACCAGCGCCGTGCCCGGCATAACCACCGCGCCCGCGACGACGTGGTCGGCCAGCCACGGGTGCGTCGACACCGACAGCCGACCCGTCAGCACCGCCTCGTCGTCACCGGCGAGGCGCACCGCCGCACCGAGCAGCGGATGCCCCGCCACGCCCAGGCCGGCGGCCGACACGTCGCCCACCTGCCACGTGCCCGCCTCGGGCCAGAACCGCTCCCGCTGGAACGCGTACGTCGGCAGGTCCACCCGGGACGCGCCCGTGTCGGCGAACCACGACCGCCAACCCACCGACACCCCGTGCACGTGCAGCTCCGCCAGAGCGGCCAGCAGACCGGCGACCTCCGGCCGATCCCGACGCTGAGCGGCCACCGCCACCACGTCCCCGCCGTCGGGCACGGCGTCCGCCGTCAACGCCGTCAACACACTCTGCGGGCCGACCTCCAGGAACGTGTCCACCCCCGCAGCCCGCAACGCCGCCACCCCGTCGGCAAACCGCACCGCCTCCCGCACATGCCGCACCCAGTAGTCAACGCCACAGATCTCGTCAGGATCGGCCAGCGCCCCAGTCACGTTCGACACGACAGGCAGCTCGGGCGCGGCGAAGGTCAGCCGCGACAGCACCGCCCGGAACTTCGCCAGCATCGGCTCCATCAACGGACTGTGAAACGCGTGACTCACCGCCAACCGACGGGTCCGCACCCCCCGACCCCGCCACGCCCGCTCCACCACGTCCAAGGCGTCC
>NZ_FMCW01000020.1 GCF_900091595.1 Micromonospora haikouensis
GGTGGCCCGCGACACCCCGAACCCGGCCCCGAGGGTGGTCTTGTCCTCACCCTTGCGGAACCACACCAACACCAGAAGCGCCTGGTAGAAGCACGTCAACGCCCTCGCACGGCGGCGAGTGCGCACCGCCCGACGTTCGGCGTGCAGAAGCCGCGCCACGTGTCGCACCAGTTCCCTGGGGACGTCAAGCCTGGCAGAATACGTGATCACGTGGGGCCCTCTCGGAGACCGATTCCGTCGCAAGAACCTGTCTACCGATGGCTCCACGCCCATATCCAGCGCCGTCCGGTATGGACGTTAAGCCCGTGTCATCCCACTCGGCCGCCGAACCTTGCTGAGATCACCTCAATGGTCAGTTCGTTACATCTCCGGCCCACACACGGGCCTCCTTGATCCGTCTTAGTGCCTCGTCCCGAGCGGGCGCTATCTGCCGCACCGACCAGACGAGGCCAGGCCCGCCGGGGGGACAGGATCCACAGATACCGTTGATCTTGCCAAGCCACCGGTCAGCCTATAACCAGATCCCTGATCACCTACGACCGCCAACCCGAATGCGGACTTACCCGTCTAGCTACTTCTTTGATCCTCCCAGCCACAAGAGGTCCCTCCACAAGGCCCGCAAGAAGCCCAACTGCCCGTCAATGCTTCGCGCTCCAACCCCCAGCGAACTCACGAACTTCGACGTCGCAACAGCACAAGGAATCGCCACCAGGGATGCCAAAACTGAGGCAAGAACCGCGGCTGCTGCCAACCGTCCAAGAAGGTTTGCGGGGGCGCCGAAAGACACCGCCACGAGCAATGCCAATGCGGCGAAGAATCCCAACAGGAAGACTCGCATCGACTGCACCAGTAGCCTATACGTCAGACTGTTCCGAAAGGCCGCCAAGCCCACAACCACCCTTCCCGATAGTGCACGCCTACCAAAGGTCTACATGTCCCAACACCCACGAATAGGACAATCCAGCCTCGCCAAAAGAGACACCCGGCCCGCCGGAAACCTCGCCGCTTATACCGTAGATGTCACTGGATGTAGATTTCGAAAAGCCCGCCGTCCCGCCGACAGGCTGCTCAACGCCACCCTGGATGTAATACGACGAGCCTCCCTGGTCTCGCACGCCCCCATTAGACAGAGTCACGCCAGCGGATCCACCTATACCTACACCGGGGCCCATTCCCCCCTTAAAGCCGTGATAGGCACCAACGCCATCATGGTCGACTCCGATACACACTGAATACGATCCCGCACCGCCGATCTGCAGATTGGGTCCACCACAGACGGCGACCATCCACGTGGACGGCTCGGCTGGCGGCGGCGGCTGGTCGAGCGTGGGATCCCGATCATGGGGAAGTCCATCCCCCCACGGCGAGGGGGCGGGAGTAGGGGAGCCCATCACACGGGTGCCCACCGAAGGCTGCGGATAGGGCTTAGGCATGGGCTTCATACGAGGCGATGGCCGGTAAGTGCCTCGCTTCGATCTGGTCGATGACCAGCCATTCTTTTTACCCCATGCCTTGTTCTTCGCGGTGCCGCAGCCACCATGGCAGCCGCCGGCACCGCGACCATCACCCTTCTTCAAAGGCCGAGGGTCATAGCCATAGCAGTCGAAGTGGCGGCAGTCTTCAGGAATCATGCCGGTCGGATCGCTAGAGGTGATGGGGGTGTTGTTGGCGTAGGAATAGGCGTTCCACTGTTGTGGCTGAGCGACGTCCTGCAGCGGGTCGACGGAGGCGAAGCGTCCGATGACCGGGTCGTAGGCGCGGGCGCCGACGATGGTGAGCCCGGTCGGGCTGATCGGCTTGTTGAGGAACCCACGGTTGTCGGGAACGGCGACCGCCGCGCCTCGGGTCGCCCCGTACGGCGTGTACTGCCGCCAGGTGGGGTTCTGCGCGGTGTTGTCGAGGTACAGGGTCGGGGTGCCCTGGTGGTCGGCGATGGCGAACGTGTAGGCCGTGCCGCTGCCGGAGCGGATGCAACTACCACCGCCCGGGAGTGCGTGGTAGCGGTTGCCGTCGACGGCGTTGGTGGCGGTGTTGAGGGTGAGCTGCTGCCCCGGCAGGTAGAGGGTGGTCTTGCCGGGTTCCTTCTGCAGCAGGAGCTCACCGTCGGCGTCGTGGGTGAAGGTGTTGGTGCCGCTGGTGCCACCGGTGACGCTGGTCAGCTTGCCGGCATCGTCCCAGGCGAGGGTCTGGTTGCCCTGGGCGGCGTTGCGGCCGGTGGTGTTGCCGGCGGCGTCGTACGCGTAGGAGGTGCTCCCGGTCGCCCCGCCGCTGGTGGCGGTGGAGGTCAGGGTGTGGGGCTTGTTCTGCCCGTTGCCGTCGTAGGTGTAGGTGGTGGTCGTGTCGGTGCCGCCGGTCAGGTTGTGCTCGACCTGCTGGGTGCGGTTGCCGATCGGGTCGATGGTCCAGGTGGTCCAGTAGGCGCTGCCGGCGCCGACGGTGTTGCCGACCATGGTCTTGTCGGCGTTGGTCGGCGTGGTGGCGCAGGCGTCGGTGGCGGTCCACGCGTCGGTGAGGCGGGCGAGGCCGTCGTAGCCGTAGCACTGGGTCTCCGCCGGGGTGGTGACCCCGAGGCGCTTGCTGGTCTTGCGGGTGATGTTGCCGACCAGGTCGTACCTGTACTCCTGCTCGTCGACGGTGGCCGGGGTGGCCGTGGAGCGGGTGACGAGCTGGTTGGTCAGCCGGCTGGTGTGGGTGTCGTAGGTGTTGGTGACGTAGGCGGCGCTGGTGGCGGTGCCGAGACTCTGCTGGTTGACCCGACCCCAGGCGTCGTAGGTGACGCCGGTGGTGTAGGCGGCGAGGCCCGCGAGGGTGGTGGGCAGGTCCAGCACGCCGGAGTAGCCGTGCAGGACGGTCTCGGCGGGCAGGCTGCCCTTGGCCGGGTACGTGTCGGTCAGCGGCAGGCCCAGCACCGAGGTGTACGAGTGCCCGAAGACGTACGAGCCGGCGAGGGCGCCCTCGGTGGCGGGAACGGTGACGGTCTGCCCGAGGCTGCTGCCGAAGACGTTGAACGCCTTCTGCTGGGTCGTGAAGGGCTGGCCGTCGCGGTAGGCGATGGTGGTGGTGAGCTTGCCGACGGCGTTGGTGACCCCGGCGACGGCGTTGCTGTTGTCGTACACCCAGGCGGCGCGCTGATTCGCCGACGACTGGCTGGCCACGGTGGCAGCGTACTCGCCGGTCTTGCGGTCGAGGGCGTCGTAGGTGAACGACAGGGTCTTGGCGCGGCCGTCGGTGGACTGGACGAGGTTGCCGTTGGCGTCGTAGACCATGCTGCTGTTGCCGGCGTCGGGGTCGGACTTCGCCACGACCTGGCCGAGCAGGTTGTAGGTCGAGGTCCACACGTTGTTGTCGGCGTCGGTGAGCGTCGCCTGGTTGCCGCGGCTGTCGTAGCCGTACGTGCTGGTCGTGGCGGTGCCGCCGGTGACGGTGAAGTCGCCGGTGAAGGTGTCCGCCGGGGTGGTCACCGTCGGGCGGGCCTGGTATTCGTGCAGCTCCTTCTCCCGGCCCAGCGGGTCGGTGACGGTGGCCTTGACCACGCCACCCGTGGGCGGCACGACGGTGGTGCGGTCTCCGGCGTGGATCGTCGTGGTGGTGGAGACGGTGACGCCGTTCTTCGCCGCCGTGGTGACGATGGCGCGGCCGAGGCCGTCGTAGGTGGTGAAGGTCTGGTGGGGCACCTGCTTGCCGAGGGTCGCCGCCGACACCGGCGTGGTGACCGCGGGCGTGGTCGCGTCGTCCCACCAGCCGTTGTAGGACGCCCTGGTCCAGCCCCGGGTGTCGTAGAACGTGTCGGTGATCATCCGGCCGCCCTGCGGGGTGACCGTCTGCGTCTGCCGGCTGCGCAGCAGGGCGTCGTAGAGGGTGATCGAGGTCTGGTAGCCGTTGGAGTTGTTGAGCTTCTGGCTGGTCACCGCCGTCACGCCGGTCTTGGACACCGTGTAGGTGAACTTCTGGTTGGCGTTGCTGCTGGTCGCCCGGTTGTGCAACCAGACGGCGGTGGCGCGGCCGAGGGCGTCGTACTGCTGCCGGGTCACCACGCTGTTGGCGTCGGTGCTGGTGAGCATGCCGCCGCGCTTCGGGTTGATCGTGGCCGACGACGTCTGGAGCAGCGCATTGGTCGTCGACGTCCCGGTGACCAGGTTGACGGCGTTCATGGTGTAGCCGGTGCTGGTCTTGTTGTTCTTGGCGTCGTACTCGTCGACGACGCGGCCGTACGTGTCGTAGGTGGTCTTCCCGCTGGTCTGCCAGACGTAGGCGCCGGAGGTGTGGTCCCTGGCGAGCTGGGTGAGGGTGACGTCGCCCTTGGTCGGGGCGGCGGCCTGCGGGAACGTGGTGGCGAACGTCGGATCGTCGTAGAAGTTCCGCTCGACCTTGACCACCTGCGCCGGCCGGTTCACCGTCGCCGGGGCGGTCAGCGTGTTGACGCTGCCCGGTGCGGAGGCGGGGCTGCCCTGGGTGAAGCCGCCGCACGCCACCGACACCGTCTCGGTCTGGCTGACCAGCCCGGCCAGGTTCGCGCCCGCGTTGACCGGGGCGTACGTGTAGCTGGTGCACTGGTCGTACGCGGTGTTGACCGGCACCGTGTAGGTGTAGCTGTGCTTCAGCTCGCCGAAGGTGGCGCTGGCGGTGTTGGCGTCGTAGCTGTTGTCGCTGGCCGTGTAGCGCCAGGTCAGCGACGCGCCGCTGGTCACCGCCTGCCGCGCGTACGTCTTGATCGGCGCGACCCACTGTGCGGTCAGGGCCGACAGGCCGGTGCGCGAGCGGGTGGCGGTGGCCCCGGACACCCAGTAGGAGGTGATGGTGGAGGAGTCGACCCGGCCGCCCTCACCGAGATACTGGGTCGTCTCCAGCTCCCTGCCGGCGAGTTCGTCGATGTCCTCGTGGACACCGCCGGCGGAGTCGGTCAGGTTGACCACGGTGGTGGAGTTGTTCTTGCTCATGCCGCGGTGGTAGGCGACCTCGGACTGGGTGCGGCGGTCGTTGACGCCGTCGCCGGTAAAGGTGCGCACCTTGGCGTAGCCACGGAACTGCCCGTAGGTGCGGTACTTGGCCTTGACGACCTCGTTCTCGTCGTAGCGCCAGGCCGCCCCGCCGAGGTAGCTGTAGCTGGTCGACAGCGCCGGCGCCCCGCCGGTCGGGTCGGTGGAGGTGACGCGGGTGACCGCGTACTTGTGGAACCAGTCGAGCTTCGGGTTCACGTACCCGTCGGGGGTCCAGTAGACCGGGTAGCACGACTTGGTGTTGGTGGCCGGGGTGGTCGTCACCGGGGCGGTGCACGGCACCGGCAGCTCGTAGCTCGGGGAGATCACCGAGCCGGTCTCGGTGGTGATCGTGTTGATGCGCTGCCGGTAGAAGTTCGGCAGCCCGCCGGTGGTGTCGACCCGGTTGGCCAGCTTGACCCCGGTGAACGACACCGTCGGCAGGGTGATCGCCGCCGTCGAGCCGCCCGCGCTCGTGTCGTGGCCGGTGCGGGCGACCGACGTCAACCACAGCGTCGGGGAGGTGCCGTCGCCGGTGGCCGGCATGGTGTGCGACAGGGCGTACGAGTCGACCGCCTCGTACGCCGACGTGGCCGTGTTGTACTGCTGCGCCTCGATGGACGTCAGGCGGACCGTCGAGAAGAACGACGGGCTCCAGTCGTCGCAGTCGGTGCCGGAGTTGCAGATCAGGTCGAACGGCACGTCCGGCCAGTTCGCCTTGTTGGCCGAGTTCAGCGGCTGGCACGTCCCCGACAGGCAGCGGTCGCCGGTGGTGAACACCACCCGGTTCGGCACGGTGCCGTAGGCGTTGCCGTCGGTGAAGCCGTAGTCGATGCGCGCCAGGTTGCTGTCGCGCACGTACGACACGTCGGTGGCGCCCTTGTTGCGGCCGTAGAAGTTGGTGGCCTGCTGGTAGTAGTAGGCCATCGCGTTGCCGTGGACGTCCTTGACGTAGTCGAGGTTCCACCGGTAGGCCATCGTGCACACCGACGAGGAGAACCCGGCCGCGTTGTAGCACGGGTTCCCCGAGTGCGGCGAGTAGACGGGGGTGTGGTCGACGGACTTCGTCTCGGCCTTGCCCGACGTCCAGCCCGGCAGGCGGTTACGGCCGAACTCGTACACCGTGCCGTCGCGCAGCGTCACCCGCCAGTAGTCGGTGTTGTAGGTGCCGGTGCCGTTGTTCGAGTTCACGACGTGGGTGATCACCTCGCCGTTGTCCGACTCCGGCTTCCACTCGCTGTTGCCCGAGTCCCACACCAGCGACGTCGACGACCCGTTCAGCGACAGGGTCAGGATCGGCCCGTCGTAGCAGCGGTCGTAGGTCTTGACCGGCGAGGCGCTGCCGCCCGGATCGTCCATGCAGGAGGCGAAGGTCTGCTCCACGTACGAGCGGGGCGTCGACCAGCCGTCGCCCACCCACGACGACTGGGCGTTCGTCGACGCGGTCTGCCCGTCGACGCTGCCCGAGTCGTAGGAGAGGGCCACCGTGGGCACCAGGTCCGACGCCGCCGGCGGCACCGTCACCGGATACGAGTACGTGAACGAGCCCGTGTTCCCGCCGCCGGTCCACGAGCCGGACGGCTTGAGGTCGGTGGCCGCGTAGGTGCCGCCGTTGCCGCCCTCCTCGCCGGCTGCGGCCACCGCCGCCAGCACCACGCGCGCGCCGGACGCCGACGCGGTCATCGGCACCTCGGCCGAGACGGTCCGCGCCGCCGGGTCGTTGGTGGACGCCAGGGGCTGCGCCGTGCGGCACGCCGCCGCCTTCGGCGTGGTCAGCGCGCACTCGGGCAGCCGGACCAGCCGCAGCCGCGACCCGTAGTTGCCGCCGAACGCCTCCGCGAAGCCCGCGTAGTCCACGCCGACCCGCGCCGCGCCCGACGACCGGTCCGGCGTCACCGACAGCAGCACGCCGTCGACGCCGGCCGCCTCGGCGGCCTTGCGGCCGGCCACCGTCACCGCGAGCCGCTTCGGCCCGGAGGATTGTCCGCTTTTGACAGCCACCGGCTGCGCCCACACCGGCGTGCCCGCCGCCCGCGCCTTCGGCGACCCCGCCGACAACGCCTGCGGTGTCCCCAACGCGACCTGCGCCGACGCGGCGGCCGGCCACACCGTCCGTGCGGGGCGGTGGGTCGACTTCGCGTCGTCGCGCGGCGTGACGAACCGCGTCGGCATCGGCTTGACGCCCTTCACCGACGGGCCCGGTGACGTCGCGGGCGGCTTCGCCGCGCCCTCGCCCTTCGGCTTCGCGGCGGCCGGCGTGCCCGACCACAACCCCGCCACCAGCGCCGTCGACACGACCACCGCGACCAACCGTCTCGGTCCAGTCAACAGGCGTGTTCCCCCGTGCCCGACCATGCGCGCTCCACTCCACAGAAGACAGAAAGCCACGCAGCGTGCCCGAACGAGCACCCGCGTGGCGCGAACAATGTTTCACGTCCACTCAGGCCGGAGGTCACGGCAAGGTAACGATAGGAGGGTGGCGCGCGGATCAAATGCGCCACAGGGAGTCC
The DNA here is from genome assembly GCF_900091595.1 of Micromonospora haikouensis. GTDB lineage: Bacteria > Actinomycetota > Actinomycetes > Mycobacteriales > Micromonosporaceae > Micromonospora > Micromonospora haikouensis. The sequence continues at coordinate 7,487 of NZ_FMCW01000020.1, forward strand.
GAAAGGGACAACCCGGTGTGATGTTCGGCGTTCCCCGTGGTCGCGCGGGCTGATTCACTGTGCCCGCCCACCGGACGCGATCCCGCGTCCGCCGGACACACGCACGGGGGAGAAACCACTCCATGCCCTTGAACAGCCCTTCTATCAGGACAACCGGGGTGAAGGCGATCGGGTCGGTCGTCGCGACGAGTGTCGTCGCGGCGGGCGCGGCCATCGCCCTGGCCGCCCCGCCGGCCGCCGCCGCAGCCCCTGTGGCACCCGTCGAGAGGCCGGCCGCCGGCCCGCTCGGCGTGGACCGGGCCATGGCCGAGGCGCGACGCACGGGCCGGCCCGTCGAGGCGACCGCCGCCGGCAGCTCCACCTCCACCGTGACCGCCCGCCCCGACGGCACCGTCGAGCTGACCCAGACCGCCGTGCCCACCCGCACCCGCGTCGACGGGAAGTGGCGCAGCCTCGACCCGACCCTGGTCCGCCACCCCGACGGCAGCATCACCCCGACCGTGACCACGAACCAGGTCCGGCTCTCCCCCGGCGGCACCGGCCCCCTCGCCGAACTGACGAGCGGCGACCGCGCGCTGTCGCTCACCGCGCCGATGGCGCTGCCCGCGCCCACGTTGTCCGGGCCCACCGCCACCTACCCCGAGGTGCTGCCCGGCATCGACCTCACCGTCCGGGTCACCGGCGAGGGCGGCTTCTCCCACGTCTTCGTCGTCAAGAACCGCCAGGCCGCCCGGCACCCCAAGCTGGCCACCCTCGACCTGACCACCACCACCCGGGGCGTCACCCTCACCGCCGACACCACCGGCAACATCACCGGCCGCGACCGCGCCGGACAGGCCGTCCTCACCGCACCCGCCCCGACCATGTGGGACTCCGCCACCGGCCGCAACGAGCGGCCCACCGCCGCATCGAGCGCCGCCGCGCCGGGCCGGACCGCGAGGAGCGCCCCCATCGGCGTACGGATGGCCCCCGGCACGCTGCGCCTGTCCCCCGACCGGAAGCTGTTCGACGACCCGGACACCGTCTACCCCGTCTACGTCGACCCCACGTTCAACTGGACGCCCGTCGGGCCCAAGATGTCCGGCTGGGCCACGATCTCCTACCAGCACCAGTCCACCAACTTCTGGAAGGACACCCCCGACCTCATCGGCCGCATGCAGGTCGGCAACTCCGGCAGCCAACGCTCCCAGACCCTGGTCAACTTCCCCGTCCCGTACAGCACCCTCGCCGGGGCCGAGATCTACGACGCCATCTTCAGGATCACCAACACCAAGTCGTGGAACTGCACCGACAAGACCGTCAACATCTACGCCCCCGCGACCACCCTGACCTCCGGCAACGCCACCTGGAACCACTGGGAGGGCGTCACCAAAGGCAGCGTCGTGACCTCCAAGAGCTTCGCCTACGGCTACAGCGGCTGCGACGCCGACGCCGTCTCCTTCGACGTCACCAACCAGATCGAAGCCGACGTCACCGCCAAGAAGCCCACCCGCACCCTGTGGATGATCGCCGCCAACGAGGCCAGCGACACCCAGAGCTGGAAGGAGTTCCTCGAAACCAGCCCCACCCTCACCATCCGCTACAACCACAAGCCCAACACCCCGACGGGGATGACCACCTCACCCACCACGTCCTGCGCCGCCGCCAGCCCCACCGTCGTCGGCGACACCTCGGTCTCGCTCTACGCCCCGGTCTCCGACACCAACCGCGGCACCCTCGGCGTGACCTTCAAGCTGTGGAAGGCCAGCGCGCCCGGGACGCTGCTGGTCAACACCAACCCGAACCTGCTGACGTACTCGTCCGGCAGCACCGCCGTGTACGTCGTGCCCCGCGCGACCCTCGCCGCCGCCGCCGGCGTCACCGGGACCAGCAACGGCGTGCCGACCACCTTCGCCTGGCAGGTCCAGGCCACCGACTTCCGCACCCCCAGCAACTGGTCGGCCACCTGCCGGTTCACCTTCGACGCGACCCGCGCCGGACCGCCGCGGATCTCGCCGCCCGCCCAGACCACCGTCGGCGTCCAGGCCACCTTCACCGTCGCGCCACCCGTGGGCGGCACGCTGCCGACCGGCTACACCTACCAGCTGAACGCCGCGCCGCCGGTGACCATCACCGCCGACGCCAGCGGCAACGCGACGATTCCCGTCCGACCCACCCGGCTGACGAACACACTCTCCGTCACCAGCGTCACGGCGGCGGGCCAGAACTTCGGCGAGACCGACACCCTGACCTTCAACGCCATCCCCCCGGCCACTCCGGCGGCCGACGGTGACCTCACCGGCGACGGCCGGGCCGACCTGCTGAACGTGGGCTCCGCCAACAACCTCGCGGCGGGGATCTGGCTGGCGGAGAACAACGGCGCGGCCGGCGTCAACCCGAGCATCAGCAACATCGGCGCTCGGGGCAACGGGGTCTCCGGGAGCAACTCACCGTCCGACTTCGACGGCACCCAGGTCGTCAGCGGTCGCTTCCTGGGCGGCAGCTTCCAGGACGTCCTGGTCTACTACCCGGCCGCCGACCCCGTCCGCGCGGAGCTGATCGCCGGCAACGGCGACGGCTCGGTGCTGCGCCCCGAGCGGGTCGAGAACCAGTTCGGCATCGAGGGCTCGTTGCTGAACGACCCGAACGGCAACCCGCCGATCCAGCTCGCCAACGCCGGCGACAGCCGGCAGGCCGGCTCCGGCTACCCCGACCTGATCGGGACCAGCGGGGACGCCGCCAACGGCTACTTCCTCACCTACTATCCCAACTTCGGCATCCCCGGCGGCTACCTCGGCACCCAGCACACCACCGCGTCGACCCCGACCGGTGGCACGGACTGGAACAACTGGCGCATCGCCACCGCCGAGGCGTCGGACGGCACCGCCATGTTCCTGTGGAACCGGACCACCGGCGCGCTGCACCTGTGGACCGGCCTCGCGTTCAGCCAGGACACCGGGCAGCTCACCTACACCGCCCGCACCCTCGCGGCGTCCGCCTGGAACACCGGCGCGAACCTGAGCCTGCGCGCGGGCGACATCAACGGCGACGGCACCGTGGACCTGTGGACCGTGGCCGCCGACGCCGCCACGACCGCCTGGCTGGTGACCGGCCTCCAGGCCGGCAGCGCCACCGTCACGGCGCAGCCGAAGCAGACCCTGATCACCTCGGACCACACCTGGAAGTTCGACGACCTCGGCGACGGGGCGGTCACGACCGCGACGGACGTCACCGGCGGCAGCGCGCTGACCGCCTCCGGCGGCGACGCCTACTGGCGCAGCGACGACCTGTTCAGCCCGGCCCTCATCATGAACACCGACGAGACCGGCACCACGGTGAACCCCACGGGCGACGGGGCGCTGACGGTCAACAGCCCGCTGATCGACACCACGAAGTCGTTCAGCATCTCGGTCTGGGCCAAGCCGACCGCGGCGGGCGGGGTCATCGCCAGCGAGGACGGCGCCAACGCGTCGCGCTTCCTGCTGTGGAACAACACGAGCGACAACACGTGGCGCTTCGGCATGGGCAACGCCGACAGCGGCTGGTCGTACACCCAGGTGGTGACGCCGGCCGGGACGGCGCTCGGCGTCTGGACGCACCTGGTGGCGACCTTCAACGCCAAGACCCGGACGATCTCGCTGTACGTGAACGGGGTGCTCAAGGGCAGCGCCCAGTTCACCGCGACGCCGACGTGGCCCAGCGGCGGCAAGTTCGTCGTCGGCCGCTACCTCTACCAGGGCCAGCCCACCGCCTACTACGCCGGGATGATCAGCAACCTCCAGGTGTGGAAGCGGGCGCTCACCCCGACCCAGGTGGGGGCCACCAACATCGTGCCGGCGACCGGGGCACGCACCCCGTTCGGCGCGACCACCTGGACGCCGCCCGGCACCGGGACCACGGAGACGGACATCTACGCGGCCGACACCGCCGGCAACCTGTGGCGGTACCGCAAGCAGAACGCGCAGGTGGGCACCCCGCGGCTGATGTCGACCGGGTGGAACCAGTTCACCGTCTTCGGCATCGCCGACTGGGACCACGACGGCAACCAGGACATCGTGGTCCGCGACAACACCTCCTGCGAGCTGCAGGTCTTCCTCGGCACGGCCGACGACCTGAGCGCCACGCCGACGTTCCTGGGCAACCAGTGGTGCAACTACCGCCCGTACGGGGTGGCCGACTGGAACCGCGACGGCTTCCAGGACGTGATCACGGCGGGATCCACCAACGACCTGTGGGTGTATCCCGGCGACCTAGCCGGCGGCACGAGCGCCCGGGTGGACATCGGCGACGGCTGGTCGACCGGCTACGCCCCGTACGGCATCGCCAACGTCGTCGGCGATGCCACGCCGGACGTCTACGCCCGGGTGGCGAGCACCGGCATCCTGCGGTTGTACGACTTCCCGGCGGTCAGCATCACCCAGGTCGGCGTGGGCTGGGGCGGTTACACCGCGTTCGGCCTGACCGACTTCAACCGCGACGGCAAACCCGACGTCGTCGCCCGGGAGAACTCGACGGGGATCCTGTGGCTGTATCCCGGCGCGTCGGCGGGCCTGTTGAGCGCCCGCAGCCAGATCACCACCGGCTGGTGACGTAGGGCGACCGGCCGGCCGGGCTGACGGGCCCGGCCGGCCGGTGCCGAGCGGGGGCGGGTCAGACCAGGCCGGCGTCGCGCAGCAGCTTCCACAGGCCCGCGCCGTCCGGCGCGGAGAGCCACTTCTGCCCCACGGGGCCCGAGGAGGAACTGCCCGACGGGGTGGGCAGGCTGCCGGCGAGCACCGACTGGGTGGGTGACAGCCGGCGGATCGCCACGCCGGCCACGTTGTCGGGGTGCCCGGCGGCGAACTCGCGGTAGATCTCCGGGTCGTGCTGGCCGTCGTCGCCGATGAGCAGCCAGCGCACGTCGGGGAACTCCCGCGACAGCCGGGCCAGGGTGGCGCGCTTGTGTTCCCGGCCGCTGCGGAACCACCGGTCGGCCGTCGGCCCCCAGTCGGTGAGCAGCAGCGGCCCGGCCGGGTAGAGGTGCCGGGACAGGAACCGGGTCAGCGTCGGCGCGACGTTCCACGCGCCCGTGGACAGGTAGAACACGGGCGCGCCGGGGTGGGCGGTGACGAGGCGCTCGTAGAGCACCGCCATGCCGGGCACTGCGGCGCGGGCGTGCTCGTCGAGGACGAAGGTGTTCCACGCGGCGAGCAGCGGACGCGGCAGGGCGGTCACCATGACCGTGTCGTCGATGTCGGAGAGGATGCCGAACCGGACGTTCGGGTCGAGGACGCGGATCAGTGCCTCCACCGGCTCGGCGTCGGCGACGCTGAGGCGCACCGACGCCCAGCCGGGGGTCAGGTCGGCCTCGACGACGGTGTCGACGAAGCCGCTGCGGTCGGCCTTCGCCTCGTGCGTCACCCCGCCGGCCTCGATGGTGACCGTCACGTGCTTGGCGGGCAGGGTGGTGAAGCTGCGCCAGCCGCGCACCTTCTCCAGCCGCTGCCGGGACCGGGTGTCGGGGCGGCCGAGCAGCACCCGGCACAGCACCCGAGCCCAGCCGGGGGCGCCGTAGCCGGCGTACGCGATGATGTTGGTCTGCCACCCGGTGCGCCGCAGCCGACGCTCGACCAGGTTGTGCACGGCGTCCTCGAACCGCGCGGCCCGGTGCAGGTTCGGTACGGCCAGTTCGCCGGCGGGTGTCGGTGGCACACGGCAACCCTGCCACACCGCGGCGACGTCGGCCACGCGAGCCGCCGGCTCCGCGACGGCCGCACGGGCGACCTCGGCCCGCCCCCCGGTCTGCGGCGATCCGGCCCGGCGCGTCCCGGGCGCGTGACACACTCCGGTCGGGGCGACGACGGGGGCGTTGGTCGTGTCGACAGCTGTGCGGGACCGTGGGCGGTGGCGTCCGGCGCTCGACCGGCCGGCGCTGGCGGCGCTGCTGCTCGGGCTGGCCGGGTTCGGCTACCGGCTGGTCCTCACGCTGCTCACGGTGCCCGTGTCGAACAGCGACGAGGCCACCTTCGGCCTGGCCGCGCTGCACATCGCCGCCGGCCGCGAGCACCCCGTGTTCCTGTACGGGCAGCGCTACATGGGCATGGCGGAGGCGTACCTGGCGGCGCCGCTGGTCGCCGTCGCCGGGCCGAGCTGGCCGGTGCTGCGGCTGCCGGTGCTGGCGCTGTGGGCGCTGTTCGTGTTCCTGGCCTACCGGCTGACCCGGCGGATCTGCGCGCCCTGGTTCGCCGTGCTGGTCGTCGGCCTGCTCGCGCTCGGCCCGGAGCGGGTGCTGCGCGACCAGTTGCAGGCGGTCGGCGGGCGGCCCGAGGTGAAGCCGGCGGTGCTGGCGATCCTGCTGGTGGCGGTGGGGCTGGCCGACGGGCGAATGCGGTCCCGGCCACTGGCGGCCGGGGTGGCGGGGCTGCTGGCCGGGCTGGCCGTCTGGTCGGACTGGCTGATCGTGCCGTACCTGGCGGCGGCCGTCCTGCTGCTGGCCTGGGTGCTGCGCCGGGAGCTGCTCGGTTGGTGCGGGGCGGCGCTGGCCGCCGGGTTCGCCGTCGGGGCGGTGCCGCTGATCGTCGACAGCCTGCGCGCGCCGCCGGGGCAGGACTCGCTGTCGGTGGTGCGGCGGATCAGCGGGGAGGCCGGCGCGGCGCCGCCGCTGGCCGAGCGGCTGCGCGGCGGGCTGCTGGAGGGGGTGCCGCTGGCCACCGGGCTGTGCCCGGCCGGCGGCTGCGCCCGCTGGCAGCAGTGGTTCGGGGTGGCCTACCCCCTGCTGCTGGTCGCCGCCGCGGTGCTCGCGCTGGTCGCGTACCGGCGGGCCGCCGCCCGGCCGGCCGGCGACCGGGTCGGGCCGGCCGCGCAGCTCGCCCTGGTCGCGGGCGCGGCGTCGACCCTCGCGGCGTACGTGCGCAGCCCGCTGGCCGCCACCGACCCGCTGAACAACGCCCGCTACCTGTCGGTGCTGCAGCTGTCGCTGCCGGTGGTGCTGTGGCCGCTGTGGGTGGCGGCCCGGCACGTGTGGCGGGGCCCGGCGGGCGCGGCCGGGCGGCTCGCCGGGGCGTCGGCGACGGCCGCGCTGGCGGGGCTGGTCGCCACGGCGTTGGCCGCCACCGGCCTGTTCGTGGCGGGTCTCGGGCCGCTGCGCGTCGAGGAGCGGCAGGCCCGGCAACTGGCCGACGTGGTGCGCCGGGCGGGGCTGCAAGCGGTGTACGGCGAGTACTGGACCTGCAACCGGCTGGTCTTCGAGACGGCGGAGGAGGTGCTCTGCGGGGTGCTCGACGGGCGGCTCATGCCGGGGCAGAACCGGTACCGGCCGTACTGGCGGCAGGTGGCGCTGGCCGACCGGCCCGGTTACGTGCTGGTGGCCGGCGGCCCGGCCGACCGGCGGCTGCGGGAGCTGCTCGGCCCGCGCGCCGGGGCGGCGCTGCGCGCCGAGGTCGGCCGGTATCGCGTGTACCACCCGGAGACGGCCGTGCGGCCGTGGCGCTGAGCGGGGTGCGTACGCTGGCCCGACCGGCGCGCACGTCGCCGGGTGCGCGAGGAGTCGTGAGGCGATGCTCATCCTGCTGCCGCCCTCGGAGGGCAAGGCCGACGCCGGGACCGGCCGGCGGCTGGACCTGACCCGGCTGTCCCTGCCCGAGCTGACCGACGCCCGCGCGCGGGTGCTGGCGGCGCTGGTGGGGCTCTGCGTGGGCCCGGCCGGGCCGGGGGCCCCGGAGGAGACGGCGGCTCTGGAGGCGCTGGGGCTGACCCCGGGGCTGGCCGGCGAGCTGCGCCGCAACGCGCGGCTGGAGCGGGCGGCCACCGCCGAGGCGGGCCGGCTCTACACGGGCGTGCTGTACGAGGCCCTCGACCTGGCCACGTTGCCGGCGGCGGCGCAGCGGGCGGCCCGCCGGTCGGTGCTGATCAGCTCCGGGCTGTGGGGCGCGGTGCGGCTCACCGACCGCATCCCGCCGTACCGGTGCCCGATCGGGGCGCGGCTGCCCGGCGTGGGGGCGCTGTCGGCGTACTGGCGGCGGGAGCTGGGGCCGGCGCTGGAGGCGGCGGCCGGGCGCGGCCCGGTGCTGGACCTGCGCTCCGGCGCGTACGCGGCGACGTGGACCCCGCGCGGCGAGCTGGCGGAGCGGACGGTGACCGTGCGGGTGCTGCACGAGCGGGACACCCCCTCCGGGCCGGTCCGCAGCGTGGTGAGCCACTTCAACAAGGCGACGAAGGGGCGGCTGGTGCGCGACCTGCTCACCGCCGGGGCCCGGCCGCGCACCGCCGACGGGCTGGTGGCCGCCCTGCGGGAGGCGAAGTACACGGTGCTGGAGCAGCCCGTGGCGGCCGGGCGGCCCCGGGCGGTCGACGTGGTGGTGACGCAGTTGTGACGCTCTGAACTGTCGCAAGATTTCCTCAAGCCTGGCGGCCACGGGTACCACCGGGCCGTCCGGCGGGCCACGGTATGGGGTATCCGACGCCGACAAGGAGACTGTGGTGCCCCTCGAACCCACGCTGCTCGACCGGCCTCGTCTTCCGGCGACCCCGGCCCCGCTGGACTGGGTGACCCTCGCCGACGCGTTCGAGGTGGCCTGCCTGTTGCGCTGCGTGTCCGCGCCGGCCGCCCCGGCCGCACCCGTCCGGGCCGGGCGGCGACCGGCGGCCCCCGCCCACCCGCACGCCGGCCCCGCCGCCGAGTTCAACCGGGAGGACGCGGCGCACCGGATGCGTCAGCTCCTGGCCCGGCTGGAGATCCCGGTGCGGCACGAGGTGACCACCGGTGGCCTGCGCCGCCGCTACGAGCTGCACCGCCTCCAGGTGGCCCGCGAGCACCGGGCGGCGTACGCGGCGCTGGTGGAGACCGGCTGGCGGCAGGGTCGCCGGGAGCTGCTCGGCGGGCCCGCGTCGGGGGCGTCGGCGCCGCGCCGGACGTGGCGGCCCCGGCTGGCCGCCGCGGCGTGGCGGGCGTCGCTGCTGGCCGGCGGCCGGCACGTGCGCCGGCACATCCTCGGGATCCGGCTGACCGACCGGGAGCTGGCCGCCGTGCTGGTCCGGGGGGCCGCCCTGCTGGAGGTGCCCGCCCTGCTGCGGCCCGGCGCGGGCTGCTTCGTGGTGAGCGTGGCCGACGGCCCGGACCGGGACCGCATCCTGCACAGCGTCACCCTGGACCCGGCGACCGGGCCGGGGGTGGCCGCCGTCGGCTGACCGGCCCCGCGCACCGGCCCCGCGCACCGGCGGGGACGGGACCGGCCAGCGGCGGGCGCGGCCCGTGGGCTTGCGCGGGCGGCGGTGCACCGCGCAGAGTGCACCGGGTGAGCCGTAGCTGGACTGTGCCCCCGCGCGCCGCCGGCGTGGCGGCGCTGCTGCTGGTGCTGGTCGCGGCGGCGCCCGGGCTCGCCGGCTGCCAGGACTCGCCGGGCGAACCGGTGCCGATCCGCATCGCCACCGGCAGCCCCACGGCCGTCTACCACGCGTTCGGCCGGTCGCTGGCCGGCATCCTCAACCGGGAGCTGCCCGGGGTGCGGGCGAGCGTGGTGGTGACCGCCGCCTCGGCGGAGAACATGCGCCTGGTGGGCGCGGGCCAGGCCGAGCTGGGCTTCACCCAGGCCGACGTGCTGCCCACCGAGCGGGAGGAGCACCCGAGGGTCCTGGCGGTGGCGCGGGTCTACGACGACCTGCTGCACCTGGTCACCACGGCCGGCAGCCCGGTCCGCAGGGTGGCCGACCTGCGGGGCCGGCGGGTCTCCGTCGGCGCGCCCGGCTCCGGCACGGAGGTCACCGCCACCCGGCTGCTGGAGGTCGCCCACCTCGGCGGCACCGCCGTGCGTCGGGAACGGCTCGGCCTCGACGACTCCGTCGCCGCGCTGCGCGCCGGCCGCATCGACGCGTTCTTCTTCTCCGGCGGGCTGCCGGTGCGCGGCGTCAAGGAACTCGCCGCCGGCAGCGCCGTGCGGATCGTCGACCTGGGCGAGTGGACCGAGCCGCTGCGGCGCAGCTACCGCGAGGTCTACGTGTCCCGCGACATCCCCCGCTCGGTGTACGGGGTGGAGCCGGTCACGACCGTGGCGAACCCGAACTACCTGGTGGTCCGGGCGGACCTGCCGGAGCCGCTGGTGCGCGAGGTGACCCGGCTGCTGATGGAGCGCCGGGCGGAGCTGGCGGCGGCCCACCCGGCGGCCGGCCGGATGAGCCCCCGGTCGGCGATCGCCACCGCCCCGCTGCCGCTGCATCCGGGGGCCGCCGCCTGGTACCGGTCGGCCAAGCCCTGACCGGTCAGCCGGCGTCGTCCGCGACCGGGGCGGGGGCGGGTGCCGCGTCGACCGCGTCGGGGGCCGGGAACCACAGGCCGGCCACCAGCCCGCGCGGCTGCCCCGGCCGCATGGTGAGCCGGCCGTCGGAGGCGTCGACGAGGACCGCCACGATGGTCAGCCCGAGCCCCGCCCCGTCGACGTTCTGCACCTCCGGGGCCCGCCAGAACCGCTCGGTGGCCCGGTCGAGCTGGTCGAGGGTCATGCCCGGTCCGGTGTCCCGGACCTCCAGGGCCACCCCGTCGTCGGCGCGCCCGACGCTCACCGTCACCTCGCCGCCCGTGCCGCTGAACTTCACCGCGTTGTCGATCAGGGCGTCGAGCGCCTGGTCGACCGCGGTCGGCACGGTCCGGGCGTACGCCGGGCCGTCGGCCGTGGCCAGCCGGAGGGTGACCGACCGGTGCCGGGCCAGCGGCTGCCACGCGGCGACCCGCGACGCGGCCACGGCCGCCGCGTCGACGGTGACCCGCTGGTTCTCCTCGCGCTCGGCACGCGCCAGGGTGAGCAGGGCGTCGAGCAGCAGCGCCAGCCGGTCGGTCTCCTCCAGCGCGAGCCGGTGCTCGGCCCGCCCCTGCGGGTCGGTCAGGCTCGGCCCCAGCTCCTCGACCCGCAGTCGCAGGGCGGTCAGCGGGTTGCGCAGCTGATGGCTGGCGTGGGCGACGAACGCCCGCTGCCGGTCCATCACGTCGGACACCACGTCGGCCATGTTGTTGAAGCTCGCCGCCAGGCGGCGCAGCTCCGGCGGGCCCAGCCGGTGCTGGACCCGGGCCCCCCGGTCCCCCTCGGCGATCTCGTGGGTGACGGCGTCCAGCTCGGTGACCGGGCGCAGCACCCACCCGGCCAGCCCGAACGCGGTGAGCACGCAGGCCAGCACGGCGACGATGCCGGTCGCCGCGAGCAGCAGCCACCACGCGGTGACGGTACGGCGCAGCGCGCCGGCCGGGGTGGTGATGACGACGGCGCCGAGCACCTCGCCGCCGTCGTTGATCGGCACCGCCACCACGACGGGCCCGTCCGCCCACGGCCACACCGAGCCCGGGGCGCTGAACTGCTGCCCGGCCAGCGCGTTGTCCAGCGCCGACTCGGTCCCGGCACCCGACCGCCAGCTGCGCGACGCCACCACCGTGCGGCGGTCCCGGTCGACCACCGCCGCGCCGATGCCGTACAGCTCGTCGTAGCTGCTCAGCTCGCCGCCGAGCGGCCCGGGGACGCCGCCGCGCAGCGCCGGCCCGGCGAGCGAGGCGAACCGGGTGGCGTCGGCGAGCCGGTCGGCGCGCACCAGGTCGGTCTCCCGGGTGGCCAGGGTCGCCGCGAGCGGGGTCTCCAGCGCGACGAGCACCAGCACCATCAGCAGCAGGTAGCTGATGACCAGCCGACGACGCACGGGGCTCCCCTCACTCCCCGCGCAGCCGGTAGCCGACCCCGCGTACGGTCTCCACCAGCCGGGGGTCGCCCAGCTTGCCGCGCAGCGACCCGACGTGCACCTCCACGGTGTGCCGGTCGGCCCAGGTGGTGCCCCACACGTCCAGCAGGATCCGGTCGCGGGACACCGCCACCCCGAGCTGCCGGGCCAGCGACACCAGGATGTCGAACTCCTTGCGGGTGAGGGTGACCTCCCGGCCCGCGACCGTGACGGTCCGGGCGGCGACGTCGATGCGCACGGGCCCCGCCTCGATCACGTCCCGCTCCGGGGCGGCGTGCGCGGCCCGACGCAGCACCGCCTCGATCCGGGCCTGCAGCTCGACCATCGAGAAGGGCTTCACCACGTAGTCGTCGGCGCCCAGCCGCAGGCCCAGGACGCGGTCGCGTTCCTCGCCCCGGGCGGTGACGGCGATGATGCCGAGCTGGGCGCTGCGCCGACGCAGGGCGCGGCACAGGTCGGTGCCGTCGCCGTCGGGCAGGGTCAGGTCGAGCAGCACCAGGTCGCAGGGCGCGGCGCGCAGCGCCGCCGCGACGGTGGCCGCGTGCTCCACCTCGTAGCCGCGGCGGGTCAGGGCGGACGACAGGGCGGCGGCCACCCGACGGTCGTCCTCGACCAGCAGGATGCGCAACCCGCCTCCCCGGTTCCTCGTTCTCGACCGTGGAATGGTCGCAGACGTGCCGACCGGGCGGGAGGGCCGCCCGGTCAGTCCCCGTGTGCCCGTCCCGCCGGGGCGGTCCCGGCCGTAGGCTGCCGGGGTGATCTACAAACTGCTGACCGGTACGGAGTGGGAAGCCGCCCGCGCCGCCGGGCACTTCGCCGGCTCGGCGGTGGACCGCCAGGACGGGTTCATCCACCTCTCCGCCGCCGGTCAACTGGTCGAGACCGCCCGGCGGCACTTCGCCGGCGCCACCGGGCTGACCCTGCTCGCCGTCGATCCGGCGGCGCTCGGCGCGGCGCTGCGCTGGGAGCCGTCGCGGGGCGGCGAGCTCTTCCCCCACCTGTACGCGGCGCTGCCGGTCGCCGCCGTGGTCGAGGCGCACGCCCTGCCGGCCGACGTGCCGGCCGCCGACGCGGTCGCGCGCCTGCTGGGCTGACCGCTCGCTATGCTCACTCCCGGCCGACGCCCCGGCCGGGCCCTCCGAGCCCACCGCCGGGCGCGGCAGCCCCCGATCCCGCGCGGACGGCGGCGAACACCCGCCGTCGTTCCGCCGCGTCCACCGCCGGCGCCCGGCGCCCCGAGCGATGCGAGTTGAAGGATGACTGACACCACCGAACAGCCTGCCGCGACCTTCGTCCACCCCAGCGCCGACGTGGAGGAGGGCGCCCGAGTGGGCGACGGCACCAAGGTCTGGCACCTGGCCCACATCCGGTCCAGCGCCCGGGTCGGCGCCGGCTGCGTGATCGGTCGCAACGTGTACGTCGACGCCGGCGTCACCGTCGGCGACCTCGTGAAGATCCAGAACAACGTGTCGGTGTACCAGGGCGTGACCATCGAGGACGAGGTCTTCGTCGGCCCGTGCGCCGTCTTCACCAACGACCTGCGCCCCCGGGCGCAGAACCCGGACTGGACCATCACGCCGACGCTGGTCCGCCGGGGCGCGTCGATCGGCGCGAACGCCACCCTCGTGTGCGGGGTCGAGATCGGCGAGTACTCGATGGTCGCCGCCGGTTCGGTGGTCACCCGGGACGTGGCGCCGTACCAGCTGGTCGCCGGCAACCCGGCGCGGCCGAAGGGATGGGTGGACGAGAAGGGTGAGGTCGTCTCCCGCGACGTGACCAGCCCGCGCCGCCCCGACTGACGGTGGTACGGCGAAAGGGGGCGGCAGGTGCCGCCCCCTTTCGCCTGGCGTCGCCGATCAGCCGCAGAGGCGGCCGATCTCCTGCCGGAACCGCTCCATCGAGTTCGGCTCGTCCGGGCCGAGCAGGTAGACCTTCAGGTCCCGGCGGGCCTCGGTCATCGGGTCGTCGCCGGCCCGGGTGAGCGCGACGATCTTCTCCAGCTCGCCGCAGTCGCGCGACAGAAGGTACGCGCCCCGGGAGGTGGGGAAGTTGCGGCGGAAGTCGTCCTCGGGCAGGCCGCTCGGGTTCGCCACCACGTACGGGCGCTGGCTCTGCACGAAGTCGGAGACCACGCTGGAGATGTCGCTGATCAGCAGGTCCGTCTGGTTGAAGCAGTCGAACAGGGCCGGGACCCGGCCGGTGACGACCCGGTGGCGGGGGCCGTCGAGGGAGCTGGCGTCGACGTCGCCGCCGGCCGCGCCGATCAGCTCCACCACCCGCTCGTGGACGGCCTTCGCCTCCTTGGACCGGGTGCCGGTCAGCGGGTGCGGCTTGTAGATCAGCCGCAGCGACGGGCGGGCGGCGAGCAGGCCCCGGACGATCCGCTCCCCCATCAGCACCAGCGACGTGTGGTACGGGTCGTCGTCGAGCCAGCCCTCCCACGTCGGCGCGTAGAGCACGGTGAAGGGCCGGTCGGGCGACTCCGAGCCGAACGTGTGCACGCCCGCGAGCTGCGGCCGTCCGATCTCGACGATGTCGGCGTCCAGCACGCCGACGCCGGCCCGCGCGTACCGCTCCCGGCCCGCCAGGCCGGCGACCCACACCTCGTCGTACACCTTGCTGTACGGGTTGACGCTGGCCTGCTTGTCGCTGTCGCCGTGCCCGACGAAGACGTGCTTCATGCCCGGCTCCCGGAGCATGTGGATGTTCGCGCCGACGTTCGCCGCGTACATGGCGGCGCGGACGCTGCCCAGCTCCAGGTTCATGAAGTCCACCCCGGCCGGCACGCAGATCACCGGCAGCCGGGTGTCGGCCAGCTCGTTGAACGCCTCGCGGCTGCGCATCAGCACCACGGCCCGCCGTTCGAGGGCCTCGGTCGGGGCCAGCCACATGTTGGCCTGGTAGACGTCCTTCGCCGGGCCGGCGAAGTAGAGGGCGACCTCGGGCCGGTAGGAGTCCAGCCACTTCTGCACCGCCGGCAGCACCGGGCTCTTGCCGGTGCCCCGGCCCCGCAGCCAGGTCAGCGCGACGATGCCACCGGCCACGGCCGCGGCGAGCACGGCGGCGGCAGCGCCGGCCAGCACCGGCGCGGCGTCGTCCCACAGCGCCGAGAGCACGGCCGCCGGGACCAGCAGCAGGTTGCACATGGCGAGCCGCTCACCGGCGACCCCGGCCGCCCACTCGGGCGGGCGCGGCGCCGAGCGCATCGGGCCGAGGTCGATGTTGCGCACCAGCGCGGAGACCGGGTTGCGCCGGTCGATCATGCGGTTCAGCGCCCCGGCGAAGACCGCGATCACCCAGGTCACGGCGGGCAGCAGCAGGATCGCGGTCAGCTCGACCGAGCTGGGCCGGATCGCCGAGACCACGAGCAGCACGGCCGAGAGGTCGCGGGTGAGCTGCCGGTAGCCGCGGCCGAGGCCGACCTTCTCCAGCAGCGTCATGGTGGGCGCCGACCACCGGGCGAGGGCGAACTCACCGGCGATCGCGGCGATCCCGCTCACCGCGAACACCCAGACCGCGCCGAGGGCTCCCGCGGCGAGCGCGATCAGGTAGAAGAGCAGCAGCACGGCCCCGCGAGCGGCCACGCCCGCCGGTCCCATCAACTTGCCGAACAACGGTTACTCTCCCCCAACGAGATCGGCGACGGGGCCGGGCCCCTGCGGGACCGGCCTCCTCGTTCAGTGCGGCTAGCGGCGGGGACCCCCCGTGTGTCGTCCTGGTCCCACTCGCCCCCAGACCTTAACGCGAGACGAACGGCGAGCCATATTCGGGTATTACGGGCTTCGTCCCGTTGCTACCCGATCGGCCCCCGACCGCGCCGTCGGGCGGGTCGGGGACCGGCCGTTCAGGGCTGCCGGAAGCAGCGGACCGAGCCGGGGGCGAACCGCCGGGCGTACATCTCGTAGCCGAGCCGCTTGAGGGCGGCCTTGGCCTCCAGGTTGACCCAGTAGACGCAGATGGTAGTCACGTCCAGCCGCTCGATGGACGCCTTCACCTCCGCGTCGGGGGCGATCGCCGTGCCGTCGGCGAACGCGGCCAGGCGCTGCCGGTCGCGGACGAAGTCGGAGTTCTGGTCGTACTCGACGAGGTAGCCGTCGCGGGGCATCACGACCCGCAGCCGGCTGCTGACGATGGGGGCGACCCGCATCAGCGTCGACGGGGCGAGCAGCAGGCCCGGCTCGCGGGGCAGCCCCTCGATCCACTGGACGATCTCCAGGCGTTGCTGCGGCAGCTTCCACAACGGGCGCGGCGCCACCTCCATGAAGCTGTCCCTGCTCCACATCGGCACGCCGAACGTCGCGAAGCAGAAGATCAGCGAGCTGGCGACGATGAGGCCGACCAGCCGGGACACCCACGGCAGCCGAGGCAGCCGGACGGTGCAGAGGATCCCGATCAGGCCGGGCAGGGCGAGGATCCAGGGCACCCGCCACAGCACCGCGGACACGCCGCTGGCCTCGGCGAGCGCCTCCAGCACGCCCGGCACGAACAGCACGCTCATGGTCAGCGCCGCGCCGGCGGCGAGCAGCCGGGGCGCGCGCCCCCGGACGAGCAGGGGCGCCAGCCACAGGGCGAGGCCGCCGATCACGCCGAGCACGCCCACCAGCAGGGTGCGGCGGTAGGTGCCCTCGGCGTCGAAGAACTGGGTCTCGCCCCCGGCGGTGGCGACCGGCCCGAGCACCAGCCGGGACACCAGCACCCCGCCGATCGGGTAGGCCAGCGCGGCGACGCCCGCGGCCAGCGCGGTCCCCCAGCGGCCCACCAGGAGCATCGCCAGGCCGGCCGCGCCGACCAGCAGCGGCAGGATGATCGCGGACGTCGTGGACAGCCCGGTCGCCACCACGGACAGCGCGGCGATCAGGAACAGCTTCCACCTCGACCGGGACTCGAACCAGTCGGTCAGGTAGACCCACATGAGCGGGACGACCGCCGAGACGAACATGCCCTTGCCCTCGTAGAGCCGGGGCAGGTGGAAGGTGCCGAGCGCGGCGTCCGAGCCGACCACCAGGTAGAGGTAGGTGATGGCCACGACGAACGCCAGCACCGGACGGCGGGGCGCCCAGCGGTGCACCAGCCGCCACAGGGCCAGCACCGCGAGCACGGCCAGGGCCGGCAGCAGCACGAACCAGGTGGCGTCGGCGGCGTGCAGGCCCAGGAACCGGGCGAGCGCACCGGCGAAGACCTCGATCGAGGCGGTCGGCGGCTGGGTGCTCAGCGGGGCGGCCACGTTCTCGGTGAACAGGAAGTCCCGCACCGGGACGATGTCCCGCTCGGCCACCCACACCGACTTGCCGAGGTAGAAGACGTCGTCCTTGCTGTTGCGGGCCATGTAGAGCGAGGAGACCGCGACGCCGGCCGAGACGAGCAGCACGAAGAGCGCCTGCCAGCCCGTGGCGGTCGGCTCCGGCGGACCGGTGCGGGCCAGCCAGGCCCGGCGGGCCAGCAGCGCCGCGCCGACGGAGGCGGCGAGCCCGAGGCCGGTCGGCACCCACCACGACGCGAGCCCGCCCATGCCGGCGATGACGGCGGCGGCGATGCCGAGCGCGGCGGTGACCACGCCGACGGCGAGCCACCACCAGCGCGCCCTCCCGGCCGGCGCGGGGTCGGCGGGTGCGGCCGGCGGCACCGGCGCGACGCGGCGACGCCGTACGGCACGGACCACCCCGAGCACCACGGCGAGGACGGCGAGCGCGCCACAGCACCACAGCCAGCTCAGGAACATCACCGACGGTCGCAGCTCGGCCAGGAAACCCGCGTGGTAGATCACCGTGAACAACGCGAACGCCAGCACGGCGGCGTCGGTGATCCGGCGCGGGAGGGCACCGAAGGCGGCCCCGAACCGCCGGGGGAAGGACAGCCGCGCGGGGGCGGTCGGGGCGTCGGGGGTGCGCTCCGGCGCGGGCGGCTGCTCAGCCGGGTCGGCGGGCTCGGCGCTCGCGGCCGGCTCGGCGCGCGGTGCGCCGGGCTCGTCGCGCGGTGTGCCCGGCTCGTCCTGCGGCGTGCCCGGCTCGTCGCGCGGCGTGCCGGGCGGGTCCTGCGGTGTCGCGGGCTCGTCCTGCGGTGTGCCGGGCTCGTCCTGCGGTGTCGCGGGGCGGTCGTCGGGCGTCTCCGGCTGGGCCTCGCGCGTGCCGGGCGGGTCCTGCGGCGTCTCGGGCTGGTCGTCCGGGGCGCGGGGCAGGTCCTCCGGCGCGCGCTGGTCCTCCACTGCCAGGGCGTCGTCTGCGACGTTCGGCACAGGGGATTCCTTGATTTCTGTCGAGGATTTCTGTCGAGTCGAAGGCGGGCCGCCGGGGCTCGCCCTCGGCGGGCGGCGGCGGCCGGCCGGGCGCACGGTGGGCAAGCCTACCCGAACGCGATCGCCGGCCCGGCCGGCGACACGAGGCCGCCGCCCGGGCCCGCGGGCTCAGCCGTGGTCGGCGAAGAGCCGGCCGACGGCCCGGTGCGCCGGGAGGATCGACCGCCGCTCCGCGTCGGCGTCGGCGGTGCCGGCGAGGAGGTCCAGGAAGTGGTCGAGCTGGGCGGCCAGCGGCTCCCGGCCGGAGACCAGCTCCGGCACCTCCATGATGCTCTGCTGCCGGTAGCCCCGGCCGTCGGGCGTCGCCGCGTCCAGCGACACGTGCCGGTAGATGGTGACGTCCCGCCGGATCAGGTCCGCCTCGATCAGCCGGTCCACCTCGCTGACGACCAGCGTCCGCACCTTCCGCTGGCCGATCCGGCTCGCCGAGACGTTGGCCAGCGCCGCGCCGCCGAAGGTCAGCAGGGCCTCGGCGACGTCCTCCGCGCCGGGCAGCGAGGACGGGTGGAAGTGGCCCAGCACCCCGCGTACGTCGGTCGGCTCCTGGCCGCCGAACGCCCGGATCGCCAGGTCGACGTCGTGGATCAGCAGGTCCCAGGCCACGCCGGTGCGGATCCGCGGCGCGTACGGTGAGTGCCGGGTGACCGTGAGGTGCACCGGGTTGTCGACCAGGGCGAGCGCGGTGAGCACCGCCGGGTTGAACCGCTCCAGCAGCCCGCACAGCAGCGGGACCCCCCGCTTCTCGGCGGTGGCCACGATGTCCTCGGTCTCGTCGAGGCTGCCGCAGACCGGCTTCTCGATCAGCAGCGGCAAGTCGGCGGCGAGCACCTCACCGGCGAGCGCGTGGTGGAACTCGGTGGGGGCGGCGATCACCACCGCGTCGACGCCGGACAGGTTCGACCCGTCGGGCGTCCACCGCGCGCCGTACCGGTCGGCGACCTCCCGGCCGACGGCCTCGCGGGGCTCGACGACCCGCACCAGCCGGGCCCGGTCGGACTGGGCGATGACCCGCGCGTGCAGGGCCCCCATCACGCCCGTGCCGACGAGGGCGAAGCGCACCGGGGCCGTCACGCGCCCGCCGCCTTGCGCACGGCCTCGACGACCCGGTCGACGTCGCCGTCGGCGAGGTGGTGGTGCACCGGCAGGGACAGGCACTGCCGCGCCACCCGCCCGGTGACCGGGGCGGGGTCGGCGACCACCCGGGGGTGCTCCCGGTAGCAGTCGTAGTCGTAGACCGCCTTCGGGTAGTAGATGCCGCAGCCCACCCCCTGCTCGCCCAGCCGGGCGGCCACCTCGTCGCGGCTGACCGGCGCGGCGTCGGTGACCAGCACGGTGTACTGGTGCCAGACGTGCGTCCGGCCCGGCAGCTCGGCCGGCAGGCGCAGCCCCGGCACGTCCGCCAGGCCGGCGTGCAACCGGGCCGCGTTGGCCCTGCGCCGCGCGACGGTGTCGGCGTAGCCGGCCAGCTGCGGGATGCCGAGGGCGGCCTGCAGGTCGGTGAGCCGGTAGTTGTGGCCGGCCACCTCGTACTGGTAGCGCTGGCGCATGCCCTGGTTGCGCAGCACCCGGAGCCGGTCGGCGAGGACGGCGTCGTCGGTGGTGATCATGCCGCCCTCGCCGGTGGTGAGGTTCTTCGTGGCGTACAGGGAGAAGGTGCCCAGGCCGAAGCTGCCGGCCCCCCGCCCGCCGACCGTCGCACCGAGTGACTGCGCGGTGTCCTCGACCAGGCCCAGGCCGTGCCGCTCGACCAGGGGCACGATCGCGCCCATGTCGGCCGGCTGGCCGTACAGGTGCACCGGCATGACGACCCGGGTGCGCGGGCCGATCGCGGCGGCGAGGGCCGCCGGGTCCAGGCAGAAGTCGTCCTCGCGGATGTCGGCGAACCGCGCGGTGGCGCCGGCCTCGAGGATCGCGTTGAGGGTGGCGACGAACGTGAACGGGCTCGTGACGACCTCGTCGCCGGGCCGCAGGTCGAGCACCTCCAGGGCGGCGACCAGCGCCGTCGTGCCGTTGTTGACCGCCACCGCGTGCTCCACCCCGACCAGGTCGGCGAACTCGCGTTCCAGCCGGGCCACCATCGGGCCCTGCGCCAGCACGCCGGAGCGGATCACCTCCACCGCCAGCTGTTCGGCCTTCTCGTCGAGTTTCACGACGGAAATGGGGATCACAGCACGTCTCCTCGGGGTCGGTGGCAGCGAGCACGGTAACAGCGGCGGACGTCGACACGACGGGCGGTGGCCGGCGTCGCGGTAGGAATTCCGCGCGGGCGCGCCGGACGAGTGGGGGCGCGCGGCCTGGGCTAGTGTAGTGCCCTGCTCGGTCCGTCCTCACTTTCCGCTACGGACGAAACGCGACGCGGAGGCACGTTACGCATGGTTCAGACCGTCACGCGGAAGGATGTCGTCACCTCCGGTGCCCCGGAGTCGACCGACGTTCCCGCCGCCCCGGCCGGCCCGCTGAAGCGGTGGCTGTCGCTGGGCGTCCGCGTCGCCGTCGTCGTCGCCATCGCCGCCGGGATGGTCTGGAGCGTCGTCGACCAGTGGCCGCAGGTCCGGTCGACGTGGCTGGGCCTGGCCTGGCAGTCGGTGGTGCTGTCCGTCCTCGCGGCGCTCGCCGGGATGGTGGCCAACACGATGGCCTGGCGCGCCGCCGTGCGTGACTTGGAGCACCGGGTGTCCGTGCCCGCCGCGCTGCGCATCTGCCTGGTGGGCCAGCTCGGCAAGTACATCCCCGGCAGCGTGTGGGCGTACGTGCTCCAGGTCGAGCTGAGCCGGCGGGCCGGCCTGCCCCGGGCCCGCGCCTTCCTGGCCACCCTGGTCTCCCTGGGCCTCGGCGTGACGGCCGCGCTGGGCCTCGGCCTGCTGAGCCTGCCGGCGCTACGCGACGCGGCCGGCGGGGGCGACTCCACCTACGCCGACTCGGTGCGGGTCGCGCTGTGGATCGTGGCGGCGCTGTTCCCGGTCGCGCTGGTCTGCGCGGTGCCGCGGGTGCTCACCGCGCTGGTGCAGCTCGCCCTGCGGGTGCTGCGCCGCCCGCCGCTGGAGCACCGCCTCACCTGGCCGGGTGTGTCGCGGGTCGTGGGCTGGAGCGCGCTGGGCTACGCCCTGTTCGGCGTGCACCTGTGGCTGCTGGCCAACGCCCAGGCCACCCCCGGCATGGAGGGGCTGCTGCGCAGCGTCGGGTCGTTCGCCATCGCGATGACCGTCGGCATGTTCGCCTTCCTCTCCCCCTCCGGGCTCGGCGTACGGGAGGCCGTGCTGGTCGCCGCGCTGGCCCCGTTCCTGGAGGGCAACGGCGGCGTCGGCGCCGCGATGGGCATCGCGCTGGCGTCCCGGCTCATCTTCACCATCGCCGACGTGCTCGCCGCCGGCCTGGCCGCCCTGTCCGGGGTGCGCCAGCTCCGCCGGGCGGCCCCGGCCGAGGCGGCCACCACCTCCGCCGGGTAGGACGCCCGGCGGCAGGGTCAGCGGGTGACGACGCTGGTGATCCGGGTGAACTCGCGCATCAGGTCGTACCCGTCCCAGGTCGCGGCGAAGCTCAGCGCGTCGCCGACCGGGACGATCCGGTCCACCCCGCGCCCGCCCAGCGCGCGGGCGAAGGCGACCAGCTCGTCGGCGGCGAAGCCGAAGTGGGTGACGGTCTGGTCACGGCGCACCACCACCGGCGCGAGGTCGGCGAGGCTGTCGAGGCGGGCCTGCGGGAACGTGCCGACGCCGAGCCAGCGGCGCGGGATGTCGCCTGGCCCGGCCAGCTCCACCGTCGCCAGGTCGTTGCCGTCGAAGCGGATGGCCGTCGCCACTCCCTCCACGGCCAGGCCGTAGGTGGCGACCCGCTTCTCCACCGCCATCGCGGCGTCCACCTCGGGCCGCTTGGCGTCGAGCACCGTACGCAGCCGGGCCAGCAGGTCCGTGCGGGCGGCGTCGGTGCTGGCCGGGTCGCCGACCCAGTAGACGGTGCGGGGCGAGGCGCAGGCGGCCTGGTCGAACCAGTACGAGTCGTTGTAGAGGCCGAGGGCGGCGGCGTCGCGCTCGGCCTCGGCGGCGGCGAGCCAGCCGGCCGCCCCGATCACCGTGAACGACGACCGGTCCGGGAAGGTCAGGTCCCGGGCGTGCGGGGCGAGCGGGTGCCGGCGGATCTCGCCGACCGACCGGTCGCCGCCCCAGATCACCCGCAGGTCCGCGGCGGCCGACAGCGCGGCGGTCACCGCGTCGTCCCGCCCGTACGTGACCATCCGCTGGGTCTGCCGGACCACGTCGTCGGCGTCGGCGAGGGTGTCGTCGAGCGCGTCGAGCACCGCGTCGGCGGCACCCGCCGACCGGGACGAGATCCGTACCACGTTGGCGTTGCCGGCGAGCGCGGACAGCGCCCACGAGTAGACGAAGATGGTGTCCACGTTGGCCGGCGGCACGTGGAAGACCAGCCCCCGCGGGAAGCGGAGCTGGCCGGGCTCGTCCGCGACCCGGGCCAGGGTCTTGGCGATCTCGCCCCGGCGCAGGAAGAAGCCGAGGGAGGCCAGCTCCGGGTGCCGGCGGGCCACCGCCGGGCGCAGCAGCCGCCGGGCGAACGCCACCAGGAACTCGACGATCCGGTCGTCGCCGACGGTCAGCGGGCCGCCGGCCGGCACCGCGCGCAACGCGCCGACCAGGTCGTCGACGGCGGTCGCACCGCCGGCCGGGAATCGCTCGACGACCTTGCCGCTCATGCCCGCCCCTCGCTGCGCCCGGTGCCGGCAGGAGGCGCCGACGCGCCCTGCCCGATGATTCGCTCGCTGCGCCCGCTCATGCCGCCGCCTCCGCGAACGTGTCGCTGCACCCGCGCGCCTCGGCGCGGGGCAGCCGGCCCAGGATGGAGAACCGCTTGCCCGGCCAGGCCCCGTCGTCGACGCCGTGCACGACGCCCCGGTCCTCGGTGAGCAGCAGGTGCCCCGGGTACGACCGGGGCATCGTGCTGACCACCTGCACCACCCCGGGGGTGCCGACGGGCACCTCCGCCCAGGTGTGCGGGTCGCGGACGATGACGTCGGCGAACTCGGGGCAGTAGAGGCCGCCGCCGTCCGGCCCCTCCAGGAACGTCGTGCCGATCTGCTCGACCATCCCGTAGAAGTTGTGGATGCGCCGCAGGCCCGTGTCGGCGGTGAAGCGGCGGCGGAACTCCGCGTTGTCGACCGCGCGGTCGACCAGCTTCTTCCAGCCGCCGCTGTGGATCAGGATGCCGTTGCTCAGGTCGAACCGGTGCTCGCGGGCCAGCTCGTAGAGGTAGAGCCAGGTCATGAACGTGAAGCCGAAGATGAGGAACGGCTGGTCGCCGTGGCGGCCCAGGAAGTCGCGCACCGCGTCGGGGTCGGGCCGCTCCTGCTCGTCGAGGACGAAGGTGTGGTCGCGGCCGAAGTTCATCAGGCCCAGCACCCCGGCGCCCCGGGCGGAGAACGACGTGCGGTTCTTGAACAGGGCCTTCGTGTCGACCAGCAGCATCGGCAGCCGCTTCGTGCCGATCACCGCGCTCAGCGTGGCCGACAGCATCTTCTGCTGCACGCCCGCCGCCTCCTTGTCCAGGTAGATCCGGCTGACGTCGCCGGTGGTGCCGGAGGAGGTGAGGACCTTGAAGACCTCGTCGTCGCCGATGCTCTTGAGGACGTGGTGCTTGAACAGCCGCACCGGCAGCCAGGGCAGGTCGGCGACCCGGTCGTAGCGGCGGCCGGGCAGGTGGCCGAGGGAGGCGAGCAGGCGGGCGTACTCGGGGCTGCGGGCCCGGTGGTGCTCGGTCAACTCGACCAGCTCCGGCAGGAGCCGGGCCTCGCGGGCCGCCTGGTCGAGGGCGAACAGGGTCATACCAGCGCCTCCAGGGAGCGGTAATCGATCTTGCCGTTGGGCAGCTGCGGCAACCGCTCGACCGTACGCACGTCGAAGCCCGACCGGTGCAGCCGCAGCCGCTCCGCCAGCCGCCCCGCCAGGGCCCGCGCGCCGTCGTCGGTGCCGCCCTCGACGAAGACGACGACCCGGTCCGGGCCGGACACGGCGACGACGGGCCCCTGGTCGCGGGCCAGCTCCTCGATGTCGTGCAGGTTGACCCGGATGCCGAAGACCTTGCCGAACCGCTTGAGCCGGCCGCGCAGCCAGACGAACCCGTCGGCGTCGAGGCAGCCCAGGTCACCGGTGCGCAGCACCCCACCCTGCTCGTCGCCGCGGGTCAGGTCGGCGGCGCTCTCCGCGTACCCCATCATGACGTTGGGGCCGCGGTAGACCAGCTCGCCGACCACGCCGGGACGGTCGGTCTCCGCGCCGTCGGGGCCGAGCACCGTGAACGAGCCGCCGGGCAGGGCCGGGCCGACCGAGCCGACCCGGTCGGGCAGCGCGTCGGCCGGCAGGGTGCTCATCCGGGGCGCCGCCTCGGTGCAGCCCCACATGACGTGGAACCGGCCGCCCGTCTCGGCGATCCTGGCGTGGAAGGCGAGGATCGTCTCGTCGCGCAGCTTGCCGCCGGCCTGGGTGAGGGTGCGCAGCGTCGGATACTTCGCGGGGCTCCACCGGATCCGGTGCAGCATCTCGTAGTTGTGCGGCACCCCGGCCAGCGACGTCGCGCCGTACGCCGACACGGCCTGCCAGAACTCGCGGGCCAGCACGCCGCCGTCGACCACCAGGACGGTCGCGCCGGCGGCGAGGTGGCTGTTGAGCACGGACATGCCGAAGCTGTAGTAGAGCGGCAGGCTGGTCGGGGCGACCTCGTCCGGGCCGATGGCCAGCACCCGCGCGATGGCCGCCGCGTTGGACTCCACGGCGGCGCGGGAGAGCCGGACGAACTTCGGGTCCCCCGTCGAGCCGGACGTGGCCAGCAGCACCGCGAGGTCCGGGTGCGGCTGGTCGGCGCAGGCCCGCTCGCGGACCCACACCGGGCCGAGCACCTCGTCGTCGACCGCGCGGTAGTCCCCGGGCCGCTCGCCGGTGTCAGCACCCGCGCCGCCCTCGGCGAGGCCCACCACCACGGCCGGGGAGAAGCGCCGGACGAAGTCGGCCAGCACCGCCGGGTCCAGCGCCGGGTCGAGCAGCGCCACCGGGCGCTGCGCGCGTAGCGCGCCCGCGTACCGCAGCACCGCCGGCACCGACGTGCCGCTGCGGGCGAAGACCACCCCGGGCGGGAACCCGGCGTACGCGGCGGCGTGCCGACCCACCTCGGCGGCGAGGCCCGCGCCGCCGAGGACGGCACCCGTGGCGGCGTCGATCAGCCGGGCGCTCGGGGCGACCAGGTTCACGGGACGAGCCCCCCGTCGACGCCGAGCACCTGACCCGTCACGTAGCGGGCGGCGTCGCCGGCCAGGAACCGGATCACGTCGGCCACCTCGTCGGGGTCGCCGAGCCGGCCGAGCGCGGCGGCTGCCGCCTGCCGGTCCAGCACCTCGGCGGGCAGCGACGCGGTGAGGTCGGTGCGGATGACCCCGGGCGCGACGGCGTTGACCCGGATGCCCCGGCCGCCCAACTCCCGCGCGGCCGAGCGGGCCAGCGCGGCCACGGCGGCCTTCGACGCCGCGTAGACGGACTGGCCGGCCGCCCCGTACGTGCCGACGACCGAGGCGAGCAGCACGATGGAACCGCCCCGCCGCTCGGTGCCGTCGGCGCTGCGGCGCTTGCGGGCCATCGCCCGACCGGCGGCCTGCACGGCGGCGACCGCCCCGGCGACGTTGACGTCCAGGGTGCGGCGGACGTCGTCGGCGCGCAGCATGCCCAGCAGGCCGCTCTCCATGATCCCGGCGTTGGCGACCAGCACGTCCAGCCCGCCGTGCGCGGCGGTGACCTGCTTGACCGTGGCGCCGACGGCGTCGAAGTCGGCGACGTCGAGCCCCAGGCCGTGCCCGCCGAACTCCTTGGCCACCGCCTCGGCCCGGTCGGCGTCGCGGCCGGTGACGACGACCGTGGCCCCCGCCTGCGCGAGGGCGCGGGCGGTGGCGAGGCCGATGCCGCGGGTGCCGCCGGTGACCAGGGCCACCCGGGCGGTCAGCTCACTCATCGACGCTGAGGCCCCGCAGCATGTCGAGGGCGACCTTGAAGCTGCTCATGTCGATGACCTGTTCGGTGTCGAGCTGGACGTCGAACTCGTCCTCGATGGCGGCGACGAGGGTCATGTGGCCGAGGGAGTCCCACTGCTCGATGCCGCGGTAGGTGAGGTTCTCGACGTCGGTGCCCTCGGGCAGTTCCAGGGCGTCGACGAAGACGCCGTGCAGGCGGTCGGTGAGGCTCATGATCGTGCTTTCTCCGTACGTGCTAAGGGGTGGTCACTGCGCGTCGCGGCGCCGCGCGGGCGACCCCCAGACGGGGGCCTCCCCGCGCGCCTGCGCCTCGGCCCGCAGCGCGGCGTTCTCGGCGCGGACCCGCTCGGCCTCCGCCCTGAGGTACTCCTCGTCGTAGCGTTGGAAGACCCGCGCGGGGTTGCCCGACACCAGACTGTAGGCCGGAACGTCTTTCGTCACGACAGACAGCGGGTTAACGGTGGCACAATCACCGATGGTGACACCCATCATGATCACGCTGTTGCCGCCGATGAAGCAGCCCTTGCCGATCCGCACGGGCTTGCGCTCGATCAGGTCGCTGCCGGGGTGGTTCTCCAGCATCATGTTCGCCAGCCAGCTGGAATGGGTGAACACCAGGCAGTTGAGCCCGATGCTGGTGTGGTCGCCGATCTCCAGGCCGCCGCTGGCGTCCAGGACGGTGTTCTCCCCGATCCAGCAGTGCTCCCCCATGACCAGGTTCTCCGGGCTGACGATCTTCGTCCGCTCCCGGATCCGGGTGGTCTCGGGCAGGCCGAGGTAGCGGGCACGCTCGACATCGTTGAGCAGCCCGCCGACGAAGTCGTCGAGGATGCCGGTGCGCAGCCGGTTGCTGCGCTCGTCGGCGGAGAACACACTCATGCTCGTTCCTTCACCATCCGGTCGAACGCCGCCAGGTGCTGGCGGGTGACCACGTCCAGCGTGAAGTGGGAGTAGACCAGGTCGCGCTGGCGCTTGGCGATCCACTCCCGCTCCTCCGGGTCGTCGAACAGCCGGATCACGGCGTCCGCGAGGTCGGCCGGGTCGTCCGGCCGGGCCAGCACGAAGTTCTCCCAGTTGCGCAGGTGCACGGCCGGGAAGTTCGTCTCGGTCACCGTGCCGATCGTCGCCCGGCCGGCGGCCATCGCCTCGAGGCTGGCGGTGCCGAACCCGCCGCCCTGCAGGTCGTGGGCCACCACGTCGGCGGCGGCGAAGTAGGCCGGCACCTCGGCCGACGGGACGACCCCGGTGCTGATCACGGCGTGGGCGACGCCGAGCTCGGCGGCCCGCTTGGCGTACGCGTCGTAGTAGACCCGGCCGATGATCAGCACCCGCGCGTCGGGGTGCTTGGCCAGGATGGTCGGCAGCGCCTCGACCAGGGCGATCCGGTCGCGCAACGGGATGACGTGCCCCAGCGAGACGATCAGCGGCGCGTCGCCGATGCCGTGCCGGGCGCGCACGTCCAGCTCCGGCGTGCCGTCGAAGCGGCTCGGCTCGACCGCCACCGGGATGTACTCGAAGTCGGCCGTGGTCGCGCCGTAACGCTGCGCGCAGTAGCGGGCGGCCAACTCGTCCATGATGACGTAGCGCGGGTGGAACCGGCGGATGAGCGGCCTGACGAGGAACCGGTCCAGCAGCCGGAACAGGGCCGCGTACTTCGGGTCGGGGCTCTCCAGGCGGGTGTGGATGGACAACAGCACCGGGGTCCGGTGCCGGCGCGCGTACTGACCGGAGATCCAGCTCAGGTCGAAGAACTGCCCGTGCTGGTGGATGACGTCGGGGGCGAACTCGGTCAACAGCCGGGACACCCGACGCAGGTTGCCGGGGCGGGCCAAAGCGAAGGCCATGTCGAAGTCGATGGAGAGGCCGAGCTTCGGCATCGGCATCGCGGGCAGCCGGACCACCCGGTAGCCGTCCCGCTCCTCCTCGTCCGGCGCGCCCTGGTAGGCGGCCGTCAACACCAGCACCTCGTGGCCGGCGGCGGCGTAGCGCTCCGCCAGGGCCGCGGAGAGGTGGGAGCTTCCGCCGGGACGGGGCGGGAAGAAGTTGTTGACGACCGCGATCCGCACAGCGGGGACTCCTGTCGAGGTCGGTGTGGGGGCGGGGGGAGAGAGCCGGGGGCTCACCGATGGATCGTACGGGCGGGCGGGGGTGGGCGCCGGGAGCCGACGCCCACCCCGGCCGCGTCAGGCCACCTCGACCTTGATCAGGTCGGTCATCCCGTCCTCGACCGCGATGGTCGGCTCCCAGCCCAGCACCTCGCGGGCCCGGGTGATGTCCGCCGCGCGGCGGCTGACCAGCACCTCGCGCGGGTTGAACTGGGGTTCCACGTCCACCCCGACGGCCTTGATGAGGATCTCGGCGAGCGTGGCCACCGAGGTGTCGATGCCGGTGCCGATGTTGACCGGCACGTTGCCCTGCTCGGCCTCCAGCGCGGCGACCACCGAGCGGGCGATGTCGTGGACGTGGATGAAGTCCATCGACTGCTCGCCCCGGCCGTCGATGATCGGCGGCTGGCCGGTCTTCAACCGCTTGACGAAGTGGTTGATCACGGAGGTGTAGTACGCGGTCGGCTTCTGGCCGGGGCCGTACACGTTGAAGAAGCGCAG
Source organism: Micromonospora haikouensis (assembly GCF_900091595.1). GTDB lineage: Bacteria > Actinomycetota > Actinomycetes > Mycobacteriales > Micromonosporaceae > Micromonospora > Micromonospora haikouensis. The sequence continues at coordinate 36,072 of NZ_FMCW01000020.1, forward strand.
GGCGATCCAGTTGAGGCCCTTGCTGCGCTGGTAGAAGGCGAGCAGGTCCTCGCCGGCCCGCTTGGAGATGCAGTACGGGGTGAGCGGGTCGAGCCGGTCGTCCTCGTGCATCGGCAGCTTCTTCGGGTCGCCGTACACGGAGGCGGAGGAGGCGAACACGAGCCGCTTCACGCCGTGGTCGGCGGCGGCCGCGAAGACGTTGTGGTTGCCGACCATGTTGATGTCGATCGACTCGTACGGGTCGGCCTGGCTCTTGTTGATGGAGACCGCCGCGAGGTGGACGACGAGGTCGCAGCCCTTCATGGCCGCGTGCACCGCGCCGCCGTAGCGCACGTCCTGGTCGACGAGTTCGACGTCACCGGTGGCCGCCAGCTTGGCGACCTGCTCCCGGTCGCCGCGGAACATGTTGTCGAAGATGCGGACCCGGTAGCCCTTGTCCAGCAGGAGCGGCACCACGTGCAGGCCGATGAAGCCCGCACCCCCGGTGATGAAGACGGTCTGCTTCGACATGTCGTGCGATGTCCTTCCTGAAGGAGATCAGCGGCCGGTGGCGGCGCTGGCGACGACGTCGACCAGAGTGGCGACGACGGTCTCGACCTGGGAGTCGGTGAGGTTGGCGTGCATCGGGATGGCCAGGTGCCGGGCGAACAGGTCCGCCGAGACCGGGCACGGCGCCGACTGGCCGTAGAGCGGCTGCACGTGCGAGGCGTACGTGCCGAAGGTGCACTGCACGCCGCGCCGGCGCAGCCCGAGGGCGACCGCGCCGCGGTCGATCGAGGGATCGAGGGTCACCACGTACGACTGCCAGGGGTGCTCGCGGTCTGGCGCCTCGTGGGGGGTGACGATCAGCTCGTGGTCCTTGAGCAGCTCGCCGTAGCGGGCGGCGGTGCGCCGCTTGGCGGCGAGCAGGTCCGGCAGCCGGTCGAGCTGGGCGAGCATGATCGCCGCAGCCACGTCGGAGAGCCGGTAGTTGTAGCCCAGCTCGGTGAAGGCCGGAATCGGCAGGTCGGACAGCTCGGCCCGGGTAAGCGCGCCCTCCACCCCGTACGTGTGCAGCTTGCGGGCGTGCGCGGCAAGGTCGTCGCGGTCGGTGACGTAGGCCCCGCCCTCGCCGGCGGTGATGCCCTTGCGACCGTGGAAGCTGAAGGTGGCGACGTCGGCCAGGCTGCCGGCGGGGCGGCCCTTGTAGGTGGCGCCCGCCGCGCACGCGGCGTCCTCGACCAGGAACAGCCCGTGCCGGTCGGCGATGGCCCGCAGCTCGTCGTAGTCGGCCGGCTGGCCGAAGGCGTCGACGGCGATGATGCCGACGGTGCGGGGGGTGATGGCGGCCTCGACGGCGGCCGGGTCCACGGTCCAGATGTCGGGCCGCACGTCGGCGAAGACGGGCTTCGCGCCGGCCCACATCACGGCGTGGCCGGTGGCCGGGAAGGTGTAGTCGCCGACGACGACCTCGTCGCCGGGCCGGACCCCGAGGGTGAGCAGCGCGAGGTGCAGGGCGGAGCCGCAGTTGGCGGTGGTCAGGGCGTGTCGGGTGCCGGTGGCGGCGGCGAAGCGCTCCTCGAAGCGGCGGCAGGTGGGCCCGGCGCCGGCCAGCCAGCCGGAGGCGAAGACCTCGGCGATCGCCGCGAGCTCCGCTTCACCGACGGTGGGCTGGCCGAGCGCGATGACGTCGTCTGACATGAGGCTCCCTAGAAGACGGACCCGGTGAGTGTAGGCACCCCCGGCCGGCAGCGACGAATCGGGCACGCCGGGCGCTGGTTACCATCGGTGGTCGCCTGGCGGAGGCGACGACCGGGCAGGGGAGAGCGTGATGACGAGGTTCGTGGTCGTCGGCGGCGGCATCGTCGGCCTGGCGGTCGCCCACCGGCTGGTGACCGACCGGCCGGGCGACTCCGTCACGGTGCTGGAGAAGGAGGCCGGCTGGGCGGCGCACCAGACCGGGCACAACTCCGGCGTGATCCACGCCGGGGTCTACTACAAGCCGGGCAGCCTCAAGGCCACCCTGTGCCGGGCCGGCAGCGCGTCGATGGTCGAGTTCTGCGCCGACCACGGGCTGCCGTACGAGGTCTGCGGCAAGCTGATCGTCGCCACCGACGCGGCGGAGCTGCCCCGGCTGCGGGCGTTGCACGAGCGGGCCGAGGCCAACGGCCTGCCGGTGCGGTTGATCGGGGCGGCCGAGGCCGCCGAGCACGAGCCGCACGTGGCGGCCGTCGCCGCGCTGCACGTGGCTTCGACGGGCATCGTCGACTACGGCGCGGTCTGCCGGAAGCTGGCGGAGCTGCTCGCCGCCGCCGGGGCGGACCTGCGCACCCGCGCCGAGGTGACGGGGGTGGCCGACCGGCCGGGGGGCGTGGTGGTCACCACCACGGCCGGCGAGGTGGTCGCGGACGTGCTGATCAACTGCGCGGGGCTGCACGCCGACCGGGTCGCCCGGCTGGCGGGGGTGCCGACGCCGGTGCGGATCGTGCCGTTCCGGGGCGAGTACTACGAGCTGACCCCGCAGCGGCGCGGCCTGGTGCGGGGGCTGATCTACCCGGTGCCGGACCCGCAGTTCCCGTTCCTCGGGGTGCACCTGACGAAGATGATCGACGGCAGCGTGCACGCCGGCCCGAACGCGGTGCTGGCCACCGCGCGGGAGGGCTACTCGTGGGGGCGGTTCAGCCCGCGCGACGTGTGGGACGAGCTGACGTACCGGGGGCTGTGGGCGCTGGGCCGGCGGCACTTCCGGTACGGGTTGACCGAGGTGGCCCGGTCGCTGTCGAAGGCGAGGTTCGCGGCGAGCCTGGCCCGGCTGGTGCCGGAGCTGACGCCGGCCGACATCGTCCGGGCCGGCGCGGGGGTGCGCGCGCAGGCGATCCTGCCCGACGGTGGCCTGGTCGACGACTTCCTGATCGTCGAGGCGGACCGGCAGGTGCACGTGCTGAACGCACCCTCCCCCGCCGCGACCAGCTCGCTGGAGATCGCCCGGCACATCGTGTCCCGGCTGCCGGTGGACACCGCCCGCTGAGGCGGCGGGCGGGACGGCTCAGGTCGGCGGGACGGCCTGCTTCGGGCGCACGGTCAGCTTCGGGTGGGCGGGCTCGTCAGGCGGGGGCGGCGTCGCGCTGCCTCGGCACGGCGCCGGCCGCGCCGAGGCCGGTGGCGACGGCCTCCACCAGCGCGTCGAGGTACGCCTCGGTCGGCATCGTGCGGGTGATCGCCAGCCGCCAGTACAGCGGTCCGACGATCAGGTCCACGGCGGCGCCGGGCTCGGTGTCGGCGGGCAGTTCGCCCCGGGCGACGGCGCGGGCGACGAGCGACCCGCCGACCTCCTGCTGCTGGGCCCGCAGCGCGGCCTGGAGGGTGGCGTCGATCTCGGGGTTGCGGGCGGCCTCGGCCAGCAGGTCGGGCACGATCTGCGCGGCCAGGGGGTGACTCAGGGCGTGCGCGACCACCCGCAGCAGCAGGCCGAGGTCGCCGCGCAGGCTGCCGGTGTCCAGGCTCGGCAGCTTGCTGCCGGCGGCGGCGCCGACGACCTCGACGACCAGCTCCAGCTTGGAACTCCAGCGCCGGTAGATCGCGGTCTTGCTCACCCCGGCCCGGCGGGCGACGGCCTCGATGGAGAGCCGGCCGTAGCCGACGGCGGCCAGCTCCTGCATCAGCGCGCGGCGGATGGCCGTGGTGATCTCGCCCCGCAGCACCGCCGCGCCGGCCGGCGCGCGCCTCTTCTCGGTGGTCACGGCAGACTCTTCTCGCGCGTCACGGCAGACCCTCCTCGGCTGTCACGTGGGACAATGTACCGCAACGACGCTACGGTTGCGTCCCGACGTGGTTATGGACTACCTTCCACGCAGCGACGAGGCGGCGCTCCCACGCACCGGCCACCGGCGAACCCGTCGTCGCACCCCCCCGTTGGTACAACAGACGCACCCCGCTGGCACGACAAGATCGGAGCGCCCATCCCATGGCCAACACCGCGCTGGCCGACCCCGACGCAGGCCTGACCCAGGCGCAACTGGCCGCCCGGTACGGGCTGCGGGTCGCCGGCGAGCGGCCGTCCCTGGCGGAGTACACCCGCCGCCTGTGGGCGTACCGGCACTTCATCGCCGCGTACTCGAACGCCAAGCTGGTCGCCTCGTTCAGCAACGCCCGACTCGGGCAGCTCTGGCAGGTGCTCACCCCGCTGACGAACGCGGCGGTCTACTACCTGATCTTCGGCCTGGTGCTGAAACAGAACAGCATCCCGAACTTCATCGCGTACCTGACCGCCGGGTTGTTCATCTTCAACTTCACCCAGACCGCGGTGCAGAACGGCACCCAGTCGATCACCGGCAACCTGGGGCTGATCCGGGCGCTGCACTTCCCCCGGGCCTGCCTGCCGCTGGCCGTCATGCTCACCCAGTTCCAGCAGCTGATGGCCTCGCTGGTGGTGCTGATGGGCATCGTGCTGGTCACCGGCGAGCCGCTCACCGTCGAGTGGCTGCTGCTCGTGCCGGTCGTGCTGCTCCAGGCGCTGTTCAACGCCGGGCTCACCATGGCCGTGGCCCGGATGGGCTCGAAGGTCGCCGACCTCAAGCAGGTGATGCCGTTCCTGGTGCGCACCTGGATGTACGGCTCCGGCGTGCTCTACAACGTCGCGCTGTTCGAGGAGAACCTGCCGAGCTGGGCGACCCGGATCGTCGAGGCGAACCCGATGCTGGTCTACATCGAGCTGGCCCGGCACGCGCTGCTGGAGGGGGCGCCGCTGCTCAACTCCTCCATGGTCCAGGCGTGGACGTACGCGGTGGCCTGGGCGGTCGTGATGGGCGTGGGTGGTTTCATCTACTTCTGGCGGGGCGAACAGGAGTACGGCCGTGGCTGAGCACATCGAGACGTCCAACGACGTCACCGTGACGCTGCCGAGGATCGTCGAGCGCATCCCGACCGTGGTGGTCGACGACGCGCACGTGATCTACCGGGTGCACAAGGGCGCCGCCGGCGGCACCAGCCCGGTGGCCGCGCTGAAGCGGATCATGTCCCGCACGTCCGCGCCGAACATCCGGGAGGTGCACGCGGTCAAGGGGGTCAGCTTCACCGCGTACCGGGGCGAGGCGATCGGGCTGATCGGCAGCAACGGCTCCGGCAAGTCCACCCTGCTGCGGGCCATCGCCGGGCTGCTGCCGGTCAACCGGGGTGCCGTCTACACGCAGGGGCAGCCGTCGCTGCTCGGCGTCAACGCCGCCCTGCTCAACGACCTGCCCGGTGAGCGCAACGTCACCCTCGGCTGCCTCGCCATGGGCATGCAGCCGGCCGACGTGGCCCGGCTCGCCCCGGAGATCATCGAGTTCTCCGGGATCAACGAGCGCGGCGACTTCGCCTCGCTGCCGATGCGGACGTACTCCTCCGGCATGGCCGCCCGGCTGCGCTTCTCCATCGCGGCGGCGAAGAAGCACGACGTGCTGCTGATCGACGAGGCCCTGGCCACCGGCGACAAGGGCTTCCGCAAGCGCAGCGAGCAGCGGGTGCGGGAGCTGCGGGAGGGCGCGGGAACGGTGTTCCTGGTCAGCCACCAGCTCTCCTCGGTGCGGGACACCTGCGAACGGACGATCTGGCTGGAATCGGGCGTGCTGCGGATGGACGGCCCGACCGACGAGGTGCTGCGCGCGTACGAGGACTTCTCCAACAAGAAGTAAGGTTGCGGCGTCCGTACGGTGTCGTGCGGGTGTCTTCCCCACCGCGTCGTCCCTGGGGGGCGGCGCGGTGGTTGCGTTATGGTTCACCCGGCCGCCGTGCGGCCGTCACCCCCTGTTCGCAAACCGTGAGAGTGAGGATCGGCAATGACGCAGGACCACACCACTGGCCCGGACGCCACACCGGAGACCCCGGCGCCGTGGCGGCCCTCGCGGACGGTGGCGGTGGTGCTGGCGGGCGGGACCGGGACCCGGCTCGGCCTCGGCATCCCCAAGCAGCTGCTGAAGATCGCCGGCAAGCCGATCATCGAGCACACCCTGGCGGTCTTCGAGGCGGCCCCCGAGATCGACGAGATCATCGTGCTGATGGCCGACGGGCACGTCCCCGACGCCCAGCAGATCGTCGACAAGGCCGGCTTCCGCAAGGTCAGCAAGGTCATCGCCGGCGGTGACACGCGCAACGCCACCACCCGCATCGCGCTGGACGCGGTCGGCGAGGGCGACGTCAACATCCTCTTCCACGACGCGGTGCGCCCGCTGCTCAGCGGCCGGATCGTGCGGGAGTGCGTCAACGCGCTCTGGACGTACTCGGCGGTCGACGTGGCGATCCCGTCGGCCGACACGATCATCCAGGTCGACGACAACGACTGCATCACCGACATCCCGGTGCGCTCCACGCTGCGCCGGGGGCAGACCCCGCAGGCGTTCCGGTCCGGCACGATCCGCGAGGCGTACCGGGTCGCCGCCGGCGACCCCGACTTCGCCGCCACCGACGACTGCGGCGTCGTGCTGCGCTACCTGCCGGGCACCCCGATCAAGGTGATCGACGGCTCGGACGAGAACATCAAGGTCACCCACCCGGTCGACGTGCACCTGGCGGACAAGCTGTTCCAGCTCGCCGCCGCGCAGGCCCCCCGGCTGACCGACCGGGGCTACACCGAGGAGCTGACCGGCCGCACGATCGTCGTGTTCGGGGGCAGCTACGGCATCGGCCACGAGCTGACCGAGCTGGCCCGCCGCCACGGCGCGCAGGTCTTCCCGTTCAGCCGCTCCACCACCGGCACCCACGTCGAGCGCGCCGAGGACGTCGAGGCCGCGCTGAAGACCGCCTTCGAGGCCACCGGCCGGATCGACCACGTGGTCGTCACCGCCGGCATCCTGGAGAAGGGCGAGCTGGCCGAGATGGACCAGGAGACGATGGACCGGGTCCTGCACGTCAACTTCGTCGGCCCGGTCACCATCGCCCGGCAGTCGCTGCCGTACCTGCAGCAGACCAAGGGCCAGCTGCTGCTCTACACCTCCAGCTCGTACACCCGGGGCCGGGCCCGCTACGCGCTCTACTCGGCCACCAAGGCCGCCCTGGTCAACCTCACCCAGGCGCTGTCCGACGAGTGGGCCGAGTTCGGCGTACGGGTCAACTGCATCAACCCGGAGCGCACCGCCACGCCGATGCGCACCAAGGCGTTCGGCGAGGAGCCCGAGCACACCCTGCTGGCCGCCGAGACCGTCGCCCAGTCGTCGCTGGACGTGCTGATCTCCGAGCTGACCGGGCAGGTCATCGACGTGCGCCGGGCACCGGGCGAGCTGCCCGCCGCGGGCGTGCCCACCCAGGCCAGCCGGGCGTCCGCCCCGGCCCCGGCCCCGGCCGGCTGACGCGTCGACGGCCACCGCGACGGGCGAAGGAAGCGAAGCGACATGCGTGGTGACCTGGTCAGGAAGCTGGCCGCCCGGGTGGCGGCCACCGGCCTGGCGGTGCTGGCGTTCCTCACCCTCTCCCTGACCGGGGCGACGGGCTGGGGCCTGGCGCTCGCGGTGGCGGCCCTCGTCGCCGCCGGCTGGGAGCGCCGGGTCCGCCCGGCCGCCGACAGCACCGCCGAGGCGGTGCTGCTCGCCGCCGGCATCCTCGTCGGGTACGCGCGGCGGCTCGACGCCGGCTTCGACCCGGCGCTGGCGGCGACGGCCCTGGTGCTGCTGGGGCTGGTGCTGCTGGTGGGGCCGCTGCGGCAGGCCGGCGACCTGGAGATCCGGGCGGCGAACCTGCCCGTGCGGTCGTGGACCCCGCTGGTCGCGGCCCGGCTGGGCGACGCCCTGCTGGTGCTGCTCGCCGTGGTGGCGCTGGCCGCCGCCCTGGTGCTGCCGGCCTGGGTCGCCCTGCTGGTGGCCCTCGCCGTCGGCGCGGGGGCCGGGGCGGTCGCGGCCGACCTGGCGAAGCGGCGGTTCCGGCCCGGGGCGGGCGGCTCGGCGGTGGCCCGGGCGCTGCGGGCGCACCGGCCGGAGTTCCTGCTGCACTTCTCCGCCCCGCCCGGGTCGGAATACCAGGTCACCATGTGGCTGCCGTACCTGGAGCGGATCGGCCGGCCGTTCTTCGTGATGGTGCGGGAGCCGGAGTTCCTCGCCCCGATCGCCGCGGCCACCAGCGCCCCGGTGGTCTACTGCCCGACGCTGAAGGCGATGGACGAGGCGCTGGTGCCGAGCCTGAAGGTGGCGTTCTACGTCAACCACGGGGCGAAGAACAGCCACTGCATCCGGTTCTCGCAGCTCACCCACGTGCAGATCCACCACGGCGACAGCGACAAGGCCCCGAGCGCCAACCCGGTCACGGCGCTGTTCGACCGCAACTTCGTGGCCGGGCGGGCGGCGATCGACCGGTACGCCCGGGCCGGGGTGGACATCCCGGCGGAGAAGTTCGTCGTGGTCGGCCGCCCGCAGGTCGAGTCGATCGAGGTACGCCGCGCGCCGGCCACCGGCCTGGCGAACCCGACGGTGCTGTACACCCCGACCTGGACGGGGCACCACGCCGACGCCAACTACTGTTCGCTGCCGGTGGGCGAGACGATCGTGCGGGGGCTGCTGGCCCGGGGCGCGACGGTGATCCTGCGCGCCCACCCGTACACGGGGCAGAACCCGGCGTCGGCGCGGCAGCTCGCCCGGCTCACGGAGCTGCTGGCGGCGGACCGGGCCCGCACCGGGCGGCAGCACGTCTTCGGGGCGGCGGCCAGCAGGGAGCTGTCCCTGGTCGACTGCGTCAACCGCTCCGACGCGCTCGTCTCGGACGTCTCCGGCGTCATCTCCGACTACCTCTACTCCGGCAAGCCGTACGCGGTGACGGACATGGTCGGCGACGGCGACCGGTTCGTCGAGCGGTTCCCGCTGGCCGGCTCGGGTTACGTGCTGCGGCGCGACGCGGGCAACCTCGACGAGGTGCTCGGTCTGCTGCTGGACACCGACCCGAAGGCGGCGGCCCGCTGGGGCACCCGGGCCCACTACCTGGGCGACTTCCCGGCCGAGTCGTACGCCGAGGCGTTCCTTTCGGCGGCCCGCCGGGAGCTGGAGCCGGGCTGGAACCCCCCGGCCCCGCGCGCCGCCGACGCGATGAGCCACTCCCCCACCGCCTGATCGTCCCGCCTCCGATTCTTGGACAGGTGCTGTTCGCCCTGAACCGCAACTGTCCAAGAATCGAGGCCGCCCCCGCCTGCCCGGAGACGGCACCGGCCCCGGCTCTCTGCGCAGGAGAGCCGGGGCCGGTGGGGGGAGGGTGATGTCAGGCCGAGTAGCCCCGCGTCGCCGCCCAGTGGGCCAGCGCGGCGGTGCTGATCCAGTACGCCGGGACGGCCGGGTCCGCCGAGTCGGCGATGCGCACGGTCCGCCCGGAGTCGCGGTAGCCGACGACGGCGATGTAGTGGCCGCCGGGGAACGAGTGCCAGCCGCCGTCGACGTCGGTGGCGTCGCCGGCGATGTTGACCACGACGCCGCGACCGGCGCTGACCGCCTTCACCACGTCGGCCCGGAGCCGCTCCGTCTCCGCCGAGGTGGCGGCGCCGCCGGGGATCAGCCGGGTCCGGTACGGCTCGCCCTTGACCATCTCGTTGAGCACGCGGGTGGTGTCGTAGGCCGAGTTGGTGCCCATCTCGGTGGTGCCGAGGCGGGCGGCCAGGTCGTCCTGGGTGCCGTCGACGCCGGTGGCGGAGAGCGCGTTGCGCACCGCAGCCGGGCCGCAGTAGTAGTAGGTGGTCTGGGCCTCGTAGTCGTAGTCGAGGACCTTCGACGACGGCGGCTTCGGCGCCGCGGGCTTCGCCGTGGTCTTCTTCGGCGTCGCCGAGGCCGTCAGGTCGGGGTTCGGGGCGGTCGAGGTGGCGCTCGGCGACGGCGCGGCGCTGCTCGGGGAGGCGAGCGGCGCGGCGACCCGGGCCTGGGCGCGGCTGGCCGCGCCGTCGAGGCGGGGTGCCACCTCGGCCACGGCGGCGTTGGTGGTCCGCTGCGGGGCGGGGGCGTCGTCGTCGACGGCGGCGAGCAGCGCGCCGGTGCCGGAGGCCAGCAGCAGCGCCGCGGCGGAGCCGGCGACGACCTGGTACGGGCGTTCTGTGGCGAGTCGCCGCAGGTGCCGCTTGAGCTGATCGTTCACGTGTTCCTCCACGGGACGGGGGCGGAAGCGGAGGCACCCGGGCGCGCGTCGGCGCACGGCGGCGCGGACGTGTCCGCGGCCGGTGGGGTCCGCTTTCTGGGGCGCCCGCTCAGGCGGGCGTACGCAGGGGTGCGACGGTCAGTGCGCCGGCTCGGCGGCGGCGGACACGGGCACCGGGCTCCGTGGTGGAGGAACAACCCGGGGGGTGGGGTCAAACTGCACGAGGATGGAACTCCTTCCGACACCGCCTACCGGGTTAGCTGACGGATTCGGGCGGGAAGATCGCCCTACCGCAGGCCGTGGCCCGCGGATTCACCCCGGACGTGCAATGGGTCCCCGGTTCGTGATCGTCACGATTGAGCGGGTCGGCGCGGCGTCGCCTCTTGCGATCGGGTACCGCACCGGACGGGCCGACACTACTGGCCGACGAAAGCCCTGCCAACCCCACGCCACCTGCTTAAACGTCCCCTGGCCGACCTATTTACGGGGCATTCGGAGACTGACGTGACTCAATGGGACTGCCGACCCAACCGACGCCAACGAACCCGCAACGGGACGACGCGGCCCGAATCTCGGCGAATACCGCCCCCGATCAAACCGAATGGCCCCGCCTGCCCGATCCCACCCCACCATGACCCGCCTCACACCCACCCACCCCGCCCCCGCCGCGTCCCGCCTCGGTGATCAAGAGAAAAGCGTCAGAGTTGATCTCCGCGATGACGCAAACCTTGATCACCGCGATCACGGCGATCACCAAGGTCACGGCGGTCACCGCGATCACCACCACCACGGTCACCGTGCCGGGGCGGGGCGGGGCGGGCGCCAGCCGGTGATCCCGAGGACCCTGCCGGAGGCCGTTGCGCTGGTCGTCGGCGCGTGGGCGGGCCGGGCGCGCTCGGCGGCGGCGTACGCCTCGGCGGCCAGCGCCCGGGCGGCCTCGGCCGCCAGTTCGGCATCGCCCCACGCGGCCCGCTCGCGCGCGGCGGCGGCACGGTAGCGGGCCAGCCTGCCGTCCCGGACGGCCCGGGCCAGGACGACCTCCTGCTCCACCGGGTGCAGCCGGGGGTCCCAGCCGCCCCGGCGGGCGAAGACGTCGCAGAGCTGCCCGATGGACAACTCGCCCCGCAGGTGGGCCGCCGTGGCGGCGTGGTGCAGCCAGCGCTCCCGGGCCGCGTACTCGGCGGGGGTACGCGGGGTGTGCGGCGTCGGCAGCGCGCCCGCGTCGCGGAAGCGTCGGGCGGCGGTCTCCGCCTCGTCGTACGCCTGCCAGGCCCGCTCGGCGGCGTCCTGGGCGGCCGTCCAGGCGGCCCGTCGGCGGCGGGCGTTCTGCGCCGCCCCGGCGGCGGCCACCGCCACCTCCTCGGCGTACCGGCGCAGGTCGGCGGCGGCCGGGGCGGGCGGGGCGGCGGGCCGGGCCGGGGGCTCGACGGCGGCAGGGCGGTCCCGCTCGGGGCGGGCGACCAGCACGGCGAGCACGGTGAGCGCCAGCACGAGCAGCACGGACCAGATGGCGGCGGCCAGCGGCACCTCGGTCAGGAACTGGTAGAGAACGATGTCCATGGTCGGCACCTCGCGGGCAGGGAGGCGGAAAGGGATCCGGGCCGCCGCCGGGCGGGACGCCTGCGGCGTACGGGCCCGGCGGCTGGGGCGGCGGTGGGTGAGGGTCGTCGGCGACGGTGGTGGCGGGCGCGGCCCGCCGCGTGGCTCAGGCGGCCGGCGGCGCGCGGGGGCCGACGGCGGCGGGGACGAGCCCGGTCGGCACCCGCTGCGGGGCCGGCGCGGCGACCTGCGGGGGCCCGGCCTCGGCGGGCGGCGGTGCGTCGGCGGGCGGCCACGGGCCGGCGGCACCCGCTGCGACGATGGAGCCGGCGGCGATGGACCCGGTGGCGGCGGATGCCGCGACGGTGCGGGCCTCCCCGACGGCGGCGGGCCCCGCAACGGAGGCGGCGGCAGGGCCGGAGCCGGCCTGGCCGGGGTCGACGCCGGCGGGGAGCATCGTGCCCGGCGGCAGCGACGCGGCACCGAGGGAGAACGCGACCACGACGGCGAGGGTCGCCAGCGTCCGCGCCGTCCAGCGCGCGACCCACCACAGGGGACAGGTCAGCGCGACGGGAAGCACCCGTCCACGCTACCGCCACCGGCCGCGCCACGCACCGCCGGCGAGCGTGTCACCTGCTGAACGCGGCGTGGCGCACCACGGGCGATGCACCACTGGCCACGCGCCCGCCGGCCACCCGCCACCGGCGGCGGGGTCAGGGGCCGGGTCGGCGGCGGAGCGGGCGGCGGGTCAGGCGGCGGCGGCCGGGGCGCGGGGTCGGCGCGGCGGCCCGAGCCGGCGGGTCAGCGGCATCTCCACCCACCGGTGCAACAGCGCGGCCAGGCCGAGGTTGACCAGCAGGAAGCCGACCGCCGCCAGCGGGCCCCACCAGCCGGGCAGCCCCGTGCCGAGCCGGTCGGCCAGCCGCAGGACGGTGATCATGACGAAGACGTGCACCAGGTAGAAGGCGAAGGAGACCTCGCCGAGCCAGACCATCGGCCGGGACCGCCACGGCGTCCGCGCGCCGCGCACGTCCGCGTCGGCGGCGGCCACGATGACCAGCAGGTACGCCGCCGCGAGCAGCGCCGCCCACAGCTCGGCGCGGATCCACTGGGCGGCGACCACCCAGGTGACGACGAACATGACGCTGGCGGCGGTGAGCCCCGGGCCGCGCCAGCGCCCCCGGCGCAGCAGCTCGGCGGCGGCCACCCCCATCCAGAACTCCAGGGACCGCACGACCGGGAAGATCTGGGTGAACCACCAGGTGCTCTCCTGCGGCACCAGGCGCTGCCCCGGCCAGAGCGCCACGATCAGCAGCGGCACGGCCGCCACCACCGCCCACAGCGCCCCGACCGGGGCCCGGCGCACCAGCGGCAGCGCGAACGGCAGGCAGACGTAGAAGAACAGCTCGCAGGAGAGCGACCAGCTCACCGAGTTGACGCTGTAGAAGTAGCCGGGCGTCGGGTCCCACGCCTGGACCAGGAACAGGTTCTCCACCGCGGCGCGGACGTTGACCGGGTCGGCGAAGACCCACACCCCGGTCACCAGCACCACCGCCCACATCAGCAGGTGGTTCGGGTAGATCTTGGCGAGCCGGCGGCGCAGGAAGTCGCGTCGGCGGTCCCCGTCGCGGGCCGACCAGACCAGCACGAAGCCGCTGAGGATGAAGAAGAACTCGACGCCGGACAGGCCCAGCGTGAACAGCCAGTCGACGACGGCCTTGGCCTCGGGCTGGCCGACGATCCGCATGGTGCCGACGTGGTAGCCGAAGACGAGCAGGGCGGCGACCCAGCGCAGCCCGGTCAGCGAGGGCAGCCGGCTGGCCGAACGGGCCGGCGCGTCGGGGCGTACGACGGTCGGGGTGCCGGGGAGGCCGGCGGCCCGACCGGCCGCGGGGGTCACCAGCACCGCTCTCCTCCTCGCGGACGCCCCGGGTCGAGGCCGCCGCCCGGGTGGCGGCGGGCCGCGCGGTGCCGCCCCGCCGGCACCCTACCCGGTGCGGCCGGGCGCGCCGCCCGCCGTCGGCCACCACGTGACGCGCCTGGCGGCGGCACAGGCGCCATGGCCTAATATCGCGGTCTCGGCCACGACGAGGGGACAACACGGATGCACCAGCGGATCCTGCTGCGGGCCAAGAAGGGGCCGTTCGACGTCAAGTCGCCGGAGGAGACGTTCGAGCGCAACTGGATCGGCGAGAACGCTGGCAACCTCGTGTTCAGCCACGCGGCGCACAAGCTGCTGCGGACGTCGACGGCGGAGGTCACCTCCTCGGAGTTCCGGGTCAACCCGCGCGAGGCCGACGAGATCAACGAGCGGTACGACGTGTTCGTGGTGCCGCTGGCGAACGCGTTCCGGCGCAGCTACGCCCACCGCCTGGTCGCCATGACCCGGCTGATCGAGCGGCTGAAGATCCCGGTGGTGGTGTTCGGGGTCGGCGCGCAGACCAACGTCGACGGCGACCGGGAGTACCTGCGGCCGATCGACGACGCGGTGAAGGCGTTCGTCTCGGCGGTGCTGGACCGGTCGCACAGCATCGGGGTGCGGGGCGAGATCACCGAGGGATATCTGCGGACCCTGGGCTTCTCCTCCGTCGACGTGATCGGCTGCCCGTCGATGTTCCTGCACGGCGACAGCCTGCGGATCGACAAGCGCAAGACCACGCTCACCGTCGAGGACCGGGTGGCGCTGACCGTCTCCCCGTACGTGAAGTCGATGGCGAAGGTCATCGCCTCGCACCACCGGCGGTACCCGAACCTGCGCTACCTGCCGCAGGACCTGAAGACGCTGGGCACCCTGCTCTTCGGCGACGCCCCGGAGGACCGGGGCAAGAAGGCGGCCATCCCGATCCACACCTCCCACCCGCTGTTCACCGAGGACAAGGTGCGGATGTTCGTCGACCCGTGGACGTGGATGGACTACCTGTCGCGGTTCGACTTCAACTTCGGCACCCGCATCCACGGCACCATCACGGCGCTGGTGGCGGGGACGCCGGGCTATCTCTTCGCGCACGACTCGCGGACGCTGGAGCTGGCCCGGTACTTCGACATCCCGCACCGGCTGATGAAGGACGTGCCGCCGGACGTGGACGCCATAGAGCTCTACGACGAGGCCGACTACTCGGCGCTCAACAACGGGCACAAGGCCCGGTACGCGACGATGACGGCGTTCCTGGCCAAGCACGACCTCGGGGTCTCCTTCGCCGACGGCGACAGCGCCGCCCGGTTCGACCGGCAGGTCGCCGAGACGACGTTCCCCCCGGCGGTACGCGCGCAGTCGGCCACCGACCCGGCCGAGCTGATCGCCCGCATCCAGTGGCTGCACGACCGCAACCAGGAGCTGAAGGAGACCGTCGCGGGGTTCGAGTCGCACCGGCTGCGGGCCCGGATGCGGGCGGCCGGCGGCCGGGTGAAGCGGATGCTCAACCGTTAACCCTCCGTAGGGGGTCTGTTCAGCGAGCCCACCCCCGGCGGATACGTCAGGTTCCGGGGCCGTCCATCCGGGCGGTCGAAGGTGTCGGGCGTGGTCAATGAGCCGACGCGGAGCCCACTGCTGAGCATCGTCGTCCCGGTGCACGGCGTCGAGGCGTACCTGTACCAGTGCCTGGAGTCGATCCTCGGCGGCCTGTCCGCCGCCGAGGCCGCCGAGGTCGAGCTGGTCGCCGTCGACGACGCCTCCCCGGACCGGTGCGGGGAGATGCTGCGCTCGTACGCGGCCGGGCGGCCCCAGGTGCGGGTGGTGTCCCTGACCCGCAACGTCGGGCTGGGGCTGGCCCGCAACGCGGGGCTGACGGAGGCGACCGGCCGGTACGTGTGGTTCGTCGACAGCGACGACTGGCTGCCCCCGGGCGCCCTGCCGGTGGTGCTGGCGCGGCTGCGCCGCGACGAGCCGGACGTGCTGCTGGTGGACCACCTGCGGGTGCACGAGGGCGGCCGGCTGGAGGTCGACGCGAGCAGCCACCTGCTGCGCGGGGTCGACGGGTGCGTCCGGCTGGCCGACCGGCCCGAGCTGCTGCGGGTGCAGCACACCGCCTGGAACAAGGTGGTCCGCCGGGGCTTCCTCGACGAGTTGGAGCTGCGCTTCCACCCCGGCTGGTACGAGGACATCCCGTTCAGCCACCCGCTGCTCATCGCCGCGGACCGGATCGGGGTGCTGGACCACGTCTGCTACCACTACCGGCAGGGCCGGCTCGGCGCGATCACCTCGACCCGCAGCGGCCGGCACTTCGACGCGTTCGTCCAGTACGAGCGCCTCCAGCAGTGGGTGGCCGAGCACGTCACCGAGGACTGGATCCGCACGGACCTGTTCGGCCTGATGATCAACCACTATCTGGTGGTGGTGGGCAACGACGGCCGGGTGCACCCGAGGCTGCGGCGGGGGTTCTTCCGCCGGGTCGCCGAGCACTACCGCCGCTACCTGCCCTCGGGCGGGTACGCCCGGCCGGGCGGGGTGGCCGGGCTGAAGCACCGCCTCGTCGCCCGGGACAGCTACCTCGCGTACAAGACGTTGCGGCGGGCGCACCGGCTGGCCGGCTCGCTGCGGCCGGCGTCGCCCGCCGGGGCGGCGGCCCCCGACGCGGCGTCCGGCGGGAGCGGGCCGCTGGCCGCCGAGGGCACGCCGTCGGGGGCGGAACAGGGCAGCGCCATGGCGGGACGCGGATGACCGGGACGGGGACGAGCGGGACGGGGACGAGCGGGACGACCGCCACCCGGGCCGGCGGAGCGCTGCGGCCCGCCCGCGACGGCGACCTGGCGACGATCCTGCGCTGGCGCAACCACCCGCAGGTCCGCGAGGTCAGCCTCACCCGGCACGAGATCGGCGCGGCCGAGCACGCCGCCTGGTGGGCGGGCGTACGCGTCGACCCGGACCGGCGGGTGCTGGTGCACGAGCACCTCGGGCAGCCCTGCGGCGTGGTGACCTTCTCCGGCGTGACCAGCCCAGACAGGGCGCTGACCTGGGGCTTCTATCTCGACGTCGAGGGGCTGGACGCGCGGCGGGCGCTCATGCCGGCCTGGTTGTCGCTGGAGCAGGCGGCGATCGCGTACGCGTTCGACACCCTCGGCGCGCGCACCCTCGGCGGCGAGACGCTGGCCACCAACCGGCCGGTGCTGGCGCTGCACCGGCGCTTCGGTTTCACGATCGTCCGGCGCTACGAGCGGGACGTCGACGGCACGCCGCACCAGGTGGTGTGGACGCAACTGAGCAGGGGAACATGACGACAGTCAAGATCGGCCCGCACGCGGTGGGCACCGGCGAGCGGCCCTTCGTGGTCGCCGAGATGTCGGGCAACCACAACGGCAGCCTCGACCGGGCGCTGGCCATCGTGGACGCGGTGGCGGCCAGCGGCGCGCACGCGCTCAAGCTCCAGACGTACACCCCGGACACGCTGACCATCGACGTGGACGCGCCGGAGTTCCGCATCTCCGGCGGCCACGAGCTGTGGGGCGGCGAGCGGCTCTACCAGCTCTTCGAGCGGGCGCACACCCCGTACGAGTGGCACGGGCCGATCTTCGAGCGGGCCCGCCGGCACGGCCTGACGGTCTTCTCGTCGCCGTTCGACGCCACGGCGGTGGAGCTGCTGGAGGAGCTGGACGCCCCGGCGTACAAGATCGCCTCGTCGGAGCTGGTGGACCTGCCGCTGATCCGGCTCGTGGCCGCCACCGGCAAGCCGATGGTGATCTCCACCGGCATGGCCACGGTCGGCGAGATCGACGCCGCGGTGACCGCCGCCCGCGAGGGCGGGGCGGGCGGCATCGTGCTGCTGGCCTGCACCGCGTCCTACCCGGCCCCGCCGCAGGACAGCAACCTGCGCCGGCTGCCGGTGCTGGCCGACACGTTCGGCGTGCCGGTCGGGATCTCCGACCACACCCCCGGCATCGGGGTGCCGGTGGCGGCGGTGGCGCTGGGCGCCTGCCTGATCGAGAAGCACGTGACGCTGCGCCGCGCCGACGGCGGGGTGGACTCGGACTTCTCGCTGGAGCCGACGGAGCTGGCGGACCTGCGCGTCGAGTCCGAGCGGGCCTGGGCGGCGCTGGGCGTCACCACGATCGGCCCGACCCCCACCGAGCGGGAGGGGCTGCGGTTCCGCCGGTCGCTGTACGTGGTGGCCGACGTCCGCGCGGGCGAGCCGGTGACCCGGGACAACGTGCGCTCGATCCGCCCGGCCGGCGGGCTGCCCCCGGCCGACCTGGACCGGGTGCTCGGCCGCACGTTCCGCCGCGACGTGCCCCGGGGCACCGCGCTGGGCTGGGACCTGGTCTGACCGGCGGACACGTCCCGTTCACCTGGCGGCGCGCTGTCGACGCGGGACGGGCATGACGCATTCACCGCCCGCGTCGCGCCCGTTCACCGTCCGGCGTGGGGCCGTTAACTCTGCCGGCTTAGCGTCACGAACCGTCCGCCGGCCGGCACCGTCCCCGGCCGGGAGATCAACCGACCTTGGGAGCACCAGTTGAGCGAGTTGAATGGGTCCTCCATTCTGATCACCGGGGGCACCGGGTCCTTCGGCCGCACCTTCCTGCGGCACGTCCTGGCCGAGGCCGACCCGGCCCGGGTGGTGGTGTTCTCCCGCGACGAGCTCAAGCAGTACGAGCTGCGCCAGCAGCTCGGCGACGACCCCCGGCTGCGCTGGTTCATCGGCGACATCCGGGACCGCCACCGGCTCACCCGGGCCATGCACGGCGTCGACCACGTCGTGCACGCCGCCGCGCTCAAGCAGGTGGACACCGCCGAGTACAACCCGTCGGAGTTCATCGCCACCAACATCACCGGCTCGCAGCACGTCGTCGACGCGGCCATCGAGGCCGGGGTGAAGAAGGTCATCGCGCTCTCCACCGACAAGGCGTCCAGCCCGATCAACCTGTACGGGGCGACGAAGCTGGTCGGCGACAAGCTGTTCGTCTCGGCGAACCACTACGCCGCCCACCACCCGACCCGGTTCGCCGTGGTGCGCTACGGCAACGTGGTGGGCAGCCGGGGCTCGGTGGTGCCGCTGTTCCGCCGGCTCGCCGCCGAGGGCAAGAGCCTGCCCGTCACCGACAAGCGGATGACCCGGTTCTGGATCACCCTGGACCAGGCCGTGCAGTTCGTCATGGACTCGTTCGACCAGATGCAGGGCGGCGAGCTGTTCGTGCCGCGCATCCCGAGCATGCGCATCCTCGACCTGGTGGAGGCCGTCGCCCCGGACGCCACCACCCACGAGATCGGCATCCGGCCCGGCGAGAAGCTGCACGAGGAGATGATCGCCCCGGACGACAGCCGGCGGACCCTGCGCACCCCCGACCGGTTCATCGTGCAGCCGACCATCGCCACCTGGGGCTACCAGCCGCCCGCGCACTGCGAGCCGGTGCCGGACGGGTTCGCCTACCAGTCGGACAGCAACGACGAGTGGCTCGGCGTGGAGCAGCTGCGCGACATGCTCGGCATCGCCGCGTGATGGCGATGCTCCCGTACGGGCGGCAGTCCGTCACCGACGACGACGTCGCCGCCGTGGTCGCCGTGCTGCGCAGCGACTGGCTCACCACCGGCCCGCAGGTCGACGCGTTCGAGGCGGACCTGGCCGGCTGGACTGGCGGGATCGGCTGCGCGGCCGTGTCCAACGGCACGGCCGCCCTGCACGTGGCGTACGCGGCGGCCGGCGTCGGCCCCGGCGACGAGGTGATCGTGCCGCCGATGACGTTCGCGGCCACCGCCAGCACCGCCGTCGCGCTCGGCGCGCGGGTCGTCTTCGCCGACGTCGAGCCGGAGACGTACACCCTGGACCCGGCGGCGGTCGGCGCGGCGCTGACCGGCCGGACGAAGGTGGTGGCGGCGGTCGACTACGCCGGCCACCCCGCCGACTACGACGCGCTGCGCGCGGTGCTCGGCGGCGGCGACCCGCTGCTGCTCGCCGACGCCGCCCACTCGATCGGCGCGGCCTACCACGGCCGGCCGGTCGGGTCGCTCGCCGACCTGACCACGTTCTCGTTCTTCCCGACGAAGAACCTCACCACCGCCGAGGGCGGCGCGGTCGCCGCCGTCAGTCCGGCCCTGCTGGAGCGGGCCCGCCGGTTCCGCAACCACGGCCTCGTGCGGGACCGCGCCGCGCAGCGCTGGCCGGACGAGGGCGGCTGGCACCAGGAGATCCACGAGTTCGGGCTCAACTACCGCCTGCCGGACGTGCTCTGCGCGCTGGGCCGCAGCCAGCTGCGCCGGCTGCCCCGGTTCCTGGCCCGCCGCGCCGAGCTGGTCGCCCGCTACGACGCGGCCCTGGCCGACCTGCCCGGCGTGTCGGTTCCCGGCCGGCGGTCCTGGGCCGAGCCGGCCTGGCACCTGTACCCGATCCGGGTGCACGAGGGCCGCCGCCGCGCCGTCTACGACGCGATGCGGGCCGCCGGGATCGGCGTGCAGGTCAACTACGTCCCCGTGCACTGGCATCCGGCGTTCGCGGAGCTGGGCTACCGGCGCGGCTCCTGCCCGGTGGCCGAGGGGTTCTACGCCGAGCAGCTCTCCCTGCCGCTGTTCCCCGACCTCACCGACGCCGACCAGGACCGCGTCGTCGACGCCCTGGCCGCCGCCCTGCACGCCGCCCCGGCGCGCGCCGCCGCCTGAGGAGACCGGGATGCACCACGCGAACCACTTCTACGGCCACGCGCACGTGCTGGCCCGCTACTGCGGCCTGGGCGACGGGCACCCGCCCCGGATCAACGGGTACGTCCAGCACGGCTGGAACATCGGCGACGGCCTCGCCCCCGGCCACCCGTACGTCGAGGGCACGCCGAGCCTGCTGTGGTCGGAGCAGACCCGGCGGCGGGCCTGGTCGGTGGGGCGGCGCAACGTCGTGGTGACCGGCGCGCCGTTCGCGTACCTGCTGGCGTTGCGCGCCGACGACCCGCCCCAGGCGCAGCGGGAGGGCACCATCTGGTATCCGTTCCACGGCTGGGAGGGCCAGCACGTGCGCGGCGACCACCGGGAGCTGATCGCCCGCATCCGCGCCACCGAGCCGGGCCCGGTCACCGTGTGCCTCTACTGGCACGAGTACGGCATGCGCCGGGTCCGCCGCCTCTACGAGCAGGCCGGGTTCCGGGTGATCTGCCACGGCTACCGGGGGCACTGGTGGAAGGACACGGACCCGCTCTTCCTCGACAAGCAGCTCACCGAGCTGCGCCGGCACCGCCGGGTGGCGTCCAACCGGCTGACCAGCGCCATCTTCTACGGCATCGCGGCCGGTTGCGAGCCCGCCGTCTACGGCGACCCGATGATCCTCGCCGACGAGGACCCGACGTTCGGCGGCACCGCCCGCATCCGCCGGCAGTGGCCGGACCTGCACGGCGAGTCGGTGCACCTGCCGACGGCGGTCGAGATCGCCCGCGCCGAACTGGGCACCGACCACCGCTGCACGCCGGCCGAGCTGCGGGAGCTGCTGGGTTGGGCGACCCTCCAGGAGGAACACGTTGACCACTGACACCTCGACCCGCATCGCCCTGCCCGGCGGGGAGATGCTGGCCTGGTCGGACCTGACCGGCCGGCGGCTGCCCGGCGGCGGGCCCCTCGCGGCGCTCGCCGCCCGGGTCACCCCGGCCGGTGCGCGGGTGCTGCTGGCCGGGCCGCACGACCCCGAGCTGGTCGACCGGCTGGCCCACGCCGACGTCACCTGCCTGCTGCGCAGCTGGCCGGACGGATCGGCGCTGGCCGAGGACCGGCCCGTGCGGGTGGTCGTCGGCGGCCCCGGCGGGCTGCCGGCCGACGAGACGTTCGACGTGGTGATCGCCGCGGCCGGCCTGGACGCGGTGGAGTCGGTGGAGGGGGCCCCGGTCGGCTGGGACGGGCTGCTGCGCCGGCTCGCCGCCGTGCTCGCCCCCGGCGGGATCCTGCTGCTGCGGCTGGACAACCCGGTGGGGCTGACCCGGATGGTCGACACCGCGCCCTGGTACGCCGGCCGCGCCGACGCCGACTGGGCGGTCGGCGGGGCGCTGGACGCCGGCCGTCCCGTCAACCTGGAGCAGGCGCGGGAGCGGCTGGCCGGGGCGGGGCTGCGCCCCGGCGACTGCTTCGCCGCGTACCCCGAACCGGCCGCGCCGACCGCGCTGGTCGACGCCGGCGCGCTGGCCGCGCGCCCCGGCAGCGGGTTGTTGGACGCGGTGCTGCACGGCGCGTGCGCGCCGGGCCACGGCGACCGTCCCGTGCTCCAGGACCCGGCCCGGCTGGCGGTCGACGCGCTGCACGCGGGGCTGGGCGCCGCGCTCGCCCCGGGCTGGCTGGTGCTGGCCCACCGCGCGGCCCCGGCCGTCCCCGCGGCGGGCGACCCGCCGAACCCGGCCGGCGCAGCCCCGCCCGCGCCGACCGCAGAGGCCGGACCCGGCGGGCTGCCGGTGCTGTGGGTGCAGACCGGGCCGCCCGGGATCGGCGTGGTGGAGGTGACGGCGGCGGCGGACGGCTGGCGGTGGCGGGTGCCCGGCCCGGTCGCGGCGGCCACCGACGCCCCGTTCGCCACCCGCGCGGCGGCCTGGCGGGACCCGGCCGTGCTCACCGGTGCGGTGCCCGAGGGCCGGCTGCTGCGCACCGTCCTGCTCGACGCCTGCCTGCGCCGCGACCTGGCCGCCCTACGCCGGCTGCTGCGCGGGTACGCGGCCTGGCTCGACGCGCACGCCGACGACGCCGGCCGGCTCACCGGCGCGACGGCCCTGGCCAGCCACGACAACGTGGTGCTCGCCGACGGCGGGCCCGGCCCGGCCCTCAATGCCGGTGCTGCCCCGGCGTTCGCGGTGCTCGACCCGAGCTGGCGGGCCAGCGACCCGTGGCCGGTGGACGTGACGCTGGCCCGGGGCCTGTGGCGGTTCGCCGCCGCCCTGGCCACCGGCGGGTACGCCCACCCCTGGTCGTCCACCCTCGACGTGGCCGGGCTGACCGTGGTGCTGGCCGGCACCGCCGGACGCGACCTGGACCGGGCGACGGTGACGGCCGCCGTCGACGCGGAGGTCGCGGTCACCGCGGCGCTGCGCGGGTTGGACAACGCCGACCGCGTCGCCCTCGCCGACGAGCTGCGCGCGGTGGAGCCCACCGCGCCCCCGACCGGCCTGGACAGCCACCAGCAGCTCCGCGAGGCGTGGCTGCGGCAGAAGGCGGAGCTGACCCGGGTGACGGCCCTGCTGCGCTGGACGGAGGAGCTGCTCACCTCCCGGGAGCGGGCGCTGCGCCGGGCCGAGGCGACCATCAACCTGCTCAGCGGCTCGCTCAGCTACCGGGTCGGCCGGCTGGCGATCACCCCGGCCCGGCTGGCCAAGCGGGGCGCCCGCGCGGCGAAGCGGCGGGCCAAGGACGCGCTCGCGCCCCGGCGCGACGAACAGGAGCAGCAGTGACGCGGATCGTGGGGATCGTGCAGGCCCGGATGGGCTCGTCGCGGCTGCCCGGCAAGGTGCTGCGGCCACTGGCCGGGCGCTCGGTGCTCGGCCGGGTGGTCCGGGCCGCCGCCGACGGCGGGGTGCTCGCCGACCTGGTGGTCGCCACCAGCACCGAGGCCGCCGACGACGCGGTGGTCGCCGAGTGCGCCCGGCTCGGCGTGGCCTGCCACCGGGGCCCCGTCGACGACGTGCTCGACCGGTTCGTAGGCGCGCTCGACGCGCACCCCGGCGACGCGGTCATGCGGTTCACCGCCGACTGCCCGCTGCTCGACCCGGACATCGTCCGGCTGGTCGCCGACGTGTACCGGGCCGTGCCGGGGCTGGACTACGCGAGCACGTCGATCGCGCGTACGCTGCCGCGCGGGCTGGACGTGGAGATCATCCGGGCGGACACGCTGCGTACGCTGCACCGCATCGCCACCGACCACCACCGGGTGCACGTAACCTCGTACGCGTACACCCATCCGGAGCTGTTCCGGGTGCTCGGGGTGACGCTCACCCCGGACCGGTCGGCCCTGCGGCTCACCCTCGACACCGAGCAGGACTGGGCGCTGGTGCGGGCGGTGACCGACCACTTCGGCGACGTCAGCGTCCCGCTGGCGAAGCTCGCCGACTGGCTGGCGGGCCAGCCGGCCCTGCGCGCCCTGAACGCCTCGGTGCGGCAGAAGCGGCTGGAGGAGTCCTGAGCACCGTACGCGTCGGGGTCCGCTGCGACGCCGGGCCCACCCGGGGGGTGGGGCACCTGGTGCGCTGCCTCGCCCTGGCCGAGGAGTTCCTCGCCCGGGGCCACCGCGTCGAGTTCTTCGGCACCGTCGAGGGGGTCGGCTGGGCGGGCCGGCAGCTCGCCGCCCGGGGCATCCCGCTGCGCCCCGGGCCGCAGCGCCCCGCCGACCTCGTGGCGACGGCCCGCCGGCACGGCCTCGACGTGGTGGTGCTCGACTCGTACGAGCTGGACCCGGCCGGGGCGGGGGCGCTGCGCGCGGCGGGGGTGGTGACCCTCGCCGTCGTCGACGGCGACACCCGGGGGCAGGACGCCGACGTCTACCTGGACCAGAACCTGGGCGCGGCGCACGGGCCGCTGCCCGGCACGCTGCTCGCCGGGACGGCGTACCCGCTGGTGCGCGACGCGGTGGTGGCCGCCCGGCCGGCGGCGCCCCGCCCCGCGACGCCGGCGGCCCGGCCCCGGGTGCTCGCCTTCTTCGGCGGCACCGACGCGTTCGGGGCCGCCCCCGTGCTGGCCCGGGTGCTGCTGGCCACCGGGCACCCGATGGACCTGACCGTGGTCGTCGGCCGCGCCGACGTCGAGGCGGAACTGGCGGCGCTGGCCCCCGGCCGGGGGCAGGCCGTGCGGCCCGTGCCGCCGACCGACGACCTGCCCGCCCTGGTCACCGCCGCCGACCTGGTGGTCAGTGCCGCCGGCACGTCCACCTGGGAGCTGTGCTGCCTCGGCGCGCCGGCCGCGCTGGTGTGCGTGGTGGACAACCAGCGCGAGTCGTACGGCCGGGTGGTGGACGCGGGGCTCGTGGCCGGCCTCGGCGAGCTGCCCGCGCTGGCCGCCGCCGGGCTGCCCGGCCGGACGGCCCGCGCCGGGGCCGCGCGGACGCTACGCGCCCTGCTCGACTCCCCCGAGCGCCGGGCCGCCCTGGCCGCCCGCGCCTGGGCCACGGTCGACGGGCGCGGCCGGGCCCGGGTCGCCGACGCGGTGCTCGCCCTCGTCGGCGCGCCCACCCGCGGCTAGAGGAACGCCCCGCGCCGCCGCCTGCCGGGCAGCCGCTCCAGCTCAGGGCAGCCGCTCCACGCTGACCCGGGCGCGCAGCTCGGGGCGGGCGGCGAGCAGGTCCCCGACGACCCGGGCCGCCGCCGCGTCGGCGGCCAGGAAGCGGATCGGCCCCGGCACCGCCGCCACCACGGCGGCGCTGCGGGCCGGCTCGGCCAGCGGCAGCCGGTACACCGCCGGCCCCGACGCGCCGGCGGTGCCCTGGAGGGTGGAGGCGAACAGGGTGACCAGGTAGCCCTCGCGGCGGCGGTCGCTCACCACCACCGTCACGGTGCCCGGCGCGGCCGGCGGCCGGGCCAGCGCGCGGACCGTCAGCGCGGCCGGGCCCGGGCGGGCCAGCGACCCCGACCACCAGGCCGCCGCCCAGGTGGTGACCCGGTCGCCGAACGGCTGGGCGAAGAGCCCGGTGCCGCGCGGCAACCCGGCCGCCCCGACGCAGGCCAGCACCACCGCGACCGCCACCGCCCACCGCGCGCCGGCCCGCTGTCCTTCGGCCCGCCGGCCCGCTCCGCCGCCGGCCCGCCTGCCGGGCCCGGTCCGCCCCGGTGCCGGCAGCAGCAGAGCCAGCGCGCCCGCGCCGACGAGCAGCACCGCCAGCAGCAGGTGCAGCGTCTTGCCGTAGTAGTAGCGCGGGTCGGTGCCCAGCGCCCGGAAGTAGAGCAGGAACCCGGCCGCGAACACGCCCGCCGCGGCGAGCGCGCCCGTGTAGCGCCGCCACACCGGCAGCCGCCGGCCGGCGACCAGGCCCGCGCCGACCAGGCCCGCGAGGGCCAGGAACGCGTCGTAGCGGGGGAACACGCCGCCGCCGGTGGCCACGTTGTCGACCTGGTCGGTGCGCAGCAGGCCCGCGACGGCCGGCAGCGGCGTCAGCACCGCCGCCACCAGCGCCACCACCGCCAACAGCCGCGGCCGACGACGCAGCCGCCGACGGTCACGGACCAGCCACGCCGCCACCAGCGCCGCGACCACCGGCAGGAACATCAGGTACGCGAAGCCGACCGTCACGCACAGCGCGCCGACCACGGCCACCTGGGTGCCGGTGCGGGCCACCGGACGGCAGGTCACCGCCACCAGCAGCACCGTCGCCGCCAGCCCGAGGCTCTCGCCCGGGTAGCCGTAGACGACGAAGCGGGCCAGCTCGGAGCCGAGGCAGGCGGCCGTGACCGCGCCGGTCAGGGCCAGCGTGCGGGGCGGGTCGAGCTGCGGGCCGGCGAGCCGGCACGCCGCCCACGTCACGGCGAGCACCAGCAGCCCCCACGCCCCGACCGACCAGCCGAGGTAGTGGTCGAGGGCGTCGGCCGGCCCGGCGGGGGCCGTCGAGGACCGCAGGAACGTGTCCAGCAGCGCGGCGGTGAGGTGGAAGCCCTGCGGATACCAGACCATGCCCTCCGGGGCGATCCGCGCCGCCGCCTGCGGGTCGGTGAACAGGTACCCGCCGACGGCCCGGATGCCCTCCACCGTGGCCAGGTGCCGGCTGTTGTCCTCGCCCGTCATCGCGTACGCGAGGCGGCCGGCGAGGCCACCGGCGCGCAGGTACGGCCACGCCATGGCGACGGCGGCCAGCAGCGCCGCCCCCACCGGCGGCAGGTCGGCGGCGACCGGACGGGGCAGCCTCGGCCGGCGACCGGTGGCCGCCGCGATCCCCAGCAGGCCCGTCAACGCGGTCCCCGCCACCGGCACCGGGTGCAGCCCCCACGGCCAGGCCGAGAAGAGCAGCCCAGCGGCGCACGTCGCGCCGGCCAGCAGCGCGCCGGACAGCACCAGCCGGTCCAGCAGGGTCCGGCCGCCGCGCAGCAGCCCGGCCGTCAGGCCGAGCAGCACCAGCGGCAGCAGCCCGGCCAGCCCCGCCGCGTACGCCAGCAGGGGCCCGACCCACGCGGCGACGAGCCAGCCGACCAGCCGGCGGGCGTGGCGGGCCGGGTGGCCCGGCGGCGGCTGCGGCGGACCGGCCGGCGCGACGACAGTGGCGGACTGGCTCTGCACCCGGTCACGCTAGGCCCGGCCCGGCGACGGGCGGCGACGTCCACGTGTGCGGCAGGTGACCGGCGGGTGACGGGCCGGACCACGCTCGCACGCGCGTACGAAAGGCCAGGTAGGCTGCGGGGCATGCCCGGTGCCGCCTACCAGCCGTCGATGCTCGACCTCGCCGCCGACGGGCCGTCGCCGGGCCCGCTCGCCGGGCTGCGCCGGCACCCGCTGACCCGGGGCGCCTGGGTCGACCACCTGCCCGGCTGGGTGCGCGGCTCCGACGCGGTCCTCGACGTGCTGCTCGCCGACGTGCCCTGGCGGGCCGAGCGCCGCACGATGTACGACGCGCGGGTCGACGTCCCCCGGCTGCTCTGCTGGTATTCCGGCCACCGGGAGCTGCCCCACCCGGTGCTCACCCGGGCGCGGGCGGCGCTGACCGCCCACTACGCCCCCGAGCTGGGCGAGCCGTTCGTCACCGCCGGCATGTGCCTCTACCGCGACGGGCGCGACAGCGTCGCCTGGCACGGCGACACCCTGGGCCGCTCCGCGCACACCGACACCATGGTCGCCATCGTCTCGTTCGGCGCGCCCCGGCCGCTGCTGCTGCGCCCGCGCGGCGGCGGCCCCGGCCTGCGCTTCCCCCTCGGCCACGGCGACCTCGTGGTGATGGGCGGCTCCTGCCAACGCACCTGGGAGCACGCGGTCCCGGAGACCGCGCGCCCGGTCGGCCCCCGGGTCAGCGTCCAGTTCCGCCCCGCCGGGGTCGCCTGAGCGCCGAGCCCGGCTCCTCTGCTAGAAACGACTTCCAGGGTCTCCGCCCCGCACCGCCGTCGACGCGAAAGGGCACCGCGATGACCGAGACCCCCACCGAACCGCGCTCCCGCTGGTCCCCCTGGTCCCTGCACGGCGACGGCCGCTCCGTCACCCCCGGCGACGTCGTCCACCCCGGCGAACGGCTCTCCTGGCCGCGCACCCTCGGCATCGGCGTGCAGCACGTCGTGGCGATGTTCGGCGCCACCTTCACCGTGCCGCTGATCAGCGGCTTCCCGCCGGCCACCACGCTGTTCTTCTCCGGCGTCGGCACCCTGCTCTTCCTGCTGATCACCGGCAACCGGCTGCCGTCGTACCTCGGGTCGTCGTTCGCGTTCATCGCCCCCGTGCTGGCCGCGAAAGCCGGCGGCGACATCGGCCCCGCGCTCGGCGGCATCGTCGTGGCCGGCGCCGCCCTGGCCGCCGTCGGCCTCGTCGTCCAGCTCGCCGGGACGCGCTGGATCGACGCGCTGATGCCACCCGTGGTCACCGGCGCCATCGTGGCGCTGATCGGGCTCAACCTCGCCCCCGTCGCCTGGGACGGCGGCGGCAGCGGCACCGGCGTCAAGGCCCAGCCGCTGATCGCCGTGGTCACCCTGGTCGCGATCCTGCTCGCCACCGTCGCGTTCCGGGGCTTCGCGGCCCGGCTGTCCATCCTGCTCGGCGTCGGCGTCGGCTGGCTGTTCGCCGCCGCCCTCGGCGGCCTCGACCCGAAGGCCGTCGACGGGCTGCGCAAGGCGGCGTGGGTCGGCCTGCCCGAGTTCCACGCGCCCAGCTTCAGCCTGCGCGCGACCGTGCTGGTGATCCCCGTGATCCTCGTGCTGATCGCCGAGAACGCCGGGCACGTCAAGGCCGTCGCCGCGATGACCGGCCGCAACCTCGACCGGGACATGGGCCGGGCGTTCCTCGGCGACGGCCTGGCCACCATGCTCGCCGGCGCAGGCGGCGGCTCCGGCACCACCACCTACGCGGAGAACATCGGCGTGATGGCGGCGACCCGCGTCTATTCCACCGCCGCGTACTGGGTGGCCGGGCTGGCCGCCGTGCTCCTCGGGCTCAGCCCCAAGTTCGGCGCGCTGATCCTCACCGTGCCGGCCGGGGTGCTCGGCGGCGCGACCACCGCCCTGTACGGCCTCATCGCCGTCCTCGGCGCCCGGATCTGGATCGAGAACCGGGTCGACTTCCACGACCCGGTCAACCTGATGACCGCCGCCGTCGCCCTGATCGTCGGCGCGGCCAACTACACCCTGACCACCGGCGACCTCTCGTTCAACGGCATCGCCCTCGGCACCGCCGCCGCCCTGGCCACCTACCACGGCATGCGCCTCGTCGCCCGCCTGCGCACCCCCACCCCGACACGCTGACCGGGGCGGGGGCGCGGACGGCTCAGTCGCGTTCGATCTGGTGACCGACCACCGTGGGGCCCAGCATCACGGCGAAGCCGCTGCCGTCGCGGCGCGGGTCCGCCGGGGGCAGCTCCACGGGGTCGCCGGTCGCCGTCGCGCCGACCGGCCGGGGGCCGACCCACGCCACCACCAGATCCGTCTCGCCCTTGAGGAACCGCTGCGCGCGCACCCCGCCGGTCGCCCGCCCCTTCGCCGGGTACGCCCCGAACGGCGTCACCTTCACCGTCGCCCCGGTGGACGTCACCACCATCGGCTCGCCGTGGGCCGGATCGTCCTCCCGGACCGCGCCGAAGAAGACCACCCGTGCCCCCGCCGGCAGGTTGATGCCGGCCATGCCGCCGCCCTTCGTCCCCTGCGGACGCACCGTCGACGCCGGGAAGCGCAGCAGCGACGCCTCGGAGGAGACGAACGCCAGCGTCTCCGCCCCGTCGGCCAGCCAGGTCGCCCCGACCACCTCGTCGCCCTCGCGCAGCCCGATCACCTCGAACTCGTCGGAGCGCACCGGCCAGTCCGGGGCGCACACCTTCACCACGCCCTGCCGCGTGCCCAGCGCCAGCCCCGGCGAGCCCTCCCCGGTCGCGCCCAGCGGGGCCAGCCCCACCACCGACTCCCCCGGCTCCAGCGGCACCAGCTCGGCGGCGGACATGCCGCCGCGCAGCGACACCGTGCCGGCCTGCTCCGGCAGCACCGGCAGCGGCAGAACGTCGATCTTGAACGCCCGGCCGGCGCTGGTCACCAGCAGCACCCGCCCCCGGGCCGTGGAGTGCACCAGCGCGCGTACGGCGTCGTGCTTGACCCGACCGCTGCGCCGACGCCCCTCGGACGCCTCCTCCGACTCGGCCGCGGTGCGGGCGACCAGGCCGGTGGCCGAAAGGATCACCTGGCACGGGTCGTCGGCCACCTCCAGGGGACCGGCCGGCGCGGACGCGGCCAGCACCTCCTTCAGGTCCCCGTCGACCAGGGTGGTGCGCCGCTCGGTGCCGAACTTCTTCACCACGGCGGCCAGCTCGTCGGAGACGACCTTCCGCAGCACCTTCTCGTCGTCGAGGATCGTGGAGAGCTGCGCGATCTCCTTGCGCAACTGCTCCTGCTCGGCCTCCAGCTCGATCCGGTCGAACTTCGTCAGCCGGCGCAGCGGGGTGTCCAGGATGTAACTGGCCTGGATGTCCGAGAGCTTGAACTGGCGCATCAGGCCGTCCTTGGCGGCCTGCGCGTCGTCGCTGCCCCGGATCAGCCGGACCACCTTGTCGATGTCGAGCAGGGCGATCAGCAGGCCGTCGACCAGGTGCAGCCGCTCCTCCCGCTTACGCCGCCGGTAGGCGCTGCGCCGGGTCACCACGTCGTAGCGGTGCCGCAGGAAGACCTCCAGCAGCGCCTTCAGCCCCAGCGTCTGCGGCTGCCCGTCGACCAGGACCAGGTTGTTGACGCCGAACGACTGCTCCAGCGGGGTCAGCCGGTAGAGGTCGGCCAGCAGCGCCTGCGGGTTGACCCCCACCTTGCACTCGACGACCAGGCGGGTGCCGTTCTCGCGGTCGGTGAGGTCCTTGACGTCGGCGATGCCCGTGAGCCGCTTGGTCTTGTTGACCTCGTTGGTGATCGCGGCGATGACCTTCTCCGCGCCCACGCCGTACGGCAGCTCGACCACGGTGATCGCCTGCCGGCCCCGGCTGCCCTCCAACGGGCCGATCTCCACCCGCCCGCGCATCCGCACCACGCCGCGCCCCGTCTCGTACGCCCGGCGCACCTCGTCGAGGCCGAGCAGCACCCCGCCGGTCGGCAGGTCGGGGCCGGGCACGAACTCCATCAGCTTGTCCAGGTCGGCGTCCGGGTGGTTGATCAGCCACCGGGCGGCGGAGACGACCTCGGCCAGGTTGTGCGGGATCATGTTGGTCGCCATCCCGACCGCGATCCCGGACGCGCCGTTGACCAGCAGGTTGGGAAACGCCGCCGGCAGCACCGTCGGCTGCGTGAGCGAGCCGTCGTAGTTGGGCTCGACGTCGACCGTGTTCTCGCCCAGCTCGCCGACCAGCAGCATCGCCTCGTGCGACATCCGCGCTTCGGTGTAGCGCGCCGCGGCCGGGCCGTCGTCCGGGCTCCCGAAGTTTCCATGTCCGTCGATGAGCGGGACGTTGAGCGAGAAGTCCTGGGCGAGCCGGACCATCGCGTCGTAGATCGCGGTGTCGCCGTGCGGGTGGTAGCGGCCCATCACGTCGCCGACCACCCGGGCCGACTTCACGTGCGCCCGGTCGGGGCGGTGCCCCGCCTCGTGCATCGAGTAGAGGATGCGCCGGTGCACCGGCTTGAGGCCGTCGCGCGCGTCGGGCAGGGCTCGGGAGTGGATGACCGAGAACGCGTACTCCAGGTAGGAGTCGGAGACCTCGGTGACCAGCGGGTTGTCGAAGACCCGCGCGCCGGCCTGGTCGAAGGCGGCCAGGTCCGCCCGGGGACCGGTGTTCTTACGGCGTGCCATGGTTCAGCTCTCTCCTCGGCGGGCCACGGTCGGGCGACGGTCGTCCCGGCGGGCCGGGGCGGGGCAGGGGCGGATGGTCGTCATGCGTCGATCGCGTCCCGGTCGACCCGGTCGGCGGACTCGATCAGCCAGTTGCGGCGCGGCTCGACCTTCTCCCCCATCAGCAGCTCCAGGATCCGCTCGGCGGCGTCGACGTCGTCGAGGGTGATCCGGCGCACCGCCCGGGTCGCCGGGTTCATCGTGGTGTCCCACAGCTCGTCGGCGTCCATCTCGCCGAGGCCCTTGAACCGGGGGATCGGGGTGACGATCTGCTTGCCGGCCTTCTCCAGCTTGCGGACCGTCGCCTCCATCTCCGCCTGGGTGTACGTGTAGGTCGTCTGCGGGTTGCGCCCCTTGGTGGTGATCTTGTGCAGGGGCGGCATCGCGGCGTAGAGCCGGCCGGCCTCGATCAGCGGGCGCATGTACCGGGCGAACAGGGTGATCAGCAGGGTGCGGATGTGCGCGCCGTCCACGTCGGCGTCGGCCATGATCAGCACCCGGCCGTAGCGCATGGACGACAGGTCGAAGGTGCGGCCGGAGCCGGCGCCGAGCACCTGGACGATCGCGGCGCACTCGGCGTTGTCCAGCACCTGCTGGAGGTTGGCCTTCTGCACGTTGAGGATCTTGCCGCGGATCGGCAGAAGCGCCTGATATTCGGCGGTACGCGCGACGCGGGCGCTGTTGTGGACGAACACACCGGCTTCGAGGGCGAAGTTGTGGTAGCCGTCGACCGTCAGGTCGTAGACATCCGCCGTCTCGTCCAGCGGCTCGACCGACACCACACGGTGGTTCACCAGGGAGGCCGCCTCGCGCAACCGCCCGTAGTCTCCGTCGTAGAGGTCCAGCAGCCTGTCGAAGCGCAGACCGGTCCGGGCGGTCCGCACCCGCTCCGCCTCGTAGGCAGCCGCCAGATCCTCGTCGGCGAGCGACAGCAGGGGCGCGAGACGACGCAGCGCGGCCAGGCGGCGACCCTCAAGTTGTCGGGCCACCCGGTCCTCGCGGGGCACGGACGCGACGTACCGGGCGCGTCCGGCCTGCACGCGGGCGAGGTGGCCGGTGTCCGGATCGGTCATCCGTTGCCGCATCCGACGGGAGTGCTGCTCACCGAACTGCGGGTTGTTCCGATGCCAGGCGGACACCGCGTTGCGCTGGCGCTCGCGCTCCGTGGGGTCTGCGAACTGCTCGACGGTCTTGCCGGACCGCCAGGCCCGCAGGTCGTGGTCCTGCCACTGCCGAAGCGAGCGTTCCCGCCACTCCGCCCGTCGGGCCGGGTCGACGAAGAACCGGCGGACCCGCTCGGCCGCCGCCTCCCGGTGCTCCGGCTGCGACCAGTAGGTGGCCTGCCGCTCGCGCATCCGCTCGGCGTAGGCGCGCTGCTCGTCCGGGCTGAGCGCGGTGTACCAGTCCTGGAAGGCCTGCTCCAGCTTGGCCCGGAACGCGGGGGACTCGTTGAGCGTGAACAGGCGGGCGAGGCATGCCTCACGGAAGGCCGGGTCCCGCCACTGAGCGGTGAGCATCGCCGAGCGGATCTCACGGCCGCCGTTGGCGAACCACTCGCGCCAGCCGGCGTGGACGTGCTCACCCATCATCGCGGCGTGCAGGGCGGAGTGGTCCGCCCACGTCATCCTCCGCAGATTGCGCGGGTCGTTGTTGCGCTTGTCGATGTCGATGTGGTGGCGGACGTTGCCGTTGGTCGCGCTGTCCCGGCCGTGCCGCAGGTTCCACGCGTCCGCCAGGTAGTGGGTGTAGACCCACTCCTCCTTGTCGTTCATCCAGACCCGCTCGTACCCCTGGAGCTTCTGCCCTTCCGCCTTGCTGGACAGGCTGCGGTAGAGCGGCATCAGGGAGTCGCCCGGCGCCAGCGCGTCGGCACGCCGGTAGGAGCCGTCACGCAGGCGGAACAGATGGTCGGGGGTGCAGCGCACCATCTCGCCGTTGTCGATGGTGACCCGCACCAGCGGGGCGTCGCGCTTCGTGAGCCGGGGCTCCACCAGCGGAGCGACGACGACGCGGCCGGCCTTGTTGGTGGTGTAGCCGAAGTGGCTGATGCCCTGCGCCCAGTCGGCGGCGAGATCAGCGAAGGACCGGCTCCGGCCCGACGCCAGGGCGACCATCGTGTCGCCGGTGAAGCACCCGAGTGCGCTGTCGCCCTCGACGATGAACAGCTCGCTCCGATCCACCCCGGTCGCGCGGCAGTCGACCAACTTCGGCGGCATCGACGCGCCCTCCAGGGCGGTCTTGCGGCGGGCCGCGTCCTTCTGCTGCTTCTGGGTGAGCCGGACCCGGGCCGCGTCGACGATCTTCTGGAGCACCGTGCGGGCCTCGGCCTTGGTGCGGCGGTCCTCCAGCCACGCCTTGACGTGCGCCTCCACCAGGCCCTGGAGCACCTTCGTGATGCCGGCGGTGGACAGCTCGTCCTTGGTCTGCGAGGTGAACTGCGGCTCGGGGATGCGCACGTGCACCACGGCCGTCATGCCCTCCAGGACGTCGTCCAGGGTGGGCGCGTCCTCCTTGGGCCGCAGCAGGCCCCGGGCGGAGCGGGCCGCCTCGGCGAGGGTGCGGGCCAGGGCCCGCTCGAAACCCTTGCGGTGGGTGCCGCCGTGGGCGTTGCGGATGGTGTTGGTGAAGCACTCGACGGTGCGGTCGTAGCCGGTGCCCCAGCGGAACGCGATCTCGACCTCGGCCCGGCGCTGCACGTTGGACTGCATGACGCCGTTGGCGTCGGCGGCGTTCTCCCGGTAGGTGCCCTCGCCGGCGACCAGCAGCGTGCCGGAGACCGGCCGGTCGCCGGCCGGGGCGAGGAACTCGACCATGTCGGTGAGGCCGTTGGGGAAGTGGAAGGTCTCCTCGACCGGCTCCTCGCCGGTCTCGTCGCGCAGCAGGTAGCTCACGCCGGGGACCAGGAACGCGGTGTTGCGCACCTTGAGCCGGACGGCCTCGACGTCGAGCGTGGCGCCGGTCTCGAAGTAGCGGGCGTCGTGCCAGTAGCGGATCGAGGTGCCGGTGCGCTGGCCGCGCTTCATCGCGCCGAGGACCTGGAGGCCGGGGCCGGGGGTGAAGGCGGCGTCGGGGCCGGGGCCGGCGAAGACGCCGGGCACGCCGTGCCGGAACGACATGGCGTGCACCTTGCCGCCCCGGCGCACGGTGACGTCGAAGCGCCGGGAGAGGGCGTTGACGGCGGACGCGCCGACGCCGTGCAGGCCGCCGGAGGTCTTGTAGCCGGAGCCGCCGAACTTGCCGCCGGCGTGCAGCCGGGTGAGCACCAGCTCGACGCCGGAGATGCCGGACTTGGCATGCACGTCGGTGGGGATGCCCCGGCCGTCGTCGTCGACCTGCACCGAGCCGTCGGCGTGCAGGATCACCTCGACGCGCGTGGCGTGACCGGCGACACCCTCGTCGGTGGAGTTGTCGAGGATCTCGTTGACGAGGTGACCCACGCCACGGCTATCGGTCGAGCCGATGTACATGCCGGGGCGCTTGCGGACGGCGTCCAGCCCCTCGAGGTGCGTCAGGTCGTCGGCCCCGTAGAGCGTCTCAGGCTGTGCGGTCAACTGGTCGTACTCCCAGGTCTCGGCGGTGGTGGTGCCGCTCACCGGCTCGATCACCTCGCGCGGCGCGCCGCAGCGAGCCTAACGGGCAGGTGGGACAGGACGCCGGCACCCCGCACCTCGGGCCGCGCCGCCTGCGGTGCGGGCCGTCCGGCGGCGGGCCCGCGGACTCCCCGACACCCGGGGTCAACGCCGCCGGGTCCGCGGTTCATCCCGCCTCCCGGCGGTACGCCGGCCGGCCGCCGGCCCTCGGTCGGGCGACCCCCTGATCCGGTCACCGGCCGTTGACGCCCGTCACGCGCCCGTGATGTGATCACCGTCTCGTAGAAACTTTCATATTTCCATGGATGGATGGAGGACGCGCATGTCCGTGTTCCGTCGTACCGCGCTCGCGGCGGTGCTGACCGTCGCGGCGGCGGCGCTGTCGACCGCCGTCGCGCCAGCCGGCCCGGCGGCGGCCGGCCTCCCCACCGCGGCCGTGGCGCTCGGCGACAGCTTCATCAGCGGCGAGGGGGCCGGGTCGTACTCCCCGGTCGTGGACGTCAACGGCGTCAGCCAGGGCTTCCCCGGCTGGGACGCGCCGAACAGCAACGCGTACTTCTGCCACCGCTCGCCCAACGCGTCGCTGTTCCAGGCCGACCTGCCGGGCATCACCGACCGGTTCAACCTGGCCTGCTCGGGCGGCCAGCCGTACGACATCGCCGGGGCCTCGGTCAACCGGGCCAAGGGCCGCTCGGTGGCCTCGCAGCTCGACCAGCTCCGCGCGGTCGCCCAGACCCACGACATCGACCTGGTGCTGGTCGGCCTCGGCTCGAACAACAGCTCGTTCACCTTCGGCAGCGTGGCGGAGAAGTGCGCCAACCGGTTCATCGCCGACGCGTGGACGGGCTGGTGGGAGTTCTGGGCGTATCTGGGCGGGCCGGTGCCGCAGGAGCCGTGCAGCGACGCCGACCTGGCCACCTCGGCGCAGTTCAGCGCGGCCACGGCGGAGACCACGGCCGCCGTACGGCAGCTGCTGGCCACCCTCGACCAGGTCGACGCCGACGGCCAGCACCGGGTCGTGTTCCAGGACTACACCAACCCGCTGCCGTTCGACCTGGCCTCGAACTACTGGGAGGAGGACGGCCGGGAAGACGACCGGGACAAGTTCCGTGACCTGGGCGCGGAGCGGTACGCGGCCGGCTGCCCGATCCACCGCGCGAGCCTCGCGCCGGGGCACCGCTTCTCCACCGGCCTGGGCACGATGGTCCGTTCGGTGCGCGACAGCCTGGCCACCGAGTTCCCGGCCGACGACCTGGTCTACCTGAACGTGCAGCGGGCGTTCGACGGCGCCCGGCTGTGCGAGCAGCCGACCAGCCCGTCGGGTGCGCTCGCCACGCCGATCCGGCTGATGGACGGCCCGAGCGGCAGCTTCGTGACCAGCCTCTCGGGCAAGGACAAGATCGACATTCAGCGGATCGCCAACACCTGCGTCTCGTACTTCCAGACCTGCCAGGAGTCGTGGCACCCGAACGTGGCCGGGCACAAGGCGCTGGGGCGCTGCCTGGCCGGCGCGGCCGTCGCCGCCAACCGGGCCGTCGCCTGCGTCCGCGCGGCCGACGGCACGATCACCGTCAGCTGAGGCGCAAGGAAGGGCCCCTTGTTAACGCATTCTGTTGTACAGGGGGCCCTTCCTAACCGTCGCTAACCACGGCGGGCGGCGCCGAGGACGTGCGGGGAGGGCGGCAGCGGGATCGGGGTGTCGGGGAAGCGGAACCGGTGCAGGTCGGTCAGCGTGAAGCCGGCCGCCTCGATCGCGGCGACGGTGTCCCGCCCCGTGTGGCAGCCGCCGCAGACCAGCGGCCAGCAGGTGGCGTCGACGAGGCGCTGCGCCCAGCGCAGGGCGCCGGGCCGCTCGGCGCGTACGTGCTCGAAGAAGCGCAGCTGCCCACCGGGGCGCAGCACCCGGTGGGCCTCGCGCAGCGCGGCGGCCTGGTCCGGCACCGAGCAGAGCACCAGGGAGAACACGACGGCGTCGGCGCGGCCGTCGGCGACGGGCAGCGCCTCGGCCACCCCGGCCGCCACGGTGACCGGCACCGGCGCGGCGGTGGCGGCGTCCCGCGCGGCCCGGCGCAGCAGGGGTTCCGGCTCGACGGCGAGCACGGCGGCGACCGTCGGCGGGTAGTGCGCGAAGGCCCGGCCGTTGCCGGCGCCCACCTCGACCACCCGGCCGCGCAGGCCGGCCGCGAGCCGGCGGCGGTGCGCGCCGACCCCGAGCCGGTCCAGCACGTCGGTGGCCCGCCCGTAGCGCCGGGCGAAGATCGGACGGGAGACCCCGGACATCGCATCCCCCTCTCGCTCGTTCGAGCCTAGCCCGGTCGCGGGCGGGTCGCTCAGAGCGGCACGGCGGCCGGCGGCGGGGTCGGCCGGGGGCCGAGGGTGAGCAGCAGCGGGCCCGCCGGTCCGTCGACCAGGTCGGCCAGCCGCGTCTCGTCGAGTACGGCGAGGAACGCGGCCTGCGCGCGGCGCAACTGCCCGCGCAGCCGGCAGTCCACCGCCAGCGGGCAGGCCGGCTGTTCGCAGGAGACCACCTCGTCGTCGCCCTCGAAGGCGCGGACGACGGCGCCCACGGTGAGCTGACCGGCCGCCTCGGCGATGGCCACCC
This sequence comes from Micromonospora haikouensis, assembly GCF_900091595.1. Classification (GTDB taxonomy): domain Bacteria; phylum Actinomycetota; class Actinomycetes; order Mycobacteriales; family Micromonosporaceae; genus Micromonospora; species Micromonospora haikouensis. Next base: position 73,696 of record NZ_FMCW01000020.1, read on the forward strand.
CACCCGAGCGGCCCCGGATGGTCACCAGCACCCCGAGGCGTTGCAAGCGCTGGACGACCTTGGCGACGTGGCTGCGGGGCAGCGCGAGCCGCTCGGCGAGCTCGTCCACCGTCGTGCGCGCCGGGGTGACGGCGGCCAGCATGGCGATGCGCAGCGCCATGTCGGTGGACCGGTTGAGCTTCACGCACCGACCCTAGCCAGCGGATCCGTCCTGCGGCACGGGCCGGAAGGCCGGTGCCCGCTGTGATCCGGACGACCCCCGACCCGGGACCTTCGACCCTGAAGAGGAATCTCTGATTCCTGTTTATTGGGCACATCGGGAGCCCGGCGGGACGAAGCCGGCCCAACCGCAGGAGGAAACGTGCTCACGGAATCTTCGGCAGCAGTGGTACGGGCGACCCTGCCCGCGGTGCAGGCGCACGGCGCGGCGATCACCGGCCGGTTCTACCAGCGGATGTTCGCCGCCCATCCGGAGCTGCTGGACCTGTTCAACCGGGGCAACCAGGCCACCGGGGCGCAGCAGGCCGCGCTGGCCGCCGCCGTCGTCGCGTACGCGGAGCACCTGGTCGGCCTCAGCGACGTGCCGTGGGGGCCGATCCTGGACCGGATCGCGCACAAGCACGCCTCGCTCGGCATCACGCCGGCCCAGTACACCATCGTGGGGCGGCACCTGCTCGCCGCCGTCGGCGAGGTGCTCGGGGACGCGGTCACCCCGGAGGTCGTCGCGGCGTGGGACGAGACGTACTGGCTGCTGGCCTGCGAGCTGGTGGCCCGGGAGGCGCGGCTCTACCAGGGCGCGGGGGTCGTCGAGGGCGGGTCGGTCTGGCGGGCGTGGCGGGTGGTCGAACGGACCCGGGAGACCGCGGACGTGGTCTCCTTCGGCCTGGCGCCGGCCGACGGCGGCGACGTGCCCGGCTTCGTCCCCGGCCAGTACGTCTCCGTCGCGGTCGACCTCGACGGCGACCGGGGTCAGCAGATCCGGCAGTACAGCCTCTCCGGCCGCCCGGGGGCGGCGCGCTGGCGGATCACCGTCAAGCGGGTACGCGGCGTGGCCGGCGCGCCCGACGGGATGGTCTCCACCTTCCTGCACGACCGGGTCGCCGTGGGCGACACGCTGCGGCTGAGCCCGCCGTTCGGTGAGGTCAGCGCGGTGGCCGGGGACGGGCCGCTGGTGCTGGTCAGCGCCGGCATCGGGCTCACCCCGGCGATGTCCGCGCTGGAGCACCTGGCGGTCACCGCGCCGCAGCGGCCGGTGACCCTGGTGCACGCCGACCGGGCCGGCACCGCGCACGCGCTGCGCGACGAGCTGCCCCGGCTGCACCACGCCCTGCCCAACCTGCGGACCGCGCTCTGGTACGAGGACCCGGACGGGGCCGACGGCTCCCTCACCGAGCTGCCCGTGCGGGTCACCCCGGGGCGGGTCGACCCGGAGCTGATCCCGCTCGCCGCCGACGCCCACGTGCACCTGTGCGGGCCGCTGCCGTTCATGAACCAGGTCCGGGGCGGCCTGCTGCGCCGGGGCTTCCCGCATGACCGGATCGCCTACGAGGTGTTCGGCCCCGGCATGCTCCGCGACGCGGACTGACGCTGCGGCCGGGACCGGCATCGCGAGAAGTCGGCGGTGCGCCGGTTAGGCGGCGGGGGCGAGGGTAGGGACTCTGCCATGCGCATCGCGATGATCTCGGAGCACGCCAGCCCGCTCGCCGTGCTCGGGGAGCAGGGCGCCGGAGGGCAGGGCGTCGGAGACGGGGCCACCGGCGGGGAGGGCGCCGGCGGGCAGCACGCCCACGTGGCGGAGCTGGCCGCCGAGCTGGTCGGCCAGGGCCACGACGTGCGCGTCTACACCCGCCGCGACTCCCCCGCCCTGCCCGACGCGGTGCCCACCGGCGACGGCTACCAGGTGTGGCACGTGCCGGCGGGCCCGGCCCGCCGGCTGCCCTCGGACGAGCTGCTGCCGCACCTGGGCGAGTTCGGCCGGTGGCTGGCCGGCCAGTGGCGCGACGGCGGCTGGCTGCCCGACGTCGCGCACGCCCACTTCTGGACGAGCGGGCTGGCCACCGTGCACGCGGGACGTCGCGCCGGGGTTCCGGTGGTGCTGACGTACCACGCGTTGGGCGCGGCGGCGGCCCGGCGGCAGCGGGACCCCCGGCACGCCGGCCCACCGGGGCGGCTCGGCTACGAGCGCGCCCTCGGCCGGGCGGTGGACCGGGTGGTCGTGCAGTCCCAGGAGGAGGTCGGCGAGCTGGTCCGCCTCGGCGTTCCCCGGTCCCGGATGGCGCTGGTCCCGGCCGGGGTCAACGAGCGGATCTTCCGCCCGGACGGCCCGGTCGCCCCGCGCGACCCGGCCCGCCCGCGCGTGCTCACCGTCGGGCGGCTGGCGGAGCGCATGGGCCTCCAGGAGGTCGTCCGGGCGATGCCGGCCGTGCCGGACGCCGAGTGCGTGATCGTCGGCGGCCCGCCGGCGGGGCTGCTGCCCGCTGACGGCTTCGCCCGCCGGCTGACCGCGCTCGCCGAGTCGTGCGGGGTGGCCGACCGGGTCCGGCTGGTCGGTGCGGTCCCCCGCGCGGAGCTGGCCGCCTGGTACCGCTCGGCGGACGTGCTGGTCGCCGCCAGCTGGCACGAGCCGTTCGGGGTGACCCCGCTGGAGGGCATGGCCTGCGGGGTGCCGGTGATCGGCACCGACGTGGGCGGCATCGCCGACACCGTCGTCGACGGGCTCACCGGCGACCTGGTGCCGCCGCGCGACCCGCGCGCGCTGGGCGTGGCGATCCGCCGGCTGCTCGCCGACAACGTGCGCCGCTTCGCGTACGCGACGGCGGCGCTGGACCGGATCCGCAGCCGGTACTCCTGGCGGCGCTGCGCCGAGCAGCTCGGCGCCGTGTACGCGTCGGTGGGCGCCGCCGCCCGGCCGGCGCCGGCGATGGCCTGACGGGTCCGCACCACCCACCCTGGCTACCCGCCGGTAGCTTACGGCCGTAGGCTGGGCCGGTGAGCGCGCCCGGGGAGTACACGCAGGAGTACGTCGACGTCGATGGGGCCCGGCTCGGGGTGCAGGTCTACCCCGAGCCCGACGGGGCCCCCGGCGCCCCGGTCGTGGTGATCTGGCCCGCCATGGGGGTGCGCGCCCGCTACTACCGCCCCTTCGCCGCGCACCTGCGGGCCGCCGGCCTCGCCGTGGTCGTCGCCGACCTGCGCGGGAGCGGGGAGAGCACGCCCGCGCCGAGCCGCGCCTGCCGGTACGGCTACGCCGAGCTGGCCGCCGACGTGGGCGCGGTGCTGGCCGCGCTGAAGCCCCGGCTGGACGGCCGGCCCACGATCCTGCTCGGGCACTCCCTCGGCGGCCAGGCCGCCCTGCTGCACCTGGCCCTGCACGGCACCGGCGCGGTGGACGGGCTGGCCCTGGTCGCCGTCGGCGTCCCCTACTGGCGCAACTATCCCGGCCCACGCCGGTTCGGGGTCCTGCCGTACACCCAGGGGATCGCCGCCACCGCCCGGCTGCTCGGCGTCTGGCCGGGCTGGGGGTTCGGCGGCCGGCAGGCGCGCGGGGTGATCCGGGACTGGGCGCACACCGCGCGCGCCGGCCGCTTCCCCGCCCTGGACGGCGTGGACGTCGAGGCGGCGCTGCGCACGCTGGACGTACCGGTCCTCGCGGTGAGCGTCGACGACGACCAGTACACCCCGCACGGCACGGTGGACCACCTCTGCGGCAAGCTCGCCGCGGCCACCGTCGTGCGCGAGCGCCTCACGGCGGCGCGGGCGGGCGCCCCGCTGGACCACTTCACCTGGGTACGCGCCAGCGGGCCGGTCGCCGCCCGGGTGGCGGCGTGGGCGGCCGACCTGCCCGGGGCCTGACATCCGGCTTCCCGTCCCGGGGCGTACTCCCGCGATCGGCGGGTATGCCGCTGCGCCCGTACGGTGGAAGGGGATCAGATGTCCGAACGACACACCGCCCTGCGCTCGATGCACGACCTCGGCCTCGCCGCCTGGTTCGGCGGCTCGCTGATGGGGGCGCTCGGCGTCAACGGCGCGGCGGCACAGATCGACGACTCGACCCAGCGGCTCCCGGTGGCCTCCGCCGGATGGTCCCGGTGGACGCCGGTCAACGCGGCGGCGATCGGGGCCCACCTGGCCGGCGCGGTCGGCGAACTGGCGACCGAGAGCCCCCGCATGCTCGCCCAGTCCGGGGTGGGCCGGATGAGCGCCGTGAAGACGGCCCTCACGGTGGGCGCGCTGGCGGTCACCGGCTACAGCCGGCTGCTCGGCATGCGGCTGCAACGGGCCGGCGGCCCCTCGGTCGAGGGGATCACCGAACCGAACCCGCAGACGCCGGCCGACGTGGCCTCCTACCAGCGGCAGATGCGGCTGCTCCAGTGGACCATTCCCGCGCTCACCGGCGCGCTGGTGGTGGTCACCGCCTACATGAGCGAGCAGCAGAAGCCCGGCCAGGTGTTCCGGGGGATGATCGGCCGGGTCGGCGGGCTGGCGAGCGCGCCGAAGACCATCGGCAAGGTGGCCGCGATGGGCGCGGCCAAGCGCCAGATGGCCATGTCCGGCCGCTGACCGTCCGCCGCGCGCCGCCCCTGCCCCGCCCAGCCACGGGCGGGGCAGGGGCGGCGCCCTGGCGGAGACGACCGGCATGCACCCGGAGGGGATCAGCCGCCGCGGCTGACCCCGGTGGACGCGAGGGCCGCCCGGCCGAGGAGTTCGGCCAGCCGGGCGGCGTCGCGCTGGGCCCGGTCGCCGCAGCAGTTGTTGAACAACACGTGCAGCTCGTCGACGCCGTCGGCCAGCCCGGTCAGCAGCTCCGCCCAGGTGCGCAGCTCCCGCTCGCCGTAGGCGTACCGGAACTTGTCCTGCTTGTCGCCGCTCTCCCACGCCGCGCTGTGGCCGTGGAACCGGACCACGGCCGGGTTCGCGGTGGCGACCAGGATCGGCGGCACCGACGAGGCGAACCCCTGTGGCATGTCCACGCAGACGAAGGAGAGGTCGTGCTCGCGCAGGAGGGTCAACGTGCGCAGCGCGGCGGCCTCGTCGGCGAACCAGGAGCCGTGCCGCAGCTCGACGCTCACCCGCCAGGGGCGCAGCCGCGCGGCGGTCTCGACGATGCGCCGCTCGGCGGCGGCGCTGCGCGCCAGCCACGGTGGAAACTGCAACAGCACCGCGCCGAGCCGGTCGGCCGCCGCGATCGGCTCCAGCGCCGCGCGGAACCGGCTCCACAGCTCGTCGTACGCCCCGGCGGGCAGGTCCCGGCGGCGCACGCGCGACGGGCCGCCGGCCGGGCGCAGGTCCCGGGGCAGCACCGAGACCGGCGTCGGGTGGCCGGTGAAGAGGCTGAACGCCTTGACGTCGAAGGTGAAGCCGGGCGGGGTGGCGGCCACCCACCCGGCGGTGGTCTCCGGCACGGGCACCGCGTAGTAGGAGGTGTCCACCTCGACCAGCCCGAACCGTTCGGCATAGAAGCCGAGGCGGCCGGCGGGGGTGTTGACGGCGCGCGGATACCACCCGGAGCGCAGCAGCAGCTGGTCGGCCCACGAGGACGTGCCCACCCTGATCTCACCCATGTGGATCAGTGGACCGCGCCCCGGGCGGATCGGCAACCGGAGCGGCGGCTGCCGCCCGGAGGGCCGGGCGTGGCGGAAGTGTCGGTGGGTCTGCATAGGTTGGTCGGGACGTGACCAGGAAGGACGGTGGCATGACCAGTCCCGAGCAGTTCCGCACCGGCGAGCGGCCCGACCTGTTGCAGGCGCTGCGCCAGCAGCGCGCCTTCCTGCGCAGGACCGTGGACGGCCTCACCGACGAGCAGGCCGCACTGCGCAGCACCGTCAGCGAGCTCTGCCTCGGCGGCCTGATCAAACACGTCGCCCTCATCGAGCAGACGTGGCTGCGGTTCGCCGTGCACGGCGCCGAGGCGATGCAGGCCGGCCAGGATGACTGGGCCGACGGCTTCCGGATGGACGACACCCTGGCGGCCCTGCTCGACCGCTACGCCCGGGTGGCCTCGGCGACCGACGAGCTGGTCGCCACGCTCGACCTGGACGCCGCCCACCCGTTGCCCGCCGCTCCCTGGTTCGAGCCCGGGGCGAGCTGGTCGGTGCGCCGGGTGCTGCTGCACGTGATCGCCGAGACGTCCCAGCACGCCGGGCACGCCGACATCCTCCGTGAGGCCATCGACGGCGCGAAGACGATGGGCTGAGCTGGTCCGTTCCGGTGGCGATGTGACGCCCGCGCGCCCGATGGCGCTGAGGGACACGAGATGAACGCACACCGGATGGACCAGGAGACCGTCGAGCGCCTGCTCGCCAGCTCCGTCGGCGGCCCCGTCGCCGGCTCCGTCGGCAGCCCCCGGGGCGGCCCGGAGCCGCTGGTCCGACTCCTGGCGGCGGTCCGCGCCGCCCCCCGCCCCGACGAGCTACGCGGCGAGGGCGCTGCCCTGCACGCCTACCGCCTGGCCCGCGCCGCTTCGACCGCGCCGGTCACCGCGGCCCGCGCCCGGCCCTCGCTCCTCGCCGGACTGTTGAGCGCGAAGGCCGCGCTCGCGGCCCTGGCCGTCGCCGCGACCGGCGGGGTCGCGCTCGCCGCCGCCCACGGCGCGCTGCCCCAGCCGCTGGGTGGGGCGGGCGAGCCGGTAGGGGCGCCGGCGAGCGGGCAGGCCGCGCCGAGCGGGGCGGCGGGGCGGACGGCCGGCCCGCCCGGGGGGATCCGCGACCGCCGGGTCCCGCCAACCCCACTGGTCGTGCTCTGTCACCGGCTGCGCGCCGAGGCCACGGTGGACCGCGCCCTGGCCGAGCCGCGCTACGCGGACCTGGTCTCCGCCGCCGGCGGCCGGGACCGCGTGCTGAACTGGTGCGCCGAGGCGCTCGCGGCGTCGTCCGGCTCCGCCGCCCCGACGCCGACCCCGGTGCCCACGCCCACGCCCACCCCGACGGTCCGGTCGGGCGGCGACGGCGGGCCGGACGGGCGGCCCGGCCGGTCCCCGGCCACCCCCTCGCTGCCGGTAGGGCCGCCGCCAGGGGTCCCCGCGTCGCCGGGGAATCCGTCGCTGCCGACAGCCCCGTCGGTCCCGGTGACGTCGGGGCCGGCGATCCCGCCGGCACCGGGAGCCCCGTCGGCATCGGCAGGCCGACCGGCCCCGGCCGACCCGTCCGCGTCCTTGCCCACCGCGCGCTGACCGGGGTAAGGCCGGGCCGGGGCGAGGCCGGGGCCGGGGATGGGCCGGGGCCGGGGCAAGGCCGGGGCGAGGCCAGGGCCGGGGATGGGCCGGGGCCAGGACCGAGGGCGGGCCGGCGTGGCCAGGGCCCGACAGCTGCTTCCCAGGTGATCGCTGGCACGGCCGGCCGTGCTGCCTCCGCGCCCGGCACCCGCCATCCACCCGTTACGTAGAGCGACGCGTCAGCCAGGCAAGCCCACCATTGCAGCCAACCCCTTTGCTCTGCACCCACATACGCATCGGTCACACAGCGCAAAGATCGAGCAGACCCTCAAACATCCATTCACCTTAATTCAAGCAGCTTATTGCAGGTGTCGCGTATATGGGTGCAGAGCAAAGGGAGCGTGAGGTTGTTCGGCGGGCCGGAGCGGCGTGACGGAGGGTCAGGCAGTCGGCAGCGTCGCAGCCAACTCGGGGATATCACCGAGAGTGGTCGACGCGGGCAGCCGGCCCTCGTCACGGCACGGCACAGCGCGGCGCGGCGCGGCTCAGCGGAGGCGTGGGCGGGGGCCCCGGTCTCCCGGCGCGCGGTCCCGGCCGTACGCGTCGGCGTGCCCCCAGCGGCCCGGGATGTCGAGCAGCTCAATCCGCCCGGCGCCCTTCGGCAGTGCCGGGTTGACCAGCAGGCTCTCGCCGCAGGGCGACAGCCCGAGGACGGTGCCGAGCAGCATCAGCAGCGCGCCCGACGACCACGACTGGGGCCGGCCGGCGTGCGGGAGCTGGACCGGGAAGCGGGTGAGGTCGCGGTGGTAGCCGGCGATCACCTCCGGCACCGGGTTGCCCAGCATCTGCACGACGTCGAAGATGCCGGCCGCGACCTGGGCCGCCGCCTCGTCGCAGCCGTACCGGCGCAGCCCGGCCGCGATGATCGCGTTGTCCGACGGCCACACGGAGCCGAGGTGCGCGCCGACCGGGTTGTAGGCCCGCTGCCCGTCGGCCAGGGTCCGCACCCCCCAGCCGGAGAAGAGCCGTGGCCCGAGGAGGTGCTGGGCCACCGCCTCGGCGCGCTTCTCGTCGACGATGCCGCTCCACAGCAGGTGCCCCATGTTGGAGGCGAGCGCGTCGACCGGCTCGCCGTCGGGCCCCAGGGCCAGCGCGTAGTAGTCCCGGTGGGGCAGCCAGAAGTCCCGGTTGAACCGCGCCTTCAGCTCCGCCGCCTCCCGTTCCAGCCGGTCGGCGTACGCGGGGTCGTCCCAGAACTCGCGGGCCAGGCGCGCGCCGCGCCGCTTCGCGTCGTACGCGTACCCCTGCACCTCGCAGGTCGCGCGGGGCGGCGCCGGCGCGCGTCCCTCGGCATCGACGATCGCACCTGGCGAGTTCTTCCAGCACTGGTTCTCCAGCCCGGTGCGGGTGTTGCGCCGCTGGTAGCGCACGTAGCCGTCGCCGAGGATGTCGCCGTACTCGTCGATCCAGTCCAGCGCCATCCGGGCGGGGTGGCGCAGCTCGCGGACCAGATCGGCGTCGCCGGACCAGCGCTCGTATTCGTCGAGCAGGATCACGAACAGCGGGGTGGTGTCGGCCGCGCTGTAGTGCAGGTAGGTGGGTGACTCGCCGAAGACCGCGTTCTCGCCGTAGCGGTACTCGGCAACGATCTTGCCGGGTTCCTCCTCGCGGTGGTCGTCGAGCCGGCCGCCCTGACCGAGGGCGAGCAGCCGCAGGGTGGGCGGGGCCAGCTCCGGGGTGAACGGCAGCGTCTCCAGGCAGGTGATCATGGCGTCCCGGCCGTACAGCGCCATCGCCCACGGCAGGCCGCCCACCGGCAGCTTGCCCCGGATCGACAACGGCGTGTACCGCAGCGCGGCGAGGTCGTCGAGGCTCCCCTCGTACGCCGCGCGGAGCCCGTCGTGCTCGGCGACCAGCTTCGGGGCGCGCTCGTGCCAGCGGCGCAGGTCCTCCCGCATGTCCCGGCGGATCTGCTCGCGGTGGGCCTCCAGGCTGGACCGCAGGTCCCGGGCCCCCGCCCCCCGCATGATCATGCCGATGTGCAGGTCGGTCGTCCACGAGCCGTTCGGGGGGACGCGGATCCGGAAGGTCATCCCGCCGGGGTCCACCTCCACCGGGGCGGTGGACGACACGACGGTCTCGCGGGCGAACCGCTCCCGCTGGTAGAACAGCCGGAGCTGCCCCTCGGCCGGCATCGGGACGGCGACGATCCGCCGCTCCCTCGGCTTCTTGATCTCGGCGGTGTCGGCGAAGTCCGAGGCGATCTCCATCCGCACCGTGTAGTCCGCCGGTTCGGCCGAGTGGTTGAGCACGACGAGCCGCTCGTTGAAGCTGTCGTCGATCGACCGGTGCCGGATCACCGAGACGTCGGCGTCGACATAGTGGCTCGCCGCGCCGGGAACCAGCACGAACCTCGTCTCGAAGTACGTCATCTCGTCGCGGGACAGGGCCTTCAGCCGCTTGCCGTCGATGGTGAGCACCCAGCGGGACAGGAACCGGGTGTCGAACGAGAAGAGGCCGATGGGCGCGAGCGGATCGGGCGTCATGTCGCCCTGCGCGTCGCTGACCGCGAAGGAGTTGCCGGTCAGCACGTTGACCAGTTCCTGCTTCACTGCCGCTCACCCCCGTGCGACTCCGACGTACGGTGCGTGGCGACCGCCCTGACCGCCATCTCCCGGGGGTGACGGGCGTCGGGCGGGCCGGGGAACAGCCGGCGCAGCAGCATCAGCAGCCGCAGGTCCCCCTGGGCGGTGACGTCGTTGCGGACCAGCGCCGCGCCGATGTGGGTGCCCTCGGCGACAAGCCGGTCGAACACCTCCCGGTCCCCCGCGACGACGAGGTCCGCCTCCTCCGCCGACCGGCTCACCCCGACCTGCTGGTCACCGATCGTGAGGAACCAGTGGTCGGTGCTGCCGTCGTCGCGGATGTCGAGGCGCACCGTGCCGCTGACGTTCTCCGGCAGGTCCTCGTGGCGACCCCCGACCCAGCAGGCCAGGTAGTCCGCGGCGGACGCGGTCATCAGCCCTCCCCTCCCGGACGACACAGGTCGTCTCCGGAGCATCCCCGCCCGGCGGGTGACCCCGGCTCACCCGGTCCGGGTGAATCCCGGCCGGGGCCGTCCGGGCCGGGCGCGGCGGCGACCGTTTGTCCGGACGCCGAACGGGCACGCCGGCAGCAAGAGCCGAGCGACGGAACAGGAGAGAGCCATGCGCGCGCTGCGGTTGCCGGGCTGGAAGTCCGAACCCGAGCTGGTCGAGGTGGCCGAGCCCACCGCCGGCCCCGGCCAGGTGGTGGTGCGGATCGGCGGGGCGGGGGCCTGCCACTCCGATCTGCACCTGATGCACGATTTCGACGCCGGGGCGGTGCCCTGGAACCCGCCGTTCACCCTCGGCCACGAGAACGCCGGCTGGGTGCACGACCTCGGTGCGGGGGTGACCGGCCTGGAGGTCGGCCAGCCCGTGGCCGTCTACGGCCCGTGGGGCTGCGGCACCTGCGACCGCTGCCGGGTGGGCGTCGACCCGTACTGCGAGAACCCCGCCGCCGCGCCGGTGCCCGGCGGGGGCGGCGGCCTCGGCCTGGACGGCGGCATGGCCGAGTACGAGCTGGTTCCCGACGCCCGGCACATCGTGCCGCTGCCCGAGGGGCTCGACCCGGTGCAGGCCGCGCCGCTGACCGACGCGGGCCTCACCCCGTACCACGCGATCCGCCGGTCGTGGCACAAGCTCGCGCCCGGCAGCACCGCGGTGGTGATCGGCGTCGGCGGCCTCGGCCACATCGGGGTGCAGATCCTCAAGGCCACGACGGCGGCCCGGGTCATCGCCGTGGACACCCGCCCCGAGGCGCTGAAGCTGGCCGAGGAGTACGGGGCCGACCTGACGCTGCGTTCCGGCGAGGAAACCGCGCAGGAGATCCGTGCAGCCACCCCCGGCGGGCGGGGCGCGGACGTCGTCCTCGACTTCGTCGGCGCCGACGCCACGCTGCGGCTCGGCGCGGCGGCCGCCCGTACGCTCGGGGACCTCACCATCGTCGGCATCGCCGGCGGCACGCTGCCGGTGTCGTTCTTCGCCGTGCCGTACGAGGTGAGCATCCAGACCACCTACTGGGGCAGCCGGCCGGAGCTGACCGAGGTGCTCGACCTGGGCGCCCGGGGCCTGGTACGCCCGAAGATCACCACGTTCCCGCTGGAGCGGGCGGTCGACGCCTACCGGAGGCTGCAGGACGGCTCGGTGGAGGGCCGCGCGGTCATCGTCCCGTGAGCAGCAGGCCGCGCACGTAGGCGGCCTGGCCGACGTGCTGGAGGTCGTCCTCGGCGACGCTGACCAGCCGGACCCCGAGGGTCACCGGCGGGTCCCACGCCTCGTCGACCACCCGGTCCAGGTCCGCCGGCCGCAGCCCGGCCAGGAATCCCCGGGTCCGTTCCGCGACCGCGTCGTGGTAGTCGACGAGGACCCGGGGGCTCTCCGGCGCGACGGCGGCGACCTGGTCCGGGGTGTGCGCGTAGCCGGTGTCGTCCGGGTCGGCGGACAGCCCGAACCGGGCCGCCCAGTCGCCGGTGACCCAGAGCTGCTCGGTGTCGAGCAGGTCGGCGACGTGGTGGTCCTGCACCCGGGTCAGGTGCCACACCAGCCAGCCCACCGGGTTCGCGCCGGGCGCGGGCGCGCGCCGCAGCTGCTCCGGGGACAGGCCGTCGACCGCGGCGCGGACCAGCGCGGGCAGTCGGCCGTAGGTCTCGGTCAGTACGCCGCTGATCTCCACGCGCTCCTCCTCGGCCGGGGCCTGCGGTCTCCTCGCCAGTACCGCACGGGCGGGCGACCAAACCTGCTCGCGGCAACGGCGCGGCCCCGCCCTAGGGTGGGCGGGTGGTCGCCGCGCTGGAGCTGTATCTCGACACCGACGCCACCCGGCGGATCCGGGTGCTGTGGGACGCGTTGGAGTCCGAGGGCGTGCAGAGCATGCGCAGCCTGCTGGAGCAGCGGCACCGGCCGCACGTGTCGCTCGCGGTGGCCCCGCGACTGGACCCGGACCAGGTGGCCGACGCCCTGGCCGGGACGACGGTGGCGGTGCCGCTGCGGCTGTCGTTCCAGCACGCCGGGCAGTTCGTCGGCCGGGTGCTCTGGCTGGGGCCGTCGCCCACGGCCGACCTGCTGGCCCACCAGGCGCTCGTGCACGACCGGCTCGCCGCCGCCGGGGTCGGGTTGGCCGAGCACTACCGACCGGGGCGCTGGGTGCCGCACTGCACGCTGTCGATGCGCGTGCCCAACGCCCTGATGGCCGCCGCGGTGCGGCGCTGCCTGGAGGTGCTGCCGCTGGAGGCGACGGTGGTCGGCGCGGCGGTCACCGACCACGCCCAGGGCATCTGCCGGCCGCTGCCCTGACCCGTGGCGCAACGACGCCGGGCTATGCGAGGAATCCTCACGGACCGTGTGCGGCCGACCAAGTCCAGCACTTAAGGATGATTCAGGGGTCAATTCTGGGGTCGAATGATCCCACCTCGCACGAAACCCAAATTACGGGTTATCTAATGTGTAGTTTCCTTGCCTAAATCGCAATTCGCTACTTACATTTCACGGAGTTTACGCTCAGCCTGTGCGGAGGAGAGCACGTGGAACTCACATTGACCTTCGACGCCGCGTACGCGGCCCACGCGGCGGTCGTCATGGCGTCCGTCGCCGAATCGAACCCGGGCCAGGCGGTCCGCTACTGGCTCATCGCGGCCGACGACGTCAGCCCCTCGGCGCGCGCCGCCCTGACCCGGGCGGCCGGGCCGGACGCAGGCGTGGAATACCTGCGGGTGGACACCTCCGTGGTGAACCTGCCGAAGGGCAGCGACCCGGTGATGGCGTACCTGTCCCCGGCGATGTACCTGCGCCTGCTGGTCCCCGCCGCGCTTCCCGACGAGGTGCGGCGGGTGCTCTACCTGGACTGCGACACGATGTGCACGAACAGCCTCGCCCCGCTGTTCGACGTGGACATGGGCGGCGCCCCGCTGGGCGCGGTCCGGGACCCGTTCAACCGGCGGCTGCTCGACATGGGCGGCATCCCCGGCCTGGCCGAATACCGCGACCTGGACCCGTACGCCCTCTACTTCAACTCCGGGGTGCTGCTCATCGACGTGGCCCGGTGGAAGGAGTGCGAGGTGACCGAGAAATCGCTGGCGTACCTCGCCCGGCACGCCCACGAGTCGCGGTACCCGGACCAGGACGCCCTCAACTACGCCGTGTACGGCAACTGGCTGCGGCTGCCCCGGCAGTGGAACGACCTGATGGCCTGGCGGCTGGAGCCCGAGTTCGGCGGGAAGCTCTCCGACTCGGCGGTCATCCACCCGGCCGGGCCGATCAAGCCGTGGCAGCCCGGCTTCCCGAAGGGGGCCCGCCGGGACCTGTACTGGCGGCACCGCCGCCGCAACGGCGGGCTGGTCGCCACCACGCGCCGCTGACCCCGGGAACCGGGCCGCCGCGTCGCTGACCCGAAGCACCGGGCCGCCGGTGGCCGGCCCCGGGCCCCGAACCGCCGGACCGGACCGCAACCCGGCCCGGCGGGGCGGGGCACGGCGGGCGTTCTGCCATCATCGTCACGATGTCCGCCACCCCACCCGCGCCGACCGCCACCCCGGTCGCCGCCCGCGCAGCCGCACCCACGGCCGGCCCCGGCGCCCCCGCGCGCGGCGCCGTGCTCGAGGCGGTGCTGGAACGCGTCACGTACGTCAACGAGGAGACCGGGTACACCATCGCCCGCGTCGCCACCGACCGCTCCGGCGACGACCTGCTCACCGTCGTCGGCACGCTGCCCGGCGCGCAGCCCGGCGAGCGGCTGCGGCTGGTCGGCCGGTGGGGTTCGCACCCGAAGTACGGGCGGCAGTTCGAGGTGCACCAGTGCACCACCGTCCTGCCGGCGACCGTGCAGGGCATCGAGCGCTACCTGGGGTCGGGCCTGATCAAGGGCATCGGTCCGAAGATGGCGGCCCGCATCGTGGCCGCCTTCGGCGTGGACACGCTGCGGATCATCGAGGAGGAGCCGGGCCGGCTGGTCGAGGTGCACGGCCTCGGCCGCAAGCGCACCGCCGCGATCGGCGCGGCCTGGCAGGAGCAGAAGGCCATCAAGGAGGTCATGGTCTTCCTCCAGGGCGTCGGCGTCTCCACCTCGCACGCCGTGCGCATCTTCAAGCAGTACGGCGACGAGTCCATCGCCGTCGTGCGCGACGACCCGTACCGGCTCGCCGCAGACGTGTGGGGCATCGGGTTCCGCACCGCCGACAGCATCGCCAAGGCGGTGGGCATCCCGCACGACAGCCCGCAGCGGGTGCGCGCCGGCATCCGGTACACCCTCTCCGAGGCCGCCGACGGCGGGCACTGCTATCTGCCCGAGCCGAACCTGGTCGCCGACGCCGCGACGATCCTGGAGGTCCCGGCGGACCTGGTCGCCGCCTGCCTGGCCGACCTCGTGGCGACCGAGGACGGCGTGGTCGGCGAGGCGGTGCCGAACCCGAGCAACGAGGGGGCGGTCATCCCGGCCGTCTACCTGGTGCCGTTCCACCGGGCCGAGTCGGCCCTCGCGGCGAGCCTGGTCCGGCTGCTGACCGACCGGCTGGACCGGATGCCGGCCTTCGCGGACGTGGACTGGGGCCGGGCGCTGGCCTGGCTGAAGGCCCGCACCGGGGCGGAGCTGGCCCCCGAGCAGGAGCAGGCCGTACGGCTGGCGCTGACCTCGAAGGTCGCCGTGCTGACCGGCGGCCCCGGCTGCGGCAAGTCGTTCACCGTCCGGTCGATCATCGAGCTGGCGGCGGCGAAGAAGGCGAAGATCGTGCTGGCCGCGCCGACCGGCCGCGCGGCGAAGCGGCTCACCGAGCTGACCGGCCACCCGGCGACCACCGTGCACCGGCTGCTGCAGCTACGCCCCGGCGGGGACGCCACCTTCGACCGGGACAACCCGGTCGACGCCGACCTGATGGTGGTCGACGAGGCGTCCATGCTGGACCTGATCCTCGCCAACAAGCTGGTCAAGGCGGTGCCGCCCGGCGCGCACCTGCTGCTGGTCGGCGACGTCGACCAGTTGCCCTCGGTCGGCGCGGGCGAGGTGCTGCGCGACGTGCTCGCCGCCGAGACGGTGCCCCGGGTCCGGCTGACCCGCATCTTCCGGCAGGCGCAGGAGTCGGGCGTGGTGGTCAACGCGCACCGGATCAACGCCGGCCAGGCCCCGGTGTTCGGCGAGCACCCCGACTTCTTCCTCTTTCCCAGCGATGAACCGGAGGTCACCGCCGAGCAGGTGGTCGACATCGTGACCCGGCGGATCCCGCGCCGGTTCGGGCTGCGCGCCCGCGACGTGCAGGTGCTCACCCCGATGCTGCGCGGGCCGGCCGGCGCCGGCAACCTGAACACCCTGCTCCAGCAGGCGATCGCCCCGCACCGCGAGAACGCGCCGGAGCGGCGGCACGGCGGGCGGGTCTTCCGGGTCGGCGACAAGGTCATCCAGGTCCGCAACAACTACGACAAGGGCGCGGCCGGGGTGTTCAACGGCACCGTCGGCGTGGTCACGGCCCTGGACCCCGACGAGCAGACCCTGACCGTGCGCACCGACGAGGACGAGGACATCGGGTACGAGTTCCACGAGCTCGACGAGCTGCAGCACGCGTACGCCATCACGGTGCACCGGTCGCAGGGCAGCGAGTATCCGGCGGTGGTGGTGCCGGTGACCATGGGCGCGTACACGATGTTGCAGCGCAACCTGCTCTACACCGCCGTCACCCGGGCCCGGAAGCTGGTCGTGCTGGCCGGTTCGCGCAAGGCGCTGGCCATCGCGGTGCGGACGGCCGGCACGGGTCGCCGGCACACGGCGCTGACCCACCGGCTCTCCCCCGACCGGCCCTGACCCGCCGGCGGTCGGCGCGGTCCGCCCCGCCGATGTGTCGGCGCGGCGGTCGGCGCGGTCCCCGGCGGACCGCGCCGACCGCCGGGCCGCTGCCTGGCCTACTCGGCGATCCGGGTCCGGCCGGTCCAGCGGAAGACGACCGGCGCCTCGCCGCCGCCGGAGTCCCGCTCGAAGTGCTCGTAGCCCCCGTAGTGACGTACCTTGATCTTGTGTTCCACCGGGGAGACCCGGTGGCTGCGCAGCTCGGTCGGCAGGTTGGCGGGCCCGCCCTCCAGCACGACGTCGATGATGCCGGCGGCCTCGCTGCTGATGGTCATGGCCGGCACCGTCCAGGCGATCCGGTCGTCGTCGTTGACGATGGGGTTCGCCGTCCGGGCGGTGGGGGCGGATTCGGAAACTGTCATCGCACGACCTCCGTCGTTCGTCGCTCCGCCACGAACGTAATCCAGGTCACACTCGGCGGGCACCCCTTAGCGACCCCCTAGCGCGCCGGTGCCGGCGTGGGCCGCCGGTGAGAAGGGAACCCTTCTCTACCGGAGGCGTTAAGAGGGGGCCCTTCCTTTCACTCCCAGCGGAAGAAGCGGGTGGCCAGGACGCTGCCGGCGACGGCGGTGACGGCCAGGGCGAGCAGCTGCGGCCACGCCGGACTGTCGCCGGCCCACGCCGCCGCGAGGGTGTCCACGGTGGCCCCGAGCGGCGAGTAGTCGCCGATGCGGGCCAGCACGGTCGGCATCTGGTCGCGCGGCAGCCAGGCGCCGGCGAGGAAGAGCAGCGGGAAGAACAGCGCCGGCCCGATGGACTGGGCCGCCCGCGCCGACGGGGCGAGCGCGGCGATGAGCAGGCCGACGGCGAAGAGGCAGGCCACGCCGAGCAGGAACGCCAGCACGAAGGCGGGCACGTTGGCCGGGGCCGGCTGGTCCAGCAGGAACCGTACGCCGATCGCGGTGACCACCGCGCCGGCCACGCCCATCACCAGGTTGACCACCACCTGCGCCACGAGCAGCAGGGCCGGGTTGACCGGGGTGGTGGCCAGGCGGCGCAGCACCCGCCGCTCCCGGTAGATGCCCAGCGCCATCGGCAGGGTGAACAGCGCGAGCATGCCGATGGTGAGGGCCAGCGCGAGGGCCGGCAGGAAGGTCAGCTCGCCGTGCTGCCCGGCGTCCGCGCCGGAGGCGCCGCGCTGCGGCAGCCCGAAGACCAGCATGAGGCCGAGCGGCAGGGCGAAGACGAAGAACAGCGACACCGGCTCGCGCAGGAACAGCTTCGCCTCGACGGCGATCAGCTTGGACAGGGCGTTCACGAGGACCTCTCGTCGGTCGACGGCGGGGTGGTGGCCCGGGCGGCGCGGCCGGTCAGCGAGACGAAGGCGTCGTCCAGGGTGGGCTGCTCGACGCGCAGGCCGGCGTAGCGGACCTTCTGCTCGGCCAGGGCCGACAGCACCGTCTGCAGGACCTGTTCCGGGCCGGTGACGGTGACCTCGTCGCCGGAGCGGCGCACCCCGGTCACCTCGGGCAGCGCGGCGAGCAGCGCGTCGTCCACCGGGTCGAGCGGCCGGAAGTGCACCCGGTGCTCGGTGCCGACCCGGGAGAGCAGGCCGGACGGGGTGTCGATGGCCACGACCCGGCCGGTGTCGATGATGGCCAGCCGGTCGCAGAGCCGCTCGGCCTCCTCCATGAAGTGGGTGACCAGCACGACCGTCACCCCCCGGTCGCGGATGCGCTCGACCAGGTCCCAGGTGTCCCGCCGGCCCTGCGGGTCCAGCCCGGTGGTCAGCTCGTCGAGGATCGCGATCTCGGGGCGGCCGACCAGGGCGAGGGCCACCGAGAGCCGCTGCTTCTGCCCGCCGGACAGCTTGTGGAAGGCGGTGTCGCGCTGCGTGGCCAGGCCGAGGTCGTCGAGCAGCTCGTCGATGTCGGCCCGGTTGCGGTAGAAGGACCGGTAGAGGTCCAGCGCCTCGCGCACGCGCAGCTTGTCGGGCAGCTGGCTCTCCTGCAACTGGGCGCCGACGCGCTGCCGCACCTCGGTGCGGTCGCGGACCGGGTCGAGCCCGAGGACGCGGACGGTGCCCCCGTCGGCGCGGCGCAGCCCCTGCACGCACTCGACGGTGGTGGTCTTGCCCGCCCCGTTGGGGCCGAGCACGCCGAAGATCTCGCCCTGGTCGACGGTGAAGGAGACGTCGTCGACGGCGATCTTGTCGCCGTACCGCTTGTGCAGGTGCTCGACCTCGATGACCGGCATGGGCGTGGTCCTCCGTCAGGTGCGGACTGCCGCCGGCGAGGGCGGGCCCTCGGGGGAATCGCGGCGTCTGGGTGCTGGGTGGTGTCGCGGTGCTGGGGATGGGAGTGCGGTGCTGGGGTATGTGGTGCTGCGGGTGCGTCGTGGCCACGGTCGGACGACGACCGGCGCACGGGCGGTCGACGCCGGATATCATCCGGCCAACCGAGGCACGAATCAACTCATCGGCTGACGAACCGGGGTGCCGACCGGGATCGGGACCGGCCGGCAGGGGTACGGGGCGGTCACCCGGCGTGTCCGTCCACCCCGGCCGGTCCCCGGCCGGGGGCCGCCGGCCCGTCGCCGCCGGCCACGGGCCGGTCGCCGGGCGGCGTGGCGCCGGGGGCGGGGCACGGGTCGCAGAGCGGCAGCAGCTCCCCCAGCCCGGTCAGGACGACGTCCGGGCCGGCGGCGAGCAGGGTCGCCGGGTCGGACTCCCCCCACAGCGCCGCGACCGCGAGGACCCCGGCGGCACGGGCGCTGGCCAGGTCGCTGGGCGCGTCGCCGACCATCAGCGCGTCGGCGGGCGCGACGTCGAGCAGCTCCAGCGCCCGGCGCACGATGTCCGGGGCCGGCTTCGGGCGGGCCACCTCGTCGGAGCCCACCACGTGGTCGACCAGGCGCAGCAGGTCCAGCCGGCCCAGCAGGTCGCGGGCGCGCACCCCGCTGCGGCCGGTCGCCACGGCCAGCCCGATCCCCCGCCCGCGCAGCACGCCGAGCAGGTCGGCCGCCCCGGGCACCGGCGTGACCAGGTGGGCCAGCCGGTTGCTCTCCCGCACGAAGGGGTCGGCCATGGCCGCCGGGAGGCCCATCAGCCGCAGCACGTCGGGCAGGTAGCGGCCCGGGTGGCGGCAGTATTCGTCGACGGGTGCGACGCCGCCGCCGACCACCTCGGCGTACGCGAGGGCGAACGCCTCGCGGGCCACGGCGAGGCTGTCGACCAGCACACCGTCGAGGTCCAGGACGACCGCCCGGACTCCCCCGGGCACCCCGGACCGGCGCACCGCCACACCGGCCACCGGCGTCACCTCCCCGCCCACGCGCACGACACGCCGACGCCGGCCCGTAGGGGTGGCCCGCTCCGGGCACCCCGACTAGCGTCGGGTCGCCGGGACCCGCCGGGCCGGGTCGACCGCGACGACCCGGCCGGCCGGCGTCCCCGCGAACCCTACCGGTGGAGAGGTGCGTCCACATGCCGCTGCTGAGCTGGCTGTCCGAGTCCGCCGACGACCGACCGGACGCGGTCCGGGTCGACGACCGGGCCGTGTCCTGGGTGGAGCTGCGCCGGCTCGCCACGGCGGTCGCCGACGACCTGGGCGGCGTGGACCGGGTCGCCGTCGAGGCGACGCCCACCCTGGAGACGGTGGTCGGGGTGGTCGGGGCGCTGCTGGCCGGCGCGGCGGTCGTGCCGGTGCCGCCGGACGCGGGGCCGATGGAGCGGGAGCACATCCTGCGCGACTCCGGCGCGACGGCGCTGCTGGCCCCGGCGGGCGGCACCGCTCCGGCCGGCGACGGGGGCCCGCCGGTGATCCCGGTCGACCTGGCGCGGCGGTCGGACACCGTCCACCCCGAGCCGGACCCGGCCGCCACCGCGCTGATCCTCTACACCAGCGGCACGACCGGGGCGCCGAAGGGCGCGGTGATCGGCCGGGGGGCGGTCGCCGCCTGCCTCGACGGGCTCGCCGACGCCTGGGCGTGGACGCCCGAGGACCTGCTGGTGCACGGGCTGCCGCTGTTCCACGTGCACGGCCTCGTGCTGGGGGTGCTGGGGCCGCTGCGGCTGGGCAGCCGGCTGCACCACGTGGGCCGGCCGCGCCCCGAGCGGTACGCGGCGGCCGGCGGCACGGTCTACTTCGGCGTACCCACGGTGTGGTCCCGGATCGCGGCGGACCCGGAGTCGGCGCGGGCGCTGCGCCCGGCGCGGCTGCTCGTCTCGGGCAGCGCGGCCCTGCCGGCGGCGGTCTTCGCGGACCTGGCCGCCCTCACCGGCCACGAGGTCGTCGAGCGGTACGGGATGACGGAGACCCTGATCACGGTGAGCGCGCGGGCGGACGGGCCGCGCCGGCCGGGGACGGTCGGCGTCCCGCTGCCCGGGGTGCGGACCCGGCTGGTCGACGAGCACGGCGCGGCGCTGCCCGCCGACGGGGAGGCGATGGGCGAGCTCCAGGTCGCCGGCCCGACCCTCTTCGACGGCTACCTCGGCCGGCCGGACGCCGACGCGGCCACCCGCACCCCGGACGGCTGGTTCCGCACCGGCGACGTCGCCACGATCGGCCCGGACGGGTGGCACCGGATCGTCGGCCGCGCCGCCACGGATCTGATCAAGAGCGGCGGGTACCGGATCGGGGCCGGCGAGGTGGAGGACGCCCTGCTGGCCCACCCGGGGGTCCGGGAGGCCGCCGTGGTCGGCACCCCGCACCCGGACCTCGGCCAGCAGGTCACCGCGTACGTGGTGGGCGACGGGGTGGACGGCCCGGAGCTGATCGACTTCGTGGCCCGCCAACTGTCGGCGCACAAGCGGCCCCGCGAGGTGCGGCTGGTCGAGGCGCTGCCCCGCAACGCCCTCGGCAAGGTCCAGAAGACCAGGCTGGCGGCGGACTGAGCCGGGGCCGAGCCGAGCGTGGACGCCGGGCCGCGCCGGGGGTGGACGCCGGGCCGCCCCGGTCAGCCGGTGACCGCCGGGATGCCGATGGCGGTGAGCACCAGGCCCCGCTCGACCAGGAACCGGCCGCGGAAGGCGGTCACCGGGGCGCCGCCGAGGACCGGGCCGGGCACCAGCAGGTGCGCGACGAACGTCCCGCCGGCGTCGACGACGATGTCCGCCTCGGCGAAGTCCAGCCACCGGCCGGTCAGCGGGAACCACGCCTTGTAGACCGACTCCTTGGCGCTGAACAGCAGGCGGTCCCAGCAGACCGTGGGGTGGGCGGCGGCCAGCGCGGCGGTGCGGGTCCGCTCGGCCGGCAGCGCGATCGCGTCGAGCACCCCCTCGGGCAGCGGCGCGTGCGGCTCGGCGTCGACGCCGAGGGTGGCCAGCGCGGTGGCGCGGCCGAGGGCGGCCGCCCGGTAGCCCTCGCAGTGCGTCATGCTGCCGACCACCCCGGCGGGCCAGACGGGGGCGCCGCGCGCGCCAGAAACGATCGGCGTCTCGGCGATGCCCAGCTCGCGGAGCGCGCGGCGGGCGCAGTGCCGCACGGTGGTGAACTCCCGGCGGCGTTTGTCGACGGCGTTGGCGACGAGCCGTTCCTCCTCGGGGAACAGGGTCAGGCCGGCGGGGTCGGTGAACGCTTCGGCCACCACCGCGGCCGCAGGGAGGATCTGCTCGATCACAGCCGCCGATGCTAGGCCGCCCCGGCGACCCGCGCCGTCCCTCGATCGGGCGCGACGCGCCGATAGGGGTGGGTACGGGTGGAGGGCGGCGGGGGCGGATGTCACCCTGAGGGGTGCCCCGGCCTGGTCGGTCGGGGGTGTGTAGTGGTCTTGGTCTGAGGAATGCGGGTGGCGATGCTGACTGGCAGGGTGGTCCGGTTCGACGAGGTGCGGGGTTACGGCTTCATCGCTCCGGACGGCGGCGGGGACGACGTGTTCGTGCACGCCAACACGGTCGACGGCGACAAGTGGGCGCTGGGTCCGGGCGTCCCGGTGGAGTACGAGGCGGTGGAGAACGAGCGCGGCCCGAAGGCGCTGACCGTACGCGTGCTCGGGCCCGCCGTGGCGGGCGAGCGCACCGCCCCGGTCCGGACGGTCGCACCGTCGACGGGGCGCGGCCACGAGTCGGGCCAGGGCGGGCTCGAGGACGAGGAGGGGCTCTGTGACGTGCTGTCCGAGCGGTCCTTCGTCACCGAGACCACCGAGGCGCTGCTGATCTCCGTGCCGGACCTGACCGGGGCGCAGATCGTGGCGGTGCGCGCCCGGATGCTGGCGCTGGCGCGGCGGCACGGCTGGGTGGAGGGCTGAGGCTGCCGCCTCCCCCGCTGCGCGTGGGGTCGAGCGGCCGGTGCGGCCCCGTCGCGCGGCGGGTTCGGCACGGTCGGCCGGTGCGGCGGGTGCTGCTCGGCGACGCCGACCCGGTCGACCGGTTCGCGGTCAGCCGGCCGCGATGAGCAGCGACTTCCTGATCCGGCCCTGCGCGCTGCGGGGCAGTTCGTCGACGAAGTGCACCCGGCGGGGCCGCTGGCCGGCCGACAGGTGGCGGCCCACGTGGTCGATGAGCACCTGGGCGGTGAGCCCCTCGGCGGCGACGACGTACGCGGTGACCTGCTCGCCCTGCCCGGCGTGCGGGGTGCCGACCACGGCGGCGTCGCGGACCCCGGGATAGCTGAGGAGCACCTCCTCGACCTGCCCGGCGTGGACCCGGCGGGTGCGGCCGTGCACCACGTCGGTCCGTCGCCGCCCGATGATCCGGTGCGAGCCGTCGGCCGCCACGGTGGCGAGGTCGCCGGTGGCGTGCCAGCCGGCGGCATCGGCGCACCGCCCGCGCCCGTCGACGTAGCCGCTGGACAGCGTGGGGCCCCGGATGCTCAGCTCCCCGACGGACTCGCCGTCGGCCGGCACCGGCCGGTCGTCGCGGTCGAGGATCCGGGTCTGCACGCCGGGCAGGGGCGTCCCGGCGGTGCCGGCGGCGCAGGGCGCGTCGACCCGCCCGGTCACCGCGATCAGGGTCTCGGTGGTGCCGTAACCCTGGATGAGGGAGTGCGAGGTGAGCAGGCGGAGCCGTTCGGTCACGGCGGGGGCCAGCGGGGCGTCGGCGGAGACCAGGATCCGGGCCCCGGACAGCGACCGGGCCCAGGGGTGGTCCCGCGAGATGCGCGCCCACTGGCCGGGGACGGCCAGGTACATGGTGCCGACCGGACCGGCGGCCGCGTCCCGGTCGAGGTGGACGAAGCGGCTGCCCGTGCGCAGCGCGCCGAGCAGGCCCACCACCAGGCCGTACGCCCGGAACAGCGGGGCGCCCTGGACGAGGACGTCCTCGCCGTTCCACCGCCACGCGTCGGCCAGC
The DNA here is from genome assembly GCF_900091595.1 of Micromonospora haikouensis. GTDB lineage: Bacteria > Actinomycetota > Actinomycetes > Mycobacteriales > Micromonosporaceae > Micromonospora > Micromonospora haikouensis. The sequence goes on from NZ_FMCW01000020.1 coordinate 96,981, forward strand.
AGGTCCAGGTCGGCGGCGATGGCCCGGCGGGAGACGCGGACGCCCCTCGGTGGCCCGCTCGCGCCGCCGGTGTAGAGGATCACCGCGTCGGCGTCGGGGTGCGGCTCGGGTTGGTGGGCCGAGGAGCGTCGGCTCAGGTCGACGGGGACGGTGGCCAGCCCGGCGGCGACGGCCCGGTCGGGGGCGTCGGAGGGGTCGCGGCCGAGGAGCACGGTCGCGCCGGACTCCCGCAGGATGCGGCCGCGCTCCCGCGCGTCGGCCCGGGGCGGCAGGGGCACCAGCGGCACGCCGGCCTGGACGGCCCCGACCATGGCGACGACGGTCTCCAGGCTGGGGGTGGCGTCGACGGCGACCGCGGCGGCGCCCCGGATCCGGTCGGCGACCGCGTTCACGCAGCCGAGCAGGGCTTCGCTGGAGAGCGTCCGCCCGGCCACCCGGACGGCGTCGGGGCGGTCCGCGCCGGAGGCGCGTAACGCCGGCAGCAGTGTCATCCGCCCTAACCTCTGTCGAGGGCGCCGACGAGGCTCGGCAGGGGCAGGGACATCGCGGCCACAGAACCCTTCGCGTCATGGGTGCGGTAGCCCCATATCCGGCCATCCCCGCGTGCTGCGGGTGCCCCGAAATTAGGCGGCGCTATCGCCGGGCACAACCCCTAGCCGTGGCGCGCGAGGCCCGCCGCGACGCGGGGTCGCGCCGCCACCGGCGGGCGGGCGGGCCAGGCAGGACCCCCGCCGGGGCGGGGGCTGGTCGCCTTGGGCGGGGCGATGCTGTTCCGCGAACCGGCGGCCCGTCGTCGGCACTCCGCGACCGGGGCGGAATTGGAATCGCGGCGCGGGCCGCACGGATTGCGCAACCCGCCCGAAACGGAATTCCGATACATTGATCCCGACCACGCGTTCTGATTTGTCCTCGATTGACTTCAGCCACTGCGGGGGCCGCACTCCGTCGCCAACCAATCGCGTATAACCCGCATTTAACGGCAAAGACGCCTTTTGTTTTTGAAGCGGCCCTAATCGGGCAAGCGGGCGTCGATGCCATGAAGGGGACGCGACCTTCCCGCGCTCCCGCCAGCCACCGCCGACCGAGCCCACCCCGGCGGGCAGCCCGCCCGGCCGAAATGCCGCAGGCATCGATCCCCGCCGCTCGCGCACGTCCGCCCGCCGGGCCGGCCGCCGCCCGCCGGCACCGCCGGCCCGTCACGCAGCGACATCGTCCCGCCCCTCGGGACGGGGTCGAACGCCCCGGCTCCGCACCGCCGGACATGGCCGCCCCGCCGCCAGCACCCCCACCCACCACCCCGCTCCCAGGACGAACGGCCCGCTCCGGCCAGGGTCGCGCCGCGACGGGCCCGGCCGCCGGGGCGGCAGACCCGCCGGACGCCGACGCGGCGCCGAGCGCGCGGATGCCACGCAGCGCCACCGTCGCCGGAGGCCGGGCGCGGGCCGGCACCGGCGGGACCGGCGGCTCTCCGCACCGCGTCGCGGGGAGCGCTCCCTCGGGGTCAACGGGGCCGCACAGCCCTTTCCACCCAATTGTCGGCAAGCCACGAAAACGGCATCAACCGACCGGAGAAACGCTCACGTATCACTTTGTGAATTCACCCGGCGACGGTCCGCTGTCAGCTCCGCCGACGCGCCCGGCGCCGCCCGAAGGCACCAAACCGATGTTTGCCTATCCTTTACAACCTTCGGCTTGCCGCCCAATTGCCGGACTGCCATACTCCCAGCATGCACGGCGGTCGATAGCGGGGGGATGCGTCCGGACGGGCCCTAGAATTGTCGAAGGTGCTGGTAGAACCCTGGTCCGGGAACATCAGCCAGTCAAGCTAATCGATGGCCCGCCGCGAACGCGTGACGGCCGTCTATATTCGCCAATACGGGAATGGGTCGAAAATTGCCGGTCTCCGATTTCGTCAGGCTCGATGGCAGACCAGGGAAGGTGGCGGGCCCCGTGACGGCTGACCCCGCGCGCCTTCCGAGGCTACGCCCATGGAGCTGAGCGAACGGTCCCACCAGCTCGACCTCCTGGCCCGCCGGCTCGGCGACCTGGGCAGCCCCGCCGGTCCGCCCGCCGACGCCCGACCGGTGATCGCGCTGACCGGCCCCGTCGGCTCCGGCAAGACCACCCTGTTGCAGGCCTTCGCCCGGCGGGCCGCCGACGCCGACGCCCGCTTCCTCGGGTCGAGCGCCTCCCGGGCCGAACGCGCCGTCCCGCTGGAGGTCGTCCGCCAACTCGTCCGGGCGGCTCCGCCGGACGACGCCCGCGCCCGCCTCGAACGGCTGCTCGACCAGGGCGCCCTCACCTGGCCCGACCTCGACGACGACCAGGAGGGGGCGGCCCGGACCATCGCGGCGATCGGCGGCGCCCTGCTGGAGCTGGCCGCCCGGGGTCCCCTGGTGATCGGGGTCGACGACGTCCACCACGCCGACGTGCCGTCGCTGCGCTGCCTGGACTACGTGGCCCGGCGCATCCCCGGCCTGCCCGTGCTGATCGTGCTGACCGAGGCGCCCCGCACCCGGCCGTGGCACCCCGAGGTCTACGCCGAGCTGCTGCAACCCGCCCGGCTGCACCGGATCCGGATCCCCCTGCTCACCCCGGACGGGACCTACCAGGCCCTGGCCGACCGGCTCGGCGTGCCGACGGCGCGGAGCGTCGCCGAGGAGGTGCACCGGATCAGCGGCGGAAACCCCCTGCTGGTGCAGGCGCTCGCCGACGACCACCTGACCGCCGCGCCGCGCGGCGCGGCCCGCCCGGAGGCGGGCGAGGCGTTCCGGGAGGCCGTGCTGAGCTGCCTCTACCGGTGCGAGCACCTGGTGCTCAAGGCCGCCCGGGCGCTCGCGGTGACCGGCGAACCGCTGCACGGCGCCCTGCTGCCGCAGCTCGTCGACGTACGCGCGGAGTCCGCCCTGCTCGCGATCGACGCCTCCACCAGCGCCGGCCTGATCATCGAGGGCGGGCTGCGGCACGCCGCCGTCGGCCGGGCCGTGCTCGACGGGACCACCGCCGAGGAACGCGCCCGGCTGCACCGGCTCGCCGCCTGCCTGCTGCACGAGGACGGCGCGTCGCCGGTCCTGGTCGCCGGGCACCTGCTGCGCACCGACGAGCTGGCCGAGCCGTGGATGGCCCGGACCCTGCTCGACGCCGGTGAGCAGGCGCTGCTGGACGGCGAGGTGGACGCGGCCCTGCGGTTCCTGCGCCGCGCCAACCGGGACTGCGCCGACGAGTGCCTGCGGGCGCGCGCCCGCTCCGCCCTCGCCCGCGCCGAGTGGCGCCTCGACCCGCAGGCCGCGATGCCCCACCTCCAGGGGGTGGCCAGCGCCGTCCGGGCCGGGCACCTGGGCAGCACGCAGGCCGCCGGGCCGATCCAGTACCTGCTCTGGCACGGCCAGATCGACAAGGCCGTCGAGCTGGTCCAGCACCTGGGCGAGCGCGCCGACAGCAGCGACCCGCGCTCCGCCGCCGAACTGCTGGTCACCAAGGGCTGGATGGCCACCCTCTATCCCGGGGTGACGATCGACCACACGGCCCCCGCCGCGGCCCGGCGGGACCCGCTGACCGTCGCGAAGGTGAAGCAGCGGCTCCAGGGCGTGACCATGCTGGCCTCCGTGCTGGAGCGGGGCGACGGCGGTGCCGTCGAGGAGGCCGACCGGGTGCTGTCCACCATCGGGCTGGACGACGAGCGGGACATGTGGACCGCCATCTGCGCCCTGATCACCATGATCTACGCCGACCGGCTGGACCTCGCCGGCGACTGGTGCGGCCGGCTGGGCCGCAGCGCCACCGTCAGCCGGCATCCCACCCCGGCGGCGATGCTGACCGCCCTCGACGCCGCGATCGCCGGCCGGCGCGGCGACCTGCCCCGGGCGCAGAAGCTGGCCGACACCGCGCTGACCCAGCTCTCCCCGAAGGGCTGGGGCGTGGTGATCGGCATACCGCTGGCCATCCGGCTGCGGGCCCTGACGTTCCTGGGCGAACTCGACGCGGCGGCGGCCTGCCTCCAGGTTCCCGTGCCCCAGGTGCTCTTCGAGACCCCGTTCGGGCTGCACTACCTGCACGCCCGGGGGCTGCACGCACTGGCCGCCGGCAGCCCGGAGAGCGCCCTGGCCGACTTCCAGCTCTGCGGGCAGCTGATGACGGCCTGGCGGCTGGACCTGCCGGCGCTCATCCCGTGGCGCACCGAGTCGGCCCGGGCCCTGCTGCAGATCGGCCGTCGGCAGCAGGCCGAGAAGCTGGTCCGGGAGGAGCTGGGCCGGCTGCGGCCCGGCCACGTGCGGTACCGGGCCGCCGCGCTGCGGGTGCTGGCGGCGGCGCAGGACGGGCCGGACCCGATCCCGCACCTGCGCGGCTCCGTGCGGCTGCTGCGCCAGTGCGGCGACCGGATGGAGCTCGCGCACAGCCTCACCGACCTGGGCCACGCCTATCAGCAGGCGGGCGACCTGCGGCAGGCCCGCAAGGCGGCGCGGGCCGCCCGGACGCTGGCCCAGGAGTGCGGCCTGCCGCTGCTGCGGCCGGCCGCCGGCACCGCCCGGGGCGGACCGGTCAGCGCCGACCCCGACGTGACGGTGCTGGTGGAGGGGCTCAGCGACACCGAGTCGCGGGTGGCCACCCTGGCCGCGCAGGGCCACACCAACCGGGAGATCGCCGAGAAGCTGTTCCTGACGGTCAGCGCGATCGAGCAGCGGCTGACGCGCATCTACCGCAAGCTCGACGTCGACTCGCGCCGGCAGTTGGCCGTGCGGCTGCGGTTGGACCGGCCCGGCGCGCTGCCGGCTGAACGCCTGGGCGCGCCCCGCACGCCCCCCGGCCGCGACGACGACGCCCGGCGCTGACCCCCGCCGCATTGACCGTCCCACCGACCACCCGGGACACCCGAACGCCGACGTCCGACCGCCGGACGTTCCGCCGTCGTGCTCTGGTGGAGGTGCGCCGGGATCCGAGCGTGTGACACCATCACCCCGCTGCGTCGACACCCGCCGTACGTCCCGTCGACACGTGCCGCCGCCCGGCCGTCGCCGACCCCCCTTACGGCGTCGCTGGCAACCCCTAACGGCCACCCGGATCCGCAGGTTTGCGCGCGAAACGATGGGGTCTCGCGCCCGTTGTCGCACACCCGACCCGGTGCCAAACTCGCCTGGACATCCGGATCGCTCGCTGGGGAGCGCGGTCCGGTCAGGGGACAGTTCAGGTCCACCCGGCATGGCGGCCCGGTGCGCTCCACCCCTACCCGGTGCGACGGGTGGGTGTGGTGGAGGGGCGGCTGTCCGGCTTGGGGGGGCGGTGTCGGTCAGCGCCGGTGTTCCCGGCCCGGCACCGCGTACGAGAAGGGCTGACACGAGTGGTGCTGGTGCAGCGGGAGGAACAACTGGACCGGCTCCGGGGGGCGTTCGACGCCTGCGCGGAGCACCAACGCGGACACGTCGCGCTCGTGACGGGCGCGGTGGGCAGCGGCAAGACGAGTCTGTTGGAGACGTTCAGCGAGTGGGCCGCAGCCGCCGGGGGGCGGGTGCTCGGCGCGGCCGGGTCGCGGGCGGAACGCGGGCTCCACCTCGGAGTCCTGGGGCAGCTGTTCCACAGTGCAAGGCTGGAGCAGCAGGCGGCGACCCGGATCGAGAACCTGATGCGGGACGCCGCCTTCGCCGTGCCCCTGCCGGAGCCCGGTGGGGACGCGGCCGACGGGACGGCCGCCGGCGACCGGGTCTGGGCGCCCCTGCTGCACGGCCTGTTCACGGCCCTGCTCGACCTCGCCGACGCCGGGCCGCTGGTCCTCGCCGTCGACGACGTGCACCACGCCGACCCGGCGTCGCTGCACTGCCTGCTCTACGTCACCCGGCGGCTGCGGCACGCCCGGATCATGGTGGTGCTCGCCGAGGCGTCGACGCTGCGCCCGCCCCACCCGCTGTTCCGCGCCGAGCTGCTCAGCCAGCCGTACTTCTCGCGGATCAACCTGCCGCCGTTGACCGTCGACGGGATCGCCCGGCTGGTCGACGCCGACGGCGGGGCCGCCGCCGCCCGGGAGACGGCCGAACGCTGCCTCAGCATGACCGGCGGCAACCCGCTGCTCACCCGCGCCCTCATCGACGAGCGGGCCCCCGGCGGGGCGGCCGACGAGCGGGGGGCCGACCCGACCGGCGGCGACCCGTTCGACCAGGCCGTCCTCGGCTGCCTCTACCGGCACGAGCCCGGGGTACGGCGCGTCGCGCAGGCCCTCGCCGTGCTGAACCGCCCCGTCCCGGCCGAGCTGCTCGGCCACGTCCTCGACGTGGTGCCCGAGTCGGCCGCCCCGGCGGTGCGGGTGCTGCGCACCTCCGGGCTGATGGACTCCGACCAGCTGCGCCACCCCCGCATCCTGCGGTCCATCCTGACCGACATGTCCCCCGAGGAGCGCCGCGGCCTGCACCAGCGGGTCGCCGAGGTGCTGCACGAACACGGCGCGGAGCCGGGCGCGGTGGCCGAGCACCTGGTCGCCGCCGCGTGGGCGGACGCCCCCTGGGTGGTGCCCGTACTCTCCGACGCCGCCGCGCAGGCCCTGGCGTCGGGCCGGCCCGACGTGGCGGCGGCGTGCCTGCGCCTGGTCGCCCGCGCCGACGTCGACGAGCGCCAGCGCACCGCCGCCACCGCGATGCTGGTCAACGCCCGCTGGCAGGTCAACCCGCTCGCCGTCAACGGGCACCTGACCGAGCTGGTGGAGACCGCGCGGGCCACCGGCTGGTCCACCGGGGCCGCCCTGTCCACCGTGCCGTTCCTGCTCTGGCAGGGGCGGGCGGAGGAGGCCACCGAGGCCGTCAGCGGCTTCTCCGGAGACGACGACCCCGGCTCCGCCGCCGGCCACGCCGGCCGGCTGCGGGCCATGCAGCTGCTGGTCTCCCTCTCGCACCCCGACCAGCTGGCCTCCGTGCGGGAGACGCCCAGCACGTGGAGCCGGGCGGCGACCGCGCCGACGTCGATCAGCCCCCAGTTGCAGGCGGTCACGGTGCTCGGCACGGCGCTGCTGCCGAACGCCGACAACGACACCGTGGCCACCGCCGAGCAGCTGCTGCAACGGCACCACACCGACGACGGGGCGTTGGGGCTGCTCACCGCCCCGCTGCTCGCGCTGCTCTGGTCGGGCCGCTGCGACCGGGTCGTGGCCTGGGCCGAGATCCTGCTCAACCGGCCGGCGGTCCGGCACGCCCCGGTGTGGCGGGCCGTCGTGCGGGCGGTCCGCGCCGAGGCCGCGCTGCGGCTGGGCGACCTGCCGGGCGCGGAGCACCACGCCCGCGCGGCGCTGGAGGACATCCCCGCCCCGGCGTGGGGGGTGGCCATCGCCGGGCCGCTGGCCACGCTGATCGCCTGCGCGACCGAGGCGGGCCGGTTCGCCGAGGCCGACCGGTGGCTGGCCCATCCCGTCCCGGCCGGCATGTTCCGCACCCCGCTGGGCGTGCACTACCTGGCCGCCCGGGGCCGGCACCACCTGGCCATGGGCCGGCCGCACGCGGCGACCGCCGACCTGCGCCGCTGCGGGGAGCTGATGCGCGGCTGGGGCATCGACGTGGCCGGGCTGGTGCCGTGGCGGCTGGAGCTGGCCCGGGTGCAGCTCAGCGTCGGCAACAAGACCCACGCCACCCAGCTCCTGCAGGAGCAGCTGCGCGTCGCGCACGGGGTCGACGACCGGACCCGGGGGCGTTCGCTGCGGCTGCTCGCCACCACCGCCGCCCCGGACCACCGGCGCAAGCTGCTCGGCGAGGCGGTCAACCTGCTCCAGGGCTGCGGCGACCGGCTGGAGCTGGTGCGGGCCCTCGGCGACACCGGCCAGAGCCTGCAGCGGGCCGGCGACTCGGCGCGCGCCCGGTTGCTGGTGCGCCGGGCCTACCAGCTGGCCCAGGACTGCGGGGCGTCGGTGCTGGCCCAGCGGCTGATCCGGCGCGACGCGGGCGGCGGGCTGCCGGCGTACCCGGCCGGGGCCGAGGCGCACGAGCCGGACGACGGGCTCAGCGAGGCCGAGCGCCGAGTCGCCGCGCTGGCCGCCCAGGGGCACACCAACCGGCAGATCTCCAGCAAGCTATTCATCACCGTCAGCACCGTGGAGCAGCACCTCACCCGGGTCTACCGGAAGCTGGACGTCAAGCGGCGCACCGACCTGCCGGCCCGGCTCGTCGCCTACGCGGAGCCGCTGGCCGAGGAGCCGCAGGGCGCGGCGTCCTGACCGACGACGCAGGGGCGGCGCGGTGGGTGACCACCGCGCCGCCCCTTTTCGCGTACGGGAGGAAGGGGCTCAGCCGGCGACGGGCGCGACGGCGCGACGGGCCGCCACCGCCTCGTCGCGGTGGCCCAGCACCAGGTCGGCGGCGGCGGTGACCCCGCCGGCCTGGCGCAGCCGCCGGCTCCACAGCGCCGCCCGGTCCCGGAAGGTCCGCTCGGTCAGCAGCCGGCGCAGCTTCGCCACGATGTCGTCGACGTCGAGGGCGTCGTCGTGCTCGACGGCCAGGGCGACGCCCGCGTCGACGACCCGGACCGCGCCGTCGTGGCAGTCGAACCAGAACGGCAGCACGAGTTGCGGCACGCCGAACCAGGCCGCCTCGTGGATCGCGTTGGCGGCGGCGTGGTTGAAGAAGACCCGCACGTGCGGGTGGGCCAGCACCTCCACCTGCGACGGCAGCCACGACTCGACGCGCAGGTTCGCCGGCAGCTCGCCGGCCGGCGGCAGGTGCCGCTGCCGGTCGGCGGGGAGCTTCCACAGCACGTGGTGGTCGGGGCCGAGCCGGGCGGCGACGTCGACGAGCGCGGCCACCTGGGCGGCGCTCGGGCGCATGATGGTGCCGAACCCGACGTAGACCACCGACTCGTGGGCGTCGAGCCAGGCGCGCAGCTCCGCGCCGTCGGGGCTCGGCACGATCTCGGTGGGCACCATCGAGCCGACCGTGCGCAGCGTCGCCGGCGCGGTGGCGAAGGGATATTCCAACCCGAAGACCGTGTACGCCAGCAGCGCCCGCGCCGCCTGCGCGTACAGCGAGGGCCGCAGCTCCACGTTGGGGATCCCGGCCGCCCTGCGGCGCTGGGCGGCGGCGGTGTTGCGGGCCAGCCGCTGCGGCTCCATCAGGGTCTTCAGCAGCGCCTCGCGGTGGCGGCCGTTGGCGGCCTGCTGGCTCGGGCTCATGTGCAGCGGCAGCCCCGACAGCGGCATCGGGTACGTCGGCGGCAGGCTGTCCTGGAGGAAGTTCGACGGCGGCACCGACACGCTGATCACGAACGGCACGCCCCGGACCGTCATCGCGTCCATCCCGAACGAGGCGAACGAGTCGACCACGGCCAGCGCCGGGGCCACCTCGTCGACCAGGGCCAGGCAGCGCTCGTACAGCTCGTGCAGGTAGTCGTAGTCGACGGAGGTGTCGACGTACGTCGCGAAGTTCTCGACCCGGCTGCCGGCGGACATCCGCCGGTGGGTCTCGTCGTCCCAGTGCTCGGGGCGCACCGCCAGGCGGGCCGGCCCGAGCGACAGGAAGGTCAGCTCCCCGCCGCCGGGCAGGCCCTCGACGTCGGCCCGCCGCTCGTCGGTGCAGGCGAAGAACACCCGGCGCGTCCCCCGGCGCCTCAGCTCGCCGGCCAGGGTGAGCAGCGGGTTGAACAGCCCGGAGCTGCCCGAGGTGACGATCAGCAGCGGGCTCTCGTCGGCCGTCGTCGCGCCGGCCGCCTGAGTCGTCATCGCGCCGGCCGCCTCAGTCCATCGCCCGGCGCATGAAGCCGCGGATGCCGATGGCGCTGAACAGCACAAACACCCCGGCCAGCACGATCAGGTCCAGCCACAGCGGCACCGACTGCACCCCGGGCGGGGCGACCAGCGACCGGGTGGCCTCGCTGACGTAGGTGAGCGGGTTGAGGGCGCAGATCACCTGGAACCAGGGCAGCTGGTCCAGGGCGCGCAGCGGGAACTGGGTGGCGCCGGTGAACATCAGCGGGGTCATCGTCACGGTGAACATGATCTGGATGCGGTGCGGCGGGACGAGCGTGCCGAAGGTCAGGCCCATGGCCGCGCCCACCATCGCCCCGGCGGTGAGCACCCCGAGCACCGGCAGCAGCGTCGACAGCGGCCACGTGACGCCGAGCATCAGCATGCCGATGGGGATCAGCACCACGCCGGCGATGACGCCCCGGATCGCCCCGAAGACGATCTTCTCGAACGCGACCAGCGGGATCGCCATCGGCGACAGCAGCCGGTCCTCGATCTCGCGGGTGAAGGAGAAGTCCATCACCATCGGCAGGGCGGTGTTCTCCAGGCCGATGAGGAACGCGTTGAGCGCGATGACGCCGGGCAGCAGCACGTTGGCGAAGTCGTTGCTGGCGTAGCCGAGGCTGGTGAGGACCTTGCCGAAGATCAGCAGCATGAACAGCGGCTGGAGGAACACCTGGGCGAAGAACGCGCCCAGCTCCCGGCTGGTGACGAACATGTCGCGCCAGAGCACCGCCCGGAAGGTGGCGAGCTGGTCCAGCCCGCGCACCGGCGCGGCCGGCGCCACGGCGGTCGACGGGGTGGCGGGTGCGGTGACGCTCACCGAAGTTCCCTTCCGGTCAGGTGGATGAAGACGTCTTCGAGGCTCGGCTGGCCGATGCTGAGGTCGCGGACCTCGCAGCGCAGGTCGGTGAGGATCTTCAGCGCCATCGGCACGGCGTTGGCCGGCGCGGTGCCGGTGTAGAGGCGGAACGACAACGTGGCGTCCGGGTCGGCGGGGGCGTCCGGCACCGGCATCGGCGGCATCCCGGGGAACATCGGCATCCCGCCGGGCGGGCCGCCGGCCCGCAGCCGCTCGACGCGCTCCACGTCGGCGACGTTGCCCAGCGCCGCCTGCACGTCCTCGGCGGGGGCACCGGCGGCCACCACCAGGGTCAGCGTGCTGCTGCCCGGCAGGGTGCGGGTCAGCGCCGCCGGGGTGTCCAGGGTGAGCAGCTTGCCGTGGTCGACGATGCCGACCCGGTCGCAGAGCTTCTCCGCCTCGTCCATGTCGTGGGTGGTCACCACGACGGTCACGCCGGCCTGCTTCAGCTCGGCGATCCGGTCGTGCACGAACAGCCGCGACTGCGGGTCGAGGCCGCCGGACGGCTCGTCGAGGAAGAGTACCTTCGGCGCGTGCATCAGCGCCCGCGCGATCATCGTGCGCTGGGCCAGGCCGCCGGAGAGGAAGTCCGTGCGGGCGTTCGCGAAGTCCTTCAGGCCCATCTGCTCCAGCAGCTCGTCGGCCCGCTTCGTGCGCACCGACCGGGACACCCGGTGGTACGCCGAGTGGAACAGCAGGTTCTGCCGGACGGTCAGCGCCCGGTCCAGGTTGACCCGCTGCGGCACCACCGCCAGCAGTTGCCGGGCCGCGGCCGGCGAGCGGACGACGTCCGCCCCGCACACGACCGCCCGCCCCGAGGTGGCCCGCACCCGGGTCGTCAGCACCCCGATCGTCGTGGTCTTGCCCGCGCCGTTCGGCCCGAGCAGACCGAAGACCTCACCGGCGGCGACGGAGAAGCTCAGCCCGTCCACCGCCGGCGGCATGTTGGGCTGGTAGCGCTTGACCAGCTCCTCGACCACCACTGCCTCGTCCACGTCGCCATGCTCCCGTCCTGGTCCCTGCTGGGACAGATGTCAATCGCTTCGTTAGGGGGTGCTAGGGGCAGGCCAGGGGCGGTGTCACAGGCCCCGGTCGGCCAGCCACCGCTGCACGGTGGCGGCCAGGTCGGTGCCCCGCTCGCCGACCATGGTGAAGTGGTCGCCGTCGGCGTCCACCGCCTCGTGCGGGTACGGCCACCGCGACCGCCACCCGTCGGGTTCGCCGTGCCACTGCCCCAGCGGCCGGGTGGCCCGCACCAGCAGCGTCGCCGAGTCCAGCGGGGCGGGCTGCCAGGTGAGGAACAGCGGCAGGTAGCCGGCCCAGGCGGTGGTGCGGTAGTCGTCCATCGGCGTGTACGCGCTGTCCCGCTCGACCATCCCGTCGAGCAGTTGCCCCGTCCAGCCGCCGAGCACCTCGCTGTCGGCCGGGTAGGTGTCCATCAGCACCACCGCGGCGGGCGGCCGGCCCTGCCGTTCCAGCTCCCGGGCGAGCACGTTGGCGACCATCGCGCCGCCGGAGTGTCCGGCGAGGACGAACGGGCCGCCGCCGACCGTCCGCAGCACCGTGTCGGCGTGCACCCGCAGCAGCGCGTCCAGGTCGGCGGGGAGTTCCTCGCCGACGGCGAAGCCGGGGTTGGGCAGCGCCCACACGTCGCGGTGCCCCCGGAAGCCGGCGGCGACGCGGGCGTACTCGTGCGGGCCGGAGAGCAGCGACATGGTGCAGCAGAACACGATCGGGGCCGCGCCGGTGCCGCCTTCGGCGAGCCGCAGGATCGCCGCCGGGCGGCTGAGCTGGCCGGGCTCGGTGAAGCTGGGGCGGAACTGGGCGAGCTTGACCAGCAGCTCGGCGTATCCGGCGGCGTCCTCGCGGGCCTTGGGCTCGCGGAACAGCCCGCCGAGGATGCCGCCGGCCCCCTCCGGCGTGCCGGTGCCGGCCGCCGCGTCGCCGGCCGCGCCGAGCAGCTGGCCGAGCAGGTGCCGGGCCAGCGCCGTCGGGGTGGGGTGGTCGAACAGCAGGGTGGCCGACAGGTCCGCCCCGGTCTCCTGGCGCAGCGCGTCGCGCAGCTCCAGCGCGGTCAGCGAGTCGAAGCCCAGCTCCAGGAAGTCCCGGTCGGCCTCGATCGCCCCGGGCGAGGCGTGCCCGAGCACGGTCGCCACCTGCGCCCGGACCAGGTCGAGCAGGATCCGGTGCCGGTCGCCGGCCGCGCTGGCGACGAGCCGGTCGCGCAGCAGCCGCGCGGGGTCGACCACCGGCTCGTCGGCCGGCGCCTCCTCGGCGGCGTCGGACTCCGGTCGGGTCGCGAGGTGCAGCGCCGGCGGCTCCGGCCAGTACCGCTCGTGGTGGAACGCGTAGGTGGGCAGGTCCACCCGGACGGCGTCGGTGCCGGCGAAGGCCGCGGCCCAGTCGACGCCCGCCCCGCGCAGGTCGACGGCGGCGAGCGCGGCGAGCAGGGTGGCCGCCTCCGGCTGGTCCCGGCGGCCGATGGGCGCGAACGCCGCCGCGTCGGCGTCCGGCAGGCACTCCCGGCCCAGGGCGGTGAGCGCGCCGTCGGGGCCCAGCTCCAGGAAGGCGCCGACCCCGGCGGCGGCGAGGGTGGTCATTCCGGCGTGGAAGCGGACGGTGTCCCGGACGTGGTCGACCCAGTAGCCGGGGTCGGTGGCCTCGGCGACGTTCAGCGGGGCCCCGGTGCGGTCGGAGACCAGCGGCACGGCCGGCGGATGCCAGGTGGCCTTCTCGGCGACCACCCGGAAGTCGGCCAGCATCGCGTCCATCCGGGCGGAGTGGAAGGCGTGGCTGACCCGCAGCGGGCGGGTCCGGTGGCCCTGCGCGGCGAGCCGTTCGCCGGCCGCCGCCACCGCGTCGGCGTCGCCGGAGAGCACCACCGACGCGGGGCCGTTCACGGCGGCCAGGGCGACCCGGCCGTCGAGCAGCGGGGCCACCTCGGCCTCGGACGCCCGCACCGCCAGCATCGCCCCGCCGTCGGGCAGGGCCTGCATGAGCCGGCCCCGGGCGGCCACCAGCGCGGCGGCGTCGGCCAGCGACAGCACCCCGGCGACGTGCGCGGCGGCCAGCCCGCCGACGGAGTGCCCGAGGAGCTGCTGCGGGCGCAGCCCGAAGGCGGTGACCAGCCGGTACGCGGCCACCTCGTACGCGAACAGCGCGGGCTGGGTGAACTCGGTGCGGTCCAGCAGGGCCGCCTCGGGGGTGTCCGGCGCGGCGAAGACGACCTCGCGCAGCGGGCGGGGCAGGTGCCGGTCGAGTTCGGCGGCCACCTCGTCGAACGCGGCGGCGAAGACGGGGAACCGGCGGTGCAGCTGCGCGCCCATGCCGGGGCGCTGCGCGCCCTGCCCGGTGAACAGGAAGGCGAGCTTGCCGGCGGGGCGGGCCACGCCGCGTACGACGTGGGGGGCGGGCCGATCCTCGGCGACCGCGCGCAGGCCGGCGCGCAGCGCGTCGGCGTCGTCGCCGGTGACGGCGGCCCGGTGCGGCAGGGCGGCCCGGGTGGTGACCAGCGAGTACGCCACGTCGGCCGGGGCCAGGTCGGGGTGGGCGGCGAGGTGGTCGAGCAGGCGGCGGGCCTGCCCGGCGAGGGCCGGGGCGGAGCGGGCGGAGACGATCCACGGCACCGGCGGGGCGGGCGTCCCGGCCGGCCGGGTGGGCTGGGCGTCGGCGGGGTCGGCCTGCTCGACGATGGTGTGCGCGTTGGTGCCGCTGACCCCGAACGCGGACACCCCGGCGCGGCGCGGGCGGCCGGTGTCCGGCCACGGGGTGGTCTCGGTCAGCAGGGTCACCGCCCCGGCGGACCAGTCGACGTGCGGGGTGGGCTCGTCGACGTGCAGGGTGGGCGGCAGCACCCCGTGCCGCATCGCGAGCACCATCTTGATCACCCCGGCGACGCCGGCGGCGGCCTGGGTGTGGCCGATGTTCGACTTCACCGAGCCGAGCAGCAGCGGCGCGGCGTCGCCCCGGCCCTGCCCGTACGTGGCGAGCAGCGCCTGCGCCTCGATCGGGTCGCCGAGGGTGGTGCCGGTGCCGTGCGCCTCGACGACGTCGACGTCGGCGGCGGTGAGCCCGGCGTTGGTGAGGGCCTGCCTGATGACCCGGCGCTGCGAGGGGCCGTTGGGGGCGGTGAGCCCGCTGCTGGCCCCGTCCTGGTTGACGGCGCTGCCCCGGATCACGGCGAGGACCCGGTGGCCGTTGCGGCGGGCGTCGGAGAGCCGCTCGACGAGCAGCATGCCGACGCCCTCGGACCAGCCGGTGCCGTCGGCGGCGGCGGCGAACGACTTGCACCGCCCGTCGGTGGACAGGCCCCGCTGGCGGGAGAACTCGACGAAGACCGTCGGGGTGGCCATCACCGACACCCCGCCGGCCAGGGCGAGGGTGCACTCGCCGAGCCGCAGCGCCTGGCAGGCCAGGTGCAGCGCCACCAGCGACGACGAGCAGGCCGTGTCGACGGTGACGGCCGGGCCCTCCAGGCCGAGGGCGTACGAGATGCGGCCGCTGGCCACGGCGGCGGCGCTGCCGGTGCCGAGGTAGCCCTCGACGCCGCCGCCGACCCCGGACAGCAGGGCCGCGTAGTCGCCCTGGCTGCTGGTGGCCGCGTACACGCCGGTGGGCGCGCCGCGCAGCGTCGTCGGGTCGATCCCGGCCCGCTCGAACGCCTCCCACGCGGCCTCCAGCAGCAGCCGCTGCTGCGGGTCCATGGCGAGGGCCTCGCGGGGGCTGATGCCGAAGAACGCGGCGTCGAAGTCCCCGGCGTCGTAGAGGAACCCGCCGTCGCGCACGTACGAGGTGCCCCGGCTGGCCGGGTCGGCGTCGTAGAGCGCGTCCATGTTCCAGCCCCGGTCGCCGGGGAACGGGGCCATGGCGTCACCGCCGGCGGCGACGAGGTCCCACAGCCGCTCCGGCGAGTCGACCCCGCCGGGGAACCGGCAGCTCATCCCGATGATCGCCACCGGTTCGCCGAGCGTGGCGGCGAGCTGCTGGTTCTGCTGGCGCAGCTTCTGGTTGTCGAGCAGGGACGCGCGCAGCGCGCTGACGACCTCGTCCAGCGAGACGCTCATTCGGGGCTCCTTGGGGCGGGCCGGGTCACGAGTCGGTGCCTTCCAGGGCCATCCGGACCAGGCCGGCGACGTCGAGTTCGCGGATCTGGGCCTCCGGGGCGGCCGGGGCGGCCGCCGTGGCCGGGCCGGTGACCGTGTGCGCGAGCTGGAGAAGCTGGTCGAGCAGGCCGGCCTGGCGGAGCTGGACCAGCGGGATCGCGGCGAGGACCCGCCGCACCTGCTCCTCGTCGCCGGAGCCGCCCGCAGCGGAGCCAACCGGCCCGTCGGCGTCCGGCCCGGCCTCGGCGCCGAACAGCTCCTCGTGCAGGTGGTCGGCGAGGCCCGCCGGGGTCGGGTAGTCGAACACGACCGTGGTGGGCAGGTCGTGCCCGGTCGCGGCGGTGAGCAGGTTGCGCAGCTCCACGGCGGTCAGCGAGTCGAAGCCGAGGTCGAGGAAGCCCCGGTCGGTCTCGATCGCGTCGGCGGAGGAGTGGCCGAGGACCTTCGCCGCATCGACCCGCACCATCTCCAGCAGCGCGGCCCGCCGCTCCTGGCCGGGCAGCGACCGCAGCCCGGCGAGCAGGTCCCGGCCGGCGGGCGCGGCCGGGTCCGGCGCGGCGGCCGGGGCGGCGGTCAGCGCGTGCACGGCCGGCAGGTCGGCCAGCAGCGGGCTGGGCCGCAGCGCGGTGAACAGCGGGTGGAAGGTGGCCCAGTCGACGTCGGCGACGGTGACGCAGGTGTCCCCGGCGGCGAGGGCGTGCCGCAGCCCGGCCAGCGCCACGCCCGGCGGCATGACCCGCAGGCCCCGGCGGCGCAGCTGCTCCGGCGCGCCGTCGGAGAACATGCCCGACTCGGTCCACGGCCCCCACGCCACGGACGTGGCGGGCAGGCCCCGGCCGCGGCGGGCCTCGGCGAGCGCGTCGAGGTGGGCGTTGCCGGCGGCGTACGCGCCCTGCCCGCCGCTGCCCCACACCGCCGCGATCGACGAGAACAGCACGAACGCGTCCAGCTCGACGCCGTCGAGCAGCTCGTCGAGCAGCTCCGCGCCGACGAGCTTCGGGGCGATGACGTACGCGAGGTCCTCCAGCGTCGTGTCGGTCAGCGGCACCACCTCGCTGACCCCGGCGGCGTGCACCACGGCGCGCAGCGGCGGCCCGTCGCGGCGCAGGTCGGCGATCAGGTCGGTCATGCCGGCCCGGTCGGCGGCGTCGCACCGGGCGACCCGGCAGTCGACGCCGAGGGCGGTCAGCTCGGCCAGCAGCTCCGTCGCGCCGGGGGTGTCGGTGCCGCGGCGGCTGGTCAGCACCACCCGCTGCGCGCCGGCGGCGGCCACCCAGCGGGCCACGTGCCCGCCGAGCGCGCCGGTGCCGCCGGTGATCAGCACGGTGCCCCGGGGCTGCCACGGCTCCGGTTCCCCGGTGGTGACGGCCGGGGCGAGGCGGCGTACCAGCACGTCGGACTCGCGGACGGCGAGCTGGTCCTCGGCGACGCCGCCGGTGAGCACGTTGCCGAGCCGCATCGCGGCCCAGCTGTCGATCGTGGCGGGCAGGTCGACCAGCCCGCCCCAGCGGGCCGGCTGCTCCAGCGCCGCCACCCGGCCCAGCCCCCACAGCGTCGCCTGCCGGGGGTTGGCCGGCGCGTCGCCGGCGCCGGTGCCGACGGCGCCCTGGGTGACGCACCACAGCCGGGCCGCCGCGTCGCGGTCGGCGAGTTCCTGGAGCAGCTGGACGGTCGCGGCGAGGCCGCGCGGCAGCGCCGGGTGCTCGGCGTGGCCGGCGTCGTCCAGGCCGAGGAAGGACAGCACCGACAGGGTCCCCTCGGCGGCGTCGAGGGCCTCGCCGAGCACGTCGGCGAGCTGCCCGCCCAGCTCGTCGGGGTCGGCGGTGAGGTCGACGCCGACGGTGGTCACGTCGGTGCCGAGGGTCCAGGTGCAGGAGTCCAGGACGGGGTCGTCGACCCGGTCGGCGGGCAGCAGCACCAGCCAGTGGCCGGGCTCCTGCGGCTCCGGGGTGGCGGCGAGGGGCTCCCAGACCGCCCGGTAGCGGGAGGCGTCCACGAGGGACCGTTCCCGGCCGCGTCGCCGCCACGCCGACAGGGCCGGCAGCACCGCACCGAACGGCTGGTCGCGGTCGACGTCCAGCTCGCGGGCCAGGGAGTCGAGGTCCTCGGCGTCGACGGCCGCCCAGAACCGCCGCTCGACCTCGGTGTCGTCGGCGTCCTCAGCGGCGGGGACGGCGGTGGCCCACGGCGGCGGCTCCGGCCAGTACCGCTGCCGGTCGAACACGTACGTGGGCAGGTCGACGCGTTGCGCGCCGGTGCCGGCGTACAGGGTGGGCCAGTCGGGGCTGACGCCGTGGGTGTGCAGGGCGGCGACGGCCCGCAGCAGGGCCGCCGGCTCGGGGCGGTCCCGGCGCAGGGTCGGCGCGACCAGCGGGGCCCGCCCGCCGGCCGGGGCGCCCTCGGCGAGGACGGCCTGGGTGAGCGCGGTGAGCACCCCGTCGGGGCCGATCTCGACGTACGCGGTGGTGCCCTGCTCGCGCAGGGCCGCGACGGCGTCGGCGAAGCGTACGGCGTCGCGGGCGTGCCGCGCCCAGTATGCCGGGTCGGCCAGCTCGTCCGCGCCGACGGGCGCGCCGGTGACCGTGGAGACCATCGGCACGGTCGGGGCCCGCCAGTCCAGCCGCCCGGCGACGGCGGCGAGGTCGGCGAGCACCGGGTCCATCAGCGGGCTGTGGAAGGCGTGGCTGACGGTGAGCCGCCGCACGCGGACGCCCCGGGCGGCCCACTCGGCGGCCAGTTCCTCGACGGCGTCGCCGGCCCCGGAGAGCACCACGGCGGCGGGGCCGTTGACGGCGGCGACGGAGACCCGGTCGGCGCGGTCGCCGAGCGAGGCGAGCACGTCGGCCTCGGCCGCGGCGACGGCGAGCATCGCCCCGCCGTCGGGCAGGGCCTGCATGAGCCGGCCCCGGGCGGCGACCAGCGCGGCGGCGTCGGCCAGCGACAGCATCCCGGCGGCGTGGGCGGCGGCGAACTCGCCGATGGAGTGCCCGGCGACCGCGTCGGGCCGCAGCCCCCACGCGGCGAGGAGCCGGAACAGCGCCACCTCGACGGCGAACAGCGCGGGCTGGGTGTATTCGGTGCGGTCGAGCAGCGCCGCGTCGGCGGTGCCGGGCTCGGCGAACAGCACCGGCCGCAGCGGCCCGGGCAGGTGCGGGTCGCAGGCGGCGCAGACCTCGTCGAGGGCGGCGGCGAAGACGGGGAACGCCTCGGCCAGCTCGCGGCCCATCCCGGCCCGCTGCGCGCCCTGCCCGGAGAACAGGTACGCCACCTTCGGGCGGGGCGCGACGGCCCCGGTGACCAGCAGCGGCGAGTCGTCGCCGGTGGCGAGGGCGCGCAGCCCGGTGCGCAGGGCGATCCGGTCGGCGGCCAGGACGACGGCCCGGTGGTCCAGGTCGGCCCGGGACACCGCCGACGACCAGCCGACGTCGACCATCGGCGGGGCCTCCGGCCCGGTGAGCTGGTCGGCCCACGGCCCGGCCTGGGCTGCGAGGGCCGCCGGGGTACGCGCCGACAGCAGCACCGGCACCACCGGCAGCCGGCCCGGGTCGCCGGCCGGCGTGACCGGGGCGGGCTCGTCGGGGGCCTGCTCCAGGATGGTGTGCGCGTTGGTGCCGCTGATGCCGAAGGAGGAGACGGCGGCCCGGCGCGGGTGGCCGGTGACCGGCCAGGGCCGGCCCTCGGTGAGCAGCTCGACCGCGCCGACGCTCCAGTCCACCTGGTCGGTGGGCTCGTCGACGTGCAGGGTCGCCGGCAGGAAGCCGTAGCGCAGCGCGAGGACCATCTTGATGATGCCGGCGACCCCGGCGGCGGCCTGGGTGTGGCCGATGTTCGACTTGATCGAGCCGAGCCACAGCGGCTGGTCGGCGGGCCGCTCCCGCCCGTACGTGGCGAGCAGCGCCTGCGCCTCGATCGGGTCGCCCAGCTTCGTGCCGGTGCCGTGCGCCTCGACGGCGTCCACGTCCGCCGGGGTGAGGCGGGCGTTGGCGAGGGCCTGCCGGATGACCCGCTGCTGCGACGGCCCGTTCGGGGCGGTCAGCCCGTTGGACGCGCCGTCCTGGTTGACGGCGGAGCCCCGGATCACCGCGAGCACGGGGTGGCCGTTGCGGCGGGCGTCGGACAGCCGCTCCACCAGCAGCACGCCCAGCCCCTCGCCCCAGCTCGTGCCGTCGGCGGCCGACGCGAACGCCTTGACCCGGCTGTCCGGGGCCAGCCCCCGCTGCCGGCTGAAGCCGACGAACACGCCGGGGGTGGACATGACGGTGACGCCGCCGACGAGGGCCATGGAGCACTCCGCCTGGCGCAGCGCCTGGCAGGCCCAGTGCAGGGCGACCAGCGACGACGAGCAGGCCGTGTCGACCGACACGGCGGGCCCCTCCAACCCGAGGGTGTACGACACCCGGCCGGAGAGCACGCTGCCGGCGTTGCCGGTCATCAGGTGCCCCTCGGCGCCCTCGGCGCTGAACATGAGGTTGCGGTAGTCCTGGTAGTTGGTGCCGACGAACACTCCGGTGGGGGTGCCCCGCAGGGCCTGCGGGTCGATGCCGGCCCGCTCGATGGCCTCCCAGGACGCCTCCAGCAGCAGCCGCTGCTGCGGGTCCATGGCGAGGGCCTCGCGGGGGCTGATGCCGAAGAAGACGGGGTCGAAGTCGGCGACGCCGGTGACGAAGCCGCCCTCCCGGGCGTAGCTGGTGCCCTCGTTCTCCGGGTCGGAGTCGAACAGCCGGTCGAGGTCCCAGCCCCGGTCGGTGGGGAACTCGCCGATCGCGTCGCCGCCGGCGGCGAGGAGCTGCCATAGCTGCTCCGGGTTGTCCGCGCCGCCGGGCAGCCGGCAGCTCATGGCGACGATCGCGATGGGCTCGTCGTCCACGGGCGCGGCGGCCGGCGCGGAGGCCGCCGGCTCGGGGTCGACGCCGGTGAGCAGCTCCGCCAGGTGCGCGGCGAGCGCCGTCGGGTTCGGATAGTCGAACGCGAGCGTGGCGGGCAGCCGCAGGTCGGTGGCGGTGGCCAGGAAGTTGCGCATGTCCACGGCGGTCAGCGAGTCCAGCCCCAGGTCCCGGAACGGGCGGGTGGCCGGCACGTCGTCGGCCGAGCCGTAGCCCAGCGCGGTCGCCGCGCACTGGCGGACCAGTTCCAGCAGCGCCTCGGCGCGGTCGGCCCGGGACAGCCCGGCGAGCCGGCGGGCGAGCGCACCCGACGGCGCGTCCGCCTCCTCCTCGGCGTCCGGCGCGGCTGCCGGCCGGGCCGCCTCGACCACCTCGGGCAGGTCGCCGATCAGGGGGCTGGGCCGGACCAGGGTGAACGCGGGCGCGAACCGGGCCCAGTCGATGTCGGCGATCAGCGTCGTCGTCTCGCCCCGGCGCAGCGCGCGGGCGAGGGCCTCGACGGCCAGGTCGGGGTCCATGCCGACCATGCCGCCCCGGCGCAGCCGCTGCTGGGCGCGCTCGTTGTCGGCGGGCAGGCCGGCCCCGCTCCACGCCCCCCACGCCACGGACAGGGCGGGCCGGCCCTGCGCGCGTCGCCGCTCGGCGAGGGCGTCGAGGTAGGCGTTCGCCGCCCCGTACGCGCCCTGGCCGGCGTTGCCGGTGGTGCCGGCGACGGAGGAGAACAGCACGAACGCGTCGAGGTCGAGGTCGCGGGTCAGCTCGTCGAGGTGGTCGGCGGCGACGCACTTGGGCGCGGCGACGGTGTGCAGGCGCAGCGGGGTGGCCGTGTCGACGATGCCGTCGTCGAGGACGGCGGCGGTGTGCAGCACGGCGCTCAGCGGCGCGTCGGCCGGCGCGGCGGCGAGGAGGGTGGCGAGCTGGGCGCGGTCGGTGACGTCGCAGGCGGCGACGGTGACCCGTACGCCCAGGTCGGTCAGCTCGGCCTCCAGCTCGGCCACGCCCGGGGCGTCGGGGCCGCGCCGGCTGGCCAGCAGCAGGTGCGCCGCGCCGTGGCGGGCGGCCCAGCGGGCGAGGTGCCCGCCGAGGCCACCGGTGCCGCCGGTGATCAGCACGGTGCCGCGCATCCGCCAGCCGCCGTCGGTCGACTCGTCGGTGGCGTGCGGGGTCGGTTCGTCGGAGACGGCCGCGTCCGGGCCGCCGGCCGCCTCGGACGAGGCCGGGTCGCCGGGGGTGGTCGGCTCGGGGTCGGTGATCCGGGTGAGCCGGCGGGCGTACACCCCGGAGTCGCGGACGGCGAGCTGGTCCTCGCCGCCGGTGTCGCCGAGCGCCGCGCAGAGCAGGGCACCGGCGTGCGCGTCGAGGCTGTCGGGCAGGTCGATCAGGCCGCCCCAGCGGCCGGGGTGTTCCAGGGCGACGGCGCGGCCGAGGCCCCAGACGGCGGCGGCCGTGGGGTGCGGCGGCTGGTCGTCGGCGGCGACGGCGACGGCCCCCCGGGTCGCGCACCACAGCGGGGCCTCGACGCCGAGCGTCCCGAGCGCCTGGACCAGCGCCACCGTCCCGGTGACGCCGAGGGTGGTGGCCGGGTGGTCGGGGTGCGCCCGCCCGTCGAGGCCGAGCAGGGACAGCACGGCCGCCGGACCGTCCGCCGGCAGCGCGGCGCGCAGCCCGTCGGCGAGGGTCGCGGCGTCTGCGGTGGCGTCCACCTCGACGGGTACGACGTCCGCGCCGAAGTTGCCGAGCGCGCCGAGCACCCCGGCGACCAGCGGGTCGTCGGCCGTGCCGGCGGGCAACGGGACCAGCCACGTCCCGGCGAGCCAGGTCAGCGGCAGGTCGGGCAGGGCGGGCCAGGTGATCCGGTACCGCCACCGGTCGATGTCGGGCGCGGCCTCGCCCTGGCTGAGGAACAGCGGCGGGGCGGGCCAGTAGCGGTGGTGGTCGAACGCGTACGTGGGCAACGGCACCACCTCGGCCTCGGCGAGGACCTTCGTCAGGTCGACGGGCAGGCCGATCGCGTGTGCGGTGGCCAGGTTGGTCAGCAGCCGGGTCGGGTCGTCGTCACCCCGCCGCAGGCTACCCAGGGTGTAACCGGTGACCCCCGCGTCGTCGAGGATCGCCGTCACCGGCATCGTGAGCACCGGATGCGGGCTGATCTCGATGAACGTGGTGTGCCCGGCGGCGATGGCGACGCGGACGGCCGCGTCGAACTGCACGGTCTGCCGCAGGTTGTCATACCAGTAGTCCGCCGTCATGGTGGCGGGGTCGACCCAGTCGCCGGTCAGCGTCGACACGAGCCGGACCCGACCCGACTGCGGGGTCACGTCGGCCAGGTCGGCGCGCAGCCGCTCGGCCACGTCCTGCACGGCGGCGGAGTGCGACGCGTAGTCCACCGGGATCAGCCGCGCCCGGATCCCGTCCGCCTGACACGCGTCCACCAGGTCCGCGACCGGCTGCGGCGGACCCGACACCACCACCGTCGCCGGGCCGTTCACGGCGGCCACACCCACACCCGGGAACGCGGGGAGACGCTCGGCCACCGCATCGGCGGACAGGTCCACCGACGCCATCGCACCCGTCCCCCGCAGCACCGCAAGCGCCCGCGACCGCAACGCCACCGTCTTCGCCGCATCCTCCAAGGACAGAATCCCGGCGACACACGCCGCGCCGATCTCACCCTGCGAGTGGCCGACCACCGCCTGCGGGGACACGCCCACGTGCTCCCACACCGCCGCCAAGGCAATGCCCACCGCCCACAGGACCGGCTGCACGACCTCGACCCGTTCCAGCCACGACTCGTCGTCGCCGGTCAACACCGACACGAGATCCACGTCGAGGTGCGGGGCGAGGGCCCGCTGGCACTCGGCCAGCTTCGCGTCGAACACCGGCGCGCGGCCGACCAGGCCGGCCGCCATGCGTGCCGACTGCGCGCCCTGACCCGGGAACACGAACACCGGACCCGCGCCGGGGGACGCGGCCACACCGGACACCACGGTGCCCGCCGGCACGCCGGCTGACAGGGCTTCCAGTCCGGACAGCAACTCCTCCAGGCTCGACCCGACGGCCGACGCCCGCTGGTCGAACGTCGACCGCGTCGTCGCCAGGGACCAACCGACCGCCGCCGGGGCGAGGTCGCCGTGCTCCCGCACGTGGGCGGCCAGCCGGGCGGCCTGACCGGCGAGCGCCGCCTTCGACCGGGCCGAGACCGGCCACACCGTCACGTCGGCGTCGACCAGCCCCGGCGCGCGGGCCCCGGCCGGCGCGTCGGCGGGCTCGCCGGGCTGTTCGAGGATGACGTGGGCGTTGGTGCCGGAAATGCCGAACGACGACACCGCCGACCGCCGCGCACGACCCGTCTGCGGCCACGGCGTCGCCTCGGTGGCCAGCTCCACCGCGCCCGCCGACCAGTCGATGTGCGGCGACGGGGCGTCCACGTGCAGCGTCGCCGGGACGACGCCGTGCCGCATCGCGAGGACCATCTTGATCACGCCGGCCACGCCGGCCGCCGCCTGAGCGTGCCCGATGTTGGACTTGACCGAGCCGAGCAGGAGCGGCGCGGCGTCGCCCCGGTCCTGCCCGTACGTGGCCAGCAGCGCCTGCGCCTCGATCGGGTCACCCAGGGTGGTGCCCGTGCCGTGGGCCTCCACCACGTCCACGTCGGCGGTGGACAGGCGGGCCGAGGCGAGGGCCTGGCTGATCACCCGCTGCTGCGCCGGCCCGTTCGGGGCGGTGAGCCCGTTGGACGCGCCGTCCTGGTTGACGGCGGAGCCGCGTACGACGGCGAGGACCTGGTGGCCGTGGCGCCGCGCGTCCGACAGCCGCTCGACCAGCAGCCAGCCGACGCCCTCGGAGAACCCGGCGCCGTCGGCGGCGGCGGCGAACGACTTGCACCGCCCGTCCGGGGAGAGGGCGCGTTGCCGGCTGGACCCAATGTAGAGGCCGGGGGTGGCCATGACGGTCACGCCGCCGGCCAGGGCCAGGTCGCACTCCCCCGCCCGCAGCGCCTGCACGGCGAGGTGCAGCGCGACCAGCGACGACGAGCAGGCCGTGTCGATGGAGACGGCCGGCCCTTCGAGGCCGAGGGTGTACGACACCCGGCCGGACGCGACGGCCGCCGCGCCGCCGGTCATCGAGTGGCCCTCGTCGCCGTCGGGCGACATCATCAGCAGGGTCCCGTAGTCCTGCCCGTTGGTGCCGACGAACACGCCGGTGCGGCTGCCGCGCAGCGAGGCGGGGTCGATGCCGGCGGCCTCGACGGCCTCCCAGGACGTCTCCAGCAGCAGCCGCTGCTGCGGGTCCATGGTCAGCGCCTCGCGGGGCGAGATGCCGAAGAACGCGGAGTCGAAGTCTCCGGCCCCGTCGATGAACCCGCCCTCGCGGGCGTACGAGGTGCCGGGGTGGTCGGGGTCGGGGTGGTAGAGCCGTTCGACGTCCCAGCCCCGGTCGGCGGGGAACGGGGCGACGGCGTCCCGGCCCTGGCTCAGCAGCTCCCACAGGTCGTCGGGGTTGCGCACCCCGCCGGGCAGGCGGCAGCTCATCGCCACGATCGCGACCGGCTCCAGTTCCTGGGACTGCGCCTCACTGAGCCGGCGGCGGGTGTCGTGGAGATCCGCCATGACCCGCTTGAGGTAGTCGCGGAGCTTGTCTTCATTGGCCATCGGGGTGCCGCTTCCTCGCAAGGGACGGGGGTGAGCCGGGGCGGGTCAGGAGATGCCGAGGTCCTTGTCCACCATCGCGAACAGTTCGTCGTCGGTGGCGTCGTCGAGGTGCCGGCCGATGTCGGCTCCGCCGCCGGCCTGCCCGAGGCGGGAGAGCATCGCCTGGAGGCGTACGGTGGCCCGCACCCGGGCGGCCTCGTCGCGCGCCACGACGTCGAGGCTGTCGGCGATCCGGTCGAGGTCGTCGAGGAGGACCGTCGGGGTGACCACGTAGTCGTGGGCGACCTCGGCGAAGAGGTACTCCGCCAGCGTCGTCGGCGTCGGGTAGTCGAAGACGAGGGTGACGGGCAGGGCGACGCCGGTGGCGGAGCCGAGCCGGTTGCGCAGCTCGACGGCGGTGACGGAGTCGAAGCCCAGCTCGCGGAACGCCCGGTGCTCGTCGACCGACTCGGCGGACGGGTAGTT
The DNA here is from genome assembly GCF_900091595.1 of Micromonospora haikouensis. Classification (GTDB taxonomy): domain Bacteria; phylum Actinomycetota; class Actinomycetes; order Mycobacteriales; family Micromonosporaceae; genus Micromonospora; species Micromonospora haikouensis. The sequence goes on from NZ_FMCW01000020.1 coordinate 122,648, forward strand.
GAGCACGGCGGCGACCTGGCCGCGGACGAGGCCGAGGAGCACGGCTTGCCGGTCGGCGGCGGGCAGCCCGGCGAGCCGCTCCTGGAGCGAGTCGGGGCCGTCGCCGGTCTCCACAGTGGCGATCCGCTCGGTCGCCTGGAGCCGTCGCACGTCCGGCAGGTCGCTGATCAGCGGGCCGGGGCGGGTGGCGGTGAAGGCGACGGAGAACCGCTCCCAGGCGATGTCGGCGATGGTGAGGAACGCCTCGCCGTGGTCGACGGCCTGGTGCAGGGCGGCGATGGCCGCGTCGGGGGCCATTTCGGGTACGCCGTGGCGGTGCAGCAGCTCGCCGAGCGGCCCGTCGGCCATGCCGCCGCCGGCCCACGCGCCCCAGGCGATGGAGGTGGCGGGCAGGCCGAGGCCCCGCCGGTGCTGGGCGAGGGCGTCGAGGAACGCGTTGCTGGGCGCGTAGTTGCCGACGCCGGAACTGGCGACGCTGCCGGCGAAGGAGGAGAACATGACGAACGCGGACAGGTCGAGGTCGAGGGTCAGCTCGTGCAGGTGGTACGCGACGTCGACCTTGGCCTGGAGGACCCGTTCGATCTGGTCCAGCCGGATGTCGTTGATCATGGCGTCGTCGAGGACGGCGGAGGCGTGCACGACCGTGGTGAGGGGATACTCGGCCGGGATCGACTCGATCAGCGCGGCGAGGGCGTCGCGGTCGGCGGCGTCGCACTCGACGACGCTGGCCTGCGCGCCCAGCGCGGTGAGGTCGTCGACGAGCTGCTGCGCGCCCGGCGCGTTCATGCCCCGGCGGCTGGCGACGACGATGTTCTGCACGCCGCTGCGGGCCAGCCAGCGGGCGGCGTGCCCGCCGAGGGCACCGGTGCCGCCGGTGACGAGCGCCGTGCCGTAGGGCTCCCACGGGGTGGCGGGCTGGCTGTCGCCGAGCGGCACGCGGGTGAGCCGGCGGGCGAGGAGGCCGCCGGGGCGTACCGCGATCTGGTCCTCGTCTCCGGCGGCGGTGAGGGCCGCGACCAGCAGGCCGGCGCAGCGCTCGTCGACGGCCTCGGGCAGGTCGACGAGGCCGCCCCAGCGCTGCGGGTGTTCCAGGGCGGCGACCCGGCCGAAGCCCCAGACGAGGGCCTGCGTCGGGGAGCGCAGCAGGTCGGCGCGGCCGACGGAGGCGGCGCCGGAGGTGACGGCCCACATGGGGGCGCGAAGGCCGACGTCGCCGAGGGCCTGGAACAGCGCGACGGTGGCGGCGAAGCCGCCGGGCACGGACGGGTGCAGCGGGTGGACCAGCTCGTCGAAGGCGAGCAGCGACACCACGCCGGTCACGTCGGCGGGCTCGTCGGTGCCGCCGCCGCTGGCGACGAGGGCCTCGCGCAGCAGCTTGCCGAGCAGGTCGCGGTCGGCGTCGGTGGTGGAGACGGGCACGGCGACGACGGTCGCGCCGGCCGCCGTGATGGCCTCGACGCAGGCGTCCTGCCAGGGCTCGACGATGTCGCCGGTGGGCAGGACCACGACCCAGGTGCCGCTCATGCCCCGGTTGGCGATGCCGGTCAGCGGCTTCCAGGTGTCCTGGTAGCGCCAGCTGTCGATGTCGGACTGCCGGCGGCGCTTGCGCCGCCAGGAGGTGAGCAGCGGCAGGGCGGGGCCGAGTGCGTCGAGGGCCTCGTAGGCGGGGGTGTCGTCGGTGGCGACGGCCTCGGCGAGGGCGGTGAGGTCGCCGCGTTCCACGGCGGCCCAGAAGCCGGCGTCGTCGGGGTTGGCCGCGCCTTGGAGCAGCGCCTCCAGGTCGACGCCGCCGCTGCCGTCGAGCCAGAACCGCTGGTGGTCGAACGCGTACGTGGGCAGCGGCACCATCTCGGCCTCGCCGAGGACCTTCGTCAGGTCGACGGGCAGGCCGATCGCGTGGGCGGTGGCCAGGTTGGTCAGCAGCCGGGCCGGGTCGTCATCACCCCGGCGCAGGCTGCCCAGGGTGTGGCCGGTGACGCCGGCGTCGTCGAGGATCGCCGTGACGGGCATGGTGAGCACCGGGTGCGGGCTGATCTCCACGAACGTGGTGTGCCCGGCGGCAACAGCGACCCGGACGGCGGCGTCGAACTGGACGGTCTGCCGCAGGTTGTCATACCAGTAGTCCGCGGTCATGGTGGCGGGGTCGACCCAGTCGCCGGTCAGCGTCGACACCAGGCGGGTGTGGCCCGGCTGCGGGGTCACGTCGGCCAGGTCGGCGCGCAGCCGCTCGGCCACGTCCTGCACGGCGGCGGAGTGCGACGCGTAGTCCACCGGAATCAACCGCGCCCGGATCCCGTCCGCCTGGCAGGCGTCCACCAGCTCCGCGACCGGCTGCGGCGGACCCGACACGACCACCGTCGCCGGGCCGTTCACGGCGGCCACACCCACACCCGAGAACGCGGGGAGACGCTCGGTGACCGCGTCGGCGGACAGGTCCACCGACGCCATGGTGCCGGTGCCCCGCAGCACGGCCAGGGCCCGCGACCGCAGCGCCACCGTCTTCGCCGCGTCCTCCAGGGACAGGATCCCCGCGACGCAGGCGGCACCGATCTCACCCTGCGAGTGACCGACCACCGCGTCCGGCACGATGCCGGCCGCCCGCCACACGGCGGCGAGGGCGACGCCGACGGCCCACAGGACCGGCTGCACGACCTCGACCCGTTCCAGCCACGACTCGTCGTCGCCGGTCAACACCGACACGAGATCCACGTCGAGATGCGGGGCGAGGGCCCGCTGACACTCCGCCAGCTTCGCGTCGAACACCGGCGCACGGCCCACCAGGCCGGCGGCCATCCGCGCCGACTGCGCGCCCTGGCCGGGGAAGACGAAGACGGGTCCCGCGCCGGAGCCGGTGACCGTGCCGGTGACCAGGTTGCCGGCCGGCTGGCCGGTGGCCAGGGCGTCGAGCCCGGCCAGCAGCTCCCCGGCGTCCGCGCCGACGACGGCGGCACGGTGGTCGAACGTGGACCGGGTGGTGGCCAGGGACCAGCCGACCGCCGCCGGGGCGAGGTCGCCGTGCTGGCGCACGTGGGCGGCGAGCCGGGCGGCCTGGCCGGCGAGGGCCGCCTTCGACCGGGCGGACACGGGCCACACCGTCACGTCGGAGCCGACGAGCGCGGCGGCGGCAGTCTCCGCCTCGGCGGCCTCCGTGTCGACGGCCTCCCCGGCGTCCGGGGCGGCGGCCTGCGGCCGGTACTCCTCCAGGATCACGTGGGCGTTGGTGCCGCTGACGCCGAACGAGGAGACGCCGCCGCGCCGGGGGCGGCCCAGCTCGGGCCACGGCCGGGACTCCGTGAGCAGCGACACCGCCCCGGCGGACCAGTCGACGTGCTTCGACGGCTCGTCGATGTGCAGCGTCTCCGGCATGACGCCGTTGCGCAGCGCCATCACCATCTTGACCAGGCCGGCGACCCCGGCGGCGCTCTGCGTGTGACCGATGTTGGACTTCACCGAGCCCAGCCAGAGCGGCCGGTCGGCGGGGCGGTCCTGCCCGTACGTGGCGAGCAGCGCCTGCGCCTCGATCGGGTCGCCGAGGGTGGTGCCGGTGCCGTGCGCCTCCACCACGTCCACGTCGGCGGTGCCGAGCCGGGCGTTGGCGAGGGCGGCCCGGATGACCCGCTGCTGGGAGGGGCCGTTGGGCGCGGTGAGGCCGTTGGACGCGCCGTCCTGGTTGAGGGCGCTGCCCCGGATCACGGCGAGGACGGGGTGGCCGTTGCGCTCGGCGTCGGCGAGCCGCTCGACGACGAGCACGCCGCCGCCCTCGCCCCAGCCGGTGCCGTCCGCCCCCTCCGCGAACGCCTTGCACCGGCCGTCGACGGACATGCCGCGCTGCCGGGAGAAGACGACGAAGACGCCGGGGGTGGCCATGACGGTGACGCCACCGGCGATGGCGAGGTCGCACTCGCCCCGGCGCAGCGCGTTCACGGCGAGGTGCAGGGCGACCAGCGACGACGAGCAGGCCGTGTCGACGGTGACGGCCGGACCGTTCAGGCCGAGGGTGAACGAGATGCGGCCGGACGCGACGCTGGTGGTGTTGCCGGTGCCGAGGTACATGTCGACGCCCTCGGGGACGTTCGGCAGGCCCATGCCGTAGTTGGAGGTGCTCACGCCGACGAAGACGCCGGTGGAGCTGCCCCGCAGCGACAGCGGGTCGATGCCGGCCCGCTCGATGGCCTCCCACGACGTCTCCAGCAGCAGCCGCTGCTGCGGGTCCATCGCGAGGGCCTCGCGCGGCGAGATGCCGAACAGGGTCGGGTCGAACGCCCCGGCGTCGTCGAGGAACCCGCCGACGCGGGTGTAGCTCTTGCCCGGCTTGTTCGGGTCCGGGTCGTAGAGGGCCTCCAGGTCCCAGCCCCGGTCAGCCGGGAACTCGGTGAGGGCGTCCCGGCCGTCGGCGACGATCTCCCACAGGTCCTCGGGTGACCGGACGCCGCCGGGGAAGCGGCAGCTCATCGAGACGATGGCGAGGGGCTCGTTGTCACGGGCCTCGACGGTCTGCAGCTTGCGCTTCGTGTCGTGCAGGTCGGCGGTCACCCGCTTGAGGAAGTACCGCAGCTTGTCGTCGCTCATCGGGTCGCACCTGCCTCGATCCGGAAGTCGGTCATCTCAGGAGATTCCAAACTCTTTGCTGATGAAGTCGAAGATCTCGTCGTCGCTGGCCGCGTCGAGATCGGGCCGGTCCTGCTCCGCGACGGGACCGGCGGCGAGGTCGGTCGCCTTGGCGAGCAGGTCCCGCACGCGGGCGGTGAACCGGTCCCGGGCCGCCGGGTCGAGCGGGATGGTGGTGAGCAGGCTCTCCACGGTGTCGATGCCGGAGAAGATGGGCTGGGTGGACGGGGCCGCGTCGGCGGCGATGTCGCCGGCCAGCCGCTCGGCGAGCGCGGCCGGCGTCGGGTAGTCGAACACCAGCGTCGCCGGCAGCCGCAGCCCGGACAGGGCGTTGAGCCGGTTACGCAGGTCAACGGCGGTGAGCGAGTCGAAGCCCAGGTCGGTGAAGAGCCGGCCCGGGTCGACGGCGTCGGCGCTGGCGTGGCCGAGGACCGCGGCGATGTTGGCCCGCACCACGTCGAGCACGACCTTGAGCCGTTCGGGGCCGGCCAGGCCGGCGAGCCGCTGGGTCAGCGGCACCCCGCCGGTGCGGGCGCCGGCGTCGACCGAGCGCCGCATCGGGGCCCGGACCAGGGCCCGCAGCAGCGGCGCGAGGACGCCCGCCTCGGCCTGGGCGCGCAACGCCGACACGTCCAGGCGCATCGGCACGACCGCCGCCGCGTCGAGCCGCCACGCCGCGTCGAAGAGGTCCAGGGCCTGCCCGGTGGCCAGGCCCGCCGCGCCCTGCTCGGCGATGCGCCGCACGTCGGCGTCGCCGAGGTGGCCGGTCATGCCGCTGGCCTGCTCCCACAGGCCCCAGGCGAGGGAGATGCCGGGCAGCCCCCGGGCCCGCCGGTGCGCGGCGAGCGCGTCGAGGAACGCGTTGGCCGCCGCGTAGTTGGCCTGGCCGGCGCTGCCCAGCGTGGCCGCCGCCGAGGAGAACAGCACGAACGCGGCGAGGTCCAGGCCGGCGGTGAGCCGGTGCAGGTGCCACGCCGCGTCGATCTTCGGCACGGCCACCGCGTCGACGCGTTCGGGGGTCAACGACTCCAGCACGCCGTCGTCGAGGACACCGGCGGCGTGCACGACGGCGGTGAGCGGGTGCGCGGCGGGCACCCCGGCCAGCAGCGCCGCGAGCGCGTCCGGGTCGGCCGCGTCGCAGGCGGCGACCGTCACCCGCGTACCGGCCTCGGCCAGCTCGGCGACCAGGTCGCCGATGCCGTCGGCCGCCGCGCCCCGCCGCCCGGCCAGCAGCAGGTGCCGCACGCCGTGGGTGGTGGCGAGATGCCGGGCCAGGATCCGGCCCAGCACGCCGGTGCCGCCGGTGATCAGCACGGTGCCGTCGGGGTCGACGCCGCCGGGCAGCGGCTCCACCCCCGCCGGAACCCGGCCGAGGCGCGGCGCACGCACCTGGCCGGCCCGCACCGCGAGCTGCGGTTCGCCGGAGCCGATCGCGGGGGCCAGCGCGGCGGCGCTGGCCGCGTCGGCGTCGAGGTCGACCAGTTGCAGCCGGCCCGGGTGTTCGAGCTGCGCGGTGCGCAGCAGGCCCCACACCGGGGCCTGGGCCAGGTTGACCGCCGGTTGCTCCCCCGCCGCGACCGCGTCGCGGGTGACCAGCACCAGCCGGGACCCGGCGAACCGGTCGTCGGCGAGCCAGGTCCGCACCGCCGCGAGGGTACGGTGCGTCGTGGCCCGCGCCTGCGCGGCGAGACCCGGATCCGCGTCGTCGTCCCCGCCGCCACCGACCCCGACGATCACGGCCTCGGGTGCGGGTTCACCCCCGGCGAGCAGGTCGCCGAGCGAGTCCAGGTCGACGTCGCTGCGCACCCGCGCGCCCGCCGACTCGCAGGCGGCGCTGAGGGTCAGGTCGTCGCCGCCGAGCACCGCCCAGCAGGTGGCCGCCGGCACCAGGCCGGTCGGCACGGGCAGCGCCGGCCAGTCCACCTGGAACAGCGACTCGTGCCGGCCGGAGCGGGCCGCGCCGAGGGAGTCACCGGAGACCCGGCGCATGATCAGGGACTCGGCGTGCAGCACCGGCGCACCCGTGGCGTCGGCCACCTGGAAGGCGACCCCGACCTCGCCGGCCGCGCTGACCCGCACCCGCAGGGCGGTGGCCCCGGCGGCGAGCAGGGACACCCCGGCCCAGGCGAACGGCAGCCGGGGCACGGTGGCGTCGCCGCCGTCGCCCATCCGGCCGAGGAAGCCGCCGATCGACATGGCCTGCAACGCGCCGTCGAGCAGCGCCGGGTGCACCCCGAACCGGCCCGCCTCGGCGTGGTGGTCGGCGGGCAGCTCCACCTCGGCGAAGACCTCGTCGCCCCGGGTCCACGCGGCGCGCAGGCCGCGGAACGCCGGCCCGTACCCGAAGACGGTCGCCTCGATGCCGGAGTAGAAGTCGTCGTTCTCGACGGGGGTCGCGCCGGGGGGCGGCCACACCCCGAAGTCGAAGGCGGGCGGGTCGGCCGGGGCCGGGGCGAGCAGGCCGGTGGCGTGACAGGTCCAGGCCACGTCGGCGAGGATCTCGTCGGAGCCGTCCCGGTACGGACGGGAGTGCAGCTGCACGGCCCGGCGGCCGTCCTCGTCGCGTTCGGCGACGGTGAGCTGCACCTGGAGGGAGCCCAGCTCGGGCAGGACGAGCGGGGCGAGCAGGGTCAGCTCGTCGACCCTCGGGCAGCCGGCCTGCTCGCCCGCGTACGTCGCCAGCTCCACGAACGCGGTGCCGGGCAGCAGGATGTTGTCCATCACCCGGTGCTCCCCGAGCCACGGGTGGGTACGCACCGACAGCCGGCCGGTGAACACCATCCGCTCACTGTCGGGGAAGGTGAGGGTAGCGCTGAGCAGCGGGTGTCCGGCGTCCTGGAGGCCGGCGGAGGCGACGTCCTGCGCCCGGTGCGCGGGCGGTTCCACCCAGAACCGCTGGTGCTCGAACGCGTACGTGGGCAGCGGCACCACGCCGGCCTCGGCGAGGACCCGCGTCAGGTCGACGGGCAGGCCGATCGCGTGCGCGGTGGCCAGGTTGGTCAGCAGCCGCATCGGGTCATCGTCACCCCGCCGCAGGCTGCCCAACGTGTGGCCGGTGACGCCGGCGTCGTCGAGGATCGCGGTGACCGGCATGGTGAGCACGGGGTGCGGGCTGATCTCCACGAACGTGGTGTGCCCGGCCGCGACGGCGACGCGGACGGCCGCATCGAACTGGACGGTCTGCCGCAGGTTGTCATACCAGTAGTCCGCCGTCATGCTCTCCGGCTCAACCCAGTCACCGGTGAGCGTCGACACGAGCCGGACCCGACCCGACTGCGGGGTCACGTCGGCCAGGTCCGCCCGGAGCCGCTCGGCGACGTCCTGCACCGACGGCGAATGCGACGCGTAGTCCACCGGAATCAGCCGGGCCCGGATCCCGTCGGCCTGGCAGGCGTCCACCAGGTCCGCGACGGGCTGCGGCGGCCCGGACACGACCACCGTGGCGGGACCGTTCACGGCGGCCACACCCACACCCGGGAACGCGGGGAGACGCTCGGCCACCGCATCGGCGGACAGGTCCACCGACGCCATCGCACCCGTCCCCCGCAGCACCGCAAGCGCCCGCGACCGCAACGCCACCGTCTTCGCCGCATCCTCCAAGGACAGAATCCCGGCGACACACGCCGCACCGATCTCACCCTGCGAGTGACCCACCACCGCCTGCGGGGACACGCCCGCGCTCTCCCACACCGCCGCCAAGGCAATGCCCACCGCCCACAGGACCGGCTGCACCACCTCCACCCGCTCCAACCACGACTCGTCAACCCCGGTCAACACCGACACGAGATCCACGTCGAGATACGGGGCGAGGGCACGCTGACACTCGGCCAGCTTCGCGTCGAACACCGGCGCACGACCCACCAGACCAGCGGCCATGCGTGCCGACTGCGCACCCTGACCCGGGAACACGAACACCGGACCCGAACCATGACCCGACGCCACACCGCTGACCACATTGCCCGCCGGCTGACCGGACGCCAGGGCGTCCAACCCGGCGAGGAACTCCTCCACACCCGAACCGACCACGGCAGCCCGCTGGTCGAACGTCGACCGGCTCGTCGCCAGAGACCAACCGACCGCAGCGGTGTCCAGCACGCCGTGCTCCCGCACGTACGCGGCCAGCCGGGCGGCCTGACCGGCGAGCGCCGCCTTCGACCGCGCCGACACCGGCCACACCGTCACGTCGGCGTCGACCAGCCCCGGCGCGCGGGCCCCGGCCGGAGCGACCGGCTCGTCGCCCTGCTCGACGATGACGTGAGCGTTGGTGCCGGAGATGCCGAACGACGACACCGCCGCCCGACGGGGCCGGTCCACCACCGGCCACGGCCGCGCCTCCGTGACCAGGTCCACCGCGCCCGCCGACCAGTCGATGTGCGGCGACGGCTCATCCACGTGCAACGACGCCGGCACCACCCCGTGCCGCATCGCCTGCACCACCTTGATCACACCCGCCACACCCGCCGCCGCCTGCGCATGACCGATGTTCGACTTGATCGACCCGAGCAGCAGCGGCCGATCGCCGGGGCGATCCTGCCCATAGGTGGCCAGCAGCGCCTGCGCCTCGATCGGGTCACCCAACGTCGTGCCCGTGCCGTGCGCCTCCACCACGTCCACATCCGACGTCGACAACCGCGCATCCGCCAGCGCCTGCCGGATCACCCGCTGCTGCGACGGCCCGTTCGGCGCGGTCAGACCGTTCGACGCACCGTCGGAGTTGATCGCGGTGCCGCGTACCACGGCGAGGACGTGCCGGCCCTGCCGGCGGGCGTCGGAGAGCCGCTGCACGAGGAGCATGCCGACGCCCTCGGACCAGCCCGTCCCGTCGGCCGACGCCGCGAACGACTTGCACCGGCCGTCGGCGGCCAGCCCGCGCTGGCGGGAGAACTCGACGAAGGCGGTCGGGGTGGCCATGACCATCACGCCGCCGGCCAGGGCCAGGTCGCACTCGCCCGCCCGCAGCGCCTGGCCGGCCCAGTGCAGGGCGACCAGCGACGACGAGCAGGCCGTGTCGAGGGAGACCGCCGGCCCTTCGAGGCCGAACGTGTACGCGACCCGGCCGGAGATGACGCTGCTGGTCATCCCGGTCAGCATGTAGCCCTCGGCGGCCTCCGGTGAGTACGCGAGCAGGCTGCCGTAGTCCTGGCCGCTGGTGCCGACGAACACGCCGGTGCTGCTGCCCCGCAGCGTCGCCGGGTCGATGCCGGCGCTCTCGAAGGTCTCCCAGGTGGTCTCCAGCAGCAGCCGCTGCTGCGGGTCCATGGCGAGGGCCTCGCGGGGGCTGATGCCGAAGAAGCCGGGGTCGAACCGGTCGACGCCGCGCAGGAAGCCGCCGCCGCGGGCGTAGAAGGTGCCGCTGGCGTCGGGGTCGGGGCTGTAGAGGCTGTCGAGGTCCCAGCCCCGGTCGGTGGGCAGGTCGGTGACCGCGTCGACGCCGTCGGCGACGAGCCGCCACAGGTCGTCGGGGGACCACACGCCGCCGGGGAGCCGGCACGCCATGCCGACGATGGCGAGGGGCTCGTCGTCGCCGACCGCCACGCTGGTGGTGGCGGGCCGGACGGGCACCGGCGTGCCGGCGATCTCCGTGCCGAGGTGGGCGGCGAGATCGGCCGGGGTGGGGTAGTCGAAGACGAGGGTGGCCGGCAGCCGCATCCCGAACGCGTTGTTGAGGCGGTTGCGCATCTCGACGGCGGTGAGCGAGTCGAAGCCGAACTCGCTGAACGCCCGGCGCGGCTCGATGGCGGCCGGGTCGGGGTAGCCGAGCACGGCGGCGGCCTGCCCCCGGACGATCTCCACGAGGGCGGCGACCCGGTCGGCGTCGCCGAGCGCGGCGAGCTGCTGGACCAGGGACGCGCCGGTGGTCGCGGCGGCGGCGCGGGCGGGGGTGCGGATCAGGGCCCGGTACAGCGGCGGGATGCTGCCCCCGGCGAACTGCACCTTCATCGCGGCGAGGTCGAGGCGGGCGGGGACGAGGGCGGCGTCGCTGCGGCGGCAGGCGGCGTCGAAGAGGGCCAGCCCCTCCTCGGCCTCCATGGCGGCGACGCCGGAGCGGGAGATCCGGTTGAGGTGGACGTCGTCCAGCTCGGTGGTCATGCCGCTGCGGTCGGCCCACAGGCCCCAGGCGAGGGTTTGGGCGGCGAGGCCGCGCGCCCTGCGGTGCTGGGCGAGGCCGTCGAGGAACGCGTTGGCGGCGGCGTAGTTGCCCTGGCCGGGGCCGCCGGCGGTGGCGGCGAGCGACGAGTACGAGACGAACGCCTTCAGGTCGAGGCCGGCGGTCAGCTCGTGCAGATGCCAGGCGGCGTCGACCTTGGGCCGCAGCACGCCGTCCATCCGCTCGGGCGTGAGGGAGGAGACGACGCCGTCGTCGCGTACCCCGGCGGCGTGGACGACGGCGGTGAGCGGGTGCGCGGCGGGGATGGCGGCGAGCAGCTCGGCGACGGCGTCGCGGTCGGCGACGTCGCAGGCGGCGGCGGTGACGGTCACGCCGAGTTCGGCGAGTTCGGCGCAGAGTTCGGGGATGCCGGCGGCGGCCGGGCCGCGCCGGCTGGTGAGGATCAGGTGCCGGACGCCGTGGACGGTGACGAGGTGGCGGGCCATGAGCTGCCCGAGGGTGCCGGTGGCGCCGGTGACGAGCACGGTCCCGTCCCCGTCGAACGGGGCGGCGGGCGGCTCGGCGGGGGCCGGCACGCGGGTGAGCCGGGCCCCGGCGGCGACGCCGGCCCGGATGACGACCTGCGGCTCGTCGGTGCCGACGGCGGCGACGAGGGCGGCGGCGCAGCCGGCCGGGTCGTCGACGTCGACCAGCAGGAACCGGTCGGGGTTCTCCGACTGCGCGGAGCGGACGAGGCCGATGACGGCCGCGCCGGCCAGGTCGGTCAGGTCGGCGTCGGCGGCCGTGGCGACGGCACCCCGGGTGAGCACGACGAGCCGGGAGGTGGCGTACCGGTCGTCGGCGAGGAACCGTTGCAGCACGTCGAGCGCCCGGTGGGTGACCCCGGCGACGGCGCGCGGCACGTCGTCGGTGGCCGGCGGGTCGAGGAACGGCACGACCAGCACGCCGGGCGCGTCCGTGCCGGCGTCCAGCGCGGCGGCCAGGCCCCCCAGTTCGGGGTACGCGGCGACGGCCGTCCCGGTGGCGGCGAGCGCGTCGGTCAGGCCGGCGGCGTCGCCGACGACCGCCCAGCCCGCGCCCGACGGTCCGGCGGGCAGGGCGAGCGGGGCCCACTCGATGCGGTACAGCGACTCGGTGCCGCCGCCGGAGGCGACGCGGAGCTGGTCGGCGGAGACGGGCCGCAGCACGAGGGAGCCGACGGAGATGATCGGCGCGCCGTCGACGTCGGCGAGGAGCAGGGAGACGCTGTCGGCGCCGGTGTGCGAGACGCGGACCCGGGCCGCCGCTGCGCCGGCCGCGTGCAGGGCGACGTCGTTCCAGGAGAACGGCAGCCGGCCGTAGCCGGGCGGGACGTCCGCGCCGGACGGTTCGCCGGCCGGCGTGGTGAGGCCGAGGGTGTGCAGGGCGGCGTCGAGCAGCGCCGGGTGCAGGCCGTACCCGCCGGCCTCGGCGGCCGGGGTCTCCGGCAGGGCAAGCTCGGCGAAGAGGTCGTCGCCGCGCCGCCAGGCGGAGCGCAGCGCGATGAAGGACGGGCCGTAGTCGTAGCCCTGCGCGGCGAGGTTGAGGTACAGGTCGTCGGTGGGGACCTCGGTGGCGCCGGGAGGAGGCCAGGCGGTGAGGTCGGACCAGCCGGGCGGGCCGGCGGGGGTGGCCGGGCCGCCGGCGAGTACGCCGCTGGCGTTGCGGGTCCAGCCGCGCTCGCCGCCCTCGGCCGGTTCGCCGTCGACGGCGGAGTGCAGGGAGACGGACCGGCAGCCGGTGTCGTCGGCGGGGCCGATCCAGAGTTGGATGTCGACGCCGCCGGTCTCGGGCAGGATCAGCGGCGCTTCCAGGGTCAGCTCGCGGACGTGGTCCGCGCCGACGTGCGCGCCGGCCTGCAATGCCAGCTCGACGAAGCCGGTGCCGGGCAGCAGCACGGTGTCGAAGACGACGTGGTCGCTGATCCACGGGTGGGTGCGCCGGGCGAGCCGCCCGGTGAACAGGAAGCCCTCGGCGTGGGCGACGCCGACGGCCGCGCCGAGCAGGGGGTGCTGGGCGGGGCGCAGGCCGACGGCGGTGACGTCGCCGGTCCACCCGGCGCCGGCCTCGGGCCAGTACCGCTGGTGCTGGAACGCGTACGTGGGCAGGTCGACGCGGGTGGCGTCGGTGCCGGCGAACCACGGCTGCCAGTCCACGGTGGTCCCGTGCACGTGCAGTTCGGCGAGGGCGGCGAGCAGGGCGTCCGCCTCGGGCCGGTCCTTGCGTCCGGCGGCGACGGCGAGCACGCCCTCGGCGTCGGGGAGGATCTCGGCGGTCAGCGCGGTGAGGACGCTCGACGGCCCGATCTCCAGGTAGGTGCCCGCCCCGGCGGCGCGCAGCGCGGCGATCCCGTCGGCGTACCGGACGGCCTCGCGCACGTGCCGCACCCAGTAGTCGGCGGTCCGCAGGTCGTCGCCGTCGGCGAGCGCCCCGGTCAGGTTGGACACGACGGGCAGCGCGGGCGCGGCGAAGGTCAGCGTGGCGAGGACGGCCCGAAACTCGGCCAGCATCGGCTCCATCAGCGGGCTGTGGAACGCGTGGCTGACGGCCAGCCGGCGGGTGCGTACGCCCCGGCCCTGCCAGACCTGCTCGACCTCGTCGAGGGCCTCGACCGCGCCGGAGACCACCACGGAGGTGGGCCCGTTGACGGCGGCGATCCCGACGTCGGCCCGACCGTGCAGGCACTCCACCACGTCGGCCTCGGCCGCGTTGACCGCGAGCATCCCGCCCCCGGCCGGCAACGCCTGCATCAGGCGACCCCGGGCGGCCACGAGCTGGCAGGCATCGGCCAACGACAGCACCCCGGCCACGTGCGCGGCGGTGATCTCGCCGACGGAGTGCCCGCCGACGAAGTCCGGCGTCACCCCGAACGACTCGACGAGCCGGAACAGGGCCACCTCGACCGCGAACAACCCGGCCTGCGTGAACACGGTCTGGTCCAGCAACGCCGCCTCGGCGGAGCCCTCCGGCGCGAACAGCACCTCCCGCAACGGCTGCGGCAGCAGCGGATCCAGCCCGGCGCACACCTCGTCCAGCGCGGCGGCGAACACCGGGAACGCCGCGTACAACTCCCGGCCCATCCCGGCGCGCTGCGCGCCCTGACCGGAGAACAGCACCGCGAGCGGACCCCGGTCGGCGGCCTGGCCGACCACCGCGCCGGACGCATCCCCGGCGGCGAGGGCCCGCAGCCCGGCGGCGAGGTCGTCGCGGCCGGCGGCGGCGACGACCGCCCGGTGGTCCAGGGTGGAGCGGGTGGCAACCGACGAGAAGGCGACGTCGAGAGGGCGCAGGTCGGCGTCGGCGTCGAGCCGGTCGGCCCAGCGGCCCGCCTGCGCGGCGAGCGCGGCGGCGTCGCGGGCCGACACCACCACCGGTACGACCGGCCGGTCGGCCGGCGGCGCGGCGTCGGCCGGGGCCGGCTCGGGGGCCGGGGCCTGCTCGACGATGACGTGGGCGTTGGTGCCGGACACCCCGAACGACGACACCGCCGACCGGCGGGGCCGCGCGACGGACGGCCATTCGGTGGCCTCGGTGACCAGCTCGACGGCGCCCGCGTCCCAGTCGACCTGGGGGGTGGGGGCGTCGACGTGCAGGGTGGGCGGCACCACGCCGTGCTGCATGGCGAGGACCATCTTGATCACACCGGCGACGCCGGCGGCGGCCTGCGCGTGCCCGATGTTGCTCTTGATCGAGCCGAGCAGCAGCGGCGCGGCGTCGCCCCGGTCCTGCCCGTACGTGGCGAGCAGCGCCTGCGCCTCGATGGGGTCGCCGAGGCGGGTGCCGGTGCCGTGCGCCTCCACCACGTCGACGCCGCCGGCGGCGAGGCCGGCGTTGGCGAGGGCCTGCTGGATGACCCGCTGCTGCGACGGCCCGTTGGGGGCGCTCAGCCCGTTGGACGCGCCGTCCTGGTTGACGGCGGAGCCCCGCACCACGGCGAGGATCGGGTGCCCGTTGCGCTGCGCGTCGGAGAGCCGCTCCAGCAGCAGCACGCCGACGCCCTCGGACCACCCCGTGCCGTCGGCGGCGGCGGCGAACGCCTTGCAGCGGCCGTCGGCGGCCAGGCCGCGCTGCCGGGAGAACTCGACGAACGCGGCCGGGGTGCACATGGCGGTGACGCCCGCGACGACGGCGAGGGTGCACTCCCGCTGCCGCAGCGCCTGCCCGGCGAGGTGCAGGGCGACCAGCGACGACGAGCAGGCGGTGTCGATCGTGACCGCCGGCCCCTCCAGGCCGAACGTGTAGGAGATGCGGCCCGAGACGACGCTGCCGGCGTTGCCGGTCATCAGGTGCCCCTCCAGGCCCTGCGCGGCGCCCATCAGCACGCCGCCGTAGTCCTGGCCGGTGGAGCCGGCGAAGACGCCGGTGCGGCTGCCGCGCAGCGAGTGCGGGTCGATGCCGGCCCGCTCGAAGACCTCCCACGAGGTCTCCAGCAGCCACCGCTGCTGCGGGTCCATGGCCAGGGCCTCGCGGGGGGAGATCGCGAAGAAGCCCGGGTCGAAGTCCGCCAGGTCGTGGACGAAGCCGCCCTGCCGCGTGTACGAGGTGCCGGACTGCTCGCCGTCGGCGTCGTAGAGCGCCCCCAGGTCCCAGCCCCGGTCGGCCGGGAAGTCGCCGACCACGTCCCGGCCGGACGCGACGACGTCCCACAGGTCCTCGGGCGTACGCACGCCCCCGGGGAAGCGGCAGCTCATGGAGACGATGGCGATCGGTTCCTGCTCGCCGGCCTCCACCTCGCGCAGGCGCTGCCGCACCTGGTGCAGGTCGGCGGTGACCCGCTTGAGGTAGTCGAGAAGCTTCGCCTCGTCAGCCATGGACCGCCCACTCCTTGTGTTGACCCGTCGATCCGTGTTGGTCCGTCGTCCCGGCAGCGTTCACGTCAGGACACCCCCAGCTCCCGGTCGATGAAGTCGAAGACTTCGTCGGGGGTGGCGTCCTGGAGCTTCTCGGCGACGGTGTCCCCGCCCGCGCCCGCCGGGGCGTCGTCGGCGTTGAGGGAGGCCAGCAGGGCCCGCAGCCGCTCGGTGATCCGGATCCGGGCGCTGCGGTCCGGTGCCGAGCCGGTGAGCGCCGCCTCCAGCCGGTCCAGCTCCCCGAAGACCGGCGCGACGCCGACCACCCCGCCGTCGACGATGGCCGCCCGCACGTACTCGGCGAGGCCGGCGGCGGTCGGGTAGTCGAAGACGACCGTGGCGGGCAGCCGGACGCCGGTCGCCGCGGTGAGCCGGTTGCGCAGCTCCACGGCGGTCAGCGAGTCGAAGCCGAGTTCCCGGAACGCCCGGTCGGGTTCGACGGCGTCCATCGAGGCGTGCCCGAGCACGGCGGCGGCCTGGCCGCGTACCAGGTCGAGGAGGGTCTTGCGCCGCTCGGCGTCGGTCTGCCCGGCGAGCAGCGCGGCGAGGGACTCGGCGTTCGTGCCGGCGTCGTCGGCCCGCGTGGCGGCGGCCTGCTGCGCCTCGGCGATGCCGGCGAGCAGCGGGCTGGGCCGGACGGCGACGAAGCCGGGCACGTACCGGGCCCAGTCGATGCCGGCCACCAGCGTCGCCGGCTCGCGCCGGGCCACGCAGTGGGCGAGCACGGCGAGCGCGGGGGCGGTGTCGAGGCGGGCGACGCCGGTGCGGCGGCGGCGCTCCTCCACGGCCGGGTCGGCGGCGGCCATCCCGCCGGCCGCCCACGGTCCCCAGGCGATCGACGTGGCCGGCAGGCCCTGCCGGTGCCGCTGCTCGGCCAGCGCGTCGAGGTACGCGTTCGCGGCGGCGTAGCTGCCCTGCCCGGCCGCGCCGAGCTGCCCGGCCATGGCGGAGAACAGCACGAACGCGCGCAGCTCCCGGCCGACGGTCAGCTCGTGCAGGTGCAGCGCGCCGAGCACCTTGGGCCGCAGCACGGTGGCGATCCGGTCGGCGGTGAGCCCGTCGAGGACCCCGTCGTCGAGGACGCCCGCCGCGTGCACGACGGCGGTCAGCGGCGCGTCGGCCGGCACCTCGGCGAGCAGCTTCGCCAGGGCCGCGCGGTCGGCGACGTCGCAGGCGGCGACGGTGACCCGCGTGCCCGCCCCGGTCAGCTCCCGGACCAGGTCGGCGGCGCCCGGGGCGTCGGCGCCCCGGCGGCTGACCAGCAGCAGGTGCTCGGCGCCCCGGGCGGCCAGCCAGCGGGCCACCTCCGCGCCGAGGGCCCCGGTGCCGCCGGTGACGAGGGTGGTGCCCCGGTGGTCGGGCTCGTCGGCGGCGGGGGCCCCGCCGGGGGCCCGAACGAGGCGGCGGACGAGGATCGTGGCCCCGTCGACCGCGACCTGGTCCTCGCCGTCGAGGCCGGCGAGGGCGGCGCAGAGCAGGTCCCAGCCGTGGTCGTCGAGGGTGGCCGGCACGTCGACCAGGCCGCCCCACCGCTCGGGGTGTTCCAGGGCGACGACCCGGCCGAGGCCCCACAGCAGCGACTGTTCGGGCCGGTCCACCGTCCCGCCCCGGGTGGTGCCGGCCGCGCCCCGGGTGACGCACCACAGCGGCGCGGCCACGTCGAGGTCGCCGAGGGCCTGGACCAGGGCGAGGGACCGGGCGAGGAACGGCGGCACCGGCTGGGTGTCGTCGACCGCGCCGTCGGCGAGGGCGAGCAGCGACAGCACCCCGTCGGCGGGGGCCCGCCCGCCGTCGCCGTCGCCGGTCACGGCGGCCAGGTGGGCGGCGACGGCGGTCCGGTCGGTCGACTCCTCGGGCAGCAGCACCAGCCGCACGTCGGCACCCCGGCGGGTCAGCTCGGCGACGGCCGCCTCGCCCTCCCCCGCGTGGCGCTCGTCGGCGACGACCCACCAGTCGCCGGAGAGGAAGCTGACGGGCGTGCCGGTGTACGGCTGCCAGACGGGGCGGTAGCGCAGGTCGTCCAGGGTGGAGCGCTCGCGTTGCTGCCGTCGCCAGGAGGCGAGCACCGGCAGGGCCGCGCCGAGCCGTTCGAGGGAGTCGGTGGCGTCCTGCGCGGTGAGTTCCGCGAGCGCGGCCAGGTCCTCCCGCTCGACGGCCGCCCAGAACGCGGAGTCGACGCCGCTCGGGGCCTCGTCCGCGCCGGCCAGCTCGGCCTTCGTGGGCCAGAACCGACCCCGGTCGAACGCGTACGTGGGCAGCGGCACCACGCCGGCCCCGGCGAGGACCTTCGTCAGGTCGACGGGCAGGCCGATCGCGTGGGCGGTGGCCAGGTTGGTCAGCAGCCGGGCCGGGTCGTCATCACCCCGGCGCAGGCTGCCCAGGGTGTGGCCGGTGACGCCGGCGTCGTCGAGGATCGCGGTGACCGGCATGGTGAGCACCGGGTGCGGGCTGATCTCCACGAACGTGGTGTGCCCGGCGGCGATGGCGACGCGGACGGCCGCGTCGAACTGGACGGTCTGCCGCAGGTTGTCATACCAGTAGTCGGCGGTCATCGACGCCGGCTCGACCCAGTCACCGGTGAGCGTCGACACGAGCCGGACCCGACCCGACTGCGGGGCGACGTCAGCCAGGTCCGCCCGCAGCCGCTCCGCCACGTCCTGCACCGACGGCGAGTGCGACGCGTAGTCCACCGGAATCAGCCGCGCCCGGATCCCGTCCGCCTGACACGCGTCCACCAGGCCCGCGACCGGCTGCGGCGGACCCGACACCACCACCGTGCCGGGCCCGTTCACCGCCGCCACACCCACACCCGGGAACGCGCGGAGACGCTCGGTGACCGCGTCGGCGGACAGGTCCACCGACGCCATCGCACCCGTCCCCCGCAGCACCGCCAGGGCCCGCGACCGCAACGCCACCGTCTTCGCCGCATCCTCCAAGGACAGAATCCCGGCGACACACGCCGCACCGATCTCGCCCTGCGAGTGGCCAACGACCGCGTGCGGCACCACGCCCGCGTGCTCCCACGCCGCGGCCAGAGCGATGCCCACCGCCCACAGGACCGGCTGCACCACCTCGACCCGTTCCAGCCACGACTCGTCGTCGCCGGTCAACACCGACACCAGGTCGACATTCAGGAACGGGGCGAGGGCACGCTGACACTCGGCCAGGCGCGCGTCGAACACCGGCGTACGACCGACCAGACCGGCGGCCATGCGTGCCGACTGCGCGCCCTGACCCGGGAACACGAACACCGGCCCGGAACCGTGCCCCGACGCCACACCGGCGACCACGTTGCCCGCCGGCTGACCGGACGCCAGCGCGTCCAACCCGGCGAGGAACTCCTCCACACCCGAACCGACCACGGCGGCCCGCTGGTCGAACGTCGACCGCGTCGTCGCCAGGGACCAACCGACCGCCGCCGGCTCCACGTCGCCGTGCTCGCGCAGATGCCGCGCGAGGCGGGCCGCCTGACCGGCCAGGGCAGCCTTCGACCGGGCCGACACCGGCCACACCGTCACGTCGGCGACGACCAGGCCCGGACCGCCCGTGCCGGCGGCCGCGATGAGGCCGTCGGTGTCGGTGGCCTCGGCGGCGGGCAGGTCGTCGGGCAGTTCGAGGATGACGTGGGCGTTGGTGCCGGAGATGCCGAACGACGACACCGCCGACCGCCGCGCACGACCCGTCTGCGGCCACGGCGTCGCCTCGGTCGCCAGCTCCACCGCACCCGCCGACCAGTCGATGTGCGGCGACGGCGCGTCCACGTGCAGCGTCGCCGGGACGACGCCCTCCTGCATGGCGAGGACCATCTTGATGATCCCGGCGACGCCGGCCGCCGCCTGCGTGTGGCCGATGTTCGACTTCACCGAGCCGAGCAGCAGCGGCGTCTGGCGCCCCTGCCCGTAGGTGGCCAGGATCGCCTGCGCCTCGATCGGGTCACCCAGCGTGGTGCCGGTGCCATGCGCCTCCACCACGTCCACGTCCGCCGTCGACAATCCCGCCGACGCGAGGGCCTGCCGGATCACCCGCTGCTGCGACGGCCCGTTCGGCGCGGTCAGCCCGTTCGACGCACCATCCTGGTTCACGGCGGAGCCGCGCACCACGGCGAGAACCGTGTGACCGTTACGCCGCGCGTCCGACAGCCGCTCCACCAGGAGCACCCCGACGCCCTCACCCCACCCGGTGCCGTCCGCGCCGGCCGCGAACGCCTTGCAGCGGCCGTCGGCGGCCAGGCCGCGCTGCCGGGAGAACTCCACGAACAGCCCCGGCGTCGCCATCACGGTGACGCCGCCGGCCAGCGCGAGATCGCACTCGCCGCGCCGCAGCGCCTGCACCGCCAGGTGCAACGCCACCAGCGACGACGAACACGCCGTGTCCACCGACACCGCCGGCCCCTCCAACCCCAACGCGTACGCCACCCGACCCGACACCACGCTCGCGGCATTCCCCGTGCCCGCGAAGCCCTCCACCTCGTCCACGGCCACCATGAGCAGGGCCCCATAGTCCTGGCCATTCGTGCCGACGAACACCCCTGTTCGCGAACCCCGCAACCCCGCCGGATCAACCCCTGCCCGCTCCACCGCCTCCCACGACGCCTCCAGCAGCAACCGCTGCTGCGGGTCCATCGCCATGGCCTCACGGGGCGAAATGCCGAAGAAAGCCGCATCGAAGTCGGCCGCCTCGTAGAGGAAGGCGCCGCTGCGGACGTAGGAGGTGCCGGAGGAATAGGGGTCGGGGTCGTACAGCCGGTCGATGTCCCAGCCCCGGTCGCCGGGCAGGTCGGACACGGCGTCGCGGCCGGCGTGCAGCATCTGCCAGAACCGTTCGGGGTCGACGGCCCCGCCGGGGAACCGGCAGGACATGGCGACGATGGCGACGGGCTCGTCGTCGGTGAGCGACACGGAGGCGGTCTGCGCGACCGCTTCGGCCCCGCCGCCGAGTTCCTCGTGCAGGTGCCGGGCGAGGACGGTGGGGGTGGGGTAGTCGAAGACGAGGGTCACCGGCAGGCGCAGCCCGGTGGCGGTGGCGAGCCGGTTACGCAGCTCCACGGCGGTCACCGAGTCGAAGCCGAGGTCCCGGAACGCGTGGTGCGGGTCGACGGCGTCGCCGCCGGCGTACTTGAGGACGGTGGCCGCCTGGCCGCGCACCAGGTCGAGCAGGGCGGCCCGGCGCTCGTCGGCGCTCATCCGGCCGAACGCGGCGGCGGGGCCGGCGGCGGCGGTCTCCTTCGTCTCGGCGAGGCCCTTGCTGGCGGCGAGCTGCTGCGCCTCGGGGATCTCGGCGATCAGCGGGCCGGGCCGGGTGGCGGTGAACGCGACGTAGAACCGGTCCCAGGCGATGTGGGAGATGGTCAGGTACGTCTCATCGTGCTCGACGGCCTGGTGCAGCGCGGCGACGGCGAGCCGGGGGTGCATCTCGGGTGCGCCGTGGCGGTGCAGCATCCGGCCGAAGTCGCCCTCGGCCATGCCGCCGCCGCCCCACGCGCCCCAGCCGATGGAGGTGGCGGGCAGGCCGAGGCCGCGGCGGTGCTCGGCGAGGGCGTTGAGGAACGCGTTGCCGGGGGCGTAGTTGCCGACGCCGGAGCTGCCGACGGTGCCGGCCATGGAGGAGAACAGGACGAACGCGTCGAGGTCGTGGTCGCGGGTCAGCTCGTGCAGGTTGAGCGCGGCGGTGACCTTGGCGCTGAGGGCGTAGTCGACCTGGTCGAGGGTGAGCGAGCTGATGACCGAGTCGTCGAGGACGGCGGCGGTGTGCACCACGGCGGTGAGCGGGTGTTCGGCGGGCAGGTCGGCGATGACGGCGGCGAGGGCGTCGCGGTCGGCGGCGTCGCAGGCGGCCACGGTGACGCGCGCGCCGAGCCCGGTCAGCTCGGCCTCCAGCTCGGCGATGCCGTCGGCCTGCCGGCCGCGCCGGCTGAGCAGCACCAGGTGGGACGCGCCGTTGGCGGCGAGCCAGCGGGCCATGTGCCCGCCGAGGGCGCCGGTGCCGCCGGTGACGAGGGCGGTGCCCCAGGGCCGCCAGGTGCGGGTGGCGGGGGCGTCGCCGAGCGGGGCGCGCAGCAGCCGCCGGCCGAACGCGCCGGCCCGGCGCAGGGCCACCTGGTCCTCGCCGTCGGCTCCGGCGAGGATGCGGGCGAGGCGGCGGCCGGTGGTGTCGTCCGGGTCGGCGGGCAGGTCGACGAGGCCGCCCCAGCGGTCGGGGTGTTCGAGGGCGGCGACCCGGCCGAAGCCCCAGGCGAGCTGCTGCCCGGGGTGCGGCAGCGGGTCGGCGGGGTCGGTGGAGACCGCGCCGCTGGTCAGCGCCCACAGGGGGGCGCGGACGCCCGCGTCGCCGAGGGCCTGGGTGAGGGTGACGGTGGCGGCGAAGCCGACGGGCACGTGGGGGTGGGCGGGCGTGGGCGTCTCGTCGGGGGCGAGCAGGGAGACGATCCCGGCGGCGGGGTGGGTGGCGGCGAGGTCGCGCAGCCGGGCCGCGAGGGCGTCGCGGTCGGTGCGGTCGGCGGCCAGGGCCACGGGTACGACGGTCGCGCCGCGCCGGGCGAGGGCGTCGCGGGTGAACGCGGCCAGCCCGGCGCCGGCCTGCTGCTGTCCGGCGACGCTGCCGTCGGTGCCGGTGCCGGTGTCGGTGCCGGTGCCGGTGTCATCGATGTCGCCGGTGACCAGCCACCAGGTGCCGGTGAGGGCGGGCTCGTCGCCGCCGTCCGCGGCGACGGGCAGCCACGCGTCGCGGTACCGCCACGAGTCGATGGTGGCCTGGTCGCGGTGCCGGCGTCGCCAGGCGGTGAGGGCGGGCAGCACGTCGGCGAACGCCGCCTCGGGGACGGTGCCGCCGCCGGCCGCGCCGTCGGTGGCGTCGGCGAGTTCGGCGGTGAGCGCGACCAGGTCCCCGTTCTCGACGGCGGCCCAGAACCGGGCGTCGGACTCACCCTCGGGGGCGGGGCCGGTAGCCGTGGCGGCGGTGGTGGCGGCGGTGGTGGCGGGCCGGGGCCAGTAGAGCTGCCGCTGGAACGGGTACGTGGGCAGGTCGCGGCGGCGCGCGGGCAGCCCGGCGTACGCGGGTCGCCAGTCGACGGGCGTACCCCCGGTGAAGACCTCGGCGACGGCCCGGTGGAACCGGCCGAGGTCGCCCTCGTTGCGCCGCAGGGTGCCGGTGACGGTGACCGCGCCCGGGTCGGCGGCGGCCAGCTCGACGCTCTCCTGCACGGCCATGGTGAGCACCGGGTGGGCGCTGACCTCGACGAACGTCTGGTAGCCGGCGGCGACGAGGCTGCGCACCGCCTCGTCGAAGCGGACGGTCTGGCGCAGGTTGCGGTACCAGTAGTCCGCGTCGAGGCCGGCGGTGTCGAGCCAGTCGCCCGTCACCGTGGACCAGAACCGGATCTCGCCGGTGCGGGGGGCGAGCCCGGCGAGCAGGTCGACCAGCTGCTCGCGCAGCGGCTCAACGTGCGCGGAGTGGGAGGCGTAGTCGACGGGCACCCGGCGGACCCGGGTCTCGCGGGCCTCGTAGTGGGCGACGAGTTCGTCGAGGGCGGCGGAGTCGCCGGAGACGACGACGGAGGTGGGGCCGTTGACGGCGGCGAGCGCGACGCGGCCGTCCCAGCGGGCGATGGTGGCGGCGGCCTCGTCGGCGGTGGTGGCGACGGAGACCATGCCGCCGTCCCCGGCGATGCCGGCGATGATCCGGCTGCGCAGGGCGACCACGGCCGCCGCGTCGTCGAGGCTGAGGGCCCCGGCGACGTACGCGGCGGCGATCTCGCCCTGAGAGTGGCCGACGACGGCGGCGGGGCGGACCCCGTACGACTGCCAGAGGGCGGCGAGGGAGACGCCGACGGCGAACAGGGTGGGCTGGACGACGTCGACGCGTTCCAGGGACGGTGCGTCGGGTGCGCCGCGCACCACGTCGACGGGCGACCAGTCGACGTACGGGCGCAGGGCCTCGGCGCACGCGGCGAACGTCTCGGCGAAGACTCCGGCGGTGTCGAGGAGTTCGGCGGCCATGCCGACCCACTGGGAGCCCTGGCCGGGGAAGACGAAGGCGACCTCGCCGGGCGTACCGGTGCCGGTGACGGTGTCCGGGGCGGGCCCGGCGGCGGCGAGCGCGCCCAGCGCGGCGGTCAGGCCGGCGCGGTCGGCGGCGAGGACGACGGCCCGGTGGTCGTGGGCGGCGCGGGTGTCCACGAGGGACCAGCCGACGTCGGCGAGGGCGTCGTCGGCGACGGCGTCGAGGTGGTCGGCGAGGTCACGGGCGCGGGCGGCGAGGGCGGCGGCGGTGCGCCCGGACAGCACCCAGGGCAGCTCCCGGGCCGGCGCGGCGGCCTGCTCTGCGGAGGCCGGCGCGGTCTCCTCCTCGGGGGCCTGTTCGAGGATGGTGTGCACGTTGGTGCCGCTGATGCCGAACGAGGAGACCCCGGCGCGGCGGACGCCGTCGGCGGGCTCCCACGGGCGGGCCTCGGTGAGCAGCGCGACGTGGCCGGCGGACCAGTCGACGTGCGGGGTGGGCTCGTCGACGTGCAGGGTGGGCGGCAGCACCCCGTGCCGCATGGCCAGGACCATCTTGATGATCCCGGCGACGCCGGCGGCGGCCTGGGTGTGGCCGACGTTCGACTTGATGGAGCCGAGCCACAGCGGCCGGTCGGCGGGGCGGTCCTGCCCGTAGGTGGCGAGCAGCGCCTGCGCCTCGATCGGGTCGCCGAGGGTGGTGCCGGTGCCGTGCGCCTCCACGGCGTCGACCTGGTCGGCGGTGAGCCCGGCGTTGGCCAGGGCCTGCCGGATGACCCGCTGCTGGGCGGGCCCGTTGGGGGCGGTCAGCCCGTTGGACGCGCCGTCCTGGTTGACGGCGCTGCCCCGCACGATGGCGAGGACGGGGTTACCGTCGCGGCGGGCGTCGGAGAGCCGCTGGAGCACCAGCAGGCCGACGCCCTCACCCCAGCCGGTGCCGTCGGCGGCCCCGGCGAACGGCTTGCACCGGCCGTCGGCGGCCAGCCCGCGCTGGCGGGAGAAGCCGACGAAGATGCCGGGGGTGGCCATGACGGTGGCGCCGCCGGCGAGGGCGAGGTCGCACTCCCCCGCCTGCAGGGCCTGCGCGGCGAGGTGCAGGGCGACCAGCGACGACGAGCAGGCCGTGTCGACGGTGACGGCGGGGCCGTGCAACCCGAAGGTGTACGACAGCCGCCCCGAGATGACGCTCGCGGAGGTGCCGGTGGCGAGGTAGTTCTCGTCGACGTCCCCGGCGGCCATCAGCAGCGAGCCGTAGTCCTGGCCGTTGGTGCCGACGTACACGCCGGTGCGGCTGCCGCGCAGCGCGGTCGGGTCGATCCGGGCCCGCTCGAACGCCTCCCAGGTGGCCTCCAGCAGCAGCCGCTGCTGCGGGTCCATGGCGAGGGCCTCGCGAGGGCTGATGCCGAAGAAGGCGGGGTCGAACTCGCCGGCCCCGGCGACGAAGCCGCCCTCCCGCACGTAGCTGGTGCCGAGGTGTTCGGGGTCGGGGTGGTACAGCTCGGCGATGTTCCAGCCGCGCTCGCCGGGCATCAGGGTCATCGCGTCGGTGCCGTCGGCGAGGAGGTCCCACAGCTGCTCCGGCGAGCTGACCCCGCCGGGGAACCTGCAGCTCATGCTGACGATGGCGACGGGCTCGCGGCGGGTGTCGGTGCCGGCGGCGACGACGTCGCCGGGGGTGTCGCCGGGCAGCCGGTTGGTCAGCCCGTGCAGGTGGGCGGCCAGTTCGGCGACGGTGGGGTGGTCGAAGACGAGGGTGGCGGGCAGGGTCATGCCCGTCTCGGCGGTGAGCCGGTTGCGCAGCTCGACGGCGGTGAGCGAGTCGAAGCCGAGGTCCCGGAAGGTGCGCTCGGGCAGCGGCCTACCGGCCGGGTAGCCGAGCACCACGGCGGCCTGGGTGCGCACCAGCTCGGTGAGCTGCGGCAGGGACCGGCCGACGACGACGGCCCGGACGGGGCCGGTCGCCACGGCGGGCACCCCGGGCAGGGCCGCGATCAGCGGGTTCGGCCGCCCCCAGGACGCGGCGAGGCGTCCCCAGTCGACGTCGGCCACGGTGACGGCCGGCCCGGCGGCGTTGACGACCCGGCCGAGGGCGCTGACGGCCTCCGCGGCGGGCAGCGGGTTGATGCCGCCCCGGGTGAGCCGGGCGGTGAGCGCGGCGGTGGCGGCGGCCATCCCGTCGGCGGCCCAGGCGCCCCAGGCGACGGCGGTGGCGGGCAGCCCCTGGGCGTGCCGCCACGCGGCGAACGCGTCGAGGTAGGCGTTGGCCGCCGCGTAGTTGCCCTGCCCGGCGCTGCCGACCACCCCGGCGAGGGAGGAGAACAGCACGAACGCGTCGAGGTCCCGGTCGGCGGTGGCATCGTGCAGCACCCGGGCGGCGGTGACCTTGCCGGCGAGGACGGCCTGCATCCGGTCGACGTCGAGGCCGTCGAGGACGCCGTCGTCGACGATCCCGGCGGTGTGCACGACGGCGGTGAGCGCGGGCAGCCCGGCGACGAGCGCGGTGACCGCCTCCCGGTCGGTGACGTCGCAGGCGACGACCCGCACCGCCCCGGTCCCCCGCAGCTCCTCGATCAACTCGGCGACGCCAGGAGCGTCCGGGCCACGCCGGGACGCGAGCACCACCTCCGCCGCACCGTTGGCCAGCAACCACCGCGCCGTGTGCCGACCCAACGCACCCGTACCACCGGTGACCAACACCGTCCCCGACGGACGCCACCCCGACCCGACCGGCGGCGCGGCCGGCACGAGCCGCCGGCCGAGGACGCCCTGCGGGCGGATCGCCACCTGGTCGTGGCCGGCGTCGGCGAGGACGGCGAGCAGGGCGTCCCCGCCCGCCCGGTCGAGCCGGTCGTCGCCGCTGTCGCTGCCGGTGCCGGGCAGGTCGACGAGGCCGCCCCAGCGGTCGGGCTGTTCGAGGGCGATCACCCGGCCGAGGCCCCAGGCCGCCGCGGCCGACGGGTCGGCGATCCGCTCGCCGCCGCCGACGGAGACCGCGCCCCGGGTGAGGCACCACAGCCGGCCGGGCAGGCCGGTGTCGGCGAGCGCCTGGGCGAGGGTGAGCAGCAGCGCGGTGCCGGCGGGCACGGCGGGGGCGTCCGGCAACGGCGCGTCCCGCTCGGGCAGCAGGCAGACCACCCCGGCCCAGCCCGCTTCCGCGCCCGGTCCCCCGGCGTCTCCCCGCTCCCCCACAGCCCCGCGCTCAGCGCCGCCATTCTGTCCGCCCGCGCTGCCCGGCTCCCCGAGCCGCCGCAGCGCCTCCCCCAGCTCGCCCCGCCCGACCCCACCGCGAACGCCGATCACCTCGACCCGGGCCCCGCCCCGGCGCAGCGCCCCCACCACTCCGCGATCTTGCAGTTCCGGCCCCGACAAAAGCCGCGTTCCGCCCGTTTCGGGGGCCGCGACTGCAAGATCGGCGGGGAGGGTGGGGGTGACGACGAGCCAGCGGCCCGGCAGGGGCCGGGTGGGGGCCAAGGCAGGGGGCACGGGTTCCCAGGTGACGCGGTACGTCCAGGCGTCCAGCACGGCGTCGCGCTGGCGGGCCCGCCGCCACGACGACAGCACCGGTACGGCGGGGGCGAGCGCCTCGATCGCGGCGGGATCGTCCTGCACGGCCAGGTGGGACGCCACCTCGGTCAGGTCGCCGCGCTCGACGGCGGCCCAGAAGTCACCCTCGGGTCCGGCGGCGTGTTCGGCCTGCGCGGCGGCGACCGCGCCGGCCTCGGGCCAGTACCGCTGGTGCTGGAACGCGTACGTGGGCAGGTCCACCCGGGACGCGCCCGTGTCGGCGAACCACGGCCGCCAGCCCACCGACACCCCGTGCACGTGCAGCTCCGCCAGAGCGGCCAGCAGACCGGCGACCTCCGGCCGATCCCGACGCTGGGCGGCCACCGCAAGCACGGAAGCCTCAGGCAGCGCCTCCGCCGTCAACGCCGTCAACACACTCTGCGGGCCGACCTCCAGAAACGTGTCCACCCCCGCAGCCCGCAACGCCGCCACCCCGTCGGCAAACCGCACCGCCTCCCGCACATGCCGCACCCAGTAGTCAACGCCACAGATCTCGTCAGGATCGGCCAGCGCCCCAGTCACGTTCGACACGACAGGCAGCTCGGGCGCGGCGAAGGTCAGCCGCGACAGCACCGCCCGGAACTTCGCCAGCATCGGCTCCATCAACGGACTGTGAAACGCGTGACTCACCGCCAACCGACGGGTCCGCACCCCCCGACCCCGCCACGCCCGCTCCACCACGTCCAAGGCGTCCACCGCACCCGACACGACGACAGAAGCCGGGCCGTTCACCGCCGCGATGCCCACCCGATCGGACAACCCGTCCAACGAGGACAACACGTCCGCCTCGGCCGCATTGACCGCCAACATCCCACCACCGGCCGGCAACGCCTGCATCAACCGACCCCGCGCCACCACCAACGCACACGCATGCTCCAGCGACAACACCCCCGCCACATGCGCCGCCACGATCTCACCAACCGAATGACCACCCACGAAATCCGGCACCACACCGAACGACTCCACCAGACGGAACAGGGCCACCTCAACCGCGAACAACCCCGCCTGCGTGAACACCGTCGAATCCAGCAGCCCCGCCTCAGCGGAGCCCTCCGAAGCGAACAACACCGACTTCAACGACTGCGGCAACCCACGATCCAGGTGCCCACACACCTCGTCCAACACCGACGCGAACACCGGGAACGACGCGTACAACTCCCGACCCATCCCCGCCCGCTGCGCGCCCTGACCGGAGAACAACACGGCGAGGGGACCCCGGTCGACAGCGCGGCCGGCGACGACCGCGCCGGACGGCTCGCCCGCCGCCAGGGCACGCAGCCCGGCGAGGAGATCGTCGCGGCCCGTCGCCACGACCACCGCGCGACTGTCCAGGGCAGCGCGGGAGGTGACCGACGACCACGCCACGTCCACGGGACGCGCGTCGGCGCCGGCGTCCAGCCAGGCCGCCCAGCGGCCCGCCTGCGCGGCGAGGGCGGCG
>NZ_FMCW01000031.1 GCF_900091595.1 Micromonospora haikouensis
CCTCGACCAACTCGCCGACGCCGTCCAACAACCCCTCGACTACACCCAGGGCCGCAACTGGCGCACCGCCATCATCCGCGACCGCTCCACCAACCGCACCCTCCTCGGCATCGGCATCCACCACATCGCCTTCGACGGCTGGTCCCACACCCTCCTCGTCCACGACCTCACCCACGCCTACACCGCCCGTAAGGCCGGACAGTCACCCACCTGGGACCGTCCGGCGCCCACCCTCCGCCAGACCCACGACGAGTACGCCCGGCTCCACGACGCCGCCGACCTGCCCGCCCAACGCGCATACTGGCGCGGCCAACTCCACGGCCTCCCCCGGCAGGGCGACGGCGAGCTGAAGGTGCCGCTGGAGCAGGCCCTCGCCTGGGGCCCGAAGGCCGGGCACATCCTCACCGTCAGCCCGCAGGTCCTGCAGCGCTGGGACCAGGCGGCCCGGGAGCACCGGTTCAGCCGCTCCAGCTACTTCGTCGCCGCCTTCGCCACCGCCCTGCGCGCCGTCCACCAGCAGGACGACATCGGCCTGCTCATGATCGTGGCCAAGCGCGGCAGCCGCGTCCTCGACTCCGCGTTCACCACCCGGATCAACTCCAACTGCGTGCGGGTGCGGTTCGCGCCCGGGCAGGACCTGATCCGGCACGTCCAGCAGACCGTCGATGAGCTGATGGCCGCCCAGGACGTGCCGTTCTCGGAGAGCGCCGCGGACCCGGCCGTCGGGCTGCCCAGCGAGGTCGTCGCCGGCCTGCCCGGCTTCGCCTACCAGGACAACGTGGTGCTCCCGCTGGACCTGCCCGGCTGCCGCACCGAGGAGGTCGTCGAACCGTACGCCCGGGAGGTGATGAGCGGCCTCACCGTCGAGGCGATCCCCCGCCACGCCGACGCCCTGCTGCGCATCACGATCCGCACCGACCTGCTGCCGTTCGCCCTCGCCGAGGAGCTGGGCGCCCACATGCTGCGCTTCCTCGAAGCGGGCCCCCAGGTCACCGGCCCGGTGCGCTGAGGGCCCCGCCCCCGTCCGAACCCGGGCGGTCGCCGGCCCGCCGGTGCCGGTCGACCGCCCGGGCGTGCGCGTGGGCGATCAGCCGGTCCACCTCCGGGAGCAGGTCGACGCCGGGACACAGGACGCACGCCCAGCCGTGCAGGCCGTACGCGGGGTGGGGCATGATCTCGCCCTGCCGGGTGAAGTCGATGCCGGCCCGGTGGTCGGGAAAGCGCGCGGGCGGGTAGCCGAACCGGCGCTGGAACTCGGCACGGCCCAGCTCGACGTTGAGACGGTGGACGTCGGGCCGGTCGAGGCGCGAGTCCTCGTCGAACCCGGGCGTGTCGTGCGCGACGATCGTGGCGAACGGCCGGCGGCGGTCCGGGCCGACGAAGAAGAACCGCTCGCCCCAACTGGCCGGCGGTGCACCCGACGCCGCGTCGGCCCGCACCTGCGTGACTGCGGGCAGCGCGAGGATCCGCTGGGCGAGGTCGGCCTCGGTCGGGAGGCCGGCGGCGGGGACGCTCGGAGGATGCTGGGTCATGACCTCTACCGTATCGTTGAACTCCGTTGTGAAGCTGGGGCCGAGAAACAGGCGGCTGAGCCGGTGGTAAGCATCAAACGGGAGGTCAGGTGCGCAGGAGTTCCTACCGGCCGACCGACCTTGCGCGCGAGCACGGCATCTCGACGCAGACGGTCCGCAACTACGAGCGCGACGGGGTGCTGCCCCCGGCCCGGCGCACGCCCAGCGGCTACCGCGCCTACACGGCCGAGCACGTCCGGGCGCTGCGCGCCTACCTGGCGCTGATCCCGGCGCACGGGTACGCCACCAGCGGCGAGATCATGCGCGCCGTCAACGCCGGTGACCTGGACACCGCCCTGCGGGCGATCGACCGCAGCCACGCCCAGCTGCTGCGCGACCGGGAGACGCTCGACGCCGTCGAGGTTGCCGTGGGCCTGCTCACGCGGCCACCGGCGGCGAGCCGACCCGACCGGCCCCCGACGGCCCGCCCCGACCTGTCACCGGCGGGCGGCCCCCACCAGCCACCGACGGGCCGACCCGAGCGGCCGCTGGCGATCGGTGGTCTCGCCCGCCGGGTCGGCGTGACCCCGGCGGCCCTGCGCAAGTGGGAACGGGCCGGCATCCTCGCGCCGAGCCGGGGTCAGGCCACCGGCTACCGTCTCTACTCGGCCGACGACGTGCGCGACGCCGAGTTGGCCCACCTGCTGCGGCGCGGCGGCTACCGGCTGGACCACATCGCCACGGTCGTGCGGCAGGTCCGCGACGCGGCCGGCACCGAGCCGCTGGCCGAATCCCTGGAGAACTGGCGGCGGCGGCTCACCGACCGGGGCCGCGCCATGCTCACCGCCGCCGCGCGACTCGCGGAGCACCTGTCCCCGCCGGACGACTGACCCGCGCGGCGGGCCAACCCCCGCAGCCTGGGCGGGCGACCGCAGCGGGCACCCGCGCGGCGACCGGGCCGGTCACGCGCCGGGGCAGCGCCCGGACAGGGCGTAGCGCAGCAGGACGACGTCGCCGATCTGGCGGACCTCCGCCAGGCCCGCGCGGCGGCCGGGGTGCCACGGGAACCGGCCCTCGCCGGGGAAGCGCGGCGCGCGGCGGTCGCCGACGAAGAACGGGGCGACCACCAGGTGCAGCTCGTCGGCGAGGCCGGCGCCGAGGAACAGGGCGTGCACGGCCGCGCCGCCCTCCACCATGAGCCGGCGCACCCCCCGGGCGGCCAGGTCGGCCAGCACCCGGCAGGGGTCGACCGGGTCGCCGCCGTCGGCGACGGTGGCCAGGCCGCCGAGCCGGTGCCGGGTCTGCGCCAGCACGGACGTGGCACAGTAGACGACCCGTTCGGCGTCCCCGACGGTGAAGAACCGGGCCGCCGGGTCGAGGTCGCCGCTCGCGGTGACGGTCACCTTCGTCGGCGACGGCGGCAGGCCGCGCGCGGCCCGCTCGGTGCGCCGCCGCGGCGAGCGGATCACCAGGCGCGGATCGTCGGCCCGGACGGTGGCCGCGCCGACGAGGATCGCGTCGCACCCGGCCCGCACGGCGTCGACCCGGTCCAGGTCCGCCTCGTTGGACAGCAGCAGCCGCTGGTCGCTGGCGTCGTCGATGTAGCCGTCGATCGACATGGCGCAGCTGAGCAGCACGTACGGCCGGGGCGTGGCGGGCGCGCCGGCGGCCGGCGCGGCGTCCTGCGGAGTCGGCGCGGCGGCGGTCACCGGACGAACGGGAGGTCGATGGTGTGGGCGGCGCGGTCCACCTTGGCCGCGAGGTAGCCGGCGTTGGCGTCGGACAGGTGCAGCCCGGTGGGCACCCGCTCGGCCACCTCGATGCCGAGCCGGCGCAGCTGGTCGGCCTTGTCCGGGTTGTTGCTGAGCAGGGCCACCCGCTCGGCGCCGAGGGCCGCCAGCATCTGCGCGGCGACCGTGTAGTCCCGTTCGTCCGCGCCCCGCCCCAGGGCCAGGTTCGCCTCGTAGGTGTCCAGCCCGGCGTCCTGCAGGGCGTACGCGTCGAGCTTGGCGTAGAGGCCGATGCCGCGCCCCTCCTGGCGCAGGTAGAGCAGGAGCCCACCGGCGGCGGCGATCCGCTCGACCGCCTCGCGCAACTGCGGCCCGCAGTCGCACCGCTGGCTGCCGAACACGTCCCCGGTCAGGCACTCGCTGTGCGGGCGGACCAGGGGCGGCGACCCGCCGGCGGCGACCCGGTCCACCGCGACCGACCAGTCACCGAGCCCGAACGCGAGGTGCTCCCGGCCGTCGACGAGGCCGTGGAACGAGAACACCCGGGCGGTGGTGGCGTAGCCGTCGGGGAAGCGCAGCGGGACCGTCACCTGGGTCCGGATGGTCGCGACGGGCAGTGCTTCGGACATCGGTCTCCTTCGTCGGACGGTCAACCGTGCACGCCGGTGCGCGCCGGACGCGACACCCACCGGGCGGCCCGGGCGGTGGCGACGGGGGCCGGGGACACGACGCCGGTCGCCGCGGGCGACGGAAGCCGGCGGGCCAGCAGCACCACGCCCCCGGGCAGGCTCGCCACCAGCGCCAACGCCCCGTACACGGTGGCGGCAGCGACGCCCTGGGCGGCGGTCAGGCCGGCGGCGGCGAACGCCCACGCGGCCACCCCCTCGCGCGGCCCGAACCCGCCCACGTTCAGCGGCAGGATCATCGCCAGCAGCGCGAGCAGCGTCAGCGGCAGCAGCCGGGACAGCGGCGCGTCGACACCGGCCGTGCGGGCCGCGACGACGAACGTGGCCAGGTGGCCCGCCAGCACCACGGCGGAGGCGACCAGCACGCCGACCCAGGTCCGCCGGCCCAGCACGCCGGAGCGGACGTCGGCCACGGCGGTGCGCAGCGCCCGAGCCCACCGCGACGCCCCCGACCGGGGCGCGACGCGACCCAGCAGCACCGCGCCCAGGCCGGCGGCGACGACCAGCCCCGCCGCCGCCGGCAGGTGCTGCCGCACCGGCGACGGGAACGCGGCCAGCACGCCCACCGCGAGGACCACCGTGACCGCCTGGCCGGCCGTGCGCTCCCAGACCACGGCCCGCACGCCCCGGCCGACGTCCCCGCAGTCGCGGCCGTGCCGCACCGCGCGGTCGACGTCGCCGAGCACCCCGCCGGGCAGGGTGGAGTTGAGGAACACGGCCCGGTAGCAGTGCGCCACCGCCTCGCGCAGCGGCAGCCGGACGCCCAGCCCGGCGGCGACCAGGCTCCACCGCCACGCTGCGCAGACGGTGGTGACCAGGCCGATGCCGAGCGCCGCCGCGACGGCCGCGCCGTCGATCAGGCGCAACCCGGCGACGAACGGGCCGCTGCCCAGCCGCCACAGCAGGGCCGCCAGCACCGCGACCCCGGCGAGGGTGCGCGCCCACCCCCAGAACGACCGGGGCAGCCGGCCGACGCGTGTGGCGGGCGACGCCGCCGGTTCCGTGCTCGCTGGCAAACCCGGACCTCCCTGCACGATCATCTTCCCTCCGGGTTCACGTGTGGCACGCCCGGATGGTTCACCCGCAGCCGGCGAGCAGGTCGGCGTGGTCGACCAGGACGTCGAGCGTACCGGCGTGGGCGGCGGCCCGCCGGGTTCGGCCGTACGCCGTGGTCCGCCCGGTCAGCTCGGGCCGCTGCTCGCGGGCGGCGCCCAGCCAGCCGGTGAACCACTCGGCGGTCAGCTCGGCGCGGTCCGGGCCGAGCCGCCACGGGCTGGGCCGGGTCAGCACGTCGACGCCCCGGCGGGCGAACGCGGCCACGCAGGCGGCGACGGCGTCGGGGCCGAGCAGCACGCCCCGGCCGGGGGCGACGCGCCGCTGGTGGTCGTCGAACGCGGCGGCGACCTCGGCGTCCAGCGGGTCGGCGGGGGTCAGCCGCACCCGGCCGACCACGGTGAGGGTGAACAGCGTCGGCCTGCCGGCGCAGGCCGCCACGATCCGCTCGACCTCCTCGGCGGTGAGCATGTCCAGCAGCGCCGACGCGGTGACCAGGGACGCGTCGGCGAGGTCGGCGGCGGACAGGCGGGTGATGTCACCCTGCCGGGTCTCCACGGTGACCTCGCCGCCGCCGGAGGCGGCGAGGCCCGCCAGAGCGGCCCGGGCCCGCTCCAGCAGGCCGGGGTCGCGGTCGTGGAGCACCCAGTGCTGCGGGCCGGGCAGCCGGGGGGCCAGCCAGCGCCCCATCGATCCGGTGCCGGCGCCCAGGTCGTGGATCACGACCGGCCGGTCGCCGGCGAGGCGGCGGCGCACCGGTGCCAGCAGGTCCACCGCGCGGGCCGCCGCGTCGGCGGGCTCCCGCAGTCGCAGCCAGCCGGCGAAGGCGGCGGTGTCGTCGCCGTCGCTCATGTGCCCCGCCGCGCCGTCGTGGCCGTCGCGCGTGCGGACCGTCGGATTCCCGGTGCCGTGGCCGTCGCGCGGGTGGGCCGTCGGGCCCCCGCCGCCGTGGGCGTCGCTCATGTCGCCGCTCCCTTCAGGACCGCCGCGAGGATGGTGGAGGTGGTCGACCAGCCGGTCAGGGCCGGCCGGCGGGCGCGGGCGGCGCGGCGCAGCCGCTCCCGCAGGCCGGCGTCGCCCAGCCAGGCACGCAGCGCGCCGGCCAGCGCCGCCGGGTCGTCGGGCGGCACCAGCAGGCCGGGACGTACGCCGTCGGGGGTGCGGCCCAGCGCCTCGGGCACGCCGCCGACGTCCGTGGCCAGCACCGGGATGCCCCGCGCGAGGGCCTCGGTGACGACCATCCCGTACGTCTCGCCACGCGAGGCCAGCACCAGCAGGTCGGCGGCGGCGTACGCGGCGGCCAGGGCGGGGCCGGTGCGCGGGCCGAGCAGTTCCACCCGCCCGGTCAGGCCGGACCCGTCGGCCTGCCGGCGCAGCCGCCGCACGTGGGCGGGGTCGCGGGTCAGCGTGCCGACGCAGGCGCACCGCCACGGCAGGTCCGCCACCGCCGCCAGGGCCGCCAGCAGCACGTCGTGCCCCTTGTGCGGGGCGACGGCCGCGACGCAGAGCAGCGCCGTGCCGGCGGCCGTGCCGGCGACCGGTGGCGCGGGGTCGACCCCCGGCACGGCGACGTGGACCCGGTCGGCGGGCAGCCCGTACCGGTCGAGCAGCCGGCGGCGGGTCCACTCGCTGGTGGCGACGACGGCCGTGGCGGCGGCCAGGGCGCGGGCCTCGGCGGCGTCGTCGCGCGGCATGTGGACCAGCACGACGAGCCGCAGCCGGTCGGCCTGCGCCTCCAGCTCCTGCGGGGTGACCGAGGCGACGAGGCCGTCGAGCAGCACCACCGCGCCGTCGGGCAGGGCGGCGAGCCGGGCGGCGAGGCCGGCCCGCGCGGCCGGGGCGGGCGTCGGCCAGTCACCGGGCACCGGATGCTCGTGGACCCGCCAGCCGGCGTCGGCCAGCCCGGCGCAGACCCGCCGGTCGTAGTGGTTGCCGCCGCTGGGTGTGGCCGGGTCGTCTATGTCGCCGGGGAGCACCACGTGCACCTCGGGACGGGTGCCGGCGGGAGCCGCCCCGCCGGCCGGGACGCCCCCGCCGGCCGGGGCCGGGGCTGTCACAGGGGCCGCTCGTAGCTGGCCCAGGCGACGTGCGACTCGTGCAGGGTGACGGTGATTCCGGCCAGTCCCCGCGCGCCCGCGCCGAGATCGCCGGCGTGCACCCGGTCGGCGAGCCGGTCGGCGACCGTGCGGGCCAGCACCTCCGTGGTCGTGTTCACCCCGGCGAACGCGGGCTCGTCGTCGAGGTTGCGGTAGGTCAGCTCGCCGAGGACGGCGCGCAGTTGCTCGGTGGCCAGGCCGATGTCGACGACGATGCCGTCGGCGTCCAGGTCGGGGCGGCGGAACGTGGCGTCGACGACGAACGTGGCCCCGTGCAGGCGCTGCGCCGGGCCGAAGACGTCACCGCGGAAGCTGTGGGCGATCATCATGTGATCGCGGACGGTCACGCTGAACACGGGTCACTCTCCTGATAGGTGATGAGGTGGCACAGGGCGGGCAGGCTGCCGTCGGTGAGGCCGGCGAGCACGTCGGGCAGTTCCGCGAACGGCGAGCTGCCGGTGATCAGCGCGTCGAACGCGGGGTCGGCGAGCAGTTCCAGGGCGAGGGCGAGCCGGTCGGCGTACGTGCGGCTGCCCCGGCGGGCCGGGGCGACCATGCCCACCTGGCTGCTGCGCACGGTCAACCGGCCGGAGTGGAACGCCCCGCCCAGCGACAGCCGCACCGCGCGGTCGCCGTACCAGCTCAGCTCCACCGCCGTACCCTCCGGGGCGAGCAGTTCCAGCGACCGCTGCAGCCCCTCCGAGGTGGCGCTGGCGTGCACGGCCAGGTCGCGTCCGCCGGTGGCCCGCTCGGGGGTGGCGAAGTCGACGCCGAGCGCGGCGGCGACGGCGGCCCGGGCGGGGTCGGCGTCGACCAGTTCGACCCGTACCCCGGGGAAGCGGGCGAGCAGCGCGGCGACCCCGCAGCCGACCATGCCCGCGCCGACGACGCTCACCCGGTCGCCGATCAGCGGCGGGGCGTCCCACAGGGCGTTGACGGCGGTCTCCACGGTGCCGGCGAGCACCGCGCGGGCCGCCGGCACCCCGTCGGGCACCGGCACCACGGCCGAGGCGGGCACGACGTACGCGCTCTGGTGCGGGTGCAGGCAGAACACGGTCCGCCCGCGCAGCTCGGCCGGGCCCTGCTCGACGACGCCGACGCTGAGGTAGCCGTACTTCACGGGGGCCGGGAAGTCGCCCTCCTGGAACGGGGCGCGCATCGCGGTGTGCTGGTCGACGGGGACCCGGCCGGCGAAGACGAGGGTCTCGGTGCCGCGGCTGACCCCCGAGTAGCGGGCG
The DNA here is from genome assembly GCF_900091595.1 of Micromonospora haikouensis. Taxonomy (GTDB): domain Bacteria; phylum Actinomycetota; class Actinomycetes; order Mycobacteriales; family Micromonosporaceae; genus Micromonospora; species Micromonospora haikouensis. Next base: position 8,315 of record NZ_FMCW01000031.1, read on the forward strand.
CGCACCAGCACCTCGTCGGGGCCGGGGGCGGGCAGCACCGCGGGGCGGATCTCCCCCACCCCGGGCTCACGCAGCCAGAACGCGTACGCCTCGCCGGTCACCGGAATGTCCTCGTCGCCACCGTCGTCCTCCTCGCCCGCCGAACCATTTGGCCGGCAGATCCGTGTTGTCTGTCGACAGCCCGTCGAACAGCAGTCTCTCGATCATCAAACACGGAGGCACGGTGCGCAGGGTTCAACACGGTCCGCTGGCAGGACTGGTCAGCCTGTTCGTCCTGCTGGCGGGAATCGGCGCGACCGTCGGCCTCGGCCCGGTGGGCTGGCTCGCCGGCACGGCGTACGGGATGGTCCTGTGCGGGCTGCTCGCCCGGGCGCTGCGCGGGGCGGGCGGCTCCGGCCTGGGGCCGGCGGACGTGGTGACGTTGGGCCGGGCGGTGCTGATCGGCGGGGTGACGGCGCTGGTGGCCGACGGGTTCACCCGAGCCGCGCCGGTGCCGTTGCTGGTCGGCCTCGCCGCCGTGGCGCTGCTGCTTGACGCCATCGACGGGCAGGTGGCGCGGCGCACCGGCACCGAGAGCGATCTCGGGGCCCGGTTCGACATGGAGGTCGACGCGTACCTCATCCTGCTGCTGGGCGTGCACCTCGCGCCCACGGCCGGGGGCTGGGTGCTCGCCCTGGGCGCGATGCGGTACGCCTTCGTGGCGGCCGGCTGGACGTCGCCGTGGCTGCGCGGGACGCTGCCGCCGCGGCAGTGGCGTAAGGTCGTCGCCGCGCTCCAGGGCATCGTCCTGGCCGTCGCCGCGGCCGGGGTCCTGCCGCCGGTCGCGACGACGGTGCTGCTGGCCGGGGCGTTCGCGCTGCTCGTCGAGTCCTTCGGGCGCGACGTCGGCTGGCTGTGGCGGCACCGCCCGGTCGCCGCGACCGACGGCGCGGTCCTGCGCCGGGACGAGCCGGTCCGGGTGCCGGCCCACCTGCCGGCCTGACCGCCCACCGGATGCACGGGAGAGAAGACGACGTGACGAACCACCCGGGCGACCCGACCGACGCGGCCGGCGACGACCCGATCCCCGCCACCGGCGACGATCCGACGGGCGAGGGCCCCACCGACGCCACCGGCGGCGGCACGGGCGGCGACGAGGGTCGGCGCGCGGCGGACGACGCGGGCCGGCCGGCCGAGGTGCCGGGGCGGGGTCGACGGGTCCGCCGGGCGGTCGGCGGCCCCCTGGCCGCGCTGCTCGTGGCCGCCGCCCTCACCGCGCCGGACCAGTTGCGGGAGCTGAGCCCGGCCGCGTTCCTGCGGCTGCCGGTCGAGGCGCTGATCGTCGCCGCCGCTCTGCTCGCCCTGCCGCCGCGCCCCCGCCGGGTGGTCGCCGCGCTGACCGGGGTCGCGCTGGGGCTGGTCACCGTGGTCAGGCTCACCGACCTGGGCTTCCAGGTCGCCTGGGACCGCCCCTTCGACCTGGTGTCGGACTGGGTGCTGTTCGACGACGCGTACGCGTTCCTCGCCGGCTCGGTCGGCCGGGCCGGTGCGGTCGGCGCCGCCGTGGGCGTCGTGCTGCTCGCCGTGGGCCTGCTGGTGGCGTTGGCGCTGGCCGCGCTGCGCCTGGCCGCGCTGCTCGCCCGGCACGACACCGGGGCGAGGAGGGCCGTCGCGGCGCTGACCGTCGGCTGGGTCGCCTGCGCCGCCCTCGGGGTGCGGATCGTCCCCGGGGTGCCGGTGGCCGACAGCGGGGCGACCGCCCTGGTCCGCTACCACGCGGTCCAGGTGCGCGGCGGGCTGTCCGACGGCGACGTGTTCGCCGCCGAGGTCGCCGCCGACCCGTTCCGGGACGCGCCGGGTGACCAGCTGCTGACGGCGCTGCGCGGCAAGGACGTCGTCGTCGCGTTCGTCGAGAGCTACGGCCGCGACGCGGTGGAGGAGCCGGAGTTCGCGCAGGTCGGCACGGTGCTCGACGAGGGCACCCGGCGGCTGCGGGCGGCCGGGATCGGATCCCGCAGCGCATACCTCACGTCCCCGACAGCGGGCGGGGGGAGCTGGCTGGCCCACGCCACGCTGCTGTCCGGGCTGTGGATCGACAGCCAGCAGCGGCACCGCAGCCTGCTCGCCACCGACCGGCTCACCCTCGGCGGGGCGTTCCAGCGGGCGGGCTGGCGGACCGTCGGAGTGATGCCCGGCGCGCTGGCCGACTGGCCGGAGGGGAGGTTCTACGGCTACGACCAGTTCTACCCGGCCCGGGAGCTGGGCTACCAGGGGCCGAAGCTGGGCTACTTCCTCATGCCGGACCAGTACGCCCTGTCGGAGCTGCAGCGCCGCGAGCGGTCGACCCCCGGCCACCCGCCGGTGATGGCCGAGATCCCGCTGACGTCCAGCCACTCACCGTGGACGTCGTTCCCCCGGGTCATCGACTGGGACGACGTCGGCGACGGCTCGGTCTACCACCGCAACTCGGCGGTGGCCGACGTCGGCGGCAAGCCGGTGCGCCGCACCGCCGCCCAGATCCGCGCGGACTACCGGCGCACCGTCGAGTACACGCTCAAGTCGCTGATCTCCTACGTGGAAACCTACGGTGACGACGACCTGGTGCTGGTCTTCCTCGGCGACCACCAGCCCTCCCCGGTCGTCACCGGCGAGGACGCCAGCCGGGACGTGCCGGTCACCGTCGTGGCCCGCGACCCGAAGGTGCTCGACCGGATCGACGGCTGGCAGTGGCAGGACGGGCTGCGGCCCGGTCCGGGCGCGCCGGTGTGGCGGATGGACACCTTCCGGGACCGCTTCCTCACGACGTTCGGGTCCCGGCCCGACCCCGGAGCGCCGCCGGCCGCCGCGCCGCGCTGACCGCAGTGCCGTCCGGGCGGGTCAGGCCGCGGTGGCGGTCAGGCCGCGGTGACGCCAGGCCGCGTCAGGCGGCCTCCCGCCCGGAGCGGGGGTGTTCGGGCCGGGCCGGCGCGGCGGGTCGGGGGCGGGGCGCGGGGGCCTGCGCTGCCGTCGCGGCGTCGCCCCGGGCCAGCCGCATGGCGCGCTCGGCGTTCAGCAGCGGGTCGCACGGGGCCTGCCGGCCGCCGCAGAGCAGGTTCTGGCAGCGGCCCGTGGCGTCGGGCTGGTGGGCCTCGGCGACGTCGTACGCCAGCCGCCACAGCAGCGTGTCCGTCACGTCGCTCGGCGGAGCCGTGTCGTGACTGGACCGGTGGTGCGTTGTGCCGGACACGCGGAAACCCCTCTCGTCGTCGCTACCCGAACAGGTTGACCGGCATTCCGGCCCGCTAAACCCACCCCGGGCAGGCGGTTGGTCACACCCCGCCGATTGTCGTTCCCCGCCGCAAATGCGGTTTCCGGCGTCGCCCGGCCCCGAGCACCTCGCACCCGAGTGGTCCAACCAGTTGACGGGTTGATGTGGGCGGGGCCACACTGCACCGCATGACCTTCGTCCCTGTCCCCCGGGGTTCCGTCTCCGACCACGTCTTCGCCCAGCTCCGCGACGCCGTCGTCAGCGGCGCGTACCGGCCCGGGGACACCCTGCCCGGCGAGCGGGAGCTGGCCGCCGCGTTCGCGGTGAACCGGCACGCCGTGCGCGAGGCGCTGCGCCGCCTGCAACAGCTCGGCCTGGTCCGGGTCAGCCAGGGCGGCGCGACCCGGGTGCTCGACTGGCGGGTGCACGCGGGGCTCGACCTCGCCCTGTCCCTGGTCCGCTCCGGCGACGTCCTACCGGTCGACACGCTGGTGCGGGACATGCTGGAGATGCGCGCCTGCATCGGCGTCGACGCCGCCCGGCTCTGCGCCGAACGGGCCGACGCGGCGACCCGGCAGACCGTCACCCGCGCCGTCGAGGAGTACGCCGCGCTCGCGCCCGACCTGCCCCGGATGGCCGAGGCCAACATCACCCTGTGGCGGCACGTCGTCCGCGGCTGCGGCAACACCGCGTACCTGCTGGGTTTCAACAGCCTCGTGGCCGGCGCGCTCGCCGTCGGCGAGGTGCCGCCGCAGCGGCGCGCCGCCGAGCTGCTCGACGTCGCCGGGCACCGGCGGCTCGCCGCCGCGATCGCCGACGGCCGGGGCGACGACGCCGCGCGGCAGGCCCGGTCCCTGCTCACCGCCGCCCTCGCCGCCCCCGCCGCGCCGGGACAGGAGTGCCGCGCATGATCCCCGCCGTGCTCTACGCCGTGCCCGCGTTCCTGCTGCTCATCGTCGTGGAGGCGCTGTCCTACCGGTTCGCCCCCGACGACGACGAACGCGGCTACGAACTGCGCGACACCGCCACGAGCCTCACCATGGGGGCGGGCAGCCAGGTGATCGGCTTCCCGTGGAAGCTGCTCACCATCGGCCTGTACGCCGGGCTGTGGACCGTCGCGCCGGTGCAGCTCTCCCCCACCAGCGTCTGGACCTGGGTGCTGCTGTTCCTCGCCGACGACCTGGCCTACTACTGGTTCCACCGCACCCACCACGAGGTGCGGCTGTTCTGGGCCAGCCACGTGGTGCACCACTCCAGCAGGTTCTACAACCTGTCGACCGCGCTGCGGCAGAGCTGGACGCCGATGACGTCGCTGCCGTTCTGGCTGCCGCTGGCCCTGCTCGGCATCCCGCCGTGGATGATCTTCCTCCAGCAGTCGGTCAGCCTGCTGTACCAGTTCTTCCTGCACACCGAGCGGATCCGGGTGCTGCCCCGGCCGATCGAGTGGGTGTTCAACACCCCGTCGCACCACCGCGTCCACCACGGCGTGAACGCCGAGTACCTGGACCGCAACTACGGCGGCATCCTGATCGTCTGGGACCGCCTGTTCGGCACCTTCGAGCCGGAACGCGCCCCCGCCCGGTACGGGCTGACCACGAACATCGGCACCTACCACCCGCTGCGGGTGGCCACCCACGAGTACGCGGCGATCTGGGCCGACGTACGCGCGGCGGCGTCCTGGCGGCACCGGCTGGGCCACCTGTTCCGCCGGCCCGGCTGGCGGCCGCTGCCAGGTCCGGCGGGGGCGGTCCGGGCCGCCGGGGGCACCCGGTGAGGCGGCTCGCGCCGTTCGGGCTGGTCGCCGCCGTCGAGCTGGTCGGCGTGGCGCTCGACAACCCGGTGCTCCAGTGGCTGGCCAAGCCGCTGCTGGCCCCGCTGCTGCTGCTCTGGCTGCTGTGGCCCGGCGGTCCCGGTGCCGGGCGGGCCCCCGCCGGGGCGGCGCGCACGGGCGGGCGGCGGCGCTTCGACGCGTTCGCGCTCGGGCTGGTCTTCGCCACGGCCGGCGACGTGGCGCTGCTGCTGCCCGGCGAACCCGCGTTCCTGGTCGGCATGGGCTTCTTCCTCGGCACCCAGGTCAGCCTCGTCGTGGCGTTCACCCGGCACCGGCGGCCGCCCGTCGCGGCGGTCGCCGGCTACCTGGCCCTGTGGGCGCTGGCCAACGCCGCCCTGTGGGGCCCGCTCGGGGCGCTGCGGCTGCCCGTGCTCGGCTACAGCCTCGCGCTGTGCCTGATGGCCGCCGCGGCGGCCGGCGTCTCGGCGCGCGCGGCGGCCGGCGGGGCGCTCTTCCTCGTGTCCGACCTGCTGATCGGCGTGGACGCGGCCGGCACCGCCCTGCCCGGCCACGGCCTGCTGGTGATGGGCACCTACATCGCCGCGCTGCTGCTGCTCACCACGGCGTGGGCGGCGGCCGGCGGCCCGGGTGCGGCCGACCGGCCGCGCCGCACCGGGGCCGGCCGCGCGGCGCGGCCCGGCCCGGCGGCGCCCTGACCCGCCGCCGGCCCGCCCCGGTGCGGGGGCGGGCCGGCGGTCGGCGCGGGCGGTCAGCGGCGGCGGCCGTACGCCCCCGCGACGATCGACACGCCGATCGCGGCGAAGACGACCTGGATGAACAGCTCGATCCAGTCGACGCCCGCCGTCTCGTCGACCCCGAGCACCCCGGCGAAGAGGGTGCCGAGGATCGCGGCCACCACGCCGATGAGCAGGGTGAGCCAGATCGGGATGCTCTGCTTGCCGGGCACGACCAGCCGACCCAGCGCGCCGATGATCAGACCGATGATGATGGCGGTGAAGAAACCGGTGACTTCCACTGGGCCGTTCCTCTCGAGGGGTTGTCGCGTGCACCTCCACCGTGCCCCCGGTGGCCGGGGCGGCAAACCCGCCACCACCCGGCCGGCGGATTCTTCACCGGACTGTCACGGTCCCGCGCGGCAACCGTCATGCCACCGGCCGGGGCGCGGTCAGCCGGCCGAGTGGGCGTGCCGGGCGGCCCGCTCGGCGAGCCACAGCCAGCGGCGCTGGACCTCCCCGCCGGTGGCCGCGACCATGGCGAGGGCGTCGCCGCGCACGGCGGTCAGGGCCGCCGCGTCGGCCGTCGGGTCGTCAAGCAGGGCCGCGCCGTCGCGGAACGCCTCGGCCTCGGCCGAGCCGCCGAAGCGGGGGGCGACCTCGTCGCGCCAGAAGTCCGCCCAGGCCAGCTCGGGGTCCCAGGTGAACCGGGCGTACGCCAGATAGCTGATCTCGTTGGTCGGGTGGTAGGCCGCCGCCTCGGCGAAGATGGTCAGCCCCCGCATCCCGGCCGCCCCGGAGCGGGCCGCCATGTCGGCGTACATCTCGGGCACCCAGGAGTGGCGCTGCCGGTTCCACTGCGACCCGGCGTGGGTGCGCAGCACGTTCGTGGTGTGCGGCAGCCGGTCGACGTGGGCGGCGGTAAGGCGATCGCGCTGGTCGTACCAGAAGCCCCGGTTCACGCAGTACTGGTAGGCGACGTCGTCGGGCAGGTCGGCGAGGGGCTGCTGCGCGTCGAGGTCGAAGATGTTGTCCCAGTAGACCTCGACGAGGTGGCGCAGCGGCACCCCGGCCGGGCCGGGGCGGCGGGCGGTCTCCAGCAGGGTCGGGTAGACCGCGCGCATCGCCTCGTACGACCAGGAGGTGCGCTCGCCGCCGGTGCGCCGGGCGCAGCGGGCGCAGGCGCAGCTGCCGTAGTCGCCGGTCTCGAAGTTGATCCCGCCGACGGGCAGGGTGTCCAGCAGCCAGTCGATGGCGTCGCGGTGCCAGGCCAGGTTGTCCGGCTGCGACGGGCAGGCGGCCATCATGTACTCGCTGGCCGGGAAGTGCAGGTCGCCGAACTCGTCGATGTCGAAGCCGACCTTCTTCGGCAGCTCCGCGGCCAGGTCGGGGCGCTGCCGCAGCCAGGTGGCCAGGTTGTAGCGGTGCCGGCCGTCGAAGTAGATGCCGCCGTAGGCGTTGATGCCGACCCCGGCGATGATCCGCACGCCCCGGGCGTTGGCGTACTCGCACAGGTCGCGGGCCGCCTCGACGCCGCCGTGGGCGTCGCGCAGCAGCCCGTACACGACGATGCCGCCGATCCGCTCGCGGCTGCAGAAGTCGACGAGCCGCCGGTAGTCGGCGCCGAACGCGTCGGCGGACTTGGCGTACGGGTTGAGCGCGCCGATCTCCTGCTGGCCGAGCTGCCGGGTGTCCCAGTTGGTCGAGTGGTCCCAGGTCCACAGGGTGCGCAGCGGCAGCCCGGGTGCGGCGGCGGACGCGCCGACGGGCAGGCCGGCTCCGGTGGCCCGGTCGATGAGGTCGCGGGCGGCGTACACCAGGCCGGCGAACGGGTCGCCGGTGAGCCGGATCTCGCCGGCCTCCGGCACGTCGACGTGGTGGCCGCCCTCGGGCAGCGCCGGGTCGACGGCGAGGCGCACCGGCACGGCGTCGGGGCCGCCGTCGCCCCACGCCTCACGCAGCAGCCCGGCGGCGTACGGCGCGTGCTCGGCCCCGAGCACCCGCACGCCGGCAACCTGGCGGTACGACGACATCATGTCCTCCCGAGGGTGTGGCTGGTGGCGGCGAGGTAGTCGGCCACGTCGAGCGTGGTCCACACCCCGTGCCGCCAGTAGGGGTCCTGTTCGACGAGGGCGCGGGCGGCGGTCGCGTCGGCGGCCCGCAGCACCAGCACGGAGGCGGTCAGGTCGGCGCGCGCCCCGGCGACCAGGGCGGTGCCGTCGGCGAGCAGGGCGCGCACGTGCGCCAGGTGCGCGGCCCGGTGGGGTTCGCGCCGGGCGGCGGCGTCGGCGGCGAAGGCGGCGGTGACGAGGTACGTCGGCTCGAACCGCAGGCCCGCGCCCGCGTCGGGGGTCGGCCCGCTCACGCCTCGGCCCCGATCGCGCCGAGCAGCCGCCGCATGGCGACCCGGTAGACGGCCTGCGGGCGGCCCGCGCCGGTGCTCACGTGCACGCCGACCTCCTCGGCGAAGCCGGCCGCCCGCAGGGCCTTGAGCAGGCGGCGGGCCGAGCGCGCCTCCACCCCGTACGCGTCGGCCAGCCCGCGGGCGGTGACCTGGTCGGGGTCCATCTGGTGCAGGGCCTCCAGCAGCCGGCGGGTCGACAGCGGCCCGATGCGCAGCTGCTCGGAGACGCGCAGCACGCCCGGGGCGGTCTCCCGCAGCCGGGGGCGCACGGTGGTCTCCCGGCTGGAGTAGACCTCGCCGTCGGGGAAGACCACGTGGGTGTCGCCGCTGTGCCGGCCCAGCGCGAGGGCCTTGCGGGCGTTGTCCTCGGCGGCGGCGATGGTGGTGCCCGCGCCGAAGCCGACGGCGTGTTCGACGTCGACCCCGCGCAGGGTGAGCAGGGAGGCGTGCCCGTCGCGGTGCCGGGCGATGGCGCTCTCCACGGTGCCCCGGGTGGTGGTGATCACCATGGTCCGGTCGTCGACAGTGGCGAGCCGGCCGCGCATCCGCTCGGCGTGCTCCAGCAGCGCCTCCCGCACCCGCAGCCGCTGCCGCTCGGCCTGGTACGGGTCCTGCGCCCGGTGCGTCGACGCGCCGAGGTCGACCATCATCACGGCGATCTGGGTGGCCCGGGACTGGCGTACCTCGGCGGCGAGCCAGGCCCGGCGCAGCGCGTCGCGCACCGAGGCGCGGGTGTGCTCGACGCGCCACACCGGCACCCCGCTGTCGGCCAGGTCGCGGTGCACCGCGCCGAGGCAGGTCAGGCACGCCTCGACCGCGCCGGAGGCGTAGCGCTCGCGGTGGTAGGCGGTGATCTCGTCGAGCCCGGAGAAGAGCAGCCCGGAGGAGTCGGCGATCGGCAGGATCTCGGTCGGCGGGGCCACCTCGATGTCGTGGTACGTCTCGCGGACGATCTCGGCCTCGATGGTGTCCACGCTGACCCGGGGCAGCTTCCCGCCGCTGGCCAGCAGCATCCGCGACAGGGTCCGGTAGAGGTCGATGCCGGCGTGCGGGACGTAGTCGATCTCCGCCCGCAGGTCGCCGGCCGCGCTGGCGAACGCGTACGGGATGCGGCCGGTGAACAGCAGCACCTGACACACCTCGTCCAGCTCGCGGGCGAGGTCGGGGGCCTGTTCGGGCCGGGTGTAGGCGCGCGCGGTGACGGTGTCCGCGCGGCCCTCCCCGGCCGCCACCTCCTGCACGAGCCGGATCGAGTCCTCCGGGCCGATGATCCCGATCACGATGCTGCCTCCATGTGGTGCGCCGCTGGCCTGGGGTGGGTGGGCTGATCAGCCGGCGCAGACCGTGCCGACGAGGCCGGCACTGACCGGCGACGCCAGCAGGACCAGCACCGAGGCGACGTCCTCGGGGCGACCCAGCGCGGCCTCGACCGCGGCGATCCGCCCGCCGTCGGTGCCGTTGGCCCGCGCCTCGTCCAGCGACCGTCGCATCAGCGGCGTGTCGATGTCCCCCGGGCAGAGCGCGTGCACGCGGATCCCCTGTGGACCGAGCTGGCGGGCCAGCGTGAGCGCCAGACCGTGCAACCCTCCCTTACTCGCGCCGTAGGGTACCGAGCCGGAGCCGGTCTGCACGCCCGCCTTCGACCCGACCAGCACGAGCACGCCGTCGCCCCTGCTCAGGTGCCGCGCGGCGTGCTTGGCGACCAGGAACGGGCCGGTGAGGTTGACGGCGATGACCCGCGCCCACAGCTCGACCGGCACGTCGCGCACGTCCAGGCCCTGGCCGCGCATCACGCCCGCGACGTGCAGCACGGCGTCGACCCCGCCCAGGTCGGCTGCCACGGCGTCGAACGCGGCGGCCACCTCGTCCTCGACGGTGACGTCCACGCCGCGGGAGCAGGCCGTCGCCCCGGCCGCGCGGGCCCGCGCGGCGGCGCGGTCCGCGCCGGCGGAGTCGGCGTCGAGCACGGCGACGGCCGCACCGGCGTCGGCGGCGGCGACCACGGTGGCCAGGCCGATGCCGGACGCGCCGCCGACGACGACCACCCGCCGGCCGGCGAGCAGGCCGGCGGCGGCCCCGCCGCCGGTGCCCGCACCGGACGGCGGGACCCGGTCGCCGGCACCGGACGGCGGGCCCCCGTCGCTCACGCCCGCACCGTCCGGCGTACCGCGTCGGCCACGGTCGCGGCCTCGGGCACCACGACGGCCTGCAGGGCGGGCGCGGCGGGCATCGGCACGTCCGGGGCGGCCACCCGGGCGATCGGCGCGCGCAGGTCGGCGAAGCACTCGGCGGCGGCCCGGGCGGCGATCTCCGCGCCGAACCCGCCGGTGAGGTTGGCCTCGTGCGCGACGACCAGCCGGCCGGTGCGGGCCACCGACGCGGCGACCGTGTCGAAGTCGAGGGGGTTGAGCCAGCGCAGGTCGACCACCTCGGCGTCGATGCCCTCCCCGGCCAGGGTGGTGGCGGCGTCGAGGGCCGCCGACACCATCCGGGACCAGGAGACGACGGTGACGTCGGTGCCGGACCGGACGACCCGGGCCCCGCCGACCGGTTCCACCGGGGCGTCGGTGCGCACCGGGCCCCGGGTCGGGTAGAGCATCCGGGCCTCGGCGACGACCACCGGGTCGTCGCTGACGACGGCGGTGCGCAGCATCTGGTACGCGTCGTCGGGGGTGGCCGGCAGCGCGACCCGCAGGCCGGGGGTGTGCGCGAAGTACGCCTCCGGCGAGTGCGAGTGCTGGGCGCACGCCCCGGGCGAGTAGCCCTGCTGCATCCGGATCACCAGCGGGGCCTTCCAGCGCCCGGCGCTGGAGTAGCGGATGGTGGCGATCTGGTTGACGATCTGGTCCATCGCCACGAACGAGAAGTCGGCGTACATGATCTCGGCGATCGGCCGCAGGCCGGTCATGGCCGCGCCGAGGGCCATGCCGAGGAAGCCGGTCTCGGAGATCGGGGTGTCGAAGATCCGGTCGGAGCCGAACCTCTTGTGCAGCCCCTTCGTGGCGCCGAACGGCCCGCCGGGCAGGGCCACGTCCTCGCCGAAGTAGACGGTGTCGGTCCGGCTGTCCAGGGCCCAGGTAAGGGCCGCGTTGACGGCCTGGATGTAGCGCAGCGACTCAGACATAGACGTGCTCCCTCGCGGTCGCCGGGTCCGGGTGGGGCACGGCGCGGGCGGCGGTGACGGCGGCCTCGATCTCGGCGTCGACCTCGGCGTCGATCGCGTCGAGCCGGGCGGTCAGGTCGGCGTCGGCGGCGGTCCGGATGCGGGCCAACGGCTCGCGTTGCCGGGCGGCGGTGATCTCGCCGGCCGGGCGGTAGTGCTGCGCGTCGCCGCTGTAGTGGCCGACGAGGCGCTCGGTCATGGCCTCCACGATGGACGGCCCGGAGCCCTCGCGGGCCCGGTCCACGGCCTCGGCGACCGCGTCGTACACGGCGTCGGGGTCGTTGCCGTCGACCACCCGGCCGGGCAGGCCGTAGCCGGCGGCCCGCTCGGCGAGCTGCTTGACCCGCACCATGTCCGAGATGCGCGACATCTCGGAGTAGACGTTGTTCTCCACCACCAGCACCAGGGGCAGGTCGAGCACGGCGGCGAGGTTGAGCGCCTCGTGCACGTTGCCCTGGTTCATCGCGCCGTCGCCGATGCTGACCACCGACACCGCGCCGCTGCCGGTGCGCTGCGCGGTGAGCGCCGCACCCGTCGCGATCGGCACCCCGGCGCCCACGATGGAGTTCTCGCCGACGAACCAGCGGCCCGGGTCCGACAGGTACGGCGAGGCGGCGCGCCCGCCGCACAGCGCCGAGTCGCGGCCCATCATCTCGGCGAACAGGCCCGTGAGGTCGACGCCCCGGGCGATCGCCCAGCCGTGCCCCCGGTAGGTCGCGGTGACGTGGTCCCCGTCGCGCAGCGCCCGGCAGGCACCGACCGGGATGGCCTCCTGGCCGTTGCACAGGTGGATCGAGCCCGGGATCTCGCCGGCGTCCTTGAGGGCGGTCAGCCGCTCCTCGAACCGGCGGATCCGGGCCATGAGCCGATAGTCGTCCGGCAGCCCCATCACACCCCCCAGAGATAATTGAGCCTTATTCCGGCTCGTTGGTTGTGGAGCCTAGACCAGCAGTCCAAGGCTATGGAAGAGTGCTGAAGCAAGTTTGTGGCCGTTATTGGTCTCTAATTGGGGAGCGGGCATGGAGATCGTCGAGGTCGAGTCGGCGGTGCGCGGCGACGCGCACTTCGTCCAGGTGCACACGGCGGACGGGCTGACCGGGGTCGGCCAGTCCGCCTGCTGGGGCTACCCGACGGCGGTGCACGCCGTGGTGGAGGCGTTCCGGCCCTACCTGATCGGGGCGGACGCCGGCCGGATCGAGCACCACTGGCACCACCTCTACCGGATGGGCCCGTTCCGCGGCTCGGTGCTCACCGCCGCCGTCTCCGCCGTCGACCTGGCCCTGTGGGACCTGCTCGGCAAGCGGCTCGGCGTGCCGGTGTGGCAGCTGCTGGGCGGCCGGGTGCGCGAGCGGATCCGGCTGCACCTGCTGCTGGGCGGCACCGGCGCACAGGCCCTCGCCGCCGAGGCCGCCGTCGCCGTCGCCGACGGCTTCACCGCCGTGAAGTTCGACCCGCTGCCGGCGAACTACGGCGACCTGTCGCAGGCCCGCCTCGTGGCCGAGACCGAGGCCACCACGGCGGCGGTGCGCGACACCGTCGGCACGGACGTCGACCTGCTGATCGAGCTGCACCGCAAGCTCACCCCGTTACAGGCCGAGGCGGTCGTGCCGGCGCTGGCCCGGCACCACCCGCTGATGGTGGAGGACGCGATCCAGATCGACAGCGTGAGCAGCCAGGCCGGGGTGCTCCGGCGGGCGCCGGGCGTGCCGATGGCCAACGGGGAGCGGCTGCACACCATCTGGGAGTTCAAGGAGCTGCTCGCCCAGGGCGGCGCGCAGTACGTGCGGCCCGACGTCGGGCTCGCCGGCGGCCTCAGCCACGCCCGCAAGATCGCCGCGCTGGCCGAGGCGCACCACGCGGCCGTGGTCACCCACAACTGCCTCGGCCCGCTGCTGACCATGGCCTCCGTGCACCTGGACACGGTCATCCCGAACTTCGTCACCCAGGAGTACTCGCCGCTGGACGACGCGCTCGCCGACGGCCCGGCCCGGGCCTGCGTGCGCCGCGAGGGCGGGTTCCTGCCCGTGCCGCAGGACCCCGGTCTGGGCGTCACCCTCGACCTGTCCGACCCGACGCCGCTGGACCTGACCGGCCGGCCGCTGACCCGCATCCCGCTGCGCGCCGACGGCTCCGTCGCGTACGCGGTGTAAGGAAGGGCCCCCTGTTAACGCCTGCGGTAGAGAAGGGAACCCTTCTCACCGCAGGCGCAGGCGGCGCGGGGTGGGGCGCGGCGCGGGGTGCGCGGGCGCGGTGGGGGCGGCGGGCGCGGACCCGCTAGGCGGGCGGTGGGTGGCCGGGGTGGTGGAACACCCGGTGCGCCCACAGCGGCTCGCCGTCGGCGTCGGCGATCTCGGCGAACAGGTGCGCCAGCGACGCCGTCCACCGGGCCTGCACCGGCGAGGCGCCGGTGACCGCGTCGGCGTGGGCGAAGCCCGAGCGGGTCCGCAGCACGCAGATCAGCAGCAGGTCGCGCCGGTAGATGGCGTACTCGTAGATCCCCGCCTCGTCGAGCAGCGCGGACAGTTCCGGCCACACCTCGGCGTGCCGGCGCTCGTACTCGGCCTCGGCGCCGGGGCGCAGCCGGTACAGGTGGCACACCTGCTCCCCCGGCCCGGCCGTCGCGCCCGCCGCGCGCCCCGCCGGGCCGGCGCCGCCAGCCGGCGGACGAGCGGGGCCGGCCGGCGGACGAGCGGGGCCGGCACCCGCCGGGGCGGTCACTTGCCCGAGCCGGCCAGCGCGCCGGAGACGAGCTGCCGCTGGAAGACCAGGTAGATGACCAGCACCGGCAGCAGCGCGACGATCAGGCCGGCGCTGACCAGCGGCACCGACACGTCGTACTGGCCGCTGAGCAGGGAGACGCCGACCATCAGCGTCTTGCTGTCCGAGCCGCCCATGATGACCAGGGGCAGCAGCAGGTCGTTCCACATCCAGACGAAGTTGAAGATGGCCAGCGCCGCGAGGGCCGGGGTGGCGATGGGGGCGAGCAGCCGGAACAGGATGGTCAGGTGCCCCGCGCCGTCGACGCGGGCCGCCTCGATCAGCTCGTCGGGCACCTGCTGGAAGTAGCCGGCGAGCTGATACGTGCCCAGCGGCAGCCCGAACGCCGCGTACGCCAGGATCAGGCCCTGGTATTCGCCGGACATGCCCAGGTCGAGCACGGTCTGGTAGAGCGGGTAGATGATCGCCTGGCTGGGGATGGTCAGGGTCACGATGATCAGCAGGAAGACGATCTTGCGACCGCGGAAGCGCAGCTTCGTCACCGCGTACGCGACCAGCAGCGCGGCGAGCACCGACAGCACCAGCCCGCCGACGGTGGTGATCAGCGAGTTGAGCAGCAGCCGGGGCATGTTCATCCGGCGGAACGCCTCGAGGTAGTTGTCCAGGGTGATCCCGGCGGGCAGGCCCAGCGGGTCCTCGGCGAAGCCGGCCTGCGTCTTCAGCGAGCTGACCACGGTGAACAGCAGCGGGTAGATCGCCGCGACGGCGACGACGACCAACGCGAACGTCAGCAGGTAGCGCCCGATGCGGGCGGAGTGGCGCGCGTTCATCGCGGCTTACGGGTCCCCTCTGTGAACATGTGCCGCACGCTGAAGATCGACAGCACGGCGACGAAGACGAACAGGGCGATGCCGATGGCCGAGCCGTAGCCGCGGTCGAGGAACTGGAAGGTGGTGAGGAAGACCAGGTACTCGGGGAGCATGGTGGCGTCGCCCGGCCCGCCCTGGGTCAGCGCGTAGATCAGCGGGAACAGCCAGATCAGCACGCCGGAGGCGCAGAGCACGCTCCAGTACGCCACGGTCGGGCGCAGCATCGGCACGACCACCGAGAACAGTCGCCGCCAGAAGCCCGCCCCGTCGAGGTAGGCCGCCTCCAGCGTCTCCTCGGGGATGGTGGCCAGCCCGGCGAGGTAGGTCATCACGCCGAGGCCGAAGAAGCTCCACAGGGCGACCGCGACCAGCGAGAACAGCGCGCTGTGCCGGCCGTTGAGCCACTCGATCGCCAGCGGCTGCAGGCCGACGCCGCGCAGCAGGGCGTTGAGCGGCCCGTCGGGGGCGAGGATCTGCCGGAACATGATGCCGACGACGATGGGCGCGATGGTGTACGGCACGAAGTAGACGGCGCGGAAGAACTTCCAGCCCGGCGAGCGCTGGTGGATGAGCAGCGCCAGCACCAGCGGGACCACGATCCACACCGGCAGGGTGGCCACCACCAGCAGGGCGTTGCGGAAGCTGGTGAGCACCATCGGGTCGTCGAACATCCGGGTGTAGTTGTCGGCCCCGGCGAACTCGCTGCCGCCGAACCCGCTGGACGACTCGAAGCTGGTGAGCACGCCCCGCGCGAGGGGCACCAGCTTGAACAGCACGGCCAGGGCGAGCGCGGGCAGCACCAGCGCGGCACCGAGCCACCATTCCCGGGCCTGTCCCGGCCGGTGGGCCCGGCGGCGGCCGGGCGCGGGCGGGGCGTCGGCGGCCACCGGCTCCGACGCGGGCGCCGTGGAGATCGTCATCAGGGTTCCTCCCCGGGGCTGGCCGGGCGGGGCGACGAGGGGTCGCCCCGCCCGGGGTGGCTACTTGGTCTGCTTCTTCGTGGGGCTGCGCTCCAGCGCCTGCTGCATCTGCTCGGCCCACTTGTCGACGGTGAGCTGGCCGAGGGTGACCTGCTGCCAGCCGCGGGCCAGGGCGTCGGCCTCGGGGCCGGAGAGCATCACCCCGGCGTGCAGGGTCGGCTGGGCCACCAGTTCCTGGATCTTCAGGAAGGCCGGCGACGAGGGCAGCAGCGCCTTGTCGACGTTCTTGTTCAGCGGCTGGCCCTTGCCGTACTTGACCCACAGCTCGCCGTTCTCCTTGCCGGCGAGCCAGGTGATGAACTCCAGGCCGGCCTGCTTCTTCTGGCTCCACTGGGTGACGCCGTAGACGGCGCCCTCGATGCCGGAGAACTTCTGGGCCAGCGGGGCCGCCGGGTCGATCGCCGGCCACCGGGTGACGCCGAGCTTGTCGTCGCCGAGGGCCTTGCCGAACGCCTCCCAGTTCACCGCGTCGGAGATGATGGTGCCGGCGAACGCGGCGTCACCGCGCTGGAAGATGTCCGCGCCGTCGGGGAGCATGGTGATCGACGGGGCGTTCTTGTTCGCCCAGCCCTTGGTGGTGATCTCCGCGAGCTTCTCCAGCACCGCGACGAGCTTCGGGTCCTTCCAGGACAGCTTGCCGGCGAGCAGGGCCCGGATGTCGTCCTCGGTGAGATAGTTGCGGGTGATCTCCGGGAAGTCCCAGTACGCCGGGAAGGTGCCGGAGAGGCCGAGCGCGAGGCAGGTCTTGCCGGCCTTCTTCACCGCGTCGCAGGCCGCGCCGAACTCGTCCCAGGTCGCCGGGGGCTTCTCCGGGTCCAGGCCGGCGGCGGTCAGGACGGCCTTGTTGTAGTAGAGGACGTTGCCCTGGTAGGAGAACGGCACGCCGTAGCAGGTCTTGCCGGTGTCGAAGCCCTCGCAGGCGCCGCTGTAGGTGACCAGGTCCTTGGTGATCTCGGCGGCCTTGTCGCCCAGCGGCACGTACGCGCCGCGCCGGTCGAACAGCTCCAGGCCGGCGTTGTTGGCCATCACGTCCGGCCCGGACTGCGAGGTGATGTACGGGCCCTGCACCTCGGGGTACTTGTCGAAGGGGACGGACTGCATCTCCAGCTTGATGTTCGGGTGGCCGGCCTCGAAGGTGCTCTTGACCTGCTTCCAGTACTCGGTGCCGCCGGGCTCCCAGGTCAGCACCTTCAGGGTGACCGGGCCGTCGCTGGCGTCGTCACCGCCGCCGCCGCATCCGGTCAGCAGCGCGGCGGCCGCCATGCCGGCGGCGAGGGCGCCGGCCAAACTCCGTCGAAACATCGGGTAGCTCCTGTCACAAGTGGGGGCTCTGAGGGACGCGGCGGGCCGACCCGCCGGCGGAGGCGCTGTCGACCACGGCCTCGGCGACCCGGACGACGTGCAGGCCGTCGGCGAGCGGGA
The DNA here is from genome assembly GCF_900091595.1 of Micromonospora haikouensis. GTDB lineage: Bacteria > Actinomycetota > Actinomycetes > Mycobacteriales > Micromonosporaceae > Micromonospora > Micromonospora haikouensis. The sequence goes on from NZ_FMCW01000031.1 coordinate 25,602, forward strand.
CGACCGCCGTCGGCTCGGTGCCGTCGATCCGGCCGAGGAAGTGCCGCAGCTCGGCGGCGAGCGCTCCGCCGCCGTCGACCGGGGAGAGGAGCCAGTCCGGCGCCTCGGTCGGCTCGCCCTGGACGAGCAGCGTGGGGTGGCCGAGGTCGACGTGCGCGACCCCGTCGGTGCCGTACACCTCGACCAGGTCCGAGGTGTGGTTCGGGGTGTGCTCGGGCAGCAGGTAGCTGTTGCGGATCGACGACACGACGTCGTTGGCGTGCCGCAGCTCCGCCCACACCAGGACCGGGGTGGCCGATCCGGGTCGGGTCCGGGCCGCCGCGCGCACCTCGACCACGGGCGCTCCGGCGTACCAGAGGGCGAGGTCGATGTCGTGCACGGCGGTGAGCAGCGCGGGGTGTTCGCGCGGGAAGAGCCGGCTGAGGGTGCGGGGCCGGTCGCGGCGCGACGACACGGCGAGCACGTCGCCGATCCGGCCGGCGCGGACCGCGTCGTGCAGGGCCCGGTGCGGGGCGCTGTGCCGCAGGATGTGCCCCGGCTGGCAGAGCACGCCGGAGCGTTCGGCGGCGGCCACGATGGCGGCGGCGTCGGCGGCGGTCGCGGCGAGCGGCTTCTCCACCAGCACGGGCACCCCGGCGGCGAGCAGCTCCACGGCGACCGCGCGGTGCGCCGGGCCGGGGACGCACACCGACGCGGCGGCCGGCCCGGCGGCGGCCAGCAGCTCGGCCACGGTGGCGTACGTCCGCGGCACGTCGTGCTCTGCGGCCACCCGCGCCCGGGTCGCGGCGTCCGGCTCGACCAGGGCGTGCACGGGCACGCCGAGCGACCGGTACGCGGCCAGGTGCCGTACGCCGAACGCCCCGGCGCCGACCACGGCCACGGACGGGCGGCTCATGCCCCGACCGCCTCGGAGGTGGCGGCGGGGGCGGCACCGGCGGCCCGCGCGCCGGGGACGTCGGCGGTCTCCGCCTCGGCGAGGCGGCCGGCGAGGACGGCCCGGGTGAGGCGGTCCAGGGCTGCCACGCCCGCCCCGATGCACCGCTCGTCGACGTCGAAGGCGCCGGAGTGCAGCGGCGCGCCGCCGCGCTCGCCGGTCACCCCGAGCTTGACGTACAGGCTGGGGCCGAGCGCGCCCAGCAGGGCGAAGTCGTCGGTGGTCAGCGGCGGCGCGGTCAGGTCCGCGACGGTGACCACGGCGGGCAGCTCGGCGTGGGCGAGGGCCACCAGCGGCGCGGCGTTGCGCACCGGCGGCATCTCGTTGGCCCAGGTGAACCGCAGGCCCAGGTCGAGCGCGGCGGCCTGCTGCCGGGCGATGCGCTCGATGACCTCCTTGAGCCGCGCGCGGGTGGCCTCGTCGTGGGTGCGCAGGGTGCCGGTCGCCTCCGCCCGCTCGGCGACCTGGCTCTGGCTGGCCCCGCCCGCGATGGTGCCGATGTTGAAGGCGACCAGCTCGTGCGGGTTGCGGGAGCGGGCGACCCCGGCGTGCAGGAGGTTGACGATGCCGGCCAGGCCGAGGATGGCGTCCCGGCCCAGGGCGGGGGTGGCGGCGTGCGCGGCGCGGCCGAGCACCTCGACCCGGAAGGCGTCCTTGGCCGCCATCGCGGTCTCCCGGTCGACGCCGACCGCGCCGACGGGCAGGTCGGGCCAGCAGTGCAGGCCGAGGACGGCGTCGAAGCGCCGGCCGCGCAGGGCGGCGTCGGCGAGCACGGCGGCGGCGCCGGAGTCCTCGCCGAAGGGGATCTCCTCGGCCGGCTGGAACAGCACGGTCACCGTGCCCCGCGCGGGCGGGTCGGCCGCGAGCCGGGCCGCGACGCCGGCGACGACGCTCATGTGCACGTCGTGCCCGCAGGCGTGGCAGACCCCGGGGTTGCCCGACGCCCAGGGCACCTCCTTGGCGTCCTGGACCGGATAGGCGTCCATATCGGCCCGAAGCAAGACCGAGGGGCCCGGCGCACGCCCTTCGATCTCGGCGACGAGACCGGTGCCGGCAACGCCGGAGCGAACCCGGGCGATCGGGGCGAGCCGGTCGGCGAGGACCGCCGCCGTCTGCTTCTCGGTGAACCGCAGCTCAGGATGCTGGTGAAGCTGCCGTCGCAGCCGCACCAGATCATCAACGCCCTCGTACGCCTGCACCACGCGGACCACCCCTCGCCTGCGTCCGATAATCCGGACCTAATTGAGACAAGAACCTAAGCGAGGGGTCCTCCCACGTCAATGGGCAGCTCGGAATCGGTTAGGGTCCGGCCATGGAACGCGCCGACGCACACCTGCACCTCTTCGCCGACGGGTATCCGGGCCGCTACGGAGGGTCCCCGGCCGGGGGCGACGAACTCGCCGTCTACCGGACTTTGCGTCACGAACACGGCATCGACCGGGCGCTCGTCGTCGGCTACGAGGGCGCGCCGAGGTTCGCCGGCAACAACGGGCACCTCGCCGCGCTCGCGGCCAGCCACGACTGGATCGCGCCGGTGGCGTACGTTCCGGTCACCGGCACCGACCGGGCCGGCCTGGACCGCCTCTGGGCGGCGGGGTTCGCGGGCGTCGCCGCGTACCTGCCCGACCCGGACGCGGCCGACGCGTTCGCCGGCTGGGCCCGGACCGTCGCCGGGCCGCTCAACGACGCCCGCGCGGTGGTCAGCCTCAACGCCACGCCCGAGGCGACCGGCCGGCTCAGGCGGGCACTGGCGGCGCTCGACGGCTGCCCGGTGCTGTTCAGCCACCTCGGCCTGCCCGGCCGGCAGCGCGCCGTGCCGGCCGACCGGGCCGCCGCCGACCGGCTCGCCCCGCTGACCGACCTGGCCCACCTGCCGCACGTCGGGGTCAAGGTCTCCGGCCTGTACGCCGTGAGCGACCCCGCCGAGGCGTACCCGCACGACGCCGCCCGGCCCTTCGTCGACCTGCTGCTGCACCGGTTCGGCGCGCGGCGGCTCTACTGGGGTTCGGACTTCTCCCCCAGCCTGGACCACGTGTCGTTCGCCCAGACCCTGCGCCCGGTCGGGCTCGACGGGCTCTCCGCCGCCGAGGCGGCCGACGTGTTCGGCGGCAACCTCCACCGCGCCCTGCGCGGGCGCTGACGCCGGGGCGGGACGGGCGGTGACGCCGCAGCGGGGCGGGACGGACCGCTTCCCGCCCGCCCCGCCGCAGCCGGGTCACGCCTGCGGCGCGGCCTCCCGGCGCAGCGTCGACGACCCGGCGGCCACCGACCAGCCGGCCACCCACCGGCTGGCGCTGCCCGGACGGGTCCGGTCCGCCAGGTGGTACCAGTCCATCCGGCACTGCTGCCGGGTCACCTCCAGCACTCCGTAGCCGTGGCCGTCCAGCTCCGTCCAGCGCACGTGCGTGTTGGTCGCGCGGAGCAGGTCCGCGCCGAGGACGCTGAGCGCGTTGCCCTCCCGCAGGCCGAGGAAGTCGTTGACGTTGTCGCTGGTCACCGAGGGCACCACGAACTCGACGGCGGCCGGGGTGGCGGTGCCGGTGGCCCGGGTGGTGACCTCGTTGGCCCACGAGGTGTGGATGTCGCCGGTCAGGAAGACGATGTCGCGGGTGCCGGTGGCGCGCAGGTGGTCGACCAGTTCGTTGCGGTCAGCGTTGTAGCCGTCCCACTGGTCGGGGTTGAGCACCACGCCGTTCTCGGGGACGCCCAGCAGCCGCCCGATCGGGCCGAGCAGCCAGGCGGGCAGCGTGGCGAGGTCGACCCGGGCGATCATCACGGGGTTGCCGACGAGCTTCCACCGGGCGGTGGAGGCGGCCAGGCCGCTCTTGAGCCAGGACATCTGCGCGTCGCCCGTGATCGTCCGGGCCGGGTCGTCGACGGCCGAGCCCGACGCCTGCTGCGACCGGTAGCTGCGCAGGTCCAGCATGGACAGCTCGGCCAGCCGCCCGAACCGCAGCCGGCGGTAGATCGCCCCGTCCGCGCCCGTGCGCACCGGCATCCACTCGGCGTACGCCTGCCGGGCGGCGGCGACCCGGGCGGCGAAGGCGCCCTCGGTGGCCGGGGTGTGGTTCTCCGCGCCGCCGGACCACTGGTCGTTGGCCACCTCGTGGTCGTCCCAGGTGATCACCCACGGCACGGAGGCGTGCAGCGCCTGCAGGTCCGGGTCGGTCTTGTACAGCGCGTGCCGGATCCGGTAGTCGGCCAGCGTCAGCACCTCGTGCGCCGGGAGCACCGGCCGCACCACCGACCCGCCGGCGTCGAACTCGCCGGTGCCGTACTCGTAGAGGTAGTCGCCGAGGTGCACGACGAGGTTGACCTCGCCCCGGTCGGCCAGGTTCCGGTACGCCGAGAAGTAGCCCGCCTCCCAGTTGGCGCAGGAGACCACGCCGAGGCGGAGCCGGTCGATGTCGGCGTCGGCGGGCGGCGCGGTCATGGTGCGCCCGGTCGCCGACCATGCCCCTGCGTAGCCGAACCTGTACCACCACGTGGTGGCCGGGGCCAGGCCGGTGACCGCCACCTTGACGGTGTGGTCGCGGGCGGGACCGGTGGTCAGGGCGCCCTGGGCCACCACGGTCGCGAAGTCGGGGTCGGCGGCGACCTGCCAGGTCACCTCCGCCTCCGGGCCGACGCCGGAGCCGGGCTGCGCCTCGTCGGTGGGGGTGAGCCGGGTCCACAGCAGCACCCCGTCGGGCAGCGGGTCGCCGGAGGCCACGCCGTGCCGGAACGCGCCGCCGGCCGCGCCGGCGGGTGCCGCGCCGGTCAGGGTGGCGCCGGCGAGCACGGCCGTGCCGGCGGATGCGCCGGCCAGCCGCAGGAGGGTACGACGGTCGATGGTGTTCGTCATGCCTCACGTATCTACCGTCTTCACCGTCTCGCCCGCTGCCCCGCGCGCCACTGTTCGCCGATCCTTCACCGGCTGTCGGCCGTTCCCGCGCCACGCGCCAGCCGGCCGCCGGAATCCCCGGCCGGCGGAGATAGGGTCGGCAGCCATGCGGACGAAGCAGGAGTTGGGCGCGGCCATCCGGCGCGACCGGCGGGCGGCGCTGGTGGTCAACGCCCGCTCGCGCCGGGGTCGCCGCCTCTACGAGCACGCCCGGGCCCTGCTGACCCGCGCGGGCTTCGAGCTGCTCGGGGCGTACCCGGCCGACCGCCCCGGCGAGCTGGAGCGCAGCCTCGACGACGCCCTGGCGCTCGGGCCCGACCTGCTCGTCGCGGGCGGCGGCGACGGCACGCAGAGCGCCGCGGCCCGGCTGCTCGCGCACCGCGACGTGGCGCTGGGCCTGCTGCCGCTGGGCACCACCAACAACTTCGCCCGCACCCTCGGCCTCCCGCTGGACCTGGCCTCCGCGGTGGCGGTCCTCGCCGACGGCAAGGTGATCGACGTCGACCTGGGGCTGGCCGGGGACGTGCCGTTCGCCAACCACGTCGGGGTGGGGATGTCGGCCGACATCATGCTGCGCACGCCGCCCGCGCTCAAGCGGGTCACCGGCCGCCTCGCGTACCCGGCGACCGCGCTGGCGCTGCTGGCCCGGCACCGGGCACTGCGGGCCACCGTGCGGGCCGGGGAGGCGACACACGAGTTCCACACCCACCAGTTGTACGTGGCCAACGGCGGGTTCCACGCCGGCCGGCCGATCACCGCCGACACCGACGCCGACGACCGGCTGCTGGTGGCGTACCCGGTCGGCGGGCCGACCCGGCGCGGCCTGCTGCGGGACACCGCCCGCAACGCCGCCACGGGGGCCCGGCGCACCCTCGCCGAGACGCCGTTCCTCGCCGTCGGCGAGCTGTGGCTGGAGACCGACCGGCCGGCGCGGGTCGAGGTGGACGGCGAACTGTGTGGCCAGACCCCGATCCGGATCGGGCTGGCGGCCAACGCGCTGCGGGTGATGGCCCCCGCCGACGCCCTCGACCGCTGAGCGTGCAAGGAAGGGCCCCTTGTTAACGCATACGGTAGAGAAGGGTTCCCTTCTCACGGCCGGTAGACCCGCGGGCAGCCAGCCGGCGGCGCGCCGGACGGGGCGCGCCACCGACCGGGGTCAGGACCCGTACGGCCGGGCCGCCCGCGCCGTGCGCAGCGCCTCGGCCCACCAGCCGAGCTGGTCGAGCATGGCGGTGGCGGCGCGGTTGACCGGGCCGGCGTCCACCGGCTCACCGGCCGGGTCGAAGCAGGCGTGGGCGCCGGCGAAGCTGACCGTCTCGCGGATGGTGACGGTGTGCAGTTCGGCGAAGACCACCCGCAGGGGTTCCACCGCCCGCAGGCCGCCGGAGATGCCGCCGTACGAGACGAAGCCGACGGGCTTGGCGTGCCACTGCGCGCCCACCGAGTCGATCGCGGCCTTCAGCGGCCCCGGGTAGCTGTGGTTGTATTCCGGCGTCACCACCACGACGGCGTCGGCCGCCGCGATCCGCTCCGCGAAGGGCGCCCGCGGTTCGTCGGGGGCGGCGGCACCCGGCGCGCCGCCGAGCGCCGCCGGGACGTGGGCGAGGTCGACCAGGTCGACGACGAGGTCGGCGCGTTGGCTCGCCTGACGGCAGAACCAGTTCGCCACGACGGGGCCGAACCGGCCGTCGCGGACGCTTCCGACGATGACGGCCAGCCGGTACGGGGACTCCGACAACGCATCCTCCAGATGGGACGGTGGGCCGTCCCATCGACGGCCACCCGCCGACCGTATGACTTCAACCAGGGTTGAGGTCAATTCGGACGCCACGGGGGTCGCCTGCCGTCGTCGCCGACCCGCCCGGAGGCGGCGGGCCGGCGACGACGGGGTTCACTGGGCCAGCTCGGCGACCTCCTCGGCGGTCAGCCGCAGGGCGGCGGGGGCCGCGGCCGACGCCAGGCCGCGCGCCGCGGCGGACGGGGCCGCCGGCGGGTCGGCGGGACGCCGCCGGTGCCAGTCGGTGACCGCCTGGTACGCCGCCGCCACCGACAACAGTCGGTCCTCGCCGTACGGCAGGCCGCCGAGGATGGTGCCGATCGGCCCGCCCGCCGCGGTGGAGCCGATCGGGAAGGCGATCTCCGGCAGGCCGAGGATGTCGAACGGCACCGGGCTGGTCTGCACCACCACGTCGCAGGAGGCGAAGAGCTGGTCGAGCACCCGCTCCATGAGCAGCAGCTTGGCCCGCTGGCCGGTGATGAACTCGTTGGCGCCCAGCAGCGCGCCCTGCAGCCAGCTCGTCACGGACACGCCGAAGCCGCGCAGGTCGGTGCGCAGGTACGGCATGAACGGCTCGCTGCGCTCGGGCAGCCGGACGTTGTTGAACGCGCCGCCGGTGAGCAGGTCCCACTCGTCGGGCAGCGGCACGTCCACCACGGTCGCGCCGGGGATCGCGGCGAGCTTCGCCAGGTACGCGGCCCGCGCCGCCGCCGTCTCGGTGGTGCCGGCGGTGAAGCCCGGCAGCACGCCGATGCGGGTCTTCCAGCGCAGCTTCAGCTTGCCACCGGAGTACGCCGGGGTGGCCGCGTCGATCAGCTTCGGCACCCCGGGCAGGCCCTGCGTACGCGGGTCGGCGGGGTCCTCGCCGGCCATCGCGGTGAGCATGATGGCCGCGTCCTTGGCGTCGCGGGCCAGCGGGCCGGGGTGGTCGCGGGTGTAGCTGAGCGGGATGATGCCGTGCAGCGAGACGCGGCCCATCGTCGGCTTGAGGCCGGTGAGGTTCTGCGCGTTGGACGGCGCGGTGATCGAGCCGCCGGTCTGGGTGCCGGTGCCGGAGGCGGCGAGCCGCCCGGCGACGGCGGTGGCGGTGCCGGTGGACGAGCCGCCGGGGTCGGTGCGGCTGTCGGTCGGGGTCCACGCGTTGACGGTGGTGACCACCCCGCTGGGGGTGGTGGCCCGGGTGGTGGCCAGCGGCCCCATCTGGGTCTTGCCGAGCACGATCGCCCCGCCGGCGAGCAGCCGGGACACGGCCGTGGCGTCGTACGGCGGCCGGAAGTCGGCGAACAGGTAGGAGTTGGCGGTGGTGGGCACCCCGGCGGTGTAGTAGTTGTCCTTGATCGCCAGCGGGATGCCGTGCAGGGCGCCGCGCCGGGGCTTCTTCGCCAGGGCGGCCGCCGCCTTGGCCGCCGCCTCGGCGAGCACCAGGTTGAACGCCTGGTACGTGCCGTCGTACGTGGAGATGCGGGCCAGGTACGCCTCGACCAGCTTGGCGGGGGTGAGCTTGCCGGCGCGGATCAGCCAGGCCGCCTCGGCGACGGTGAGTTCGGTGGGGTCGGCCACGGCCTCCGGGCGGGGCTTGACGTAGGCGTTGGGCACGTCCAGCGCCGGGTTCCACTTCGCGGCCGTGATCAGGGGTGTTCGGGTCGGACCGGCCGCCGAGGCCACGGCGGGCAGCCCGACGGCGCCGCCGACCGCCGACGCGGCGGCCAGGGCGGCGGTGCGGGCGAGGAAGGCGCGGCGGTCGACGCCACGATCGGCGGGGGCTTCACTCATCACTGCCGCCATTCCGTGCTGATCGAGGGGTAGAGCATCGGGGCGGGCTGCTGGGACAGCGCCATGGCGACGACGGGGTCGGTGCCGGCCGGGGCGGGCAGTTGGTACGCGGCGAGCGTGCCGACGGTGCCCCGCACGAAGGACCGCAGGGACGCCAGCACGGAGTCGCGGCCGGGCGAACCGGTCTGCGGGTCGGCGGTGGTGCCGGGCGAGAGCTGGTCGAGGTCGATGCCGAGGGACGCGAGCCGGGCGCGGATGAGGACGTCCAGTTCGGCGTCGGTCGGTGGGGTGGGCGCCAAGGGGTGCTCCTCCTGGGGTGGGAGATGATGCGCCCACTGTCGGACCGAGCAGTGTCGGCGGCGTGTCGAGTCGATCTCGACGTGGTGAACCCACGCGGGTCTATGCCCTCTGACCTGCGCGGTCGCCGGCCGTCCCGCCCCGCCCGCCGGGCGCCCCGGAACCGGACCGTCCGGAGTGGACCTGGCACACCGTCACTCAGATTGACAGGCATAACTGCGTTCGGTTATCAATGACGCAGAGAGCGCTCTCCCATCCGTCCCGTCTACGGCCCGGCGATCCCGGGCCGGCGCCCGGTGCGCCGGGCGAGGAGGAAGCATGCGGTTCATCCGAGGGCGCCGAGACGCCGGCCCGATCCCCCGCCCGCCCCTGCGCCGCGTCGGCGCGCTGACCGTGGCGCTGCTGACCCTGGTCGCGGGCGGGGTGCTGGCCGACCGGGACGTCGTCGACGCGCGGGCGGCGACCGGCGGTCCGGCCGCCGCCGGCAGCCACGCCGGTCACGCGTACGCGCTCAGCCCCGAGCAGGAGGCCGCCGCCCTGGAGCTCCAGCTCGCGCCGGTGCGCGGCTCCGAGTTCCGGGCCGACTGCCCGAGCAAGGGCCGGGCAGGCGACGACCCGATCGTCATGTGGGGCCGCCCGGGCGCCTCGCACACGCACGAGTTCTTCGGCAACACCACGACCAACGCGTACACCGACCTGGCCTCGCTGCGGGCCGGCGGGACGACCTGCAACCCGGTGGCCGACAAGTCCGCGTACTGGGTGCCGACGCTCTACCAGAACGGCGTGGCGCAGAAGCCGCAGAGCGTCCGGATCTACTACCAGGGCCTCACCGACCGGGCGAACGTCAAGCCCCACCCCCAGGGCCTGCGGATCGTGGTGGGCAACCCGCTTGCCACCAGCGCGGGCGAGAACCCCGCCGCCCGGTGGAACTGCGTCGGCATCCCGGCCGCCAGCGGCGACTTCCCGGTCTGCCCGGCCGGGTCCAAGCTGGAGACGTACCTGGACTTCCCGACCTGCTGGGACGGGAAGAACCTGGACAGCCCCGACCACAAGAGCCACATGGCGTTCGGCCTGGGCGGCGTGGGCGGCACCTGCCCGGCCAGCCACCCGGTGCCCGTGCCCCGGCTGGAGTTCCTCATCACGTACGACGTGCGGGGCACCGGGCTCAGCCTGGCCGGCATCCGCAACGGGGCCAACGTGACCACCGCCCCCGGCTACACGTTCCACGGCGACTTCTTCAACGCCTGGGACGAGGCGGAGCTCGCCCGGCGGGTGAAGACCTGCATCGTCGACGGCTACATCTGCGGCAACGACGGGCAGCCGATCCAGCAGTGACGCTCCCGGCGGCGGCACGCGTCGATCCACCGGCCGGCGCGCGCCGCCGCGTCGTCGCCCGCCGGGCCGCCGGCCCGGATGGCGCTACGGCCTGTCGTCGCGGTCGATGCGCAGTTCCCGCTCCAGTTCGGCGATGACGGCCCGCAGGTCGTCGAGCCGCTGGGTGAGCGCGATCCGGTCCACCTCGTCGGGCACGCCGTCGCCGTCGGCGTCGTAGTCCGGGGCCAGCCGCTCGGTCATCTCCAGCCGGCGGGCCTCCTCCATGGAGTTGACGATGACCGCGATCAGGATGTTGAGCAGCAGGTTGACGGTGATCATCACGTAGCTGACGTAGTAGACCAGCGTCCACGGCGACAGGGCCATGCCCTGCGCCACGAGGTCGGGCAGGGTCTCCAGCGACAGCAGCACGAACAGGGTCAGCAGCGACCGTCCGATGTCGCCGTACTCCTCCGGCTGGGAACGGCCGAAGATCAGCCAGCCGGCCATGCCGTACACGTAGAGCGTCACGCCGGCGAGCGCGAGGAAGCCGGCGACGCCCGGCAGGCTGCGCCACAACGCCGCCACGATCGTGCGCAGGCCCGGCGAAAAGCGCACCAGCCGTAGCATCCGGGCGACCCGGACGACGCGCAGCAACGCGGAGTCACCGTGCAGGCCGGGCACGAAGATCGCAGCAGTCACCAGGAAGTCGAAGACGTTCCAGCCGTGCCGGAAGAAGTCCTGCGGCCGACGGCCGTAGGCCAGCACCCGCACGCCGATCTCGGCGACGAAGGCGAGCCGGAAGGCCCATTCCAGGCCGCGCAGCACCGGCCGCGCCGACCCCAGGTGCGGGTACGTCTCGACGCCGAGCACCGCCCCGTTGGCCAGGATGAGCACGACGATGGCGATCTCGAAGGGCCGGGACCGGGTGACCCGTGCGCACCGCCCGGCCAACCCCGCCGCGACCCGTCCCGCCGCCGGCCGCCCGCCGGACGCGCCGCCGCCACCGGACGACGACCCGCCGCCGGACGCGCCGCCCCCTCGGGACGACGGCCCCCCGCCGGCCACCGGCGGAGGCGCATCGAGCATCCCCCCACCCTACCGGGCCGACCCCCGACGCGATCTTGGCCGGTCGTGGTCGCCCGGTGACACGAAGTGTCCACGTTCGACGACAGGCGTTGTGGCGGCGGCGAGCACCGGGAGCTTTACCGCACAAAGCGGACACGTCCTTGCCATACCCATTCACCGATCCCTATCCTCGGTGTCGGAAAGCGCTTTCCAGGCGACGCGGGTCCGGTCGGTCGGCGGCGATCATCGCCGCGGTCCGGTGCGATCTCCTGCGCATGTTGCCACCTCCACCGGTCCGTCGCGGGCGGGTCCCGTACCGGACGCCGACGCACCGGAACGAGGTGGACGCCATGACGAAGACGCAGCACGCCGCCCGTCGACATGTCGACGGCGACGGGCTCCCGTAGACCACGTCCCAGGGCGGGGGCCTCCTCGTCGCCTCCGGCAGTCGCCGGGCGTACCACCTCCAGGAACACATCGAAGGCGAGGCAAGGATGAGACGACCAGTCCCACTGCGACTCCACGCGGCGGTGGCCGCGACGGTCATCGGGGCCGCGATCTGCGTGGCACTGCCGACGCCCCAGGCGTCGGCGGCGACCGGCGGCGTGACCGGCTACGCGACCCAGAACGGCGGGACCACCGGCGGCGCGGGCGGGCAGACGGTGCGCGCCACCACCGGGACCGCGATCCACACGGCGCTGTGCACCCGGGCCAGCAGCAGCACCCCGATCATCATCCAGGTCGAGGGGACCATCAACCACGGCAACACCGCCAAGGTGTCGGGCAACAGCTGCAACACCAACGCCGGCCTGATCGAGCTCAAGCAGATCAGCAACGTCACGATCGTCGGCGTCGGCAGCGGGGCGGTCTTCGACCAGCTCGGCATCCACATCCGCGACTCCAGCAACATCATCATCCAGAACGTGACCGTCCGGAACGTCAAGAAGTCGGGCTCGCCCACCTCCAACGGCGGCGACGCCATCGGCATGGAGAGCACCGTCCGCAACGTCTGGGTCGACCACGTCACCCTGGAGGCCTCCGGCGGCGAGGCGGAGGGCTTCGACGGCCTGTTCGACATGAAGGACAACGTGCAGTACGTGACGCTGTCCTACAGCATCCTGCGCAACTCCGGCCGCGGCGGCCTGGTCGGCTCCAGCGAGAGCGACCTGGGCAACAACTACATCACGTTCCACCACAACCTGTACGAGAACCTCGACTCCCGCGCGCCCCTGCTGCGCGGCGCCACGGCCCACATGTACAACAACTCCTACGTGAACCTGCGCGAGTCCGGCATCAACTCCCGAGCCGGCGCCAAGGCCAAGGTGGAGAACAACTACTTCAAGGACTCCAAGGACGTCCTGGGCACCTTCTACACCAACGAGCGCGGCTCCTGGCAGGTCGCCGGCAACATCTTCGACAACGTGACCTGGTCCAGCACCGGCAACGAGAACTACCCGGCGGGGCCGAACCCGACCTCCACCACCACCGTCAGCATCCCCTACTCCTACCGCCTCGACGGGGCCAACTGCGTGCCCAACCTGGTGCGCCAGACGGCCGGCGCCAACAAGGGCCTGCAGGTGTCCGACGGCAGCTGCACGCCGCAGACCCCGGCGCCGACCACGCCCGCGCCGACCAGCCCGACCCCCGGGCCGACCACCCCGACGCCGGGCCCGACCAACCCGGGCGGCACGAACCTCAGCCTCGGGGCCGGCGCCGACGGCTCCAGCAAGGCTGACGGCACCAGTTACGGCAACGTGCTGGACGGCAACCTGGGCACCTACTGGTCGCCCTCCGGCTCGACCGGTCGGATCTCGGTCAAGTGGGACGCCGCCGTCCGGGTCGGCTCGGTGAACATCCGGGAGGCCTCCGGCGCCACCGGCGTCATCCGCTCCTGGCGACTGGTCAACAACGACACCGGCGCGGTCCTCGCCTCGGGCAGCAACGGGGTGGGCCTCGTGTCCTTCAGCCCGACCTCGCTGAAGAAGATCAACCTGGAGATCACCGCCGCGAACGGCACGCCGAAGGTCGCGGAGTTCGAGACGTACGCGTAGCCGCGCGTCCCACCGCCGCCACCGCTGACCACCGGAGCGGGGCTGGGGGCCACAGCATCTGACGGCCCCCAGCCCTCGGCAGAATGAGCAAGGGCAGGGCGAGCACGGGGGCCACGAGCACCAGCTACAACGAGCGGGGACGACGACCGCCCGACAGGGCCAGGGCCGCCTGCCCGCCCAGGACCACCAACAGCACCGGCACAATGAGAAAGGCGGCACGCAGGCCGACGTGATCCGCGAGCCTGGCGAGCGCCAGGGGAGCGATGCCGATCGCCAGACCCGAAGCCAGTGCCGCCCTTCCGGCGGCTCGGTCCGGGGCGTGCGGCCAGGCCGCGACCGCCCGGGTGAGGGTCATCGGGTACAACAGCGAGATTCCCAATCCGGTCAGCAACAGGCCGACCGCAGCGAGCACCGTGACCGGCGCAGCCCAGAACACCGCGAAGCCCACGATCGCGACGCCGCAGGCCACCACCACGATGCCCAGCGGGTGACGGCCGGCCGTGACGCGGGCGGCCGCCGTCCGCGTCATCGCCATGCCGAGCAGGAAGAGCGCAGCCAGGGCCGGCGCCACAGCGGCTCCGACGCGGTGCCATTCGCTGAAAGCGTCCGCAGACCAGAAGACCAGACAGAACTCCACGCTGACCGCCAACAGCAGCGCTGTCCAACGTCCCAACAGCGGCCCCGGCTCCAGCCCCAGGCCGGTCCGTGGCGCGTCGGTCGGGCCGGGCTGCTCCCGGTCCGCCAGGCGCCGCACACCGAACAACATCGCTATCGCGACCGGCAGCACGGGCAGCAGATAGCCCACCCTCCAGCCCACGCCCACCAGCACCGCTGTCGCGACAGCGACGGGAGCCAGCACCGAGGCGTAGCTGCTGATGGCATTGGCCTCCGCGACAGCCGCCGCCGCGTTCTGCGGCTGGCGAACATTCAGCGCTGCGGGCACCACTTGCACGACCAGCGCACCGGCCAAGCCGAGCAGGGCCGCACCGAACAGGGTCAGCGCACGAGCCTGCGTCGTCAGCAGAACCGCGCCCGTCGCCAGCCCGCACAGGGCCACCCAAAGGGACACCCGGTGCCCCAACCGGATGGTCACCCGGTGTCCCACCACTCCGATGATGAGCAGCGCGCAGGCGAACAGGCTGGGGTAGAAGGCCACTGCGGCGCGGTCGACGTTCAGCTCACGCTGCAACGGCCCCAGGACGGCGCCCATGCCGTTGAGCAGGTAGCCCAGCACGCCGAGAGTGCCGTACAACAGCCAGGTGTGGACGTCTCGGACGAGACGTGGGGAGCGCTGGTCCGAAGACCCTGAATCCTTCGTATCAAGGACCTGAACAACCGGGTCGGGTTTCAGGCTCTGGTTCTCGATGATGTTCGGGGGACACGGTCGTGAACGTGGTGAGACCCCTCGGCTTCCCGGAGACGGGACCACGGTGCCGCCAGCCGGCTCGACCTGATCGACAGTCGCCTCTGGCTGCCGGTCCTGGCGGGCGCTCCAGGCAGCTTCGTACTCGTCTGGCATACTTGCTCCGGTTCGACGGACATCCCAGATCAGCGGGGATGTGCACCACACGTCATCCTGACGGGAAAACACCAAGCCGCTGCAGAGCGAGCGCCTGCGCCGACTTACGAGACACCCGTGACCACGCGCCACGGTGGCGTGGTGGTCCGGATGTCGATCACCGCCATGCCGGCCCGTTCGGCGGCCAGGACTCCGTCGTCGCTGTCCTCGAACACCAGGCAGAGCTCCGGGTCCGTCTGAAGCTGTTCGGCAGCCAGTAGGAACAGGTCCGGCGCCGGCTTGCCCGCGACAACGTCCTCCCGGGCGACCAGCACGTCGAAGAGGCCGTCCAGCCCGGTGGCACGCATGCCCGCCTGGATCACGGCGCGGGATCCGCCGGAGGCCACTGCCAGTGGCACCCGACCCCGATTGCGCAACGCGACATCCACGACGGGCGACTTCACGGCGACGGTGTCGAGTTGGCTGAGGAAGAGCGCATCGCGCTCGCGTACGGCTTGCGCCGTGGACACTGGCAGCCCCCGACCGTGCGCCTTGACGAGCATTTCGATCATCTCGGCGGAGGAAACCCCGGCGTGGGCGACGAACCATGGTTCCGTCACGTCGATGCCGTACCCGGCAAGCATGCCGGACATGGCCCGATAGTTGGCCGACTGGGTGTCCACCAGGGTTCCGTCCCAATCGAAAATGAGGCACCCCACGTAGTCCGGTCCCGACAGGGTCCCGCTCGGCATCGTCATCGATCAAGTCTCCTTCCGCGGCCGGCACATATCAGCGCCACCTCAGCGACCCAGACACCTCATCGCCCCTGCCGTCAATCTTATCTATGGGAACCGCCGAGCCGGTGGCCGCAGATCTGAGCAGGGCGGCGCAGGCCGACACGGTTCCGATCGACTCGTTCAAGGAATGCGGGACGACCGCACCACGCCGCAGTGCCTCGCTGAACGCCGCCACCTCCTCCGCATAGTGGTCCCGGGCGTCGAGCGTCTCCTCGCGCGGGCCATCGGAGGTCCGAACGGTCAACCGTCCAGGCTCGTCACCCATGGCCCACGCATTGTGGACGGTGATACTTCCGGTGCCGCCTTGCAACTCGTACCAGGCTCGGGGTCCGTAGTCGATGCTGTAGTCGAGCACCGCGCGACGTCCCTCCCCGAAGTCGAGAACGCCGACCGCACTGGTCTCCACCGACTCGCCCGCGCGCACCGTGAACTGGGCATACGCGCTGATCGGCCGGTCATTGAAGAAGAGCCGAGCAACATCGACCGGGTAGCAACCGACATCCCACGTCGCCCCGCCGCCCAAGGCGGGATCGAGCCGGATGTTCCCACTACCACTGGGTATCTCAAAGGCGAAGCTGGCCCGAACGACCCGCAACTGTCCGATGATGCCCGACGCAAGCAACTCGGCAGCCCGACGCTGCTGTGGGTGGAAGCGGTACATGAACGCCTCCATCACCTGGCGGTCCGCGCGCTCGGCAGCCCGGGCGATGCGTTCGGCCTCGGCCACGCTCATTGCCAACGGCTTCTCCACCAACACGTGCTTACCGGCGGCCAATGCCCGTTCGCACCACTCGACATGCGCCGAGTTGGGCAACGCCACATAGATCGCGTCGATGTCCGGCGAGTCGAGCAGCGCCTGGTAGTCGGGATAGCCGGTCGCGTCGTACTCGTCGGCCAGGGCGGCTACCCGGTCGGCGTGCTGGGACCGGCCGGCCAACCCGACCAACCGGCAGTGCGGTTGGCCGGCGATGGCGGGCATGACCAGCCCTGCGATGTAGCTGGTGGCACCCAGAACACCCCATCGAATGATGCCGTCCGTCGTAGTCACGGCTGCTCCTCCTCGCCGATCATGGCGGCGGCCCGCTCAGCCACCGCGAACACCGCCGCCTGCACATTGCCGGTCACCATGGTCGGAATCACTGACGCATCGGCGACCCGCAGCCCCGAAACGCCGTGCACGCGGAGGCGGGGATCGACGACGGCAAGACGATCCGTTCCGAAACGGCACGTCCCGACGGGATGGAACTGGGTCTGCGCGCTGGCCCGTACGAACTGCTCACGCTCGCGACGGGTGGCGGGCCACTGCGGCGCGGTGGTGATCAGATCGGCGAGCGGTGAGGTCTCGGCAATCTCCTGGGCGATCCGCACCCCCTCGACGAGAGTCTCCAGATCCATGGGATCGGAGAGGTAGCGAGGATCGAGACAGGGGTGCTCATCCGGGTCCGCCGAGCGAAGCCACATTCGTCCTCGGCTCGATGGCCGGGTGACCGCAGGACCAATGGTGAACCCGCCACCGAGGTCCCTGGCGTGGTTGAGACCCAGCATCGGGGCGAAAGACAGTTGGATGTCCGGGGCGGGCAGTCCGGGCCGGCTGCTGATGAAGCCGCCGGCCTCCCCCAGGTTGGACTCCGGGGAAAGGGGGTGCGACCCTGCCGTCGGATACGACACCGCCACCTGGATGTGGTCGTGCAGGTTCTCGCCGACCCCGGGAAGATCCACGACGACGGAAATCCCATGGCCGCGTAACTGCTCGGCAGGTCCGATGCCAGACAGCAGGAGCAGTTGCGGGCTGGCAACGGCACCAGCGCAGAGAACCACCTCGCGCTCGCTGGTGGCGCACCGCGCCTCTCCCGCCCGGAGGTACTCGACCGCGGTGACTCGCCCACCGGAGATTCGGAGCCTACGCACAGTCGCATCGGAGCGCACCACCAGGTTCGCCCGCGCCCGGGCAGGTTCCAGGTATGCCGAAGCTGTGTGATGCCGCCGACGACCCACCCGGGTGGTCCGGTAGAACCCGACGCCCTCCTGGGCGCCGGCGTTGAAATCCTCGTTGTGGCGGAGCCCGCACTTCTGTGCCGCCTCGACGAAGGCAACGGCGAACGGGTGCGGCCGGCTGTTGGTCGCGATGCCGATGCTCCCGTAGCCGGGATACGGTGCACTGGATTCGATCTGGCGCAAGCTGCCCAGCACGATGTCGGCGGTCCAGAGATCGCCACCCCACCGACGCCACTCCTCATAATCGCAGGCGTTCCCGCGGATGTGGACCATCGCGTTGATGGCGCCGGACCCGCCAACCACCCGGCCACGCGGCCAGTCCAGTCGACGCCTGTTCAACTGCTCCTGCGGTTCAGTCCGGTACTGCCAGTCCAACGGACCGCCCAGCAACTGGTGCCAGGCCGACGGTCGGTGGATCCGCGGATCGTCGGCCGCCGGGCCCGCTTCCAACAGCAGGACCCTGTTGTGTGGATTCTCGGAAAGTCGCGCTGCGAGTACGCAGCCGGCCGTGCCGGCCCCGACGACGACATAGTCGAATCGTTCGGACGGTGCTGTGTTCATGGCTGGCTCCAGACTTCGTGTGCCCGATGGCCGCCTATACGGCGAGGAACCCGCCGTCGACCGCCAAGACCTGACCTGTGACGTAGGAGGCTGCGTCGGAGAGCAACCACAAGACCGTCCCGACGACCTCCTCCGGTCTGCCAACACGCCCGGCCGGGATCAGCTTCTTCCAGGCTGTCGCGCCCCCGACGGTGGCCTCAGAGGCCGCCAACATCGGCGTGTCGATGGGGCCGGGTGCCACCCCGTTGACCCGAATGCCGTCGACGGCATGCTCGATCGCGGCGATCCGGGTCAACGAGACGGCGGCATGCTTGGCCGCCACGTAGGCGGCCACCCCGGGGAAGACCGTCCGGAATCCGTGTACGGAGATGTTGTTGACGATCCGTCCGTATCCCTGGGACCTCATGACCAGCAGCTCCTGCTGCATACACAGCCAGAGACCCCGGACGTTGACCGCGAACGTCTCGTCGAACGCCTGCTCTGTGAGGTCGGCCATGCTACCGCCGTGCGCCACACCGGCGTTGTTGAAGGCGAAGTCGAGCCGCTCGTACGTCTCGACGGCAGTCCTGACCATGTGGCGCACCTGCTCCGTGTCGACAACGTCCGTCGGCACGAAGCATGCCTCCCCGCCTTGGCTTCGGATGCTCTTGACTACGGCATGGCCTCGTTCGGCGGAACGGGCAGCGACAACAACCTTCATGCCCAACGCCGCGAACACCTCCGCGGCGTGCTGACCGATCCCGGCGGTTCCGCCGGTCACCACCGCCACCCGCCCGGCGAACTGGGCGACATCCGCCCGCAAGGCGAGTGAAGCCGCTGCCTGCTCTGCCGCAGCACTCATGCGTGGCTCTCTGCGGAGGCGCCCCGCTCCTGGGAGTCGTCGACGCACTGAAGCATGACCGAGGCCACCTCGGCGAGCTCGCCGGGCGTCACGTCGTTGAGGAATCGTGCGGCACCGATGCGCGACATCACCGGGAGGTTCTGTGCGCCATCCCGGTGGCGAACGGTGTCGCTGAGGGCCGCCCACAGCAGATCGACATCCCCGAACGACGGGTGCCACACCGGTAGACCGAGGCGGCGCGCGACCCGGATCACCCGGTCGACGTCGGAACGACTGAGGAAGCCACGGCGCAGGGCCAACACGGCGGAGAAGATGCAGTCCAGCGCCACAGCCTCGCCGTGCAGCAACTCGGGGAGGGCACGCATCTCGACCAGTGGGCTGAACGAGTGCCCGTAGTCGACGGCCCGGATGAGGTTCCTCTCCCAGAGATTGGGCTCCAGTTCCTCGACCATCCCCTGGATGGACCTACGGATGACCTCGTCGGCCACGCCCGGCCGCTGGAACCGTTGGTCGATCAGGTCGGCTCCGTGTTCTTCCAACAGCTCGAAGAGCATCAGGTCCTTGATCAGGGACATCTTGAGGATCTCACCCATGCCGTTGCGCAACTGTCGTTCTGGCACGGTCTCCAGGAACTTCCGGTCGATAAGGGTGCGCGGCGGCGGGCTGTAGGATCCCAGCCGATTGCGGTATCCCTCGAAGTTGACGCCGGTCTTCGCGGCCACGCTGACATCGACCTGGCCGAGCAGCGTGGTGGGCACCCGGACATAGGGGATCCCTCGACGGTAGAGACTCGCGGCGAGACCCACCACGTCGAGCATGACGCCGCCGCCGATCGCGATCGGGGGGTTGCTCACCCGCTGGGTTCCTGCGGCATTGAGCGCGCTGAGCACGTCGAGCACCTGGTCCATGCCCTTGTGCTGCTCGGAGCCATTGAGCACGAACAGGTTGATCTCGACCCGGTTCGCTTCGAAGTACGCCTTGATCTGGTCGCCGTAGAATCGTGCGATCGCATCGTCGACAACCACGACCCGAGGCGCATTGCTCGCGGCATTGTCGAGCCGTCGGAGGAGACTCTGATTCTGCGGGTCCAGCAATCCGACACTCTCCACAACCTCATACCGGACCGGCAGGGTGGCACTGATCTCCCACTGCGCCGAACGCATCGAAACCTGACTCATCACACCCCCTCGCTGACGCTTTTTGAATGCCGCCGCGTTCGTCGGAGATCGCGCAGCATCGCATGACACCCAGTGTTTTTCGAGACACATTCCCGACTGTTCCTGCCCGGTCGCGCATCGGCCGCTGGCGAGCGAACAACTCGAACAAAACGGAGTTTAGGTAACAGGAACAGGTGCGTCAAGTAACTTAAGGTGACGACTATTGCACTGAATGCCCTATTTGATGGCATCCTGCGGATGGGCGGCGGCTGCGCCGCCACCCATCAGGACTGCACCCCCGCCTGGGGCGCGGCCAGGCATTCGCCCAGCTAAAACGCCTTCCATTGCCCCCCTCCCAACCCCCGACCGAGATCAGTTGTGAATACTCGCACAGCTTGGCAACTGACCCAAATTCGTGAAAGGAGATGCCCTTGAAAGCCTCCCGACAACTCCGCAGGCGCCCACAATTCACGCAGGCGAAAGAATCGTCTAATTTCCGAGAAACAACGATCGAGAACCACCCGCCTACACAACGGCGATGGACACCGACGCCGAACTCGATGTTAATGCCATGCCCCGGTTTTGATGGAGATGGGATTATCTCTCTTCCTGATTCGCACCGGCCCGGCGGGTCGCTTCACCCCATACGTCGCGACACCCGCGGCAAGCGGCGGGGCCCGGTCGCTCCGCACGGCTCGAAGGCCACCTCCCGTCTCCCGGAAGGTGGCCTTCGAGCTGCCCAGACGTCGAACCCCGGCTACTTGCGGGCGACCTTCGCGGTCTCCTTCGACGTGGCCGTGCCGGGCTGCAGGTCCGAACGGGTGGCCGTCACCCGCACTGAGAGCCGGTACCCGACGTCGGCGGCCTTGGGCACGTACGACTTGCCGGTGGCCCCGGCAATGACCTTGCCGCCACGCAGCCACTGGTAGGAGAAGGTGAGCTTCTTCTCGTCCCACTTGCCCGGGTCGGCGGTGAGGGTCTTGCCGACCTTGGCCGTCCCGCTGACCGACGGGAGCTTGGTGGCCTCGGCGGGGTCGCCCAGCGCGGGCACGTTGAGGGCCCGCTCACGGCTGACGTTGCCGGCCACGTCGTACGCCCGGTAGCGGATCACGTGGGCGCAGCTGTCGATCCGGGCCGGGGCCAGGTACGGCTGCCAGGCACCCTTGTCGATCCGGTACTCGATGCGGGCCACGCCGGAGTCGACGTCGCTGGCGTTGACCACGAACTTGCGCTCCACCAGGTACGCCTGCACGGTCGGGGCGGTCTCGTCCACCTTGACCTGGAGCGACCACGCGTCGCTCCAGAAGAGGTTGACGCCCTGGGCCCGGTAGTCGACGCGGTGGCTGCCGGCCGGCAGGTCCACCGGCTCGCGGTACGGGAACCAGCCGCCGCCGTCGATCTGGTACTCGACCAGCTTCACCTTGTCACCGGCGGTGATGGTCAGGGCGGCGTCCGCGCCGTACCATCCGTCGGCCCCCGCGTCGGAGACCGTCGCCTTCGGCTGCCCGCCCTCGTAGCGCAGCGGGTCGACGCTGCCCAGCGTCGGGACGACCTTCCTGATGGCGCCGTCCGCGTCGAAGTACAGCCGGTCGATCGTGGTCTCCCGGTGCGTGCCGTCGCCGCCGGGGATGCCGAACCGGTGGTACGCGATGTACCAGTCGTCGGTGCCCGGCACCTGCAGGATCGAGTGGTGCCCGGTGCCGAGGATGCCCTGGCTCGGATCCTTGGTGAGGATCTCCCCCTTGGCGGTGAACGGCCCCAGCGGGCTGGTGCCGGTGCCGTAACCGACGCGGTAGTTCTCGCTGCCCGTGTCGTCGATCGACCAGGACAGGTAGTAGGTCCCGGCGCGCTTGTGCATGAACAGGCCCTCGCGGAAGTCCGTGAGGCCGGTGAGCCGCACCCGCTTGGCGACGTCGTAGGAGACCATGTCGTCGTTGAGCGGGACCACGTACGGGGTGCCGTTGCCCCAGTAGAGGTAGCTCTGCCCGTCGTCGTCGGTGAAGACCGCCGGGTCGATCTGCTGGGCGTTGCCGTAGTCGGCCTTGCTCACCAGCGGCTTGCCGATGGGGTCGACGAACGGCCCGAGCGGCGAGTCGGCGACGGCGACGCCGATGTTCTGCTGCGCCGAGAAGTAGAAGTAGTACTTGCCGTTCTTCTCGATCGCGGCGGGCGCCCACGCGTTGCTGTCGGCCCAGGTGATGTCCGGCCCGAGGTCGAGGATCGTGTCGTGGCCGGTCCAGTCGACCAGGTTGCGGCTCGACCAGACGGTGAACTTCGAGCTGCCCCAGCCGGGGAAGCCGTCGGTGGTGGCGTAGATGTAGTAGGTGTCGCCGAACCGGACGATGTTCGGGTCGGCGTTGAAGCCGGGCAGCACCGGCGAGCGCATCTGCACCGTCCGCACGGTCCACTCGCGGGTCGCCCCGGCCGCGCTGGTCACGGTCAGCGTCACCGGCTGCGAGTAGTCCCGGGCGCCGCCGGGCGTGACGGTCGAGGTCGGCGCGACCACGTACGTCGGGGCGAGGGCGGTCACGTCGGTGCCCGGCTTGACCGGCAGCGTGATGGTGCTGCTGGCGGCGTCGATGATCGCGGGGACCTTGAGGCTGTCGAGTTCGACCGCCACGACGCTGGTGCCGTTGGAGCCCAGCGCGGCGACCTCGCCGTCGGTGAGCGCCCGGTTGTAGAGGGAGAAGTCGCGTACCCGGCCCTTGAGGTACTTGTCGGCGGCGTACTGGGAGCGGCCGATGTAGTTGGCCGTGGTGCGGCCGCCGCCGATGTCGCCGGGGCGGTGGGTCAGCCCGGTCTTCTCGGCGACCCGCACCCCGTCGAGGTAGATCCGGGCGGTGCCGGCCGAGTTCAGGGTGTACGTGAGGGTCTTCCACACGCCCCGGGGGACGGCGCTGCCGCCGGTGACGGTCTGCTCGCCGGTCCAGTTGCCCAGGCTGATCGAGGTCCGGTAGTTGTTGCCGCTGGTGAACAGGTAGCCGTTGCCGACGCCGTCGGAGTCGGTGTTGCCCAGCCCCCAGATGAAGTACGGCGTGGCCTGGTCGGTGGCCATCTTCACGTCCATCGACACGGTGATCTCGTCGAGGCCGGCCATGATGTTGTCGGGCAGGTCGACGTGGCCGTTGGTCCCGCCGAGGGCGAGGCTGCCGTCGCCCCAGGTCGCGTCGCCGGCCAGCTTCGCGTCGTAGCCGTTGCCGGAGTCGTCGGTGACGGTGGTGCCGCTGGCCTGGTCGAGCGCGTAGTGGGCGACGACGCCGTCGGCGTTGGCGCGTACCGGCGGCGGCGCGTCGTTGAGGGCGTCGAGCTCCTTTTTGGTGACCGGGATGACGGTGCCGTGCCGGGGGCTGGCGGGCAGGTCGTAGGAGGCCGGCACCTTCCAGTCCGGGTTCTCCAGGTCGTCGGTGCCCAGCGGGATGTAGCCCCGGCCGCCGTACTCGTCGACGAACAGGTAGTACTTCGAGCCGGAGGTGTCGCCCGGGTTGGCCTTGAAGACCGTGGGCCCCTCGACGGCGGAGGTGCCGGCGTCGCGGCCGATGCAGGAGTCGAGCACCGTCCAAGAGGGCTTGCCGGGCAGGTCGGCGGCGGTCAGCGAGGGCGACTTCTCCTGGATGATGTCGGAGCAGCCGGTGCCGCCGCCGCCCTCGTCCTTGGTGAACCGGTAGTAGGTGTCGCCCTCCCGGATCACCGTGGAGTCGATGCGGGAGTCACCCGGGTCCTGCCAGATCGTCGGCTGGCTGAACGTGACGAAGTCACGGGTCGTCGCGGCGAGCATCCGGTTGTACGTGTTGCCGGTGTGGTTCGGGTCGTTCTCCGCGTAGAGCTTCGAGGCCCAGAAGACGAGGTACTCGCCCCGGGCGGCGTCCCAGTACGCCTCCG
The DNA here is from genome assembly GCF_900091595.1 of Micromonospora haikouensis. Lineage (GTDB taxonomy): Bacteria > Actinomycetota > Actinomycetes > Mycobacteriales > Micromonosporaceae > Micromonospora > Micromonospora haikouensis. Next base: position 49,424 of record NZ_FMCW01000031.1, read on the forward strand.
GCGCCCAGGTGTTGCCGGCGGTGGGCGGGGAGATCAGGATGTGCCGCTGCTCCGACCAGTTCACCAGGTCGGTGGACTCCCAGACCTCCAGGTACCGGCTGCCCTGGCGCTGCGCGACGTCCCAGTTGCCGTTGCGGCCGATGGACAGGTCGGTGGCGATGAGGAAGAACCGGTCCCCCTCGGGGCTGCGGATCAGGAACGGGTCCCGCAGGCCCAGGGTGCCGAACGTCGACTCCAGCTTCGGCTGGCCGCCGTTGACCTCGGTCCACCGCAGGGCGTTGTTGCCCTGGCTGGCCGCGAAGTAGATCTTCTCCCCGGCGATGGAGTTGCCGGTGAAGTAGCTGAAGGCGTAGCCGGCGTAGGGGGCGGCCTCGGGCAGCTCGCGGACGGTCAGTTCGATGGCCCGCTCGGCGGTGGCCGTGCCGACGGTGACGGTCGCGGTCACGGTGACCTTGACGTCGCCCGCCCCGTGCGCGGGGCGCTTGACGATGCCGTCGGGGCTGACGACGTCCGGGCTGGCGGAGCGCCAGGCGACGGTCGCGCCGTTGCTCCCGGTGCTCGGCATGGTGAGGTTGCCGCGCACGTCGCCGGCGTTCACGAGCGAGAGGGCGGCGGCGGCCGCGTCGGCCCGCGTCTGGTCGGTCTCGTCGGGCAGGACGGTGGCGGTGAACGCCTTGGTGTCGCTGCTGCCGCCCCGGCTGACGGTCGCGGTGAGGGTGACCGTGGCGGGCCCGTCGGCGGGGGCGGGGCGGGTCACCTCGCCGGTCGCGCTGATGGTGCCGGGGGCGCTGGAGGACCAGGCGATCGCCGACCCGTACGTGCCGGTGGCGGGCAGGGTGAGCTTCCCGGTCACGGCCGAGAGGTCGCCCAGGTCGAGGGCGGCGGTGTCGCCGGCGACGCGGGTGGCGTCGGGCAGCGCGATGGCGGCCACCTCGTCGGCGGGCAGCGCGCGGTCGTAGATGCGGAAGTTGGCCACCCGGCCCTTGAGGTAGCGGTCCGCGGCGTAGTTGGAGCGGCCGAGGTTGTTGTTGGTCGTCGTGCCGTTGCCGACGGCGCTGGGCAGCACGGTGACGCCGGTGTTCTGCGCGACCTGCACGCCGTCCTCGTAGAGGGTGCCGGTGGTGCCGGTCTGCGTGTAGGTGACGGACTTCCACACGCCCCGGGTGAGGTTCGCGCCCTTGCCGGTCACCTTCTCGCCGGACCAGTTGGTGGTGGTGATGGCGGTGCGGAAGGCGTCGCCGCTGGTGAACAGGTAGCCGGTGCCGGAGTTCGAGGTCGCCGGGTTGCCGAGGCCCCAGATGAAGTACGGGGTCTGCTGCGTGGGGTCGACGAGCACGTCGACGGCGACGGTGATCGACGACAGCCCGGCCATGATGTTGTCGGGCAGCTTGACGTGGTCGTCGACGCCGTCGAGGACGAGACCGCCCTGGCCGGTCCAGGTGCCGCCGCCGGTGAGCGTGCCGTCGTTGCCCCGGCCGGAGCTGTCGGTGACGGTCGTGCCGGTGGTCTGCGTCAGGTCGTAGCGCACCAGCAGGCCGTCGGTCACGTCGGCGGCGGCCGGCGCGGCGGTGGCGGGCAGCAGACCGGCGACCAGGGCGAGGAGCGTCCCGGCGACGAGGGGCCGGGCCCGGCGCCGGGTGCGGGACGGGAAGGAGGATCGCGGTTCCGGGGGAGCTTCGCGCATGGGGTTCCCTCGTGGTGGCGGGGGTGTGAGCGTTAACAAGCCCGAATTCTCGGCGCTACAAAACCCCGGAGTCAAGGGCCCTACCAGGCACAACGCTGGGTATGTGCGCGCTAACAGGACTCACTGCGCCGTCACGGGTCGGGCGGCCACGGGTCCGGAGCCGGCGGGCCCTCGCGGCGCGCCGGCACGGCGAGGACCGGCGCGGCCCTCGCGGCGCACCGGATCCGGACGTGCGGTCAGCCCTTCCGGCCGCCGCTGCTCGCGCGTACGACGAGCTGCGGCTCGACCTGCGGATGCGGGAAGCGCCCCGCCGGGCCGTCGGCGTCGAACAGCTCCAGCAGGGCCGCCACGCACCGGCGGCCCACCTCGTCGAAGTCCTGCCGCACCGTGGTCAGCGGCGGCGAGAGGTATTCGGCCTCGGGGATGTCGTCGAACCCGACCACGCTGACGTCCTCCGGAACCCGCACGCCGCGCTGGTGCAGCGCCCGCAGCAGGCCGAGCGCCTGGTGGTCGTTGGCGCAGAACACGGCCGTCACGTCCGGGCGGTCGACCAGCGACTGCCCGATCTCGTAGCCCGCCCGGGGGCTCCAGTCGCCGACGAGGACCGGCGGGACGGACCGCCCGGCCTGCTCCAGCGCCAACCGCCACCCGTCGACGCGGTCGCGGGCCTCCAGCCAGTCCCGGGGGCCGGCGATGTGCCACACCGTCTCGTGCCCGAGGGACAGCAGGTGCTCCACGGCCAGCCGGGCCCCGGCGACCTGGTCGACGGAGATGCTCGGCAGCTCCCGGGCGCCGCCGCTCGACTCGACCACCACGGCGGGCACGCCGGTGGGCAGGCCGTGCACGGCCACCGCCGCCGTCATCATCGGGGCGATGACGACCACCCCCGCCACCGACTGCTCGGTGAGGGCGTCGATCGCCGACCGCATCCCGGCCCGGTCGAGCTGTTCCAGGGTGACGATGCTGATGCCGTACCCCGCCGCGCGGGCGGCGCGCTCGATGCCGAGCAGGGTCGCCGCCGGGCCGTAGAGGATGGTGTCGAAGCTGACCACACCGATGACCCGGGAGCGCCGCCCGGCCAGCCCTCGGGCCAGGGCGTTGGGCCGGTAGTTGAGCTGGTGCACCGCGCGCATCACCCGCTCGCGGGTCTCCTGCCGGACGCTCGGGTGGTTGTTGAGCACCCGCGACACCGTCTGGTGCGAGACACCGGCGAGCCGGGCGACGTCGTTCATCACCGCCGCGCGTGCGGCCGGCTGCTGACCCATGGCAACTCCCCTCGTGGCCATCGTAGCCCGTCGTGATCAACAAGACGGGCGGTCAGGCTCGCTGCGCGGACGGTGTGTCCGGCGTGCTCCCGCCTCGGGACCACGCCGGACACCCCGGTCGTACGGTCGACCGGTCGAGCCTCAGAAGCCCCTGGCCAACCGGTAGTAGGCCTGGTTCCACCGCAACTCGTTCGTCAGCCCACGGGTGGTCGTCTCCGCGTCGATGACGACCAGCTCGGTGGCGACCATCTCGGCCAGGTCGTGCAGTTCCTCGACCCCGACGGCCTGCGACAGCACCGTGTGGTGCGGCGCGCCCGCCGTGAGCCAGGCCTCCGCCGAGCCGGCCAGGTCCGGCCGGGGCCGCCACACCGCGCGGGCCACCGGCAGCTTCGGCAGCGGCTGCGGCGGGACGATCACGTCGATCTCGTTGGCGACCAGCCGGAACCGCTCCCCCATGTCGGCCAGTCCCAGCACCACGGCGGGCCCCGCCTGGGCGTCGAACACCAGGCGCACCGGGTCCTCGCGGCCGCCGATGCCCAGCGGGTGGATCTCCACGGCGGGCGTGTCGGCGGCGATGGTCGGGCAGACCTCCAGCATGTGCGCGCCGAGGACCACCTCCTGCCCCGGCGTGAGGTCGTAGGTGTAGTCCTCCATGAAGGACGTGCCGCCCGTGGTGCCCACCGACATCGCCTTGAGCGTGCGCACCAGCACCGAGGTCTTCCAGTCGCCCTCGCCGCCGAAGCCGTAGCCGTCGGCCATCAGCCGCTGCACCGCGATCCCCGGCAGCTGCCGCAGCCCGCCGAGGTCCTCGAAGTTCGTGGTGAACGCGCGGAACCCACCCGCGTCGAGGAAGTCGCGCAGGCCCGCCTCGATCCGCGCGGCGTAGCGCAGCGAGTCGTGCCGCTCGCCGCCGGCCCGCAGCTCGGCGACGAGCCGGTAGCTGTCGTCGTACTCCTTGACCAGCTCGTCGATGCGCGAGTCCGCCACCGCGTCCACGGCCGCCACCAGGTCGTTCACGCCGTACGTGTTGACCGAGACGCCGAAGCGCAGCTCCGCCTCGACCTTGTCGCCCTCGGTCACCGCCACGTTGCGCATGTTGTCGCCGAAGCGCGCCAGCCGCAGCGAGCGCATCTCCGCGTGCCCGATCGCCGCCCGGGTCCACGCCCCGATGCGGGCGGTGACGCTCGGGTTGCTGACGTGCCCCGCGACGGTCTTGCGGGCCACCCCCAGCCGGGTCTGGACGAACCCGAACTCCCGGTCGCCGTGGGCGGCCTGGTTGAGGTTCATGAAGTCCATGTCGATGTCGGACCAGGGCAGCGCCACGTTGGCCTGCGTGTGCAGGTGCAGCAGCGGAGTGCGCAGCGCGTCCAGGCCGGAGATCCACATCTTGGCCGGGGAGAAGGTGTGCATCCAGGCGATCACCCCGACCGCGCCCTGGACGGCCGCGTCACGGCACACGGCCAGGATGTCGGCGCTGGAGGTGAGCACCGGCTTCCAGACCACCCGGGCGGGGATGGCCGGGTCGGCGTCGAGCTGCGCCGCGATCTGCCGGGACTGGTCGGCCACCTGACGCAGGGTCTCCGGGCCGTACAGGCCCTGGCTGCCGGTGAGGAACCAGACCTCGGCGGCCGGGGATGGGTTGGTCATGGGGTTGCCTTCCGGTGTACTGGGGTGGTCACTTCTTGCGGATGCCGACGAGGCGCTGGAGGAGGATGAACGCGAACAGCAGGCCACCGATCACGATCTTGGTCCACCAGGAGCTGAGGCTGCCGTCGAAGGTGATCAGCGTCTGGATCACCCCCAGCACGAGGACGCCCAGCAGGGTGCCGAACACGTAGCCGGAGCCGCCCGTGAGCAGGGTCCCGCCGATGACGACGGCGGCGATCGTGTCCAGCTCCATGCCGACGGCGATCAGCGGGGCGCCGGACAGCGTGTAGAACGACAGCAGGATGCCGCCGATGGCCGAGCAGAGCCCGCTGATCGTGTAGACGGCGATCTTCGTGCGCCCTACGGGCAGGCCCATGAGCAGCGCCGACTGCTGGTTGCCGCCGATGGCGTACACGTTGCGGCCCAGCCGGGTGTACGCCAGCGTGTACGCCGCGACCGCCACCACGGCGAGGGCGACCAGGACGCTCACGGTCACGAAGTTCTCGCCGATGCGGATGCGCTCCTGCGCCGCCGAGGTCCAGAACCCGTCGGTGATCGGGATGGACGTCGAGCTGATCCAGGTGCACATGCCCCGGGCGAAGAACATACCGGCGAGGGTGACGATGAACGGCTGGATGTCGAAGAAGTGGATGACGCAGCCCATCGCGAACCCGAGGGTGGGGCCGATGAGCAGCGCGATCAGGAGCACCAGCGCGGGGTGCACGCCGTCGCCGAGCAGCGACGCCGACACCATCGCGGTCATCGCCACCACCGAGCCGACCGACAGGTCGATGCCGCCGGTCAGGATGACGAAGGTCATGCCGACCGCGACGACGAGCAGGAAGCCGTTGTCGATGAAGATGTTGAAGACGACCTGGATGTTGGAGAAGGCGCGGTACTGCGAGACGCCGATGCCGTACATCACCAGCAGCAGGGCCAGGGTGGCCAGCACCGGCACCTGCCGCTGCGGCACCCGCCACCAGGCCCGTGGGCCTCGCGCGGCCAGGGGGGTCGTGGTCATGCCGGAACCTGCTCCTTCTGCTTCTCGACGGGCGCCGCCGGGGGCACCCCCGGTGCCTGCCGGCGCCGGAACCGGGCGCGGAACGCCGGCGCCTGGATGAGGCAGACCGCGATCACCACGACCGCCTTGAACAGCAGGGCCGTCTGCGGGTCGATGTTCATGGCGTACACCGAGGTGGTCAGGGTCTGGATGATCAGCGCGCCGACGATGGTGCCGCTGAGGTAGAACCGGCCACCGACCAGCGACGTGCCGCCGATGACCACGGCGAGGATCGCGTCGAGTTCGACCCAGAGGCCGACGGCGTTGCCGTCGGCGCTGGAGACGTTCGCCGTCATCATGAACCCGGCGACGGCGGCGCAGGCGGCGCTCACCACGTACACCAGGAAGGTGATCCGCCGCGAGCGCACGCCCGCCAACCGGCTGGCCTCGGCGTTGCCGCCGACCGCCTCGATGATCATGCCGAGGGCGGTGCGGCGGGTCAGCAGCGCCACGACCAGGGTCACCGCGAGGGCGATGATGATCGCGAACGGCAGCGTGAGCAGGTGCCCGACCCCGATCGTCTTGTACGGCTCGCTGTTGATCGTGATGATCTGCCCGGAGGTGACCAACTGGGCCAGGCCCCGGCCGGCGACCATCAGGATCAGCGTGGCGATGATCGGTTGGATGCCTATCCCGGCGACCAGGATCCCGTTCCACGCGCCGAGCAGCAAGGCGATGCCGAACGCGATCGCCACCGCGGTGAGCACCCCGCCGAGGCTGTTCTGGTCGGGCTGCTCGCTGATGTAGAGGCAGGCTATCGCGCCGCACACGGCGGCCACGGAGCCCACGGACAGGTCGATGCCGCCGGTGGCGATCACCAGGGACATGCCCAGCGCGACCAGGATGAGCGGGGCGCTGAGCCGGAGGATGTCGATGAGGCTGCCGTAGAGGTGGCCGTTCTTCAGCTCGACCGACAGGAAGCTCGGCCGGTAGACGGTGTTCGCCGCCAGCAGCACCACCAGCACGACCAGGGGCCAGAACAGCCGGTGGCCGGTGACGCCCGCGAGGCGGGTACGCGCAGTGCTCATACCTTCTCCAGCCCTTCCTGCTCCGCGCCGCTGGCGATGGCCCGCATCACGCGGTCGGCGTCGAGGGTGTCGTCGTTGTCGAGCTGGGCGACCAGCCGCCGGTCGCGCATCACGACGACCTTGTGGCTGAGCCGCAGCACCTCCTCCAGCTCGGCGGAGATGAACAACACCGCCATTCCGCCGTCGGAGAGCTGCGCCACGAGGCGCTGGATCTCGGTCTTCGCGCCGATGTCGATGCCCCGGGTCGGCTCGTCCAGGATCAGCAGCCGCGGCTCGGTGATCAGCCACCGGGCGAGCAGCACCTTCTGCTGGTTGCCGCCGGAGAGGTTGCGCACCGGCATGTCGGGGTTGGCCGGGCGGATGCTCAGCGCCTTGATGTAGCGCTCGACCAGCTCGTCCTGCTTGCGCCGGGGCACGGGCCGCAGCCAGCCCCGGGCGGCCTGCATGGCCAGGATGATGTTCTCCCGCACCGACAGCTCGCCCACCAGGCCCTCGGTGCGGCGGTTCTCCGAGCAGAAGGCGACGCCCCGGTCGATCGCGGCCACCGGATTGCGGATCGTGGCGGGCGCGCCGTCGACCGCGAGCCGGCCCTGGTCGGCGCGGTCCGCGCCGAAGAACAGCCGGGCGACCTCGGTACGCCCCGACCCGAGCAGTCCGGCCAGCCCGACGACCTCGCCGGCGTGGATGGTGAGGCTGAACGGCGCGACCGAGCCGGTGCGGCCCAGCCCGTCCGCCGCCACGAAGGGCTCCCCCGCGGCGATCGCCGCGCGGTCCCGGTCGGTCTCGGAATCGAGGCGCTCCAGCGCGTCGAGCTCCTTGCCGATCATCTTCTCCACGAGGGCGATCTGCGGCAGCTCGGCCGTCGGGTACTCGCCGACGAGGCGGCCGTTGCGCAGCACGGTGATCCGGTCGGCGATGCCGTACACCTGGTCGAGGAAGTGGGTGACGAAGACGATCGCGATGCCGTCGTCGCGCAGCTGGCGCATGATCCGCATCAGCTGGGCCACCTCGTCGGCATCGAGGCTGGAGGTGGGCTCGTCGAGGATCAGCACTCGGGCGTTCACGTCGACGGCGCGGGCGATGGCCACCATCTGCTGGACCGCGAGGGAGTAGCTGCCGAGCAGCTCGGTGACGTCGATGTGCAGGTCGATGCGAGCCAGCAGCTCCTTGGCCCGACGGCGCATCTCGCGCCAGTTGACGGACCCGAGCCGGCGCGGCTCGCGGCCGATGAAGATGTTCTCCGCCACCGACAGGTTCGGCAGGAGGTTGACCTCCTGGTAGACGGTGCTCACCCCGGCCGCGGTGGCCTGCATCGGCCCGGCGAAGGAGACCTGCTGACCGTCGAGGGTGATCGTGCCGGCGTCCGTGCTGTAGACACCCGTCAGCACCTTGATGAGGGTGGACTTCCCGGCGCCGTTCTCGCCCATCAGGGCATGGACCTCGCCGGGGAAGAGGCGGAAGTCGACACCGTTGAGGGCGCGTACTCCCGGGAAGATCTTGCTGATCGCGGTCATCGTCAGGACCGGATGCCTCTGCGACATCTGACCAGGCCTTTCGTGTGTCGCGGAAGCGAGCGGCGGGGCCGCCGCGCGTGGCGCGGCGGCCCCCTCCGGTCAGTACTTCCGGGTCGGCAGAGCGGCCTTGGCCTGCTCCTGGGTGAAGGTGGTCTCCTGGGTCTCGACCCGGGCCGGGACCTCCTCGCCGGCCTTGACCTTCTTGACCAGGTCCATCAGCTGGTCGCCGAGCAGCGGGCTGCACTCGGCGATGAAGTTGAACTTGCCGTCGGCCAGGGCCTGCATGCCGTCCTTGACCGCGTCGATGGTGATGATGGTGATGTCCTTGCCCGGCACCTTGCCGGCCGCGGTGATCGCCTCCAGCGCGCCGAGGCCCATGTCGTCGTTGTGGGCGAACAGCACGTCGATCTTCGGGTTGGCCTTGAGGAACTGCTCCATGACCTGCTTGCCGCCGGCCCGGGTGAAGTCACCGCTCTGCGACGCGACGACCTTCAGGTTGGGGTTGGCGGCGATCGCCTCCGCGAAGCCCTTCTTGCGGTCGTTGGCCGGCGCCGAACCGGTGGTGCCCTGCAGCTCGACGATGTTCACCGGGCCGGTGGCCGCCTTCTTCTGCTCGACCAGCCACTCGCCGGCGAGCCGGCCCTCCTTGACGAAGTCCGAGCCGATGAAGGTCTTGTAGAGGCTCTTGTCGGCCGAGTCGACGGCGCGGTCGGTCAGGATGACCGGGATCTTGGCGTCCTTGGCCTCCTTGAGCACGGTGTCCCAGCCCGACTCCACCACCGGCGAGAAGGCGATCACGTCGACCTTCTGCTGGATGAAGTTGCGGATCGCCTTGATCTGGTTCTCCTGCTTCTGCTGCGCGTCGTCGAACTGCAGCTTGATCCCGGCCTTCTCGGCGGACTCCTTGATGGAGTTGGTGTTCGCCGTGCGCCAGCCGCTCTCCGCGCCGACCTGCGAGAAGCCGAGGACGATCTGGCCGTCGCCCTTGCTGTCGCCGGCCTCCGAGCCGGTGTCGCTGTTGCCGCACGCGGCCAGGCTGGTGGCCATCAGGCCGGCGGCCAGGATCGCGCCGAACCCACGGCGGGTGATGGTCGTGCCGGTCTTGCGCATGTGATGACTCCTTGCGGGGGTGGGTGGGGTACCTACATGGGCCGGGGCCGCCTCGGCGTGCCGGGACGGCACGGCCAACCGGTGGTGCTGTGGTGAGGTGCGGTGGAACGGGCCGGGCCTCGGGGTGCGGACCGGCCGGGACGGGGCGGGCGGCGGTCAGGGGGTCGCGGACGGGACCCCGGGCTGCCCGTAGACGTTCTGGTAGCGGTCGTAGAGGGAGTCGATGTCCTCGCGGGCCATCGGCACCGGCCGGCCGAGCGTGCGGGCCAGGTGGGCGGTGCGGGCGACGTCCTCGCACATCACCGCCGCCTTGACCGCCGCGCGGGCGTCCTTGCCGATGGTGAAGACGCCGTGGTTGCGCATGAGCACCGCCGGCGAGCGGTGCCCGGACAGGGTGGCCACGATGCCCTTGCCGATGTCGTCGCCGCCGATGAGCGCGAACGGGCCGACCGGGATCTCGCCGCCGAACTCGTCGGCCTGGGCGGTGAGGTGGCACGGGATCGACTCGCCGCAGGCCGCCCAGGCGGTGGCGTAGGAGCTGTGCGTGTGCACCACTCCCCCGACCTCCGGCATCGCCCGGTAGACGTAGGCGTGCGCGGCGGTGTCGCTCGACGGCGACAGGTCGCCCGCCACGACGGCCCCGTCGAGGTCGCAGACGATCATGTTGTCGGGTCGCAGGTCGTCGTAGGAGACGCCGCTGGGCTTGATGACCATCAGGTCCGCGCCCGGCACCCGGGCGGAGACGTTGCCGGCAGTCCAGGCCACCAGGTTGTAGCGGACCAGCTCGCCGTGCAGCGTCGCGACCTGCTCACGCAGGCGCGTCACCTCGGCGCCCAGGTCGGGGCTCATGCCAACACCTCCAGGGGGACTGCGGCCTCGCCGGCCGGGGAGTGGTCGGCCGCCCGGCGGGCGGCGTTGCGGATGGTGCGCAGCCGCAGCAGGACGTCGTCGCCGCCCCGGCCGAAATGGTCGTGCAGGCGCCGGTACTCCGCGTAGAGCGCGTCGTAGGCGAGCGCCCGCTGCGGGTCGGGCCGGTAGACGTCGCGGTCGACCCGGCCCATCACCGCCGAGGCGGCCGGCACGTCGGGGTACGCGCCCGCGGCGACCGCCGCGTGGATCGCCGAGCCGAGCGCCGGGCCCTGCGTCGAGCCGATGATGCCCAGCGGGCGCTGCGTGACGTCGGCGTAGATCTGCATGAGCAGCGCGTTGTTGGTCAGCCCGCCCGCGACGATGATCTCGTCGACCGGCACCCCGGCGTCGGCGAACGCCTCGATGATCATGCGGGTGCCGAACGCGGTGGACTCCAGCAGCGCGCGGTAGACGTCCGGCGGCCGGGTGGCCAGGGTCAGCCCGACGATCACCCCGCTGAGGTCGTGGTTGACCAGCAGGGAGCGGTTGCCGTTCCACCAGTCCAGCGCCACCAGGCCGTGCGCGCCGACCGGCTGGGCGGCGGCGGCGGCCGTGAGGGCCTCGTGCGAGGCGTAGCCGGCGGGGGCGGCGTGCTGGACGTACCAGCCGAAGATGTCGCCGACGCCGCTCTGGCCCGCCTCGTAGCCCCAGTGCCCGGAGCTGATCCCGCCGTCCACGACGCCGCACATGCCGGCCACCTCGGCCAGCTCGGTGCCGTTGACGACGTGGCAGGTGGAGGTGCCCATGATGGCGACCAGCCGGCCCGGCTCGAGGGCCTGGGCGGCGGCGGAGGTGACGTGGGCGTCGACGTTGCCGACCGCCACCGCGATCCCCTCCGGCAGGCCGGTCCAGGCCGCGGCCTGGGCGGTCAGCCCGCCGGCCCGGGCGCCCAGCGGCGCGAGCGGTCCGTCGATCTTGGCGACGAAGTCGGCGAAGCCCGGGTTCAGCGCGGCCAGGTACTCCCGCGACGGGTACCGCCCGTCCTGGCGGATGCCCTTGTAGCCGGCGGTGCACACGTTGCGGGTCTCGACGCCGCAGAGCTGCCAGACGATCCAGTCGGCGGCCTCGATCCACCGCTCGGCCCGGTCGTAGACCTCCGGGTCCTCCTCCAGCAGCTGCAGGCCCTTGGCGTACTGCCACTCGGCGGAGATCTTGCCGCCGTAGCGGCCGATCCACGGCTCGTTGCGGGCGTGGGCCAGCTCGTTGATCCGGTCCGCCTGGGGCTGGGCCGCGTGGTGCTTCCACAGCTTGACCCAGGCGTGCGGCCGGGTACGCAGGTCGGGCAGCTCGCACAGGGGGGTGCCGTCGGCGAGGGTGGGCAGCACGGTGCAGGCGGTGAAGTCGATGCCGATGCCGACGACCTGCTGCGGGTCGACGCCGCTGGCGGCCAGGGCCGCCGGCACCGCCTGCCGCAGCACCTCGCGGTAGTCGTCCGGGTCCTGCAGGGCCCAGTCGGCGGGTAGCGCCTGGCCGTCGACGGCGAGTACCGTGTCCATCACGGCGTGTCGGTACTCGTGCACCGCCGTGCCCAGTTCGGCACCGTCACCGACCCGTACCACCAGCGCTCGACCCGACAACGTGCCGTAGTCGACGCCGACAACGTACCGGTCGCCCGGCCCTGCCGAAACGCTCATGACATCCTCCGCTCACTTGCTGGCAACAGTGTTAGCGCTCACATGCAGTGGCGTCAAGATGCTTCCCGCCAAGATCTTTCAGTCCGGTCCACGACACGGCCCGCTGCCTGGAATCTCTCCAGATGACGACGTCGGCAACGATCCGGTCACGGGACGCGACCCACGACGGAGACGGCCCCGGATCGGGGATGTGTGCGTTCACAAGGAGGCGGGCGCTTCGGCCGCGTGACGCAGGGCGCGCGCCGCCGTCGCGCGCCGGCCGCGGCCGGCCCGTCCGCCCGCCGCCCGGCCGTGACGGGGAGTGATTCTTCCCGACCCACCGGCGCACCATCCCGCTCACCCGCTTTGCTCTGCACCCACGGACGCAACGCTCACGCTCCGCCGCCGCGCCCGAGCCTTCGCGATTCCCGGCGATGCCACGTATCCGCAGCTCCACCGGGACGCTGCGCCCGTGGGTGCAGAGCAAAGCGCGCGACAGGACCGAAGCGGACCCCGAAGGAGGGCGACGCGGAGTAAGAACGATCGGCCCGATGGGACAGCTCCCCTTCGTCACGGAGCGCGACGGCACCACCCGGACCTGCGGCCCCGCCGAAACCGCACTCCCGGCCCGCGATCCCGGCTCGGCGCCCCGTGTCGGGCAACCGGGTCGACGCCGCCCCGTCCGGCGGCGCCGACCCGGCCGACAGCGGACGCGGAGGCAGGGCCGCGCCCGAAAGTTTCGAGCTTGTTTCGGACGCGAGCAGGCTAAGCGCCCGCGCGACGACGCGTCAAGCGTCACCTGTCGATGCGTCGAGGTCGACCCCGGTTTTCGCCCGCCCCGCCCCCAAGCGTCGAAAGTTTCGGGATATGCTGCGGCGGGCCGGGAACGAGGGAGATGCCATGGAACAACAGCGGGCGACGCTGGCGGAGATCGCACAGGCGGCCGGGGTGTCCATCCCCACCGTCTCGAAGGTCCTCAACGGCCGGCCGGACGTCGCACCCGCGACCCGGCACCGGGTGCAGACACTGCTCGACGCACGGGGGTACACGGCCCGGGGCACGGCCCGCCCGGCAAACCGGGCGGGCCTGATCGACCTGGTGCTGCGGGACCTGGGCAGCCCGTGGGCCATGCAGATCATCGATGGCGTGGAGGAGCTGGCCTACCAGGCCGGCTTCGGCGTCGTCGTATCCGCCGTCCACGGCCGGCACCGCACCCGCCCCGACCGGCGCTGGACCGAGCAGCTGGCCGCCCGACGCTGCAACGGGGTGCTGCTCGTCCTCTCCGACCTCTCGCCCGCCCAGCGCGGCCACCTGGAGGAGCTGGGCATCCCGGCGGTGATCATCGATCCGGCCGGGCAGCCCCCCGCGGACATCCCCTCCGTCGGGGCGACCAACTGGGCCGGCGGGCGGGCCGCCACCGAGCATCTGCTCGGCCTCGGCCACCACCGCATCGCCGTCATCGGCGGTCCCCCCACCGTGCCGTGCAGCCGCGCCCGTGTCGACGGCTACCGGGCCGCCATGGACGCCGCTGGCCAGCGGGTCCCCACCGGCCACGTCCGCACCGGCGACTTCCTGGCCCCCTCGGGCTATCGGGAGACGCACGCCCTGCTCGACCTGGCCCGGCCGCCGACGGCGCTCTTCGCCTGCTCCGACGAGATGGCCCTGGGCGCCTACGAGGCGCTCTACGAGCGGGGACTGCGGGTGCCGGACGACATGAGCGTCGTCGGTTTCGACGATCTGGACGCCGCCCGGTGGGCCGTGCCGCCGCTGACCACCGTCCGGCAGCCGCTGACGGAGATGGCCGCGATGGCCACCCGCATGCTGCTCAGCCTGGTCAACGGCGAGGAGCTGGCCAGTGACCGCATCGAACTGGCCACCCCGCTGGTCGTACGGCACAGCACCCGGCCCTGCTGACCGCCCCGCCGGCCCGCGGCGCGGCATCGGGCGGCGCGGCACACTTCGACGCATCGACATGTTGCGGAGGTGTTACGCACGCCCCTAAGCTGCCGTGGGAGCGCTCCCGGGCCCCCGACCGCGCGCCACCCCACCACCCCCGACGAAATGAGACAGCCGATGAAGAGAGCTCCCCGCCCGTCCCGACGACAGCTGGTCGTGGCCGGCGCCGTCGGCGCGCTGACCCTCGGTGCGACGGCGATCCTACCGGCCACCAACGCCATGGCCGCCACCGGTTGCGCCGTCACCTACACGACCAACAGCTGGTCCGGGGGGTTCACCGCGTCGATCAGCGTCAAGAACCTCGGTGACCCGATCAACGGTTGGACCCTCGGCTTCACCTTCCCGGACCAGGGGCAGAAGGTCACCCAGGGGTGGTCGGCGACGTACCAGCAGAGCGGCAGTGCCGTCACGGCGCAGAGCCTGAGCTACAACGGCTCGCTGGCCACGGGCGCGGCGACGAGCATCGGCTTCAACGGCACCTTCACCGGCGGCAACCCGACGCCGACGTCGTTCACGCTCAACGGCACGGTGTGCACCGGCGGCACGACGCCGACCACGTCGACCCCGACGACGCCGCCGACCACCACGCCGCCGCCGACCACTCCCCCGCCCACCACCGCTCCGCCGACCGGCACGACGCCGGTGGCGATCAACGGTCAGCTGCGGGTGTGCGGGGTCAACCTGTGCAACCGGTACGGCAAGCCGATCCAGCTGCGCGGCATGAGCACCCACGGCCTGCAGTGGTTCGCCCAGTGCTACAACGACGCGTCCCTCGACGCGCTGTCCAAGGACTGGCTGGCCGACCTGCTCCGCGTCTCCATGTACGTGCAGGAGGACGGCTACGAGACCGACCCGGCCGGCTTCACCAACCGGGTCAACACCCTCGTGGACGAGGCCACCGAGCGCGGCATGTACGCGTTGATCGACTTCCACACCCTGACGCCGGGCGACCCGATGTTCAACCTGGAGCGGGCCAAGACGTTCTTCGCCGCCGTGTCCGCCCGGCACGCCAACAAGAACAACGTGATCTACGAGGTCACCAACGAGCCCAACGGGGTGAGCTGGTCGACGATCAAGAACTACGCCGAGCAGGTCATCCCGATCATCCGCGCCAACGACCCGGACGCGATCGTCATCGTCGGCACCCGCGGCTGGTCCTCGCTCGGCGTCTCCGAGGGCGGCAACTCCACCGAGGTCATCAACAACCCGGTGAACGCCAGCAACATCATGTACGCGTTCCACTTCTACGCCGCGTCCCACAAGGACAACTACCGGGCCGAGCTGGAGCGCGCCGCCGCCCGGATCCCCATGTTCGTCACCGAGTTCGGCACGGTCACCTACACCGGCGGCGGCGCCGTGGACGTGGCCAGCAGCAACACCTGGATGGACCTGCTCGACCGGCTCAAGATCAGCTACGCCAACTGGACGTTCTCGGACGCCGACGAGGGCAGCGCCGCGTTCCGCCCCGGCACCTGCTACGGCGGCACGTACACCGGCACGTCGGTGCTGACCGACTCGGGCAACTACATGCGCAACCGCATCCGCACCCCGGACAACTTCCCCACGAGCTGACCGCTCGCACCACCCGGTGTCGCCCCGTCCATCGTGGACGGGGCGACACCGGTCAGGCCGGCCCGCCGCGCATCGCGCGTACCGCCTCGCCCGCGTACAGGCAGGCGGCCCGCTGGCCGGCGGCCACCTCCACCAGCACCGGGTCGACCTCGACGCAGTCCGGTCGGGCCTGCGGACAGCGGGTCCGGAACCGGCAGCCACCGGGCGGGTCCACCGGGCTCGGCACGTCGCCGCTCAGGATGATCCGCCGCCGGCGCCGCTCCACCTTCGGATCGGCCACCGGGACGGCCGACAGCAGCGCGGCGGTGTACGGGTGCGCCGGCTGCCGGTAGAGCTGCGCCGGGGTGCCGGTCTCCACGATCCGGCCCAGGTACATCACGGCGATCCGGTCGCTCATGTGCTCGACGGCCGCCAGGTCGTGCGCGATGAACAGGTACGTCAGCCCCAGGTCCCGTTGCAGCGCCCGCAGCAGGTTCATGATCTGCGCCTGCACGCTCAGGTCGAGCGAGGCGATGGGCTCGTCGAGGACGATCAGGTCGGGCTCCCCGGCCAGCGCGCGGGCGATGCCGACCCGCTGGCGTTGCCCGCCGGAGAGCTCGTGCGGGTGCCGGCCGGCGAGGTCGGCGCGCAGGCCGACCAGCTCCAGCAGCTCGGCGACCCGGCGGCCACGGGCCTGGGCGGAGTCGACGAGGCGGTGCACCACCAGCGGCTCGGCGACGCTGGCCCCGATCGTGCGCCGGGGGTCCAGCGACGCCTGCGGGTCCTGGAACACCATGGCCACCCGTCGGCGCAGGCCCCGCAGCCGACGGCGGGACCATCGGGTCACGTCCCGGCCGCCGACCCGCACGTGGCCGGAGGTCGGATCGACCAGGCGCAGCAGCGCCAGGCCGGTGGTGGACTTCCCGCTGCCCGACTCGCCGACCAGCCCGAGGGTCTCGCCCCGCCGGACGGTCAGCGACACCCCGTCGACGGCCCGCACCTGCACGCCGCCCCCGGCCGGGAACCACACCCGCAGGTCGTCGAGCTCGGCGAGGGGCTCCCCCGCCGCGTGGGACGGGCCGGTGCTCATGCGTCCTCCCCGCCGGGACAGAAGGTGCGTACCTCGTGGCCGGGGGCCACCGGGACCAGCGGCGGCAGCTCGTGTTCGCACCGGGCGTCGCCGCGCACCGGGCAGCGGGGCCAGAACGCGCAGCCGGGCGGCAGGTCCAAGGGGCTCGGCGGCGCGCCGGCGATCGCCGGGAGGTCGCCGCCTGCGTGCTGCGGGTCCGGGCGGGCCGCCAGCAGGGCCCGGGTGTACGGGTGCGCGGGCGCGTCGAACACGGCGTCGACGTCGCCCCGCTCGACGATCCGGCCGCCGTACATGACGGCCACCGTGTCGGCGACCCCGGCGACCACGCCGAGGTCGTGGGTGATCCAGACGACGGCGGTGCCGAGCCGGCGGCGCAGGTCGGCGACCAGCTCGACGATCTGCGCCTGGGTGGTGACGTCGAGAGCGGTGGTCGGCTCGTCGGCGATGAGCAGGGCCGGCTCGCAGGCCAGGGCCATCGCGATGACGACCCGTTGGCGCATCCCGCCGGAGAACTGGTGCGGGTACTCCTCGACGCGCCGGCCCGGCAACGGGATGCCGACCAGGTCGAGCAGTTCGACGGCCCGGTCCCGGGCCTGTCGGCGGGTCATGCCCAGGTGCTCCTCGCATGCCTCGGACACCTGCCGGCCCACGGTGAGCACCGGGTTGAGCGAGGTCATCGGGTCCTGGAAGACGAAGCCGACGTGCCGGCCGCGCAACTGCCGGCGGCGCGGCTCGGGCAGCGCGGTCAGCTCCTCGCCGAGCAGCCGGACCCGTCCGGTGACCCGGGCCGCCCGGGGGGCCAGGCCGGTGGCGGCGAGCACGGTCATGCTCTTGCCGCTGCCGGACTCGCCGACCAGGGCGAGGGTCTGCCCGGCCCGCACCGACCAGTCGACGCCGGCGACGGCGCGGGCCGGCCCACGGCGGGTGCCGATCGTCACGGTCAGGTCCTCGATGGCCAGCACCGGTGCGTCGGCGTCGCCCGCGGCGGGGCCCGTCCCGGCCACACCGGCGGCGGGTGGTGGTGTGCTGCTCATGCCCTGCTCCTGTTCGCCTCGCTGACGGTGAGCTGACGCGGATCCAACACGTCGCGCAGCGCGTCGCCGACGAGGTTGAAGGCGAGCACGGTGAGGAAGATCGCGGCGCCGGGGAAGACGCCGAGCCACCACGCCTCGGTGACGAAGCCGCGCCCGTCGTAGAGCATCCGGCCCCAGGCGGGGTCCGGCGGCTGCACGCCGAGGCCCAGGAAGGACAGGGCCGCCTCGGAGAGGATGGCGAACGCCAGCGACAGCGACGTCTGCACGATCAGTGGGGCCGCGATGTTGGGCAGCACGTGGCGGCGGATGATCCGCGCGTCCGACGCGCCGATGGACACGGCCGCGCGCACGAAGACCTGCTCGCGTACGGAGAGCACGCCCGCGCGGGTGACCCGGGCGAAGATCGGCGTGTAGACGACCCCGATCGCGACCATCGCGGTGACCAGGCCCGGCCCGAGCACCGCCACGATCGCGACGGCCAGCAGCAGCACCGGGAACGCGAACAGCACGTCCATGCCGCGCATGAGGACGTTGTCCACCCAGCCCCGGTACCAGCCGGCGAGCAGGCCGACGGTGACCCCGACCAGCAGCGCGATGCCGACGCTGACCAGGCCCACCTCCAGGGAGACCCGGGCGGCGACGAGGACGCGGCTGAGCACGTCGCGGCCCAGTTCGTCGGTGCCGAACGGGTGGTCGAGGCTGGGCGGGCGCAGCATCTGATCGACGTCGACGTCGTTGACCCCGGCCGGCGCCAGCCACCGGCCGGCCACCCCGACGACGAGCAGCAGGAGCAGCACGACGGTGCCGGCGACGGCCGGCGGGTCGTGGCGCAGCGCGGACAGGGTGCGGCGCAGCGTGCCGTCGGATCCGCCGCTCACCGCAGCCCGGTCCTCTCCGCCGCTCACCGCAGCCCGATCCGCGGGTCGAGGCGGGCATAGAGGACGTCCACCAGCAGGTTCATCAGCAGGAACAGGGCGGCGACGAAGAGCACCGCGCCCTGCAGCACCGGGTAGTCGCGGGCCTGGACGGCGTCGTAGGTGAGCCGGCCGACCCCCGGCCAGGCGAACAGCACCTCGATCACGATCACCCCGCCGACGAGGCTGGCCAACTGCACCGCCACGACGGTGACCACGGGGATCAGCGCGTTGCGCAGCACATGCCGGACGACCACGACCCGGGCACGCAGGCCCTTGGCCTCGGCGGTGCGCACGTAGTCCTCGGAGAGCACCTCCAGCACGGAGGAGCGGATGAACCGGGTGAGGATCGAGGCGGTGACCAGCCCCACGGCCGTCGCCGGCAGGATCACGTGCGACGCCCACCGCGCCGGGTCCTCGGTGAGGGCCACGTAGCCCGACGGCGGCAGCCAGCCGAGCACCCCGGCGAAGAGCAGGATGCCCATGATGCCCATCCAGAAGTCGGGCACCGACACGCCGAACTGGCTGAACACCCGGGCGGCGTGGTCGAGGGCCGAGCCGCTGCGCACGGCGGAGAGCACGCCCAGCGGGAACGCCACGAGCAGGGCGAGCAGCACGGCGGTCACCGCCAGCGACAGCGTCGCCGGCAGCCGCTCCAGCACGATCGTGGTGACCGGCTGGCCGCTGCGGAAGCTCACCCCGAGGTCGCCGGTGAGCGCGTGGCCGACGTAGCTGACGTACTGCGCGACCAGCGGCCGGTCGAGGCCGGAACGTTCCCGCAGCGCGTCGTAGGTCTGCTGGTCGAAGCGGGTGCCGAGGGCGACCCGGACGGGGTCGCCGGGGACGAGCTGGAGCAGCAGGAAGACGACAAGCGTCACCCCGAGCAGGACGACGGCCGACTGGAGCAGCCGGCGCAGGACGAAGCGTGTCATGGCGGGCCCCCGTCAGCTCACCTGTCGAGGCCGACGTCGCGGAACCGGATGGCCCGGTCGGAGCGGACCTGGTATCCGGTCACCTGCTTCGACCAGCCCTGCACCACGTCGGGGTTGTAGAGGTAGACGTAGCTGGCGTCGTCGACGATCTGCTTCGCCGCCTGGTCGTACGTCCGCTTGCGGGCCGCCGGGTCGGTCTCGGTGCGGCCGGCGTCGAGGAGCCTGTCGACGGTGGGGTTGCTGTACTTGTGGAAGTTGAACGTCGCGCCGGTGCGGTGCTGGGCGTAGTAGAACTCGTCCGGGTCGATGTTGCCGAGCCAGCCGAGCAGGAACGCGTCGAACGCGCCCCGGCCCTGCTCGTCGAGCCACTGGGCGAAGTCGAGGGTGCGGATCTTCACGGTGATCCCGACGTCGGAGAGCTGGGCGGCGATGACCTGGGCCGCGCTGACCGTCTCGGGGTACTCGGTGGTCACCATCAGGTCGAGGGTCAGCCCGCTGACGCCGGCCTGGCCGAGCAACTGCCGGGCCTGCGCGGGGTCGTGCCGGTACGGCGCGTACTCGAAGTGCCAGGAGCTGCCCTTCGGGATCGCGGTCTGGTTGACCGTGGCCTGGCCGAACTTGGCCGCCTTCGCGATCGCGTCCCGGTCCAGGGCGAACGCGATCGCGCGGCGCACGTTCACGTCGTCGTACGGCTTGCGGCCCTCGTTGAGGGCGAGGTACCAGTAGTCGGTCGACGACCGCGACTCGACGGTCACGTCGCCGCCGTTCTCCTTCAGCGCCGCGACCTGCTGGGGCGGCAGGTTGTCGGTCCACTGGACCTCGCCGCCGCGCAGGTTCTGCAGGGCGACCGTGGGGTCCTTGACGAAGGTGAACCGGACCCCGTCGAGCTTCGGCTTCGCGCCCCAGTAGTTGTCGTTGCGGGTGAGCTGGATGCTGTCGCCGGAGGTGTAGCCGGCGACGGCGAACGGCCCGCTGCCCACCGGCTTGGTCTTGATCGCCCCGGACTCCACGTTGGCCTTGTCGACGATCGCGACGCCCTTGAACCCGCCGAGGCTGGCCAGCAGGTTCGGGGTGGGCTTGGTGAGCGCGACGACCACGGTGGTCGGGTCGGGGGCGGTCACGGACTTCACGGTCTCGAACCGGTACGACTGGTTCAGCTTCTCGGAGATGATCCGCTCGTAGGAGTAGACGACGTCCTCGGAGGTCAGCGGCGACCCGTCGGAGAAGCGCACGCCCTCGCGGAGGGTGAAGGTCCAGGTGAGCTGGTCGGCGCTGGTGGTCCACTTCGTCGCCAGCGAGG
This sequence comes from Micromonospora haikouensis, assembly GCF_900091595.1. GTDB lineage: Bacteria > Actinomycetota > Actinomycetes > Mycobacteriales > Micromonosporaceae > Micromonospora > Micromonospora haikouensis. The sequence goes on from NZ_FMCW01000031.1 coordinate 70,031, forward strand.
GGCCCATCCGCAGGTCGGGACCCGGCTCGACGAGGGTGTCGTAGACGTTCTCCAGCACCTGGAAGCTGTAGTAGGCGGAGGTCCGGTGGGGGTCGAGCTGGTCCGGTTCCCCGCCGATGGCGGCGTTCAGCGTGCCGCCGGATCCCTTGCCGCCGGTGTCGCCGGCCCCGTCCACGTCGACGCTGTCGCCGGCGCCGCAGCCGGCGGCGCCGGCGAGCGCGATCGCGAGCACGGCACCGACCATCCTGGATCTGGTCATGGACCCGGTCCCCCTCCGTCACCGAAGCGCGGGAGTGATCCCGCCTCCTGCCCTCCTTGCCCGCAGCGTCCCGAAGGCGAAACCTCCGCCGCCGTCCCGGCCCGCCGCCGGGCGCGGCCACGACGGCACCGGTCCAGGTGAGAGCGGTTTCGTCACACAACCGTCATGGAACCGGGAGGTGCCCTCCAAACCCGCGTACCAGGGTGGGGGCTGCCGCCGCCGAGGAGAGGAGGCCGGATGACGGTCGTACCGGACGATCGCCTGATGACGCTGATCTGCGACGACTGCGGCGACACGACCACCGGCAACGCGTGCGTGCTGCCCGACGCCGAGGTCGTCTGGACGCTGGTGTCCGAGCACGGCTGGAGCGGCTCGCCGTTCGCCGTCGGCCCCCACCGGTGCCCGCCGTGCAGCATCGCCGGACCGGCGCCGGGCCAACTCCTCGGGCTCGACCAGGTCGACGGCTGCGACGACGCGCCCGGCCACGGCGAGGACCGGCTGCACGCCGCCCTGCGCGACGCGGTCGAGTTCGACGGGCGGGCCGTGGTGGACCTGCACGGCGTGGACCAGATCGACCCGGCCGGGCTGGGGCTGCTGGTGCGGGCCCACCAGGAGGCCCGGCAGCGGGGCGTCGTCCTGTGCCTCGCCGCCCCGTCCCGGTTCGTCCGCACCGTCCTGCACACCATGCGGCTCGACGGGCTCTTCCCGACCTTCGCCGACCAGCAGGAGGCCCTGGCGGCGGCCGGCCCCGCCCTGACGGCGGCCGACCCCGTGCCGGCCCGGTGACGGGGCGGGGAGCGGGGTCGGCTCAGCCCGACCGGTCGGGCTACGCCTGGTAGACGTCGGGCACCCCGTCGCGGTCGCGGTCGACGGTCTCGGCCTCGTGCACCCGCCGGTAGGCCCGGCTGCGGGCGCGCAGGATGACGCTGGCCAGGACGGCGGCGAGCAGGGACCCGGTGAGCACGGCGACCTTGACGTGGTCGTCGCGCTCACTGCCCAGGCCGAAGGCGAGTTCGCCGATGAGCAGGGAGACGGTGAACCCGATGCCGCCCAGCAGCGCCAGGCCGAACACGTCGAGCCAGTTCAGCCCCTCGTCGAGGTCGGCGCGGGTGAACCGGGACACCAGCCAGGTCGCTGCCATGATGCCGATCGGCTTGCCGAGCACCAGGCCGACGACGATGCCGACGGCGACCCGGTCGGTCAGGGCGGTGGCGAGGCCGGTGAGGCCGCCGACGGTGACACCGGCGGAGAGGAACGCGAAGACCGGCACCGCGACCCCGGCGGAGACGGGCCGGAACCGGTGCTCGAAGTGCTCGGCCAGGCCGGGTCCGGCGTCCGGGCCACCCGCGGCCCGGCTGCGGAGCACCGGGACGGTGAACGCCAGCAGCACGCCGGCGACGGTGGCGTGCACCCCGGAGGAGTGCATCAGCACCCAGGTCACGACGGCCAGCGGCAGCAGCAGCCACCAGGACCGGACCCGGCGCTGCACCAGCAGCCCGAAGACCGCCAGCGGGATGAGCGCGCCCAGCAGCGGCCCGACGGCCAGGTCGGAGGTGTAGAAGACGGCGATGATCACGATGGCGAGCAGGTCGTCGACCACCGCGAGGGTGAGCAGGAAGGTGCGCAGCGCCGAGGGCAGGAAGCGGCCGACGACGGCGAGCACGGCCAGGGCGAAGGCGATGTCGGTCGCGGTGGGGATCGCCCAGCCCTGCGCGGCGTCACCGCCGACGATGAGGACGTAGAGGAGGGCGGGCACGAGCACGCCGCCCATGGCGGCGGCCACCGGCACCGCCGCGCGGCGCGGGTCCCGCAGGTCCCCGGCGACGAATTCGCGCTTGAGTTCCAGCCCGGCGACGAAGAAGAAGATCGCCAGCAGGCCGTCGGCGGCCCAGGTGGCCAGGCTGAGATCCAGGTGCAGTGCCGCCGGGCCCACCCGGAGATCCCGCAGCGCCTGGTATCCGTCGGCCCAGGGGGAGTTGGACCAGATCAGGGCCAGCACCGCGCCGACCAGCAGGAGCGCCCCGCCCACGGTCTCCTTGCGCAGGATGCCAAAGATGCGGCTGGTCTCGCCCCAGGAGCGTCGGGCGAACAGGCTGGGGCGGCGCCGGGGGGCGTCGGTCACGGGGAACTCCTCGTCGGCAGGGCAGCGTCGTCTCGTCGCCGACCAGACTTCCCGGCACACCGAAGCCCTACCCTAGCCGCTTGCGGCCCTCGAAACTTCCGCTGGTTGCCACCCTCACGACATCTATTCATACTGATGGACGTTCCTGAGCCGGACATGATCGGGCGCCGGGCAGCCCCGATCGGAACCTCGCCCCATCGGCACTCTCCGGAGGAACCTGCCCCATGAGATCAAGGATGAAGCTGCTGGGCACCGCCCTGGTGGCCGCCGCGGTGGCCGCGCTGGCGGCCGTCACGGTGCCCGCGCCCGCGTCGGCGGCGGCGCTGACCGAGGTCACCAACTTCGGCGCGAACCCCAGCAACCTGCGCATGTACCTGTACGTGCCGGACCGGGTCGCGCCCCGGCCGGGCCTGCTGGTCGCCGTCCACTACTGCACCGGCACCGGTCCGGCGTTCTTCAACGGCGCCCAGTTCGACGAGCTGGCCAACCAGTACGGCTACATCGTCATCTATCCGTCGGTGACCCGCAGCAGCCAGTGCTTCGACGTCTCCTCCCCGCAGGCGCTGCGCCGTGACGGCGGCAGCGACCCGGTGGGCATCAAGTCGATGATCGACTACGTCCGGGCGCGGTACCCCGTCGACGCGGACCGGATCTTCGCCACCGGCGTCTCCTCCGGCGCGATGATGACCAACGTCCTGCTCGGGCTCTACCCCGACGTGTTCGCCGCCGGTGCGGCCTTCGCCGGGGTCCCGTTCGGCTGCTTCGCCACCACGAACGGCTCGGAGTGGAACAGCGAGTGCGCCAACGGGCAGATCACCAAGACCGCCCAGCAGTGGGGCGACCTGGTCCGCAACGCCTACCCGGGCTACACGGGCAAGCGGCCCCGGATGCAGCTGTGGCACGGCACGAACGACGAGACCCTGCGCTACCCGAACTTCGGCGAAGAGGTCAAGCAGTGGACGAACGTGCAGGGGCTGAGCCAGACCCCGACCTACACCGACACTCCGCAGTCCGGCTACACCCGCACCCGCTACGGCGGCAGCGGCACCATGGCGCCGGTCGAGGCGATCAGCATGGCCGGGGTCTCGCACAACCTGCCCGTCGACGCCGCCCAGGCCATCCGGTTCTTCGGCCTGGACAGCGCCACCCCGCCCACCACCCCGCCGCCCACCACGGCCCCGCCGACGACGCCGCCGCCGACCACCCCGCCGCCGACCACCCCGCCGGCCGGCGGGGGCTGCGCCGTCGGGTACGCCGTCAACGCCTGGAACACCGGCCTGACCGCCGCCGTCACGATCACCAACACCAGCGGCGCGACGGTCAACGGCTGGAGCCTGGCGTTCACGCTGCCGGGCGGGCAGACCATCACCAGCGGCTGGAACGCCACCTACTCCCCCACCAGCGGCGCGGTGACCGCCCGTAACGTCTCGTACAACGGCGCGATCGCGCCGAACACGTCGGTCAGCATCGGCTTCCAGGCCAACCACACCGGCAACACCGCCAAGCCGGCCTCGTTCACCCTCAACGGGGTGGCCTGCTCGGTCTCCTGATCTCACCCGGTGGCGGGCACTGCGCCACCACCGCCTGCGAGGGCGCGCGCCGCTGCCGGTGCGCGCCCTCGTCACGATCCCGCAACGCCGGTCGCCGGCACGGGGGTCCGGGTACGACTCCCCGTGCCGGCGACCCACACCGGCCCGCCCGCCGGCTGCGGCAGGCCCGGTGGGTGGTCAGCTCGTCGCGGTGGCGGGCTCCTCGGGGCCGTCCCCGGCCACGACCGGCTCGACGGTCCGGTCCGCCAGGTGCTGGCGCACCGACCAGGCCACCGCCGCCGCCCAGGCGGCCACGATGACGAGATAGCTGGCGTACCGGACGCCGGTAGGGGCGTCGATCCAGTCGCTGAGCAGCAGGGTCCGCACGTTGGTGAGGATGATGACGCCGCCGACGGCGGAGCCGAGGACCCGCGGCGGCACCATCCGCACCAGCCAGGCGGCGATCGGCGCGGCGATCATGCCACCGAGCAGCAGCGCGCCCACCCAGCCGAAGTTGATGTTCTCCGAGCCGATCCCGACCAGGAACCCGGCGCTGGCGGCGATCGCCACCAGGAATTCGCTGGTGTCGATGGAACCGATCACGCGGCGCGGCTCCATCCGTCCGCTGGCCAGGATGGCGGGGGTGCCGACCGGGCCCCAACCGCCGCCGCCGGTGGCGTCGACGAATCCGGCCACGAGGCCCAGCGGGCCGAGGAAGCGCTTGCGCAGGGGCAGCCCGACCCGGTCGCGGGGCAGCCCGGAGACGGTGAACCGGACCAGCACGTACACCCCGAGGGTAAGCAGGATCAGCGACATGATCGGGGCCGCGGTCGCGGTGGAGAGGCTGGACAGGAACGTGGCGCCGGCGAAGGCGCCGAGGGCCCCCGGCACGCCGACCCTGCGGACCACCGTCCAGTCGACGTTGCCGAAGCGCCAGTGCGCGGCGCCGGAGACGAGGGTGGTGCCGATCTCGGCCAGGTGAACAGTTGCGGAAGCGCTCGCGGCGCTGGTGTTGATGGCGAGGAGCAGTGTTGTCGACGTCACGCCGTAGGCCATGCCGAGGCTGCCGTCTACCAGTTGCGCACCGAGTCCCACAAGGGCGAGGAGAAGGAGTTTACGCACAACAACCGCCGATCCGAAAGACAAAAGGGGGTCTGGCAGTGCCGGGCGGTGACGACGGTCGAGGCGGACCGCGCCGTCCCGGCGAGCCGAGTCTGTGCAGGTACAGGGATTGTCGTAGGCGACGGCGGCTGCCCCATTGACGGGCAACTCCCCGCTAATCATTCCGACAGATTGGGTAAAACGCTCGTTAAGCGGAGCTGTGGTGCCGCCGCCCGGTCGCGGTATCGGCTCGTCCAGCGCGACCGCCGGCAAGGCCGTCGCTGAACTCGCCTCCTGTGGCCAACCGCACTCGATGCGGTCCGCGTCGGTTACCGCAGTCAGGGTGACGCGGGTCACAACAGGTCACCCACCAGGGCGTTCGCTGATCGCCCGGCGAAGCTCACCTCACTTTCGGTGAATGTCGAACTTAATCGATGGGTAATAGCGATGACGACATTGACAGGGATCGTTGAGGCAGCGCGCAACCCCTGGCAAGACCCGTTCCACATCGTGAGACAGAACGACTAGAATCACCCACAGCCAGGGAATGCTCGGAGCACGTAAAACAATTTCGTAATGAACTCGACAATCGCCGCACGGCGGCGGGAGGCACCGTTCGCGCCCCCCGCCGCCCCACCTCGCGGCCATTTTGCCTGGCCACCTCGGCGGCAAATCCCGCCGCCTTAGTAGGAAATCTTCACCTCCCCGATCAGGTTGGTCAGATTTAACCGGGCCGTAACTGGGCGACGCTACGTTATGACCGAGCGCGACATTGACTGCCGCAAATTAGGGCCCGAGCGCCGGTGGTACGGCCGGCCGGTCCAGCCCGTCGCCCCGCGATCTTCTCGCGACCGAAGTGGGAGCCTGATGAGTACTGCACCGCACACGCGCGACCTGATCATGGTTGTCAACCCTGCCGGCGCACTGGAGCCCGGCCCACGGATCACCGCCGCCGCCTGCGCCGGCGGCGGGCTGGGCGTGCTCGACCTGGCCGGCGGCGACGACTGGTCGCTGCGCGCGCTGACCCAGGCCGCCTCCTGGTCCCCCGGGCCGATCGGCGTCCGGGTGCCGGCCGGCTGCCTGGCCACACCGGACGAGGTCGACCACGCCGCACGCGGGCGGGTCGACCTGGTGGTGGTCACCTCCGACAGCCCCTGGTCCCTGGCCGAGATCACCCCGAGGTACCGGGTGATCGTGGAGGTCACGAGCCGGGAGGAGGCCCGCGCCGCCGCGGCGGGCGGGGCACACGGGCTGATCGCCCGGGGCCTGGAGGGCGGGGGCCGGGTCAGCGACCTCAGCTCCTTCGTCCTGCTTCAGCGGCTCGTCGCCGACGACACCGTCGACCTGCCGGTCTGGGTGGCCGGCGGCATCGGCCCGCGCACCGCTGGGGCCTGCCTCGTCGGCGGGGCCGCCGGCATCGTCCTGGACACCCAGCTCGCCCTGATGCCCGAGTCCGAACTGCCAGCCGACGTCAAGGCCGCGATCCGGCGCATGGACGGCTCGGAGACGGTACTCGCCGACGGGGCCCGGGGGATGCGCCGGGGCGGCCAGCACGACGTGCGGTCGGAGCTGCTGCCCATCGGTCAGGACGGCTGGCTCGCCGCCGTCTTCGCCGACCGCTGGGCCGACACCGCCAGCGCGGTGCGGGCCATGCGGGCCATCATGCTCGACGCCGCCGACGACCCCGAGGCGGGCACGCTGCTGCTGCCCGGCGCCCCGCTGGCCGAGGCGCTCGGCGTGCGGGTGCCCGTCGCCCAGGGCCCGATGACCCGGGTCAGCGACGAGGCGGGCTTCGCCGCCGCGGTCGCCGACGGCGGCGCCCTGCCCTTCATCGCGCTCGCCCTGAACTCCGCGGAGCAGTGCCGCCGGATGCTCACCGAGACCGCCGCGCGGCTCGGCGACCGGCCCTGGGGGGTCGGCGTGCTCGGCTTCGCCCCCGAGGAGTTGCGCGCCGCGCAGCTGGCGGTCATCCAGGAGATCCGCCCCGGCTTCGCGATCATCGCGGGCGGCCGGCCGCCGCAGGCCAAGGCGCTGGAGGAGCAGGGGATCAGCACGTTCCTGCACGTGCCCTCCCCCGGCCTGCTGCGGCAGTTCCTGCGCTCCGGGGCGAGGAAGTTCATCTTCGAGGGCGCCGAGTGCGGCGGGCACATCGGCCCCCGGTTCAGCTTCCCGCTGTGGGAGGCGCAGCTGCTGGTGCTCGAGGAGTACCTCGACGGCGAACCGGGCGCCGCCGCGCAGCTCCAGGTCCTCTTCGCCGGTGGCGTCCACGACGCCCGCTCGGCGGCGATGGTCGCCGCGATGGCCGCGCCGCTGGCGCGCCGGGGGGCCCGCATCGGCGTGCTCATGGGCACCGCGTACCTGTTCACCGCCGAGGCGGTGGAGCACGGCGCGGTCCAGCCGCTGTTCCAGCGGGAGGCGCTCACCGCCGAGCGGACCGCCCTGCTGGAGACCGCGCCGGGCCACGTCACGCGCTGCCTGCACACCCCGTTCGTCGACGACTTCCACGCGCTGCGCGCCCAGCTGGAGCAGGCCGGCGCGGAGAACCGCGAGGTGTGGGAGCAGCTCGAACTGCTCAACGTCGGCCGGCTGCGGATCGCCAGCAAGGGCCTCAAGCGCAACGGCGAGACCATCGAGACGGTGGACGAGGGCGTCCAGGCCGCCGAGGGGCTGTTCATGGCCGGGCAGGTCGCCGTGCTGCGCGACGCCGCCACCACCGTGGCGGGCCTGCACGACGCCGTCAGCTCCGAGGCCCGCGACCTGCACGCCGCCCGGCTCGACGCGCTGCGCGCCCGGTTCGCCCCGCCCGCCGAGATCGAGGAGCGCCCCGCGCCGCTGGACGTCGCCATCGTCGGGATGGCCTGCATGCTGCCCGGCTCCCCCGACCTGGACAGCTTCTGGCGCACCGTGCTCACCGGCGCCGACGCGGTCACCGAGGTCCCCGCCGAGCGCTGGGACACCGACCTCTACTACGCCCCGGAGGTCGGGCCGGGCCAGACCGGCCGGATCAGCGTCTCCAAGTGGGGCGGTTTCATCGAGCCGGTGCCCTTCGACGCCATCGGCTACGGCATCCCGCCGACGGCGCTGGGCAGCATCGACCCGACCCAGCTGCTCGCCCTGGAGGTCTCGCACCGGGCACTGCTCGACGCCGGCTACCCGCACGACGCCGCCGGGGTCGACCACTCCCGCACCGGCGTCGTCTTCGGCGCGGAGGCCGGCAGCGACATGGGCCACGCGCAGACCCTGCGCACCATGCTGCCGGCGTACCTCGGCGAGGTGCCCGACGAGATGCAGGACCTGCTGCCCACGGTCACCGAGGACAGCTTCCCCGGCGTGCTGGCCAACGTCATCGCCGGTCGGGTCGCCAACCGCCTCGACCTGGGCGGGCCGAACTACACCATCGACGCCGCCTGCGCCTCCTCGCTGGCCGCCATGGACGCCGCCTGCAAGGAACTGGTCAGCGGCGACAGCGACATGATGATCTGCGGCGGCGCCGACCTGCACAACGGCGTCAACGACTACCTGATGTTCACCTCGGCGCACGCGCTGTCCCCGACCGGCCGGTCGCGGCCCTTCGACAGCACCGGCGACGGCATCGCCCTCGGCGAGGGCGTGGCCTGCGTCGTCCTCAAGCGGCTGGCCGACGCCGAGCGCGACGGCGACCGGATCTACGGCGTGATCAAGGGACTCGGCGGGGCCAGCGACGGCCGCGCCCTCGGCCTGACCGCCCCCCGCCCCGACGGCCAGCGCCGGGCGCTGGACCGCGCGTACCGCCGCAGTGGCGTCTCCCCGCGCGACGTCGGCCTGGTGGAGGCGCACGGCACCGGCACCGTCGTCGGCGACCGCACCGAGCTGGAGACCCTGACCCGGATGTTCGTCGATGCCGGCGCGGAGCCGGGCGGCTGCGCGCTCGGGTCGGTGAAGTCGCAGATCGGGCACACCAAGTGCGCCGCCGGGCTCGCCGGCGTGATCAAGGCGGCCCTGTCGCTGTACCACGGCGTCCGGCCGCCGACGATCCACCTGAAGCGTCCCAACCCGGCCTGGCACCCGCAGCAGAGCCCGTTCGCCTTCTACACCGAGGCCCGCCCCTGGCCGGCCCCCGCCGAGGAGCGGATCGCCGGGGTGAGCGCCTTCGGCTTCGGCGGCACCAACTTCCACGTCGTGCTCAGCGCCCACGCCGGAGCCCCGGAGCCCCGGCACGGCCGACGGATCTGGCCGGCGGAGCTGTTCTGCTTCCGGGGCCTCGACCGGGCCGCGGCCCACCAGTCGGTCCGGCAGCTGCTCGACGGCCTCGCCGGCGATGCCGGGCGGGACCGCCCGGGACGCCTCGCCGAGCTGGCCGCCTCGGTGGCCGCGAAGTCCGCCGGCCGGTCCGGCCCCACCCGGGTGGCGATCGTCGCCCGGGACCTGACCGAGCTGGAGACGCTGCTGCACCGGGCGTTGGCCGGCGAGCACGACCCGGCGCGGGGCCTGGTGCAGCCGGACGAGGTCGAGCCGGTCGAGCCGGGCCAGGTCGCGTTCCTCTTCCCCGGGCAGGGCAGTCAGCGCCCCGGCGCCCTCGCGGAGATCTTCGTCGCCTTCCCGGAGCTGCGGCACTACCTCGAACTCGACCGCGACGCGGCCGAGCTGCTCTTCCCCGCCGCCGCCTTCGACCAGTCGTCGCGGCGCGAGCAGGAGGAGCGGGTCCGCGACACCCGGGTCGCCCAGCCCGTGCTGGGCATCGGCGGGCTCGCCGTCGACCACCTGCTGCGCCGCCTCGGCGTACGCCCGGACATGACCGCCGGCCACAGCTACGGCGAGCTGGTCGGGCTCTGCGTGGCCGGCGCCTTCGACGCGCCCACGCTCATGGCGCTGAGCCGGGAGCGGGCGGCGTCGATCCTGGGCGCCGCCGGGGAGGACCCGGGCACCATGGCGGCCGTCAACGCCTCCGCCGACGACGTCGCCGGTGTCCTCGCCAGCGCCGGGCTGACCAGCGAGGTCGTGCTGGCCAACCGCAACTCTCCGACGCAGGTGGTGGTCTCCGGGCCGACCGCGAAGGTGCAGTCGGCGGTGGTCGCGCTCAAGGAGGCCGGGCTGTCGGCCAAGGCCCTCTCGGTCGCCTGCGCCTTCCACAGCCCCGTGGTGGCCGGCGCGGTGGAGACCTTCGCCGACGTGCTCGCCGCCCACCGGATCGCCGAGCCGCGCATCCCGGTCTGGTCCAACCTGACCGCCGCGCGCTACTCCGGCGACGCCGACCAGGTGCGCCACCACCTCGCCGAGCAGATCGGCGCCCCGGTCCGCTTCGTCGAGCAGGTCGAGGCGATGTACGCCGCCGGCGCCCGCGTGTTCGTCGAGGTGGGCCCCGGCCAGGTGCTCACCCGCCTGGTCAAGGCCGTGCTCGGCGACCGGCCGCACCGGGCGGTCGCCTGCGAGCGCGGGCCCGAGGAGGGGCTGCGCGGCTTCCTGATCTCGGTCGGGGAGCTCGCCTGCGCCGGCGTGCCGGTGCGCCCCGACTGGCTCTTCCACGGCCGGGTCGCCGACGCGCCCGCCACCGCACCGACCCGTCGTCCGATCTGGACGGTCGACGGGCTGCTCGTCCGGGACCAGCACGGCAACTGTCTTCCCGGTGGCATGACCCCTCCCCGACGGATCAAGGAGTTGTCGATGACCCCAGCGAACGGTGCCGTCACCGGTACCCCCACCGGCACCGGCCCCGACGCCGGCGGCCAGGACATCCGTGGCGAGCTGCTCAACGAGTACCTGCGCGCCACCCGGGACATGATCGCCTCCCAGCGCGACGTGATGCTCGCCTTCCTCGGCGACCCCGGCAGCGGCGGCTCGGGCAGCGGCGGCCGGCTCGTCTGGCAGCCCGCCGAGGCGTACCGGGTCGAGGGCCACACGCCGGCCGCGCTGCCGCAGGCGTCGGCGGCGCCCGCCGTCGCCCCGCCGGCCGCGACCCCTGTGCCCGCCGCCCCGCGGCCCCCGGCGACCGCGCCCACGGCGGCCCCCGTGCCGGCCGTGGCGCTGGCGACCAACGGCGGGTCGGCCCTGGCCACGACCATCGCGCCGGCGCGGCCGGTGGCCCCGGCCGTCGTCCCGGTCTCGCCCGCCGTCGGGCCCATCATCCCCGCGCCGGCCCCCGCCCCCGCTCCGGTGCCGGCCGCGGTGCCGGTGGCCACCGGGCCGAGCGTCGCCGACTTCCAGAACGCCATCCTCGCGGTGATCAGCGAGCGCACCGGCTACCCGGTCGACCTCATCGAACTCGACCTCGACCTCGAAGCCGACCTCTCCATCGACTCCATCAAGCGCGCCGAGGTCGCCGGCGAAGTCGCCCAACGCCTCGAACTCGCCGTCGAAGGCGACGAGAGCGAGCTGGAAGACCTCGTCAAGGCCCGCACCGTCCGCGCCATGGTCACCTGGCTCGACGAGAAGATGGGCTCCGCGCCCGCCGCCGCCCCGATGGCCGCGCCGGTCGTCGTCCCGCCCGCCGGCACGCCGGTCGGCGTCACCACGGCCGACTTCCAGCAGGCGATCCTGAGCGTCATCAGCGAGCGCACCGGCTACCCGGTCGACCTCATCGAACTCGACCTCGACCTCGAAGCCGACCTCTCCATCGACTCCATCAAGCGCGCCGAGGTCGCCGGCGAAGTCGCCCAACGCCTCGAACTCGCCGTCGAAGGCGACGAGAGCGAGCTGGAAGACCTCGTCAAGGCCCGCACCGTCCGCGCCATGGTCACCTGGCTCGACGAGAAGATGGGCTCCGCGCCCGCCGCCGCCCCGATGGCCGCGCCGGTCGTCGTCCCGCCCGCCGGCACGCCGGTCGGCGTCACCACGGCCGACTTCCAGCAGGCGATCCTGAGCGTCATCAGCGAGCGCACCGGCTACCCGGTCGACCTCATCGAACTCGACCTCGACCTCGAAGCCGACCTCTCCATCGACTCCATCAAGCGCGCCGAGGTCGCCGGCGAAGTCGCCCAACGCCTCGAACTCGCCGTCGAAGGCGACGAGTCCGAGCTGGAAGACCTCGTCAAGGCCCGCACCGTCCGCGCCATGGTCACCTGGCTCGACGAGAAGCTCAACGGCGCGGTCACCGCGACGGCGACCCTGACCGCCACCGCGAGCATCGCCGCCCCGCCCGCCCCCGTCCAGGCCGCCCCCGCCGTGGCCCCGGCCGCGCCGGAGCCGGCCGACGCCGGGGTCGGCGTCGGGATCGCCCCGAAGCGGCTGGTGGCGCAGGAGAGCGTCCGCACCGAGCCGGTCGGCGACCCGGCCACCGTGCTCGCCGGCACCCGGTTCCTGATCACCGGCGGCGGCGCGATCGCGGCGTACCTGGCGGAGCTGCTCGGCGAGTACGGCGCCAGCGGCCAGCTCGGCGTGCTCGACAGCCAGCAGGCCGGCGAGGGCTTCGACGGGGTGCTCGTCCTCGACGGGCTCACCAACCTCGACGAGCCGCTGCTGCCCGACGTGTTCCCGCTGCTGCAGCGGGCGCTCGCGACCGGCCCGCGCTGGCTGCTGGCCGCCGGGGCCCGCGACGCCGCCGGGGCCGCCGACGGCATGCCCGGCCTGTTCCGCACCATCGCCCGCGAGTACCCGCAGCTGACCGCCCGCTTCGTCGAGGTGGACCCGGCCGCCGCGGCGGACGTGCTCGCCCGGCAGCTGCTCAACGAGGTGCTCACCAGCAGCGAAGCGCCGGTGGTATACCTCCGGGGCGACGACCGCTACGTCGCCGACCTGGTGCCGGTGGAGCTGGGCGCGCTGGCCGCCGGCGGGGCCGGCCCGGCCGGCGACGGGGTGGCCGAGGCCGCCGCGATCGGCCTGGAGCCGGACTCGGTGATCGTCCTGATCGGCGGGGCGCGCGGCATCACCCCGTGGTTCGCCCGGACGCTCGCCTCGGCCAGCCGGTGCCGCATCGAGCTGGTCGGCCGTACCCCGCTGCCGCAGGGCCCGGAGGACCCGGCGCTGGCCGCGGCCGGCGACAAGCAGGCCCTAATCGCGGCGCTGGCCCGGCAGGGTCTGCGCAACCCCGCCGAGATCGACCGCACCGCCCAGCGCATCCTGGCCGCCCGGGAGGTCAACGCGACCATCGCCGAGCTGACCGAGCTCGGCGGCGAGGTCCGCTACCACACCCTCGACGTCCGCGACACGGCGGCGACCCGGCACCTGCTGGGTCGCATCCACGCCGAGCACGGCCGCCTCGACGGCCTGGTGTACGCCGCCGGGATCATCGAGGACAAGCTGATCGCCGAGAAGGACCCGGCGTCGTTCACCCGGGTCTTCGACACGAAGGTCGACGGGGCGCGGGGGCTGCTGACCGCCCTGGACGAGCTGCCCGCCAAGCCGCGCTTCGTGGTCTTCTTCGGCAGCATCGCCGCCGCCTACGGCAACCGGGGGCAGTCCGACTACGCGGCCGCCAACGACGCCCTGGACACGATCGGCACCCGCTACGCGGCCCGGACCGGGGTGCGCACCGTGACCGTCCACTGGGGCCCGTGGGCGCCCGGCGCCGGCCACGGCGGCATGGTCACCGCCGAGCTGAGCCGGGAGTACGCCCGGCGCGGCATCGGCCTGATCGACCCCGAGGAGGGCGCGCTGGCCCTGCTGCGCGAGCTGGCCTGGGCCGACGCGGCGGTCACCTCGGTCGTCTACACCGCCTCGGGCTGGTGAGCGCGCCGATGCCCCGCAACGCCCCCGCCCACACCGCACGACGGAGGAACCGATGAGCAACGGCGCACCCGCGCCCGGCCAGATCGCGATCGTCGGGATGGCCGCCCTGATGCCCTCCGCCGGTGACCTGGAGAGCTACTGGCGCAACCTGATCAACGGGGTCGACGCGATCACCGACGTGCCGCCACACCGGTGGGACGAGGAGTTCTACGACCCGGAGCAGGCGCACCGGCCGGACCGGATGTACTGCAAGCGCGGCGGCTTCGTCGACGAGTACGCCACGTTCGAGCCGCTGCGGTTCGGGGTGATGCCCGCCTCCATCGGCGACATCGAGCCGGACCAGCTGATCACGCTGGAGGTGGCCGCCGCCGCGATCGACGACGCGGGCGGCACCGACAAGCTGCCCGACGGCGAACGCGTCGGCGTCATCCTGGGCCGGGGCGGCATCCTCAGCCCCGCCCAGGCCCGCTACGCCCAGCGGGTGCGGATGTCCAGCCAGGTCATCGGGATCCTGCGGGAGCTGATCCCGGACGTCGACCCGGCCCGGCTGGAGCTGCTGCGCAAGAAGTTCGACGAGCGGCTCGGCCCGTACCAGCCGGAGGGGACCATCGGCCTGGTGCCGAACCTGGCCGCCTCCCGGGTGGCCAACCGGCTCAACCTGCGCGGCCCGGCGTACACCATCGACGCGGCCTGCGCCTCCTCGCTGATCGCCGTGGACCAGGGCATCACGGAGCTGCTCAACGGCCGGCTCGACGCGGTGCTCGCCGGCGGCGTGCACCACGTGCACGACATCAGCTTCTGGTCGGTGTTCAACCAGCTCCGGGCGTTGTCGCGGCAGGGCGAGATCCGGCCGTTCGACGCCGCCGCCGACGGGCTGCTGATCGGCGAGGGCACCGGCGTGGTGGTGCTCAAGCGGTACGCCGACGCGGTCCGCGACGGCGACCGGATCTACGCGGTGATCCGGGGCAGCGGGGTCTCCAGCGACGGCAAGTCCGCCAGCATGTTCAACCCGGCGGTCTCCGGGCAGGTGCTGGCCATCAGGCGGGCCTGGGAGGCCGCCGGGCTCGACCCGACCGCCCCGGACGCGCTGGGGCTGCTGGAGGCGCACGGCACCGGCACCCCGACCGGGGACGCCGCCGAGCTGACCACCGTGGCCCAGGTGTTCGGCCCGTACGCCGGCGGCCCCCGCCCGGTCATCGGGTCGGTCAAGTCGATGATCGGGCACACCATGCCGGCCGCCGGCGTCGCCGGCCTGATCAAGGCCGCGATGGCGGTGCACCGGGGCGTGCTGCCGCCCACCCTGCACTGCGAGTCCCCCCGGGCGGAGATGGCGGCGACCCGGTTCGCCCCGATCGCCACCGCCCAGCCGTGGGAGAGCGACGGGCCGCGCCGGGCCGGGGTCAACGCGTTCGGCTTCGGCGGGATCAACGCCCACCTGGTCATCGAGCAGGCGCCCGCGTCGGCCGGCGAGCCGCTGGTCGGGTTCACCGCGCCAGCCGCCGGCTCCGGGGCGGTCACCGTCGACGAGGCCGACCAGGTGCTGTGGCTGGCCGCGTCGAGCCCGGCCGGGCTCGCCGAGCTGCTGGACCGCGACGACGAGACGGTACGCCGCCTCGGCGCCGACCTGGCCGCGCGCTCGGGCGGCGACGCGCCGGGGCGGGCCCGCCTCGGCATCGTCAACCCCACCGACAAGCTGCTCGCCGTGGCCCGCAAGACGGTGGCCCGGGGGCAGGCGTGGCGGGGCGGGCGGGACATCTGGTTCAGCCCGCAGCCGCTGCTGGCCGACGGGGCGGGCAAGCTCGCGTTCGTCTTCCCCGGCCTGGAGGCGGAGTTCTCGCCGCGCACCACCGACCTGGCCGCCCACTTCGGGCTGCCCGACCGGGAGTGGTCCGCCGCCGACCTGGGCCGGCACGGCGCCGGCCTGATCGAGGTCGGCAAGCTGTTCAACGAGGCGCTGGAGCGCATCAACGTGCGCCCCGACGCCGTCTCCGGGCACAGCATCGGCGAGTGGACCGCCGCCGCCGTCAGCGGCCAGATCAGCACCGCCGCGATGGACGAGTTCCTGGAGCTGTTCAACGCCGACTCGGTGGAGGTCTCCGGGTACGTCTTCGCGGCCGTCGGCGCGGGCGCCGACCGGGTCACCCCGCTGCTCGGTGACTTCCCCGGGGTGGTGCTCTCGCACGACAACGCACCGGCCCAGTCGGTGGTGAACGGGCCGGAGACCCAGGTGGACCGCCTGGTGGAGGCGCTGCGGGGCCGCAACATCCTGTGCCAGAAGCTGCCGTTCCGCTCGGCGTTCCACACCCCCGCGTTCGCCGAGGGGCTAACCTCGATCGGCGCGGCGCTGGGCCGGTGGGAGGTCCACCCGACCCGGATGCCGGTGTGGTCGGCGACCCTGCACGCGCCGTTCCCCGCCGACGAGGACCAGGTCAACCACATCTTCGTCCGGCACATGATGGAGCCGGTCTGGTTCCGGCAGACCGTCGAGGCCATGTACGCCGACGGGTTCCGCGTCTTCCTCCAGGTCGGCGCGGGGCAGCTCGCCTCGCTGATCGGCGACAACCTGCGCGGGCGCGACCACCTCGCGATGCCGGTGAACACGGCGCACCGCACCGGGCTGAACCAGCTCCGCCGCGTCGCCACCGCGCTGTGGGTGGAGGGGGCCGCCCCGGACCTGCGGGCCCTGACGACCCCGGCGCGTCCCGCGCCGGCCGCCCCGGCGAAGCCCGCCAGCAGCACCACCGGTCGGCGTGGCCCCCGGATGAAGCTCGACCTCGGCGGTCCCCTGGTCCGCCTCGGCGCGGACGCGGCCGGCCTGCTCGGGCTGGACGCCATGCCGGGCGCCACCGCCGCGCCGGCACCGGTGCGGCCCGCCGGCAACGGGGCGTCCGCCGCCCGGCCGGCGGTGGGCAACGGCACGGGCCCACGCCCGGCCGCCGGCAACGGCACGCCGGCAGCCCCGGTCGCCGCGCCGGCCCGCGCCGCCGGCACCGGTGCCCCGGCGGCACCGGTCGCCCGTCCCGCAACGGGCAGCGTCGCACCGGCGGCCACGCCTGCCCGCGCCGCCGCCCCGGCGGCACCGCAGCCGGTCGTACCCCAGGCCGGCGCCGCACGGCAGGCCAGCGCCGCGCTGTCCAAGGAGGCCAACGCCGCGATGACCGCGGTGAACCGGCTCGCCGGGCAGTCGAGCGCGGCGGCCGAGTTCGCGGCCCTGCTCCAGGACACCGCGCAGAGCGCGGCCAGCGTGCTGGCCGCCACCGGCGGCACCCCGGCCCCGGCCGGCGGACCGGTCCGGTCCCAGCCGCCGCGACCCACCGTCGCGCCGGCCACCACGCCGGCCGCGCCCCGCACGCCCGCCTTCAAGGCCCCGACCCCGGTCGCGCGCCCCGGCGTCAATCCCGGCGAGATCGGCCGGATCACCCTGCGGGTCTCCCTGGAGACCATGCCGTACCTGCTGGACCACTGCTTCTTCGTGCAGCCGGACGACTGGCCGAACCCGGAGGACCGGTGGCCGGTGGTGCCGGCGACGGCGCTGGTCGCGCACATGATGGACGCGGTGGAGCAGCTGGTGCCCGGCACCCGGGTGGTCCAGGTGCACGACGCCAAGTTCAACAGGTGGCTGATCGCCGAGCCGGCCACGGACGTCGAGATCGTGGTGAAGACCGCCGGGCCGAACCTCTACTCGGTCGTCTTCGCCGGCTACGCCCGGGCCACGATCGAGGTCGGCACCGCGTACCCGGCCCCGCCGGAGGTCTGGACGCACGACCCGGCCACCGAGCGCCCGCCCACCCTCGGCGCCGCCGAGATGTACGCGGAGCGCCTGATGTTCCACGGCCCGCAGTTCCAGGGCGTGACCGAGGTGCACGCGCTCGGCGACATGCACGTGCGGGGCATCGTCACCGCCCCGGTGCCGCCCGGCGCCCTGCTGGACAACGCGTTGCAGCTCATCGGCAACTGGCTGATCACCACGCAGCCGTTCCGGACGGTGGCCCTGCCGGTGGGGCTGGGCCGGGTGCGGTTCTTCGGGCCGCCCCCGCCGGCCGGCCGGGCGTTCGTCTGCGTCGCCCGGGTGCAGACCATCGACGACGGGAAGCTCGTCGCCGACACCCAGCTCAGCTACCAGGGGCGGGTGTGGGCGCAGATCGAGGGGGCGGTGGACCGGCGGTTCGACAGCCACCCGCAGGCCCGCGTCGCGGAGCGCTTCCCCGAGCGGTACCCGATGTCGCACTTCCAGCCGGAGGGCTGGACGATGGCCTTCGACTGCTGGACCGACCTGGTCACCCTGGGCATGGCGGCCCGGGGCATCCTCGGCGGCGCGGCCAACGCCGAGTACGAGCGGCAGCCGGCCAAGACCCGCAAGCAGTGGCTGCTCGGCCGAATCGCGGCCAAGGACGCGGTGCGCTCCCGGCTGTGGGAGCAGGGCCACACCGACATCTACCCGATCGAGCTGACCGTCGGCAACGACCCCGACGGGCGGCCGTGGGTGCGCGGTCGGCCCGGCCGCGGCCTCGACGACTGCGACGTCTCGCTCGCGCACTGCGGCGACATCGGGGTGGCGATGGCCCGGTTGCGTCCCGCCGGGTCGCCGGCCGCGACGCCGGGCGTCGGCATCGACGTCGCCGAGGTCACCGACCACCCGGACAGCACGTTCGGCTTCGCCCTCACCGGCGGCGAGGCGGCGCTGCTGGCGTCGCTGGCCGGCGGGGACGCCGCCGCGCGCCGGCTGTGGTTCACCCGGTTCTGGGCGGCGAAGGAGGCCGTCGGCAAGGCGGAGGGCACGGGGCTGGACGGCAAGCCGCGCATGTTCCTGGTGCGCGAGGCCGCCGACGCCGTGCTGACCGTCGAGGTCGCCGGGCGCGCCTACCGGGTGGGTTACCGGGAGGTCGACAACCCCGAGGACCTGCCGCCCCGGCGCTACGTCGTCGCCTGGACCTGGGGCCCGGAGCCGGCCCCCGCCACCCCGCCCGGGGTGTCCCGACCGTGAACGACCTACCGGGCCGGCCGACCGGCCGGCCCACCCCGACAGCAGGTCACCCCACCGGAACAGTAGAGAAGGAGCAACCATCATGGCCGCGGCCCAGGACAGCATCCTCGCCGACCTCACCGAGATGATCAACGCCGTACTGGGCGACTTCGCGACCGACCAGGTCATCACCATGGACACCACGTTCCGCGACGACCTGGGCATGGAGAGCATCGACGTCGTCTCGCTCGCCGGCCGGCTGCAGGCCCGCTACGGCGACACCGTCAACTTCGCCCACTTCGTGGCGAAGCTCGACCTGGAGACGGTGGGCGAGCTGCGGGTCGGTCAGCTCGTCGACCACATCGCCACCTCCCTGGAGGGCGACGGGGTCCCGGCGGGCAGCCGGTGACGATGGTCAAGGCGAACGGGATCACGCTGCACGTGCAGCGGCTCGATCCCGCCGGTCCGGCCCCCGTGGGCCGGACCGGGCCGACGCCGACGGCGGTGCTGATCCACGGCATGGCCTCGGACACCATGGCGAGCTGGTATTTCACCATGGCCGAGCCGCTGACCCGGGCCGGCTTCCCGACCGTCCTGTACGACCTGCGCGGCCACGGCCGCAGCGACCGCCCGGCCACCGGGTACGCCCTCGACGACTTCGTCGACGACCTGGCGGCGCTGCTGGTCGAGCTGGACGTCACGGGGCCGCTGCTGCTGTTCGGCAACTCCTTCGGCGGGACGATCGCCTTCGGCTACGCCGCGCGCCACCCGGACCGGGTGGCCGGCATCGTGGCCGTGGAGTCGTCCCCGCCGACGCCGGAGTGGATGCGCCGGGTGCGGATGCGGCTGGAGCGGGTCGCCGCCCGGCTGCCCCGCGAGGGGGCGCTGGCCGAGATCGGCGCGGCCCGGGGACGCATCGCCGCCCGCCGGGCCGCCGACACCGGCCGGATGCTCGCCGAGACCACCATGACGGCGGAGCTGCCGGCCAGCCGGCTGCCGGCAGGAGACGCGCTCGCCGCGATCGCCTGCCCGGTGCTGTGCCTCTACGGCGGCGACTCGGCGGTGGGCGAGCTGGCCCCGGCCGTACAGGGGCTGCTGCCGCAGACCCGGGTCGTCGTCCTGCCCGACGAGAAGCACTCCGTCCTGATCGACCGGCCCGACTCGGTACGCCGGCACGTCCTCGCCTGGCTGGGCGAGGAGTGCGGGCTCGACGTGGCCCCACCCGTCACCACATGACAGCGCGACTTCCAGGAGGAATCCCGATGGACACCCCGATCACGGGTCGGTCGATCATCATCAGCAACGGACGCTGCGGCTCGACGCTGCTGTCCGACCTGATCCACGAGGAGCCCGACACGCTGTCGGCCCAGGAGTTCTTCATGTCGGTGACGCCGTGGGCGCGCAGCGCCGAGGTGATCACCGGCGCGGAGTACTGGGCGGTGCTGGCCAGTCCCAAGCCGGAGCTGGCCACGCTGTTCCGGATCGGGCTGCCGCCCAAGGAGGTCCGGTACCCGGCCACGGGCCGCTGGGCCGACCGGATGACGGAGCTGCCCCGGATCCTGGCGATCACCCTGTCGAAGCTCACCGACGACCCGGACGCCCTGTTCGACCAGCTCGCCGAGCGGGTCCCGAGCTTCGGCACCCAGTCGGTGGCCCGCCACCACAGCGACTTCCTGGACCTGGTGGCCACGCTCACCGGCAAGACCCGCTGGGTGGAGCGCTCCGGCGGCTCCAGCCACCTGGCGCCGCACCTGCTCAAGGGCTTCCCGGACTGCAAGATCGTCTATCTGACCCGGAACCGGGAGGACACGGCGAAGTCGATGAGCCGGCACTCGTCGTTCCAGCTCATCCAGCTCCGGGTGGAGTTCCTGGGCCGCTGCGGCCTGGACCCGTTCCGGGTCACCGACGCCGACGACGTGCCGGCGGACCTCCAGCCGTTCCTGCCGCACCGGCTGACCGCCGAGGCGCTGCGCGAGCGCGGCGAGGACATGCGCCGCTACCTCGGGTTGTGCGCGTTCATGACCAGCCAGGCCGACCAGGCGCTGGCCGACGTGCCGCCGGAGCACCTGCTGCGGATGCGCTACGAGGACCTGGTCGCCGACCCGGTCGGCGAGCTGACGCAGCTCGGCGAGTACCTGGAGTTCCCCGAGGCCGCGCAGTGGGCCGAGCGGGTCGCCGGGCGGGTCGTCGCCCCGGCCCGTAAGCCCGCGCCCGCCGCCGCCTGACCCGCCCCACCCCACACCGCACCCCGTTCTCCTGCGCGCCGCGGCCCGGACCGCCGGGCCCGGCCGCCGGTGTCCCACCCTTTTTGCTGGAAAGAGAGGCAGTTGGTGAATCCACTCCGGATCTCCGCTCGGCGGCTGTTAGCCGCCATTGCCGTGCTCGGGCTCGGGCCCGTGCTGGCGGTTCCCTCGGCGGCGCTCGCCGCGCCGCTCGACGCCGCCGGGGCGGCCGGCGGCCAGCCGCCGACCACGCAGCTCCTCGCGAAGGCCCCGCCGGACGAGTGCTTCGCCGGGATCGGGCAGCCGTACCCGGCGGGCCCGCCCTGCGAGACGGGGCAGGCGAAGGTCAACCAGGCGTACCTGTGGGGGATGACCCGCGCCGGCCGGACGCTGTTCTTCGGCACCGGAGCGAACGTCAACTGCCTCACCAGCGGTCGGACGCTGGAGAACACCGTGCCCACGCAGAACGCCGACTGGGTCTGCGAGTACGGCGAGAGCCAGATCGCCAAGCGCAACCCCCAGTTGCCGGTCAAGCTGGGCGACCACCGCATCCCGCGGCTGTACACGTACGACACCAAGTCGAACCAGCTCACCGAGAAGACCGACGTGGTGAAGGCCGCCTCGCCCGACGACGCGACCCGGCTGCAGAACACGGTCGGCATCCGGGCCGCCGGCAACTACGGCGGCGTGGCCCTGCTGGGCGGACCGGCGCTGGGCGAGAGCATCAACCTCTTCGCCTTCGACACCGACACCGGTGCGTACCTGGGCTCGCACAACTTCACCTCGTACGGCAACATCCGGCACTTCACCGTGGCCGACGGCGCGCTGTACGCGGGCGTGGGCGTGGGCAACAACGGCGGCAACCGCGGCCACGTGCTGCGGTGGATGGGCAGCAAGACCGACCCGTTCAACTTCGCCCAGGTGGCGACCCTGCCGGCGCAGGCCGCCGACCTGACCGTCCACGAGGGCCGGATCTTCGTCACCACCTGGCCGGGCTCGGACAACGAGTTCTCCGGCGGCGAGGCCGCGCCGGCCCCGGTGCCGGCGAGCATCGCCTCGGTGTGGATGAGCCCGAAGCTCTCCGACGGCGCGCCGGGGCTCACCCCGGACGATGACGCCGCCTGGCAGCAGGTGTGGAACGTGGCCAGTTACGAGCCGGACGCGGTGGTCGCCCGCAGCTACGGCCTGGGCGGCCTGGCCTCCTACGGCGGCTACCTGTACTGGGGCACCATGCACGTGCCGATGAAGGCCACCAGCCTGCACCTGAGCATCTACCCGCCGGTGGACGAGGCCGGGATCACCGCGACGGCCCAGAACACCCAGCGGGCGGTCAGCATCTACCGGGGCAAGGGCTTCGGCTCGTCGAAGCAGAAGGTGGACCTGCTCTACGGCTCGACCGAGCTGCCCGCGTTCGACCCGGAGGCCAACGGCGGGGTCGGCGCGTGGACGACGAAGTCGACCAACTACACCCCGAAGTACGGCCCCGCCGGCTTCGGCAACCCGTACAACAACTACACCTGGCGGATGGTGGTCGCCGGCGGGAAGCTCTACGTCGGCACCATGGACTGGAGCTACCTGGCCAAGGAGTTCGGCCAGCAGACCGCCGCCCAGCTCGGCCTGTCGCCGCAGATGGGTGACGTGCTGGCCAAGGCCCCGGCCGTGGCGGCGGCGCCGGCCGGCGCGCGGGCCACCGCCGAGATCCCCGAGGCGGTGTACGGCGGTGACCTGTACGCGTTCCCGTCGACGAAGAAGGCGGCGACGACGATCAGCGACACCGGGGTGGGCAACTACCTGAACTACGGGGTGCGCAACATGGTCGTCGACGGTTCGACCATCTACCTGGGCATGGCGAACCCGATGAACCTGCGTACCGACCCGAACGACGACGTCCCCGAGGGCGGTTGGGAGCTGATCAAGCTCAAGGCCGGCTGCTGATCTCCGTGCCGCCGGCCCGGCGTCCCCTCCTGCGCCGGGCCGGCGGCCGGCAGCCCTTGCCGAACCCTGGCCCGTTCCTGACATTCCTCGAACATTCGCGGGCGAAAGTGTTCATATGATGACTTTTTTCGATTTTCGCCCTACCGTCGGGGCTCCCGGCGGTCGGTCAGGCCGGTCGCCCTCCCCCGCCGCCACCCGCCTTGCCGGGGCGCTCGCGCTCCTCGTCGGGCTGACCCTGCTCGCCGGCTGCACCCGGGGCGGCGGCGGGGCCGGCGACGGCGGGCCGGGCGCCGGCCCCGCCGCCGACGGCGCGTCGACGGCGGACGTGCCCGTCGGCTCCTCCCAGCGCACCCTGACCGTCGACGGGCGGGACCGCACCTACCGGCTCTACCGGCCCGCCTCGGCGAAGCTGACCGACCCGGTCCCGCTCGTGGTCATGCTGCACGGCGCGGCCGGCACCGGCGAACAGGCCGAGGAGGCGTACGGCTGGACGGAGGAGGCCGACCGCAAGGGCTTCGTGGTCGTCTTCCCCGACGGCATCAACCGCGCCTGGGCGGTCGGGCCCGAGTGCTGCGGCGCGCCCGCCCGCGAGGGCGTCGACGACGTCAAGTTCATCACGGAGCTGGTCCGCACCGTCGGCGAGACGGTCCCGGTCGACCCCGCCCGCACGTACGTCTCCGGGATCTCCAACGGTGGGCTGCTCGCGTTCCGGCTGGTCTGCGACACCACGGTGTTCGCCGCCGTCGGCGCGGTGGCGACCACGCTCACCGGGCAGTGCGCCGACCCGAAGCCGGTGTCGGTGCTGCACATCCAGGGCAAGCTCGACAAGACCATGCCCTACGGCGGCGGTCCCGGCCGGCGCGACAACGGCGGCACCGGCCGCAACCCGGTGAAGATCGACGGCCCGCCCGCCCCCGAGCTGGCCGCCCGGTGGCGCGCCGTCGACGACTGCGGAGAGCCGAAGGAAACCATCGACGGCCCGGTCGTGCGCACCGCCGCGACCTGCCCCGAGGGGCGCGGCGTCGAGCTGATCACCATCACCGACGCCGGCCACCAGTGGCCCGGCGGCAAGCCCAACCCGCCCCGCGCGCAGCGGCTGCTCAACCTCGACCCGCCCTCCACCGCGCTGAACGCCACCGAGACCATCTGGCAGTTCTTCAGCGCCCACCCCAAGCCCGCCGGCGGCTGACCGCCGCACCGCGCCGTCCGCCGCCGGCACCCCTCGTGCCGGCGGCGGACGGCGGCACCCCGCACCCCCAGACAGGAGAGCAGATGCCCAGCAGAGACGGGCCGGCCGTGGTCGAGGTCGCCGACCTCGTCAAGCGCTACCCCCGCAGCGACACCAACGCCGTGGACGGGCTGTCGTTCACCGTCGCGCCGGGCGAGATCTTCGGGCTGTTCGGGCCCAACGGCGCCGGCAAGTCCACCACCGTCGGCATCCTCACCACCCGGCTGCGGGCCACCGGCGGCCGGGCCCTGGTCGGCGGCGTCGACGTCGGGCGCGATCCGGCGGCCGCCCGCGCCCAACTGGCCGTGGTGCCCCAGCACAACAACCTGGACCGCGCCCTGACCCCCCGGCAGAACCTGGTCTACCACGCGACCTACCACGGGCTGTCCCGGCGGGAGGCCGAGAGCCGGGCCGGGGAGCTGCTGGAACGCTTCGGCCTCACCGAGCGGGCCGACCGGCGCATCGAGGCGTACTCCGGCGGGATGGCCCAGCGGCTGATGATCGCCCGGGCGCTCACCCACGACCCGATGGTGCTCTTCCTCGACGAGCCGACCAACGCCCTCGACCCGCAGACCCGGCTGCTGATCTGGGGCCAGATCCGCCAGCTGCGCGAGCGCGGCGTCGCGATCGTGCTCACCACCCACGCGATGAACGAGGCGGCCCGGACCGTCGACCGGGTCGGCATCGTCGACCAGGGCCGGCTGCTCACCCTCGACACCCCGGACAACCTGGTCCGGGGCCTGGCCGGCGACGCGCTGCTCGACCTCACGCTCACCCCGTCCCCCGCCGACGACCCGGAGGCGCTGTGCGCCGCGCTGGGCGAGCTGGACGGCGTACGCAAGGCGGAACGGCTCGCGTCGCCCGCCGTGCCGGCCGGTCTGCGGCCCGGCGCGGGGCTGCCCGGCGGGGCCGGCGGCGGCGCGGCGCTGGCCGCCCTGGCCGCGCGGGCCGGCGGCGGGGCGCGGCCCGGTGGCGGCGGCCTGGCGGCCCTGGCCGGCGCGGGCCTGCTCGGGCGCGGCGGCGCGGCGGGCCGCAACGGCGGGGGCCCGGCCGGTCGTGGCCGGCTGCGCGTGCGCCTGCACCTGGCCACCGACCCCGCCGCGCTGCTCGGCGCGGCGGTCACCGTGCTCACCGCGCGGTCGGCGGCGCTCAACGCCATCGACATCGGGGAGCCGAGCCTGGAGGACGTCTTCATCGAACTGACCGGAAGGGAACCACGGTGACCGCTGTAGACACGCCGACCCCGCTGCGACCGGCGGTCACCCCGCGCGCCCGGCCCGGCGCCGGCCGGGTGTTCGCCGCCGTGCTGCGCCGCGACCTCATGGTCACCGGCCGCGAACTGTGGGTCATCCTGGTGCAGGTCGGGCTGACGCCGCTGTTCATGCTCTTCGTGTTCGACACGATCCTCGGCGGGCAGGGCATCGTCGGGCGCAACTTCGCCGACCTCTTCCTGCCCGGCATCATCGCGCTGGCCGCCCTCACCACCGCGCTGCAGAGCGTGGCCCTGCCGCTGGTGAAGGAGTTCGGCTTCACCATGGAGATCGAGGACCGGCTGATGGCCCCGCTGCCGACCAGCCTCGTCGCGATCGGCAAGCTGGTCATCGCCACCGTCCGGGGGCTGCTCGCGGCCCTGCTGATCTATCCGCTCGGCGCGCTGGTGGTCGGCTCCGCGCCGTGGCGCCCGGCGGGGCTGCCCATGGCGTTCGTGGTGGCGCTGCTCGGCGCGTGGATCGGCGGGGCCATCGGGATGAGCCTGGCCACCACCCTGCCGGTGCAGCGGATCAACGTCACCTTCTCGGTGATCCTCACCCCGATCATCTGGACCGGCTGCATCCACTACCCCTGGCCGAGGCTGTCGCTGCCCTGGTATCAGGTGGTCACCGCGCTCAACCCGATGACGTACGTCTCGGAGGGGGTGCGCGGCGCGCTGCTGCCCGAGGTGCCGCACATCCCGGCGTGGGTGTGCCTGAGCGTGCTCACCGGGGTGGCCGTGGCGCTGACCTGGCTCAGCGTCCGCTGCTTCAGTCGACGGGCGGTCCAATGACCGCCCGGGCGTTTCCCACCGGCCCCTGCGAGGAGCTGCCATGCCGCCCCTGACCCCTCCGGAAACCGACGCGGGCCTCGCCCGCCGGCTCGCGGCCCACGCCGGCGAACTGCTGCTGCGGGTACGCTCCGCGCACGGCCACGGTGACCCGGCCGCGCTGAAGGCCGCCGGTGACCGGGCCTCCCACGACCTCCTGCTCGCCGAGCTGGCGACCCACCGCCCGGACGACGCGGTCCTGTCCGAGGAGGACAAGGACTCCCGCGTCGTCGGGAGCGTCGACGCCGGCGGCCGGCTCACCGCCGACCGGGTGTGGATCATCGACCCGTTGGACGGGACCCGGGAGTTCTCCGAGGAGGGCCGTTCGGACTGGGCGGTGCACGTGGCGTTGTGGGCGCGTACGGCGTCGACGCCCCACCGCCTGGTGGCGGGGGCCGTCGGCCTGCCCGCCCAGGGGCGGGTGCTGGTGACCGACGACCCGCCGGCCCCGCCGGCACCGTCCGCCGGCACCGGCGCGCCGCTGCGGCTGGCGGCCAGCCGCAGCCGTCCCCCGGCCTTCCTGGCGGAACTGGCCGCCGAGATCGGCGCCGAGCTGGTGCCGATGGGCTCGGCGGGGGCGAAGATCGCCGCCGTGGTGACGGGTGAGGTCGACGCGTACGTCCACGCGGGCGGCCAGTACGAGTGGGACTCCGCCGCCCCGGTGGCCGTGGCCACCGCCGCCGGGTTCCACGCGTCGCGCGTCGACGGTTCCCCGCTGACCTACAACCAGGCGGACCCGCGCCTGCCCGACCTGCTGGTGTGCCGTCAGGAGCTCGCCGTGCCGCTGCTCGCCGCCCTCGCGCGGCAGCTCTCCGGCGCGGCGGCCCCCGGCTCCGGCGTCCCCTCGACCGGAGGCGTCCCCTCGACCGGAAAGGACACGCGATGAGCAGCGGATCGGCTGCGTACCAGGTCTCCCAGCTCGACGAGTTGGAGGCGGAGAGCATCTTCGTGATGCGTGAGGTGGTTGCGGAGATGGAGCGGCCGGTGCTGCTCTTCTCGGGTGGTAAGGATTCGATCGTGATGTTGCGGTTGGCGCAGAAGGCATTTGCGCCGGCGAGTGTGCCGTTTCCGGTGATGCATGTGGATACGGGGCACAACTTTCCCGAGGTTCTGGAGTATCGGGATCGTCGGGTGGCGGAGTTGGGGTTGCAGTTGATCGTGGCGTCGGTGCCGGAGGCGTTGACGCGGGGGTTGGTGCGGGAGTCCGGGGACGGGATGCGGAACCGGATCCAGACGCCGGTGTTGTTGGACGCGGTGGAGAAGCACCGGTTCGACGCGCTGTTCGGTGGGGCGCGGCGGGATGAGGAGAAGGCGCGGGCGAAGGAGCGGGTGTTCTCGTTCCGGGACGAGTTCGGGCAGTGGGATCCGAAGAACCAGCGGCCGGAGTTGTGGTCGTTGTACAACGGTCGGCATCATCCGGGTGAGTCGATCCGGGTGTTCCCGTTGTCGAACTGGACCGAGTTGGATGTGTGGCACTACATCGCCCGGGAGCGGATTCCGTTGCCGTCGATCTACTTCGCGCACGAGCGTGAGGTGGTGGAGCGGGACGGCATGTTGTATGCGGTGAACGAGTTCTTCACCCCGCGGGCGGGTGAGGAACCGTTCGTGGAGGTGGTGCGGTACCGGACGGTGGGTGACGCGTCGTGCACGGCGGCGGTGCGGTCGGATGCCGGCACGGTGGCGGCGGTGATCGAGGAGGTGGCCGCGACGCGGATCACCGAGCGGGGCGCGACGCGGGGCGACGACCGGGTCAGCGAGGCCGCGATGGAGGACCGTAAGCGGGAGGGTTACTTCTGATGAGCATCGACATGGCGCCGGTCGAGGTGGAGACGCGGCCGATGGATCTGTTGCGGTTCGCCACGGCCGGGAGTGTGGACGACGGTAAGTCGACGTTGATCGGCCGGTTGTTGTATGACACGAAGTCGTTGTTCACCGATCAGTTGGCGGCGGTGGAGGCGGTGTCCGCGGCGCGGGGGGACGAGTACACGAACCTGGCGTTGTTGACCGACGGTTTGCGGGCGGAGCGGGAGCAGGGCATCACGATCGACGTGGCGTACCGGTATTTCGCGACGCCGCGGCGGAAGTTCATCATCGCGGACACGCCGGGTCACATCCAGTACACGCGGAACATGGTGACGGGGGCGTCGACGGCGGACCTGGCGTTGATCCTGGTGGACGCGCGTAAGGGCCTGGTGGAGCAGTCGCGGCGGCACGCGTTTCTGTGTTCGTTGTTGCGGGTGCCGCATCTGGTGTTGTGTGTGAACAAGATGGACCTGGTCGACTTCGACCGGGAGGTGTTCGAGGCGATCGCGGACGAGTTCACGGCGTTCGCGGCGAAGTTGGACGTGCCGGACCTGACGGTGGTGCCGGTGTCGGCGTTGCAGGGTGACAACATCGTGTCCCGGTCGGAGAACATGCCGTGGTACGAGGGGCCGTCGTTGCTGCACCATCTGGAGCGGGTGCACATCGCCTCGGACCGGAACCTGCAGGACGTGCGGTTCCCGGTGCAGTACGTGATCCGGCCGCAGTCGACCACGGTGACGGACTACCGGGGGTATGCCGGTCAGGTCGCCTCGGGGGTGTTGAAGGCCGGTGACGAGGTGATGGTGCTGCCGTCGGGGTTCACCTCGCGCATCGCGGCAGTGGAGACCGCCGACGGGCCGGTCGAGGAGGCGTTCCCCCCGATGTCGGTCACCGTCCGCCTCGAAGACGAGATCGACATCTCCCGCGGAGACATGATCTGCCGCCCCCACAACGCCCCCACGGTCGCGCAGGACATCGAGGCGATGGTCTGCTGGATGGACGAGACCCGCCCCCTGACCGTCGGCGGCCGCTACGCCATCAAACACACCACCCGCTCCG
>NZ_FMCW01000036.1 GCF_900091595.1 Micromonospora haikouensis
AGGCCCCCGCCGCCGGGTCGTCCTTCCCCCGGACTTTTCTTCGCGGTGCCGCCGCGCGTATCCCCCTTTCGCGGTGCCGTCTCCCCCGAGCAGAGGAGCACGCTGACATGCGTACCGATCTGATTCGTCGTACCGCTCTGACCGTTGCCGGTATCGCTGCGACCGCTGGTGGGATCGCGGGTCCGGCGCTGGCCGCGCAGGCCACCCCCGCGGAGCGGGCCGCCGCGTCGGTGCAGGCGGAGCGTCGGCCGGCGGGTGAGCGCCAGCTGGACGTGCGCTACGAGGCGCAGCCCAACTTCTACTACTGTGGCCCGGCGGCGGCGCGCAACGCGCTGAGCGTGCAGGGCAAGAACATCGACGTGGACACCATGGCCAAGGAGATGGGCACCACCGAGGCCGGCACCAACTCCATCAACGACATCACCCCCGTACTCAACAAGGAGACCGGCAAGCCCGACGCCTACCGCAGCGTCGAGATCCGCACCCACAAGGCCGACGACAAGCAGACCGACACCCTGCGGGCCGACATCGTCCGCACCGTCGACAACGGCCGCGCAGTCGTCGCCAACATCGCCGGCACCACCACCGACACCGACGGCGTCACCCACTCCTTCGAGGGCGGCCACTACATCAGCGTCGTCGGCTACCGCGACAACGGCCACACCGTCAAGATCGCCGACTCGGCCAACCCCGACCAGGCCAGCTACTGGATCACCGTCGACCACCTCGCCGACTGGATCGCCACCCGCGGCTACGCCACCTCCTGACCCGCAACCACCAGAAAGGGCCGGCCCCACCGAGGCCGGCCCTTTCCGCACCACTACGGCAGGATGACCACGTGGCGAAACGACACCGCAACCCGGCAACCCACCCCTGCCCGTGCGGCACCGGCCAGCCCTACCCCGACTGCTGCGGCAAACTCCACCGAGGGCAAGCCGACGCCGCCACCGCCGAAGCACTCATGCGCTCCCGATACAGCGCCTACGCCATCGGCGACACCGCCTACCTGCTGCGCAGCTGGCACACCTCCACCCGCCCCACCCACCTGCACCCCGAACCCGGCCAACGATGGACCCGACTCGACATCCTCCACACCGAACGCGGCGGCCTGCTCGACACCACCGGCACCGTCACCTTCCAAGCCCACTACCGACAGGCCGGCCGACCCGCGACCCTCACCGAACACAGCCGCTTCACCCGCGAAAACGGCCGCTGGGTCTACCTCGACGCCCAACCCGACTGAACCGCACCACCCCGGCCGACGCCAACAGCCCCCACCTCACCGTCCGACACCCCCGTCCGGCCGAGGAATCACCACCGTCGCCTCATCGTCACCCACCACCGCCTCGCGCCCGCCACCACGCTGCGCCAACGGCGGAACCGGCCGCGTCACCTCCGACCCCGCATACGGACCCACCGGCTGAGTACGCTCCGACTCCTCACCCACCCGAGGCACCACCTGCGTCCGATCCACATCCTCCCCCGCCACCGGCGCAGCCGCCGCAGCCAACCGCTCCTCCACATCCCGCCGCCCCGCCCGATACGCCCGCGCGTGCGTCGCCACCACCCGCGACTCCCGCTCCGCCCGGCTCAACCACGACTCCCACCGACTCTGCATCGGACGCACCAACCCACCACCGACACCGACCACCAGAATCCCGCCCACCGTCGCCAACACCGCCACCAACACCGGCGTCGTCACCGCCGTCGCCAC
This sequence comes from Micromonospora haikouensis, assembly GCF_900091595.1. Lineage (GTDB taxonomy): Bacteria > Actinomycetota > Actinomycetes > Mycobacteriales > Micromonosporaceae > Micromonospora > Micromonospora haikouensis. The sequence continues at coordinate 1,715 of NZ_FMCW01000036.1, forward strand.
GCCCACCTGATTCAACGCCGCGATCACCCCCAACCCGACGATGAACACCGACGCCACACCCGCCAACACCCGCCCGTACGACAACCCACCCAACGCACTGCTGATGATGTCCTTCACCGCCCGAGCAATCGCGGCAGCCACCACCACGATCACGATCGCCACGAACGCCCTCGGCAACCAGGCCACCACCGCAGCGATCAGATCCGAGATCGGATTCGGCCCCCACAAACCGAACGCCACATGCAACGTCACCAACAGCACCCCGTAGTACGCCAGCTTCGCCACGATCTCACTCGCGTCGTACCCCGACCGCGCCAACGCCGTCTTGATCCCCCCACGCTCCACCGCCCGGTCGAACCCGACCCGCGCCAACACCCTGCCCACCACCCGCACCACAGCCTTGGCGACCAACCACCCGACCACCAGGACCACCACGAAACCCACGGCCCTGGGCAGGAAAAGCAACACCCCACGCAGCACGTCGCCCACCGCGTCACCGAAATCGTCTCTCATCGCACAGATCCTTCACACCAGGGACAGCGAACAACCCGTCCGCTCTACCCTGACCCACCCGCGCGAAAACGGCACCCCCGGCCGACCGTCAACGACGACGACAGGCGTACCGAACCTCCGTACCCGCCTGCGTCACCGACGGCTCCACGATGTTGACCGTCGCCGTCTCCCGAGCCGCGCCCACACCCGTGAACGACCACTTCAACGGCAGACTCACCGACCGCTGCCCCCGGCCGACCCGCTCGCTGACCAACGCACCGGGCGGCGAACCGGAACGCAGCCACTGGTAACGGATCGTCCCGGCGTTGCCGTTCGTCCGCACCGTCGCCGCCACCACCACCGTCACGTCACACCGGGTCCCGGCCGGCTCGACCACCGCCACCGTGACCCCCTCGATCTCCAACGGGCTCAGCCGCTGCCACAGGAACAACCCCACGGCCACCAGCAACACCACCGTCAGCAGAGTGGACAGCACCGAAACCACCCGACGCCACACCGACCGCGACCGCACCCCCGCGCCCGCACCCGACTGCGGCCACGCCGGAGCCGCCGGCGGCCCCACCGGCACCCCCGGACCAAACCGCGTCTCACCCCCGGCCGCGGCCACCGGCTCGGTGGAAACCCCGACGGTACGAGACGACACCGCCCCCGCCACCGTCGCCTCCGAACCGGCCCCGGACACCTGCGTACGCCCCAGACCCACGGTGCTACCCAGGTCCACGGTCGGCTCCCCCGCACCCGCAACCGGAAACACCTCCGTCGGCGCACCGTCGGCAGGCAGCGCCGCCGTCGGCTCGTTCGGACTACTCAACGCCGCCCCCCATCAACCTCGACCCCACCCGCTCGACCGCCACCCGCGATCAACCCGGCGTGCAGAACGACTGCAGGCTCACGTACACCGGCCCCACCGGCCCGGCCGAGTTCCCCGCGGCGTCGACAGCCGTGACGGACACCGGGATACGAACCGTCGTCTCCGGCGCCGCGAACGGACCCAACGTGCCCTGGAAGACGCCCTCCCCCACCGACTCCATGCCCACCGACGTGGACAACCGACCCACGGTGTACCGGAACGTCACCCGCAACTCCCCCGCCTCCGAACGATCGTCGGTCACCGTCACCGTCACCGACGTCGACCTCGGCCCGTACTTGCAGCCCTCCGGCTCCAACGTCGTCACCCCGGTGCTCGGCGACCCCACCGAGGGCGCGGTGACATCCGACGGCGGGGACGACGTGCTCGCACTCGGGCTGGGAGTCGCCGACGCCGTCCGGGTGGGCCGGCTCGTCGGCGTCGACGACGGCGGACGCGTCGTGGCCGGCGCACCCGTGGTCGGGGCCGCCACCGTCGGACTCGCCGACGTCGGCGCGGGCGTCGGGGTACCGCCCGACGGGCTCACCGTGACCTCCGGCGCGACCGACGCGGAACCACCGCCCGAAAACGGCGTCACCGCCCCGGTCGGATCCTTCGCCTCCACCGGCGCCGCGACGTCGGGCTCCGCACCCGAGGCGTACCGGTAACCGGCACCGCCGACCAGCACCGCCGCCACCAACGCCCCACCGACCAGGGCCGTACGCGCCCGCCCCGTCCGCATCCGCCGACCGGTGCGGATCTCCCGACCCCTGCCGAACCCGGCGTCCGACCCGAGGACCGTGCTGGCCACGCTCGTGCTGCCGCCCGAGGAATCCGGAAACGGGAAGAACACGGCCAGCAGGGCGGCCCGCCGGGCCAGCTCCCGCACCCCGCGCTCCTCCCAGTCCGGCCCGTACGCCCCGCCCGCGATCTGCTCCAGGAAGCCGAGAAAGACCTGCGCCGGCTGCGGCCGGTCGTCGGGCCGCTTGGCCATCCCCCGGCGCAACAGCTCGTGCACCGGCGGCGGGGCCGGATCGGTGGGCACCGGCGCGCTGGCGTGCTGGTCACGCAGGGCCAGCAGGCTCCGCCCGTCGTACGGGGGACGGCCCGTCAGGCACTCGAAGAAGGTCGCCGTCGCGGCGTAGATGTCGCAGGCCGGGGCCGCCGCCGCGCCGGTCCACTGCTCCGGCGCCATGTAGCGGGGCGTGCCGCTGACGATGGTGGTCGACTCCCCGCCGATCGGCATGGCGATGCCGAAGTCGGCGAGCTTGCTCTCCCCCTGAGCGGTGACCAGCACGTTCTCCGGCTTGTAGTCGCGGTGCACCACGCCCCGGTCATGCGCGGCCGCCAGGCCGGCCAGCGAACCCTTGAGGACGCAGAGCGCCGCCTCCGGCCCGGTGGGCCCGTTGGCCCGCAGCATCTGCCGCAGCGAGACGCCGTTGACCAGCTCCATGACGATCGCCGCCCCGGTGGGCGACTCGACGTACTCGTAGAGGCGGGAAACGTGCGGGTCGTCGATGTCGGCCAGCAGGCGGGCCTCGGCGCGGAAGGACTCACGGAACGACGGGTCACCGCCGAGGCCACCGACGAGGTACTTCACAGCGACCGGGGTGCCGGTCGCGTCGTGGGTGGCCAGCACCACCCGACCCGACGCACCCGAGCCCAGCTCACGGACCTCGGTGTAGCCGGACACCAGCCAGCTGTTGGCGCTCATTCGACGGTCTCCACCGCTCCCCCGGGCCGCTGGCCCGCCCACACCCGAATCCGACGCCGCTCATTGTGACCGGCGCCGTCCAGTGGGCCATCGGCGCAACGGCTGCATCCCCTTCCCCGGGCGTGCTTTCGTTCGTCGGTGTCGGTCGGCTGTGGCGACGTGGCGCACGTCGCGTAAGGCATCCTAGGAGGCTAGGTGAAGTGGGCCGGACCGTCGGGGCGGCGACTAACCCCTGGCGCGCGACCCGCGTTGGCAATATCCTCCACATCACGCGTTGCTCCTGGAGCTCCTTTTCACTCATGCGCCGCCGTCGGCCACAGAGGAGATGCCATGCACTTCGACCATCCGGAGCTCGACCGCCGCACCCTGCTGCGGGCCGGGCTCGGCGCGGCCACGGTCGCCGTCGTCGGCACGCAGCTCGCGACCCCCGCCTCCGCGCGGGCGGCGTCCGGTGCGGACCTCGACTGGATCATTGGCTGCGACGAGTGGGACGCCCGGCCGCCGGCCGATCCGCTCTCGGTCAGCGAGATCGCCACCAACAAGATCATCGTGCATCACATGGCGTTCCCGAACGTCACCGACTACTCCCGCGAGCAGGCCGTGAAGCTGGCCCGGGACTGCCAGGACCTGCACATGGACGGCAACGGCTGGTCGGACACCGGCCAGCACTTCACCGTCAGCCGCGGCGGCTACGTGCTGGAGGGCCGGCACGGCAGCCTCGAACGGCTGGCCGCCGGCGACCGGCAGATGGTCTCCGCGCACTGCCCGGGCGAGAACGGGCGCGCCATCGGCATCGAGAACGAGGGCACGTACGTCGACGAGACCCCGCCGGAGGCGCTGCTGGACTCGCTGGTCAGGCTCTGCGCCACGATCGGCCGGCAGTACGGCCTGCACGCCCACGACATCTTCGGCCACTGGGACTTCCGCACCACCGCGTGCCCCGGGACGGCGTTCTACCGGCAGTTTCCGGAGCTGCGCAGGCGGGTGGCCCGCGAGCTGGGCACCAGCCTCGGCGACGTGCCGGCCCGGCGCTGGCCGGACCTGTGGCGGTTCGTCAGCTCCCCCTCGGTGCGGGTGGTGCAGTACCTGCTCACCCACCGGGGCTACGCGGTGCCCGTCAACAGCACGTTCGACGCCGCCACCGTCGCCGCCGTGCAGGACTGGCAGGCCCGCAACGGCATCCCGGTCGACGTGGACGCCACCCTCACCACGCCCACCTGGGAGACCCTCGCCCCCGAGCTGGGCCGGGACGCCAGCGGCGCGCCGGTCAGCGCCGTGCAGTTCATCCTCAACTGGAAGGGCTACGCCGACGTAGCGGTGACCGGCGAGTTCGACCACGCCACCCGCCGGGCCGTGCAGGACGTGCAGCGGCTGCACGGCCTGCCGCCCAACGGCAAGGTCGGCACGGGCACGTGGTGCGCGATCGTCGGCGGAGTGGTCCGGCAGTCGTTCCGGCGACCCTGACGGACCCGGCCGGGCGGACCGGCGACGGCGGTCCGCCCGGCATCGTCGCGCCCGCCCAGAGCGGGTGCGCATACCGGCCTGTCGCTGCGCAAAACGGATGATTCCCTGCCATGATGGACTTCTGTCGCCCGCACCGCAGCCGGAGGTCCACCATGGCCGAGCCACCGCCGGGCATCGAGGACGAGGCGGTGGCGGCGCTCCTGGCCGCCAGCGGCGCCCTCGTCGGGCTGACCACCCGGTCGCTGGCCGGGATCGGCCCGGAGGTCACCCTGTCCCAGTTCCGCACGCTGGTCGTCCTGGCCGCGCGAGGGCCCCGACGCGCGGCGGAGATCGCCGCCGAGCTCGGCGTCGCCCCCTCCGCGGGCACCCGGATGTGCGACCGGCTGGCCGCCAAGGGGCTGGTCCAGCGGACCCGCTCGGCCAGCGACCGCCGGGTGGTGCGGCTGCGGCTGAGCGTCACGGGGGCCGGCCTGGTCGACGAGGTGTTCCGCCGGCGGCGGGAGGCGCTGTCCCGCATCGTCGCGCAGACGGCCACGCACTGGTGCCCGGAGGCGGTCGCGGCCCTGACCGCGTTCGCGGTGGCCGCGGACGAGACGCCGGAGCGGCAGTGGTGCCACGGCTGGTCGCTGGCGCGGGAGCACGCCCCGCGTCCCCGCGCCGGCCGCGTGCCGACCGGGCCGGAGGCGTCGACCACCTGAGCCGGTGCGGATCAGCCGCCCGCCGGGTACGCGCGGGTCTCGGCGGCCTTCACCGCCGCCCACACCTGCTGGCCGGGGCGCAGCCGCAGCGCGGCGACGGCCGCCGGGGTGACGTCGGCGGAGACCGGCAGCGGGCCGTCCAACTCGACCCGCAGGTGGTCCCCGTGCCGCTGCACCCCGGCCACCCTGGCGGGCCAGGTGTTGCGGGGGCTGCCGTCGGGCCGAGCCGGGTGCAGGGCCACGGCGGCGGGCGGGAACGCGACGAACGCCTCCCCGACGACGCGGTCGACGGCGGTCAGGGTCAGCGCCCCGACGCGCACCTGGTGGCCGTCGGCCTGGCCCCGGTGCAGGTTCAGCCCGACCAGGCGGGCGACGTAGTCGGTGCGGGGGCGGGCGGTGACGGCGGCCGCGTCCCCCTCCTGGACCACCCGGCCGCCCTCCACGATGACCAACCGGTCGGCCAGCACCAGCGCATCGAGGGGGTCGTGGGTGACCAGCACGGTCGCGCCGGGGTGCGCGCCGAGATGGCGGTGCAGCTCGGCGCGGGTGTCCACCCGGGTGCGGGCGTCGAGGGCGGCGAGCGGCTCGTCGAGCAGCAGCAGGGTCGGCTCCACGGCGAGGGCCCGGGCCAGCGCCACCCGCTGGGCCTGGCCGCCGGAGAGCTCCCGGGGACGGCGGCGGGCGTAGCCGGCGAGGCCGACCCGGTCCAGCCAGGCGTCGGCGCGGGCGCGGGCGGCGCGCCGGTCCGCGCCGCGCCGGCGGGGACCGAAGGCGACGTTGTCGCGGGCGCTCAGGTGCGGAAAGAGCAGGTAGTCCTGGAAGACGACGCCGACCGGGCGGCGCTCCGGCGGGACCCACACCCGCCCGTCGGGGCGGTCGAGGTCGGCCCCGTCGAGGGTGAGGTGCCCGGCCGCCAGCGGGTGCAGGCCGGCCAGGGCGCGCAGCGCGGTGGTCTTGCCCGCGCCGTTGGGCCCGAGCAGCGCGACCACCTCCCCCGCCCGCACCCGCAGCGCCACGTCGAGGTGGAATCCGCCCCGGTCGGCGACGAGGTGGGCGTCGAGCAGCGGGGTCCCGGCCGCCCGGCGGCGCGGCCCGGCGGCGGTCACGGGCCGGTGACCCAGCGGTCGCGCAGGCCGGCGAGGATCGCCACGGAGACGGTGAGCAGCACCAGGCTCAGCACGATCGCGGCCTCCAGGTCGGTCTCCAGGGCCAGGTAGACGGCCAGCGGCATGGTCTGGGTGCGGCCGGGGAAGTTGCCGGCGAAGGTGATGGTCGCGCCGAACTCGCCGAGGGCGCGGGCCCAGCACAGCACCGCGCCGGCCGCCACACCGGGGGCGACCAGCGGCAGCGTGACGTGGGTGAACGTCGTCCACCGGCCCGCGCCCAGGGTGGCGGCCGCCTCCTCGTACCGGCTGTCGGCGGCGCGCAGGGCGCCCTCGACGGCGATGACCAGGAACGGCATGGCCACGAACGCCTCGGCGAGGACCACCCCGGCGGTGGTGAACGGCAGGGTGACGCCGAAGGTCGCGTCGAGCCAGCCGCCGAGCAGCCCCCGGCGGCCGAAGACCAGCAGGAGGGCCACCCCGCCGACCACCGGCGGCAACACCAACGGCACCGTGACCAGCGCCCGCACCAGCCGCCGGCCGGGGAACCGCACCCGCGCCAACACCCAGGCCAGTGGTACGCCGAGGGCGAGGCAGAGCAGCGTCGCTCCGGTGGCGGTCAGCAGGGACAGCCGCAGCGCGGTGAGCACCCCCGGCGCGGCGAGCCGCTGCGGCAGGGTGGCCCAGGGTGCACGGGCGAGCAGCCCGGTCAGGGGCAGCACCAGGAAGGCCAGCCCGAGGCCGGCGGGAACGAACAGGGCGACGGGCACCCGCCGGCCGGGGACGCGGCGGCGCGGGGCCGGGCCGGGTGGGCGTACCACCGGCGGTCAGGCCCGGGGCGGCTGGAACCCGGCGGCGGTCAACGCGGCCCGGCCCCGGTCGGACAGCACGTACGCGACGAAGGCCCGCGCGGCCGTCGGGTTGCCGGCCTGACGCAGCACGACGATCGGGTAGTCGTTGACGGCCCGGGCCGACTCGGGAAACTCCACGGCGTCCACCTGGGACGCGGCGGCGGTGGCGTCGGTGCGGTAGACCAGTGCGGCGTCGACCTCGCCGAGGCGCACCTTGGCCAGCGCGCCCTTGACGTCGGATTCGAGGGTGACCGGGGTGAGCGCCACGCCGGCGGCGTCCAGGGCGGTGCGGGCCGCCGCGCCGCAGGGCACCTGCTCGGCGCAGAGCGCCACCTTCACCCCGGGCCGGGTCAGGTCGGCCAGCGCGCCGACGCCCCCCGGGTTGCCCTTCGGCACGGCGATGACCAGCTGGTTGCGGGCGAAGGTGGCCGGCTCGCCGGCGGCGTTGCCGGCGTCGGTGACCGGGCGCATGGTGGCCGGGGACGCGGCGGCGAACACGTCGGCGGGGGCGCCCTGGTTGACCTGGGTGGCGAGGGCCGAGCTGCCGGCGAAGCTGAAGGTGACGGTGGTGCCCGGGTGGGCGGCCTCGAACTCGTCGCCGAGCCGGTGGAACGACTCCGTCAGCGACGCCGCGGCGAGGACGGTGACCGGGCCGCGCACCTCGGCGCCGCTCTCCCCCGGCGCCGGCCGGTCGGACCCGCCGGCGCAACCGGCGAGGGCGAGGGCCAGGGCGAACGCCCCGGCGAGGGCGGTGCGGGTCGTCGTTCCGGTCACGTGCCGGTCCTGCCTTTCGCAGCGGACGGCCGCTCCACCACGACCGTCGTCGACTTGATCACCGCAACGGCGATCGCACCGACCTCGAGGCCCAGGTCGTCGACCGCCTCGCGGCTCATCAGCGACACGACCCGGAACGGCCCGGCCTGGATGTCGACCTGGGCCATGACGGTGTCCTTGACCACCGCGGTGACGATGCCGCGCAGCCGGTTGCGCGCCGAGGACAGCTCGGCGTGCTCCTCGGGCGCGGCGGCCGCGGCCCGGACGAAGGCGGCCAGGTCCACGCCGTCGAGCACCCGGTGGCCGTGCGCGTCGCGGGTGGCGGCGAGGCGGCCGGCGTCGACCCAGCGTCGCACCGTGTCGGTGCTGACGCCGAGCAGTTCGGCTGCCTCGCCGATCCGGAACATCGCCACGCCGACACCCTACCGTGCCGCGCCTGCGGGGAAACCTGCGGGTTATGCGTGGCATCAGCAAGCCGACACGGGCCCTTCCCATTGCAGGTGCAGCAGGCGGCGGGGCGCGGACGAACCGTGCGGCGGCCGGCGGGTGCGGGGAGACTGGCGGCATGAGATGGGCCCGCCGAGTCGTACCCGCCGTCACCGCCGCCGTCGCGGCCCTCGCCGCCCGCGACGTCCTGCAACGCGACCACGCCCTGCTGCGCAACTTCCCCGTGCTCGGGCGGGCCCGCTACCTGCTGGAGTCGCTCGGCCCCGAGCTGCGGCAGTACATCGTGGTCGGCAACAACGAGGAGCGGCCGTTCACCCGCGACCAGCGGCGCTGGGTGTACGCGTCGGCGAAGCAGGAGAACAACTACTTCGGGTTCGGCACGGACAACGACATCGAGTACACGGCCGGCTATCCGATCATCAAGCACCGCACCACCGGCGCGGCGGGGAGCTGGTGTTCCAGCTCGGCACCGCATACTTCGGCTGCCGCGACGAGCGCGGCCGGTTCGACCTGGCCCGGCTCAAGGACCTGGTCGCCGGCGCGCCGGTGCGGGCGCTGGAGGTGAAGCTGAGCCAGGGCGCGAAGCCGAGCCTGGGCGGGCTGCTGCCGGGGGCGAAGGTGTCGGCGGAGATCGCCGCGACCCGGGGCGTCCCGCAGGGGCGCGACTGCGTCAGCCCGTCCCGGCACGCCGAGTTCGCCGACAAGGTGTTCGCCGAGCGGGGGCTGCACGAGCAGGTGGTGTTCGTCGGCGCCGGCAAGCTGGGCCTGCCCGACAACGCCGTGGTGGCGTTCGCCCTCGGCTGCGACATGGTCAACGTGGGCCGGGAGGCGATGCTGGCGATCGGCTGCATCCAGGCCCAGAAGTGCCACACCGACACCTGCCCGACCGGGGTGGCGACGCAGCACCCGTGGCTGGCCCGGGGCCTGGACCCGGCGCGCAAATCGGTGCGGGCGGCGAACTACCTGCGGACCCTGCGCCGGGACCTGGTGAAGGTCGCCGAGGCGTGCGGGGTGGAGCACCCGGGGCTGATCGACGCGGACTCGGTGGAGATCCTCGACGGGCGCACCTCCGCCACGCCGCTGCGCGAGGTGTACGGCTACCGTCCCGACTGGGGTCTGCCCTCGGCGGCCGACCAGGCGGAGATCGTCCGGCTGATGACCCCGCAGGCGCCCCGGGGCGGCACCGCGACGCCCTCCCCCACCGCCGTGTGCTGACGCCGCGCCGCGCCGGCGCTCCCAGCGGCGGTGGTGGGAGCGCCGGCGCGGTGGTCGGGCGTCACATGTAGAGGGTGTTGGGCTCCAGCCCGCACAGCACCCGGCCGTACAGCTCGGTGTTGACGTCGGGGACGACGAGGCCGTGCAGCGCGGCGGAGGTGATGTCCCGCACGATGCGCTGGATCGGGACGTCGCTGTAGATGGAGGTGCCGCCGCTGGCCATCTGGAAGGTGTCGGCGACCTCCTTGGCCAGGCGGGCCGCCTCGCCCTGGTCGGCGCGCACGCGGACCCGCTCCTCGACGGTCCACGCCTCGCCGCTGAACGCCTTGTGGTCGACGACCTCGGCGATCCGCCGGGCGTGGAACATCGCCTGGTCGATCTTGTGGGCGGCGGCCCCGACCCGCAGGTGGGTCAGCGGGGCCTCGGCCTGGCTCGGGTAGTCGGTGTAGATGATCTTCCGGTCGGGCAGCCGGTCGAAGAAGGTGTCCCACGCCGCCTTGGCGATCCCGACCAGCATGCCGACCCCGGAGACCGCGGCGACCAGCGTGGCCGGGGTGGAATAGATCGGGATGTTCCGGTTGGTCTCCGACAGAGTGTTCGGGGCGAGCGCCGCGCCCAGCGGAATGACCCGCTCGGCGGGCAGGAAGACGTTCGTGGCCACCGTCGTGATGCTGCCCGAGCCGCGCAGCCCGGTGGTGTGCCAGTCGTCGACGAGCTCCATGTCGGACATCGGCACCATGGTCATGACCGGCTCCGGCTCGGCGCCGTCGCGCAGGATCACGGCCGCCGCCTCCATCCAGTGCGCGTGGTGCGCCCCGCTGACGAAGGGCCACCGGCCGTTGAGGAGGTAGCCGCCCTCGACCGGCACCATCGTGCCCTTGGGGGCGTTGGTCCCGCAGACCCGCACGTCGGGGGTCGAGAAGACCTCGTCCTGCACCTGGTCGGGGAACATGCAGACCAGGTAGGTGGGGATCCAGTTCACCATCGCGACCCAGGCCACGGAGGCGTCGATGCGGCCCAGGGCCGCGCCGACCTCGACCAGCGTCGCGCCGTCGCACTCGTAGCCGCCGTAGCGCTTGGGCACCCGCATCCGGAAGATGCCCGCCTCGGCCATCGCCTCGACTGTCGCCTCGTGCAGCCGGCGGTTCTCCTCCGACCAGGCCACGTGCTCCCGCAGCACCGGCTCGGCCTTGGCGACGCGGCTGAGGATCTCCTCGCGCGTGGGGGTTTCGGTTACAGTCACCAGTCCTCCTTGGGAAGGCTCTCCGGTCTTGTGGACCTTGTCCGTCCCACGGTCGCACCCGTCGCCGTGCGGGCACTTCTTCCGTGTTGCGCCCCGCGCCTCCCGCCGCCGGCCGGCCGTCGTCCGCCGGCACGGCCGCCCGTCCCGGGGGCCGGCAAGGGCGGCGGCCCAGGTCAGGACGGCAGGCGCATGGTGCGCAGGAAGACCGGCAGCAGCCAGGGCCGGCGGCCGCCCACCCACAGCTTGCGGGCGAGGACCGCGCGCGGCCGGGACACCCGGCCGAACAGCATCAGGGTGAACACCGCCGGGTCGAAGGAGAGCCGGACGTCCGGACGGGACTCGGTCGGCGCCACCGTCACCCGGCCATCGGACAGGGCCATCGTCACCTCGGGGCCGAAGCGGTGCCGGAAGTTCACCGAGATGGTCCCCGGACGCACCGGGCCGTCCCGGTCCAGCAGCCGGCCGTAACCGCGCCTGGTCATGCCCACCATGAACAGGTCCACGAAGAGCGCCGCGTCGGCGGGATCGACGACCCAGCGCCGGCCGATCGCCCGGGCGATGTCCCAGGCGTGCAGGTTCAACTCGTTGAGCAGGTGGGCCAGCAGGCCCGTGACCGGCAGCCGGGCCCCGCCGAGCCAGGACACCTCGTGCTCCGGACCGGCCTCGTCGACCGCCCGCAGCACCTCCTCGACGTCGGCGCGCAGCCGGCCGGCCAGCACCGGCAGCCGCCGCTCGGTGAAGTGCCGCAGCACCTCGGCGTTCATCACCGAGATCGTGTCGACCGTGGTGCGCCGGCGCAGTTCGAGCAGGTCGGGCACCGGCAGGTCGGGCGGGCCGCCCCGGACCAGGGCCAGGCCCATCGCGGCGACGCCGCACAGGTGCGCCATGGTGTCCGCCACCGTCCAGTGCGCGGTGGCGGGCCGGTCGGGCGGGGCGTCGTCGACGAGGTCGAGCAGCCGCCCGAGGACGACGGGCACGGAGGTGCGGACGCGACGCCACTGGTGCGGGTTGACCGACATGTGTCCACGATGGAGGATGCGGGTGCGCGAACACTTGTTCGAGGTTGCCGTCCTGCCGGGGCGGATCGGGCAACCTCGAAGAAGTCGATGCAGTCACCCGTCCCCACAATCCATCCATGGCTGTCACCGAAAGAGGACGCGCGGTCCACCTCTCCGCGCACACCCACCCGCGCTCGCGCGGGATCGTCCTGGGCGGCGTCGCGGCGGGCGTCCTGCTGGCGGTGCTGTGGTCGTACGAGTTCGTCGACCACGTGATCGGCGACAACGTCGCCAACACCCTGCTGGGCCACGACGCGAAGAGCACCGCCATCGGTGGCACCGTCGCGGGCCTGGTCTTCGCCTTCGTCTCCGGCCTGGCCGGCACGTTCACGGCATGCAACATCGCGATGGCCGCCGCCGTCGGCCCGATGAGCCAGGCCGGCGGGGCGGGGGCGACCCGGGCCGGGCTGCGCGTCCTGCTGCGGCCGGTCGGCTGGCTCACCGTCGGGATGGTGGCGGTCGCCGCGACGTACGGCTTCGTCGGCGTGCTGCTCGGCGACCGGCTGCCGCAGCTGTCCACCGGCACCGTCGGCGGGCTGCCCGTGCGCCTGGTCCAGTCGATGGTCGTCTTCGGCGTGATCGGGCTCGCCTTCGTCTACCTCGGCCTGGCCGCCCTCGGCACGCTGCCGGACCCGTTCGCGCACCGCCCGGTCGCCCGGGTCGTGGTGCTCGGCGCGCTCGTCGGCGGGTTCCTCATCGGCCGGCCGTACCCGCTGTTCAACAAGCTGTTCCACTGGGCGGTGGACACCGGCAACCCGCTGTACGGCGCGGGCGCGTTCGTGCTCCAGTCGCTGGGCAACATCGTCATCGTCGCCGCCCTGTTCGCGCTGGTCATCGTGGTCACCCGGGGCCGGTTCGTGCAGTGGCTCGCCGCCAGCCCGGCGCGCACCGCCGCGGTCACCGGGGCGCTGCTGATCGCGCTGGGCGTGTTCATGGTCGTCTACTGGGACGTGCGATTGCCCGCCATGTTCGGCTACGGCTGGTTCCCCACCATGCCGTACAACGGTTAGGACGCGGGTCGTGCCGGCGGGCGCGGGGCCGCGCCCGCCGGGCCGGGGCCGCTCGGGCCTAGCCGACGTACCCGCCGACCTTGATCCGCTGCGCGGTCTCGGTGTAGGCCGACGGGTCCTCCGGCAGCCGGGTGCCGAGCCCGTCGACGTAGCGGTTGAACATGCAGAACGCGGCGGCGATCAGCACCGTGTCGTGGATCTCCAGGTCGGTCGCGCCCTCGGCGCGGGCCGCGTCGACCAACGCGGCGCTCACGGTGCGGCCGCCCGCCTGGACGGCGGCGGCGATCCGCAGCAGGCCGCGCAGCTTCGCGGAGACCTCCGCCGTGTCCGGGTCCGTCCGGACCTGGGTCACCAGCGGCATGCCGCCGTCGAGCTGGGCGGCGGCGAACGCCGAGTGCGACGAGCAGCAGAACGTGCACTCGTTGAGCCCGGAGACGTACGCGGCGATCAGCTCCCGCTCGCCGGCGCTGAGGGTGGGGTGCGGGGCGTGCAGCAACGCCTCGGCCAGGGCGTTGAGCGCCACGGCGGTCTCCGGCCGGTAACGCATCAGCCCGCTGATGCCCGGGTACTGCGTCTCGTCCAGACCCAGATCGATGTGTGCCACGTGTCTCTCCTCGGCGTGACAGGCCGCGGCCGGCGGCGACGCGGTCCTGCTGCGCATGGTGCCGGCCCCGCCGCCGGTCCGCTTCTTCGACCGTGCCCACCCCGACCGGCGTCCGCGGCCCGCGATCTCTTCGAGAATGCCGTCCGCGGGGCCGGCACCTGCGCCGACACGGAGGGCGACGAGCAGGGCACGGATGCGTATTGCCGCTGCACAGCAGCCGCTGCCACGATCGGCACCATGGTCGACACGACGCACATACGGCAGGGGGCCCGGGCGCAGTCCGGGACCATGGTGGACCGACTTCGCCAACTCGTACACGCCGAATCCCCGCCCGGGGCCGTGCGGCGCCTGCATGCCTGCGCCGACCTGCTGGAGAGCTGGATCAGCCCGCTGCTGGGCCGGCCCGCCGTGCGGGTCACCCGCGACGGGCTGCCGCACCTGCTCTGGCAGGCCGAGGACCAGCGGGTGCTGCTGCTGGGGCACTACGACACGGTGTGGCCGGAGGGCACCACGCGGGACTGGCCCTTCGCGCTCGCCGAGCACATCGCCACCGGGCCCGGGGTGTGCGACATGAAGTCCGGCATCGTGCAGCTGGTCACCGCCCTGTCCCTGCTGCCCGACCCCTCCCGGGTGGGGGTGCTGCTGACCTGCGACGAGGAGAGCGGGTCGCCGACGTCCCGGCCGCTGATCGAGCAGCAGGCCCGCCGGTCGCGGGCCGTGCTGGTGGGCGAGCCGTCCACCGAGACGGGCGCGCTCAAGGTCGCCCGCAAGGGCGGTTCGCGGTACGAGATCACCGTCCGCGGCCGGGCCGCGCACGCGGGCGTGGAACCGCACCGGGGGGTGAACGCGGCCGTCGAGCTGGCCCACCAGGTCCTCGCCGTACGCGCGTTCGCCGCCGAGGGCACCAGCGTCACACCGACGGTGCTCAGCGCCGGCAGCATCAGCAACCAGGTGCCCGAGTCGGCGACGTTCTGCGTCGACGTGCGCGCCTGGACCCGGGAGGAGCTCGACCGGGTGGACCGGCAGATGCACGCGCTGACCCCGCAGCTGGCCGAGGCCGCGCTCGTGGTGGGCGGCGGGATCAACCGCTACCCGCTGCAGGAGGCGGTGGCGATGCCGCTGCTGGAGGTCGCCCGCCGGGCGGGTCGCGAGCTGGGCCTGCCGCCGCTGGAGGCCGCGCACGCCGCCGGCGCCTCCGACGCGAACTTCACCGGGTCGCTGGGCGTGGCCACCCTCGACGGCCTGGGCGGGGTGGGCGGCGGGTCGCACGCCCGCAGCGAGTGGGTGGACGTCAGCCAGATGCCCGACCGGGCCGCCCTGCTCGCCGCGACCGTCGCCGGGGTGCTCACCCGGCAGCGGCGGGGCCCGACGCCCGCGGCCCGGGGCGTGCCCGCGCGCCTGTGAGGCGCGTCGCTGCTGTCCACGGGCCCGCACACCGTCCATAATGGTGTGTCATGAGCCGCAGCACGCGCCGGTCCCCGGCCCCGCCCCGTTTCGGGGTGGAGGAGGAGTTCCTCGTCGTCGACGCCGCCACCCGGGCCCCGGTGCCCCGGGCCGCCGAGGTCGTCGCGGCGGCGTCGGCGTCGCTCGGGGAGCGGGTGTCCGGGGAGATCACCACCCTGCAACTGGAGACCAGGACCCACGCCTGCGGCACCCTCGGCGAGCTGACCGACCAGCTCGGCGAGGCCCGCAAGGTCGTCGCGGACTGCGCCCGGGCGGCGGGTCTGCGGGTGGTGGCCGCCGGCACGGCCCCCGTCGCCGGGGCGGTGCCGCCGCCGATGACCGTCGGCCCGCGCCAGACCCGGGGCACCGAGACCTTCCGGGGGCTGCACGACGAGCTGGCGCTGTGCGCGCTGCACGTGCACGTGGAGATGCCGGACCGGCAGCGGGCCGTGCTGGTCGGCAACCACCTGCGGCCCTACCTTCCGCTGCTGCTGACCCTCACCGCGAACTCGCCGTACTGGGACGACCGCGACTCCGGCTACGCGAGCTGGCGCACCACGGTCTGGGGCCGGTGGCCGGTGGCCGGCCCGCCGCCGGTGTTCGACTCGGCGGAGCACTACGACGAGGTGGTGGAGCGGCTGTTGGACGCCGGCGCCCTCGTCGACCGGGCCACCATCTTCTGGGACGTGCGCCCCTCGGAACGGCACCCGACGCTGGAGGTCCGGGTGGCCGACTCGGCCCTCACCGCCGAGGACGCGGCGCGCTACGCGGCGCTGGTGCGGGCGCTCGTGGCGCACCTGTCGGCGGCGGTGGACGCTGGCGAGCCCGCCCCGCACGTCGCCGGGGAGCTGCTGCGGGTGGCCTACTGGAGGGCCGCCCGCGACGGCCTGGACGGCGCGGGTGTGGACCCGCGCACGGGCCGGCTCCGGCCGGCGGCCGAGCTGGCCCGCGAGCTGCTGGCCACGGTGGAGCCGGCGCTGCGCGCCCACGGCGACCACGACCCCGTCGCGCGGTGGCTGGAGCAGCTCGCCGCCGACGGCACCGGGGCGCGGCGGCAACGGGCGGTCGTGCACGCCGGCGGGACGCTCGCCGACGTCGTCGACCGGCTTTCGGAGTGGACGGCGGGCTGACCTGCCGCAGACCGGCGGGCCACCCGTCCCCCCGGCCGGACCCCGCGAATCTGGGCAATCGCGCACAACCGGCGGCGGGTGGCGTGGGTGATGCTGGAGGGGCCCGACCTGCTGATGGAGGCCGTTCATGGACCAGATCGCGACCGTCCCGTTCCACCTGCACCGGCTGGAACCCACGCTGATGAACCGCACCGCCCGGGCGTTCGCCGACCGGATGGCGGCCCGCCGGTCGGTGCGGCACTTCTCCGACGAGCCGGTGCCGCTGGAGGTCGTCGAGGAGGCCGTCCGGGCCGCCGCGACCGCCCCCAGCGGCGCGAACCTGCAACCCTGGCGGTTCGTGGTGGTGACCGACGCCGACCGCAGGCGGCGGCTGCGCGAGGCCGCCGAGGCCGAGGAGATCGAGTTCTACACCCGCCGCGCCTCCCGGGAGTGGCTCGACGCGGTGGCCCCGATGGGCACCGACTGGCAGAAGCCGTTCCTGGAGACCGCCCCGGTGGTCATCGTGGTGTTCGAGGTCCACCAGGGGCCGCAGACCCCGAAGCCCTACTACGTCAAGGAGTCGGTCGGCATCGCCGTCGGCGTGCTGATCACCGCCCTGCACCTGTCCGGGCTGGCCACGCTCACCCACACGCCGAGCCCGATGCGGTTCCTCAACGAGATCTGCGACCGCCCGGCCGAGGAGCGCGCCTGCCTGGTGATGCCGGTCGGCTACCCGGCCGAGGGGGTCACGGTGCCGGAGCTGACCCGCAAGTCGCTGTCGGAGGTCATGGTCCTGCGGTAGGCCTCAGCGCCCCAGGTCCGCGGTGAAGAACTCGCGCAGGGGCTGCACGTGCCGGTCCTGCCGGCGCCACTCGGCCAGCAGGTCCTCCAGCAGGTGCAGCTCCTCGACCAGTTCCCCGCCCCGGTAGCGGCGCACCACGGGGTGGATGAAGGCGCTCTCGGCGGCCCGGTCCGGCTGCGGGTGCCGCTCGATGGCGAACACGTCGCCGTACTCGTCGCGGCCCCAGCGCAGCGAGAACGTGTAGTAGTGGCTCTCGCCGCCGAACCGGGCGACCGCGTGGTCCTCGGGCAGGTCGTGGTAGTGGCGCACCACCCCGGCGGCCGCGTCGACGACGAGGACGTCGCAGAGGAACTCGAACTGCGTCCACAGCGCCGAGCTCCAGTTGACCCGGTCCAGCACCGCCTCGGTGAGCGCCTCGGCGTCCGCCGCCACCTTCTCGTACGCCAGCGGCGCGCCCTCGTACCGCTCGCGCAGCAGGGCCGTGAGCGTCCGCAGGTTGTAGCGGAAGCCGTCGATGAATGCGGACGACGCCTTCTTGAAGTCGCGGTCCTGGGCGAGCGTGCCGGCGAAGTAGAGCCCGTCGACGTCGACCGACTGCCAGTCGGGGCGGGTGGCGGGCAGCCGCCCGCTGGGCACCATGCCGGGGCGGCAGTTGTCGGCGAAGACCGAGGTGTCCATGGCGAAGCCGGTGCAGCGCAGCACCGACTCGTACTCCATCACGGCGGTCTCGCCGTCGGCGTGGGTGTAGGTCAGGTGCACCTCGTACTTGTCGCCCACCGGGCGGATCTCGTCGATGACGCAGTCGAGCACGGAGTGCAGGGTCTTGAACTGGTAGCTGTCCAGGACCGCGCCGTGGTGGCCGCGTACGTCGCCGGGGTGCTTGGTGTTCCAGGCCAGCCGCAGGGGACGCGGGCTGGCCAGGTGGATCATGGCGGCGTGCCCGAGGATCGCCGAGGCGGTCTCGAACGCCGAGTTGCCCTTGCCGAGGATGAGCACCCGCTGGTCGGCGTAGTCGGCCGGGTCGGTGGACATGTCCTCGTAGCCGATCGCGTGCTCGATGCCGCGTACGTCGGGGACGTTGGGCCGGCCCCAGCCGGCGGCCCACACCACGCAGTCGGCGTGCAGCAGCCGGCCGCCGGCGTGCACGAGGAAACCGGCGTCGGTCTTGGTGACCAGCTCGACGCTCGTGTCGTAGCGGACGGCGAGCCCGTGGTGGCGGGCGAAGTCGCCGAGGTAGCGGACCATGTCGTCGGCGGAGGGGAAGTATTCGCGGCTGTAGTCGGCGAACGGCAGGTCGGCCGGGGTGTGCAGCAGCGAGTTCCAGTCCCAGCGCAGCCGGATCTCGGGGTCGGTGCTGGTGGTGTGCACCTTGTTCAGGGAGATCAGCTTGCGGTGGCGGGGGAACCGGCGGAAGAACTCGCCGGGTTCGGCCGCGCGTTCCAGCGTCAGGTAGTCGCTGCCGGCCTGCTGGAGGTAGTAGCTCAGCTGAAGGCCGGCCGGGCCGGCGCCGATGATCAGGTAACGGTGGTGCTCGGTGCCCTCTGGCAAGTCGGTCATGGCTGCTCCCGCGTCGAGTACCCATGACCATTGTGGATAAATGCACTTAAGTCAATACATATCCGGGTTGGATGGTGCGGCCGAAGGACGGAGATCGACGGTCGGCCGCCCCCGCCGCTGCGGCGGGGGCGGCCGGCGCGCGGGCGGTGCGCTCAGGCGGGCTGGGCGGCCGGCTCACGGTGGCCGCTGACCTTCGCCGCCGGCATCGGTCCGCCCTTGGCGGTGCCGGTCATCTCGTCGCCGTCGATCGTCACGTCGAAGGCCAGGTCCATCCGCATCGGCTTCTTGATCGACTGGTACCAGGACAGCCGGTTGCCCTCCAGCGTGAGATCGTTCAGGGTGAGCGTCTCCTTCTCGCCGCGGGAGATGCCCTGCAGGACACCGTCCTTGCTGAACAGCTCCAGCTCGGTGCGGCGGACGCCGAACGGGGTGGACACGGCCACCTTCCAGAATCCCTCGACAGACACGGCGGCTTCCTCTCTTGCCGGGGTCCCGGGCGCGGGCGGTCCCGCGGGACGACGCCCGGGCGGCGCCTCGGGCAGCGCCGCCACCCACGCTAGCCATCGTGCCGACGACAGTTAGTCGCCATATTGCCGTCTTGGGCCGACGGGTGGACACAGCGGGTCAACGCGGTGAGATCGACCAATAGGGATCCGACGCGTCAAATCGTCCGCTATACGCGAACTAAACCGGCCGCATGCTGCGAAAACGTCGGGAGCAATGTGAAAGAAGCGCGCCCCGGCGCCACCGTCGCACGATGAACCTGGCCTGATCCGGTCGCCGAGCATCCACTTTTCCCGCCCGCCGCAGGAGGAAACCAGGCACGCCAGAAAGAAGATTCGCCGCGCCGACGGAAAATAGCTGGAGAAACGCCTTTCCCCGGCCGACCCGTCGCGCCGCGAAGCCCCCGACGTCAGGCGAAACTCCCCCACCCCTTACCGCGCAGCACCCCGGGACCGCCCGTGGAACACCGCCGCGGTGATGACGTCTGCCCTGTTCACGCCATCGGCTTTGGCAGAAGCCGATGGCTCTGTTGTAAGGAGACCGTACCGTGCTGGGTCAACGCGCACGCTCGTTCAGCCCCGGAATAGTCGCGATTCTACTCGCGGCCTCGCTCTTTTTCATCATCGACAGCCGAGTGTCGGTCGCCGGCGCCGACGAGGCCGCCACACGATACCGCTTCACCGAGCAGCCGATCGCCTACCCGGACGGCTACGACCAGCTGCCCAAGAAGACGATCCGGGACGTCAATCCGACGTACCACAAGATCCGGGCCTGGATCTCGTCGGTCGGCGCGAGCATCGCGCTCAACGACCTCACCGACCACGGTCGCGCCAACAGCATGTGCTTCGTGGACACGCGCACCAACCACGTGGTGGTCACCTACGCGCCCACGGCGCCGAAGGAGGACCAGTTCGCGCCGTTCATCCTCGACCCGGCGCCGCTGCCGATCGACGACACCATGGCGCCGATGGCCTGCGTGCCGGGCGACTACAACCTGGACGGCCGGATGGACCTGATGGTCACCTACTGGGGCCGGGTGCCGATCCTCTTCCTGCGCAAGGCCGGGGCCACGACGGTGTCCAACGCCACCTACCAACGCCAGGAGATGCTGCCGCAGAGCTCGCCGGACGGCCGCTACCACGGGCCCAAGTGGCACACCAACGCCTCCCTGGTCAGCGACCTCGACGGCGACGGCAAGCCGGACGTGGTGATCGGCAACTACTTCCCCGAGTCCGACGTGCTCAACACGCGGGGCCAGGACAACGTCGAGATGAACGACACCCTGTCCAGCGCCACCAACGGCGGCGGCCTGCACGTGCTGCGCTGGCACTCGGCGACCACCGGCGACAACCCGTCGGTGAGCTTCGTGGCCGAGCGCGGGGCGGTCCCGTTCAAGAAGTCCACCGGCTGGACGCTGGGCCTGGCCTCGGCCGACCTGACCGGTCGCGGGCTGCCGGACGTCTACGTCGCCAACGACTTCGGCCACAACCACCTGCTGCACAACGTCTCCTCCCCCGGCCACATCAAGTTCAAGGCGGCCATCGGCGAGCGCACCCCCACCACGCCCAAGTCGTTCGTGCTCGGCAACGGCTCGTTCAAGGGCATGGGCATCGACTTCGGCGACCTGGACCGCAACGGCAGCTTCGACATGATGGTCTCCAACATCACCACGGCCTGGGGCCTGGAGGAGAGCAACTTCGTCTGGATCAACCGGGCCCGCGACGAGCGCGACATGCTCGCCAAGCTGGGCAAGGGCGTCGCCCCGTTCACCCAGGAGGCCCGCCCGCTGGGCATGGCCTGGAGCGGCTGGGGCTGGGACGTGAAGTTCGGCGACTTCCTCAACAGCGGCGACCTGGAGGTCGTGCAGACCCTCGGCTTCGTCAAGGGAAAGATCAACCGGTGGCCGTGGCTGCAGGAGATGGCCATGATGAACGACGACCTGCTGTCCAACCCGGCCATGTGGCCGAACCTGCAGCCCGGTGACGACATCGCCGGCGACCAGCCGCTGGCGTTCTTCGCCCGCACGGCCAGTGGCGAGTTCGCCAACATCACCAAGGAGATCGGCCTGGACGTGCCGATCCCCACCCGCGGCATCGCCACGGCCGACACCCGCGGCACCGGGGCGCTGGACCTCGCGGTGGCCCGGCAGTGGGGCGCCCCGGCGTTCTACACCAACGACGCGCCCAGCAAGGGCAACTTCCTGAACCTGCGGCTCTACCGGCCGGCGGTCGGCGCCCCGGCGGGCCAGATGCTCTGCACCCCGGCGTACGGCGCCACCGTCACGGTGACCACGCCGGACGGCCGCAAGCAGATCTCCCAGCTCGACGGCGGCAGCGGCCACGCCGGCAAGCGCAGCTTCGAGGTGCACTTCGGCCTCGGGGACAGCAGCGGTCCGGTCACCGTCGACCTGCGCTGGCGCGACCTGAACGGCCAGCAGCACGCCACCAGCCAGCAGCTCACCGCCGGCACGCACACCCTCGTGCTGTCCGACCGCGTCGAGGAGGTTCCGAACCGATGACCACGATCGCCCCGCCCCCCAGCATCAGCACCGCCCCCGCGGCCCCCGCCGTCCCCGCGCCGGCCAAGCCCGAGCCCGACCGCCGCTACCTGGCGCTGCGCAACTTCGCCATCTCGATCAGCGTCTTCAACATCTTCGGCTACACGCTGCTCGGCTTCGAGCAGCCGTGGCTGTGGCCCATCCTCGCGGTGCTCACCGGCTATGCCACCGAGCTGACCTTCGAGCTGATCCGGGCTCGGGCCAAGAAGGAGACCCCCCGGTTCCTCGGCGGCGGCGGCCGCCGGGTGTACGAGTTCCTGCTGCCCTCGCACATCACCGCGCTGGCCTGCAACATGCTCCTGTACGCCAACGACATGTTCCTGCCGATCGCCTTCGCCGTGATCGTCGGCGTGACCGGCAAGTACGTCCTGCAGGCCCCGGTCTACGGCCGGATGCGGCACTACATGAACCCGTCGAACTTCGGCATCACCATGGCGCTGGTCTGCTTCGGCTCCTGGATCTCCATCGCCCCGCCGTACGAGTTCACGGAGAACGCCAACACCTACTTCCGGGTGATGATCCCGATCATCATCGTGACCGCCGGCACCGTGATCAACGCGCTGCTGACCCGCAAGGTCCCGCTGATCGTGGGCTGGCTCGGCGGCTTCGCCATCCAGGCGTTCCTCCGGCACTGGATCTGGGACGTGGCGCTGTTCTCCGCGCTGGGCGTGATGACCGGTGTGGCGTTCGTGCTGTTCACCAACTACATGATCACCGACCCGGGCACCACGCCGGTCAAGCCGATGAACCAGTTCATGTTCGGCTCCGGCGTGGCCATGACCTACGGCGTGCTGATGCTGTTCAACGTCGTCTACACACTCTTCTTCGCGGTGGTCGTCGTCTGTGGCATCCGTGGCATCGGCTGGTGGATCGCGGACATGCGCAAGAAGTCCCGGGCCGCCGCCAAGCTGACCCTCGACACCCCCAGGAGCATCGCGTGAGCGACCGGATAGCCGTCGTCGGGATCGCCTGCCGGTATCCCGACGCGGAGGACCCCAACCAGCTGTGGGAGAACGTGCTCACCGGCCGCCGGGCGTTCCGCCGGCTGCCCGACGAGCGGATGAACGCCGAGGACTACTACTCCCCCGACCCCACCGCGCCCGACCGGTTCTACTCGGCCAAGGCCGCCGTGATCGAGGGCTTCGAGTTCGACCGGGTCAAGTACAAGATCGCCGGGAGCACCTTCCGGTCCACCGACATGACGCACTGGCTGGCCCTGGACACCGTCGCCCGGGCCCTGGCCGACGCCGGCTTCGCCGACGGCGAGGGGCTGCCGCTGGCCACCACCGGCGTGGTCATCGGCAACACCCTCACCGGCGAGTTCAGCCGGGCCAACCTGCTGCGGCTGCGCTGGCCGTACGTGCGGCGCACGGTCGGGGCGGCGCTGCGCGAGCAGGGCTGGGACGACGCCGCGGTCGGCGCGTTCCTCGACGAGCTGGAGCCGCGCTACAAGGCGCCGTTCCCGCCGATCGACGAGGACACCCTGGCCGGCGGGCTGGCCAACACCATCGCCGGGCGGGTCTGCAACCACTTCGACTTCAAGGGCGGCGGCTACACCGTCGACGGGGCCTGCTCGTCGTCGCTGCTGTCGGTCGCCACCGCCTGCAACGCCCTGGCCCGGGGTGACCTCGACGCCGCCGTCGCCGGCGGCGTCGACCTGAGCATCGACCCGTTCGAGGTGATCGGCTTCGCCAAGACCGGCGCGCTGGCCACCGGCGAGATGCGGGTCTACGACCGCAACTCCAACGGGTTCTGGCCCGGCGAGGGCTGCGGCATGCTGGTGCTGATGCGCGACGAGGACGCCGTCGCGCGCGGCCTGCGCCGGCACGCCGTCATCGCCGGCTGGGGTTACTCCTCCGACGGCAAGGGCGGCATCACCCGGCCGGAGGCCAGCGGCCACCGGCTGGCCATCCGCCGGGCGTACGAGCGGGCCGGCTTCGGCATCGACTCGGTGTCCTACCTGGAGGGTCACGGCACCGGCACCGCCGTCGGCGACGCCACGGAGCTGACCGCGTTCACCGAGGCCCGGCAGGAGGCCGACGCGGCGGCGGCGCCCGCCGCGATCAGCACCGTGAAGGGCAACTTCGGCCACACCAAGGCCGCCGCCGGGGTCGCCGGGCTGCTCAAGGCGATCCTCGCCGTACGCCAGCAGGTCATCCCCCCGGCCACCGGGCACGTGGACCCGCACCCGGTGCTCGACGTGGCGGAGCCCGCCCTGCGGGTGCCCGCCACGGCGGAGCTGTGGCCGGCCGACAAGCCGATCCGCGCGGCCGTGTCGTCGATGGGCTTCGGCGGCATCAACGCGCACGTGGTGGTCGAGAGCGCGGAGAGCGGCCGGCGCACCCGCATCGGGGCGTCGACGACCGCGCTGGTGCGCTCCCGGCAGGACACCGAGCTGCTGATGTTCGACGCGCGTACCCCGGAGGAGCTGGGCTCGCGGCTGTCGGACCTGGCGCCGTGGGTGGGCCGCCTGTCGTACGCGGAGCTGGGCGACCTGGCGGTGGCCCTGGCCGGGAAGCTGGCCGGGCGACCGGTGCGGGCGGCGGTGGTCGTCGCCTCGCCCGAGCAGGCGCGGCAGCGCCTGGAGCGGCTGGTCGAGCTGGTCGACGCGGGCGAGCAGCGGGTGATCGACGCGGCCGGCGGCGTCTTCCTCGGCGCGGCGGGCCCCGCCCCGCGGATCGGGTTCCTCTTCCCCGGTCAGGGCGCGGGCCGGCGCGCCGACGGCGGCGCGCTGCGCCGCCGGTTCGAGGAGATCGACGCCCTCTACCAGGCCCACCAGCCGCCGCCCGGCGCGGACCTGGTGGCCACGGCCGTGGCGCAGCCGCGGATCGTGACCGGATCGGTCGCGGGCCTGCGGGCGCTGTCGATGCTCGGCATCCGGGCCACCGGCGCGACCGGGCACAGCCTCGGCGAGCTGACCGCCCTGCACTGGGCCGGCGCGATGGACGAGCAGACGCTCATCGCGACCGCCGGCGCGCGCGGGCGGATCATGGCCGACGCCAGCGCCGGGGACGGCACGATGGCCAGCATCTCCGCCGCCCCTGAGGTGGTGGAGCCGCTGCTGGCCGGCACGCCGGTGGTCATCGCCGGCTACAACAGCCCGCAGCAGACCGTGGTCTCGGGGCCGGTCGACGCGGTGCTGCAGGTCGGCGCGGCGGCCGAGCGGGCCGGGCTGTTCTGGACCCGGATCGCGGTGTCGCACGCCTTCCACTCCGAGGCCGTCGCCCCGGCGGCGGTCGCGTTCGCCGAGCACCTGCGCGGCGGGACCTTCGCGCCGCTGGCGCGGCCGATGGTCTCCACGGTCACCGGGGACGTGCTGCCGGCCGACACCGACGTGCCGGAGCTGCTGCGCCGGCAGGTGCTGGACCCGGTGCGGTTCACCCAGGCGGTGCGCCGCCTCGCCGACGACGCCGACCTGCTGCTGGAGGTCGGCCCGGGTCGGGTGCTGCGCGGGCTGGCCGCCGACATCGCCCCGCAGGTGCCGACGGTCTCGCTGGAGACCGACAGCCTCTCCCTCGCGGGCCTGCTCAACGCCGTCGGCGCGGCGTACGCGGCGGGCGCGGCGGTGAACCACGAGGCGTTGTTCCAGGACCGGTTCGCCCGGCCGCTGGAGCCGGGCCGGCCGCTGCGGTTCTTCGCCAGCCCCGCCGAGTCGGCCCCCGCCGGGGACTTCGCGGTGGCCCGTACCGCGCAGGAGCTGGCCGCCGTCGCGGCCACGCCGAGCGGCACGTCGGTGGCGGTGTCCGGGCCCGGCGCCACCCTCGACAGCCTGGAGCTGCTGCGCCGGCTCGCCGCCGAGCGGGCCGAGCTGCCGCTGGAGGCGGTGCGGCCGGACAGCCGGCCGCTGGACGAGCTGCACCTCAGCTCGATCACCGTCGGGCAGATCGTCAACCAGGCCGCCCGGGAGCTCAACGTGGCCGCGCCGACGCTGACCTCCAGCTACGCCACCGCCACCGTGGCGGAGATCGCGCAGATCCTCGACGACGCCGCCGGCGGTGCGGCCGGCGGCGACGAGCAGGAGGCGTCGATCGCCGGGGTGGCCCCGTGGGTGCGGGCGTTCGCCGTCGACCTGGTGCCCACGGAGGTGGGTCCGCGCGTCGGCGCCCCGGTCGACGGGGGGTGGCAGGTGTTCACCGCCGGGCACAACCCGCTCGCCGAGCCGCTGCGCACGGCGCTGCAACAGGCCCGGGTGGGCGACGGGGTGCTGCTGTGCCTGCCGCGCGACGGCCAGCCCGAGCACATCCCGATGATGCTGCGCGCGGCCCGGTCCGCGCTGGCGCAGGGCGGCGCAGGGCGGTTCGTGGCGGTCGGTGACCGTCGCACCGCCGCCGGCCTGGCCAAGACGCTGCACCAGGAACACCCGGAGATCGTCACCACGGTGGTCGTCCTGCCGCTGGTCGACGAGCCGGCCGAGGAGGCGCTGGCGGCCACGGTGGCCCGGGTGGTCGCCGACGTGGCGGCCACCGCCGGGTTCAGCGAGGTCCACTACGACCGCGACGGCAACCGGCACGTGCCGGTGCTGCGGCCGGCGGCCCTGCCGCCCAACGGCGGGCCGGGGCTGGGCGTGGAGGACGTGCTGCTGGTCACCGGCGGCGGCAAGGGCATCACCGCCGAGTGCGCCCTCGCGCTGGGCCGGGACACCCTCGCGGCGGTCGGCCTGATCGGCCGCTCCGACCCGGCGACCGACGCGGAGCTGGCGGCCAACCTCGACCGGCTCACCGCCGCCGGGGTGCGCTTCCACTACGCCCGCGCGGACATCACCGCGCTGGACGAGGTGAAGGCGGCCGTCAACGACATCGAGCGGGTCCTCGGCCCGGTCACCGGCGTGCTGCACGGCGCCGGCCGCAACGAGCCGACGGCGGTGGCCAACCTCGACGAGGCGACGTTCCGGCGGACCCTCGCCCCGAAGATCGACGGGCTGGAGGCCGTGCTCGCCGCGACCGACCCGCACACGCTGCGGCTGCTGGTCACCTTCGGCAGCATCATCGGCCGGGCCGGGCTGCGCGGCGAGGGGCACTACGCCACGGCCAACGACTGGATGACCGACCTGACCCGCAAGGTCGGCGAGGACTACCCGCACATCCGGTGCCTGGCGCTGGAGTGGTCGGTGTGGTCCGGGGCCGGCATGGGCGAGCGGCTCGGGGTGCTGGAGGCCCTCACCCGCGACGGCATCGCGCCGATCCCCGTGGAGGCCGGCATCGCCACGCTGAAGGAGGTGCTGGCCAGCCCGGCCGCGCCGCAGGCGCTGGTGGTGATGGGCCGCGCCGACGGCCTGGCGACGGTCACGCTGGAGCGGCGCGAGCTGCCGCTGCTGCGCTTCGTCGACCGGCCGCAGGTGCACTACCCGGGCGTGGAGCTGGTCGTGGACGCGGACCTCACCGCCGACGACGACCTCTACCTGGCCGACCACCTGCTCGACGGGGACCTGCTCTTCCCCGCCGTGCTGGGCATGGAGGCCATGGCGCAGGCGGCCTCGGCGCTCACCGGGCGCACCGAGGCGCCGGTGCTGGAGGACGTCGAGCTGCTGCGGCCGATCGTGGTGCCGCCCACCGGCAGCAACACGATCCGGATCGCGGTGCTCGCCGCCGCCGACGGCACGGTCGAGGCGGTGGTGCGCAGCAGCGACACCAACTTCGCCGCCGACCACTTCCGGGCCCGGCTGCGCTGGGACCGGCCGCTGCGGGTCGAGGCCCGGGCGGGCACCGCCGCGGCGGGGCTGCTGCCGATCGACCCGGCCCGCGACCTGTACGGCCCGGTGCTGTTCCAGGGGCGGCGGTTCCAGCGCCTGCTGGGCTACCTGGACCTGGCGGCGACGAGCTGCACGGCGCGGGTGTCCAACCGGCCGGTCGACGCGTGGTTCGCCCGGTACCGCCCCGGCGACCTGGTCCTCGGCGACCCGGGCACCCGGGACACGGTGATGCACGCGTTGCAGTGCTGCGTGCCGGACGCGACCCTGCTGCCGGGCGCGATCGAGCGGCTGCACCTGGCCGACCCGAAGGTCGCCGCGACCCTGGACACGGTCACCATCCACGCGGTGGAGCGGCTGCGCCAGGGCGACACCTACCACTACGACGTGGACGTCTGCGACGCCGACGGCAACCTTGTCGAGCGGTGGCAGGGGCTGCGCCTGCACGCCGTGCGCAAGCAGGACGGCACGGGGCCGTGGCTGCCGGCGCTGGTCGGCCCGTACCTGGAGCGGCGGGTCGGCGCGTTCCTGCCCGACGAGCTGCGCGTCGTGGTGCGGCCCGACGACTCCGCCGCCACCGGCACGCAGGCCCGCCGCCGGCAGACCGCCCGCGCGGTGAGCTGGGCGCTGGGCACGGAGACGACGGTGCGCTACCGGCCGGACGGCAAGCCGGAGGTCGACGCCGACGTCCGGATCTCCGCCTCGCACGGCGCCGGGGTCACCGTCGCCGTCGCCGGCGCCTCCGCGGCGGTGGGCTGCGACGTGGAGCTGGCCTCGGCCCGCTCCGCCGACGAGTGGGCCGGCCTGATCGGCGCCGACGGCCTCGCCCTGGCCACGCTGCTGGCCCGGGAGCAGGGCGAGGACCTGTCGGTCGCCGCCACCCGGGTCTGGGGCGCGGTGGAGTGCCTGCGCAAGAACGGCCACGCCCGGGTCGACCTGGTGGCCGAGCCGAACGGCACGGCCGGCTGGGTGGCCCTGCGGTCGGGGGCGGCGCGCGTCGCCACCTTCGTCACCGCGCTCAACGACGTCGCCGACCCGGTGGTGTTCACGATGCTGGCGGAAGGAAGCAGGTGAAGTCATGGAGTCCTACTACGAGTACCGGCACCTGGTCGGTTTCGAGGAGACCAACCTCGTCGGGAACGTCTACTACGTCAACTACATGCGCTGGCAGGGCCGGTGCCGGGAGATGTTCCTGCGGGACCAGGCGCCGGAGGTCCTGGCGGACATCCGCGACGACCTGAAGCTGTTCACCCTCAAGTGCGAGTGCGAGTTCTTCACCGAGATCACCGCGTTCGACGAGCTGTCGATCCGGATGCGGCTGGAGGACCTCACGCAGACCCAGATCGGCTTCGCCTTCGACTACGTGCGGCTGCGCGACGGGTTCGAGGAGCTGGTGGCCCGGGGGCGGCAGCGGATCGCGTGCATGCGCGGCCCGAACACCGACACCCGGCCGACCCGGGTGCCGGACACGCTGCGGGCGGCGCTGTCGCGGTACGCGGTGGCCCCCACCGCGGGCGGCCAGCGCAAGGTCCTCGAAGGCGTCGGGGAGGGCTGAGCGGTGACCAGAGCGGACCAGCGGCCGGCCGCCGGCGCGGTGACGGTGCCCCCGCCGGCGACGGCGGCCAACCACGCCGAGCTGCGGGCGGTGATGGGCATGTTCGCCACCGGCGTGACGGTGGTGACGTCGGGCCGGGACCTGCCGCACGGCATGACCGCGAACGCGTTCACCTCGGTGTCGCTGGACCCGGCGATGGTGCTGGTGTGCGTGAAGCGCAGCTCGGTCATGCACGACACCGTCCTGGCGCAGGGCTCCTTCGCGGTGTCCATCCTGGCCGCCGGCCAGGAGGGGCTGGCGCGCTACTTCGCCAGCTCCCGCCGGCCCCGCGACGAGCGGGAGTTCGAGACCGTGCCGTGCGAGGCGGGGCCGCACACCGGGGCGCCGATCGTGTCCGGGAACGTGGCCTGGGTGGAGTGCAAGCTGGCGGCCGTGTACGACGGCGGCGACCACTCCATCTTCCTCGGCTCCGTGCTCGGCACCGGCCGGGGTGACAGCAGCGACGCGCTGCTGTTCCACGGCGGCCGGTTCTGCGAGGTCGGCAAGGGTTGACCGGGTCGGCCCGGCGCCAGCCAGGGCCGACCACCCGACGGCCGGGCGGCCACGCACCCCGCGTGGTCGCCCGGCCGTCGCCGTGTCGCCGTCCGCCGCTGCCGCCATCGTCGTTGGCCGTTGGCCGTCGGCCGTCGGCCGTCGGCCGTCGCCGGGCGCTGCCGGGCAGCTCCACAAAGGGCGGCAGGGCCTGACGGGGGCGCGGTAGAGCCCCTACGAGTGCTGGAGTCCGGCGGGGGCTGGGGTTTGGCGGGGTCCTGGGGTCCGGCGGGGGCTGGGGTCCGCCGGGGTCCTGGGCACACGGCGAGGCGCAACCGGCCGGGGAGCACCGGTTGCGCCAGGTTCGCCGGGCAGGCGGGTCAGGCCTCGTGGACGTGCATCGGCAGGCCGCCGCGGACCCGCAGGGTCAGCATCGGCTCCGGCACCACCGGGTAGCCGGGCTGCAGCGACAGCCGCAGCTGCCGGGTCACGCAGGCGAGGACGAACACCGCCTCCATCAGCCCGAGGTTGTTGCCGACGCAGAAGCGCGGGCCGGCGCCGAACGGGATGTAGGCGTACCGCGGCCGGTCTGCGCGCCGGTCGGGGTCGAAACGGTCCGGGTCGAAGCGGTCCGGGTCGGGCCAGAACTCCGGGTGCCGGTGCAGGGTGTACGGGCAGAGCACCACGTCCGCGCCGGCGGGCACGTGCCAGCCGCCCACGACGTCGTCGCCCTGGGCGATGCGGGGCAGCAGCCACACCGGCGGGTACAGCCGCATCACCTCGTCGACCACCATCGCGGTGTACCGCAGCCGGTGCAGGTCCTCGTACGTCGGGTTGCGGTCGCCGAGCACCTCGACGGCCTCGGCGTGCATCCGCTCCCACACCTCGTGGTGCCGGTCGAGCAGGTAGAACGTCCAGGTCAGGGTGCTGGCGGTGGTCTCGTGCCCGGCCAGCAGCAGGGTGACCAGCTCGTCGCGCATCCGCTGCCGGGCCACCCGGGGGTCGGTCTCCCGGCTGGTCGACTCGATCAGCCGGGACACCACGTCGTCGCGGCCGGCGATCCCGCCGGGCTGCGCCCGCCGGTGCGCCACCAGCCGGTCGACGATCTCCTGCAGCTCGGCGCGCGCGCGGCGGAAGCGCCGCTGCCGGGGCAGCGGCACCCACGGCGGCACGGCGCCCAGCGACATCATCTCGAAGATCGCCTGGTCCTGCACCGCCTCGAACGCCGCGCCGATGCCGCCGAACTCGCCGAGGTCGGCGTCGAGCAGCGTACGGCCCAGCACGCCGAGGGTCAGCTCGGTCATCTCGTGGCGGATGTCCACCGGGCCGGCGCCGACGGCGCGTTGCAGCCGGGCGGCCATCCGCACCGACTCCTCGGCGACCGCGTCGGCCTGGCGGGCGATGCGGCGGGCCTGGAACACCGGCTGGATCACCTTGCGCTGCTTGGTCCACAGCTCGCCCTCGCTGGTGAGCAGGCCGTCGCCGAGGGTGCGGCGGGCGTGCACCAGCCCGATGCCCTTGTGGTAGTTGCCCGGGTTCTCGGCCAGCACGTGCTTGGCGTGGTCGGGGTGGTTGAAGAACCAGAGCGTCTTCGGCCCCAGCGGCAGCCGCACCGCGTCGCCGTGCCGGGCGGCGACCGTCCGCATGACGTCGAGGCGGTTGCGGGCCATCCGCCCGAGCAGCACCGGTGCGGTCCACGGCGAGGGGCCCGGCGGGCGCACCCGGGCGGGGTCGGCGACCGCGGTCACGGCTGCACCCGGGCGTCGGCCCGGAACCGCGCGGCCACGGCCCGCCGCCACACCTCGTACGCGGGCAGGCCGGAGGCGTCCGGGCCGGCGGGGATCAGCTCGTCGGTGACCCGGCCCGCGTCGGCGGCCGACGCCCGGCAGAACACCTGCGTGGCCAGCTCCGTGTGCGGCACCAGCAGCCCCGCCCGGATCCGGGCCTGTGCGGCGAACGCGCTGGCCTGGGCGACGAACGGGGCGTGCTCGCCGGAGCGGGCCAGGAACAGCCGCAGCTCGTCGGCGGTGCACCCGCCCGCGTACGTCGCGGCGAGCCCGGCCCCGCTGTAGAGGTCCTCGTGCCGCGCCGCCGGGAACCGGTCGATCAGGTCGGCGGCGACGGTCGGGTCGCAGCCGGCGACGAACCAGGTGGCCCGGCCGATGCCCTGGTCGACGGCGCGGGCGGCGTACGCGGTGGGGCCCTCGGGCGGCCACGGGAAGTCGGTCACCGCGCGCTGGCCGTGCACGTACTCGGCGGTGTGGAAGTACGCCTGGTGGAAGCCGTAGCCGTCGTGCACGAGCCAGCGCAGCAGCGGATCGGTGGCCCCCGCCAGGGCCCGCCGCCACAGGAGCTTCGGCAGCCGCGCCAGGGCCCAGCCGATCCCGACGTACGCCATGTAGACGTGCCGGTCGCCGGTGCCGGCGAGGAACTCGGCGCTGCGCCGGGGCGCGCCCGGGGTGAGCGCGTCGACCAGCGCGAAGCCCATGGCCGCGCCCTCGTAGGCGAACCCCTGGAAGCGGGTCGGCAGCGGGGCGAGGTCGGTGTCGACGTCAGTCACCCGGCGGGCGCCGGCGGCCGAGGAGAGCCCGGTCAGGAACGACGAGCCGACCGTCTCCAGGATGGTGCGTGACTCCGGGTTCTTGACGTGGAACCCCCGGGTGGAGACGAGGGTCTCCTTGACGTCGGGGGTGAGGACGCGGCGCCTGAGCGCCCTGATGGTGCCGGCCACCTGCTGCTCCCATTCATCCAGATTCGACGATTCAACTGCCCCATCCTCCCGGCCACCCGACGCCCGCAGCCACTTCCCGATTGCCCTCTGACCTGCGGCGAAGCGGCCGGGACAACGGCACGCTGGGAGTAGTGCGCCGACGCCACGCGGGACACGATCGAGCCGCCCGCCACCTCGGCGGCGGCGTCGCGCCGCGCGGCACGCGCCGGTCGCGGGCGGAGAGGAGCTCGCGATGTTGGTGCTCGTGACGGGCGGTACGGGCTTCGTCGGCGCGCACACGGTGGCGGCGCTCGTCGCGGCCGGGCACCGGGTGCGGGTGCTGGCCCGCGACCCGCGCCGGGTCGCCCCGGCCCTGTCCCCGCTGTCCGTGCCGGACGACGCGGTGCAGGTCGTCGACGGCGACGTCGTCGACGAGACGGCGGTCGCCCGGGCGGTTCGTGGCGTGGACGCGCTGGTGCACGCCGCGTCGGTCTACTCGTTCGACAGCCGGTCGCACGAGGCGACCCGGCGGACCAACGCCCGGGGCACCGAGGTGGTGCTGGCGGCGGCCCGCCGGCTCGGGGTGGGGCGCTCGGTGCACGTGTCGACGTTCGGCGCGCTGGAGCCGTCCCCGGCCGGGACGGTGGGCCCGCAGTCGCCGCCGACCACGGCCCGGGAGACGTACCTGGCGAGCAAGGCCGCCGCGGAGCGGGTCGCCCGGGGCCACCAGGCGCACGGCGACCCGGTGGTGATCGCCTATCCGCCCGCCCTGCTCGGGCCGCACGATGCGAAGCTCGGCGACCAGAACGCCCGGCTGCGCAACGTGCTGCGCGGCCTGATGCCAATGTGGCCCACCGGCGGCTTCCCGGTCGGCGACGTCCGGGACACCGCCGCGCTGCTCGCGGAGCTGGCCACCGCGCCGGGCGAGGACGGCGGGCGGCACCTCGGCCCGGGCCGCTACCTGAGCACCCGCGACTACGTGCGGGCCGTCCGCGAGGCGACCGGCCGCCGGCTGCCCACGTTGTTCCTGCCGGCCCGGGCGATGCTGCCCTTCGCCTACGCCACCGACCTGGTGCAGCGGGTCTGGCCGTGGCACATCCCCGCCGAGTACGGGGCCTGCTACGTCTGCGCCACCGACGCCCGCCCGCAGGACGTGGCCCGGTCGGCGGGGCCGGCGCCCCGGCCGATCGGCGAGACGCTCGTCGACACCGTGCGTTGGCTGCACCGCACGGGGCGGCTCACCGCCGGCCAGGCCGGCAGGGCCGGCACACCTGTCGTTCCCGTCGCGTCCGCGGCGGGTCCCGTCGAAGCCGCGGCGCCGCCGCGCAGGGAGGCACGATCATGACCATCGTCGAACCGCACCCGTCCCGGCCGTCCGGGACCACCGCCGTGGCGGCCTACCGTCAGGTCCGGGTGGCCACGGCACAGCTGCTGGCCGAGGCGCCGCCCGGAGCCGACGCGCTGCCGGTGGCGCACTGTCCGGGATGGACCGTACGGGAGCTCGTCGCGCACCTCGTGGAGGTCTGCGCCCGGGTGCACGGCCGGGTCACCGGCGACGTCCCCGGCCCGGCGCCCGACGGCGGGGTGCCGGAGCTGCTCGCCGAGTGGGAGCGGCTGAGCGGGCCGGTGGAGGGGTTCCTCGCCGGCCCGGGCTCGATGGACGGGCACATCCTGGTGATGGACGCGTTCACCCACGAGCTGGACCTGCGTCAGGCGCTGGGCGTCGCGCCGCCGGTCGCGCACCCGGCGCTGCCGGTGGCCTCCGGCGTCCTGCTGAAGGGGTTGTCCGCCTCGCTCGACGGCCACGGCCTGCCGCCGCTGACGGTGCGGACCGAGCACGGCGACGCGGTGGCGGGGACGGGCGAGCCGACGGTGACCGTGGCCGGCCCCTGGCACGAGGTCTATCTGGCGCTGGCCGGTCGGCGCAGCGCGGAGCAGATCCGGTCGCTGCGGTGGAGCGACGATCCGGGGCGCTGGCTGCCGGCGTTCACCTGGGGGCCGTTCCGGGTGCCGGAGTCGCCCGTCGCCGGCGCCGGGGGCTGAGCCTGCCGTACCGCTGTCGGCTGCCGGCCGGTGCCCCGGGGCACCGGCCCGCCGCCTTCTTGCAAGAGGGATCGATCTGGGCGCATCGCCGGGTCCCGTTCGGCGCGCGCCCTCATCCCCCGGTGGCGGCCGTGCCGCCCGATCCGCGGCCCCGTCGCGCCGGGCCGGGGCCCGGGGTCGGGGGTCGCCGCCGCCCGGGGGCGGCGGTCACGACTTGGCCCGGTGCAGCACCCGTGACGGCCGGGCGGTACGCCGGTCGTTGCGGGCGAAGCCGCGGCGATTGCGGGCGGCCGGGTCGGTGCTGTCCAGCTCGGGCAGCGCGATCAGGATGGGCAGGTCGAACACGCCGGTGTGGTGCAGCTCCAGGTCCACCGTGAGGTTGACGCCGGAGCCAACGGTGAGCGCGTCGTACGCGCCGACGGCGAGGGGGCGGCGCATGGACGGCCGGGCCGCGATGTCACCGAGCGCGATCGCCGCGGCGCGCAGGTACCACTCGCCCTCCGGCACGTCGCGCAGCACGTACTCGCCGGAGGCCTCCAGGATGTCGCAGGAGGCGGGCAGGCCCTGCACGATGGGGCTGTCGAAGACACCGACGTACACCTTGACCGGCACGTCGACCGGGGGCAGGACGAGGCGTCCGGAGATGGTGGCCCGGCGGCGCGGGCCGGTCGTGCGGGTGCGGGAGAGCTGCGGGATGCCGTTCTCGGCGAGCCAGCGGTAGCGGGCCGGCGAGATGCCCACGCTGCGGGTGAACCGGCTGATGAAGGTGCCCAGGCTGTTGTAGCCGACGGCGTAGGCGATGTCGGTGACGCTCATGTCGGTCTCGAGCAGCAGGTTCTTGGCCTTGTAGAGCCGGATCGCGGTCAGGAAACGGCCCGGCGAAGTGCCCGTCTTGGACCGGAACAGCCGAGAGAAGTAAAAGCGGCTGAGAAAGGCTGAATCGGCCATTGCATCGAGTGACAGAGGTTCGTGGTAACGATCCCACATGATCGAGATGGCTCTTTCGACGGCGTTGTGCACGGCCAATCACTCCATTCGGTGAACACGTTGGGGACACTCCGGCCACATCCGGGCACGACCTGCCCGGGTATGGTGCCGCCGGTCGCGGGGGTCCCCCGCGACCGGCGACGTTGCCCTGTCCTGGTCGCCACGACTCCGTTGTCGCACCGTGACGGAACAGGTGTTCGATCACCAGGCTTGAATTGTGGAGAAATGCCAGTCCACCGGCCTTGCCGGGTGGCGCGAGTGCGGACCGAAACACATCGGGCCGCGCTTACTGTGAGTGTCCTAAGTGGTCCGGATGGAGTAGGACGATACCATGTATGGAGATCAATCAATACGGAAGTTTCGAATGTTCCCAGAGGCGGCGAGGCGATTTAATCTGACAGACGCAGCGATTATCCGAATTGGTCGGCGATGCCAGCCCTGTCCGCAGTTTGATCACCGCGGGGCCGTGAGCTGGCCACCCAGCCAGCGGGCCGCGGCCATGGCCGACCAGGCGGAGACCTCGACCAGCGCCCGGTCGTCCAGGCCGGCCAGCCGGCAGCCGCGCACGACCGTCGCGTCCACCTGGTAGGACGCGAAGGCGACCAGCAGGGCCAGCCGGGCGACGGGCCGCTGGGGTTCGGACAGCCCCTCGACCAGCCCCTCCACCCAGGCCCGGCTGATCCCCCGCGGACCGCCGTGCCAGCCGACCAGGTTGACCAGCACCAGGTCGCGGACCGCCTCGGGCACCGAGCGCCGGCCCGCCTCCTCGATCGCGGCGCAGGACCGGCCGAACGCCTCCGCGATCGTCGGGCTGCCGGCCGCCCAGGACAGGTCCGCCGGCAGCGACGCGGCGGGCAGCAGGTCCAGCGAGAGACCCGGACCGTGCTGGTGTCGCGACGCGCTCATCATGGCCCAGCCGAGCACCCGCAGCACCATGGGCAGCGCCATCTCCGGCACCCCGGGCGGCAGCGGCACGTCGCGCAGGAACACGTTCACCACCCGGTTGAGGTAGTGCAGCAGCACCGCCACCCCGACCAGCTCCGGCGTCTGGGCGGCGGGGAACGGCGGCGGCTGCGGGGGGTTCCCGCCGGCCGGCATCGCCCAGCCGACGATCCCCTCCAGCTCCGCCGCGCCCGGGCCGGACCCCGGGTCGGGCCGGGTACGGCCGTCCACGCCGACGCCCACACCGACGCCGGTGAGCAGACCCAGCGCGTTGTTGTGGATGGTGGCGCAGTAGGGGCAGGTGTTGCCCAGCGAGACCGCCGTCGCCACCGCCTCCTTGGCCGCGCGCGAGGCGGCCCCGGGGACGACCATCGTCTCCCGCAGCAGCAGCCACGCGGCGGCCAGCACCTCCGGCGCCGGGGCGTGCAGGGCCATCGGTGGGGCCAGCACACCGAAGTCCCTTTCCACCTGCCTGTACACCTCGGCCACCAGACCGCTGGCCCGCCCCCGCCGCACCGGGTCGACGTAACGGATCTGCGTCAACCCGAGCGCGCCCAGCACCGGTCGCAGAACACTTGCCGGCATCACGTACCTCATCCGTCTCTGTGAATTGAAAACAGGTTATCGGCGAAAAGTGCCTTCAGCCAGTAGGCAGTACGGTCCAACCGCGCCGTCGGTTCAACCGCAGGACAGTTCCCGCAGTAGGCAATCTGGGAGAGCACTCCAGCAGCGACGACGTGCCATCATGGGCCAGCGGAATCGCTGCCCGACCGCCGTCGCCAGCGTTTCCGTGTCGCCCCGCAGCCCCGTCGGAGATTGCTGCGGCCAGCACCGACAGCGGCCCTACTTCGTCGTGGAACGCACCGTCGTCCGCCTGGCCTCAGATCGCCCGAGCAACGAGGAGATGGCTCATGGAAACGACGACGAGACAGCCGGGAATCAGAGTCCCGATGATTGACGAGGATCAGGCGCAGGGCCGCACCGCCGAACTCTACGAAGAAATCAAGGCGGTTACCGGGTTGCCATTCGTGCCCGACATGTTCCGGCTCACCTCCACCAATCCGCGGCTGCTCGCGGTGGTGCTCGCCGGCTACGGCGGCATCTTCGGCGGGGACACCCTGCCCCGGCAGCTCAAGGAGCTGATCTCGGCCTGGACGTCCAAGCTGAACGGCTGCCCGTACTGCGTCGGGACGCACAGCTGGTTCCTGAGCCAGTTCGGCGGCAGCGACGAGCTGCTGGAGGCGGTGTCGGACGCCGACAGCGTCGAGGACCTGCCCGTCGACGAGCGCACCATGCCGCTCATGCGGCTGGTGACGAAGGTGAGCACCGGCGCGTACAAGATCACCGACGCGGACTGGGAGCAGGCCGCCGCCGCCGGCTGGAGCGACGCCGAGATGCTCGAGGCGGTCTTCTGCGCCTGCCTGTTCGCGTTCATCAACCGGCTGGTCGACGCCACCGGACTGGGCTCCTCGGTCGACCGCAGCCGCATCGCGCGGCTGGGCGACGAGTGACCCGCGGCCGGGAAGGGACGCCATCATGACCCAGTCACGCGCCATCCTGCTGACCGGCGCCTCGTCGGGCACCGGCATGTCCTCGGGCAGCGGCAAGGCCACCGCGCTGCGGCTGCACCGGGCCGGCTGGCCGGTCTACGCCACCGGACGCAACGTGGAGGCCCTGGCCGACCTGGCCGACGAGGGCATCACGGTGCTCTACCTCGACGTCAACGACGAGGAGTCGATGACCGCCGCGGTCAAGCGGATCACCGACGAGCACGGCGCGGTCGGCACGCTGATCAACAACGCCGCGTACAGCCTCAACGGCACCATCGGCGAGACCCCGATGGACGAGGTCCGCGCCCAGTTCGAGACGAACGTCTTCGGGCTGTGCCGGCTCACCCAGCTGGTCCTGCCCGGCATGCGGGAGCAGGGCGGCGGCCGGATCATCATGATGTCGTCGATCTTCGGCATGTTCGCCACCCCGGGCCGGGGCTACTACCAGGCCACCAAGCACGCGTTGGAGGCCATCAGCGACTCGCTGCGCCTGGAGGTCGCCCCGTTCGGCATCAAGGTGGTGGTGCTCCAGCCGGCGCCCATCCTGGGCGGCTTCGTCCCCGACAGCGTCGCCGACCTGGGCATGGACACCCACGACAACCCCGCCCTGTACCGGGACTTCTGGGAGCACTTCGTCGACTGGCACCAGGCGTACCGGCTCAGCGACAACCCGCCGCTGCGCGGCAAGATCGCCGTCCGCGCCGAGAACGTCGCCAAGGTCCTGGAGACGGCGGTGTCCACCCCGAACCCGCGCATCCGCTACCGGCTCGGCATGCCGCCGCGCCTGCTGCCGAAGATGCGGGCGATGATCGGTGAGCGCGGGTGGGAGAAGTTCGTCCGCGCGTTCTTCCCCATCCCCTGACCGCCCGCACGAGCGGCGCCGACGGATCTCGTCGGCGCCGCTGCGCGTCGCCCGGGGTGCCGTCACGTGCCTCGCCCGTCAGGCCCGGGACTCGTCGATACGCAGGGACCGCGCCCGCCCGCCGCGCGGGCGCAGCCACAGCAGGGCGACGACCACGACCAGCACCACGCCGTCGACGAACAGCAGGAAGGCGCTGAAGCCGTCGATGCCGTGCCCGTGCGCGTCGACCACCACATTCGTGCTGGCCTGGCGCGCCGCGTCGTCCAGGGGGGCCGGCGCGACGCCGGTGCCCGCGCTGAACCGGTACGCCCCGGTGCTGGTCGTGCCGTCGGCGAAGGTGACGTGGTAGGCCACGGTGTAGTCGCCGGCGCCGTCGATGCGCAGCGGCAGCCGCAGCCGGGTGGAGCCGACGCGGGTCGGCTCGGCGTCGGTGAGCCGCCCGCCGGTGGCGTCGAGCACCGCGACGTGCGACTGTCCCTCGTCGACCTCGGCGTCGAAGCCCAGGGTCACCTCGGCCGGCGCGGTGGTGAGCACCGCGCCGGCCGACGGTTCGGCGGAGACCGGGCCATCGGCGGCCCGGGCCGCACCGGGGGTGAGCGCGAGCAGCCCGGCGACCGCCGCCGCCACGGCGGTGGCCGCCGCCCGGCGACGGCCACCGGACGGGCGGCTCAGCTCACGCGGCATGGGGGGCGAGGGACCGGCCGGCGACGCGGTGCCCGACGCAGCTGCACGTCATCAGCTCCTGCTCCTGCCGGTTCGGCCGCAGGTGCAGGTACATCGCGATCACCATGGGGATGAAGACCACGGAGTTGTAGAACAGGTGCAG
Organism: Micromonospora haikouensis; assembly: GCF_900091595.1. Classification (GTDB taxonomy): domain Bacteria; phylum Actinomycetota; class Actinomycetes; order Mycobacteriales; family Micromonosporaceae; genus Micromonospora; species Micromonospora haikouensis. The sequence continues at coordinate 40,920 of NZ_FMCW01000036.1, forward strand.
CTCCACCCGCGGCAGCACGAGCTGCAGGATGCTGGTCGGCACCTTCTGGCCGAAGAACATGGTGCCGGACTGCACCTGCCACAGCAGCAGGAAGTGCTCGATGTGGTGCCAGAACTGGATGGCCAGCGCCACGGTCCACCAGGTGCGGGCGCGGCCGACGAAGCCCCGGCGCAGCGCGAAGAGGAAGACCAGCATCACGATGGCGTAGCCGTAGTGCAGCCACTCGGAGGAGACCAGCCACGGGTAGAACTGCCCGAGCACCCCCCGCGCCTTCGGCCGGGGCATCCCCAGGACCCAGATCTGGTACGCCTGGACCAGGTGCTCGGCCCAGTGCGCCAGCACGACGAAGAGGAAGACGTTGAGGGCGGCCCGGTGGTGGGCCCCGTTGAGCCGGCCGAGCAGCCCCGAGGACGGAGCAGCGGTGGAGAGGGGTTGGGACATCTTTTACACCTTCCGTAATGACGCGGGAGAGTGGAAACGCGGGAGAATCGCCATACGGCCCGTGTGAAGCGAGACAGCGGCTGCCGCGAAGCTAACCGGCCGACCCGCGCCGCAGTTCCTCCAGATTGCCCAGGTGCTGTCGGAAACCCGTCCGTTCTCCGGGCGTCGGCTCAGGAGCCGATCCAGTTGGCGTGGAATCCGCTGGGCACCCGGCCGGGCAGGTGCACGACGGCCACCGGCTCCCCGGTGAAGTCGCCGGCGTCGAGCACCACCAGGTCGCTGCGGCCGGTGCGCCCGTCGTGGACGTACGTCAACAGCCAGCCGTCGTCCTCGGCCGAGAGCGGCCCGCGCGGGACGAACACCGCCTCCCCGGCCTCCCGGTGCGGCCCGAAGTCGTGCACCGCCACCTCCCGGCGCTGCAGGTCGTGACGCAGCAGCGCCGAGCCGCCCAGCACCCCCGCGCCGGACTGCATGGCCACCGTGTAGGCGTACCGGTGCCGCATCGTCTTGCGGCGCTCGTCGATGCGGGGGAACTCCTGGGGGATGTCGTCGAGCTGCTCGGCGGCGACGGTGCCCCGGGTCAGGTCCAGCGTCCAGCGCCACAGCGTCGGCGCGGACTCCCCCGGGGCGTGCAGGTCGCGGTCGAAGACCCGGTCGTGGCGCACCACGTCGACCACGCAGGTGTCGTCGACCTCGTAGGCGTTGACGGGGTGGAAGACGTAGCAGGGGTCGACGTCGAACCAGCGCACGTCGGCGCCGCGCCCTTCGCGGGGCAGCAGCCCGAGCCGCGCCGCACGCCCGCGCTGCCACGCGTACGGGAAGCGGGAGCCCGCCCGGGCCAGCGTCGGCGAGAAGGTGACCGGAAGGTCGAACAGCACCGAGTGCCGGTCGGTCAGCGCCAGCGAGTGCATCAGCGGCGGCCCGGCGACCTCGATGCGCTCGCTGCGGCGCACCCGCCCCTCGGGGGTCAGCACGAGGTGCTCGACGTAGGGCAGCTCGTGGTAGTAGGCCACGGCGAACAGCTCGCCGGTGACCGGGTCGCACTCGGCGTGGGCGGCGAAGCCGTGCGGCAGGGTGGCGTCGAAGTCGATGCGGGCCACGGAGCCCAGTTCGTCGTCCAGCTCGACCGGCAGCACGCCGGCCTCGCCGAGGGCGAGGGTGCGCCCGCCGTGCCGGATGACGTTGGCGTTGGCGTTGTCGGACAGCCCGTGCCGCGGGCCGGGAAGGGCCAGCTCGCCCAGGGCTCGGGTGGTGCGGTCGGTGCGGATCCACCGGTTGCGGTACCACAGCGCGCGGCCGGAGCGCAGGCGCACGCCGTGCACCATGCCGTCGCCGACGAGGGCGTGGCCGGGCCGGTCGCCGCCCACCGGGTTGGGCCCGATGCGCACGAAGCAGCCGTCCAGCTCGGCGGGCAGCCGCCCGGTGACCGTCAGGTCGAGCTCCGTCGCCTCGGTGGCGACGGGGCGCCGGTTGTCGTTGCGGTAGGGGGTTCTGGGGGCGAGGGCGACGACGCTCATTGCGGCCTCCACGAGCTGGGGCGATCTTTTTGCGTATCGCGGTTACGTAACAGCGTTACTTCATCGAAGGTACGCCGGGCGTGAGATCATGTCAACGTGAGTCCGCGCCGAATCGACCCGACCCTGGCGACCGCCCTGCTGGAGGCCGCGGCCCGGCTGCTGGCCGAGGAGGGCGCCGCCGGCCTCACCACGCGCCGCCTCGCCGCCGCCGTGGGCGCCTCGACCACGGCCGTCTACACGCACTTCGGCGGGATGGACAACCTGGTCCGGGCGATGGTGCACGAGGGCTTCGCCCGGCTGCACCGGCGGATGTCGACCGTGCGGGCCACCTCCGACGCGGTCGCCGACGTGATGGCCCTCGGGTACGCGTACCGGGCCAACTCCCTCGACCACCCGCAGCTCTACCAGGTCATGTTCGGCAGCGCCGCGCTCGGCGGGTTCGCCCTGTCCGAAGGCGACCGGCAGCACGGCAAGTACACGCTCCAGCCGCTGGTCGACGCGGTGGCCCGGGCCACCGAGCAGGGCCGGTTCCGGGCCGGGGACCCGCTGCTGGTCGCGCAGAACATGTGGATCGCCCTGCACGGGCTGGTGAGCCTCGAACTCGGCGGCTACCTGATCGACCCGTACGACGCCGACGTCTGCTTCGAGGCGCAGCTGCGCTCGCTGATGGCCGGCGCGGGCGACGACTACGAGGCGACCGCCGCCTCGCTGGCCCGGGCTCGCCGGCGGCGCTCCCCCCGCGCCTGACAGCGCGCCGACGGCAGCGCACGGCAACGGCGGAGAAGCGACGCGCATCCCCCGGTGTGATGCTCAGGACGGGTCCCGAGCACGTCCGCAATGGAAGCGCATCCACTCCTGTCCGCCCACGCCGGCAGGATCGCCCATCCCCCACGCACCGAAGGACGCCGATGATGCACGGAATCGATTATCTGGTGGTCGGATCCGGCTCCGCCGGAGCCGCGCTGGCCGCCCGGCTCAGTGAGGACCCCGCCCGCCGGGTGCTACTGCTGGAGGCGGGCCCCGACTTCGCGACGGTGGCCGAGACGCCGACCGACCTGATCGACGGCAGCGCCATGTCGATGGACCGCCACGACTGGCACTTCAAAGCCGAGATCACCGACCGGCGGCGGATCATCTTCCCGCGCGGGAAGGTCACCGGCGGCTCCTCCGCCGTCGGCGCGACCATCGCGCTGCGCGGCACCCCGAACAACTTCGACGAGTGGGCCGAGCTGGGCAACCCGGCCTGGGCCTGGGACGAGGTGCTGCCGTTCTACAAGCGGCTCGAGGACGACCAGGACTTCGACAACGAATACCACGGCAAGGGCGGCCCCATCCCGATCCACCGGTTCACGCCCGACGAGATGACCCCGGTGCAGCACGTGTTCCGCGACGCCTGCGTCAAGGCCGGCTTCCCCGAGGTCGAGGACCACAACCACCCGGAGGCCACCGGCGTCGGCCCCATTCCGTCCAACCGCCAGGGCAGCCACCGGTTCTCCACCGCGATGGGGTACCTGGCCGAGGCACGCGGCCGGGAGAACCTGGAGATCCGCTCCGGGGTCCAGGTCAACCGGGTGCTGTTCACCGGCAACCGGGCGCGCGGCGTCGAGGTCGCCAAGGCCGGCGGCGGCACGGAGGTGATCGAGGCCGGCACCGTCGTGCTGGCCGCCGGGGCGGTCAACTCGCCCGCCATCCTCATGCGCTCGGGCATCGGCCCGGCCGGTGACCTGCGGCGGCTGGGCATCGACGTGGTGCTGGACCGGCCCGGGGTGGGCGCGGACCTGATCGACCACCCGCGCACCGGCGCGTTCATGGTGCCGCAGGAGGGGAGCTTCAGCCCCGAGGACCCGTTCCTGCAGACGATCCTGCGGACCACCGCGCCGGGTTCGACGGAGTTCAACGACCTCCAGTACTACATGATCAACCACTTCGACCTGACGCTCTTCCCCGAGCTGCAGATGCTGGCCGCCGCGAAGACGATCTTCGGGGTGATGGTCGTGCACCAGCGGCCCGAGTCCCGGGGACGGCTCACCCTCACGTCGGCCGATCCCACCGCCCCGCCGGACGTCGTGCTCAACTTCCTCGACACCGAGCGCGACATCCAGACCCTCGTCGACGCCGTGCGCCAGTGCTGGCAGTTCATGCAGACCGCGGGCATCAACGACCAGGGGCAGCGGTTCGTGGTGCTCGGCGAGGACATGGTCGCCGACGACGAGCTGATGCGCCACTACGTCAGGCTCAGCCTCGACAGCGGCTACCACCCCGTCGGCACCGCCCGGATGGGCGCGGCCGGCGACGAGGGGGCGGTGGTCGACGAGCGGCTGCGGGTGCACGGCACCGAGGGCCTCTACGTCTGCGACGCCTCCGTCATGCCGTCGATCGTCAACTGCAACACCAACCTCACCTCCATCATGATCGGTGAGCGGCTCGCCGACTGGCTCCGGCAGTCCTGACCGGTCCCCACCGACACGGGCGCCCCGCGGTGCGAAACCCCGCGGGGCGCCCGTCTCACTGTGGGCCCTGGGGGGTCGGGGCCTGCCTGGGGTCTCGTGGCCTGGGTCTCGCGACCTGGGGCGGTCCGGGAACGGGCACGGTGGCCGGCGACGCGACGCGGCGCGTGCCGCCTCCGGCACACTCGCGTGCCGACTAGGGAGCTGAGTCAGCTACGACATCACGTCGGATCACGCCGGCCAGCGCGGTGCCCCGGGGGCCGGGCCGGTGCTGCCCGGCTCGCCGGCAGGCACCACGCTGGCCGGTGATGTCGTAGCTGACTCAGCTCCCTAGGCGCCGGCGGGACCAACCTCTACCGACCGCTGCAGGCGGGGCCGACCACTGTAGGCGGGTCCCCGCGCGCCCTCAGGCCGACACTGCCGGCAGGCCGGCACCGCAGCCGCCTGAGACAGGCAGCGCCCGACAGCCGCCGCCCGACACGACGCGGGCCGCCCGCCGGATGGCAGACGGCCCGAGGCGCGACCACGCGGTGTACGGAGCGCCCAGGGGGGTGTGGGACCGACGCTCCGTACACCGCGGTCGACAGGCGCGCTGGGGGCGCCTAGACCGTGTTCTCGCTGACCTTTCGCGGCACGGGCACCGGCGCGGGCTGCTGCGCCTCGGCCGTGGGCACCGGCTCCTGCCGCTCGGCGGCGGACGACGACGGCCCGGCCGGGACGCCCCGGTCCCGCAGGCCGATCCAGATCAGCGCCACGGACACCAGGATCACCACGATCTGCACCTGCATGGCGAAGTGGACGCCGTCCAGCACGTCCGTGCGGGCGGCCACGAGCGCCCCGAAGATCGGGATGCCGATGGTGACCGCAATCTGCTGGGCCAGGGTGGCCAGGCCGGTCGCCAGGCCCTGCTGCGAGTCGTCCAGGCCGGAGGTGGCGGTCACCGTGTAGGCGACGACGGCCGTGACGTGCCCGAAGTACATCAGGAACAGCGACGGCACGATCAGGGCTAGGCTCGGCGTGGTCGACGTGCCGGTCAGCAGCAGCGGGACGGTGGTCAGGCCCTGCGCCAGCAGGCCGACGGCGAGGACGTTGCGGTAGCCGTACCTGCCGATCATGCGGCCGGCGATGACGCCGGCGACGACGGCCACCAGGCCCGGCCCGCCGAACACCAGACCGGTGGTGAACGGGGCCATCTTGAGCACGTCCTGCATGTAGAGGGTGAGGCCGAAGTTGACGCCGCTGGCCATCACGAAGGCGACGATGCCGCCGTAGTTGCCCCACTTGATGTTCGGCCGGTTGAGCAGGGTCAGCGACACCAGGGGCGCCTTGGCCTTCAGCTCGACGAACCAGAAGGCCGCGATGAGCACCGCGCCGATGACGAGGCCGATCCAGCTCTGCATGCTCACGCCGTAGACCAGGGCGAGCAGGCCGGCGGTGACCGTGACGGCGCCCGGCACGTCGAGCTTGATGCCGGCGGGACGGACGCTCTCCTTGATCACCAGCGGGGTCAGCACCATGATGGCGACCGCCACCGGCACGTTGATCCAGAACGCCCAGCGCCAGTCCAGGGCGCTGACCAGGCTGCCGCCGACCAGGGCGCCGACGGTGAAGCCACCGGAGAGCAGCGCGCCGTTGAGGCCCAGCACCCGGGCGCGGGCCCGCTCGTCGGAGACGGTGGTGATCAGCAGCGCCATCGCGGCCGGGATGGCGATCGCGTTGGCGAAGCCCTGCAGCACGCGGGCGCTGAGCAGCATCGTCGCGTTGGTCGCGAAGCCGCCGAGCAGCGAGGCCACGGTGAGCAGCGCGATGCCGGTCAGGAACAGCCGCCGCCGGCCGAACAGGTCGGCGACCCGGCCGAACAGGAGCGTGAAGCCGGCGGCGGGCAGCGCGTACGCGCTGGCCACCCACGGCAGGTCGGCCAGCGAGAGGCCGACGCCCTCCCCCATGCGGGGCAGCGCCACGTTGAGGATGGAAAAGTCGACCGACAGCATGAACTGCGCGCCGAGCAGGACGAATAGGGCAAGTTTCTGCGCGGAGCTGAGCTGCTCCGACGTGCTCTGGTTCTCCGCCATGACCACGAACCCTAGGTAGCCGCGGCCCTGCTACCTATCCCCCTGCCATGCGTACCACTGGCAGTGGCACCCTCGGCACCCGCCGTGCCGGTCCCGTTCCACGCTACCCGCACGGCGCTCTCTTCGAGCTTGCTCTATTTCCCGCCCGCCGTCGAGAGGCACCGGCTGCCCGGGGACCGCGACCCCGGGCAGCCGGCGGGCGATCAGTCGACGAGCACTCCGCATCCGACGGTGGTGATCGAGCCGGTGAGGCCGCTGGACAGGTCCGAGGCGAGGTACACGGCGGTGCCGGCCACGTCGGCCAGGGTCACCGCCCGGCCCAGCAGCGGGTTCGGCATGCCCGGCTTGGCGGCGAGCATGTCCTCCAGCGTCGCCCCGTTGGCCTCGGCCGCGCGCCGCCACGTCTCGCGGACGTACGAGCCGTGCTGCACGCTCTCCGGGATCGCGTCGGGCCGCAGGCAGACCACCCGCACCCCGAACGGGCCCACCTCGCCGGCCAGTTCCCGGGCCAGCGACTCGATGCCGGCGCAGGCCACGCCGAAGCCGCCCGAGGGCATGGGCGCCCGCGCGGCGGACGTCGACAGCACCACGATGGCCCCGCTGCGCTGCTCCACCATCCGCCGCGCCGCCGCCGCAGTGGTGAGGAACTGGGTGCGCACGAAGGTGTTCATCGGCAGCAGGAAGTCGTCCAGGGACAGCTCGCGCAGCGGGACGCCCTGCACGTGGTCCAGGCCGACGGCGTTGAACGACACGTCGATGCTCCCGGCCCGCTCGGCGACCAGCTCCGCGTGGGCGTCGACCGCCTCCGGGTCGAGCGCGTCGACCTGGTGGGCGTACGCCCGGCCGCCGTCGGCGGCGATCTCCTTGGCGAGCATCTCGACCCGGTCCAGGTGGTGGCCGGCCAGGTACACGGTGGCGCCCTCCCGGGCGTAGGCGCGCGACACCGCGCTGCCCAGCGCGCCCGCGGCGCCGTAGACGATCGCCGTCCTGTTCTCCAGCAGCATGTCTGATCCCCTCGTCGTGGGCGGGTCCGGCGGCGCCGGACCGGGTTCGTCAGACCGACGGGCGACCCTCGGGGAAATATACATTTGCTGCCGATTTATTTGGCTTGATCCGCAGAGGTGCCGGTCACCTCCGCCAGGCGGTCCCGCAGGTAGCGGCGCTCGACGTCGTTGCCGGCGAGCCCGAGCGCCCGCCGGTACGCCCCGGCCGCGTCGTCCCGCCGGCCGAGCCGGCGCAGCAGGTCGGCGCGGACGGCCGGGACGAGGTGGTGACCGGCCAGCTCGCCGGAGCGCTCCACCTGCTCCAGCAGCTCCAGCCCGCGCAGCGGGCCGTGCGCCATCGCGACCGCCACCGCCCGGTTGAGCAGCACCACGGCCGAGGGCGTCAGCTCGGCCAGCTCGGCGTAGAGCCCGGCGATCTGGGCCCAGTCGGTGCGCGCGGCGTCGGGGGCGCTCGCGTGGCAGGCCGCGATCGCCGCCTGCACCTGGTAGGGGCCCGGCCGCCCGTGGCGCAGCGCCCGCTCCAGCAGGTCCATCCCCTCGGCGATGCGGCCCCGGTCCCACCGTCGGCGGTCCTGCCGCTCCAGCGGCACCAGGTCGCCGTGCGCGTCCGTGCGGGCGTCGCGCCGGGCGTCGTGCAACAGCATCAGCGCGAGCAGCCCGAGGGTCTCCGGGTCGTCGGGCAGCAGCCGGGCCAGCAGGCGGGCCAGCCGCACGGCCTCCGCGCACAGCCCGCGCCGCAGCAGGTCCGCGCCGGCCGTGGCGGCGTACCCCTCGGTGAACAGCAGGTACAGCACCGCGCGCACCGCCGCGGCCCGGCCGGGCAGCTCGGCGGCCGGCGGCAACTCGCCGCGCAGGCCGGCCTCGCGGACGCCACGCCGGGCCCGCACCAGCCGCTGCGCGAGGGTGCCCGGCGTGACCAGGAGGGCGCGGGCGATCTCGTCCGGGCCGAACCCCACGACGGTACGCAGGGTCAGCGCGACCTGCGACGTCAGCGACAGCGCGGGATGGCAGCAGGTGAAGATCAGCCGGAGCTGGGCGTCGCGGATCACCGGCGGCACCGGCGGGGCGTCGTCGTACGCCGACAGGGTGACCGCGGCCTCGCGCAGCCGGGCGGCGGCCATGCTCTCGTGCCGCAGCCGGTCGACGGCCCGGTTGCGTGCCACGGTCGTCAGCCAGGCCCCGGGCCGGCGTGGCACTCCCTCGCCGCGCCAGCGCTGCACCGCGGCGGCGAACGCGTCCTGCACGCAGTCCTCGGCCAGGGCCCGGTCCCCGGTGAGGGCGACCAGTGTGCCGACGAGCTGGCGGTATTCCCGGCGGAACGCCGCGGCCACGGCGGCGTCGACCGTGAAGGTCACCGGCTCCAGACCGGCCTCACCTCGATGACGCCCAGCTCGGCGAACGGGTGCAGGGCGGCCAGCTCCGTCGCCTCGTCGAGGTCGGCGCAGCGCAGCAGGACGAACCCGCCCACCTGCTCCCGGGCCTCGACGAACGGCCCGTCGGAGACCAGCGTGGCACCGGCCCGGGAGCGCACCGTGCGGCCGGCGCGGCCGGGGCGCAGGCGCTGCCCGCCCGCGAACGCCCCGCGCCGGCGCACCTCGTCGAGCCAGGCCCGGTGCCGGGGGTGGTCGTCGATCTCCGCGGGGCTCAGCTCGCCGGCCTCGTCGTGATAGATCACCAGTGCGTACTCCACCCTCGCCCTCCCAGGTCCGCGCATTACAACGAGGCAGCACGCAGGAAGAAGCGGGGGGTGTTCGGCTCGGCCAGTCTTGGTGCAATCCATGCCCGCCGAGGAGGCATCCCATGCGTCAATCACAGGTCACCGTCAACGGTGTCGACATCGCATACCGTGAGTTCGGCGAGGGCCCCCTGGCCCTGCTGGTGCACGGTTTCCCGTTCACCCCCAACTCGTTCCGGCACCTGGTGCCGGTGCTGGTCGACGCCGGCTACCGGGTGGTGACGCCGTGGACCCGCGGCTTCGCCCCCAGCTCCGTCCCGCCGCCGGGCCGCGAGCACATCCGCGACATGGTGGCCGACGTCAACGCGCTGCACGAGGTGCTCGGCGGCGACGAGCGGGCGGTGCTGATCGGGCACGACTTCGGGGCCGCCGTCGCGTGGGCCGCCGTGGTGCAGGCGCCGGAGCGCTGGTCGCGGCTGGTCGCCTGTGACGTGCCGCCGTTCCAGTTCTTCGGCGAGTACCTGCTCGACCCCCGGGGCATCAACGTCCAGGCCCACTTCTGGTTCTTCCAGATGGCCGCCGCCGACGAGCTGGTCGCCGCCAACGACCTGGCCTTCCTGGAGTTCATGCTGCACAAGTACTCCCGCGACGGCTACGACGTCACGCAGGACCTGGCCGACATCCGGGCCGCCCTGGGCAAGCCGGAGAACCTGCACGCCGCCCTGGGCATGTACCGGACCAACTTCCCGCCGGCGACGTTCGGCACCCCCGAGTGGGGGGCCGAGCAGGGGGCGCTGTGGGGCGCCCTGCCGACGCAGCCGACGCTGAACATCTTCGGCGTGCAGGACGTCGCCTTCGCGATGAACGAGGAGAAGCTGGCCCGGATCGTCGAGGCCCTGCCGAAGGGGTCGGCCGGCGCGCTGGTCCCCGACTCGCGGCACGTCCCGCTGACCGAACAGCCGGAGATCACCAACGCCCACATCCTGCGCTTCCTGACCGAAACGGCCTGACCGTCCGATCAGGACACTAGTCCGGCTCCGGCCGGGTCCGGCGGACTCCGCCCGCCCGGCCGGAAACCGTTGGTACTCCTACGGTGGGTACCACTGACAGTGTCATGCTCGTCGGTCATACTGAGTCGCATGAATCCGCTGGGCGAGTTCCTCCGATCGCGACGCGGCGTCATCCGCCCGCAGGACGCCGGCCTGACCCGCTACGGCGAGCGCCGGCGGGTCTCCGGGCTGCGCCGCGAGGAGCTGGCCCAGCTCGCCGGGGTCAGCGTCTCCTACTACACCCGGCTGGAGCAGGGCCAGGCGCACAACGTGTCCGACGAGGTGCTCGACGCGGTCGCCCGGGCGCTGCAGCTCGACGGCGACGAGCGGGCCCACCTGTTCGTGCTGGCCCGCCCCGGCCGGGCGACGACCGGCCGGGCCACCCGGTCCCACACCACGCCGCCGGCCCTGCACCAGATGCTCGCGATGATGCCCGACGTGCCGGCGATGGTGCTCGGCGCCGCGACCGACGTGCACGCCTGGAACCCGCTGGGCCACGCCCTGCTCGCCTGGCACCTCGACGAGGCGCCCAACATGAGCAGGTCGGTCTTCCTCGACCCGCGCATGCGCGAGCTGTACGCCGACTGGCCGGGCAAGGCCCGCTCGGTGGTGGCCTACCTGCGGATGGCCGTGGGGCGCTACCGGGGCGACCGCCGGGTCGTCGGGCTGGTCGAGGAGCTGCTGTCGCGCAGCCCCGAGTTCGCCGGCATGTGGGCCGAGCACCCGGTGAGCACCTGCGAGACGATGACCTACGACATGGCCCACCCGGTCGTCGGGGCGCTGACGGTCAACCAGCACACGCTGCGGCTGGAGGACACCCCCGACCTGATGCTGGTCACCTTCACGGTCGAGGCCGGCTCGCCGTCGGCGGCGGCGCTGCGGATGCTCGGCGGCATCCCCCGCCGCGCCCCCGCCCCGGTGCCCCCGCCCCGGCACAGCGTCACCGTCCCCTGAGTCGTCCGCGCACCCGGTGCCGCCCGCACCCGCGGGAATCCACCCCTCGGGGCCGCCCGCGCACACGGCGGCGGCCGGCTCCCCGGGGACGGCCTGCGCCGCCCGGCCGGGAACCGGCCGCCCCGACGGGTGGAGCGCCGCCGCGCCCCACCACACCGGCGTCACTGCGTCCCGGCCTCCGCCGGCTGCGCGGGCGCGCCGTCCTGGCGCACCCGGAACTTGTTGACCCCGGTCCACCAGTTCTCACCCGGGTTGACGGCCTCGTCGGAGTCGTAGCGGTCGTGGTGACGCCACCAGTCCCACGGGTGGGCCAGCCCCTCCTCCTGCCGCCCCAGCGGGGTGACGTCGAGGTAGTTGTAGGTGTTGATGAAGACCTCGCCGCCCCGGTCGAACACCGAGCTGGCGTGGTAGATCTTCTCGCCGTCGCGGATGAACGAGCTGACCGCCGGCAGCTCGCCCTTCTCCATCGAGACGTTGAAGTCGTAGTTGAAGTCGCTGCCGAACGACGAGACCCACGGGATGTGGCTCCAGCCCATCCGGGCCTTGAACTGCTCGATCTTCTCGATCGGCGCGCGGGCGATCATCACGAACGAGGTGTCCCGCGCGTGCATGTGCGACAGGTTGCCGACGTTGTCGGCCTGCATCGAGCAGCCGACGCAGCCCTCCTTCGCCTCCGGGGCGAACATGAAGTGCCGCACGATGAGCTGGCGGCGGCCCTGGAACAGGTCGAGCAGCGTCACCCGGCCCGACGGCGAGTCGAACACGTACTCCTTCTCCACCGGCACCACGGGCATGGCCCGGCGGGCGGCGCTGAGCTGGTCGCGGGCGCGGGTCAGCGCCTTCTCCTCCTCCAGGAGCTGCTCCCTGGCGGTGGTCCATTCCTCACGCGAGACGATCTGCGGAAAAGCCATCGTTCCTCCCTCAACGGTCGCCGCCGGGCCGGGGGAAGGCCGGGCGACACCTGCGAGCCTGGCACGGGCCCCGCATGCCGACTTCTCCCCTCGTGCCCTTCCGCGTCCGGTCGTCCTGTATGGACGCCGGGCAATCCGGAAGAGGTTGCGGCGCGCGGAGTGTGACAGCGTCGAGGGCGCCTGGCCGACACGACCCCGGTCGATCCGGTCGCCCCGTTGAGGAGGACACGTGTCCACGACCACCGAAGCACCCACCCACGAGGAGCTGGTCCAGCGGGCGGCGGGTCTCGTCCCGCTGATCCGCAAGCACGCGGCGTGGCAGGAGGAGAATCGTCGGCTGCACGACGAGACGGTAGCCGCGATCGAGGAGGCGGGGCTGTTCAAGCTCCGCACGCCCCGCCGCTACGGCGGGTACGAGGTGGACACCCGCACGCTCGTGGCGGTCGCCACCGAGCTGGGCCGGGGCGACGCCAGCACCGCCTGGGTCACCTCGGTGCTGTGGATCCCCACCTGGCTCGCCGGCCTGTTCCCCGACGAGGCCCAGGACGAGGTGTTCGCCGTCCCCCACGCCCGGGTGTGCGGCACCAACAGCGTCGGCGGCACGGCCGTGCCCACCGGAGGGGGATTCGTCGTCAACGGCAGCTGGCACTTCATCAGCGGGGCCCACCACGCGCAGTGGCAGGAGATCGCGGTGGTCGTGGTGCGCCCGGACGCGGAGCCGGAGCCGATCATGGCGCTGGTGCCGATCGGCAGCCTGGAGATCGTGGACGACTGGTACACCACCGGCCTGACCGCCACCGGCAGCGTCACCACCGTGGCCCGGGACCTGTTCGTCCCGAGCAGCCACATCATCCCGATGAGCGCGGCGATGATCCCGCAGGGCCTGTCGCAGGGCAACGCCGACTCCCCCGTCTGGCGCACCCCGGCGGCGCTGAACGCGGCGGCGTCGGGCGTGGGCGCGGCCGTCGGCGTGGCCAAGTCCGCCCGCGACGAGTTCTTCGACCGGCTGCCCGGTCGGAAGATCACCTACACGGAGTACGAGAACCAGAGCGAGGCCCCGGTCACCCACCTGAAGGTCGGCACCGCGCTCATGAAGATCGAGCAGGCCGAGTTCCACGCGTACCACGCCGCTGACCTGGTCGACACCAAGGCGGCCACCGGCGCCGAGTGGACCCTCGAGGAACGGGCCCGGGTGCGCGCCGACCACGGCTGGGCGACCCGGCTGGCCAAGGAGGCGGTGGACATCTTCGCCTCCGCCAGCGGCGGCACCTCCATCTACCGGGACGTGCCGATCCAGCGGATCGTCCGGGACGTCAACGCGATGAGCCTGCACGGGCTGATCAACCCCGACACCAACACCGAGCTGTACGGGCGGGTCGTCTGCGGCCTGGGCCCGAACACCCTGTTCGTCTGAGCCGTCCCGCGCGGCTCCCCCAGCCTCGCCGCGCTCTGTCCTGAGCCTTCCCCACACGTGGCGGGCCGCCCGGCGCACCCCCTCGCCGGGCGGCCCGTCGCACCATCAGCGCACCACCGTGACGCCGGCCCGCGGCGGCGTCAGCCCAGCGCGGCGACCCGGGGGCGCAGCCCGTCGATCAGCTCCGGCGGGGCGGCGAGGACCCGGCTGCCGCTCACCTCGACGGCCGCGCCGGCCTCGACGGCGATCACCAGACCGGCCGCCCAGTCCCACCGGAAGGCGCGGTCCTCGACGTACGCGTCGCAGCGGCCCGCCGCGATCCAGGCCAGGGCCAGCGCGGTGGAGCCGAGCATCCGCACCCCGCGCACGTCGCCGGCCAGGTCGGCGACCACGGCCGCCTGCACCCTGCGGTGGGCCACGTCGTAGGCGTACCCGGCGGCGAGGATGACCTCGTCGAGCGCGGTGCTGGCGGGCCGGGCCAGCGGGACGTCGTCGCGGAACGCGCCCCGGCCCCGGACGGCGTGGAACAGCTCGTCGTGCACCGGGTCGAGGACCACCCCGACGACCGGCCGCCAGCCGTCCGGCGTCTCCTCCTCGCAGGCCACGCTCACGCACCAGAACGGCATGCCGGAGATGTAGTTGACGGTGCCGTCGAGGGGGTCCAGCACCCAGCGCAGCCCGGAGCTGCCGGTGTGGCCGCTGCCCTCCTCGGCGAGGATGCCGTCGTCGGGCCGGCGGGCGCGCAGCAGCTGGACGATGTGCGCCTCGCTGGCCCGGTCCGCCTCGCTCACCAGGTCGGTGGAGGCCGTCTTGTGGTCGACCCGCCCGTGGTCGCCGAAGCGCCGCAGCAGCTCCCGGCCGCCGAGCCGCGCCGCCTCCTCGGCGACCCGCCGGCAGTCGTCCAGCTCGGCACCGCTGACCATCGTGTTCTCCTCGTGTCGGCCGCAGGGACGGTCGCGATCGTCGCACCGGAAGCGGTCCCGGCACCAGCTCACGCGGATGGCCGACCGCCGCGCCGTCCCTTGGCCGCGTGGGGCACACTGGGGTCGGCGCTCGGGACATCGACGCCCGCCGACCTGCCCCGACACCGCCACGGGGAGGCAGTTCGCCATGGGCACGTTGGGCGCGTCAAATACGGCAGACCGGCTGTTGGCCCGGATCCGGGACGGGATCGTCGGTGAGGGCGAGGTGCTGGACGGCCCCTACGGGCCGCGCCGGATCACGTACGCCGACTACACCGCCTCGGGGCGTGCCCTGGACTTCGTGGAGGACGCCGTCCGGGACTGGGTGCTGCCCCGCTACGCCAACACCCACACCGAGAGCTCCGCCACCGGCCTGGCGACGGGACAGTTGCGCGAGGACGCCCGGCGGATCGTCCACGACGCCGTCGGCGGCACCGACGAGCACGTCGTCGTCTTCTGCGGTTCGGGGGCCACGGCGGCGGTCGACAAGCTGATCGGGATGCTCGAACTGCGGCTGCCGCACGGGCCGACCCACCGCCACGGCCTGCTCGACCGCGTCCCGCCCGGGCAGCGTCCGGTGGTGTTCGTGGGCCCCTACGAGCACCACTCCAACGAGCTGCCGTGGCGCGAGACGTACGCCGAGGTGGTCGTCATCGGCGCGGACGCCGACGGGCACATCGACCGGGCGGAGCTCGCCGCGCGACTGGCCCGGTACGCGGACCGGCCGCTGCGCATCGGCAGCTTCTCCGCCGCCTCCAACGTCACCGGCATCCTCTCCGACACCGATGCGATCGCCGCGCTGCTGCACGCCCACGGCGCCCTGTCGTGCTGGGACTACGCCGCCGCCGGCCCGTACGTGCCGATCCGGATGGGCGAGTCGGCGCCGGGGGCCGCCGACGGCAAGGACGCGGTCTTCCTGTCGCCGCACAAGTTCGTCGGCGGCCCACAGACGCCCGGCGTCCTGGTGGTGCGCCGGGACCTGGCCCGCAACCGGGTGCCGACGACCCCGGGCGGCGGCACGGTGGCGTTCGTCGACCCGGTCGGGCACCGGTACCTCGACGACCCGGTCGCCCGCGAGGAAGGCGGCACGCCGGCGATCGTCGAGTCGATCCGGGCGGGGCTGGTGTTCGCCCTCAAGCAGGCCGTCGGCACCGAGGTCATCCGGGCCCGCGAGGAGCGGCTGTGGGCGCGGGCGCTGCGCCGCTGGTCGGCGAACCCGGGGATCGAGGTCCTGGGCGGCACCCGGGCCCGGCGGCTGCCCATCGTGTCGGTGCAGATCCGCCACGGCGACCGTCACCTGCACCACAACTTCGTCGTCGCGCTGCTCAACGACCTGTTCGGCATCCAGGCGCGCGGGGGCTGCTCCTGCGCGGGGCCCTACGGGCACCGCCTGCTGGCGATCGACGAGGAGCGCTCCCGCGCGTTCCGGGAGGAGATCGCCCTCGGCTGCGAGGGGATCAAGCCCGGCTGGGCGCGGATCACCTCCAACTACTTCATCTCCGACGTGGTCGCCGACTATCTCGTTGACGCGGTCGACCTGATCGCCCGGCACGGGCACCGGCTGCTGACCGACTACCGGTTCGACGTCGGCAGCGGCCTGTGGCGGCACCGCCGCGGCCCGGAGCGGCCGCTGCGCCTGACCGACCTGGGCCCCCTGCTGACCGGCGGCCCGATGGCCGTCGGCCGGCGGGAACGGGTCGGCGAGGAGGCCCTGGCCGGACACCTGCGCGAGGCGCGGCGGATCATCGCCGGCCGCGACGACCGCCTCGACGAGGGCCCGACCGGCCTGCCGTCGGGCGTCGAGGCGCTGCGCTGGTTCCACCTTCCGCCGGCCTGCACGGCGCCCCCGGACGCGCCGTCGTCGCCCTGACCGGGCGGCTGGCCCGGCGGTCGCGCCCGTTGCCCCTCGCGGCGCGGCCGCCCCGCCCGGTCGGCC
The DNA here is from genome assembly GCF_900091595.1 of Micromonospora haikouensis. GTDB lineage: Bacteria > Actinomycetota > Actinomycetes > Mycobacteriales > Micromonosporaceae > Micromonospora > Micromonospora haikouensis. The sequence goes on from NZ_FMCW01000036.1 coordinate 57,302, forward strand.
ACACGCGCCGGCCCCGCCACACCGTGGGGCGCGGACGGGGCCGACGGTCCGGGGTCAGTTGATGGTCACCGAGTAGGTGCTGGTGGTGACCTGGCCGTTGCCGGTGAAGATCTCCGGCCCCGCCTGGACGCTGGTCAGGTACTTGGAGCTGCTCATCCAGCCCCGGGCGACCAGGTCGTTGGTGAAGTCGCGGATGTTGAGGTTCGCGTTGGTGGTGTTGCTGGTCCGCACGTACGAGTAGACGTTCCAGGTGCCGACGTAGCCGCGCCAGATCTCCCAGGTCGTGCCGGCGATGGTGACCGTGCCCTGGCGGCTGCCGGCGGGGGACGCGTTGGAGCGGTAGAGCCAGATCATCAGCTCGTCCGAGGGCTGGTCGGCGGAGCCCGGGTTGGCCATCGGGTGCAGCCAGCAGTCGTAGGCGACGTTCTGGTTGACGGTGCCGATCTGCGTGACGGTGAACTGCCAGCTGGTGTTGACGTTGCGGTTGGCGGACAGCTGCACGGGCAGCCCGGTGTTCTGCCGCCGCCAGCCCCAGTGCCAGCCGAGGATCGCCGCCGCGAACGACTTGACGGTGCCGGCCTGGCCGCTCCAGTTGTAGCTGGTGCCCCACGAGATGCGGTCACCGGAGCCGCCGCTGGTCCAGATGCACTGGCTGCCCGCGCCGGTGCCGGCGCCCCACTGGTTGTTGGGGATCCAGTACTTGCCGATGTCGATCACGTCGGTGCTGTTGCACAGCCGGCCCGACGGCGGGTAGTCGCCGATCGGCGGCGGCGTGGTGGGCGGCGGCGTCGTGGGCGGCGCAGTGGTGGTGGGCGGCGGGGTCGTCGGGGTCGTCGGGCCGTTGCAGGTCACCCCGTTGACCGCGAAGTTGGTGGGCGCCGGATTCGCGCCGCTCCACGAGCCGGTGAAGCCGAACCCGACGGTGCCGTTGGTGGCGACCGCGCCGTTGTACGCGACGTTCGTCGCGGTCACCTGTGCGCCGCTCTGGGTCACGGTGGCGTTCCACGCCTGGGTCGCCTGCTGGCCTGCGGCGTAGGTCCAGGTGAGCCGCCAGGAGGTCAGCGGGTCGCCGAGGTTGGTGACGGTGACGTCGGCGTTGAAGCCGCCCGACCACTGCGACGACACCGCGTAGCGTACGGCGCACCCGGCCGCCGCCGCCTGCGCCACGGCCACCCCGGCGGCCGCGACGGTGACGGTCGCGGCCGTGCTGACGGCCAGCAGGGCCAGCCGCTTTCGATTCCCCATGACTTCTCTCCTTCGATCCGGCCACCCGGTGTCCCTCTCCGCTTCCGCCTCACCTCCGCCACGCCCGCCCGCCCGCCCGCCGATCTTGCACTTGCGGCCCCGACGAATAGCGCCGAACGCCCATGTGAGGGGCCCAAACTGCAAGATCGGCGAGCGTGGCGATGGGTGGAGATGGGTGGCGGCGGGCGGGTGGGGTGGGGTGGGGTGGGGGCAAGCGGGGTGGGTGATGTTAGCGTTCACAGTCGCTGGCGGGCCGGTGGTTTCCCGTGGACCTGACTGCTGACGGACGCGGCGACCCGGATGGCGAATTGCCCGGAATCGCCAGATGGATGCGGCGTCCGGCCAGGACGACCCCACCATCCATCGACGCACGTCGATACGACGTTACGGCAGCCGGCCGCCACCCGTCAACGCCGCCGACCCGCGTCCTGGCGCGCCCCGACCTCCCGCCGGCGCACGCCCGCATCACCACCCCGGCCAGGGCAACGAGCGCGAGAACGGCCGCGCCGGACCCGACCGGGATCGGATCCGGCGCGGCAGCGGCGTCACACCCGGCTCGGGGCCGCCGAGAAGTCGCCGGTGGCGGTGCCCGCGCGCACGCGCCGGGAGACGACGACACCGAAGACGGCGGCGGTGAAGAACATGACGAAGCCGTACGTCACCGACGGCATCGCCATCGTCGAGTTGTCGAGCAGCGTCGGGCTCATCCCGATGGTGATGGCCAGGCTGGCGTTGTGCAGGCCGATCTCGAAGGCCGAGGCGATCGACTCCCGCTCGCCGACGCGCAGCAGCCGGGGGCCGAAGTAGCCGAGGCCCATGCTGATCAGGTTGAACGCCACCACCGCGAGGATGATCTCGCCGAGGATGTCGAACACCTCCGAGCCGAGGCCGGCGATCACACTGGAGATCATCAGGATCAGCACCACCACCGACAGGACCTTGACGGCGCGCTCCAACCGCAGGGCGGCGTCGGTGAACCTCGCGCGGATCGCCATGCCGATCGCGATCGGGATCAGCACCAGAGCGAACACCTGGATCACCTTGTCGAACTGGAGGCCGATCGAGCTGTCCGAGCCGACGAAGCCCGCCACCGACAGGTTCACGATGATCGGCAGGGTGAACAGCGCGAGCACCGAGTTGACGGCGGTCAGCGAGATGTTGAGCGCCAGGTCGCCCTTGAACAGGTGGCTGTAGAGGCTGGCCGTGCTGCCGCCCGGCGAGGCGGCGAGCAGCATCATGCCGACCGCCAGCTCGGGTCGCAGGTCGAACGCGACGACCAGGCCCAGGCAGATCGCCGGCAGGATCAGCATCTGGGAGACCAGGCAGACGACCATCGCCTTGGGGTATCGCACCACGCGACGGAAGTCGTCGAGGGTCAGCGTGAGGCCGAGCCCGAGCATGACGATGCCGACAGCGATGGGAAAAAGTATGAGCACGGTGTCGTTACTCATGATGACTCCGCCTTCCGGGAGTAAGAGATCCATGAGTTTCACACCGCCGGCCACCACCCCGGTTCTCGAATGTTGCCCTATGCGCAGCCCTTGTCGGCGTCAGCTGCACAGTGACGCAAGACGTCCTCGGTCAGGCCGAAGGTGGCGGCCGGGTACGGGCGCGGGGCCAGGGGCCAGGAGCCCGGATCAGGCCCGGTCAGCCCCCGACAGGTAATGCTGGAGCCGTGCGTGGCGGAACTGGTAGACGACTCCGACCTGACGCAGCACACCCCGGTCTCGCGCGTCCGACAGGAAACGGCAGCCTGAGCAGACCTACGAACAGGTCGGTCCAGACGTCCCGCCCTCCGAAGGGGCCCGGGCCGCAGGGCCCCGGTGAGTCAGCAGTTCATCCCTTGTGGACGAGTGGGCGTAGCCGCTGTTTCAGAACAGTCGGAAGCCTACTCGACCAGGGAAATGGCCAAGTTCTTGACCGCTCAACTTTGCGACGTCAATTTGACGTAAGTCAATGAAGTTCGGGAGGAATGCCGTGCTGCTGAAGTCCCTTGCCGTCGCCGTGTCCGCCGCGAGCCTGCTGGCCACCGCGCCCGCCGCGTCGGCGGCACCTTCCCGGGCGTCCGAAGCGTGGCCGCCTGGCAACTGCACGCAGGGCACGTTCTGCGTCTGGCCCAACTGGGCGCACCCGAACCCCGCCCCCGTGGAGACTCCGTCCCTGGTGAGCGCCGGCGAGTGGTCCGGCAGCGCCCCGGCGAAGACCTACTACAACTACACGCCCCGCAACGTCGACATGAAATACTCCTACACCTGGCCGGACGGGTCGACGAGCCACTACACGCTCTGCACGCCCCCCGGCGGCAACATCTTCTATATTCCGGTGACGGTGACGCAGCTCAGCTGGCACGAGGGCTCCTGCTGACACCCGCACCTCCTGCCCACGTCCCCGGGGAGCGCGACTACGTTGACCAGTCGTGCACCCCGTACCCGATCACGACCTGGCCCTGCGCGACTGGGCCGTCGCCCTGGCCGGCGCGGTCGCGCTGCTGGTCGCCTCCTGGGCGCTGCTGATCCTGCTCGCGCGCCGGCTCCCGCCCGGCCTGCTGCGGGACCTCGCCGCCTTCGTCCCGGACTGCGTCACCATGGTCCGGCGGCTGCGCCGGGATCCCCGGGTGCCCCGCCGGGCGAAGCTCGCCATCCTGCTCGCCGGCCTGTGGGTGGCCAGCCCCGTCGACCTGATCCCCGAGTTCCTGCCCGTCATCGGCCCCCTCGACGACATCGTCGTGGTGGCGCTCGCCCTGCGCTACGCCGGCCGGCAGGTGCCCCGGGACGTCCTGCTCGCCGCCTGGCCGGGCGAGACCCGGCTCATCGAGCGGCTGCTCGGCGCACCCTCGGCCGGTCAGGGCACCGTCTGACACCGCCGGGCGGCACCGCTGCGCTGGCGTGCCGACTCGTAGAGCACGACGGTCGCCGCGGCCGCCGCGTTCAGGGAGCTGGCGGCCCCGGTCATCGGGATCCGGACGAGCTGGTCGCAGGCCGCCCGCCAGCCGGCGCTGAGACCGGTGGTCTCGTTGCCGATCAGGAGCAGTGTGGGCTGCGTGAAGTCGTACTCGGCGGCCTCCAGTGGGCCGTGCTCGTCGGTGCCCACCACGCCGACGCCGATGCCGTCGGCGCGAAGGCCGGCGACCCAGGACAGGACGGCCTGGGGTGCGGACGCCCGGACCACGGGCAGCGCGAAGAGCGAGCCGGTGCTCGCCCGCACCGCCTTCGGGTCGTACACGTCGGCGGCGTGGCCGGTGACGATCACGCCGGACGCACCGAAGGCGTCTGCGGACCGGATGAGGGTGCCGATGTTGCCGGGGCTGGTGGGCCGGTCGAACACGACGGTGAGCGTGGTCGGCCCGGCCGGGATGCGGGACAGGTCGTCCTCCGGCAGCGCGACCACGGCCAGCAGTTCGGGAACCGCGTCCGCCTTACCGCCCAGCTCGTGCATCAGCTCACCGGAAACGGCGAACCTCTCGGCCCGGACCGTGTCCAGCGTCTCGCGTGCCCAGCCGGACAGCTGGACGTCGGCGTCGTAGAGCAGCTCCCGGATCTGCCAGCCGTGCTCGATGGCCACGGCGATCGGGCGTACGCCCTGCACGAGGAACTCGCCGCGGCGCTGCCGCTTGGTCCGGTTGCGGAGGAGAGCCTCCCACTGCTGGAACCGCGCGTTGCGGCCAGTCACCCGCAGACCCACCGTTGTCCCGCCTCCCTCGTCTTCGTCAGCCGCCTATGCCCACCCGAGGCCCTGGCGGATCGCGATCTCCACGGGAGAGTACGCGCCGTCGGCCCGCTCCAGCTCGTACGGCGCGGCCGGCATCAGGGGCGGCTGGGCCAGGAAGCGGGGCCTCGTCCCGTGGTGGGGTTGCGCCGCGTGCACCAGGAACGGGTGGCACAGGAACACGTCGCCCGGGGAGCCGGTGGCCAGGGCGAGGGGCCGGTGGTCGGAGGCGGCCACCAGGTCGGGCGCGATGTCCAGCCCGCTCGCCCCGTCCTCGCCGTACTTCTCGAGCACCTTCGGCACGTCGAGGTGCGAGCCGACGCGGATGCGGGTCGGTGCGTCCTCCTCGCCTACCTCGCTGAACAGGAACAGCATCAGCAGCGCCCGGCCATGGGAGCGCAGGTTCGTGAAGTACCAGTTCGCCCCCTCCGGCAGGTAGCTGCCCTCGATGTGCCAGCCGGCGTCGTTCGGCTCGTCGGGGTGCGGGAAACGCAGCGGGAACGTGCCCAGCGAGTAACGCGGCTCCCAGCGTCCCGGCCCGACGAGCAGGTCGTACGCGTGGTGGAGGAACGGCGAGTTGGGTGCGGCGGCGAACGGCCCCTGCGCCAGGCCGGGCACCCAGTGCACGGGCTTCGTCCACGTGGCCGGGTCGTCCGGGTCGCAGCCCGTCTCCCGCCACAGCAGCCGGGCGCAGTCCGCGGCGACGCGCGGTGCGACGGCGCCCGGCAGCTTCACGAAGCCGTCGCGAAGGAACCGGGATACCAGGGTCGTGTCGTCCATGCCCCCATCGTGCGGCGACACCGGTGCCGGGCACCCGACACTTCGCGTGCCACTTCTGTCGGGTGTGGGCGCGACAGCGCCGGTCAGTCGGCCTCGACCGGCGCTTCGCCGAAGACGGCGAAGCTGACGACCCAGTACGCGACGTAGGCGGCGAGCAGCACGTATCCGTGCCAGCGCCGCAGCCGGCCGGTGTGGAGGAAGCATGCGGCGAGGACGGTCATGCTGACGAGCACCGGGAGGTGCCAGGAGAGCACGCTGTCGTCGACGACGATGCTGCCGCCGGCGAGGAGGATGATGCCGAGCTTCCCGGTGACGCCGAAGACGACACTGCCGACGACGTTGGCGATGCCGATGTCGGCGGCACCCCGGCGGGTCGGTTCGACGGTCAGCAGCACATCCTCGAGGGTGAGGACGAGGGTGGCGATGGTGGCACCGAACAGGGCCCCCGGGATCTGGAACTCCTCCAGCAGGCCCTCCGTGCCGATGCTGGTCATGGCCGCGCCGGCGACGAGGCCGACCAGCGCGACGACGGCCAGCCCGATCGCGGCCCAGCCGGGAAGCGGACGGGCCCGGTCGAACGGCATCGGCACGACGAAGGGTGCCCCGCTGGTGGCCGGCGGGCCCGGCCGAAGCTCCCGCATCGCCACGTAGCCGAGGAAGAGCGCAAACAGCAGCAGGAGCAGCACGCCGTAGAGCGGGGTGAGGGGCCCGAACACGAGGAAGGGGATCAGCACCAGCGGCGCGGCGGCGAACAGGGCGAGGTAGTGGCCGGGGACGGCGATCCGGGTGGGCGAGATGATCGCGGCGAGGGCGAGCACCACCCCGATCATCGAGATCGCCGTGCCGAAGACCGTGCCGAGCGCGACGCCGCTGAGATCCTCGATGTTGAGCGCCACCCCGAAGGCGACGTCGTCGAACTCGATTCCGGTGAAGACGATCGCGAGCAGGAAGACGGATACGCGCAGGCCCGACGCGGCACCGACGAGATAGGAGACAAGCTTTTCCGCACTGAAGTGATCTCAGCAAGGTTCGTCGCGTTGGCGCGAACGACACGGGCATAACAGCCATACCGGATGGCGCTGGGATGGGCGTGGGGCCCCCGATAGACAGGTTCTTGCGAAGGAAACCGATCTATCCGAAGGACCCCACGTGATCACGTATT
>NZ_FMCW01000092.1 GCF_900091595.1 Micromonospora haikouensis
AGACGCTCTACCTCGCGCACATCCACACCGGAGCTAACGACCCACCAAACCCACAGCCTACGAAATATACCAAAATGTGACAAAGCACTACTAGGTCGTACGGGCCGCCGGCCAGTGGAAGCCAGCGGGGCGAGCCGATGTCCGCCCGGACGGTACGCACCTGCGGCAGGGCCGTCTCGGCCAGGGCCAGCAGGGCCGGATCGACGTCCAGGACCGTGACGTCCGCGTGGGGCCACCGCCGCAGCACCGCCTCGGCGGTGGTGCCCGGGCCACCCCCGACATCGAGCACTCGCTCCGTTGGGCGCCCAAGGAGTTGCAGACCGACGGTGAGGAGATCGTCACGATCAGGCTGATAGTGGCACATCATGAACTCCCAGTCGCGCCGCCACCGGGCGACGTCCTCGAGTGCCAGGGCGGTCGCCATGGTCAGGCCGAGACTGGTTCGGCGTGGTCGTGGTCGTGCAGGTCGCCAAGATCCCACTCTGGGAATGGGTCCGGCAACGCCCGCCAGGCGTCCTCGCCGGCAGCGATCTCCGGGTCGGTGAGCAGGCATGCGGTCAGAGCCGCCCGCAGGCCGTCGCCGTCCAGGTCGACGCCGATGAGGACGAGTTCCTGCTGCCGGTCGCCGAAGACCGGGTGCCAGCGGGACTCCAACTCGGCCCGCTCGTCGGGATCCTCCGGCCACTCCCCAGACACCACCACCGGCACGCCGACCGGGTCACACCGCCCGGACAGGCCGGCCTGCGACCAGAGGGCCTGCACGTCCGGGCGGCTGGCCAGCCACAGGAAGCCCTTCGAGCGCACCACACCGTAGCCGTCCAGGCCAGCGGCGAACAGGTCCCACAGCCGCTGCGGGTGAAACGGCCGGTGGTCACGGAACACGATGCTGGAGATGCCGTACTCCTCCGTCTCCGGCACGTGCCCGCCGTTGAGTTCGGCGACCCAGCCGGGCGCGGTCTCCGCCCGCTCCAGGTCGAACCGGCCGGTGTCGAGCACCTCCGCCGGCGGGACCCGACCGTGCACGGCACGGACCTGCCGGGCGGCGGGATTCAGCCGGGTCAGCAGCGCCTCGACCACCGTCAGGTCCTCCGGGCCGACCAGGTCGGTCTTGTTGACCACCAGCACGTCGGCGAACTCGATCTGGTCGACCAGCAGATCCGCGATGCCACGGTCGTCGCCTTCGAACGCGGCCAGCCCTCGCGCCTCCAAGGTTTCCCCCGCCTCGATCATGCCCCGCAGACTCGCCGCGTCGACCACGGTGACCGTCGTGTCCAGGCGGGCCAGGTCGTCGAGGATCTGACCGTCCTCCACGCCGAAGGCGAAGGTCGCGGCGACCGGCATCGGCTCGGAGATGCCACTG